>NZ_JBIWLG010000001.1:685001-2079542 GCF_044766085.1 Streptomyces sp. NPDC102360 | reverse complement strand
CCCGCGGAGCGGGTAATGCCCCGGCAAGCCGGGGCATAGAACGACGCGGCGCGCAAGCGCGCCGCGGATTCCCGCGCCAGCGCGGGAATGAATTCCGCAAGCGGAATTCTGGAAACGACCCTATTCGCGCAAGCGCGAATAGGGAGTGATCGCGCAAGCGCGATCACTGGGGCTGGCTACAAGGGGAGGTGCATCGCGTGCGGCCCTGTGTAGGGATTGGGATCCTCTGCCAGTACCTCGCCATAGGATTTGACGGGTCATCAGGTTCAAAGGGTGCCGGCCTCGCGCAGTGACGGGTTCCGCTGCGCTCCACCCGAACCCCTCCCCCGGCCTGTGTAGCACCGTTACAGAGTTCCTAGAATGCTTCGAGTAGCGTACACGGTGACGCGTCCTTGTGCACATTATTCGGTCATGACTGCTCGACGCTGCGCATCTTCTACCAAGGTGGATGCATCACGTTGATGCACTGTGTAGAGTCTGGCATCAGGCACTACACCCGAGCTGCTCGTGTCGCTCGGGAAAATCCCTTTTAGATTTCGCGTCGGTTCCGCGAAAAGGAGAGTCCGGGAAATGGCCGTCAAGTTGCGCGACCATCAGATCGAAGCGGTTGCCGCCATCGTACGCGGCCTCGATATCCCGTCGGGAGGCATTCTCGCGGGCGGCTTGCGCGGGCAGGTCCACGCGGCGTGCGGGACCGGAAAGACCGTTATCGCCGCTGCGGCGGCCCGTCGGCTTGTGCCCAAGGGTCGCGTCCTGGTGCTCGTCCCGACGCTTGATCTCCTGGCCCAGACGATCAAAGCGTGGGCCTCCGTGGGGCACAAGGGGCCGGCGGTCGCGGTGTGCGGGCCGCTGGATGACCCGGAGTTGTGGGACCTGGGTGTGCGGGGCACCACGAACCCGGTGCAGTTGGCGCTGTGGCACGGGACGGGGCCGGTCACCTTCTACGCGACGTATGCCTCGCTCGGTGTGCTGGCGGAGGCCTTCGAGGGCCTCTATGGCCAGCAACTCGCCCCGCTTGACCTGGCGGTGGTCGACGAGGCGCATCGCACCTCGGGGTCGATGGGCAAGGCGTGGGCGGCGATCCACGATCAGGCGGTGGTTCCGGCGCGGCGTCGACTGTACATGACGGCGACGCCGCGCATCTGGCAGGAGCGGCCGCCGAGTTGGGAGGTGGCGGAGGGGGTTCGGGATCCGCTCCCCGAGGAGATGGCGGCCTCCATGGACGATGAGACCGTGTTCGGGCCGGTGCTGTACAAGCTGTCGCTGGCCTCGGCGGTCTCCCGGGGGTTGCTGGCGCGATACCAGGTCATCGTGCTGGAGTTGCGGGATCCACAGGTCACCCCGGAGCGGTTGATGGGTGAGGGTCGGCATGGTGAGGAGGTGCGCGGGCAGCGCCTCGGGGCCCTGCAGGCGGCGCTGTTGCACACGATGGCGCAGAACGATTTGAGCACCTGCATCACCTTCCATCACCGGAGGATTGAGGCCGAGGCGTATGCGAAGGGGCTGGGCAAGGTCGCGAAGCGGCTGCACGCGGACCAGCCGGAGACGTATCCGGCGAAGATCTGGGCCGACTGGCTGTGCGGGGACCACGTCCCCGAGGAACGACGGAGAGTCCTCGGCTCGTTCGGTACCACCGCGCGGCGGGCCGTGCTCTCCAACTGCAAGGTTCTGGGCGAGGGCGTCGACATCAGAAGCGTGGACTGCGTGGCCCTCCTCGATCCGAAAGGCGCGCCGCACGACATCGTCCAGGCGATCGGGCGCGCGTTGCGGCAGAAGCCCGGCGAGAAGAAGCTGGCGTCGTTGATCGTGCCGGTGTTCCTCTCGCCGGGTGAGGAGCCGGAGGACATGTTCACCTCCGGCTCGTACCGGCCGTTGGTCAAGGTATTGCAGGGGCTTAGGGCTCACGATGAAGAGGCCGTGGAATTGCTGGCCATTCCGCAGGAGCCACAGAAGGAGATCGTGGCCCCTTCTGTTCATATCGGTGATGAGGAAGAGGAGGGTTCCGGGGAGGAAACCCGTCTGCTGCTGCGTTTTGCCGCTCCCCGGGACCCGGTGATGGTCGCGAACTGGGTGGACTTCAACGTGATCGACACTGAGAAGCTCGACTGGGCGCGCGGCTGGTCTGCGCTCAAGACGTACCGCGAGCGGGAAGGGCACGCCCGGGTCCCATACGGGCACAAAGAGGGCCCGTATCCGCTCGGGCAGTGGATCGCGGAGCAGCGCCGGGCGTACGGGGCCGGGCAGATGAACGGGCTGCGCGCGCGGCGTCTGGAGGGCCTGGGCATGGTGTGGAACCTCGCTGACGAGCGGTTCCAGGAGAACCTCGAGGCGGCGAAGGCGTACTACGACGAGCACTGGACGCTGTGCGCACCGCGGGATGCGGCGATGCTGGACCGGCCGATCGGGCAGTGGCTGTCCAATCTGCGCCGGCCCGGGGCGCTCGAGGGGCACCCGGAGTGGAAGCAGGCGCTGGAGGACGTGGACGCGTACTGGAACCCGTCCTGGCCCCTGCCCTGGCAGCGGCACTATGCCGCGCTGCGCGCGCTGGTCGGTGATGAGGAGGGCCGGGCCGAGGTGCTGCCGGGCGTCACGGTCCACGGCATGGACATCGGCAAGTGGCTCGCCAGGCAGCGCCAGCCCGCTGTCTGGCGGGGCTTTCAGGACGGGCAGCGTGTGCTCCTGGAGCGGCTCGGCATCACGCCCGTGGAACAGCCGGAGCAGGCTGGGCCCGCGAAGTCCTCCAGGGCGCCATCTAGTGCCTTCGAGAAGGGTGTTCGGGCCCTGGGCCAGTACAAGGAGCGCACGGGTTCTGTGGTTATCCCCAGGGGGCACGTAGAGGCGGTCGTCGTCGACGGCCAGGAGTACGCGGTCCGGCTTGGGGTCTGGGCTATGAATCAGAAGAGCAGGCGCGCGAAGCTCACCGCCGACAAGCTCGCCACGCTCGAAGCGCTGGGATTGGAGTGGGCACGTGAGGGTTAAGTGGTGGGCTAAGTTTGTGGTTAAGCCGCTTCTGGTCCTGACATGAAGGTGCAAGTTAATGGCATCTGAGGAAGAGCTGTTCGCGAACGTCGACGCACTGCTGGAGGAGGAGCCGCATCTCCCGCCTCCGGCGGAGCGTGCCCGGCTGCGTGAGGCCGCTGGCATAACGCAGGCCCGCCTCGCCACCGCGTTGAAGACGACGACCCAGTCGGTGAAGAACTGGGAGAACGGCCGCTCGGAGCCGAAGTCGCCGCGTCTGGACGCCTATCAGCGGCTGCTGGACGGGTGGGCGGCGAAGCATTCCGCACACGGTGCGGGCTCGGTTGCCGCAACGACACCGGCGGTGGCGTCCCGTGAACCGGTCGCGTGGGAGGCGGAGTTGGCAGACGCCTCGCAGGTTGCCGCCGTTCCAGCCGCCGGGCCTGCACGTCCCGCCGCTCGGCCGGCTGCGGCATCGCATCGTCCGGTCGCGAGGAAATCAGCTCAGCCCGCAGCCGATCCGCGGTTCCCGCACGGTCCACTCGCCGTGCTCGATGGCGACGGCTCCGCGTACGGCGTCGACGGCATCGTGCTGGACTGCCCGGCCACCACCGTGGTGGAGCTCGTGGAGTGGACGCTGCGCGAGTCCGGCCTCGGCGCAGCAAAGCTCAACCGCTACGGCAAGGACTCCGACCCCTTGATCGTGCTCACCTCCGCGGCCGCGGTGAAGTTGGGGCTGCCCGAGCGCCTGGAGGGGCACGAGCAGCGGCGTTCCCTGCGTCTGCCCGAGGGCCACCCCGTGGTGAAGCAGGTGGCGAAGGCGAAGTGGCAGCTCACGCAGCGCGGGTTCGGGCCGTGGGCGCGGATCTACCGCAAGGCGCAGGGCCGGGAGCGGCAGTGCGTGCAGTTGGCGATCCTGTCGTGGGATGCCCTCGACGAGCGGGCCTGGCCCGGTGTTGCCGCCATGGAGCCGGCCGATATCGCCCGCGTCCTGGGCGTGTACGCCCAGCGGGTCATCACCCCGCGCGGCTCCACAGCCGTCTCGGGCCTGGAACTGATGACCGCCATGCGCCCGCCCACGAAGCCGGAACGCGATCCGCAGACCGGGAACTGGATCTCCGCCCTCGCCCCGGGCTCCCTGGGGACGGAGCCGATGGACCCGGCGCCGCCGGAGGCCACCGCCGAGCACCCCGTCGTCGTCAACTCCGGCTGGACGGGCGGGTTCCTCAACGAGGAGGCGTACCAGTGGGTGCGGCCGGTGGACTCGCTCAGTGATGAGGAATGCATGCTGCCCTTTGCGGTCGGCCTGGACCTCAACACGGCGTTCCTGGCGGCTGCGGCCCGTCTGGTCGTCGGCCTCAGCGTGCCTGACCACTTCCACGCCCCGACGTTCAACCCGAAGATTCCTGGCTCGTGGCTGGTCGACCTGTCCCCCATCGAGCTGGACCCGCGTCTGCCCAGTCCGTTTACCCCGGATGGCAGCCGACCGACGGGCCCGGCCTGGTACCAGACCCACACCGTCGCCTACGCCCAGGAACTCGGATGCGACGTGGCTCCGGTCGAGGCGTATCTGCGGCGCGAGAGGGGCGCGTATCTGGACCCGTGGCACGACCGTCTCAAGACCGCCTATGTCGACACCCTCGCCGACCTCGGCGTCACCAAGGACCTGGACGACCCGGCGTTCCTCGCCGCGATGGAGCAGCACAAGCAGAACGATCCGGCGATGGCCGCCGTGCTGTCCGCGATCAAGGCCACGGTCAAGGGCGGCATCGGTAAGCTCCGCGAGCGCCCCCAGGGACGGCATTACAAGGAGGGTGAGCGGTGGCCGGCGCTGGAGCGGCCGTCCTGGCGCCCCGACATCCGCGCCGCCGTCATCTCCAAGGCCCGCGTCAACATGCACCGCAAACTGCTGAACATGTCGAGGATGACCGGGCTGTTCCCGCTCGCCGTGCTGTCCGACTGCGTTGTCTACCCCAGCCGCGGCGAAAGCCCGCTCGACTTCCTGCCCTACGCGGCCAGCGGCAAGCCGCAGCCCGGCGGCTTCCGCCTTGGGCCCACGCCGGGGCTGGCGAAGCTGGAGGGCGTCCAGTCGATGCTGTGGGCGGTCGACCTGATGGAGCAGGGCCTCAACCCGGCCCGCCACATCAAGGGCGGGGACGCCGTCCTCGAGGACGGGGAGTAGAGCCGTGGGAGAGATCGACGACGCGATCGAGCGCGCCGAGAGGGAAGCCTTCACCCGTGAACCGCCCAAGACGCTCAAGGGCCGCATCAACTACCTGCTCAAGCAGTTGGGCAGTGCGAAGGCCGTCGCTCAGGAGATCGGTGTCACCGCTGATTCCGTCAACCGATACCGCCGCGGCGCCCGCAAACACGCCCGCGCCGACGTCGCCGCGAAGATCGACGACGCGGTGCGGGCCCGCTGGCAGCCCCAGGTCCGCAAGCGCCGGCAGAAGCAGGCCGCCACGGCGGCCGGGGTCACGGTGGAGACGAGGGCGCGCTTCGGGTACACCGCACCGGTCGGCACGACCGATGACGGACGCTTGAGGCGGCTGACTGTGCACCTCCCTGCGGCCTACGCCGGGCGCCTCTTCGACGCCCGCAACGCCGGTGCCGGCGACCAGGAGATGCGGGGGATCATCGCCGAGGGGTTCAAGGAGGTCTACTTCCAAGACGGCGGAGGCCGCGCTATGGGGCTCTCCGATGTCACCCTCAACGACATCGACTACCTCGACCTCGACTACTGACCCGACGCCGAGCGCAGGTGTGGCACCTGCGTGACTGAGCCAACGCACGATCGCTGTCACAAGCGGACGGGGTGGGTGGGGAATTGTCGCTGGCCGCAGGTGCCTTTTGAGTGAATCCCTGCCGGGTGGGATGACGCTGTCGTTCCTGCAACGGGTCGCGGACAGGTACGGCCTGACCGTGCGGAGTCTGCTGTCGGCGATTACCGAAGTGGATGGCCAGCAGGACGTGGTCGGGGTTCTTCGAGGCGGCAGCGAGGTGCTCTTGAACGCAGCTGCCCGGGACCGGGTCGCGGTGCTGTGTCGTGTGTCGCAGGGGAACTTGCGCCGTGCGTTGTCGGCCTGGACGCGGGAGGAGCCGCCTGGCCCCTCGAAGGAGAGGCCGGCGGCGCGGCTCCACAGCGGCAAGGGCTACCTCGCCAAAGGCGTTCACCAGGTCGTCAAGTACGCCCACGATTACGGGCAGCACACCGCTGGCTTCGTTCACTTTCGGCAGCAGCGTTTGTTCAGCCGTTTGGGCAGCAGCGTTTGTTCAGCCGTTTGGGCAGCGAGTCGCGGTGCGGGGTCTCATGAATGTTCGCGAGAAATGACGTCAGTGCATGTGACGGCCCGGACCGTCCGGTGTCAGAACGGCAAAGAGGCCCGTCTGTCAGCCTCCGCTGCCAAGCGCGTCGAGAATGTGTGGCCAGGCAGCCGCGCCCAGGAGTGCGTCAGCTTCGGGTGTGCCGCCGTATTGGAACTGCGGGGAGGCTGATGCCGGGCTTTCACCCGGAAGTCGTGGTCGGTGGCCGGCATCGTGGCGGGCGATCAGCTCCACCTGGGCGCTGGCCGAACGCCGACGTTGCGCCAACTGTTCAGCGAAGGGCAGGGACGGCCACATCGCGTCGTCGCCTCCCGCGACAAGCAGTAGATCAGCCTGGGCCTTCTCAACAGGTATCTCCGCTGGGGGAACCAGATGGCTGAAGGTCGTCTCGCTGAGTTCGTACCATCCGCGGATCGCGACCGGACCGCTGGTCGGTTGTGTGGCCGTCCAGGAATCGTCCATCGGCACGAAGGGAAGCGGCTGCTCCCGCCACGTCCAGGACGATCGGTAAGGCAGCCGTGCGCCGTCGCGGCCTGGTCCGACGTTGCACCAGACCCGCGAGGTCGGCGACAGCGCAACCACCACGTCCACGCGCGGGTCGTGCACTGCGGTGAGCAGAGCTGCTTCAGCCCCTTTGGAGACGCCGAGGATGCCGATGCGGCGCACTTCGCCGGCATGGAGAAGATCGACGGCGTCGATGAAGGTTTCCAAGGGGACTTCGCAGATTCCCGGAGACTGTCCGGGCCCACCGAACCAGCGGATCGCCAAGGTCGCGATGCCTTGCCCGGCAAGGATGCGCGCTCTCTCACGTTCGATGCGTCCGCTGGAGCCCGCCAAGACCAGAACGCCGACGTCAGCGCCAGCCGCGGGAGTAATCAGAACGCCTTCCCAAGGGTTGGTCAGCTCGCGCTCTGTCAGTTCCACGTGCTCCCCTGCCGTCCGCCTTCAGGTGCTCGGTGTGCTGGGGCAGCCTATTCGGCCTTGACTCCCCGCACGGGTGGCAGGCGATGCCGCGCTGACCCGCTATCCGTGGAGGCAAGAGAGGGAGTTCCTTCACAGCCTTTCAGCTGGCCGTGGCGGCCTCTTCGGCTCGGGCTCGGGTGGTGGCGAGGCGGTAGGAGTCGGTGCCGGTCTCGATGATGGTGCCGTTGAAGGTGAGGCGGTCGACGATGGCCGCGCAAAGGCGTGGATCGGTGAAGGTCTTGGTCCAGCCGCCGAAGGACTCGTTGGAGGCGATGGCGACGCTGTTCTTCTCCTCGCGTTCGGTCAGGACCTGGAAGAGGAGTTCGGCGCCGCGGCGGTCGAGTTCCATGTAGCCGAGTTCGTCGATGCAGAGAAGGTCGACGCGGCCGTAGCGGGCGATGGTCTTGTTGAGCTGCTTCTCATCGGCGGCTTCGACCAGTTCGTTCACCAGCTTGGTGGCGAGGGTGTAGCGGACGCGGTAGCCCTTCATCGCGGCTTCGGTGCCCAGGGCGATGAGCATGTGGGACTTCCCGGTGCCGGAGTCTCCGATCAGGCAAAGCGGCTGGCTCTTCTTGATCCACTCGCAGCTGGCCAGGGTGTGGACGGTGGCCGCGTCGATGTTCGGGTTGGCGTCGAAGTCGAACGCCCGAAGCGACTTCTCCCGCGGGAAGCCAGCCGCCTTGATCCGTCGTTCCGAGCGTCGCCGGGCCCGGTCGTCGCACTCGGTCATCAGTAGCTCGGCGAGGAAGCCCCGGTAGGTCATCTGGTCCTTGACCGCCCGGTCGGCGATGTCCGTGAACTCGTTGCGGATCGAGGGCAGCCGAAGCAGGCGGCAGGCGGTGTCGATCGCGGCGTCGGCGGCCTGCTCGGTCAAGCCTCGCTGGCGGGGCAGGGTCACTGGGCTTCTCCCTCACGTTGGTCGCCACCGCTGGTGCGGCGGCTTCGGAGCAGTTGGTCATAGGGGGTCACCGACGGCAGCGGCCTGGTGTCCGGCGGAAGGTGTGCCAGCCGCCACTCATGCAGGGATGTGGCGGTTGCCGGCGCCTGCCCGGAAACCGCCGGGATGGACGCGCCGAGGGTTGGCTCGTCCTCTGCCTGGGCGGCCTTGCGGGCCTCCAGGGCGACCGCGTCGGCGGTCAGGGCTCCGGCCCGCAGCGCGGTGGCCAGACCCGCGACCACGTGCTCGTGGGCGAGGTGCCGGTTCAGCAGCAGCACCTCGATCAACGCCCGGGTGCCGTCCCGTTCGCCGTGAACCTTGCGGGCCTGGGCCCACCAGGCGTCGTGCACCGGGGTGAACTTGCCTGCGGACCGGGCCTGCTCCAGGGCCGTGGCACCGGGGAAAGCGCCGGGCTTGCGGATGAGGGCCTCAAGGTAGTGGTCCAGGTCTAGTCGGCAGCTGCCCTTCGCGATCAGCCTCTCGTGCCGGGCCACCTCGACGTTCTTGTCGTAAACCACCAGGTGAGAGGCGTGCAGAACGACGCGCACCCGCTTGCTGATCAGACGGGTCGGGACCGAGTAGCGGTTGGTGCGGACGGTGATCTGGCTGTAGCGGTCGACCCGTGGCGTGAACAGCCGGCCGGTCTCGAACGGCTCATCCGGCAGCGGAAGGCGATCCACCGATCGGTTTCCACCCTGGCCCGGTTCAGGCCCAGCACTTGGGCGACGGCCGACTTCAGGTTGTCGTAGCGGATCTTGCTCCGAGGGACACCGCCCAGCATGCGAAGCGCGTGCACGTGCCCCTCGAAGAAGGCTTCCTGGCCGCAGGAGGCGAAGACTCGGTGGACAGCCTTGCCCGAGTAGGACAGGCGGAGCGAGAACAGATAGCAGATCACCAACTCGCCGCCCAGGCGCACCGTCACGTCACCGAAGTCGACCTCCGCCTCGTGGCCCGGCAGGTGGGTCTGCGGCACGAACGCTTCCATCGGGGCCTTGCCCGAGGCCGCGAGGATCTCCGGCTTCCGGTCGGAGACGTAGCGCCGGACCATCTGGTAGGACACATTGGCGCTGTGCTCCTCGATGAGCCGGTGGAAGATCCGCGTGATCGTATGCCGTTGCTTGCGCGGCGCGTCGAGGTCCGTCCGCAGCATCTCGTCGATCACCGGCTTGTACGGATCCAGCGCAGTCGGCCGCGGCGGCAGCTTCTTCCGGGGCTCCGGCCAGACCGAATCCACGGCCCTTACGGACCGTCCTCCACGAGACGTTGTACTTGCGCTCAAGCTCACGCATCTTCATGCCGGCACGGTGATCACGCCGGATCGCCGCGTAGAGCTCGACCTTGGACATCTGCGGCATGACCAGGACCTTTCACCAGGAGCACCTCGATGTTGTCCTGGCAAGTGCCCTAGTGACGCCGAAACTCGGGTTCTGGCTCAACTTCTGTGGTGCATCCACGCTCCGTATACGCCGGTGGGTGCGGGGCGGTCCGTGCGTACCTTCGTCCCTTTCGGGACGCCGTACCGAATGGTCGGCCGCCGTCGCCCAGGACGGTTTCCGGGTGGATCCTGACCCACCCGGACGCCCTGGCGGAGAAGGAGCGACTGAAGCTGAAGTCCGTTCTGGCCCACTGCCCCGAGTTGGACGCTCTCGCCGGGCACGTCCGTTCCTTCGGGCAGATGCTCACCCAGCTACGGGGAGAGCGGCTCCTCGAGTGGATCGCGGCGGTCCGGGCCGACGACCTGCCCAGCATGCGCACCTTCGTCAGCGGCCTCGAACACGGCCTCGCGGCCGTCACTGCTGGTCTGACCCTGCCCTGGAGCTCAGGCGTCGTGGAAGGCCATGTCAACCGCATCAAAATGATCAAGCGGCAGATGTACGGACGCGCCGGCTTCAGGCTCCTGCGTAAGCGGGTACTGCTCGCTTCGTGACCTTGCACCATCGGATCCCCGCATACTGACGACCATGACGTCAACGATCCCGCCCGAGCCGAAGCGCGCGTCCTTGACGGTGGCCGGGCGTCGCCTGTCCTTCCTCGACTTTGGCGGTCCGGGTCGTCCTCTACTCGTCCTGCACGGGCACTTCGGGGAAGGCCACACCTTCGCGCACCTGGCCCGGGATCTGAGGAACTCCTGGCGGATCATCGCGCTCGACCAGCGTGGACACGGCCTCTCCGACAGGTCTTCCGATTTCTCCCGCACCGGCTACGTCGAGGACGCAGCGACGGTGCTGCAACATCTGGGGATCCACCGGGCGGCCGTACTCGGCCACTCCCTGGGCGGCGTCAACGCCTACCAGCTCGCGTCCCGGTTCCCCGGACTTGTGGACGCACTCATCGTCGAGGACATCGGCGCCGAGGTCGATGACGACTTGTCCTTCAGCCTTGCCTGGCCGCACCGTGCACCGACCCGGGCCGAACTGTTGGAAGGACTCGGCGCCTCGGCGCGGTACCTCATAGGCGCCGTCCGTGAGTATCCCGATGGTTGGGGCCTTGCCTTCGATCCGAAGGATATGAACGCCTCGCAGCAGGAGCTCAACGGGGACCACTGGAACGACTGGATCTCCAGCGACTGCCCAGCCTTGCTTGTCCGCGGCAGCCGGAGCACAGTGCTCAGCGCGGAGCACGCGAAAGACATGGCGACGCGGCGCCCCCATACCAAGCTCATGGAACTTCCCGCCGGACACACCGTCCACGAGACCGTCCCAGACGAGTTCGACGCAGCTGTCAACGAGTTCCTCGGTTCGCTGTGAACCTACCCGAATGAGACCTTCAGTCGGTAACCCACCGTAACGGACCACAAAACCTGAGCCAGAACCCAAACCCATGAACAACTGACGGCACTACTGGTGAATAAAGCCACACCGCCTACCTCGTCATCTACAACATCAGCGACAAGCTCCTCGAACTGCCCACCGACGGCACCCCCGGCGCCTGGCCCCCGTACACCGAACTCTCAGGCGTCCGCGTCTACTTCATCCACGTCCGCGTCCTGCCACCCACCACCACCGCCAGCAAAGCCGGCAAAGCCACCCACGTCACCCTCACCCACGACGACCTCACCAACCCCGACATCTGACCCGCTCCCGGTCAAGCAGCAGCCCACAGGGGCTGCACCACGCTCGATCAACCTGCGCACACCCGCGTACGTACAGATCAGAGAGACAACCCCGCCCAGCCCCACACACACCGAGCACTCCAAGCACCCGAATAACACCCAGAAAACCTGAGAAACCTCAGCTCACGTCGACAGCAACACTCAGAAAAAATGGGCGACGACACAAGTATCCGTCCATCAGGGAGTGTGCGTCGGGCCTGCCGCCGTCGAGCATCGCGAAGACCAGGACGTCGGCGGGTGTGTCCTGCCCCCCCGGCATGTGATCATCAAAGTCGAGTGCAGGGTCCGGCCGGGACTGTCGGGGGCGCTGTTGGCCTCGTGCCACGCGGCGTGGTTGTGCATCAGGCGGCGGAACGCGTCGCGCGGCAGGTCGCCCCAGGACCACATGATCGCCCCGCTGAGCAGGGACTGCGGGGGCTTCGGCAGCAGCCCACGCGGCAGCCCACGCGGGTCGTCCCCGGCCGCGTCGGACGAGCGCAGCCAATACCGGGTGACCACCCCGAAGTTGCCCCCGCCTCCGCCGGTGTGCGCCCACCACAGGTCGTGGCGCGGGTCCCCGGGATCGCGCGTGGCCACCACGGCGCGCGCCGAGCCGGCCTCGTCCACCACCACGACCTCGATCGCGTGGAGATAGTCGACCACCGAGCCGAGGCTGCGGGACAGGGCGCCGTAGCCACCGCCCTGGATGTGACCGCCCACGCATACGGAGTGGCACCAGCCTCCCGGAATGGTGACCCCAAAATTCAGATAAAGAAGACAAAAAACCTCCCCCAATGTCGCGCCCGACTCCACGGCGAAGGCCCGGAATTCGGGGTCGTAGTACACGGCGTTCATTCCCGCCATGTCGATGACCACGCCGTCCGGGTGCTCCCCCACGGAATTCTCCATGGAGTGCCCGCCGCTGCGCACGGAAATCGGCCGTCCTGCCTGTACCGCCTCGTTCACGGCTGCCACCACCTGCTCGGTGGTCCAGGCCAGTTGGAAGTAGGCGGGGCGCTGGTCGAACCGCTCATTGCGACGCCGCAGCGCCAGGTCGTCATAGCGCGGGTCGCCCGGCCCGACGGTGACGGGAGGCGGTGTCCCGCGGCTCGAGGGCGGCGTCCGCACCCATAGCGGCAGGGTTCATTGTGTCTGCCATGAGAAGTCTTCCTCTGCTATTCAGGACTCGACCCGTCGCACGTGGTCCCGTCGCCGACGACGGTCGGACACGACGCTCTCCCTTTGCTCAAGGAACACTCATCGCGTGCCTGGCCGTTTCGAATCGGTCAACACTGGTGCGGACAATGCGAGTTGCTATGCTCCAAGGCCATCCCCTCCCCCAAGCCTATTCGGAAGGAATTCCATGCAGGCGAACTACCGAGCCGTCACCTTTTCCGAGTACGGCGGTCCCGAGGTGCTGCGGGTCATGGAACGCCCCCTGCCCACCCCGGGGCCCGGCGAGGTCCGGCTGTCCGTGCGTGCGGCGGGAGTAAATCCGCTCGACTGGAAGATCCGCAGCGGCGCCGCGGCCTCCTTCATGCCCGTCGAGTTCCCCGTGGTGCCGGGCGGCGACGTGGCGGGCGTGGTCGACGCGCTCGGCCCCCAGGTCACCGAACTCGCCATCGGCGACGAGGTGCTCGGCTCGATCGGCTTCGGCGGCTGCGCCGAGGCGGCCGTTGCCGACGCCGCCGCGCTCACCCGCAAGCCCGCCGCGGTGTCGTGGGAAGTGGCCGCGGCCCTTCCGATCGCCGCCAACACCGCCCTGCACGCCCTGGACGAGCTGAAGCTGCGGGAGGGCGAGACGATCGTGATCGACGGGGCCGCGGGCGGAGTCGGCACGGTGGCCGTGCAGTTGGCCAGGGTCCGCGGGGCGCACGTCATCGGCACGGCACGGGAGGCCAATCACGCCTATCTGCGTTCGCTCGGCGCGACCCCGGTGGAGTACGGCGCCGGGCTCGCCGACCGGCTCCGCTCGCTCGCCCCGCAGGGCGTGGACGCGGCGCTGGACGCCTCCGGCCGCGGCTCGCTGCCCGACCTCCTTGAGGTGGCCGGCGGCCCTGGGCGTGTCGTCACCATCGCCGACTTCTCCGCCGCGGAGCATGGCGTACGGATGCTCTCCGCCGACACGGAGGGCGCAGGCCAACGCATTGCCGCCGCCGCGGACTTGGCGGAACGAGGCGCGCTCACGGTGCCGATCGCCGGCACGTACGCACTGGAGGAGGTCGCCCAGGCCCACCGAGTCAGCGAACAGGGTCACGTCCGCGGCAAGCTGATCGTCCTGCCTCAGGGCAGGGCCGACTGACCCGATGCAGGAACTGCGGGCGCATGCCGCATCCCCGGTTGTCCCGCTCCAGCCATGCCGGGCTCTGTCCGGACACCTTGCTCCCCATGGTGAGCAATGAAGATCCACCATCGTGATTCCGGCTGGTCAACGCGGCTGGTGTGGCGGGCCGAAGAGAAGCTCACGCTGGTCGGGCGCGGGAGTCCGATCTCTTGATCATTTGCCGGGTTTCAGCGGCGCATTTCATGGTTCGTCAGGACGAGGAGGGCCCGCAGGAGGCTGGTGGCGCGGGCCGGGCTGGTGCGGAGTTTGGTCAGGATGCGCCAGCACTTGAGGTGGCAGAAGCCGTGCTCGACGGGGGGGCGCGGGCAGCGGAGAGGACCTGGTTGGCCTGCTTGTGGGCGGGGTTCAGCTTGGTGGCGCGGGTGGCCTTGAAACCAGTGATCAGGACCGGGTCGTCGCTGTCGGTGTCCTTGCCGAGACCGATGAAGCCGAGGTCGGCGAGCGCACCGAGGCCGGCGTCCCGCAGGTGGCGGACGATGTCGTCGCGGCGGGCGGCGGTGATGTCGTGGGTGGCGCCGGGGCGGGCCGCCGAGATCCACAGCAGGCGGCCCTTTTCGTCAGTGAGAGCAAGAAAGTGCAGGCCATGGCGCTTATGTTCCCCGGAGTAGTTGCGCCGGTTCATGGCGTCCCGCGCGGCGGACGGCGGGGATCAAAGTGCCGTCGACCAGGACGACTTCGCCACCGCGCCGGGCGACTTTCCGCAGGGCGCGGTCCAGACGGGGCGCCTGGGCGGCCAGCAGAGCCAACAGCTCGTCACGCCAGCGGCGCAGGGTGGTCTCGCTGATCCCGTTGCCGCCGTCGAGGTCGAATATGCGCTGGTCGTGGCGCAGAAGTGCCAGCACGAGGGTCACGATCCTGCGGGCCGGGCGGCTGCGGAAGGGCGACTTGATCTGCCGCAGGTGCCGGGTGAGGAGGCCGGCACAGAATTCGACGGCTTGCCGGGACACCGGCAACAGGCACTGGTAGACAGGGAAGCTGGCGCCCTCGGCACCGTCATAAATCCTGGTGACCGTGATCCCGCCCCGGTGACAACTACCTGCTTCGGCACGGCGCGTCACAGGTACCTCTAGCCTCGTATTTCGCGGGTCGTCGTTTCGGGTCGGGTTCAGGGTTGCAGCCAGCGTGGACGTTCCAGGTCGAAGCCGAGTAGGTCGAGGAGATCGACCTGGCCGACCCGGTGGAGGACGATGGTGGGCGGGTCGGTGGCGGTGCCGATCCGTAGGATCAGACCGCCGAGTTGGTAGAGGATCTGCCGGGCGGTCGGCCGGACACGCTGGCCGTTGGGGTAGATCCCCTGCATTTTCCCGTCGCCGTCCCGGGCGCTCATCCGGGCGGGGGTGAGGCCGCTGATCAGGCCGGTCAGCGCGAGTTCGTGCAGGGCCTGGTCGATGCGGTCCCGGGCGGCGGCGAGGCTGGCCAGGCCGAGTTCGGCGCCGTACGCGGCCGACATCGATCCCTCGATGGCCAGCTCGGCCAAGTGGCGCACCGCGTCGGTGATCAGCCCGGTGACGAAGTCCGTCTTGGCCACGCCGGCGGCGCCCGCCCAGGTGTGCTCGTAAGGCGCCGGTTCGGCCGCACCGGCGCCGGTCTGCCGGGCGCGGTGCTCGGTGATGTACTGCCACGCCCACCGGTAGGACACCGGACACCGCAGGGTGCGTACGGTCAGCTGCTGGTACAGCTCGAACACCTCACGGCGTTGCCCGGGCGGTTTGGCCTGGTCTTCGTCCAGCAGCGGTGGGCGGATGCCGCCATGACCGTGGCGTTCGAGGATCTGGCGCCGGTGTCGGCGTTCCCGGCGGTCCCGGGGCGGCGCTGGGGGCCGGGCCGCGCACCGGGCGATGCGTCCCCGCCCCCCGGCCACTGCCACTGCCACTGCCACGCACGGTGCCGGGCTCCATGCAGCTGACGGCGCTGACACTGGCCGCCCACACCCGCCCCGACGGCGCCGGCCTGCTCAAGATGAACGTCCTGACCCATCTGTGCGGCCAGACGCCCGAGCACCTCCGTGACCTCCGTGACCTCCTCGACCGGCTGACCAGCTCTCAGCTGCCGGCGTCGTGGCGGCAGGCCCGCCCCGAGGACGACGCCGTCCGGCACCTGCCCTGCCCCGGATGAGACCCGCCGCCCCCGCGGCGTGTGACGGTGCACGCACCGATCACTCGATGAGAGGTCAAGAGAGCACTCGACCAGCACAAGAGAGAGGACTCGATGAGCGCAGCGAACATCACCCCCGCGCCCCGCCCCGCCCCGCCCCGAGGCCTGCTTGTCACCGGCCCCGGAAACAGCTCGCCACCGCTGCGGCGCGCCCTGCCACACGCCAGGTCCTGCGGCTGCCGGGAAGACCCGGGCGCGGCCCCTACGGCTGCCGAGGCGGGGCGATGGTGCACGCCCCCGCCCACGATCCGGATCTCGTGCCGAGACCATGCGGTGTGGCAGCTGTCGCACACGGCCTTGAACCAGCCGTATGGGGCATCGTTGCGGCGACGGCGGCGCCCGGGCGCTCCACAGAACTCGCAGATGACGGCCGACTGCGCCTCGGTGTCGGCAACGAGGGCCTGCACCTGGGGCGAGCAGTGTCGGGCACCCCGGTGACCTTGATCCGCAGGGCCCCGAACTTCTCTTTCGGATCGCCGACCCGATACCCCGGATGGTGGGCGCGGAGCTGCTCGTGCAGGTCCGTGAGCAGCCGGTGCCGGCCCGGGCCGACGGTGCGCAGCCGCGCCGGCAGCTGCCGCAGGGGCGGGTCGTGTTCGTCGTGCATCCGTTCATGACGCTCCGGTCGCTTTGTTCGGGGAGATCGCGGCCGGTCGTGCGCAGAGCGGGCCGGCGGGCACCGCCGCGTGCCTGCCCACTTTGGGGCCGCAGGAACAGAGTCTTACGGTGTCCGGGTCCGGCGCCCGCGCCTCTCCTCGCGCAGGGTCAGCCCGTACCGGGTGGCGAGGCCGAGAGCCGTGCCGAAGGCCGCGGCCCACGCTGAGCCTTCGCCATGGAGTCGCGCCCACAGGAAGGCGAGCCAGGGTGCTTCCAGCAGCAGGACCAACCGGCCGTGCGTGCGGCTCCGGCCGGCCGCCGCGGCGCGACGCACCATCCAGATACCGAGGAAGACCGGCCCCAGCGCCACCGCGACGGCGACGAGCAGTCCCCGGAACAGGGCCGCCCCGCTCTCCGTCTCGGTGTCACCCTCCCGGGCGTGGCCTCCGGCAGGCCCGGGACAAAGGGCCGCAGCCGCGCCCACCGTGCCGACCGCTCCGACCGCTCCGGCAGCGGCGACCGCTTGGGGCCGCACGTGGGCGGGTCCTGCGGCGCCTGCGCGTAGCGGCAGCCGTAGCGTTCCGCGGGCCCGAGCCGGTGATTGACCGTGAAGGCGTTTCCGTGCGCGTCGAAGCGCGTGGTCTCGTAGATTGCGCCGTTCACGTCGTTGTAGCGCTCCCGGCGATACGTACCGGGGTGGAACTCCTGATGGGGCTCCACCCCCTACCGTTCCTGATCCATACCGTCCCCCCGGACCGTCACGCCTGCCGTCTTCAGACGTGCTGGGACGATGCACGATTGTTCGCTTCTGCAGCCCGATGATGCGGGTGACTCCGACGGTCCCGGCACCGGGGGCACGGCATCGCCTGCCCGGGGCGTCAGCCGGGCAACGGCCTTTCGGCCTGGGCTGATTCAGGACGTGACACTGCGCGGCGCGCTGGTCCACTGCGGCCGGCCGGTACACATTCGCGGCACCCGCTGCACCGACCGGCGGGTGCCGGCATCCGGCGGACCACGTCCCGGTCCCGAAGCCCGCCTGCCTGGACCACGGGCCGCGTCCGCGCACCGTGACGTCTGCGGCTCGGGGCCGCCGGAGCTCCGGAAGAGACGCGGATGGCACGAAGGCCGCCCGGAGGTTCCCGGGCGGCCTTCGAATGATCTGAACCCCGGGCGTGTGGCCTGCCTGTTTCTGGGCTGCCAGGGACGAATCCGGGGTCTTCGCCGCCAGCGTACGTCTGCGGTGACAGCGGTCGGGCCTGGTGTCAGGTGTTTTCCGCAGCTCTGGCGGTCCTCGGTGTGGGCTCCGGGCAGCACCTGCCGCGTCCTGAGCGCGCACACGTCCCTGCCCGGAGCCCGACAGCCCGATCGGGGACCTGCGCACCCTACCTACGCCGGTACCGGACCACCGCGCCACCGCCCACCGCCCACCGCCTGCCGCCTGCCGCCTGTCACGACCACAGCGCGTTGAGCGCCGCCCCGGGGCATGAGAGGTACGTTGCGCTCCCGCGCCGGCGGGTCAGAGTTCTGCCGGGGCGGCCTTCTCCTTCATGAGCTGCGCCAGCAGTGCGTAGTACCGGCCGGGGCGGTTTTCGAAGTCCGCCCGCGCGGACAGCCCGAGGCCCTGGTCGTCAGGTGCGCGCAGCAGGTCGACGGAGGTCTGGGCGAAACGGGCGGGAAGCCCTTCCCGTTCGGCGCGGGCCATCACGGAGCGCAGCCGGTCGACGGCGTCGCGGGCGCTGTCGCGTTGTTCGCGTCCGGCGCGCAGCATGCTGCGGTAGCCGGATGCCGCCTGGGCGTCGGCGAGGGTGCCCTCGAGCTCACCGGCGAGCTGCTGGGCCGTGCGCGCGGTCCGGCGGGCGTCGGGCCCGGCGTCCACCAGGACGTGCAGCGCGACGAGCAGGGCGGTGGTGCGCGGTTCGGTGGTGTCGGGGTCGATGCGGGCCGGTACGGCGGCCCGGGCGGCGTCGGCACGGCGGCGGGCGGCGGTGTGCAGGCGTGCGGCCTCCTCATGCCCGACGCCCATGAGGCGCAGCCCCGGCACCCCGGCATCGAGCACCTCGCGGGCCGTGCCGGCACCGGCCGCCTCCGCCAGCCGCACCGCCCGGCGATCCGCCCCTTCCGCGGCCAGCCGACGGGCGGGGAGCGCGCCCAGTTCCGCATCGATGCGCGCGGTACGCAGCGCGTGCCACGCCGCGCGGGCCGCCTCACAGGCCTGCGCGTGGTCGTGGGCGACCCGGCGGGCCGCCTCGTGCAGGGTGCGGGCCCGCGCCACGGTCCGCGGCCGGGCACGTGTCAGGGCCGTCGCGGCGCGGGTGTTCCCCCCGACCAGGCCGACGGCGATCAGGGCCAGCCCGGCCAGGACCAGCGCGTCCGACAAGGCGTAGGGCTCGCTGTCATCGAGGGAGGGCTCCAGGTCGCCCCTGTGCCGGCCCTCGGTGAACATGAACCCGGTTTCCCAGCCGTTCTCCGCACCCAGGATGGAGTGCGACGGCTTGAGCAGGTCGCCCCGGCCCGGATCGCAGCGGTAGGCGCTCTCACGCCGGCGGTCCCCGTCTTGATAGGGGTCCTTCCAGCGGACCGTGCACCGGCCGTCGGGCTTCTCGCTGATCACGGTGAGGTCGATCTGCCGTGTGGCCGGATACGACGCGTACAGGTACGCCGCCCAGCCGAACAACACCACACCAAGCGTCAGCACCCACCGGAACAACGGTCTGTGCCGCATGAATCCCCCCTCGTCCTCGGATGCCGCCACCCGCCGGGCGAGGGGTGCGGTGCAGTTCTCGTCCATATCCATATCCGGCTGCGTCCGGTTCGTGCCGGCGCAGACAGGCCGGCCTGCGGAGCCGGGTGAACGGCAGGGCCACCTGATGCACCTGATGGGCCGTCATGTTCTGCGGCAGCAGGTCTGCCAGGGACCAGCAGGCCTCCCCCGGCGTGCGGGTGTCGCGCTGTGCCACGAGCCCCACCCCCGTGCCCGTCGGCCGAGCACCGGCGGGCACGGTCATCATTTCACCCGGCGGCGGGGCGTGGCCGGCACTTCGAAGGCCTGCGGGAGGGCTGGTCCGCGATGACGAGTGATGAGCGGGACTCGACGAAGGGGGGACTTCCGTGCCGCGCAGGGTGAGCGAAGCCGACGCTGTCGAAGCCCTGCTCAGCCGCGGAGCGCGGCCTGCCGAGCCCTCCCCCCGGCACGCAACTGCCCTGGAGAGGCCGCTGCTTGACGTGCGGCGAGGTGAGCGCGCCGCGCTACACCGACGTCGTCAACCAAGGGGACCGGGTGCTGCAGCAAGACCTGCCGGTCCCGCACGATCGCCGCCAAGCCCGTCAGGGACGGGGCCAAGGCCACTGCCGTCATGCTCGCGTGGGGGTGGGAACCGCTCGCGGACCATCCCGGGGGCGGGCCGGGCATGGCCGTCCGGCCGTCCGGCCGTCCCGGTGCGTGCACTGCGGTGCTCTCAAGCCGAAGACGCTGGCGCACGTCCCAAAGGGCCGCGGTGGCTGCACCAACTGCGCCGGACGCGACCTCACCGGCGAGCGTGCGCGCAAGCTGACGGCCGAGGCGGATCCGGAGCCCCTGGCCGGCGGCCCTCCGGGGTCGCTGCGCCCGTGGCTGTCGCACGCTCTGCGCTGTCATCACATGGGCATGCCGGCGTACGCGAAGGTCCCCGTCCGCGGTCACCGGTGCGGGTCTTGCCGCTCACACAAGACCGCAGACGCGTTGCGGCTCCAGGGCGAGGAGGCTCTCGCCGGCATGCCGGCGAAGACACCGCTCGAGCCGCTTGAGCCGCTTGAGCCGCTTGAGCCGCTTGAGCCGCTCGTGGTCTCCCCGGGCAGTACGGAGCTGCCCTGGAAGGCGCGCGGTGCGCGCGGTGCGCGCTGCGAGACGGTTCTCGACCCGGGGCCGACGCTCGCACAGACCGACCAGGAACAGGGCGGGGAACAGCAGCACCAGGCTGCCTGCGGCGCAGGCTGCCAGGGCGGTGGTCACGGCTGAACCTGGCTACAGCGGCAAGCAGCAGTCAGCCGGGCCGCTGCACGGTGCCACCGACGGCCGCCGGAAGCCGGCCCTGCGGTGATGTGTCCGGCCGAGATCATCGCGATCAGTACGGCGCTGTCCGCCGCGTTCGCCAGTGACCTGCGGCGGCCGGTACGGCGAGCATGCCGGACGAGAGCCCGGTTCCTGCCGCGATCAACAGCACGACGGCCAGAGCAGGATTCCGGCGGACGCGGTCATGCCGGACGGACGTCCGCGCAGGCCTCCGGTTCCGGGAAGCCCGCGTCGTGGCGAAGAACACCCCCGCCCCCCGGCCAGGACGCCGCCCGTCACCACGGATGCGCCCGGCCCCTCCATGACGAGCAGCAGCAACGTGGCCAGGGGCCCGCTCAGGAGCGCGAGCGGGAAGAGCACCGCTGGCATCGCGTACCCGGCCGTACGCGCCTCGGCCTCTCGCAGCAGTTCGGCCGGCGGCACTCGCATGCTGGCAGCGGTCGCCGGGATGCAGGATCCCGGCCCTGCGCACACCGCGGCGCAGGCCCCGTTCCCGTTCGCGGCAGGCGCGGCCGTCACCAGCAGCACGGACCAGACCGTGCAGGCCGCTCCCCGCCGGCGCAAGGATCCCTGGCCGGCCGTAGCGGTCGATGAGCCGGCCCTGCACCGTCCATTCCGGCGGCGTCGCCCAGGCCGAACGCTGCCGCGGCCAGGCCGCCGGCAGCAAGCGAGCCGGTCAACCGGTGCACGTACAGCAACAAGCCCAGACCCAGCATGCCGAGGGGGAGCGCGCCGAGCACCACGGCAAGAAGCGGGACACGAAGGCCAGGAGTTCTCAGAACGGTGAGGCAGCCCTGCATGGGGACATGCCTTCCAGCACGCCCACCCACCCGGGAGCCGGACTCCCAACGCCCCACCATCGCCTCACGACGGCATGGCTGACACACCCGGACTCCAGGGCCGTTGCCCGAGCGAACCCACTGGTGCACGAGGACCGACGGAGCACGGTGCCAGTACGCGAGGGCCGTAACAGCGGCCCCCCTGAAGCCGCACAGCCCTCCTCCGGCCGTGGGGTTCTCGCGGCGCCCCGGCCGTGTCATCGACGCGCACCCCGCGCCGCCCGGTTTCAATGACCCTGCCAAGCCACTGACCTGCGACGAACGGGCCCCTCACCACTCCCCCGCCCCGGGGGCCGGAGACGTGGGAAGCGGCCCGAGACAGGAGAACTCCATGCGTATCCGCACCCTGTTCGTGTCCACCCTGCTGGCAGCCTGCACCGTGCTGGGCACCGCCGGCCTGGCGGGAGCCGACGACGGCCCCCAAGAACTGACGCCCAGAGAACAGGCCGGCCTGGAAGCAGCGACATCGATCGTCCAAGCGCTGTTCGGCACAGGCGCACCAAGCGCCGGATAGCACCACGAGGAGCCCCGCACCGTCACGCTCCCCTCGACACCGCGCAGGAGGGGTGGGCTCGTTGCCGGATCCTGAACGTGCGGCTGCCGTGGCCGGCCCGGTCAGGCCGGCAACCGGCCGCCCGGGACCGCCTTCCCCCAAGGTGCCTTGCAGGCAGCCGCACCGCACGGTCCTGTTCCTGTGTCGTGCAGTGCGCCCTGAGATCCTGCAGCGCTCCTTGGCCCGCTATGGCCCCATCCGGGTCTCATCCGTGAGCGGCAAGAAATGATCACCGTGCTGCCACACCCCTGGAATACGGCGGACCGTAGACGGCGGGGGGCAGGAGCAGGGCCGACAGAGCTCCTTCCAGCCGCCGCGGGGCAGGAACGGCGTCGAGGACCTGCCGTTCCCCGACACCGTCCCCGGCACTGACGAGGAAGGCCAGATCCGGATGGGCATCCTTGCGGCAGCCGGCCACCGGGACCACCTCGATCTCACCGGCCCCGCCCATCGCGGAGCGCACCGGGACCGCCCATCGCGGAGCTCACCGGCCCCGCCCATCGCGGAGCGCACGGGCTGCATCGGGGAGGCCAGGCTGTCGCGGCCGAGTGGGCCGGGCGGTGATGCGGAGGTCTGCGGGCCGTCGACGCCGGAGGACTCGACGACGCTGACGAACATGCCGAGCTCGCCGCCGTCACCGTCACCGTCACCGTCACCGTCACCGTCGCCGAAGTCGGCCCCCTGTCGCGGCGGCCTCGCCCTGATGGCACCGGGCAACTGCTTCACCGGAATCTCATCACCGAACGAGCCACCCCCCACGCCCCAATGGACGGGTCTTCGCCGTCATCGACGACGGGGCCGCACCAGCACGCCGGCGAGACGGGCCACGGTCTACCCGATGCCCCACGGGCGTTCCCCTTGACCCAGGCAAGCCGCCCGCGAGCAGACACCACAGACCACCTCTCCGCGAAACCGCAGGACCGGTACGCATCAGCGGGAACTGCCCGGGGCCTGCCCCGGACGGGCTCGGGGCAGGCCCCGGACCGGGGGGGGCCGGCGGGTCCGGGGCAGGTCCGGGCGGGTCCGGGGCAGGTCCGGGCCGGACAGGTCCGGGCCGGGCAGGTCCGGGCAGGTCCGGGCCGGGCAGGTCCGGGGCAGGTCCGGGCCGGGCAGGTCCGGGCAGGTCCGGGCCGGGCAGGTCCGGGCAGGTCCGGGCTGTCGAAAGTGGTGATCAGTGCATGGCATGCTGCTCACCGGCCCGCCGCGGCGCCGCCCGGTGCCGCCCGCGCCCCGCCCCCTGATCAGTTTCTGCCTAGGTGAACACCACACATGAGAGAAAAAGTCACTTTTCCGAGCGTCGTCGGCCCCGAACTGGCCGGAGTGATCGACCTCCCCGAGGGCGAGATCCGCGGCTGGGGACTCTTCGCACACGGCTTCACCCTCGGCAAGGACTCCCCTGCTGCCTCCCGCGTCTGCAAGCAGCTGGCCCGCGAGGGAGTCGGCATGCTGCGCTTCGACAACCTCGGCATCGGCGACTCCGACGGCGACTGGGGCGACGGCTCCTTCACCGTCAAGGTCAGAGACACGCTCCGCGCCGCCGCCTACATGGCCGAACGAGGCACTCCTGTGGACCTCCTGGTCGGACACTCCTGGGGCGGCGCCGCCGCCCTCGCCGCCGCCCGCGAAATCCCCGGCCTGCGCGCGCTGGCCACCATCGCCGCACCCGTCGACCCCAGCCACGTCGAGCGGCAGTACGACTCCGTCCTGGACCGGGTACTCCACGAGGGCTCCCACGAATGGTTCGTCGGCGGACGCACCCTCGTCCTCAAACGCGCCTTCGTCGAAGACGTCCGCAAAGCCCACCTGCGCGAGACGATCGGCGAACTGGACCTGCCGCTGCTGGTCACGCACTCCCCCACCGATACCACCGTCGACATCGACAACGCCGCCGAAATCTTCCAGGAAGCCCGCCACCCCCGCAGCTTCATCTCCCTCGAAGGCGCCGACCACCTCCTCACCACACGCGGCCAGGCCCAGCGCGCCGCCCACATCATCAGCGCCTGGGCCGACCAGTACCTCGACGAACCACACCCCTGACCACCCACCGACAGCACAGGGACCGCCGCCCCGACCCCCGTCAAGGGAACCTCGAGGACAAACCGAAGATCCACCCGCACCGCGCAAGAGCGCTCACCCGGACAGGAACACCAACACCCAAACAGGGCCCACACCCTGCACCCACCCACGAGACCACACCCGCCCGGCCAGCCACACCCGCCCGGCCGGCCACACCCGCCGGGCCGGCGGGGGCGGCCGGACGGGGGCCACGGCCAGGCCGTACGTGCGCTGCCCGTCACCCCACCACACCCACCAGGGCCACTTCACCGGCATGCTCAGACCCACCAACACCCCGGCACAAGCCGAAGTTGTCCGCGTGAATGCGGCTGATCTGCGTCTTCAGCTCCGCGTCGCGAACCGACCGTGGGCTGGGGGTCCGGTTCTTGGCGGCGTAGTAGGTGCTCGTTGCGATCTTCAGCCCGTGGCTGGTCAGGACCCGGCAGATCGGCTCGACTCCGCACACCTGACGGTGTGCGTCGATGAACGCCACGAGCGTTTCGACGGCCGGTCGAGCTCGGCCGCGAAGAAAGCCGACGCCGCCTTCAAGATCTCATTCGCCCGCCGCAGTTCGGCGTTCCCGGCCCGCAGCCGCTTGATCTCCGCGGCGTCCTCGGAGGTGACGCCGGGCCGTCGGCCGGCGTCGACTTCAGTCTTGCGGACCCAGGTCCGCACCGTCTCGGCCGCGCCGATACCCAGCTTGGCGGCGACCGCCTTCATCGCGGCCCACTCGGTTGGGCAGTCGGGACGGATCTCCGCGACCATGCGCACCGCGCGCTCACGAAGCTCCGGCGGATAGGCGGATAGGGGGACGGACGTGCCATGACTCGATCCTCTCAGGGAATCGAGCCTCCATCAGACCCGGAGCGGCTCAGATCGTGACGCTGGACTGTGTGGACACTGAAGCGCAGGCAAGATTCCGGCTCGCTGCTCTGGCTCCGCTGAAATACCGGCGCGGCCCTCACGGACCGCCCTACCTGGGCCTGGTCGGTCCCGCACCGGCGCCGACACTTCTCCTGCAGCACGTCCCCGAATCGAAACGGGGCAAGAACCGGATGCATCTCGACCTCGACCTGGGCGCCGAAGACCTGGATACCGAGGTCGATCGCCTCCAACGGCCCGGCGCCCAGAGGCTCTCTGCCGAACACAGCGAACACGGATTTCGCTGGGTCGTCGTTGCCGATCCGCAAGACAACGAGTTCTGCGTATTCGCTCCCCCAACCCGTACCGACACAGTGGAGCAGATGGCCGTGCCAGGCCAGTGCCACATCGGCTGAGAGGTTGCCCCGTGTGGTGTCGCGAGCTTCGTGCCACAGGCCAGGGCGGCCACCATGGCCTACACCCCGGCTCTGCGAGTCGTTGCGGACCACGTCTGGAATCTTGAGATGAGACGAGCAACCCCTGGCAGGTTCGTGCCATGTGATTCTGCGGGCCGTGCCAGGGCGCAGGCGAGTAGGGTCCTCGCGCATGAACGACGCGACCGAACCGCTTCGCCGCAAGCCCTCGCGCCCCAAGCCCCAAGCCGCTGGCCGCTGGCCGCTGGCCGCTGGCCGCTGGCCGAAGAAGTACGCCACGCACTGGCCGGCATCGGCCTTCCGGGATCGGACACCAGCGAACGCGACCGCGCCCATGGCGTCGTCATCACCGACGCGCAGGACGGCGCCGTGTTCGTGGAGTGGTGCACCTCCCGCACCCTGCGCGAGACGGCAGCCACCGAGCAGCGCGAGCCCATCGCCCAGGGCCCGCAGACCTCCTGCACCGCGACGGCCGCCGCACCATGCACCAGGCCATCGCCGCAGTGCTGCGCGGATACGGGCACCCTCAAGACCGACGTACACGCAGACCAGGAAGTACGGGTCAAACGCCTTCCTGTACCCCCCCCCGCGCCCGAGCCCGCCCCGGCGGACCCGCCACTCAGCCTGGGCGAGGTGCTTTCCGGGGCACCCTCGCCGAAGCGCGGATTCCTCACGGACCAGGACGAGAGCGACAGCCAGTAGACCAGCGCCCGGCCGGACACGGCACGCCGGCATGCACCGCCGGCTGCTGCCAGGTGGCCACGCAGCACGGCTGCAGCGCAATGTGCGGTTGCCCTGAAGGAGAAGCGGCACACGGTATCGAGCCGCCCCAGGGGCGGGATGTCGGGCCACGTCCGCTCGACATCGCGTGCCCTCACCGGCGCGGTCCAGCAGCCCCTGCCGGTGCGCTCTCTCGGACACCGATGAGCGGGTCGTTTCGGGTGGCGTGCCAAAGGGAGGGGCCGGCCCGAACGGGCCGGCCCCTTCCGATCACCTCGAGTTGCCCCGGGTGCCTACAGCGACGGCAGCGTCGCCGCCGGGTCCACGCCCGGCAGCGTCGGCAGCTTGGGCAGACCCTTCAGGTCGGGCGCCGGCAGGTCGCCGCCGAGCACGATCGCGACCACCACGTTGACCGTCCCGGTCAACGTCGCCTGCAGGGCGGCGGCGGTCGCCTTCGCGTCCCCGGCGGCGGAGGCCTTCACGAGGGCGTCCACCTTGGCCTGCAGGTCCGCCGCGGCCTTGGCGACGAGCTCGGGGCCGGGGGCCTGCGCGCGGGCACCCGGTGTACCCGCCTTGCCGGTCGCGGCCTTCGCCTCGGCGGTCAGGCCGTCCAGCGCCTTCTTGACGCCGGCCGCGTGCTTGGTGGCCTCGTCCTTGGAGAGCTTGCCGTCGGGGGCCTTGAGCACACCGGCGACCAGGTCGGTCACGGGCTGCAGTACGGCACCCGCGCCGGCCAGAGCCGTGTTCTGCTTGGCCAGCGCGTCGGCGCCCGGGACCGGGGCGGCGGATGCACTGTGGGCCGGCGAGTCCGTGACAGCAGAGAAGGCCGGGCCGGCCGGGCCGGCCACACCAAGGGCAAGAGCACCGCACAGCGTGGTGGAAGCAACGAGGCCAGCTTTCCGGGAAATACGCATGATCTACCTTCGTGGTTGACGAGTACTGCTCCCCAGCCACCGTGCGAGGAGCACACACAGCACGCAATCGGGACAACACGTTCGGCTGCACCCAGCCGGCCCACCAAAAGACCCCCGACCTCATACTTCCCCGGGACTCCCGGGCGTGTCACAGATACATCCGAACGAGGGGCGAGGCGTCCCCCTTGGCCCTCACTAGAGATCTTTGACGGCTGGGGTTACGACGGTTGGAGGTCGAGCCCGGCCCTAGGGCCTGTTGTGAAAGTGCTGGTCATAACCACTCGTTGATGGCTGAGACCAGCACGGTCGCTTCGTAACGAACGGCGAGTTTGTCGTAGCGAGTCGCGACGGCGCGGTGCCTTTTGAGGCGGTTGATGCCGCACTCCACGGCGTGCCGTTCGCGGTAGTCGGTCTTGTCGAACTTCGGCGGCCGCCCGCCACGGGAGCCGTGGGCCAGGCGGTGCCTGATCTGGTCCCTCTTCTCCGGGATGGTGCAGCGGATGCCGCGTCGGTAGAGGTAGGCGCGGTTCTTTCGGGAGCCGTACGCCTTGTCCGCCCGTACTCTGCCCGGGCGCTTGCGAGGCCGGCCCCTCCCAGGCGCGGGACGCGGATGGCCTCCAGGACCGGTTCGAACTGCGGGGAATCCCCACGCTGCCCGGGGGTGATCACGACGGACATGGGCTTCTGCCCCTGCTCGACCCCGAGGTGGAGTTTGGTGCTCAGGCCGCCCCGCGAGCGTCCGAGACCGTGGTCGTCCGGCTCGGTGCCGATGCCGCCGGGTGGCTCCTTTTGGAGATCCCCCTTTTCGCGGCCCGGCCGCGTGCTGATGGGCCCGGCAGACGGTGGAGTCGACGTTGATGTCCCAGGCGATCAGGTCCTTCGAGTCGGCCCGGGCCTGCAGCTGGGTGAAGATGCGCTGCCAGGTGCCGTCCCGCTGCCAGCGTCGGAACAGGTCGTAGACCCGGTCCCAGGGGCCGCACCGGGCGGGGACATCGCGCCACGGTGTCCCCGCCCGGGTCCGCCACCGAATGCCGTTGATCAGCTGCCGCCGCGTCCATATCGGCGGGCGCCCCGCCTTCTTACCCCTGGGTAACAGCGGCTCCAAGCGGGCCCACTGTTCGTCCGTCAGATCTCCACGTGCCACGACACATGATCATCCCACGACCAAGATCCACTTTCACAGCAGGCCGGCAGCCGCCCTCGCCCCCGGGCGGCAGGCCGGCACACACCGACCGCCGCCGGACCGGCTCACGGCAGAACCGGACGCATGAAACTGCGCTCATAGCGCAGCACACAACCGCTCTCATCCCTGATCCGGTCCGCCTCCACGAAATCCGGATCCCGGCCGAACAACGACCGGTACTCCTCATACGCGGCAAGACTCGGAAAACTGAACAGCGCGAGCGCCTTGTCGCTGGCCCCCTCCGCCGGCAGGAAATACCCGTGGTGCGTACCGCCGTGCCGGCCGACGAGTTCCATCCAGCGCCGCCCGAACCGCTCGAACGCCTCGGTCTGTGCCGGATCGATCACATACTCCACCACACACGTAATCATCACCGCAGGCTAGTAGGCACCCACAGGCCCCACCACCACAACACCCCGAGGCAACACGGCAGCGCTACACAGGAATTGAGCGACCGCAGACCCCCGACAACCCCCGGTCGACCGGACCCAGAGCAGGCACCGCCGGACATGACCCCGGCCACCAGCCAGAAAGCCGGGCCGGCCACGCGCCCTGGTGCGTCCGGGAAGGTACGTCGCCGGCCCCTTGGGCAAGGGCGCTGCTATCGCCGTGGTGTGCTGCGCGGTGCCCGATCCGCCGTCCTCCCGGCCGGGCCGGTGTCCCCAATCCCGCGGCCCCGGCGCGCATGCGCGGCTATGGCCAGCGGGGAGGCCGTGAACAGGGAGGAGTACGTGCCGACGCACACACCGACCAGCAGGGCCAGCGCGAAGTCGGCCAGTGGGTCCCCCGCCAGGACCGCCAGCGAGGCCAGGATGAACACCGCGCCCATGCCCGTGTTCACCGTGCGCGGCAACGTCTGCAGGATCGCATCGTTGGTGACACGCCCGAACGGGGCCCCGCGCCGGTTGGCGGACAGTTCGCGGATGCGGTCGAAGAGGACGACCGAGTCGTTGACCGAGTAGCCGATCACGGTCAGCAGGGCGGCCAGGAACACGCCGTCGAGCGGCTTGCCCAGCCAGGCGAACACCCCCACCAGGATGACCACATCGTGCGCCAGGGCCGTGACCGCGGCGCCGGCCAGCAGCGGGCGGAACCGGGCCGCGAGGTAGAGGAGTTGTGCGGTCATGGCCAGGCCGAGGGCGAGCAGGGCGCCCTGGCGCAGTTCCCTGCCCAGGCTGGGGCCGATCCGTTCGTCGCGCAGCGTGCGGGTCTCGCCGCCCAGGCCCGCGACGGTGTCGGTGACGGCGGCTGTCCCGGCGCCGGTGAGCTGCTGGGTGCGCACCGTCAGGCCGCCCCCGGAGGAGGACTGGACGACGGCGCGGGGAAAACCGGATTCGGCCAGCGCCGTACGGGCCCGCTCCGGGTCGACCGGGGTGGCGGTGGCGTACTCGATGAGGCGGCCGCCGGTGAACTCGATACCCAGGTCCACCCCGCGTACCAGGATGCCGGAGCCCGCCGCCAGGACGGCGAGCAGTGACACCGCAATCCAGCGGCGCGGACGCCGCATCAGGAACGGGTCGCGGCGCAGCAGCGCGGAGCGGACCGGGCCGGCGCCGGCGATGCCGGTGAGGTGCGGGCGCAGGCGCACCGCCGGGCGGTTCGCGGCGAGTTCGGCCAGCGCCCGGGTGATGACCAGAGCGCTGAACATGGAGGCCAGGACGCCGATCCCCAGCGTGATGCCGAAACCCTTGACGGGGCCGGAGGCCAGGAAGAACAGCAGGCCAGCGGCGATCAAGGTGGTGATGTTGGAGTCGGCGATCGCGCTGAAGGCGCCGCGGAAGCCCGCCTTCAGCGCGGACCGGGTACTGGCCCGGGGGCGGGCGGCCCGCTCTTCTCGGGCCCGCTCGAAGACGAGGACATTGGCGTCGACGGCCATGCCGATCGCCAGGACGAATCCGGCCAGGCCCGGCAGCGTCAGGGTGGCGCCGAGCGCGGCCAGCGCGGCGTAGGAGACCAGGCCGTAACAGAGCAGGGCGAGGGCCGCCAGAGCCCCCATCAGGCGGTAGACGACCGTGATGAACAACGCCGTCAGCACCGTTCCGATCACCGCGGCCTGCGCGGCGGAGGCGATGGCCTCCTCGCCCAGGGTGGCGCCGATCGTGCGCTGCTCGACGGTCTCGACCGGGACCGGCAGGGCGCCGCCCGTGATCAGCAGGGCCAGTTCGCGGGCTTGCGTGTCGTCGAAGGAACCGGTGATCTGCGTGGAGCCGCCGGTGATCCCCGTACGGCAGGAGACGGACGGGTCGACCTGCGGCGATGAGATGATCTTGTTGTCGAGGACGATGGCGACCCGGCGCTGGACATCGCCGTGCGCGTGGCAGGCGGCCTCGCCGGTCACGTGCCGCCAGCGGCTGCTGCCGGTGTCCTTGAAGTCGACGCCGACGTGCCAGCCGGCCCCGCCCTGCTGATCGAACCGGGCCTCGGCCCCCTTGACGTCCTGACCGGTCAGCGCGGTGGGCGCCAGACGCAGATGCCGGCCGGACTCGTCCGGCAGCACCGAGGCGCCATCGGCGCCCGATGCCGGGGAGGGGCCGGCGCCGGAGGGGGTCTGCGGCTTGTGTGGGGGCGTGTTGGGGGGCTTGGCCTCGGGCAGGACCGGGTGGACGGTGAGCTGCGCGGTGCGGCCCAGCACGGCGGCGGCCTTCTCCGGGGCCTGCACACCCGGCAGTTCGACGACGATGCGCTTGTCGCCGGAGCGCACGATGCTCGGTTCGGCGAGGCCGAGGGCGTCGATGCGGCCGCGCAGCACCTCCAGGGTGCGATCCGTCGTCTCCCGGTCCGCCCGGGTCGTGGCGGTGGACCGGGTCTCCAGCACGATCTGGGTGCCGCCGCGCAGATCGAGTCCGAGACGGACCGGCGTGGTCAGGGCGATGGCCAGCGCCGCGGCCAGCACGGCGAGCGCGACGCACGCGCGGACGGTCAGGGCACGCGAACGAGCACGCGGGCGCGGGCGGGAACCGGTACGGGGACGTGACAGGGGTCGAAAGCGGGACAACACGGGCCTCCAGCAGACACACCGCAGCGGCGGCCGACCGCGGCCGCCGCGCAAGAAAATGACAGAAGAGAAGGGGGTGAGAGTGCGGTGCGGGTCGGGTGTGACTCAGACACCGCAGGAGGCGGGAGGCGCCCGGTTGTTGTCATGATGCGTACGCCCCGAAGACGCCGGCACCGGGCCGGGACCCGCCGTATCCCGGCCGAAGGCAGCCGTGGCGGTGCCCGGGTCGCACCCCGTCAGCACCCCCTGGTGGTCCGGGACGAAGGAACGTCCGGCCGGGTGATCGGGCCGGGCCCGCTGCTGGACCACACAGGCGGTACAGCCGTCAACCGCATACGGACCCAACACCGGATCCCGGTCGGTGGCCTGCTGGGCGTCGACGCTCGGTACGGCACCGGGGGCCGCGATCGCGTCGGGAGCCGAGTGGCCGGCCACATCCGGACGCGGGTCGGCGGACACGGAATCCGCGACCACAGCCGGATGAGAGCCGACGGACACCACGTGAACAGCCGCTGCCGCCCGCGCGTGCGCCGCGCCGGGGTACACGCCGGCCGGGGCTCCCGCCCCGGGCGAGGTACCGCCCCCGACGTACGCGCCGGACACGGGAGCCGCCAGGAACAGTGGCAGCACGACCGCCACCAGCACGGTGAGCAGCATCGCGAACCGACTGCGGCCGATGGCGGAGGGGACGTGGCCGCCGGATGTCGAGCGCATGTGCCGTCCCCCTCTCCGTTCCGTCTCGCTGGCTTTGTGCGCCGTGCCGTGGGGGGCCCGATGACAGCGGGTCAGGCAGGGCCCGTTGCCCGTCAGGGTTCGATGAGTCCGGCCCGGATGGCGTACCGGGTCAGCTCCAGGCGGTCGTGCAGGCCGAGCTTTTGCAGGAGGTTGGCCCGGTGCCGGTGAACCGTCTTGATACTGATGAAGAGGATCTCGGCGATCGCCTTGGAGGAGTGGCCCTCGGCGACCAGCTTGAGGACCTCCTCCTCACGCGGCGTCAAAAGGTCCCCCGCGGCCTCCTCGCCGTGCCGGACCCGGTCCAGGTAGTTGCGGATGAGCGCCGTCACCGCCCCGGGGTACAGGAACGGCTCGTCACGCATCGCGGCCCGGCAGGCGGCGACCAGGTCCCGGTCTGCGACCGACTTCAGGACATACCCGCAGGCCCCGGACTTCAACGCCTGGAACAGGTACTGCTCGTTGTCGTGCATCGTCAGCATCAGGATCCGCAATCCCGGTTTCAGCGCGGCCAGTTCGCGCGCCGCCTGCAGACCCGTCAGCCGCGGCATCGAAATGTCCAGAACGGCAAGGTCCACCTCCTGGGCGCGCGCCATCTCGATGGCCTCCGCACCGTCCCCCGCCTCCGCGACCACCTCGAGGTCCGGCTCCCGGTCCAGGATGAGACGCACCCCGCGGCGTACCAGGGCATGGTCGTCGGCGAGCAGGATACGGATCGCCGACGCAGGCTTCGGGACCGCAGACATGGCGGACGCGACCGAGGCGACGGATGCCGGTGACCCGCCGGACGCATCGGATGCCGTGCACACATCGGACGTACCGGGCCCCGCAGATACCGCAGATACCACGGGTGGCGCAGACGTCGCAGACGTCGCAGATATGGCCGGCGCTGCGGGAGCCGGCGGCCGGGCCGTCGGATGCTCGGACGGGGTGGGTCGGGACGGGTCGGGCATGATCAGGACTGCTTCCTGGGAAGAGGGGCGGTGAGCCGGACACGGGTGCCGGAACCGACGGTGGACGTGATGTCGAGACGGGCCCCGATGAGCAGCGCCCGCTCGCGCATGCCCCGGATACCCGCGCCCTCGTGCACCTCCTCGATACCGCGACCGTCGTCGGTGACGGTGAGCGTCACCGCGCCGTCCGCGCACTGCAGGGCCACCTCCAGGCGCTCGGCGCCGGCGTGGCGGGCGGCATTGGTCAGGCTTTCCTGCGCCACCCGGTACAACGCCAACTCCCCCTCATGATCCAGCGCGGGAAGATCGGCGTCGAACCGACGCACCACCCGCAGCCCCGTGTGCGTGGCGAAGTCCTGCGTGAGCGAGGACAGTGCGCTGACCAGGCCGAGATCGTCCAGGACACCGGGCCGCAGTCGGCGCACCAGACGGCGGACCTCGTCCAGGCTCCCCCGGGTGATCTCCTGGGCCTGGTGGAGTTCCTCGCGCAGCGGCCCGTCCGCGTCATCCGCGGCCCGCCCCAACACCAGCAGCACCGCGGTCATGCTCTGCCCCACCTCGTCGTGCAACTCCTGAGCGATCCGGCGCCGTTCGGCCTCCTGCGCCAACAACACACGGGCACTGCTCACAGCCCGCTCACTCTCCAGGCGCTCGAGCATGGCATTGAACGTCCGGATCAGTTCCGGGACCTCACCACCGCCCGACACCGGCAGCCGCTGACCGGGGCGCAGCAGATCCACCGTGGTCATCAGCGCGGTGACCCGGGCCAGCGGCGCCAGCCCCCAGCGCAGCAACGCCCCGTTGGCCACCAGCATCACGCCCATGCCGACCAGCAGGACGACTGCCTCGGTCAGCAGGATCGGCACTGAAACCGTCACCGGAGCCCACAGCAGCAGCGCCGTGGCCAGCCCCAGCACCACCGCATTGAGCCCGAAGACCCGCCAGAACAGGGACACCGCGAGTACGCCTCCTTCAGCGACGAAACGACCATGAACGACCGTGTACGGCTCTACTGTCGGTCATCGCGCGCCCTCGGTGGCAACTGCGGTCCAGGTGAGCGGCCGAGCATCCGGCCAGCCTGCCGCATGCGGGCCCGACCGGACCATGGGGCCGCGCCCCCACATTCCGGGGTACGCACTACCCATACGCCCCCGCACACCGCCCGGACCCCGGCGGCCGGCCGGACAACTCCCCGCACCTGTGCGGGCGGCCCGGCATGGAGCCCGTGTCCCGAGGAAATGGGGCCCACGCCCGATGGGTTCGCCCCCGCCTCTCGAGCAGAGTGGACGGTGACCGGGCCCCGACGGCCCGGCACTCGGCATACCCACGTATCCACATGCCCACATGCCCACATGCCCACGTATCCGAATGCCCTGCACACCTGCATGCCCCGCACACCCGCACACCCTCCAAGGCAAAGGGGCCCCGCCGTGTCGCTCGACGCCTCCCCCACCGAATCCCGCCCCGAACGGCCCGCCGCTCACGAAGCGCGCCGGCGCCTCGAACACGCCCACCGGACCAACCTCGCCCAACTCCAGGCACTCACCCAGGACGGCCACGCCGACGACCAGTTGGCGCCCGCACAGAAGACCGCGGTCGAGCAGACGCTCAAGGAGATCGACGCCGCCCTCGTCCGCATCGAGGACGGCACCTATGGAGCCTGCCAGGGCTGCGGGGCTCCCGTTCCCGAAGAGCGTCTGGAAATCCTCCCGTACACCCGGTACTGCGTCACCTGCCGCCGCCGCGCCACGACCTGACGGGCCGTCACGCTCCCCGGCCCCGTCAGCGTCCCCGCTGCCCAGTCCCCTCAGCCCCCTGTCCCTCCCGCCCTGGCCCAAGGGGTGAAGTGGTGAACCACCAGACCATCGTCGACCGCAACACACATCTGTCGCCCGAGGATCTCGCGGCGCTGCGGGACAACCTTCACGAACAGCGCCGCTTTCGCGAGGACCAGCTGCGACAGATCACGGCAGCCGCATCCCGCACGGGCCGGCCGTCCCAGCGGCACTCCGCCGCCCGCACGGAAGTCCAAGAGACACTCGCGGCCTGCGCACGCATGGTGCTCGCCGACGTGGAAGCAGCCCTCGACCGCATTTCCGAGGACCGGTACGGCACCTGCCACCGCTGTCGGCACGCCATCGACCGCGACCGCCTGAGGATCGTGCCGCAGGCCCGCTACTGCGCCCTGTGCCAACTGACACCGGCGGCCGGCCGATGAGCCTGCTCCAGCCCCGGCACCGCCCCTGGCCGCTGCGCCGGCGGAGCAGCGGCATCGCCCTCGACCTGGGCAGCGCCCGTACCCGCGCCTGGGCCCCCGGGCGCGGGCTCGTCCTGGACGTGCCGACGGTGACCTTTCCCGGCACCGGGGCCACCCACCCCGTCCAGCGCGGCACCATCGTCGACGCTCCCGGCACCGCGCGGATGCTCGAGCGGCTGCTGAGCCACCGGCTGCCCCGCTTCGCCCGCCCCCTGATCGTGGTGACCACACCGGTCCTCGACGGGGTCGCCTACCGCTCCCAGGCCCGCACCGCCGTCCAGATCCTGCGCCCGCGCCGCGTACTGACCATCCCCACCGCGCGCGCCATCGCCCACGCGGCGGGCGCCGACCTGTCCCGGCCCCTGCTCGTCATCGACATCGGCGCGCACCTCACCGAGGTGGTTCTCCTGGTCGACGGCGCCGTCCACGACGCACGCCGCACCGCGCTGGGCACCGAGGACACCCGCGACCAGACCACCCACCCCGCACGGATCGGCGAGGCCCTGGCCGACATGACGACCGCGATGCTGCGCCAGGACCGCACCTCGCTGACCCTCGACGCGCTGGCCCGGGGCCCTCTGCTGGCGGGCGGAGGCGCGCTGCACCCCGAGATCATCCATGGCCTCGCCGACCGGCTGCACGTGCCGCTGCGTCCTGTCCCCGCGCCGCACACCGCCGCTGTCCGCGGCGCCGCCGAACTCCTGAAAGCCGCACACACCGACCCACCGGACCCGCCGCGCTGACCACGCGCCCCGGCGCACACCGCACACCGCACACCCCGGACAGCCGCAACCGCCGCCCGGAAGGAGGCACCATGGCCGGCGAGATTCCCTCGGCCCAGCCACCACCCGCCAAGCCCGGCCCCGCACACCACCTCGGTCTGTGGCGGTGGCGGCGCAACCCGCTGCGACGGCCCAGCGACCGGCTGCAGGCATGGGTCACACTCGCCCTCGCACTCGCCGTACTGACCACCGCACCGACCGCCATGTTCGCGGCCGGTGACAGCGCCCACCGCCATTACCGCAGCACCGCCGAGGACGAAGCACGCACCCGTACCCAGCACCCCGCCACTCTCACCCAGGACGCGCCCCGCCACCCCGAACCGGGATCGGCCGAAGCGAAGGAGGCCCGCTACCCGGTCCCCGTCCGCTACGTCGATCCGTACGGCGACACACGGACCGGGAGGGCCGATGTCGAACCAGGACTGCCGGCCGGCCGCACCGTCCTGGTGTGGACCGACGCCGAGGGCAAGCTCACCCAGCCCCCTTTGAGCACGGACCAGATCCGCAACCACGCCATGGGCTGGGCGCTGCTCGCCTTCCTCGCCGTCCCTCTCACCGGCCTCGCGGCCCACGCCGCCGCCGGCCGACTCATCAACCGCCACAACCTCGCCCAGTGGGACGCGGCCTGGGCCCGCACCGCACCGCACTGGAACACACACCTCTGAGCAGCCGTGCCCCGGAACCCTTGATCGCTGTGGTCACCGTCCGCCAGTGGTGAACACCGGTCCGGCCTCGCCGGACGGTCACTACGGTTCAGCCTCATGACGACGGTTACCACACGTACGGTCGAGTACCCAGCCGATTCCCTCACCATGACCGGGCACCTCGCGCTCCCCGCCGGCGACGACCGCCGGCCCGCGGTCCTGATCGGGCCCGAAGGGACGGGGCTCAGCGACGTCGAGCGACACCGGGCCGATGCGCTGGCCGAACTTGGGTACGTGGCGCTGGCCTTTGACATCCACGGCGGGCGCTATTTGGGCAACCCCGAGGAGATGTTGGCCCGTTGCATGCCGCTGCTCGCCGACCCCGACAGGATGCGCGGCATCGGCCACGCGGCACTCGGGGTGCTGCGCGCGGAGCCGCGGACCGACGTCGACCGGATTGCGGCGGTCGGCTACGGCACCGGGGGCGCGATCGCGCTGGAACTCGGGCGCGACGGCGTCGACTTGCGGGCGATCGGTACGGTCAACGCGCTGACAACGGGACGGGCGGGCGAGGCGGCACGCATTCGCTGCCCCGTGTGGGCCGGTGTCGGGTCGCAAGACCCGATCATGTCGCCCACTCAACGGGAGGCGTTCGCCGCCGAGATGCAGGCTGCGGGCGTCGACTGGCGCATCGCGGTCTACGGCGGCGCCTTGCACGCCTTCCACCACCCGCCGGTCGACCACCCCATGGTCCCCGGCGTCGGCTACCACCCACTGCACGCGCGGCGAGCCTGGCGCGACATCGTCGGCCTGCTCGCCGAGTGCCTGCCCGTGCCGGAGTGATCCGGTCGGCCCCAGAGTGTGTCAGGTGCCCAACGGGACGTCCTTGCCCGACAGTTGGGCGCGGATGCCGTCGTTCGTGACGGTGATGTCGCGCAGGCGCAGGTCGCCGGGCATGTCCTTGGGCAGCTGGGCCGAGAACTCCATCTTCTGGGCGACCTTCGGTTCCCGCAGCTTCCGCAGGCCCTCGATCAGTGACACGTCGATACCCGCGGGCTTGAGCAGCGCAGGGTGGTCGGCCAGCGCCTCCAGGGCGCCGCCCTTCATCGGGTTGCCCGGCAAGAGCGGCTGCCCCGTGGCCCGTTCGGTCTCGTGTCGGTCCATCTTGCCGATGGTGGGTGCGGCCAGTTGCAGGCCGCCGCCCTGGCCAGGGGTGTAGGTGAGCAGGCCCGGCACCACGATCCGGGTGTCCTCCACGGACAGCGCCAGACCCCGCTCCCCGGTCCGCTCCAGGTGTGCGCGGCCCCGGATCCTCGCCTGCTTGCCGGCCACCGGGAGATCGCCCTTGGCCTGCACCGTGTTGCTCTGCTTGCCGGGGGCGAACTTCACCTGGGATGCGCCGACTTCACGGTTGAGGTCGGCGAAGGACAGGAACACGTCGCCGCGGACCTTGCTCAGGACGGCACCCTTGACGGAGGACGGGAGGCTGCCGACGATGCGGATGTCGTCGACCGAGCCCTTCACCTGCGCGACCGAGACGGGGCCCGCGGGCACGTGGGGCACGTTGACCTCCACGTGGTCGATGTGGCCCATGACCACCTGGCCAAGGAAGGGGAAGCTGTCGATGTGCACCTCGGGTTCGGCGTGCAGCTTCAGCGATTCCTGCACCTTCTTGGCCGCCATGTTCTCCGCGTAGAGCACCGCCCAGCGGTCCCCCAGCGCGAAAAACGCGAGCACCACGACCAGGGGCGCCGTCACCTTCGCCGTCGTACGAGCGGGAGAGCGCAGCACCTTGCGCGCCGCACGCCGTCGCGCCCTGCGGGCCTTGCGGTCCGTGGGGGCACCCGCCTCGTCGGCCGTCGGGTAACGGCCATCGGGGGTCGTGTCCGGGGCCGATATGGGGTCTTCGGAAGGGTCGTTCTCCATCACCGCCTCATCCGAACACACGACCGCGCTCACACCCAAGTCCCGGCGCCGGGACCCGTGCCGCACCCGTGAAGATTGCGTATCGGACCCGCGCTCGGCACGAAGGCCCGCAGTTCACGATGCTTACCTGCCGGAGTACGGCCGACCAGCCGACGGAAAACTCGACCGCAAGAACGGGGAGCAGAACCATGGCCAACCTCCACCTGAAGACGCTCAAGTGCATCGAGACCGAGGACTGGCTCCGCCACGACGATCCCCAACTCGCAGTAAACGGGGCGAACATCCTGCTCCCGAGCATGCGTGAGGGCCAGAAACACGCCATCGACGAGTACCACGCCTTCGACGGCGACGTCACCATCACACTCCACGAAACCGACGGCCTACCGGGCGACGGCAGCGACTTCCTGGGTTCGCACACCCTGTCGGAGGAAGGCAGCGGCATCCTGAACTTCACCAAGGACGGCGCCAACTACCAGCTCTCCTACACCCTCACCCGGTCCTGACACCTTCGCCGTACGCGACCGGGTCAAGCCCGACCGCCGCTATCCCTGCCCCGCCGGCGCGGGCGCGACGAGGCGGCGGCCGCGCTGTGTGCGGTGGCCGGTGTCCGTGAGCAGGCGGCCGTTCGTCTCCGGGGCCCAGGCGAGCGCGGTCACGCCGCCGATCAGGGAGACCACACCCATCCCTGCCATGCACCAGCCCAGGCCCAGGTGTTCCAGGCCGAGGGGCAGCAGGAAGGTGCCGACGGCCGCGCCGATCCTGCTCGCGGCGGAGGCGAGGCCCACGCCCGAGGTGCGGATGGCGGTGGGGAAGACCTCTTCGGGGTAGACGCCCGGCAGGATGCTCATGATCCCGTACGAGAAGAGGTAGCCGAAGAAGCAGGTGGTGCCCGCCCACAGTGGCAGGCGGTGGCCGAGGGCGACCAGGAAGAGGGCGAGCGCGCAGCCGAACATCGGCCAGACCAGGATCTTGCGGCGGCCCACCCTGTCGACCAGGAACCATCCGGTGACGGCTCCGACGAGCGCGACGATCGTTCCGAGCAGCGCCCCGGCCAGCGCCGATTCGCCCATGCCGATCGCGGTGAGGACGGTCGGCTGGAAGAACGTCAGGGCGAAGTACGGCAGCACGATGCATATCCAGAACGTGCACACGAAGACGGTGCGCAGGATGTAGTCCGGGGAGAAGAGCATCGAGTAGCGCGTGTCCTCGGCTCGCTCGGCCTGGATGTCGGCCGTGTCGGTGTCGAGGGTACGGGTACGGGTCCCGGTGGCGCCGAAGGAGTGGGTCAGGACCTCAAGTGCCTCCTCGCGGCGGCCCTTTGACATCAGCCAGCGCGGGGACTCCGGCAGTCCGTGCCGCAGCATGAGGCAGATCACCGCGGGGACGGCGCTCGCGGCGAGCGTGATGTTCCAGGCGGACGGCCAGTGGCTGTTGATCAGGTAGCCGATGAGGTATGCGACCACGTAGCCGACGTTCCACAGGATTTCGAGGACACCGAGATAGTTGCCGCGCCGTGCGCGCGGCGCGAATTCGGCGAGCAGTGGGGAGCCGATCGAGTAGTCGGCGCCCACCGCGAGTCCCATCACCAGGCCGAGGACCATGACCTGCCAGGGAGCGGTCACGAACAGCATGAGCACCGCGCCGGCCAGGAACACCGACAGGTCGATCGTGAACATCGGGCGGCGGCCGACCCTGTCGGTCAGATAGCCGAGGAAGAGACCGCCGAAGAAGGTGCCGACGAGGGTCGACGACGAGATCAGGGTGGCCCAGGTGAGGGTGACGCCGATCTCGCGGGACATCGCGCTGCCTGCCAGTGCGGAGGCGACGGAGGCGAACACGAACCCGTCGATGAACATGCCGCCACCGGTGGCTGCGGTCAGCCGCCACAGGAAGCGGCGTGGGTCGCGGTTGCTGCCTGTGGGGCGGGAGAACCCCTCGACTGGATGCGCGGCTTGAGAAGTCAAGACGGCGTGGTCCTTTCCCTGTGCGGTGGCCGGGCCGGGCCGGTCACCCAGTTAGGTGTAGGACGCACGTGCCCCGAAGTGGCGGTGGCATGCCTGTAGTTCGCGGGATCTCAACGGGCCGGACGGGTCACGGCGTCGGCGGGGCGAGGCACACGGGGGACACACCGCCCCAGAACCACGTCCGGGCCCCGTCGGACGGCGTCAGCCCGCGTCCGTCAGCTCCAGGGCCAGCCGGGAGGTCACCGCGTCCGCGAGCGCTGTCGCCGCGTCCTCCCCGAGTAGCGCCGAGCGAGCGTGGTCGCGTACCAGGTGGCGTACGACGTCGAGTTGGGCCGCGGTGAGGGACGGGATCACGGGAGGGGGCTGGGGCGGACGGCCGAGCAGGTGGCGCAGGAGCGGCGTGCGGCGGTCGGCGGCCCGGCAGGTGGTGCGACGGGCCGCCTCGTCCAGTGCGAGCCACACCACCGGCGTGACGGGCGCGGTGACATCGACGTGAGCGCATTCGAGCGGGTCCATGTGCGAGTCCGCGCGCAGGTCCGGATCCAGGGGCGGGTCCATGTCTTGAACTCGGCGCTCGAAGAGGCGGGTGACGCGCCCCTCGTCCAGGCGCGCGAGTCGGTCCAGCAGCAGGACCTCGTCCGGCGCCACCTCGGCGACCACGTCCCGCACCACGTCACGCACCCTCGCGCCCACGACGGCCCTCCCGTCCGACCACCGGACCATGGTGCCCGGCGGCCCCCGGCTCCGTCAGGACCAGTTCACGCCGCTCCTGTGCCATTTCCGATCCGCCGCGCTCGCACCGGTCGCAGCGCGCACGGCCCGCGGCTGGTGGAGCAGGTCGGTGCTGTCCGACCACTGGTCCACGCCTCCCATGAGAGGCAGTTCGCGCAGAGCCGGGTGCGTGAGGGTGCCGGGCCCGTCGTGGAACACGGTGCCGCCGGTGGTCTCGGCGAGTCGCTGCTGGGGCATCGACAGCCATTCGCTCACAGTCGGTTCCGCGTCGGCCGAAAGCAGCCCGAGGTTTCCGGCCGCCCAGTCGTCCACGGTGTGGACGTCGACGCGGTGGTTGACCGGGCCGTCGGTGGCTTGCATGTGGCCCACCGGGTCCTGCGGGTTCCCGCTCTCTTGGAAGTGTGTGGGCCAGCCCCGTACATGCTTCGGCAGCCGCTGGGCCAGCACCTCGTGGATGCGCGCGCCGTGTTCGACCCGGTCCTCGGGTGTCAGGAACAGTTGCAGCCGCGGCCCCCACTCGTGGTCCGCGGAACGCGCCGTGTCGAAGCCGAGTACCTCGGATCCGCTGCCGATCCGGGCTGCCGCGTGGCGCAGGCCGGGGAAGGCCTCGCGAAGGATCGGCCGTACCGCCTCTTCGTACAGGGCCCTGGACAGTTCGATGCCGGGAATGAAGCGGGCGTCGGGGTTTGTCATGGCGCCACTGTGGCGCATGGCACCACGGTGGGGCATGGCAGCACGGTGCTGCAGGCCCATTCGTGCTGGTGCCGTCCGAGCGGCGCGTCTACCTCAGCGCGGAGCCCGATCCCGCGTCCGCGTCCCGGTCCCCCAGTGTGTCGGGCGACCGGCCCGAGAACTTCTTGAGGGCGGCGGTGACATCGTCGTGCACGCCGAGGGGCAGGCGGTCCGCTCCCGCGGCGCGCAGTACGGCCTGCTCGGCGGTGTCCGCCACGACGGTCAGCGCGCCGCCGCCCGCCACCATGGCCAGGCCCGCCTCGACGAATTTCCGTGCCCCGTCGGCTCCGCAGTGTTCGGCGTCCTGGAAGTCGACCACGAGGCCGGACTGGCCCGTGGCGTCCAGGCGCCCCATCAGCGCGCCCAGCTCCGCCGCGGCATCGGCATCGAAGCGGCCCACAACCTGAACGACCAGGACACCTCCGTCCTCCCAGCGCACAGGGAACCGAACCCGAGCCTGCCCCATAACCGTCCCTTCAGCCGTCGAGGCGCCTCTTGCGCGCAGCGCCTCCGGCGGCGCGCCTACCCCCTTGCCGTCACTCCACGCATGCCGAAGGCCGGCCCTGCGCCGCTCCCCCGGCACACCGGCCCCATCATGCCCACGTCGAGGCGTCCGGTGCTCGCACCTGTGTCACCGTCGGTTTCGAGGGTGGCTCGCGCGACTCCTCAGCGTCCTGCCGCCACAGATTCCTGCCGCTGGTTCACCGTGATCAATGGGGCGGCCTTGTCGCGTTCCTGCTGATGAGGGTGCCCACGCTACCCGGCATGCCGCGGAGCACAAGTGGTGTAGACCCTTGTGCCGTCTCGGTGGCGCTGCCGGATCGGCCGGGCTGGAGACCCGTCCTGAGTCATCTGAGACGGGAGTGTCCGTATGCCGTCCGTTCCCGCGCTGTCCCGCCGAGGATTCCTGGGCGCCGCCGGCGCACTCGGGGCTGCCTGAGGGGCACCGACGAGTGGGCCGTGCGGCTGCCCGCGCCGGCTGCCGTGGCCACCGCCACCGCGCTGACCACCCGCACCTACGACGAGCGGACACTGTCCGCCGCCCACGCCATCGTCCGGACCAGGAACCTGGTCCGCACCCTCGCCGCCCGCCACCGGGCCAACTAGTCCGATCCCGCGATGCGTTGGGGCGGGGACTGGCAGACCGCACTGTGGGCGCTCTACGCGGCGCTCGCCGGGTGGCTGACGTGGGACGCGCTCGACGCCACCGCGCGGGGCCGGGTGCCGACCATGCTGGCCTGGGAGTCCGACCGGCTGACCGGCTGACCACGGGCGACGACATCCACCTCGTCGGCACGAGCGGCCACCAGCTCTACATGACCCGCACCGACGGTGCCGTCGTCACCCCCGGCGACAGCAAGGCGGAGGAGGACAACTGGAGCGCCGCCGCGCTCTCCCCCGCCGCCGTGATGATGCCGGGCCACCCCGCCGCGCCCGCTGGCCCCGCCGGCCCTGGTCGAGAAGCCGTTCCCGCTGCCGGACGACGGCACGAGTCCCATCTATCGCGCGAACTCGGCAGAGATCCACTACCCCGGGGGCAACGACTGGGGCACTCATTTCCCCTTCTACTTCGGCGATTTCGACCTGCTGGTCACCCTCACCGGCCTCGCCCACCACACGACAGGCAACCGGCTGCGGTGGCGGTGACGGCGCTGGGCATAGGGTCTCCGGCATGGCTCTGCGACCTGTTCAGGTGAACATCAAGGCTCTTGACGATGCCGTCGTCGGGCGGTTCTGGGCGGAGGCCCTCGGATGGGGTGTGTCCAGTGAGGCGCCCGGGGTGACCAATGTGGAACCCGGGGGCGGCTTCGTATGGCCGGATGCGAGTGCCGTGTGCATCGACGTGGTGACCGTTCCGCACGCCAAGACGGCGACGAAGAACCGTGTGCACATCGATCTCGCGACCAACTCCGCCGCCCATCAGGCGGAGACGGTCGCGCGGTTGAAGGCGCTCGGGGCCACGCCCGTCGACGTCGGTCAGGGTGCGGTGCCGTGGGTCGTACTCGCCGACCCGGAGGGCAACGAGTTCTGCGTGCTGGAGCCCCGCGAGGTCTACCGGGACACCGGGCCGATCGCGGCCGTGGTGGTCGACTGTGCGGATCCGCGGGGGATGGCCCGGTTCTGGGGCGGGGCGACGGACTGGGTGGTGCACGAAGTGGCCGACGACCGGGCGGTGTTGCGTTCCTCTCGGGGCGTGGGGCCGTATCTCGAGTTCCTGCGTTCGTCCGACGGCAAGACGGTGGAGGACCGGATCCACCTCGATCTGCTGCCGTACGCCGGTGACGACAAGGAGGCGGAGGCCGTCCGCCTGAAGAACCTCGGCGCCACCGACATCGACCTCGGCCAGGGCGACGTCCCGTGGACGTGTCTCACCGACCCCGAGGGGCACGACTTCTGCGTCCTCGGGCGGGGCTGAAGCCCTGGCCGGCCTCCCTCACGCTTCCGGCGCGTCCCCGAAGTCGGGGATCCGAAGGCGCGTTCCGCCCTGGCGCGCCGAGTCGTGGGCGACGATGCCCGGCAGTGTGTAGCGCGCGGCCACCCACGCGTTCACCGAGGGCAGGGTGCGGGTGATGACCGCGGTGACGAAGTCGTCCACCAGGAAGTGGTGGCTGCCCTCGTGTCCGTTGGGCATGTCGTCGTAGACGCGGGGCAGCCGAGAGCGGTCGTGGACGGGGGCCGAGCCCGAGGTGAACGCGGCGCGCAGGGCGGGCGCGATCTTCTCGAGCGACGGGTCGTCCGGGCTCAACGAGGGCTTCGGTTCGAGGAGTTCGGTGATGTCCTGCACACCCTTCTTGTCCTGCCAGAAGCTGACCGTGGCGAGCTGCTCCATGCTGGCGTCGGTGCCGAAGAACCGGAAGCGTGACTCCCTGATGTGCGAGGGGTAGCCGACCCGCCGGAACTCGTTCGTACGGAACGAGCCGCCGCCTGCGACCTCGAAGAGTGCGGTGGCATTCGAGATGTCGTTGCCGAACTGGCTGACCTCGGTGTCGAAGACGCCGTCGCCGCGCTCGTCCTTCACACCGATCGCCGAGACACTGACCGCGTGGGTCCGCCACGCGCCGAGCACGCCGCCGACCGCGTGGGTCGGATAGAGCAGCGGCGGATAGCTGGCGGTCTCCTTCCAGCGTTCGCCGCCGCTGTACTGGTACGCCTCGTAGAAGCCGAGATCCATGTCGTGGACGTAGTCGCCCTCCGCGTAGAAAAGCCGTCCGAAGGCGCCGTCGGCGATCTGGTTGCGGGCGTGCACGGTGGCCGGGTTGTACTCGCTGGTCTCGCCCATCATGTAGGTGAGGCCGGTCTCGCGGACCGCATCGATGATCGCGGCGATCTCGTCGCGTGTGATGGCCATCGGGACGGCCGAGTAGACGTGCTTGCCCGCGTCGAGGGCCTGCAGGACGAGCGGGCCGTGGGTCCAGCGCTGCGTGAAGATGGCGACGGCGTCGATGTCACGGGACTCCAGCATCGCCTCGTACGAGGGGAAGGTTCCGGCGAGGCCCTCTTTCGCGGCCAGTTGCTCCGCTCGCTCCGGCAGCAGGTCGGTGACGTGGACGGCGTCGACGCCCGGGTGGGCGAGGAACAGCTTGGCGAAGCCGCCGGCGAACTGTCCGGCGCCGACGATGCCGAGGGTGAACGTCATGTGCGCATGCCTTTCGGTACGTGCTGCGTGGTCACTGGTCTCACTGGTCGAGCAGGAGGTTGATCTGGTCGTTGGTCTCGTCGAGGCGGCTCACGGGCGCCCCGTTGCCGAAGACGTCCTGCATGGCGGGGTGCATGAAGGCGTACACATCGGCGGCGTGGCTGGTGACCGGGAAGGAGAAGGTGCGGTAGTGCCCCCCGGTCGTCGACGGGGTGGTGAAGGCCGACGTGCCGATGCCCTTCTTCTTGTAGCCCGCAGCGGCCGTGTCGGTCCCCGACGGTGTCGCCGGGAAGACGATGCCGTACCGGCCGACCGTCCTCTGGCAGGCGTCGGATGCGAGGTACGCCACCCATTTCTTGGCGCCCACCTTGTTGCGGGCGCCCTGTATCCCTTCTTCACGAGGCCGAAGTACCACTCGATGGTGGACTGGAAGGTCTTGTCGCCGTAGCGGAAGCCGAGCATGGCTGGGGCGATGAAGAGTGCGGCGATCGCGCCGTCCCCGAGGGGGCGTTTGCGTTTCTTTTCCGGCGGGGCGGCGTCGGCGAGCGGAAGGTGTCTCGGCGGGCTGCTGGAGGCGACGGTCATCGCGGCTCCCTCGTCTGGGGTTCGGCCTCGTCCTCGGCTTGGTTACTTTCGCGGCAGAACTTTCGGACCGTCAAGATGCGTGCAGCTACTACCTGAAAGGGGTTGCTGCGACTTAGAGTGACGTCGTTCCTTTTGCAACAGAAGGAATGGGGAGAGGGGTTGGCAATGACCGCGAAGGCGGACACCTGGGTGCCGCTCAGTTCGGGCGAGCGCGCCGTGGCGTTGGAGGTGCTCACGTGTGGGCCGTTGTCGCGCAGTGAGCTGGCGCGGCGCCTCGACTTGTCGGCGGGCAGTCTCACCCGGCTGACCAAGCCGCTGATCGAGTCGGGTCTGCTGGTCGAGGCACCGGAAGGGCCTGGCCGCCCGGAGTCCCGTCAGGGCCGTCCTTCCCGGCCCCTGGACATCGTGGCCGAGTCCCGCGCCTTCGCCGGATTCAAGATCACCGAGGACACGGTCTACGGCGTCGTCACCACGCTCAGGAGCGACATCGTGGCCTGCCGCGACGCGCCCCTCGCGGGTCGTGAACCGGATCAAGTCGTCGCGGCCATCGGTGAGTTGACCGATGCGTTCGCCCGTGAGTTTCCTTCGCTGTGCGGGATCGGGATCGGGATCGGTGGCCGCGCGCAGGACCGTTCGGTCGTCGACGAGTCGGCGTTCCTCGGCTGGCGGGACGTGCCGCTCGGGCGGCTCGTGCGCGAGCGCACCGGGCTGCCCGCGGTCGTCGACAACGATGTGAGCGCCCTCGTCGAGGCCGAGCGCTGGTTCGGGGCGGGCCGGGGCCTGGACCGGTTCGCCGTGCTCACGATCGGTGCGGGGCTCGGGTACGGCCTGGTCAGCGGGGGCCGGCGGGTGGAGACCGCCGAGGACGGGCTCGGGGTGGGCCGCTTCTGGATCGTCGATCCGTCCGGTCCGCTGTCCCCCGACGGCCGGCGCGGCAGCGCCGTCTCCCTCCTCACGATCCCGGGCATCCGCCGCCAAGTCCAGGCCGCCACGGGTGAGGACGCCACGTACGAGGGGATCCTCACGCGCGCCGTCGAGGGCGAGCCGCTCCCGGCCCGAGTGGTCGACGAGGCGGCCCGCGCGCTCGGCACGCTCGTCGCGCAGATCGCGAACTTCGCGATGCCGCAGAAGATCCTGCTCGCCGGCGAGGGGGTCGGCCTCGTCGATGTGGCGGCGCCCGTGATCGAGGAGGCGATCCGCGCGAACCGCCACCCAAGGGCCGACCCGGTGAATCTGGAGACCAAGGTCTCCGACTTCCACGACTGGGCGCGCGGCGGGGCCGTCCTTGCGATTCAGGTCCTGGTCCTGGGGGCCGGCGAATCGGGACCCGGCCCCCAGGCCGCCGAGCAGCCACGGATACCGTCTCCCCGATGAAGTCCGGCAAGATCCAAGAGGCGGTACGCATGGTCGACGCGACACCCGAGGCCCCAACAGCCCCCGGCCTCACCGAGGTTGAGACCCACGGTGTCGAGCGGATTCCCGACGCGGACCGCACGGCCGGTCCCCTCGACCTGTTCCGTCTCGCCTTCGGCGGCGCGAACACCTTCGCCACGTGTGTGCTCGGCGCGTTCCCGATTCTGTTCGGCCTGTCCTTCTGGCAGGGGCTCGCCGCGACGGTCCTTGGTCTTGTGGCGGGCGCGCTGCTGCTGGCGCCGATGTCCGTGTTCGGCCCGGCCAACGGCACGAACAACGCGGTGTCCTCGTCGGCCCACCTCGGCGTGCACGGCCGCGTCGTCGGCTCGTTCCTGTCGCTGCTCACGGCGATCGCGTTCTTCTCGATCTCCGTGTGGTCGTCCGGCGACGCGCTGATCGGTGCGGCGCACCGGCTGGCGGGTCTGCCCGAGTCGGACGTCTCGTACGGGGTCGCGTACGCGGTGTTCGCGGGGCTCGTCCTGACGGTGTGCGTGTACGGGTTCCGGTTCATGCTGTTCGTGAACAAGATCGCGGTGCTTGCCGCGTCGGCGCTGTTCGTGCTCGGTGTGTTCGCCTTCGCCCGGGACTTCGACCCCGGCTACACGGGTTCGTTCGCGTCCACGTCGACGCCGATGTTCTGGCCTTCGTTCATCGGCTCGGCGCTGATCGTGCTGTCCAACCCGGTGTCCTTCGGCGCGTTCCTCGGTGACTGGTCGCGCTACATTCCGGCGGCCACGCCGCGCGGGCGGGTCATGGCAGCCGCGTTCCTCTCGCAGATCGCGACGCTGCTGCCGTTCCTGTTCGGCCTCGCCACCGCCTCGGTGATCGCAGCGAAGGCGGGGAAATACCTGGACCCGGCGGCCCCGAACTACGTGGGCGGACTCCTTGCCGTCTCCCCCGGCTGGTACTTCCTCCCCCTGTGCCTGATCGCGCTGATCGGCGGGATGGCGACGGGCACGACCGCGCTGTACGGCACGGGCCTCGACTTCTCCTCGGTGTTCCCCCGCTTCAGCCGGGTGCAGGCGACGGTCTTCATCGGTTCGCTGTCGATCGCGTTCATCTTCGTCGGCCGGTTCGCCCTGAACCTCGCCCAGTCGATCTCGACGTTCGCCACGCTCATCATCACGTGCACCGCGCCGTGGATGATCGTCATGGCTCTCGGCTACGTGACCCGGCGCGGCTGGTACGACGCGGAGGCCCTCCAGGTCTTCAACCGGCGCCAGCGGGGCGGGCGTTACTGGTTCACGCACGGCTGGAACTGGCGCGGACTGACGGCGTGGCTGGTCTCGGCGTGCCTGGCGCTGCTGTTCACGAATCTGCCGGGGCAGTTCGTCGGCCCGCTCGGGAAGCTCGCGGGCGGCACGGACATCTCCCTCCCGGTCGGCCTCGCCCTCGCCGCCGTCGTCTATCTGGCCCTGCTGTTCGCCTTCCCGGAACCGCGCGCGGTGTATGGACCGGACGGGCCGCGTCTGGTGCGTGCTTCGGACGCAGAGGTGCCCCCGATTACGGGGGATGTTCCGACGGTGACACCGGACGGCACCATGTGACGGCACGTTTGTGCCCCAACCTGTGGCCCGTATACACCAGTTGGGGTGCGGCCGGGTGCCGGGCCACGGCCGATGACATAATCCCCGAACCCCTACCCGCGGGAGTCACGCATGTCGGCACCGTCCTCCGAGAACCGTATCGACACGAGCCGGCCGCACCCGGCCCGTGTCTACGACTGGCTGCTGGGCGGCAAGGACCACTACCCCGTGGACCAGGAGGTGGCGCAGAAGCTGCCGCCTGAGGCGCGGCAGAACGCCCTGCGCAACCGCGCGTTCATGCACCGCGCCGCCGCATGGCTGGCAGGCGACGGTATCGACCAGTACCTCGACATCGGCACGGGCATCCCGACCGAGCCGAACCTCCACCAGATCGTGCAGGGCATCGTGCCGTCGGCGCGGGTCGCCTACGCGGACAACGATCCGATCGTGCTGCGGCACGCGGAGGCCCTGCTGGTGAGCCACTCGGCGGGGGCCACCGACTACATCCAGGCGGATGTCCGCCGGCCCGGCCGGATCCTCGATCACGCGCGTACGTTCCTGGACTTCTCCCGTCCCGTCGCCCTGTCGATGATCGCGCTGATGCACTTCATCGGCGACGACGAGGACCCCTACGGCCTCACCCGGACGCTCATCGACGCGCTGCCGTCCGGCAGCTACCTGGTGCTGTCGCACGGCACCGCCGACGAGCATCCGCATCTGGTGAAGTCGGTGACCACGACCTACCGCAAGGGCGAGATTCCGCTCTGGATGCGCACCCGGGCCGAGGTCGAGCCGTTCTTCGAGGGTCTGGAACTGGTGGAGCCCGGGCTGGTGACGGCGACCAAGTGGTACAAGTCGGGGCCCGCGCCCGCCGAGGAGCTGAGCGGGTTCCATGTCGGCGTCGCCCGCGTTCCGTAGATCACGTGGTGCGCTGACAGGATGGCTGCGACACAGGCCCGTCCCCGTAGCGAAAGAGGCCGCCGTGGAAGAGCGTGAACTGGACCACCTGCGTCGGTGTGTGGAGCTGGCCGCCGAGGCGTTGGACGCCGGTGACGAGCCGTTCGGCTCCGTGCTGGTGGACGGCGCCGGGAAGGTCCGGGCCGAGGACCGCAACCGGATCGCCGACGGTGACTCGACCCGGCATCCCGAGTTCGAGCTCGCCCGCTGGGCAGCCGGGCACCTGACCCCCGAGGAGCGGGCCCACTCCACCGTGTACACCTCCGGCGAGCACTGCCCCATGTGCTCGGCGGCGCACGCCTGGGTCGGGCTCGACCGGATCGTGTACGTGGCGTCCTCGGCGCAGTTGTCCGGGTGGCTGGCCGAATGGGGGCGGCCCCAGGGCCCCGTGAATTCCCTGCCCGTGCAGGACATCGCCCCGTCGGTCAAGGTCGAGGGGCCGGTGGACGAACTGGTGCCAGCGGTGAGGGAGTTGCACCGCCGACTGGCGCAGGGGGCCTGACCAGGCCTGACCCTCCGGGCCGTCAGCCGAGGCCCAGCTCCCGCTCCCCCAGCGGCGCGAAGTAGCGCTCCACGTCTGCGTCCCCGACTCCGGCCAGTGTCGCCGGGGACCACTTCGGGTCGCGGTCCTTGTCGATGATCTGGGCGCGGATGCCCTCGGGCAGGTCGTGGGTGTCGAGGGCCGCACAGATCACCCGGTACTCCTGGTCGAGGGCCTGCTCCAGCGTGTCGAGGCGGGCCGCGCGGCGCAGGGACTCATGTGTCGCCTTCACGGCCATCGGCGACCGGGAGAGGATCAGGTCCGCCGCCTCCTTGGCGGCGACATCACCGGTGGCGAAGAGCCGCTCGACGATCTCCTCGACGGTGTCCGCGGCGTAGCACTCGTCGATCCATGTGCGCTGCTCGGCGAGGACTCCGGGCGGTGCCTGCTGCGTGTGGCGTGCGACGGCGTCTTCCGCCTCCGCCAGCTCGCGCAGGAGCCGGGGCAGTGCCTCGGACGGTACGTAGTGGTCGGCGAGGCCGCACAGCAGCGCGTCGGCCGCGCCGACCGGCATGCCGGTGAGCGCGAGGTGGGTGCCGAGGTGTCCGGGCGCGCGTGTGAACAGGTACGTGCCGCCGACGTCGGGGACCAGGCCGATGCCGACCTCGGGCATCGCGACCTTCGAGCGTTCGGTGACGATGCGGATGCCGGCGTGCGCCGAAAGCCCTACGCCGCCGCCCATGACGATGCCGTCCATGACGGCGACGTAGGGCTTCGGGTAGTGCGCGATATGGGAGTTGAGCCGGTACTCGTCCCGCAGGAAGGCCTGCGCCGCACGGTGGTCACCGCTGCGAGCGTCGTCGTGGAAGAGCCGGATGTCGGCCCCGGCGCACAGACCCCGCTCCCCCGCCCCCTGGAGCACGACGGTCCCGACGGCGGGGTCCCCCGCCCAGGTGTCGAGCGCCTCGGCGATCGACCGCAGCATGGTGTGGGTGAGGGAGTTCAGGGCGCGCGGCCGGTTCAGGGTGAGGTACGCGGCGCGTCCCTCAACGGCCCGCAGCACGGGGGCGTCATCGGAGCTCAACGGTGGTTCCTTCCGGTGAAGATCACGGCAGGACCATCTCTATCACCTGCGGCGGCACTCACCTGCGGCGCAGCTGACGACGGAGCGAACAGGGGTTCCCGCAATTGAAATTGCGAGGTACGTTTGTGCAATCGCACTTGCAGATTGCCTCTCTCTCAGAAAGCAACGCCCGTGCCTTCACCTCGCACCCCCAAGAACCCCGGCCAGGCCGACTGGCTGGGCGACGCCCTGCCCGACGTACGCCTGTCCAAGGCGCAGACCCGCGTCGTCGATGTCATCGTGCGCAACCCGCAGCTCGCCTCGTACGCGGAGATCGCGCAGATCGCCGAGCGGGCGGACGTGAACAGCTCCACGGTCGTCCGGGCCGCCCAGACCCTGGGCTACCAGGGCTGGCCCGACCTTCAGCGGGAGCTGCGGGCACGCTACCTGGTGCAGATCTCGACCGAGGACACGCTCACCGAGCACGGCGAGCACCGCAGCCCGCTGCACGACGCGCTGACGCACGACCTCGACAATCTGCGCCAGACCCTCGAGAGCAATTCCGCTGCGGAGGCCGAGGCCGCCATCGCGGCGCTGGCGCAGGCCCGGTCGATCCTTGTCATCGGCGTCGGCTCCTTCTCGGGTCCCGCCACGGTGATGGCACACCTCGGCTCCACCATGGGCTACCCGATCACGCTGGAGAACCGGGCCGGTGTGCACCTGGCCTCGGCCGTGAACAGCGTCGGCCCCGGTGATGTGCTGCTGGTGGTCAACATGTGGCGCTCCACGAAGCAGGTCATCGCCGCCGCGGAGGCCGCCCACGAGGCCGGGGCCACCGTCGTCGCCATCACCGACATGCGCCGTGGGCGGCTTGCCACCTCGATCGCCGACCACCTGCTGATCGTGCCGTCCGAAGGCATCTCGTTCTTCCAGTCCGTCACCGCCGCCACGTCGGTCGTCTACGGGCTGCTCGCCGGGATGCAGGAGGCGCGGCCCGAGCGCAGCCGTGCCGCGATCCGCCGCACCCAGCAGTTGTGGCGGGACCTGGACATCTATCTCGACTGACATCTCCGGGCGGCGGGGCTCCGCGCCTCTCCGCCGCCTCCCTCCCGCAAGGAGCACAGATGAGTAAGCACATCGCCGTCGTCGGCCTCGGGTCGATGGGCGGTGCCATGGCCACCGCCCTGGTCGCCGCCGGCTGGCGGGTTCGTGGGTACGACCCCTCCGCCGCGGCGCGGGCCACCGCCCAGGAAGCCGGTGTGGACACCGTCGACACGCTCGAGGAGCTCGCCGGCACGCCGTACGTGGTGCTGTCCCTGCCGTCGGCCCAGGTCGTCGAGGCGAGCCTGCCCGTGCTGCTGGCCCGCCCGGGCACGGTGGCCGTCGTGGACACCACGACGTCGCAGCCGGACACCTCGGCCGCGTGTGCGGTGCTCGCGGCGGAGCGGGGTGTGTCCTTCGTCGACGCGCCCGTCTCGGGTGGGCGCACCGGCGCCGTGACCGGTGGGCTGACCGCGTTCGTGGGCGCCGAGCCGGACGCCCTCGATGCCGCGCGGCCCGTCCTGGACGCCCTCACTGGCGGCCAGTTCCGACACCTCGGCGGCCCCGGCTCGGGCAACGTGGTGAAGCTGCTCAACAACATGCTGGCCGCGGTCAACCTGGTGGCGGTCGGCGAGGCCCTGTCCGTCGCGAAGTCCTACGGCGTCGACCCGGCGGCCTCCGCCGCCGGCATCAGTGGCGCGTCCGGTGCCAGCAAGGCGTCCGCCGCCATGTATCCGGACTGGGTGCTCAGCGGCACGTACGACTCCGGGTTCTCGCTCGGCCTGATGGCGCGCGATGCCGCCCTGGCCGTCGAGACCGCGAAGCACCGCGGTGAGACACCTCGGCTGCTGGCCGCCGCGAGCGAGCGGTGGCAGGAGGCCCTGGCCGAACTGGGCCCGGCCGCCGACTTCTCCGAGATAGCCCGCACCGTCGCACCGACCCTCACGCGTTAAGGACCGACGCACCATGAACACCACGACTTTCTCCATCGGCTCGGCCACCTCCGGTGCCGCCACTGCCCGCGCGGCCCTGGACGCCCACTTCCCGCAGGGCCTCGGCTCGTTCGTCGACGGCCGTGTCGTCCCCGGCCGCGGCGACGCCGTCCGCCTCACGTCCGCCGCCACCTCCGAGTGGGTGGCCGACTACGCCGACGCCGGTACGGAGGGCGCCGACGCCGTCCTCGCGAGCGCGGTCCGCGGGGCCGAGGTGTGGGCCGCCACCGACCCCTTCGAGCGGGCGGCGATCCTGCGCGAGGTCTCCCGCACCGTCGCCGAGCACGTCGAGGAACTCGCGGCGCTGGAGTCCGCGACCACGGGCAAGCCGATCCGTGACACCCGAGGGGAGGCCGCCAAGGTCGCCGAGATGTTCGGCTACTACGCGGGCTGGGCGGACAAGCTGCTGGGACACACCATCCCGGTTCCGGGCAACTGGCACACGTACACCGAGCGGGTCCCGTGGGGTGTCGTCGTGGCGATCACGCCGTGGAACGCGCCGCTGTTCACCGGAGGTTGGAACTCGGCGGCGCCGCTCGCCGCCGGCAACGCGGTCGTCGTCAAGCCCAGCGAGTTCACGCCCGCCTCGACCATGCGCCTGGCGCAGCTGGCCCACCGGGCCGGTCTGCCGGACGGCGTGTTCAACGTCGCCACCGGCCTGGGCTCCACGGTCGGCGCCACCCTCACCAGCGACGCGCGCGTCGGCAAGGTGTCCTTCATCGGCTCGGTGGGCACGGGGCGGCGGGTGGCCGTCACTGCGGCGGCCGCCGGCATCCCGACGGTCCTCGAACTCGGCGGCAAGAGCGCCAACATCGTGTTCGCCGACGCGGATCTCGACCGGGCGGCGGACGGCGCCGTGTCCGCGATCTTCTCGGGGGCCGGGCAGTCGTGTGTGGCCGGTTCGCGGCTGCTGGTGGAGCGGTCGGTGCACGCCGATTTCGTGGCGCGTGTCGCGGAGCGGGCGGCCCGGCTGCGGGTCGGCGATCCGCTCGACCCGGGGACCGAGGTCGGCCCGATCATCACCGAGTCGCAGTTCGCCACGGTCACCTCGCTCGTCGAGGCGGGCATCGCGGGCGGCGCCCGCCGCGCCACGGCGGCGAGCCTGCCCACCCAGGTCACCAACTCTGCGCTCGCGGACGGGCGTTGGGTTCTTCCCACGGTGCTGGACGGGGTCAGTCCCGCCAATGTGCTGGAGACCACCGAGGTGTTCGGTCCGGTCGTCGGGGTCGACTCCTTCTTCACCGAGGCCGAGGCCATCGAGCGTGCCAACGCCACCACCTTCGGGCTGGCCGGCGCGGTGTGGACGCAGGACGTCGCGCGGGCCCACCATGTGGCTCGCTCCGTGAAGGCAGGTACCTTCTGGATCAACTCGTACAAGACGATCCACGTGGCCGTGCCCTTCGGTGGCTTCGGTGACTCCGGGCACGGCCGGTCCTCCGGCCCCGGCGTACTGGACGAGTACACCCAGACCAAGGCCGTGTGGACGCCCACGCGTGCCGCCGGTTCCCCGTTCCCGTCGCTGAGCTACTGAGGAGTCCTTCATGAGCCAGACACACACCGTCGCCAAGGGCGACCGACTCAAGAAGGACACCTCCGCCGGTGTCACCAAATGGGAGAGCCAGGTGCTGTCCCTGGCCCGCTCCCTGCACGCCCGTCCCGAGCTCTCCTTCGAGGAGACCGAGTCCGCGGCGGCGATCACGGCGCTGCTCGCCGAGGGCGGGTTCACGGTCGAGCACGGCACCGGAGGCCTGCCCACCGCGTTCACGGCGACCGCGGGCAGCGGCGATCTGACGGTGGCGCTGTGTGTCGAGTACGACGCGCTGCCCGGCGTCGGCCACGCCTGCGGGCACAATCTCATCGCCGGTGCGTCGGTGGCCGCGGCGCTGGCCCTGGCCCCGTACGCCGACGAGTTGGGCATCACACTCAAGGCCATCGGCACCCCGGCGGAGGAGCACGGCGGCGGCAAGACACTCATGCTGGAGGCGGGCGCGTTCGACGGTGTGGGCCTGGCACTGATGGTGCATCCGGTGCAGGACGGTGTCTCGTACAACCCGGCGGGGACCACCGCGCAGGCGGTCGGCCGCTACCGTGCCGTGTTCTCCGGCCGGGCCGCGCACGCCGCTGCCGCGCCCCACCAAGGTGTGAACGCCGCCGACGGAGCCACCATCGCCCAGGTCGCCATCGGGCTGCTGCGCCAGCAGATCCCCGGTGACCATCGCGTGGCGCTGTTCGTCTCCGAGGCCGGCGTGGCCACCAACATCATCCCCGAGCGGGCCGTCGTCGACTTCGAGTGCCGGGCGTTCACCCTGCCCGAGTACGAGGCGCTCCTCGCCCGCGTGCGGCGGTGCTTCGAAGGGGCCGCCCTGGCGAGCGGCACCGAGGTGGTGATCGAGGCGACCGAGCCGCTGTACGAACCGCTCGTGCAGGACGACGCGTTGGCCGGGTACTGGACGGCCGCGATGGAGTCGTTCGGGCGTGACACCACGTCCGGCGGCCGGCTCGGCGGCGGGTCGACCGACATGGGCAACGTCAGCCAGGTCATCCCGAGTCTGCACCCCTGGCTGAGCATCCCCGGGGCCGAAGTGCCCATCCACTCCCACGGATTCGCCGCCGTCGCCGACACCGACGCGGCGTACGAGCTGATGCTCGAAGCGGCCCGCGCGCTCGCCTGGACCGTCGTCGACGCGGCGGGCGATCCGGAGCAACGCGCCCGGTTCGTCGAGGCCGCCTTCCACCGTGACATCAGAAGGGCCGGGTGACGACATGTCCACCCTCGTCAAGCCGAACGACCGCGGCACGCGGACACGTCAGACGCTGCCGATCGCCGGGCTCGCCCTGGTGATCGCACTGGTCGTGCAGTTCATCGGTGAACTCGACATCGACCTGGGCATCGGCTCCATCATCATCTTCCCCATGGTGTGGGGCCTGTTGCTGGGCCTGCTGGTGTCGATCCAGAAGTTCCGGCCGCTGGGCATCGACCTGCAGAAGGTGGCGGCCGCGCTCGTCGGCGTCGCCGTGATGATCCTGGTCGCCCGGCTGGCGTTCAACATCGGTCCCAGTCTGCCGACGCTCGCCGACGCCGGTCCCGCGCTGCTGCTCCAGGAGATCGGGCATCTGCTCGGCACGGTCGCCATCGCGCTGCCGCTCGCCGTGCTGCTGCGGATGGGCAAGGCGACGGTGGGCGCCACGTTCTCGCTGGACCGCGAGCCGTCGTTCGCGATGGTCTCGGAGAAGTACGGTCCCGACTCCGATCAGTACCGCGGCGTGCTCGCCATGTACGTGTTCGGCACGATGTTCGGAGCGGTCTTCATCACGCTCCTGACCTCGCTGGTGTCGAACTGGGGCATCTTCGACCCGCTGGCCCTGGCGATGGGCGCCGGTGTCGGTTCCGGGTCGATGATGGCCGCGTCCTCCGCCAGCATCGTGGCCGCCTACCCCGGCGACGAGCAGGCCATCCTGGGCATGGCCGCGGTCTCCAACCTGATCACGACGATCCTCGGTGTCTACGTGGGCATCTATCTCGCGCTGCCGCTGGCCGACCGCTTCTACCGCTTCCTGACGCGTGGTGGGCGTACGGAGGCGGCGGTGGGCGCACAGGCCGAGCCGGTCGAGACGGAGCAGAGCGCTGCGGAGAACCGCGCGTTCCGCGAGCAGGTGGCCTCGGCGGCGGGAGAGATCAAGCTCCCGCTGTGGCTGTCGCTCGGTGTGCTGACGGTTCTCGGCCTCGGCACCGCCTCCGTCGCGGCCGGGCACGTCAGCCTGGACATCATCGGCGGTTACGCCGTGCTGCTGGCCCTGGTGCTGGTCGGGCTCGTGCTGGCCAAGGTCAGCCGGAAGGTCTCGGCGATCGTGTGGATCACCACCGTCGGCGCGTACGTGTCCAGTCCGTGGTTCTTCGCCTCGGACACACTGAACCGCCTGGTGTCGTCGGTGGACTTCCTGTCCATCGCGACGATCATGCTGACGCTGGCGGGGCTCTCCCTCGGCAAGGATCTGCCGCTGCTACGCCGCATCGGGTGGAAGATCGTCCCGGTCGGGCTCGTGGCCATCACCGCGTCGTTCCTGCTCTCGGTCGTCATCGCCGAGTTCACGCTCGGGGCGTGGGGCTAGCTAGGGTCCGTCGTCCTGGCCAGGCCCCTGGGCCTGTCGTCCGGGCCAGGGTCCAGGGTCTGTCGTCCGGGTCAGGCCCCGACGACTCCTCACGACACCCCCGCATGCACCGCTCGGACAGGCCGCTCGTGCTCGGCGCGAGCGGCCTCGAGCAGCCGCCGCCACGAGGTGACGGTCGGCCGCCGGCGCAGCAGCGCGCGGCGCTCACGCTCGGTCATCCCGCCCCAGACTCCGTGCTGGATGCGCTGATCCAGCGCGTGGGCCAGGCATTCGGTCTTGATCACGCATCCGCCGCAGATGCGCTTGGCGCTGCTCTGCGCTGCCCCCTCGACGAACAACTCGTCCGGGTCCGTTGTCCGGCAGGCCGCCTGCTCCCACCTGGAAAGCTGCTCATCGCGCACTACTGCCGCCCCCTTTTCCGTGTCGCCTCTCAGCGTAGCCGAGTCGTCACTTTAGGCCATACGTGCAGCTCGCGCACCCCACCCCCTCTGAACGCACGGTCAATTGACGATGAGAAACGGACAAAAGGTGCGCCGTTCTGGTCAGTTGCCCGTCGTCGCTCCCACGGCCTCGCGGCGCACGACGTCGACCAGGGAGCGGTCCGTGATCTTGAGAGCGGGCGAGACGGCGAGGGTCAGCGTCGACACGCTCATGAACGGGTTGAGGTGGCGCCAGCCCCAGCTCTCCAACGCTCCCCGCACCGCGGCCGCCTGGTCGGCGACGTCCCCTGCCGGGCGAGCCGACAGCACGCCGCCCACGGGCAGCGGCATGCGTGCCGCGATCGACTCGCCCTCGGCTCCGCCGACCACGGCGACGCCTCCCCCGTCCGCGACGACGGTCGCAGCGGCGGCGGCCATGGCGGCGCGGGAGGTGCCGATGGTCAGGAGGTTGTGGCTGTCGTGGGCGTACGTCGAGGCCACAGCGCCGGCGGTCAGTTCGCGGCCGAGGAGGGGCGCGAAGACCGCGCCCTCGCGCCCGTAGCGGTTACGGACGCGCACGAGGGTGGTGCGGCCCTCCCACCGCACCTCACCACCGAGGACCGGGAGTTGGACCTCCGCCGCCTCGGTGTAGGTGTCACGCTCGTTGACCCGCATGGCGCGGAAGGTGTGCTCCCCGTCGGGCAGGTCGACGGTCCAGCGGAACGCGTCGGCGTCCTGCGGTTCGACGTCGATGCGGCTGCCGAGCGGCGCGACGGCCGGGGCATCGGCGCCCGCATCCGAGCGGGCGGGCGCGCCGCCTCGGCCCACCACCCGGCCGCCGGACAGCACCAACGCCGGGTCGAACGAGGCGAGTTCGCCGCGCAGCAGCACCAGGTCGGCGCGCTTGCCCGGCGAGACGACGCCGCGGTCGTGGAGGCGCAGGCGCTGGGCCGGCGTCCACGTCAGGGCCTTGAGGACGACGTGTGCGGGGAATCCGGCGGCCACGGCCACGCGTGCGATGTGGTCGAGGTGGCCCTTGTCGACGATGTGGTCGGCGGCGAGGTCGTCGGTCACCAGGCACAGCGGCGGGAGCTGCGGCAGGGCGAGGAGGGCCTCGGCCACCTCTTCGTTGAGGCACTTCTCCTGAAGCATCATCGTCATGCCGAGGCGGGCCTTCTCCAGGACCACCTCGGTGCGGTTCTTGGTGTGGTCGGAGTCCACGCCGGTGGCCAGGTAGGCGCTGAGTTCGGCGCCGGTCAGGTTCGGACAGTGGCCGTCGAGGACGACGTCCTGCGCTCGGGCGGCGGCGGTGATCTCGTGCATGCGGCGGTCGCCCGCGACCACGGCCCGGTAGTCCATGACCTCGCCGAGCGCGATGACTCCGGGCCAGCGCAGCATCTCCGCGATGTCGTCGGCGGACAGCGCGGCCCCTGCGTGTTCCAGGCCCTCCAGGGCGGGCACGCACGAAGGGACGCCCCAGAGCTGGGTCTGGGCGGTCTCGCGGCCGGCGTCGATCATCCAGCGCATGGCGTCGCGCCCGGCGACGTTGACGATCTCGTGCGGGTCGGCGAGGACGGTCGTCGTGCCACGCGCGAGTGTCACCGCGGCGAACTCCTGCGGTGTCAGGAACGCGCTCTCGATGTGCATGTGCGCGTCGACGAAGCCGGGGACGACCAGCATGCCGCTCGCGTCGATCTCCTCACGGGCGTCGGCCGGGGTGCCCGGGGGCAGCACCCCACTGATGGTGTCACCGCGCACGAGGACGTCCGCGGCGAACTCCTCGCCGGTGAAGGTGGACACCACGCGCCCGCCGCTGATCCGGAGGTCATGCTGCTCACTCATGGGGTCGTGCTCCTTCAGAAGGGGGGTGTCACTCGGGGCGAGAGGCCGTCAGGGGACGAGTGTGTAGAAGTAGTAGCCCAGCGGGACCATGACGATCCACAGCGGCCAGGGCACCTCGCGTACCCGGCCGCTGACGGTCTTGACCAGGACGTGGGCCGCGAGCCCGACCGCGATGCCGGTGCCGAAGTTGCCGAAGAACAGCGTCGTCGCGACGGTGAGGGCCGCCGGAATCGCGTTGGTCGGGTCCTTGAAGTCGACGTTCTTGAGGGCGCCGAGCATGTTGAGGCCGATGTAGATCAGCACGGGCGCGGTGGCCGCGGAGGGGATCAGCGTCGCGAACGGCGTGACGAGCAGCAGCAGTCCGAAGCCGCACGCCGCCCACACGGAGGCGAGGCCGGTCTTGCCGCCCGCGTCGGCGGCGGCCGAGGACTCCAGGTAGGCCGTCATCGAGGGGGCACCGACGGCCGAACCGCCCATCACGGAGACCGAGTCGACGAGGAAGGGGCGGCGGGAGCCGGGGATGTTGCCGTCCTTGTCGAGCAGCCCGGCCCGTCCCGAGACGGCGAGGAGGGTGCCGGTCATGGAGAAGAACTCGGAGACGAAGAAGGCGAAGATGTACGGGAAGTACTCCGGTTTGAGCGCGCCGAGGATGTCGATGTGGAAGAGCAGCGGTCCGGGCGAGGCGGGTGCGGCGAAGAGGCTGTCGGGGACGTCCGTGACACCGAGAGGGATGCCGACGATCGTGACGGCGGCGATGGTGATGAGGAACGCGCCGGGCACCTTGCGCGAGGCCAGCGCGGTGAGCAGCAGCAGGCCGCCCAGGGCGAGCAGTCCGGCGGGCTTCGACAGGTCGCCGACGGCGAGGGCGGCCTTGTCGGCGTTGCCGACGACGAGGTCGGCGTCGCGGAAGCCGATGAGGGCGATGTAGAGGCCGAGGCCACCGCTGATGGCGTACTTGAGGTTCATCGGCATCAGGCGCGTGACGAGGTCACGGATGCCGAGCAGGGTCAGCACCAGGAAGGCGACGCCGGACCAGAACACCATGCCGAGTGCGGTGTCCCAGGGGACGTGGTCCTGGCCGACGATGGTGAAGGCGATCAGCGCCACCCCGCCCAGGCCTGGCGCGACGACGAACGGCAGGTTGGCGATGAGGCCCATGGCCAGGGTCGCCAGCGCGATGGCGATGATGACGGCGGTGGTGGCGGCACCGTGCGGCACGCCCGCGCCCGCCAGTTGGCCGGGAACCACGACGACGGCGTAGGCCGCGGCCATGAACATCGAGGCGCCGGCGACGAGTTCCGTACGGGGGCTGCTGCCGCGGCCGCGGACGCGGAAGAGCCGCTCGGTGAGCGACGCGGGCTCGGGAGCGGCGGCGTCGGCCTGCTCCCCGGAGGGCGGAGCGGTGGTGGACATGGGGACCTCGGCGGGATGAGGGGTGGGCAGGGCAGTCTGCGGCGACGTCGGCGCGAGGAATACGCGGGGCGTGCGGGCACCCGGCTGGGTACGGTCTCGGCAACCGGTCTCTGCAACCGGTTGCAGAGACCGGTTGCAGGTATCATGACACGGCATAAAGGGAAAGTGAACAGCGGCCCGGGCAGTTCCTTGGAACGGTTGATGACTCGGGCCGGACCGCAGACACGGCACGGGCAGCAGGGGGCAGCAGTGGCGACGCTCATGGACGTGGCACACGCGGCGGGGGTGTCGAAGGCCACCGCCTCGCGGGCGTTGCACCGCCCCGACATGGTCGCGGAGGGCACTCGGCTGCGGGTGCGCGAGGCCGCGGACCGACTCGGCTTCCAGCTCAACGCCGCGGCCCGCGCCCTGACCACAGGGCGTACAGGGCTCATCGGCCTGATCGTGCCGACGCTCTCCAACCCCTTCTTCGCTCCCCTGGTCATCGGGGCGCAGCAGGCAGCGGAGGACACCGAGAGCCATCTGCTGATCGCCGTGTCGGAGTACGACGCGGAGCGCGAGGCCGCGCTCGCCGACCGGCTGTCCGAGCAGGCCGACGGCCTGATCATGGTGACCCCGGTGGGCACGGACGCGGCGCTGCGCAAGCGCTTCCGGCGCCGGCCGCTGGTGCTCGTCGACCGCCAGGTGGGTCGGCTGCCCGCCGTCGTGGCCGACACGGCGGCGGGCCTGGCCGAACTCCTCGGCCATCTGCTGGACCTCGGCCACCGCGAGATCGCCTACGTTTCCGGTCCCGCGGGCTCCTGGGCGGACGAGCAGCGGCGTTCGGCGCTCACCGCGCAGGCCTCCGAGGCCGGCGCCCGTGTGCAGGTGTTGGGCCCGCTGCCGCCCACGTTCGACGCGGGCATCGAGGCCTCGCGCTCCCTGCCCGGCGCCGCCACGGCCGTCCTCGCGTACAACAGCTATCTCGCGCTGGGGCTGCTGCACGGGCTCGGCAGTACCGGGCGGCGGGTGCCCGAGGACATCAGCCTGGCGGCGGCCGACGACCTGAGCACGCTCGGCGCGACGACTCCCCCGGTGACCGCCCTGGACGTGCCGTTGCAGGAGGTCGGCACGCTCGCCGTGACCCGCCTCCACGAACTGGTCGGCGGGCAGCGGCGCACGGTGACGTCACGGGTTCCGGCGGCGCCGGTGCTCCGCGCGTCGACGGCGCCGCCGCCCCGAAGGTGAGCCGTCGTCCGGTGCCTGGCGGTCCAGTCGGGTGATATCGTCCCGGAGGACTTTTCGGCTTGTAACCATTCAAGGCAGGTGAGGTTAATGATCACGGTAGAGATCGCTGCTGTCGGCAGCTCCCGGGCCATCCTCACGTCCCGGGTCCCGGTCTGAATTCGTTACGTCCCGGGTCCCGGTCTGAATCCGTTGCCCTCCACCTCGCTGTGAGCGCGGGCTCCTCGGCTGTGTCCTCGCCGGACCCCGTCCTCTCCCCCTGCACCGGCGACTGGGCCGGTCTGCGCACCACCGACGCCGCGCAGGCCGAGGTCACTGATCTGGCGCCGGGCGTCGACACGGTGGTCACCAGCGCTGCCACCGGTGTCGGCCCCTCGGGTGCGGGCAAGTCCACGCCGGCCAACGCGCTGCTCGGCGCCGAGGTCCTGGCCACGAGCACTGTCCGGGCCCAGGACGGAAAGGGTCGGCACACCACCGTGCACCGGGAGCTGGTCTCGCTGCCCGGCGGAGGCGTAGTCATCGACGCACCGGGGCTGCCTGGGGTCGGCCTGCAGCACACCGCCGACGGTCTGGAGCAGGTCTTCGCCGACATCGAGCAGCTCGCCCAGGAGTGCGGGTTCCGGGACTGCGGTCACGACCGCGAGCCCGACTGCGCGGCCCAACAGGCGATCCACACCAGCCAGTTGAGCGAGCGCCGCCTGGACAGCCATCGCAAGCTGCTGCGCGAGCATGACTGGGGCGGCCGCCCGAAACGATGCCCGCATGCGGGCCGACCGTACCGACCGGCAGAATTCCATCACCCGCCATCTGCGCGCGACCTACCGCTTCCGCGAGCGCCAGCAACGACGGCGAACCACATCACCACGTACACCTCCACTCCCTCTCCTCTCTGCGAAACGGACCAGCCCCTCCTCATGAACGCCCCCGTCGCCTGGACCACCCGCCCCGAAACCGCCGCCGACATCACCGCGATCCGCGAGGTCAACCTCGGCGCGTTCCCGACCCCGCTGGAGGCCGACCTCGTCGAGGCCCTGCGCACCGACCCGTCCTGGATTCCCGGACTCTCCCTGGTCGCGGAGGCCGCGGACGGCACGATCGCGGGCTTCGCGCTGCTGACCCGCTGCCACATCGACGACAGCCCCGCCCTCGTACTGGGCCCGTGCGCGGTGCTTCCCGCCCACCAGAAGACGGGAGCGGGATCCGCCGCGATCCGCGCCGCCCTCGATGCCGCCCGCGCCCAGGGCGAGAACATCGTCACCTGCCTGGGACACCCCGACTACTACCCGCGGTTCGGGTTCACCCCGGCCTCAGGGCACGGCATCCGCCCCACCTTCGAGGTGCCCGATGAGGCCATGATGGTCCTCGCCCTCGACGCCACCGCTCCCGCCCCGACGGGCACCATCCACTACCCGGCCCCCTTCGGCGTCTGACGGACCCGCGATCCGGTCGGCCCATCGCACGACGGCGATGGGCCGTTACCGGCCGCGGCGGCCCGCGCGTTACAGATCAGCGGCAGTGGCGCAGCTGCTCAGTGGCTCAACGCCGCCGGCGTCGCGTCGAGTTCCAGTGTGTCGCCGACCGCGATCCGGCCCGACGTCACCACGTCCGCGTACACACCGAACAGGACGCCGCGGCCCAGCGTGCTCTGGCCCAGGCCCCGGTAGCCCTTGATCAGGGACAGGGCCCGCACTCCCCCGGAGCCGTCGACCGGGTCGCGGTTCACCGCGCCGCACCGCTTCACCGGGCCCTCGACGCGCAGCACCGCCCCGCCGACGCGCACCGTCCGCCCCTCCCAGGTGTCCTCGGCGTGCGATGCGCCGCCGGAGAAGCCGAGGGTCATGCGAAAGCGTCGGGCGTCGACAGCGTCGAGGTCGGACCTGCGCGCCAGTTCGTCCACGGAGGCGTCGCCGAGCAGGGTGACGGGCCGCAGGTCCACTCCGCCGTTGTCGGCGTCGGGGCGTACCAGGCGGACCGGTTGTCCCACGCGGTCCGAGAGGAGTTCGGCCCACGGTCCCTCGACCACGCGTCCGGGCACCGCGTGGTGCCGGAAGAAGTCGACCTCCAGTACGTCACCGAGGCGCACTTCGCCGGTGACCGCGGTGCCGTCCGGCCCGGTCACGGTCAGCGTTCCGGACTCCGGCGCGTAGTGGGCGGTGTATTCGGCCCAGGCTCCCGTGCGGGTCATGGACAGCAGGTTGCCATCCGCGTCCACCATGAGGAAGGCCCGGTCGCCCGCGACCCCCGTTCTCGTCAGCTCCACCTCGTCGCGCGGCACGACCCCGAGTCCCTTGATGGCGGTGGTCGTCAGCGAGGTGACCTGGAGTGCTGGAACGGGTGTCATGCGTCGGTGCTCCCCTACTTGGCGTACGCCTGCGAGTACAGATCGGCCACGTAATACTTCCCCGGGTCGGTGTTGTCGTCCAGTTGCTTGTTGCGGACGAAGAAGTCACCGAGCTTCTTCAGCCACGTGTCCACCTCGCCGCTCTTGGTCTTGGCGACCAGATCCTTCGTGGAGAGTGTCTCGACGTGTGAGGCGTCTGCCTTGGCCTGGGCCTCGGTGACCTGGAGCATCTTGGCGGTGAGGGCGATGGTCTCCTCGGGGTGTTCCTTGCGCCAGTCGTTGGCCTGCTGGAGCACCTTGATGACCTTCTTGTTCTTCGCCTCGGGCACCTTGTTGCCGGCGACGAACGCGGTGGGGAAGGAGTCCTTGGTGTCCTTGGTGCTCGCTATCTCGTGCAGGCCCGGGACCTTCTTCTTGATGGTGTCGATGGCCGGGTAGAAGAAGCCGGCTCCATCGATCTTTCCGGAGGAGAAGGCCGAGACGATGGTGGACGGGTCCATGTTGACCTTGGTGATGTCCTTCGTCGTCATCCCCGCCTTCGCCAGGGCGATGTTGAGGATCATGTCGCCGGAGGTGCCCTCGGGCACGCCGACCCGCTTGCCCTTGAGGTCCTTCATGGACTTCATGCCGGGCTGCCCGATGACACGGTCGGCATACGTGAGGGTGTCCACGGCGATGACCTTGGACTTGCCGGAAGCGGGCAGCCACATGGCGCCGGGGCCGATGTAGCCGTAGTCGAGGCTGTCGGCGCTGAGGGCCTGGATCTGCACCGGGCCGTTGTTGAAGGCCCTCACCTTCGCGGTGAGGTCCGCCTTCTTCCACAGGTCCTGCTTCTCGGCGATGGCGAGCAGGCTGGCGCCGTTGTAGTCGGCGATGTAGCCGAAACGGACCGTGTTGTCGTCCCCCGAACCGCTGCCGGAGCAGGCGGTGACGGAGAGCGAGAGCAACAGGGCGGCGGGCAGCGCCGTGAGAGTGGTGCGCCTGAACCTGCTTCTGGGCATGCTGAATGTCCTCTCGAGGGTGGTGCGCGGGGTGTGCGAGCGGGAAGGGTGATGGTGTGTCAGGCGGCGTTGGGTGGCGCGTCCTGGTGGTAGACCGAGGTCCACACCTCGTTGCGGATGCGCCGGAACTCGGGTGACAGGCGGATCTGTTCGGTGCGGGGGTAGGGCAGGTCGACCTCGACGACGCGGTGGATGCGGCCGGGCCTCGCGGCCATCACCACGACACGGCTGGCGAGGTAGACCGCCTCGTCCACGTCGTGGGTGATGAACAGGACGGTGCGCTTCTCCTGGCTCCAGGTCGCGAGGAGCTGGTCCTGCAACTGCACCCGGGTCAGAGCGTCGAGCGCACCGAACGGCTCGTCCATCAACAGGACTTGGGGGTCGACGGCGTAGGCGCGGGCGATGGCGCAGCGTTGCTTCATGCCGCCGGACAGCGTCTTGGGCAGGGCGTCGGCGAACTCGTCGAGCCCCACGAGCGCGATGGCCGCTTCGGCGCGGCGACGGCGCTCCGCGGTGGGTACGGAGGCCAACTTGAGCCCGAACTCCACGTTCTGTCGGACCGTCAGCCACGGGAACAGCGCGTACTGCTGGAAGATCACGCCCCGGTCGGGTCCCGGCCCCGACACGGGTGTGCCGTCGACCAAGACGGCGCCCGAGTCGGGTTCCTGGAGTCCGGCGGCCATGCTCATCAGGGTGGACTTGCCGCAGCCCGAGGGGCCGACGACCGTGACGAACTCCTGGTCGGCGATGTCCAGACTGATCCCGTTCAGCGCGGTGAAGGTGGTCCCCTTGAGCGGGAAGGTCTTCACCACGTCCCGAAAGCTGATCTTGCTGTCCATCGTCGTCCCGCCTTGTGCTTCCTTGTCGTTCATCGACGCTCCTGCCAGCCGGTGAGCCGACGTTCGGCCAGCAACAGCAGCCGGTCCATGACGAGCCCGAGCACACCGATGGAGATCAGGGACACGAAGATCGTGTCCATTTCGAACCAGGTGGACGCCTTCTGCATCCGATAGCCCAACCCCTCCTGTGCGCCGATGAGTTCGGCGGCGACCACAGTCGCCCAGGACGCGCCGAGACCGATGCGCATGCCGACGAGGATGAACGGGGTGGAGGCGGGGACGACCACCTTGGCGAAGATGGTCCGGTCCGAGGCTCCGAGCACCCGGGCCGCGTTGATCAGTGTCTTGTCGACGTCGACGACGCCTTGGAATGAGGAGACGACGCAGGCCATGAACGAGGCCAGGAAGATCACGGCGATCTTCGGCACCTCGCCGATGCCGAGCAGCACCACGGCCAGCGGGATCAGCGCGAGCGGCGGGATGGTGCGGAAGAACTGGATGTACGGCTCGACCAGGGCACGCACCGTCGGGTACCAGCCCATGAGGAAGCCGACCGGCACCGCCGCGAGCACACCGAGGGCGTAGCCGGACAGGACGCGACGCAGGCTGGCGAGTGTGTCGTCGGCCAGGGTGCCGTCGGAGATCATGGTGCCGGCCTTCTCGGCCACGGCCGCCGGGGTGGGCAGGTTCTCGACCCAGCCCAGGGCGGCCACGACGGCCCATACGGCTATCCCGGCCGCCACGGCCACGACGTTCAGGATCAGGGGTCGGCCGCGGCCGCGGCGCGGTTGCTGCCGCCGGGTCTCGGTGGTGGTCTTCTGAGCGGGGGTGATCACAGCCATGGATTCCTCGCTGATGGCTTCACGCGTGCTCCTCGGAGACGGGCTGCGGATACTGGGTGAGCAGGGGGGATTCGTGGAGGACGAGGGCGATGCCGCCGAGCGCGCTGCCGGCTTCGCCGAGCGTGGCGCGGCGCAGGTCGACATGGTGGTGGGCCATCGGCATCAGGTGCTTGCGCAGGGTGCGTTCGACCGGGTCGAGGAGGGCGCGTCCCGCCTCGGCGAGTTCGCCGCCGACGACGATGACGCCCGCGCCGACGACGTGACAGACCGCGGCCAGCACTGCGCCGACATCGCCGCCGACGCGTTCCAGCACCGCCAGGGCCGTCGGTTCGGCGGCGTCGACGGCCGCCAGGAATCCGCCGAGGTCCTCGGCCCGGCCGCCGGATTCTCGGTAGCGGCACAGCACGGCGTCGAGTGCGGCGCGGGTCTCAAGGCAGCCGGTGCCGCCGCATTCGCAGGTGCGGCCCATCGGGTCCACGGTGATGTGTCCCAACTCGCCGGACAGGCCGTACCGGCCGCGGTGCAGCGCGCCGCCCACGACCAGGCCGCCGCCGACGCCGTGCGAAAGGCGCAGGTAGAGCACGTCGCTGCTGTCGGCCGCCGCGCCCCAGACCGCTTCGGCGAGGGCGGCGAGCCGGGTGTTGTTGTCCAGCAGGACCGGCACACCGAACCGTTTGCGCAGCAGGTCGGGCAGGCCGTCGATGCCCTGGGCGTGGGCGTGTTCGCTGCCGGGGTCGGCGATCGGTCCGACCACACCCACCCCGATGGCGGTGAGCGGGTCGAGGTGCACGCCACGGGACCGGCCCTGGCCACCGGCCTCGTCCGCATCGGCATCGGGCGGGCCGGTGGCCAGGGCGTCGAGGAGCCGTTCCGCGAGTTCGACGCGTTCGGGCCAGGAGAGGTCGGGGGCGTGTGACTCACTCGCCGAACCGACCACCTCATGGGCGAAGTTGACGGCCGCGACGTGCACGGCGCGGCGCGCGAAGTCGATGCCGACCGCCTCGCCCGCGGCCGGGTTGAGGCTGAGCTTCTCCACCGGGCGGCCGCGCTTTCGGGTCTCGACCTGCGGAGTGCTCGCGACGACGGCGCCGCTGCCCACCAGGGCGGCGACGATGTCGTGGAGCGTGGTGCGGGAGAGTCCGCTGCGGATGCCCAACTCGGCGCGGCTCAGCGGGCCCTGCTTGCGCAGCAGCTCGAGAACGGACTGTTCGTGGCCGCGCCGGAGCCGCGTCAGCGGGCCGTCGTGTTCGTGCATGCCGCACAGCATGTGAGGGCCGGCGATTTTCGTCAATGAGTCGGAACGAAATACTCGTGCCGGGATTCGCACGCAACACCACTCCCCCACACCAGACTTGACCTGCAACGACGCGGGATCACGCTCGAAGCGAGCGGGCCGCGCGGAGTTCGGGGAACGCCACACGACTGCAACATTCGCCGCTGACCAGCGGCCTTGCCGTCGCCGGGCCGCGACTCCTGCACCACTCCCGTACCCATTTATGTAGGTGCTCTTGACTTAAATCGTGGCCACGCTGAAACATGCTGCGCACACCGAGACCGACCAGCCGAGGAGCCACGTCTGATGACCCGGGAAGAGACCAACGCAGCACACATCGGCCGCCGCGGCGTGCTGGCCGGCATCGCCGGGACCATGGGGGCGGTGGCACTGCCCACGGGCTCCGCGCTCGCACAGCCCGCACGGCCCGCGGCGGAGCGGCGGTATCCGCCCAACTGGCCGGCCCTCGAACCGTACGGGCTCGCGGACACCCGAAAGGACCTCTGGCCGCGCGAGGACAACTCCTTCGTCCTGCCGCTCGAACTGCGGCCACGCGACGAGGAGTTGGGCCGGGTGTGGATGCGCGACACCTACGTCAACTGCTTCGTCGTCGACGGCCGTCCGCTCTACGTGGCCACCGGAACCACCCGCGTGCCCGGCCTCTCGGCGGCCGGGCCATGGAACGACGGCATCTTCGTGTGGACCGCCCCGTCGCTCCACGGCCCGTGGCGCCTCGCCGACACCACCGGTTTCCGGCCCGGCGCCGAGCGCGGCAAGGTCTGGTCGCCTGAGTTCGTGAACGAGAACCGGCCGCGACGCACGGTCGTCGCGCCGTGGCAGGAGTACTGGCACGACGAGCAGTTCGGCAAGCGGGCCAACGCCTGGGCACCGGAGCTGCACCGCTTCCGCGGCAAGTGGTACATCGTCGCGTGCATGGGCGACCACTCCCAACTGGTCGGCTCCTTCATGCTGGTGAGCGACGGCGGGGTCGAGGGCCCCTACCGACTCGTCGAGGGCAATCTCGACAAGCCGTTCGGCGACGTGGTGCCCGGCGGGCCCGCCTTCATCAAGCCGGGCGCGTACCACCACATCGACGGCGGCCTGTACACCGAGGGCGACGACGCGTGGCTGGTGCTGCACAACCACGTCTACGCGAAGTTCCGCGACGACATGGAGGACATCGTCCCGACGACGAACCTGCCGGCGTTCCAGCAGAGCCCGTACGCGCCCGAGCCGTACCTGGAGGGCGCGTACGTCTTCAAGTACGGCGGCAAGTACTTCCTGGTGCACGCGGCGTGGGACCGCACCTCGACGGGGACCGACGGCAGCGCGCGGCACGCCTACGATCCGCCGGGCACCGGCCGCACGCAGTACCAGTACGACGCGGTCGTCGCGGTGGCCGACCGCCTCGAGGGCCCGTACTCCAAGCGCTGGACCGCGGGTGTCGGCGCCGGGCACAACAACTTCTTCGAGGACCACCGAGGCGGCCTGTGGGCGACGTTCTTCCGCAATCCCGCCTTCGGCTACTGGGCCGACCCGTCCCGTTCCGGCGACGCCGCGGTGGCCGGTGTCGTGCGCCTGGAGTGGACCGGACCGCGGGGCAACCGCCTGTACGTGAAGCGGACCTAGATTGGACTCGATCCAAACTGGGACCTACTATCAAAGAGACCGAGGTACAAATCAGCGCAGCCAGTGACGCCTGCCACCTCCGGTAACAAATCGCCACGGAGGCCCCCACATGGCTTGCTACGACTGCATCCAGGAAAACCGTCCCGACTCGACCGGCATCGGCATCTGCACCCGCTGTGGCCTGGCCACCTGCCACGACCACTCGCGCGTGCTCGCCACTCACGTACAGCGGGCCAACGGCATGAGTCGCTCGACCAGCCGCCTCGCCGGGCGGCGCGTCGTCTGTCGCACCTGCCTGGCCGCCGAGGCCGCGTAATGACAGGCCAGGACGCGGGCGAGCTGCTCAGGCGCAATGGCCTGCGCAGCACGGCGCAGCGGCGTGCGGTGCTGGCCGCTCTCCAGGGCCGGTCACACGCGTCCGCGGCCGACCTGGAGGAGCGGATCGGTCTGTCCAGGCCCGAGGGTTCCTCCGCGGGTCTCTCGCGCCAGGGGCTCTACAACGTCCTGGAGGACCTCACCCGCGTCTACCTCGTGCGCTGCATCGAGCCGGCGGGCTCCCCCGCCCGGTTCGAACTGCGCGTGGGCGACAACCACCATCACCTGGTCTGCCGCTCCTGCGGCCGGATCGAGGACGTGGACTGCGCCGTCGGCGCGGCGCCCTGCCTCGACCCGGTCCAGGACAGCGGCTTCACGGTGGACGAGGCCGAGGTCACTTGGTGGGGCCTGTGCGCGGACTGCCGCCGGGCGTCGGAGCGGTCCGTCTGACACCCGGGATCCGGCGCGCGGGTCTTGTGCACGCGCCCGAGCCCGCGGCGCGATCTTTGTGGCTCCTGCCAGTCGGCCCCGGCGGTGGTCCGCGAGAAGACTGCTCGCAGACATGACCGAGCCCGTACGGGGAGGCAGCGTGAGCACGAGCGCGGAGCAGCAGTACGACCGGATCGGCGAGGCGTTCGAGGGCTTCAAGGCCCTCCATCTCGCCCGCTATGTGGAGGTGCCCAGCTTTCTGGAGCTGGTCGGCGATGTGACCGGCAGGTCCGTCGTCGACCTCGCGTGCGGTACCGGCTTCTACAGCCGCCTGTTCAAGCGGCGCGGTGCCACCGATGTGTACGGCGTCGACGTCTCGGGCGAGATGGTCGACGTCGCGCGCCGCATCGAGAGCACCGACCCGCTCGGCGTGCGCTACGCCGTCGGGGACGTGGCCACCTCCGACGCGCTCGGCGTGCGCCGCTACGACATCGCCACCGCCGTCAACCTGCTCAACTACGCCGAGACGGTCGACACCATGGCGGCCATGTGCCGCGCCATCCATGACGCGATCCGCCCCGGCGGCACCTTCTACGCCCTCAACCAGAGCCCCGACTACGACTTCGACGGCCCGAGCCCGCGCCCGTACGGCTTCCACTGCGAGCTTGAGGGCAGCCGTGTCGAGGTGGGTCCGCGGGTGCGTGTCACCGCGTTTCTCGACCCCGAACCCGTCTCGTTCGTCGCCGGCCTTCCGCGTCGCGAGGTCTACGCCGAGGCCCTGACCCGGGCCGGGTTCACCGACGTCTCCTGGTCACCGCTCTCCGTGTCGGACGAGGGCCGTGCGGCGTTCCCCGCCGGGTTCTGGGACGACTACGAGGCCAATCCGCCCTTCGAGCTGCTCACCGCCCTGCGTCCCTGAGGCCGGGTCACCCGTCGGGGGTCTCTGGCGTGCGTCTGCCGGAGGACTCCGTCGGGTCCTCGCCCGCGGCGAGGTGTTCCAGCAGTTCGGCGAGTTCGTTGCAGGCGTGCTGTACCGAGTGACGCGTGGCGCGCTGTTCCGTGACAAGCGCGGACAGCAGGAGCGCCGTCAGCGCGGCGGCTCCGTTGAAGGCCTGGAGCTTGGTCATGACCTCGATGTTGGACAGCTCGAGGAAGGAGCCCTGCAGCCCGTTCGCCGCGTAGGTGCTGAGCACGGACGCGAACAGCGCGCAGAGCATGCTGCCGGCCAGCTCGAAGCGGAGCGCCGCCCAGATCAGCAGCGGGAAGACGAGGAAGAGCATGCCCGGCGTGCTCAGTACGGCGAACGGCACGAGCAGCAGGGTCGCGATCCCCAGGCACAGCGCCTCCACCCAGCGCCGGACGGGTATCCGCTCCGTCACCCGTCGGCGGGGCAGGAACGTGCCCCGGAACAGCACGAGCAGCAGCGGCGTCACGAGCAGGACGCCCATGGCGTCGCCGACCCACCAGGCCAGCCACACGGGCAGGAAGTCCCCGACGTCCAGCGACCCCGTCCACACCTGGGGCGCGACACCGGCCGTCGCGCTGATCAGCATGGCGCCGAGGCCGCCGAGGAAGACGAGACTGGTTCCGTCGCGCAGCCGTGACACGTCGAGCCGGAATCCGACCGCTCGGAGCAGCAGGCAGGCGCAGAGCGGTCCCGCGGTGGTGCCCGCGACGGTGACGATCGAGATGAGGTCGGGGGTGGTGAGGGAGGTGATCACGAGGAAGGAGCCGAGGGCGATCCCGGGCCAGACGCTGAGGCCGAACACCAGCAGGCAGGCGACGGCCACGCCGGTCGGCGGCCAGATGGGGGTGACCACTACGCCCTCGACGCCTACCTGGCCGAGCAGGCCGAGGCGCCCTGCCACGTAATAGCAGGCGGCCACGGCGAGTGCCTTGAGGGCCATCTCCATGACCGGCCGTAACCGCCGAGAAACCACCACAGCAGCCATCAGACACCGAGCGGGTCTCCTCGGCCAGGCGAAACCGTCCGCCCGTGTGCGTGCGCGGGACCCCTCAGGCGGTCGGCGGGCGCCGCCCCGCGGTGCCGACGTCGTGGCCGACGACAAGGACGGCAGCGTCGTCCTCGTGGCCCACCGAATCGGCCAGCTTCATCACGCCCGCGGCGAGTGTGTCGACGCCGAGACCGGCCGCGGCGGTGACCTCGGCGAGCCGTCGCACCTGGCCGAGACCGTCGTCGAGGTCGAGGGAGGGGCCCTCGACCACGCCGTCGGTGGGCAGGACGAAGACACCACCTGTCGTGAGGCGATGGCAGGCGACGGGGAAGGAGGCGCCCTCCAGGACACCGAGCGGGGGCCCGCCCTCCTCCTCGTCGATGCCGGACCGGCCGTCGGCAGTGGCCCAGATGTGCGGGATGTGTCCGGCCCGCGCGCACTCCAGGGTGCCGCTGGCCGGGTCGAGCCGCAGGAAGGTGCAGGTGGCGAAGAGGTCCGTGTCCAGGGAGACCAGGAGGTCGTTGGTGCGGCCGAGCAGCTCCCCGGGATCGCCGGTGACGGAGGCCAGCGCGCGCAGCACGACACGGACCTGCCCCATGTACGCGGCCGCCTGGATGTTGTGGCCCTGGACGTCGCCGATGGACAGACCGATGCAGCCGTCGGCCATGGTGAAGGCGTCGTACCAGTCGCCGCCGACGTTGAGCCCGTGATTGGCCGGCATGTAGCCCACGGCCAAGCGGACGCCGTCGGGGCGGGGCAGGTCGCGGGGCAGCATGCCGCGCTGCAGTGCCACCGCCAGTTCGACCCGTGAGCGCTGCAGCTGCGCGAGCTCCCGCGCGCGGGCGGTCAGCGCACCGAGTTTGGCCAGCAGTTGCTGACCGTCCTCGAGGGACTCGCTGCGGAACATCGTTCGCCCCGTTCCAGGAGAGTTTTCCCCACTGTGCCCGCGGACCGGCCGGGTCGCACGTCAACGGCCTGAGTGAGCGGTACGGCGTTTCCCGCTTCTCGCGCTATGTCCCGGAGCGCCGTGGCCGGGCGAGCACCGCCGTGCCGAGCGCGGCCAGGAGGAGGCCGGCCAGCGGCCAGCGCACCGCCGTGGTGAAGCCGTGCAGCAGCGCGGTGCGGTGCGGGCCCACGAAGGCGGTGGCCGCGCCCGCGGCCACCGTGTTGAAGACGGCGGAGCCGATCGAGCCGCCGACTTGTTGTGCCGAGTTGAGGGCGGCCGAGGCGATGCCGGAGTCCTCGGGCGGCAGGTGGGACGTGGCGGTGGTCATCAGGGCCAGGAAGGTCGCGCCCATGCCGATGCCGAACAGGGCGAGTCCGGGCAGGATGCCGGTCGTGTAGTCGGCGTGCACCGTCAGGCGGCTGAGCCACCACAGGCCCGTCGCGGCGACGCACAGCCCGCTCGCCATCATCACGCGGGCGCCGAGCAGGGGCAGCAGGCGGGTGCCGAGCTGTGTCGCGGTCAGCGTGGTGATCAGGCTCAGCGGCAGGAAGCCGAGGCCGGTGCGGGCGGCCGACCAGCCGAGGACGGTCTGCAGGTGGAAGGTGAGGAAGAGCGAGAGGGACAGTTGCGCCGCCATCAGGCAGGCGCCCGCCACGAGCGCCGCCACCCGGGCCGGGTCGCGCAGCAGGCGCGGCGGCAGCAGCGGCGTGCGGGCCTTGCGCAGCCAGCCTGCGAAGAGGAGGAGCAGCACCAGGCCCACCGACAGCGCCGCCACCACCGGGCGGCCCGTCCAGCCGCTGTTCTCGGCCGCGCTGAACCCGTAGACGAGCAGGGTCAGTCCGCCGCAGGCGAGCACCGCCCCGGGAATGTCGAGGCGGCCGCGGGTGCGGGGCGCCGTGTCGGGCGGCATGAGCACGCTGGCGGCGAGTGCGGCCCCGGCGAACAGGACATTGACGTAGAGGCACCAGCGCCAGCCCGCGGTCTGGGTCAGGACGCCGCCGAGGGTGACTCCGAGGGCGCCGCCCGCGCCGCCGAGCGCGCCGAAGATCGCGATGGCGCGGCGGCGTTCGCGCAGGTCCGGGAAGGTCGTCGTGATCAGGGCGAGGGCGCTCGCGGCCAGCAGCGCGGCGAACACCCCCTGCAGGGCGCGCGCCGCGAACAGTGTTCCGGACTCCGGAGCCGTGCCACCGGCCGCCGAGGCGACGGCGAAGCCGGCCAGGCCGGTCAGGAAGACCCGCTTGCGGCCGACGAGGTCGGCGATCCGGCCCGCCAGCAGGAGCAGTCCGCCGAAGGCGAGGGTGTACGAGGTGATGGCCCAGGGGCGGGCCGCGTCGCTCATGCCGAGGTCGCGCTGCATCGAGGGCAGCGCGACGTTCACGATCGTCGCGTCGAGCAGGATCATCAGCTGGGCGAGACCGAGCACGGCCAGGCCCCACCAGCGGCGGGGCGGGGCGGGCTGGGCCGGCGCGGTGGTGCCCGCGGCGGCGGCGCAGTCCTGAGTCATGTTGTGTGGTTGTCCGTGGTGTTCCGAAGGGGCGGGCCGCGCGCCGCGTGACGGGGTCAGGCGCCGGTGGGGGCACCGGGGACGCGCCGCTCGCCGCCGTTGCGCCGCTGCCACTCGCGGTAGACGTCGACGGCGTCGGCGTGCGGCTCGTAGGTCATCGGCAGCCTGCGCTCATCCCAGTTCTTGGCGAACTCGCCGTAGAACGTGTCGAGTTCGAAGTACTTGCGGTCGTCGGCGTAGTGCGGGGCGTACTCCTCGCGGGTCGTGACGAAGACGACCTCGGCGGGGCTGCAGTAGTAGAGAGCGGCCAGGCACATCGGGCACGGGTGGGCGAGGACGTAGATCGTGGCGTCGGTGAGGTGCTCGGTGCCCAGCTTGGTGCAGGCCTCGCGGATGGCGAGGATCTCGGCGTGGGCGGTGGGGTCGTTGGTCTGCGCGACCTGGTTGGGGCTCTCCGCGATGATCTCGCCGCCCTGGACGATGACGGTGGCGAAGGGGCGACCGCCGTCGGCGACGTTGGTGCGGGCGATGTCGATGGTGCGCTGGGCGAAGTCCTTGACGTCCATGGAGAGCTCCTTGTCGTGCCGTTCCGAACCGGCCGCTCCCGGGAAACTCCTGGATGAGCGGGCCGATGGATTCACCGTGCCTCAGCAGGGTCTATAGCGTCAAAGACTTGATGACCATCAGTTGTATTGGCGTTCTCTATACCTGCTTCTACGCTGGGAGCATGTCCGTCGAGCTGCGTCAGGTGCGCTACTTCATGGCTGTGGTCGAGCACGCGGGGTTCACGCGCGCCGCCGAGGTGCTTCGGATCTCCCAGCCGACCCTGTCCCAACAGGTCAGACAGCTGGAGCGGAATCTGGGCGTGCAGCTCCTCGATCGCAGCGGGCGCACGGTGCGGCCGACCGACGCGGGGCGCGCGTACCTGAATCACGCGCGGCGCGCGCTGCGGGACCTGGCCGCCGGGGAGCGTGCGATCCACGACGTACGGGATCTGTCGCGCGGGCATCTGCGCCTGGGGGTGACGCCGACGTTCACCGCGTATCTGGTCGGTCCGCTCATCGCCGCGCTGCGGGAGAGGCACCCGGGCGTCACGGTCGCGGTGCGGGAGCTGACGCAGGACCTGCTGGAGGCGGAGTTGCTCGCGGACGCGTGCGATCTGGGGATCGCGTTCCAGGGCGGCCAGTTGCCGGGGATCGCGGTGGATCCGCTGTTCACGGAGAACCTGAGCCTGGTCGCGGGCGACGGGCCCGGGTCCTTCCGTGCGGCGGACGGGCCATGGACGGCCCCGGACCTGGACCGGCTGCATCTGGCGCTGCTCAGCAAGGACTTCGCCACGCGCGGCCGGATCGACGCGTACTTCGCCGAGCACCAGGTGCGGCCCCGGATCGCGGTCGAGGCCAACTCCCTGCAGACCCTGATCGACATCGTGCAGCGCACCGGCCTGGCCACCGTCCTCCCGGACCCGGTCACCCACGGCCATCCGCGCCTGACCCCGCTGCCGGTCGACCCTCCCCTGCCCACGCGTACGGCCGCCCTCCTCAGCCGCGCGGACGGCTACCGCAGCGCGGCGGCCGACGCCTTCGCCCGGCTCGTCCGAGAGCACATCGAGGCGCATCCGTTCCGGCCACCCGACCCCCCAACCACTGTGACCCAGAACACACATTAAGCGTGCATGATCACGGGTATGAGCCCGCACGCTGCCTGGACAGATCCAGGGAGAACGACAAGAAACACCACACCCTGGGAGGTATCGATGTCCTCGAAGCGACGCCGTAAGAAGAAGGCCCGCCGCAAGAACGGCGCCAACCACGGCAGCCGTCCCCAGTCCTGAGGACTGACGGCAGCAGGAGAGCGGGGCGGCAGAGCCATCTGCCGCCCCGCTCTCGCGTGTTCAGCGCGGGGGCAGGTAGCCGGCGACCCGCGCGGCCAGCCGGTCCTTGACCCGCTTCCACTCCGCGTCGACGACGGAGTACATCGCCGAGTCACGCAACTGGCCTTCCTCACCGGGTGCCCAGGACATCGACCAGTTCCGCAGTACGCCCTCGAAGCCGGCCCCGAGCGCCTGGATGGCATGGCGTGAGCGCTGGTTGCGGGCGTCCGTCTTGAGATCGACCCGCGCCACGCCGAGCTGTTCGAAGGCGTGGCCCATCAGGAGCAGCTTGGCCTCGGCGTTGATTCCAGCTCCTTGTGCGGACACGCCGAGCCACGTGAAGCCGATCTCGATGGCGCGCACTTCCTTGCGTCCCGGCCAGTACCGGGGGTCCCAGTACGCCGTGCAGCCCACCGCGCGGCCATCGCTGCGGCGGATCTGCGCGAACGGGACGAGCCCTTGCGCGACGCGGTCGAGCCGCGTCCTCGGATGCTGAACGCGCCCGCAGAGGCGTGCGTATCTCTGTGTGACGCACTGCTCGCTACGCGCTGTGAGGCGTGGAGGAGGACCGTAGAGATGTCGGAATCCGGCCGACCAACGCTGCACGCACTGCCGGACGGTGAGGCGGAACTCGCCGTGGTGTTGCGGTTGACGTGGGAGGACGTCGCCGCGATCGGGCAGGAGGCGAGCAGGCTCGCCGAGCGGGCGCAGCGGGCCGTGACGCTGGACGAGGCGGTGAGCCACCGGCTGCGCTCCCGTCCGCCCGCCTCCCACGCGAAGCCGCCCCAGCCCGGCGCCGCGGCGCTGCCGGTGTCCGCTGCGAACGGCCGCGCGCCGGGCGAGCAGGCCCGGCAGGCCATCGACAAGATCAATGGGAGGTCGGGGCCCGAAACGGTGTGAGGTCGTCAGTGCGGGGCCGGGGCGAACTCGGTTCCGCACGGGCCGCCGCCGGTGCTCTCCTCCGTCTCCACCGCCTGTCCGTCCATCGTCCGCAGGCCGTAATAGCCGGCGATGCGCTCGGTGGACCGGCCGACGTAGTGGCAGATGAACGAGCGGCGGAAGCGGTCCGCCGTACGGTTGGGTCCGGAGCCGTGGACCAGCGTGCCGTTGAAGAAGAGGACGTCGCCGGGCTCCATGTCGACGGGCTCGGGCACGAGGCCGGGGGGTGGCGGCACGTACTCGCGCGCGAAGGACACGCTCGCGTCCGCCTCCTCCGGGCAGAACAGGTCCATCAGATGGGTGCCGGGGACCACTTCGAGGCCGCCGTTGTCCCGGTCGATGTGGTCGAGGGCGACCCAGGCGGCGATACAGGTGCCGGGTTCGACCCGCAGATAGAAGTTGTCCTGGTGCAGGGCCTGGCCGCGGGCGCCGGGCGGCTTGAAGTAGAACATGCTCTGCGCGGCCAGTGGTTCCTCGCCGAAGAGGCCCGCGAGGATGCCCGCGAGGCGGGGGTCGAGCAGGCGGCGCCGCGCCAGGTCGTTGAAGCGGTGCGGCTGCATCACGCGGGGGTGGGAGAGGAGGGGGTCGAGGGCGGCGCCGGCCGGCTGCGGCTTGGGTTCGAAGTGGCCGGGCACGGGGCCTGCCGCCTGCAATCGCATGAACTCGTCGGTGAGTTCGCGGGTTTCGGCGGGGGCGAAGAGGGCGGGGGCGATCGCGTAGCCACGGGTGCGGAATTGTTCCTGGAAGGCCACCGAGTCGGGGGCGGCGAACTCGTGTGTCTGCACTGGGTGTTCCTCTCGGCCGTCGGGCATCTTTTGAGCACGCGCGGACCGTGTGCTGGACTGCTGCAGGCTCGTGTCCGCGCGGAAGCGGACTGATCCGAAACTACGGCTGGGGGCGGTGGATACCGAATGACGGGCACCGGCGCGCACATGCCTGAAACTGCTGCGGACACTCCTTCTCCGCCGGCTCAGTCACTCGTCGCCTCGCGGTTCTCGCAGCCCGCCGACTACCGGGTGGCGCGCGCCGCGGGCGCCGCCAACTGGCTGCTCTTGTGGACCGCCGAGGGCCGTGGCCAGGTGCGGGGAAGCGGCCCGTGGATCGCGCAGCGGCCCGGTGACCTCGCCGTGCTCCCCGCCCGCCGCCGGCATGCCTACCGCACCGACCCCTCCGCGCGTTCCTGGGGCGGCTGGTGGGTGCACTTCCAGCCGCGCGCGGCCTGGCCTGCCTGGCTGCGCGACCACAGCCGGGAGGGTGGGGTGTACTGCGTGACGGGCGTGCCCGCAGCGGTGCGCGCCCGGGTCGGCTCGGCCTTCCTACGACTGCACGCCGACGCCCGCTGGGCCGGCGGGGAGGCGCCGCCGAGCCAGGACCCGGCGGGCATCGCGATCGCCTCCGCCGGGCCCGGCAGGGAACTGGCGCTCGGCGCCATCGAGGAGGTGCTCCTCCTGGCCACCGGGTCCACCGCCGCCGCGGGCCAGGCCGCCGCGGCACCGTACGATCCGCGCGTGGGACAGGCCGACGCGATCATCGCCGCGGACCCCGGCGGCCCGCACACGGTCCACTCCCTCGCCCGCCAAGTCGCCCTGTCCCCCTCGCGGTTCGCGCATCTCTACGCCGAGCAGACCGGCCGTACGCCGATGCAAGCGGTGCGCGCCGCGCGTCTCGGCCACGCGCAGCAACTCCTGGACGCGACCGACCTGGACATCGGGCCGGTCGCACGGGCCTCGGGGTTCGCGAGCCCTTTCCACTTCAGCCGGGCCTTCCGGGAGCGCTTCGGGGTGCCGCCGAGCGTGTACCGGGCGGGCGACTCCGGGGAGCGGGAGGCGGGGCTGTAGGGCGTCACGCCCGCCGGGCCTCCCGCTCACGCGCGTGCTGTGCGATGTCGCGGCCGACCTGGTGGCCGAAGACCATCGCCGGGCCGATGTTGGCGCCGTATCCGGGGTAGCCGCCGCCGAACACGGAGACGGCGGACGTGCCCACCGCGTACAGACCGGGGACGGCCTCGCCGTGCTCCGTGAGGACCTCGCTGCGGGTGTTGACCGACAGGCCCGCGTAGGTGCCGAGATCGCCCATCTGGATCTTCACGGCGTAGAAGGGGCCCTTGTCGATGGGGGCGAGGTTCGGGTTGGGCTTGTGCTCCATGTCGCCCTTGAAGTGGTGGAACCAGTTGGAGCCGCGCCGGAAGGCGGGGTCCTCGCCGCGCGCCGCACCTTCGTTGAAGACGTCGAGGGTTCGGCGGAGGGCGTCGGCCGGGACACCGATGCGGGCGGCGAGGCGGGCGACCGTGCGGCCCTGTGTCAGATAGCCGACCTTCCTGAAGTACCAGGTGGGCAGCGGCCAGGGCTTGGCGTAGCCGATGCCGTAGGTGTGCATGGCCTTGCGGTCGCCGATGATCCAGCCGTAGGTGTCGCGCTCCCCCGCGTTCTCCTTGATCATCTCGACGCCGAAGTCGTGGTACGAGTACGACTCGTTGGCGAAGCGTTCGCCGCGCCGGTTGACGGCGATGAGACCGGGCAGCCCGAAGGCGCGCAGGTGCGGGAAGATGCGGTCCTGGCCGCGCAGGTTCTTCCAGACCGTGACCGGGCCCCAGGACGCGGGCTGGTGCGGGTCGGCGTTCATGACACCGCCGGCGGCGTGCGCCAGGCGGTAGCCGTCGCCCTGGTGGCCGACCGTGGGGGTGGTGTGGTTGTCGCCGCGCGGGTCGTGTCCGAAGTGTCGGCGGCGCAGTTCGGTGTCGCCGGAGAAGCCGCCCGCCGCGATGACGACGCCGAGCCGGGCCTGGACCGTGCCGGTGCGGGCGCCCTCGATCTCGGCGCCGGTGACGACGCCGTTGTCGTCCTTGAGGATGCGGGACGCCTTGGTGCGGGTCCACATCGGGATGCCGGCGTCGGTGGCTGCGGCGATGAGGCGGGTCATCAGGGCGTTGCCGTTGGTGCGCACCAACGCACGGCGGAAGACGAGGCGTTCGGCCCAGGTGCGGGTCAGTTTGCGGGTGACGTACGCGAAGGCCTTCAGCGAGCGGTTGGCCTTGATGAAGGTGGCGATGTCCGGGCCGATCTCGGGCATGTAGCCGAAGACGGTGTACGGGTACAGATAGGGCTGCACCCGGAGGCGGTTGCGGCCCAGGACACGGCCGTTGGTGGCGGCGACGGTGACGGCGCGGCCCGACTTACGGGCGCCGGGAGTGTCCATCTGGTAGTCCGGGGCCATCTCCGGGTAGTGGAACTCGATCCCGGCCTCGTTCTCGAAGAAGTCCATGGCTCGCGGCACTTCGTCGAGGAAGGTGGCGACGGCCTCCGGGACGTGGGACGGTCCGGCGAGCGCCTTGATGTACGTCTCGGCCTCCTCGCGGGTGTCTCCCTCGGCGACGCCCTGCCGGTTGCCGGGCAGCCAGCCCCAGCCGCCGGAGATGGCCGAAGTGCCGCCCAGATAGCGGTCCTTGTCGATGACGAGTACGTCGAGTCCCTCCCGTTCGGCCCTGAGCGCGGCGCAGATACCGGCGGCTCCGGAGCCGATGACCAAGACGTCGTACGTGAAGGTGGTGTTGCCCATGGTGTTCCCTCTCCGAGGTGCGGCCCTGGCGCATGAGGCGCCGTGAACACCCTGCGGACATACGGGAGTTGCGAACAACGACCCTTTCATTCAATGGGAATCGGGGCCGCCCCCGGGCGCGCACGGACCGCGCCGCGGGTACGGACCGGCCGCTCGCCCGGGGCGGGGGCGCCGAGGGTGCGGGAGATGCCTCGGGCGGCGGCGAGGAGTGCGGGCACGCAGGCGCGCGGGTGGGGTTCGCTGCTGGGGACCACGACGGAGAGCGCCGCGGTGACGTCGCCGCGGTCGTCGCGGACGGGGGCGGCGATCCCGGTGGAACCGACGGTGATCATCTCGGGGGCGACGACGTGCCCGTCCTGCCGGATCTGGGCGAGGAGTCGGCGCAGTGCGGCCGGGTCGGTGACGGTGCCGGGCGTGTGCCGCTCCAGGGGGCCTGCCAGGACCTTCTCCCACATCTCGGGCGGGCTGTAGGCGAGGAGGACGAGGCCGGTGGAGATGGCGTGCGCGGGGAGGCGGCCCGCGATGCGGGCGATGTTGGCGACGGCGCCGCGCGCGGAGAGGCGTTCCAGGACGAGGACGTCGGTGCCTTCGAGGACACCGATCTGCGTGTGGTGCCGGACGGCGGAGAGCAGGTCCTCCATGAACGGCATGGCGGCCTGGCGCAGGTCGAACGTGCGCGAGGAGCGCGAGGCCAGCTCCCACATCTGGACGCCCATGCGGACGCCTTTCCCGTCGGTGCGGTCGAGGGCGCCCAGGTCGACGAGTTCGCCGACGAGCCGGTGCGCGGTCGCCACCGGCAGGTCCGCGCGCCGGGAGATCTCCGAGACGGTGAGCACGGGGGCGGCGGCGGTGAACAGGCGCAGGATGCGCATCGCGCGGGTCAGCACCGACTCGCCGGATTCCGATCTTGCCATGCGGGCCATCCTCGGCATCCGGGCGGCATCTGCCAAGACCCGGATGCCGACGAAGGTCAGCCGAGCCGCGCGGCCAGCGGGCCGAGCACGGGGGTCCACTCGCGGGCCTCGACGCCCGAGACGAGCCCCTGGACACGGAAGGGATCCCGCTCGGTGGCGGCGAGCGCGGACGCCTTGTCCCCGGCGCGTATCAGGAGCAGCGCGCCGGGCACCTCAGCCGCGGCGAAGGGGCCCGAGCACAGGTTGACGCCCTGGTCGGCGAGGGCGTTCAGGAAGTCCTTGTGGGCGGGGCGGTGGGTGTCACGGCCGGCGGTGTCGTCTGTGTAGGTGTACGTGACTGCGTAGACAGGCATGGCGTCGCTCTCCGGTAAGTGGTGTGCGGGCGGGCAGGGTTGATCATCCGGCAGTGGTGTACCCGCCGTCCACGTAGAGCGTCTGGCCGGTGATGAAGCCGGAGCGTTCGCCGTCGAGCAGGAACAGGACGGCCTGCGCCACGTCGTCGACCGTGCACAGGCGGCCGAGCGGGACCTGCCGGATCATCGCATCGAGGTCGAGGGTTCCTCGGTCGACCATGTCGCGGATCAGCGGGGTGTCGACCCATGCGGGTCCGACGGCGTTGACGCGGACGCCCGCGCCCGCCCACTCGGCGGCGAGGGAGCGGGTGAGCCCGACGACTCCGGCCTTGGCGGCGCTGTAGGCGGTGCGACCGGGAAGTCCGCGGGCGGCGGCGATGGAGGCGACGTTGACGATCGACGGGGCGTCGGCGAAGTGCTCGTACGCGGCCTGGCAGGCGAAGAAGGTGCCGTCGAGGTCGACGTCGACGACGGTGCGCCAGTCGTCGGCGGGCAGTGTGCGCGAGGGTCCTGGACGGGTGAGCCCGGCGCTGTTGACGAGGCCGTGGACGGGGCCGAGCCGCTCGGCCACGGTGGCGAAGGCGTCGGCGAGTTCGTCGGGGCGGGTCACGTCGGCGGTGACGGCGAGGGCGCCGAGTTCTCGCGCGGCGGCGGACACGGCGTCGGTGTCGCGGTCCAGCAGCGCGACGCTCCATCCCTCGGCGGCGGCGCGGGCCGCGAGGGCCCTGCCGAGTCCTGAGGCGGCACCGGTGATCACGGCCGTGGGCATGGGTCCTCCGAGGGATGGTCGCTGGGCGCTTGTCGTTTGTCGCTTGTCGGGAAGGGGGCGGTCCGAGTCTCGGAGGGGCCGGAGGTCTGCTCCACAGGGATTCCGTCCAATGGAAAACCGGGTTACCGAGGAATTCCCCTTCCGCTAGCGTCCCGCACAGAGGGACAACAGAAGGCCGATTCAATCGGCTTTCATGAACCCGGGTGTACGGTTGAAAAGCACTTGAAAGTCGAGCCGAGAACACCGGATCCAAAGCTGTCCCGCAGAGAAGGACAATTCGGCGGAGTCGATCGACTCAAGGAAATCGACTCGCGGAAATCGACTCGAGGAATGGGAGAGCTCACGATGAGCGAAGGACGCGTACAGGGCAAGGTCGCCGTGATCACGGGAGGCGCGCGCGGTATCGGTGCCGCCATCGGCGACGCGCTCGCGGCGCAGGGCGCCACCGTCGTCGTCGCGGATCTGGCCCCGGCCGATTCCTACCAGGGCGAGGCCGCGTACCGGCAGGTCGACGTGGTGGACGAGGCGTCGGTGCGCGCCGCGTTCGACTCGATCGCCGAGGCCTACGGACGGATCGACGTCCTGGTCAACAACGCGGGCGTGCCCGGTCCGATCAAGCCGGCGCACGAGGTCGAGGAGAAGGAATTCGACTTCCTCTTCTCCGTGGACGTCAAGGGAGTGTGGCTCACGACGAAGCACGCGGTGCGACACATGCTGGAAAGCGGTGGCGGCTCCATCGTCAACATGTCGTCCATCTACGGCCTCGTCGGCGGAGCGCGCATTCCCCTCTACCACGCGGCCAAGGGAGCGGTGCGGCTGATGACGAAGGCCGACGCGGCGACGTACGCGAAGTCGGGAATTCGCGTGAACTCCGTCCACCCGGGTTCCATCGAGACGGAGTTGAGCAAGTCTCTCTCCGCTGATCCCTCGCCCGAGGCGGCGGCCTACGCGCAGCGCATGCTCGACAACACCCCGATGGGGCACCGCGGCACCCCCGCGGACATCGCCAACGCCGTGGTGTTCCTGGCCGGCGACGAGTCCCGGTTCGTCACCGGCACCGAACTCGTCGTCGACGGTGGATACACGGCGATCTGACCATGGCCGACACCGAGCGCTCGCAGCGCTACGTCATCGAGTCCCTGGACACCGGTCTGCGGCTGTTGCGCCTCTTCCTGGAGCACGACTCGCTGTCCGTGACGGATGCGGCGCGTGCCCTCGGGGTGGCCCGTTCGACCGCGCACCGGGTGCTCAGCACCCTGGAGGGCCGCGGGTTCGTGACCCGCGAGTCCTCGGGGCGCGGCTACTGCGCGGGGCCCGAACTCGTCCGCCTGGGCCGGCCGGCGGGCTACGGGCCCGAGGCACGCGACGCGCTGCGGCCCGTCCTCGACGACGCGGCGGCCCGGACCGGCGAGACCATCACCAGCGTCGCGCTGCTGGGCGACGAGATCCTCATCACGGACGGCCGTGAGTCCCGGCACCCGGTCCGGGTGATGCTGGAGATCGGCCGCACACACCCGGCGCACGCCACGTCCGGCGGCAAGGTCCTCCTCGCCCGCCTGACCGACGACCAGGTCCTGTCGCTGTATCCCGACGAGCTCCTGCCCGAGGCCACCCCGCACACGATCACGTCGCGCGCCGCTCTCCTCGAAGAGCTCGCCACCGTACGGGAGTTGGGATACGCGGTGAGCCGGGGCGAGTCGGTGTGGGGCATGAACGCGGTGGCCGTGCCGCTCCCGGGGCGCAGTTGGCGCGACCGGATGGCACTGATGGCCGCGACACCCGCCGACCGGGGAGACCCTGACGCGCTGGTGCTGGTGGCGCGGCGACTGCGGCGGTCGGCCTTGCTGTTCGGGGGTTCGGGTGACGGTTCGATTGACCGGGGGTTCGATGGTTCGGGTGCAGGCCGACCCAGTCGCCGCGCCAGTCCGCCATGAGGATCCGGCCGCCCGGCGTGCCTGCGCCCTGGATGACCTGCCAGGCGTCGAGGACGACCGGGTCGTCGAGCAATTCGAGTTCCGGGCGCCGGGGCGCCGCGCCCGGCGCGGGGATAACCGCCTCCGGTGCCGTCTCGGCCAGGAAGGCGCGTTCGACGCGAGTGCCGGTGACGACGCGGGCCCCGGCGCGCCGCGCGTCGTCCTCCAGGTTGGTGGCAGATCCCCCGAACTCCACTCGGCCGGGCAGCTCCTGGGGCAGCAGGACCTGGCCGCCGGGGCGCCGTCCGGCCTCGTACAGGGTCACGTCGTGTCCGCGTCCCGCCGCGACCGCCGCCGCCTTCAGGCCCGCCGGGCCACCGCCGACGACGACACGTTTGCGCCGGGTGATCAGCGGCAGGGCCCCGAAGCGCAACTCGCGTCCTGCCTCTGGGTGTTGGAAGCAGGGGAAGGGGTGGCCGGACTGGAAGTACCCGATGCAGGCCTGGCTCCAGCCGATGCAGGCGCGGATCGCTTCGGTGTCGCCACGCTCGGCCTTGCCGGGCATTCGGGGGTCGCAGATCAGCACGCGGGTCATGGCGCAGGCATCGGCCTGGCCCATGGCGATGATGGTGTCCGCTTCCTGGGCCTGGTCGATGCGGCCCGCGACCATGACGGGGAAGTCCACCACCTCCCGTACGCGGCGGCCATCGGCGTGGTCGTCATCGGTGTGACACATCCCTCGCTCGCGGAGTACGGCGGAATCGGCGACACGCTGACCGGTGCAGCCATCCTCCCGATCTCCACGGGTCTGTACGGGTATCGCCGTCTGATGCGGGACCGGCACCCCACCGCCTGGCACATCGTGACGCCCGACATGTCGGCGCCGCGCGGACACGTTCCGATTCGCACCAAGTGACCCGACACATCACGCATGCCGAGTTGATTAACTCACAGTGCGACGGGGCGAGTTGTGCGCGGCAGGCACCGAGCGGGCACAAGTCGAACACAGCGCCTACGATGTGCCGCCGTGCCCCGCACCCGATTATGAAGGACCCGCATGGCGTCCCCGTCCCGAGGCCCCGCCGGAAAGCGGCGCAAGCCGCGCACCTCGCCCGCCGCGTGGCTGGCCGCGCGCGCGTCCGGCGGCAGGGAGCGCACGCGGGACGCCCGGTCCGGCCGCCGCACCGGCGCCTTCGTGGCCGGCGGCGCGGTGCTGGTCGCGGCCACGGTGGGCGGCACCCTGCTGGCCACGGGCGGCGACGATCCCGCGTCGCCCTCCGCGCGCCACCAGGGCACCGCCAACCCGGGCAAGAGCCCTTCCCCGTCACCGAAGCCCTCCCACTCCCCGCCGAAGAAGCACACACCGAAGCCCAGGCCGACGCACTCCACCACCCCGCCGAAGCGCGTCTCGTTCGCCCCGTACGTCGACACCTCCCTCTCCCCCGCCTTCGACCTGCCCCGGGCCGCCCGCAGCACGGGCGTGAAGACCTACACCCTCGCCTTCGTCAAACCCAAGGGTGACTGCACCCCGCAGTGGGGCAGGTCGGCGCTCGACGGTGACCCGGTCGCCGCCAAGATCGGCGCACTGCGCTCCGCGGGCGGCGACGTACGTGTCTCCTTCGGCGGGCAGAGCGGCAACGAACTCGCCCGCACCTGCACGTCGGCGTCACGGCTCACCTCCGCGTACGAGCAGGTCATCGACCACTACAAGCTCACCAAGGTCGACTTCGACATCGAGGGCGACGCCCTGACCGACCGCGCGAGCGTGGACCGGCGCAACCGGGTCGTCGCGGCGCTGCAGCGCCAACACCCTGGCCTGGACGTGTCGTTCACGCTCCCGGCGCTACCCCGTGGCATCACCGCGGACGGCCTTTCCCTGTTGCGCAACGCCAAGAAGCACGGCGTCGACATCGACTCCGTCAACGCCATGGCGATGAACTTCGGCTCCTCCCCCGCGCCCCACCCCCGCGGCCGGATGGGCAAGTACGCCATCGACACCGCCGAGTCCACACATGCCCAGCTCAAGGACATCATCGGCGGCTCGGACAGCTCGGTGTGGAACCGCGTCGCCGTGACCCCGATGATCGGCGTCAACGACATCGACGAAGAGGTCTTCACGCCCTCCGACGCCGCCCAGCTCGGCGCGTTCGCCAAGTCCAGGGGAATGAGCTGGGTCTCCTTCTGGTCGGCGGCCCGCGACCGCGCGTGCCCCGACGGGCCGGGCGGTCCCGCGGCGGCGACGTGCAGCGGTGTGAGCCAGTCGACCGACGCGTTCATGAAGGCGTTCGTGTCACACATGCGTTGACGTGCGACGACGCATCAACCACCCCACAACATTTGGCCGTTGCCCACCTCTTGACTCATCTCCGGCCGTGGTCTTCATAATTGGCGTCACGAAATACGGGATGGTGTCCTACATTTTATGACGACCAATGAAGCGAACAACACGACCAAGCCCATGAGTTCCGCCCTCAAGCTGCTGCGTCTCCTCGACGTGGTGGGTGAGACCACCGACCCCGTGCGGGTGGCGGAGCTGGCCCGAGCCGTCGGTGCCACACGCTCCGAGGTGCACCGCCAGCTGGTCACACTCGTAGCTGCGGGCTGGATGGAGCAGCTCCCCGACGGCGCCTACCAACTCACGGTGAAGGCGGCCCACTTGGGGAACGCGGCACTGCAGCACGCCGGGTTCGGTGAGCGTGTCTCCCGGGTCCTCGCCGACCTCGCCGAGCGCATCGGCCAGTCGGTGTGTCTCGCGGTCCTCGACGACGACGCGACCCGCGTGGTCAAGCGCGCGGAGCCCGGCACCGCCGCCCACGTGACCCTCGCGCTGGGCCGCCGGATGTCACTGCGGGGCGGCGCGACGGGGCGGGTGCTGATCGCGCACGCCGACGACGCCACCCTGGAGGCCCTGCGCGAACGCGGAGTCCCGCTCCCGGACGGCGAGGAACTCGTCGAGATCCGGGAGGCGGGCTACGCGCTGATCCCCGAGTACGCCGACGAGGGCCTCGCCGCCATCGCCTTCCCGCTCCTCGGCCGCACCGGCCGCCCGACCGTGACGCTCTGCGCGGTCGGCCCCGCGACCCGCTTCGACCCACTGTCCGCGAAGGACGTACTCGCGAACGGCGCCGCCGACCTGGCCCGGCTCACCGCGGGCCTCGGCGACGGCCACACGTCCTGGACGGCCTGACCCACCCGCCGGGCACCACGCGGCGATCCCCTGCGTACCTCGCAGACACCCCTCCGAAGGGAGTCACATGACCACCCGGAGCGAACTCCGGCCCCCCGAGGACCACCCCGAACCCGCCACGGCCTTCATGCGCCCCGAACGGCTCGCCACCCTCGCCCCGAGCAGGCTCAGCGCCAGCCGCTCGCTCATGCACCTGATGACGCGGGAGCGGTGGACGGTCGACCTCGTCCGCTTCGACATCGACGAGCGCGCCAGGGGTGAGGCGGTGTACCGCGTGCGCACACCCACGGCCGTCTTCGACTTCATGGTGTTCTCCTTCGAGCCGAAGCTCGAGGGGCGCACCGGACGCATCATCGGCACCGACTGGGACATGATGGGCGCGCTCGTCGAGGGCGAGACGGACGACGAGGACCTGCGGGCGACCCGCGAGGAGATGCCGAAGCTGTACGCGGGCCGTGCCACGCCCGGCAGTCTCGTGTGGTGCCGCTCGAATCGCAGCCTGCGCCTGTTCGACCATGTCATCGAGCACCTGGCGGCCGGCCGGCAGCCGCGTGTCGCGGAGCTGTGGCCGGTCGGCTATCTGATGCGCAACACGGGCCTGGACGGCAACGGCACCTTCGGCACCCGCTCCTACAGCGCGCTGGAGGACGACCATCCACTGCGCCTGCCGTACCACGCGCAGATGCTCGCCGCGTATCTGATGCGCGAGTTCTCCGTGGACCTGGTCGAGCACCTCGCCCGCTGCCGCGACCCGCACGCCGCGCGGCTCGCCCCGGAACTGCGGCGCTTCCTCGGCCTCGGCAACGGCTCCGCGCTGGGCCTCGTGTTCTTCGCGAACAACCATCCGGTGCTGCTCGACCGCTGGCTCACCCTGCGCCGCACGGCGGTGGCCGAGGCCCGCCGCATCCCGGTGGTGCCGGGCTCGGCGGAGGCCGACCGGGCCGCCGAACTCCTGGCGCGCGCGGTCGACTTCCACGACCAGGACCCGCTGACCTACCACGACTTCACGGCCTCGTCGATGGTGGCCGACGGGCTGCGCGTACTCACGAAGCGCCTCGAAGCGGCCGCCCCTGACGCCGTCTTCGGGGATCTTGTCACCGGGCTGCCCGACGACCAGGTGTGCCGAGAAGCCGTCGAGGTGTTCGACGCCGTCCTGCTGGAACTGCGCCCGGAGCACACCGACGCGCTGCTGAGCCACCAGCCCGCCGACGAGACACTGCGCAGGCGTCCGCGGGAGACCATCACGGAACTGCGGGGCCTGCTCACCCGCGAGTATGCCTGGGCCCTCGCCCAGGACCTCGACGACCCGGACCAACGGCACTTCCGCTGGTACAAGTCACGGGACGCCGAGGAGCCGCGCCGCGGCCCGGTCGAGGAGGTGCCCGGCGGCTTCGAGTGGGCCCTGGACCTGCCCGGTGACATCCAGCGGCTCGCGGCCGCCCTCGACGAGGTGCCCGATGACACCCTCGTCGGCGAATTCCTCGCCGAACATCCCGAGGAGCGGTGGACGGTGACCCGGGCACAGGGTCTCGCGGGCCGCCACCACCACTCACCGCACATGAACATGCTGGCGAAGGACTTCGTCCCGGTGCACATCGTGCGGTTGATGAACGCCGCGTTCCACGGCCTGGACAAGACCGTGGACGCGTTCGGCCGCAGCGTGCTCGGCCTCCTCTTCCACGGCGCACCGACCCGCGCGGATCTGGCCGAGGGGCGCGCCTTCGACTGGATCTACCCCCGCCGCCCCGAGGAGCGTGACTGATCGTGACCTCAACTCCCGTGACCAGTAAGGACACTTCGCCCGTCAATGTCTCGCTGCGCGAGTGCCGTCTGGTGACCGGCCGCGTGCTGCGCGCACTCGGTGTGCCGCGCGGCGCGGTCCCCGCCGCCCGCGACACCACCGTCGTCGCGCAGGCCCTCGGCCTCGACGCACTGCGTCGGCTGTACGACGACGCGGACGCCCTCCGTGCGACGGCCGCGCTGCGGATCCACCGCCGCACGACGGGCCCCGACACGGTCGTGGACGTCCGCGGCCGTCACGCGCTGGTCGCCGCGCCCGACCTCCTCGACCTGGCGGTGGCGCTGACCCACCGCCATGTGAAGGCCCGCATCACTGTGGCGGATGTCGCTCGGCCCGAGCTGCTCGACGTACTGCCCGTGCAGGCGGCCGAGTTCGGTGTGGCACTCACTGTCAGCGGCGGTGCGGCACCCGGCGAGCGGGTCCTGGACTGCGCTCCGCTTCAAGAAGCAGCCTCCGCGACCCCCTTGGACCACGTGCTGCGCCACGGCCTCGACGTCTCCGCGGACCTGTGGTGGAGCCTGTTCCACCTCGGCAACGAGGCCCTGACCCCGGACTCGGACCTGTCGCGGCAGCACACCGGACGTTCGGTGTTCGACGAGAGCGGCCGGATCGTCGGCGAGGTCGGCGAGGACTGGGCCGACAAGCCGGCGGACGAGTCGGCGGACAAGGTCGCGGCCCCCATACTCAGCGACGGAAGGTGACGGCGTGCTCTACATCGACGGCCTCGAATGCAGCCTCTACGACCGTGAGGTGTTCCAGGAGCTCCGCGCGGGCCACCTCGCCTGCATCACACCTACGTTGGCGTTCTGGGAGAACGCCACGGAGACGATGGACGAGATCGGCCGCTGGCGCGACCTGGAGCGCGAGAACGCCGACCTGATCCGCATCGCCCGCACCGCCGACGACATCGAGCAGGCCCACCGCGAGGGCCGCACCGCCGTCCTCCTCGGCACCCAGAACTCCTCGCCGATCGAGGACCGCATCCGATTCCTTGAACTCTTCCACGACATGGGCCTGCGGGTCATGCAGCTCACGTACAACAACCAGAACGCCATCGGCGGTTCCTGCTACGAGCCCGAGGACAGCGGTCTGTCCCGGTTCGGCCGCGAGGTCGTCCACGAGATGAACCGGCTCGGCATGATCGTGGACCTCTCCCACGTCGGCGAGCGCACCGGGCTCGACGCCATCCGGGTCTCCGAGCGGCCCGTCGCCGTCACCCACGCCAACCCGCGCTCCCTGTACGAGCACCCGCGCAACAAGGGCGACGAACTGCTCAAGGCGCTCGCGGCGGGCGGCGGCATGCTCGGCCTCGCCACGTACCGCAACATCAGCGGGCCGTGGGCGGGCAGCCGCGAGGAGTGGTGCGACATGGTGCGCCGCACCGTCGACCTGATCGGCATCGACCATGTCGGCATCGGCACCGACCTGAGCCGCAAGACGGGCGAGCCGGAGCTCCAGTGGATGCGCAAGGGCCGCTGGACGCGCACCGAGCAGCGCGGCGCCGCCCTGTCCGGCACGCCCGGCAAGGCGCCTGCGATCACCTGGATGGAATCCACCGCCGACTTCCCGGCCCTGGCCCAGTGCCTCTCCGAGCAGGCCGGGTTCGACGAGGACGAGGTCGCCAAGATCATGGGCGCCAATTGGCTCCGCTTCTACCGCCAGGTCCTCAAGCCGGCCTGATCCCCCCCCTCGTTCACCACAGGCGCCACAGGCACCACAGGCGCCACCCGCAACACCGCAAGGAGACAGCCCCCACTCCTCCCCGATCCCGTGCCGCACTCGTGCGGCACGGTCCCGAAGGGCGGTCACCGTGACCCCACAGACCTCCACCCCATCCCGCCAACTGACCGGCGCCGCCCGTGAGGTGGCGGCCCGGCTCGACCGGCTGCCGGTCACCCGCGTCCAGCGCGGCATCCTCCTCAAGGGCGGACTGAGCACCACCTTCGACGGCATGGACAACGGGATCGTCTCGTTCCTGCTGCCCATCGTGGCCGGAGTGTTCGCGCTCTCCGGCCTGGAACAGGGGCTGCTCGGCAGTTCGTCCCTCATCGGCGCCGTGCTCGGCGCGCTGCTCGTCGGCTTCATCGGCGACCGCACCGGCCGGCGCAATCTCCTCGTCTGGTCGATGACCTGCTACAGCGCCGCGATGATCGTCGGCGCGTTCTCCCCCGACGCCTTCGTGCTCGTCGCCACCCGAATCGTCGGCGGCGTCGCCATCGGCATCAACGCCAACATCGTGATGCCGTATCTGGCGGAGTTCTCGCCGCCGTCCCGGCGCGGTCACTTCGTCGGCTCGCTCGCCGGCTTCTTCGCGTTCGGCTATGTACTGGCCGCGCTGATCGGCTTCTTCATCATCCAGGCCTTCGACGGCGGCTGGCGCGTCGCACAGATCGTCGTCGGTCTTCCGATCATCCTCGCCGTGTTCTGGCGCCGCAGTCTGCCCGAGTCACCGCGCTATCTGGTCTCACGCGGACGGGTGGACGAGGCGATGGTCGAGGTGGAGCGCCTGGAGGACAAGGTCCGCAAAGCCACCGGGGCGCCGTTGCCCGAGCCTGCGCCCGTGCCCGCCGGATCGGCCGCAGCGGCTCCGGCCGTGGACCAACCGCGCGGACTGCAAAGGTTCCTGGCGTTGTGGCGTCCCCCGCTGCTGCGCCAGACAGGGCTCGTCTGGGTGCTCTGGTTCTGCTTCAGCTTCGTCTACTACGGCTTCCTCGTCTTCCTGCCGACCCTCCTCGTCGACAGGGGCTTCTCGATCAGCGAGAGCTTCGGCTACTCCATCCTGATCGAGGTCGCCCAGGTCGTCGGCTACTACCCGGCGGCCGTGCTGTCCGAGCGCCTCGACCGCAAGTGGAGCATCGTCATCTTCCTGCTGGCGGGCGCGCTGGCCGCGCTCGGTGCCGCCACGACCCACAGCGACGCGGTGGTGATCGTGTGCAGTGTGGCGCTCGCGTTCTTCCTCAACGGCGCCTACGCGCCCCTCTATACGTACACGCCGGAGGTGTACCCGACATGGATCCGCGGCACGGGCGTCGGCGCGTCCGCCGTGTTCAGCCGGGTGGGCGCGGCCCTGGCCCCGATCGTCCTCGGCGCCGCCTACACCTCGCTCACGTTCGTCGGCGTGTTCCTGCTGCTGTGCGCCGTGATCGTGGTCGCGGTGGTGGCGGTCGCCGTGTTCGGCACGTCGACGCGGGACCGGAGCCTGGAGGACATCACCGCCTGACGGGTGCTCAGCCCCGGTGTGCCGCGATCAGCTTTCGGTACCAGTGATAGCTGTCCTTCGGCGTGCGCTCCTGGGTGTCGTAGTCGACGCGGACGATGCCGAACCGCTTCGCGTAGCCGAGGGCCCACTCGAAGTTGTCGAGCAGCGACCAGACGTAGTAGCCGCGCACGTCGACGCCCGCGTCCATCGCCGCGCGCAGCGCCGTGAGGTGGCTGTGCAGGTAGGCGACGCGGTCGGTGTCGTGCACGGCGCCGTCGGCGGCCGGTTCGTCGTGTTCGGCGGTGCCGTTCTCGGTGATGTGGATCGGCGGGAGCGCGTTGCCGTACCGGCCCTTCAGGGCGGTCAGCAGGTCGGTGAAGGACTCGGGAACGACGGGCCAGCCCATCGCCGTGCGCCGCACGTCGGGGTAGGGGCGCTCCTCGTACCGGTTGTCGGTGGCGACGCGGCGCTCCGGGTCCGGCTCACGGTGCGCGGCGTCGGCGACGACGATCGGGCGGTAGTAGTTGACGCCCAGGAAGTCGAGGGGCTGCCCGATGAGTTCGAGGTCGCCGTCGCGCCGGAAGTCCTCCGCCGCGATCAGTTCGCCCCAGGTGTCGGCCTCGGTCGTCGGGTAGCGGCCCGCGAGAAGCGGTTCCGTCCACACGAGGTTGTGCTGGGTGTCGGCGCGCACGACGGCCGCGCGGTCGGCGGCGGTGTCCGAAGCTGGAACATTGCGGTCGAGGTTGAGAGTGATGCCCGCCTCGCGCACGCCCGCCGCCCGCAGCTCCTTCATCGCCAGGCCGTGCCCGACGAGCAGGTGGTGGGCGGCGGCAAGCGCGCCGGTGCCCTCCTGCGCTCCCGGCGCGTGGCGGCCCACCGAATAGCCGAGGAAGGCGCTGCACCAGGGCTCGTTGAGGGTGATCCAGCGCGGGACGCGATCGGCGAGGTGCTCGGCGACGATCCCCGCGTATTCGCCGAACCGCTCGGCGGTCTCGCGGACCCGCCAGCCGCCGCGGTCCTCCAGTGCCTGCGGGAGGTCCCAGTGGTAGAGCGTGGCAGCCGGCTCGATGCCCGCCTCCAGCAGTGCGTCAACGAGCCGCGAGTAGAAATCGAGGCCCTTCTGGTTCGCCGGCCCCTCGCCCGTCGGCTGGATGCGCGGCCAGGCGACGGAGAAGCGGTACGAGTCGACGCCGAGGTCACGCAGCAGTGCCACGTCCTCGGGGTAGCGGTGGTAGTGGTCGCAGGCCACGTCTCCGGTGTCGCCCTCGTGGGTGCAACCGGGGGTGTGGCTGTAGGTGTCCCAGATGGAGGGGCCGCGGCCGTTCTCCTGCACGGCGCCCTCGATCTGGTACGAGGCGGTGGCCGCGCCGAAGACGAAGCCGTCGGGAAATACGGGCAAGTGGTTCATGGGCAGCCTTACTTGATGGATCCGCCGGTGATTCCGGCCGCGATGTACTTCTGGGCGAGGACGAGCAGCACGGCGGCCGGGATCGCCGACAGGACGGACGCGGCCATGACGGACCCCCAGTCCCCGACGTGCGCTCCGATGTACTGGTAGATGCCGAGCGTGACGGGCTTGACGTCGTCCGTCGTGTTCAGCGTGAGCGCGAACATGAAGTCGCTCCACGCGTACAGGAAGGAGAAGAGCCCCGCCGTGATCAAGGAGTTGCGGCTCATCGGCAGGACGACCTGGAGGAACGTGCGCAGCTTGCCCGCGCCGTCGGCCTCCGCCGCCTCGATGACCTCCTTCGGGATCGCCACCATGAAGGAGCGCATCAGGACGATGGCGAAGGGGATGCCGAGCGAGGCATCGGCGAGCATCAGGCCGAAGTAGGAGTTGACCAGGCCCAGATCGACGTACGCGCTGTAGAGGGCGTTGGCGATGACGATGCCCGGCACCATCTGCGTGATGAGGGTGCCGAAGACGATGGTGCGGCTGCCGCGGAGGCGGAACTGGGCGAGCCCGTACGCGGCGGGCGCGGCGATCGCGAGGCAGATGACGACGGCGCCGAGCGCGACGGCGAGCGAGGTGAGCAGGTGGCCGCCCTGCTCCCGGATGGCGGAGGTGAAGCCGGAGAGGTCCAACTCGCCGGGTACCGGCGAGACTTCGAGGAGACCCGACTCCGGCTGCAGCGCCGTGTTGATCATCCAGTACAGCGGGAACAGCATCACGCCGAGGATGACGATCCCTGCGACGGTGGCGCCCCAGCGGCGCCCGGACGTGGTGGTGGCGTTCGCCATGCCGGTCACTTCCCCTCGGAGCGGTTGGCCCGCAGGTAGAACACCGCGAAGACGGCGGAGATCAGGATGAGGACGTTGCCGACGACGGCGCCCGCGCCGAAGTCGAGCTGGACGAAGGAGTTCTGGTACGTGAGGGTGCCGAGCGTCTGGGTGGCGTCGGCGGGGCCGCCGTCGGTGAGGGCGAGGATCAGGTCGAGGATCTTGACCGTCGACATGAAGCCCAGGACGAGCACGACCGTGATGACGGGCTTGAGCAGCGGCAACGTGATCGAGCGGAAGGTGCGCCAGGCGGACGCGCCGTCCAGGGAGGAGGCCTCGTACAGCTCCTTGGGGATCTCCTGGAGTCCGCCGTAGAGGATCACCATGTTGAACGGGATGCCGATCCAGATGTTCACCAGGATCACGGAGAACAGGGCCATGCCGGGGCTGGTCAGCCACGGGGTGGCGCCACCGAGGCCGATGGTCTCCGCGAAGGAGTTGAGCACACCGGTGTCCTGGTCGAGGATCCGGCGCCACACGATGCCCGAGACGACCATGGGGACGAGCCACGGCAGCAGGATCAGCGAGCGCAGGAACCCGTTCAGCGGGAACCGCTTGGTGAAGAAGACGGCGAGGGCGAGGCCGATGCCGAACTGGCCGATCAGCGAACCGATCGTGAAGACGATGGTGTGCCACAGCGCCTTGCCGAAGAGGTCGTCTTGGAAGACCTTGCTCCAGTTGTCGGCGCCGTTGAAGGGGGACTTGCCGTCGAAGAACGTCGACGGCGAGAAGTCCTGGAAGCTCATCACGACGTTGCGGACGAGCGGGTAGCCGAAGAACAGCAGCATGAAGACGACGGCGGGGGCGATGAACCCCCACTGGCTCAGCCGGCGGCGGCGACGGGCGCGCGCCGGATCGGTCCTCTTCTCAACTGCCGTGCGCTGGACGGCGGGTGCGGTGGCCGTGGTGGTCGACATGGTGTGAGTCCCCCTCAGTTCCCGCTCGTGGCGCGGGACTGCGCCTTCTTCAGCGCGGCCTCGCTGGACTGCCCGGTCAGCGCCGACTGGAAGGCGCTCTGCAGGGCGAGCGACACGGACGCCCAGCGCGCTCCGACCTTCGCGGTGCGGGAGCGGGCGGTGGCCACCTGGTCGGCGAGCGCGTCGAGTTCGGGCACTTCCTTGCGCCAGGTCGCGGCGGCCTTTTCGTTGGCCGGGACCATCCAGCTGTTGCGGGCGTAGGTGATCTGCTCGCGCTCGGAGGACATACAGCGGATGATCTTCGCCGCGGTCTTCTGGCGCCCGGTGTCCTCGGTCTTGGGGACGGTGAGGACGGCGCCGCCGAGCGGTCCGACGGACTTGTCGCCGCTCCTTGGGACGGGGATCTGGGCGATGCCCCAGTGCAGGTTCTTCTTGGTGTTCAGCGTCTCCACCTGCCACGGACCGTTGATCATCATCGCGGCGTTGCCGGCCATGAACTGGTCGTTGACGTCGGCCTGCGTCCAGTTGACGGTCGACCTGGACAGCGAGCGGTCCTTGATGAGGCCCTTCCAGTAGTCGAGGGCGTCCGCGACCTTCGGCCCGGCGAGGTTCGTCTCGTCGCCGCCGTTGGACCACATGAACGGCGCGAACTGGAAGACACCGTCCTCCGCGCCGCCCGCGCTCAGCGCGATGCCGTACTGGCTGCCCTTGGTGAGCTTCTTCGCGGTCTCCCGCATCTCGCCCCAGGTGGTGGGTACTTCGAGGCCGGCCTTCTTCAGGATGTCCTTGTTGTAGAAGAGGGCGAGGGTGTTCACCGTGCGCGCGGCCCCGTAGTACGTCCCCTTGTACGAGCCGAAATCGACGATGCCCTTCGGGATGTCCTTCGTGGACAGGCCCAGCGAGCGCAGGTCGACGAGGCCGCCGGCCTCCGCGAACGTCGGCATCTCGGAGGCGTCGAACTGGATGACGTCCGGGAGCGACTTCGACGACGCCATGCGCAGTGACTTCTGCATGACCTGCGCGGCGGGCACGCTCTGCTGCTCGATGGTGAGGCCCAGCTTTGCGCTGCAGCGCTTCAGCGTGGCGGCGTCCCAGCCGTGGTACGAGGCGTCGGTCGAGGAGTTGAGGACGGTGAACACACCGGGGTCGCGCCCCGCGCCGCAACCGGTGAGCGCCGCGCAGGCGACGAGCGCGGAACAGGCGGTGAGTGCCGCGGTGGTGCCGCGGCGTCCGCGCCTGCGGCGCGTCACGTCCGGTGGAAGTGCTGCTGTCACGGTGGATACCCAAGCCTTGAAGGTGTGGCCGGCCCCGACGGAACTCCCATGTCCCGGCAAGGTGTTCGCATCACGCGGTACGGCTCCGGCCCGCGCCGCACACGCAGAGCGCGTTTTTGTTTTCCGCCATGACTAATACGTCATCAAGCGCTTCGACACCAGACCTTGAGTCCGACTTCATCGCCTGTGCATAGCCTGCTACGCCCCGTTGTGATCGAATCGAAGCGCTTCGACGATTCCTGGTCTCGACCTCTTGATCTTTCGGTGCGCGTGAGCTCAAATGCCGTGTAGAGGCGCCTTGCCCCGCACATTGCCCACCCCGAGGAAGATGATGAAGTTCACCGACGGCTTCTGGCTGATGCGCGACGGGGTCGAGGCCTCGTACGCCACCGAGGTCCGTGACCTGCGCGTCGACGCCGACCGTTTCACCGCGTTCGCGGCGACCCAGCGGATCGAGCGGCGCGGCGACACCCTCAACTCCCCCTTGCTGACCGTCGATTGCTTCACCCCCGCCGAGGGCGTCATCGGGGTCCGCGTCACCCACCACGCGGGAAAGCGGCGCACGGGGCCCGACTTCGGGCTGCCCGGCGAGGACGCCGGCACGGGTACGGTGCGCCGTGACGGCACGCGCGTCGAGCTGTCCAGCGGCGCGCTCTCCGTGTGCCTCGACGAGGCCGCTCCCTGGCAGCTGTCCTTCCGCGACGCGGACGGCCGTGAGGTCACCTCGTCCGACCGCAAGGGCACCGCCGCCTTCCGGACCGGCGACGGGGAACACCACATGGCCGCGCAGCTGTCACTCGGCGTCGGCGAGCAGGTCTACGGTCTCGGCGAGCGCTTCACCCCGTTCGTCAGGAACGGCCAGGTCGTCGACATGTGGCAGGCCGACGGCGGCACGAGCAGCGAACAGGCGTACAAGAACGTCCCGTTCAGCCTTCACGTCTCCCCCGCGGGCGCCTACGGCGTGTTCGTCGCACACCCCGGCCGGGTGAGCTACGAGATCGGCTCGGAGTCGGTCGGCCGGATGCAGTTCAGCGTCGAGGACCAGTCGATCGAGTACTACGTGGTCGCGGGCCCGACGCCGAAGGACGTGCTGCGTCGCTACACCGCGCTCACCGGCCGTCCGGCGCTGCCGCCGGCGTGGTCCTTCGGCCTGTGGCTGACGACGTCGTTCACCACGCAGTACGACGAGGGGACGGTGACGTCGTTCGTCGACGGGATGGCGGAGCGCGACATCCCGCTGAGCGTCTTCCACTTCGACTGCTTCTGGATGCGCGAGTACCAGTGGTCGGACTTCGAGTGGGACCCCGCGGTCTTCCCCGACCCGGAGGGCATGCTGGCCCGCCTCAAGGAGCGCGGGCTTCGCATCTCGGTGTGGATCAACCCGTACATCGCCCAGAAGTCGGCCCTGTTCGAGGAGGCCGCGGCGAGCGGCTACCTGGTGAAGCGGGCGAACGGCGACATCTGGCAGTGGGACCTGTGGCAGGCGGGCATGGCGCTCGTGGACTTCACGAACCCGGAGGCCTGCGCCTGGTTCCGCACGAAGCTCAAGGTGCTGCTCGACCAGGGTGTCGACTGCTTCAAGACGGACTTCGGCGAGCGCATCCCGACGGACGTCGTCTGGCACGACGGCTCCGACCCGGAGCGCATGCACAATTACTACACGCACCTGTACAACCAGGTCGTCTTCGACCTGCTGGAGAAGGAGCGGGGCCGCGGCGAGTCCGTCCTCTTCGCCCGCTCGGCGACCGCGGGCGGTCAGCAGTTCCCTGTGCACTGGGGCGGCGACTGCTGGTCCTCGTTCGGCGCGATGGCGGAGTCGCTGCGCGGCGGCCTTTCCCTCTCCCTGTCCGGCTTCGGCTTCTGGTCGCACGACATCGGCGGCTTCGAGGGCACCCCCGACGCGGCGGTCTTCAAGCGCTGGCTGGCCTTCGGGCTGTTGTCCTCCCACAGCCGCCTGCACGGCTCGTCCTCGTACCGGGTGCCGTGGGAGTTCGGCGACGAAGCGGTGGACGTGGCAAGGGAGTTCACCCGCCTCAAGCACCGCCTGATGCCGTATCTGTACGGTGCCGCGGCCGAGGCGCACACGACGGGCGTGCCGCTGATGCGCCCGATGCTGCTCGACTTCCCCGACGACCCCACGGCGCGCGCCCTCGACCGCCAGTACATGCTCGGCCCCGACCTCCTGGTGGCGCCGGTGTTCTCCGCGGACGGCGACGTCGAGCTCTACGTCCCCGAGGGCACGTGGACCCACCTCCTCACCGGAGAGCGGGTCGAGGGCCCGGCCTGGCGCCGCGAACGGCACGGCTTCGACAGCCTGCCGCTGTACGTGCGCCCGGGCGCGGTCCTCCCGATGGGCGCGGACACCTCACGCCCGGACGGCGACTGGCTCACCGGTCTCACCCTGCTCGTCACCCCCGACGCGGAGGATGTGACGGTGACGGTGCCCGATCTGCACGGGGGTGTGGCCGCGACGTACCGGGTGGTGCGGGACAGCGCGAGCGGAGTGGCGGCGGTCCAGGAGGGTGACGGGGAAGTGACGCTCCAGGAACTCTGAACCCGCTACGACCCACCGCCATCTGCGCTCTCCCCCATGAGCCGTCAGGACACGGGAGGGGCGCCCGGTGTGACCAGTCGGTCGAGGAGGTCGCGGTGCTCGGGGGCCAGGCGCAGGCCGTCCGCTGCGAGGTTCTCCTCCAGGTGGTCGATCCGGGCGGTGCCGGGGATCGGGAGGACGGCCGGTGAGTGGCCGAGGAGCCAGGCCAGCGCTACCTGCGTGGGTGTGGCGTCGAGATCGGCCGCCACCGCGCCGATCCCGGCCTCCGCCCCGGACTTCCCCCAGGCGACCGGACGCCAGGGCAGGAACGCGATCCCCGCCGCCTCGCAGGCCATGAGCACGGGTTCGTGCTCGCGGTCGAGCAGGTTGTAGCGGTTCTGGACGCTCGCGATGTCGACGGTCTTCCGGGCCTCTTCGAGTTCGTCGACCGTGACCTCGGACAGCCCGATCCGGCCGATCTTTCCCTCGGCCCGCAGATCGCGGAGCGTGCCGAGTTGGTCGGCGAGCGGTGTCTCCGGATCGATCCGGTGCAGTTGGAGCAGCTCGATCCGCTCGACGCGCAGGCGGCGCAGCGCCTGCTCGACCTGGTCGCGCAGGACGGCCGGTCGCCCGTCGAGCCGCCACTCCTCCTCAGGGCCCGACCGCGCGATACCGACCTTCGTGGTGACGAGCAGCCCGTCCGGGTACGGGTGCAGGGCCTCGGCGAGGAGTTCCTCGTTGGCTCCCCCGCCGTACATGTGCGCGGTGTCGATCAGCGTGACGCCCAGCTCGACGGCCCGCCGGGCGACCGCGACGGAGTTCTCGCGGGCCGATCCCGGCTCGGTCGGCAGGTGCATGGCACCGAACCCCAGCCGCCGTACGCCCAGATCCCCGCCGATACGAAACGTGCTCGATGTCATCTGCCGCCTCCGCCCCCTCGGTCAACACCGCAACGTTAACAGGGCAGTTGCATGAAGAGCCTGTTCCGAACCATGGGCCCCAGTTCTTCAGTGCAGCGCCAGGAACGGTGCCGAGGCCAGCAGGAACGCGACCATCGCGTACTTCAGGCGGCGGGCCGGGAGTGCGTGTGCGATGCGCCAGCCGATGAGGACGCCGGCCAGCTCCGGGATGCCCACCAGGGCCGCGAGCCGCCAGTCGACGGCTCCGTGCACCACATACGCCACGGTGCCCACGCTCGCGATCACGATCGACTGGGCCTGGGCGGCGGCCAGCGACGACAGGACCGGCAGCCCGGCCACCACGAGCAGCGGCACGCTCAGCATGGGGCCGCCGAGCCCGAAGAGGCCCGCCACGACCGAGACGACGACACCGATCAGGACCGTGCGGCCCATCGGGATGTGTGCGTGCTCGGCGCCGTCCGTGGCGCGCCGGTCGCGCACCCACACCAGGATGCCGGTCACGACGACCGCGCAGGCCAGCAGGATCCCGAAGCCGCGGCCCGCGACCAGGGTGTTGCACAGCACGCCCAGCGGCGCTCCCACCAGGGCGGCGCCGGCGAGTACGGCGGCGCAGCACCGGGTTCCGGGGTCGCGGAGCTGTCCCGACCTGGCGTACGCGGCCGTGCCGAGCAGGCCCGTGGCGACGTGGGTGACGATGGCGGTGCCCGCCACGCCCGCGGGCGTGAGGCCCGAGAACAGGAACAGGCCGATGGTGGGCAGCACTCCGCCGGGCCCGATGGCGGTGATCCCGATGCCTCCGACAAGACCGGCCACCGCCAGGAGGACGAGGTGTGTCGTGTCCAGGGTCATGTGCGCTCCCACCCGTCCTGCCGGCCTCTTCGTCGTTCGCTTCGCACGTACAACTCCTTCAGTCCCTCGGCAGGACGGCCCGCAGGGCGAGCCGGTCCGCGCGCACCCGCAGTGACTCGGCGTCGACGGGCCGGCCGTCCGCGAGCCGGGTCAGCCGGTCGATGGTGAAGAGCGCGGCGCCCTCCGCCACGCCCAGCAGCCGCGCGGTGTCCGGGTCGGCAGTGACGGCGTGCACGGTCACCTCGGCGCTGCCGAGCCGCGTGCCACTGGTCTCCTCGATGAGCGCGAACAGATCCCGTCCCGCCAGGTGCCGGTCGAGCAGCGGGCGGCCGATGTCGGGGGCGAGCCAGGTGGAGTCCAGGGAGAGCGGCTCCGCGTCGAGGGATCTCAGGCGCTCGATGTAGACCGCTTCGGAGTGCTCCGGGAGGCAGAGGCGTTGCGTGATCGCGGGCGGGGCGTGCTCCACGACACGTGCCTCGCGCACCTCGTTGCCGACCGTGCCGTACGCGGTCAACTCCTCGGCGAGGCCCACCAGTCGGGCGAGGCCGTGTTCGGCCTTGTGGCCGGTCACGAGGGTGCCGATGCCACGCCGTCGGGTGACGACACCCTCGTCCCGCAGCATGTTCAGCGCCTCGCGCACGGCGTTGCGGGTGGCGCCGAGTGACCGGCCGAGGGCGCGCTCGTCCGGCAGCACACCCTCGTAGGCGCCGTCGACGATGCGCTGACGCAGCACATCGGCGACACGGCGTGCCCGGTCGGCCCTCGATCCGTCACGGTCTTCCATGCCCGTCCCTTCTCCGTGGTGCATGTGACGGCAGACCGTACGCCCCCTGATGTTTCGCGGGTGTTACGCCACCCCATCCGACCTGCACAAACGTCTGACCTGCGACGGAGCGGCGGCCATGGGGCGCAACGCCGGTCCCCGGCGTCACACCCACCGCACACCCGTCACACCGGCCACCGCATTGCACAGCGGGTGGCACCCACACCACGCCGACGTATCAACTCCCGCATGGAATACCCTGGTTGACGCATGATCCCCGGCGCCCCATCGACCCTTCGGAGCTACTCGTGCCCCAGGACCGTCCGCTGATCGACAGTGACTCCCCGCATTCGGCCCGCATCTGGAACTACTGGCTCGGCGGCAAGGACTGCTACGAGGTGGACCGCGAGGTCGGCGACGCCATTCAGCAGGTCAACCCGGGGATCGTGCAGGTGGCCCGCGCCCAGCGCGCCTTCCTCGCCCGCACCGTGTCCCACCTCGTACGGGACGTGGGCATCGACCAGTTCCTCGACATCGGCACCGGGCTGCCCAGCGTCGACAACACCCACGACGTGGCGCAGCGCCACGATGCCACGGCGCGCATCGTCTACGTCGACCACGACCCGGTGGTGCTGCGGCACGCGGAGGCCCTGCTGACCAGCACTCCGCAGGGAGCCACCGACTACATCGAGGCCGATCTGACCGACCCCGCCGGCATTCTCCGGCAGGCCGCGGACACGCTGGACTTCACCCGTCCGGTCGCCCTGATGCTGCTCGGGGTCGTCGCCCATGTCACCGACGACCGCGCCTACACGATCGTCGAGGAGCTCAAGAGCGCGCTGCCCGGCGGCAGTCACCTGGTTCTGTGCGACAGCACCGAGGTGTACCACCCGGAGGCCACCCGGGCGATGGTCGAGCAGTGGAACAGCACCAGTGACAACCCGCGGACCAATCGCACGCCCGAGCAGATCGGCCGGTTCTTCGAGGGACTTGAGCTCGTCGAACCGGGTCTGACCTCGGTTTCTCAGTGGCGCCCCGAGGGCGGCGAGGGTGAACTCCCGGAGCCGGTCAGCAGCTTCGGTGGCATCGGACGCAAGCCCTGATACGCGTCAACACGCCAACTCCCGTACCGTAAAAGGTGACCGATCTGTACTGACGTGCCACGCGATGGGCACCCGGGTGAGTACCATCCGGCCCTACGGCACACACGTACACACACCGACAGATCCTCCTTGTCACGAAAGCGAGCCACCATGTCGGACACCACGCCCCAGACCGAACTCAAGTCCCGCTACGCCGACCGGATCCGCGACGACATCGCACAGAACGAGGGCGAGTTGAAGCGGATCAGCGAGGAAATCTCCTCGCTGCAGGCGGAGTTGGGCACCCTCGAGGAGAACCGCACGCTTCTGGAGAGCATGCTGAACTCTCTCGGCAGCGGCGACCTGCCGCCCCTTCCGGCGCCCGCCCCCGAGAAGGCGGTCGGCAAGGCGGCAGGCAAGCTTCCGCGGCAGAAGTCACGGGAGACGACGGCCGCCAAGCCCGCGCAGGCCAAGAAGGCCACGGCCGGGACCCCCGCGAAGGCGGCCAAGCCCGCGAAGCCCGCCAAGGCCGCGGCCACCACCAAGCCGGCTGCGCCCGCGGCCGAGAAGACCGAGCCGCAGGGCTCCACGCTGGTCGAGCTCATCGTGTCCCAGCTGGGCTCCGAGACCAGCCCCCGCTCGGCCGCCGAGATCACCTCGACGCTGCAAAAGAAGCACCCGAAGCGGGAGTTCAGCACCAAGGTCGTCCGCAATACGCTGGAAGCCCTGGTCGCCAAGGCCCGCGCCGAGCGCACCCGCCAGCAGCGCTCGGTGTTCTACGTCGCCCTGCCCGCTCCCGGCGCACCCGCGAAGGGAGCCACCGACACCAAGGCCGGACAGGACAAGGCGGTGGAGAGCAAGGCCGGGGCGAAGGACGGCGCCGCGTGACACCCCGCCCGTCGCCTGCGCGATGAGTTTCGTTCGCCGTGGCAGTCTCACAGTTGTCGATCACGTAGAAGGAGCGCCGTGAAACAGCAACTGGTGAAGGTCCAGAATTTCAACGTGTCCGCGGACGGTTTCGGCGCTGGTCAGGGCCAGAGCCTGGAGCGGCCGTTCGGCCACGCCGACCCGGGGCAGATGTTCGCCTGGGCCGGGGCCACGGCGAGCTGGCCCAATCGCACGGACCCGGGAGGGTCCCGCGGCATCGACGACTATCTGACGCGGGACTTCCACCACAACATCGGTGCCGAGATCATGGGGCGCGGGAAGTTCGGGCCCCAGCGCGGGCCCTGGCAGGACGACGAGTGGCGGGGGTGGTGGGGCGAGGAACCGCCGTTCCACACCCCGGTGTTCGTCATGACCCACCACACGCGCCCGTCGATCACGCTCTCGGACACCACGTTCCACTTCGTCGACGCCGACCCCGGCACCGTCCTCAAGCAGGCCAGGGTGGCGGCGCAGGGCAAGGACATCCGGCTCGGCGGCGGAGCCACCGTCATCCGCGAGTTCCTCGAGGCGGACCTCGTCGACACACTGCACGTGGCGGTCGCGGACGGTGTCGAGCTCGGCTCCGGCTCCAAGCTGTGGGACTCACCCGACGATCTCCTCGACCGCTTCCACCTCAATGTCGTGCCGAGCCCGACGGGCGGGGTGCGCCACCATCTGTTCTGGCGGAAGTGACGCCCGGCGCGCGTGGGGTCACGTACTCAGTGGCCGCGCGCGTGGAAGGGCTCCGGCTCGATGAGGACACAGCGCGTGCCGGTGTAGATGGTGGGCATGCAGCGGTTGCAGTGGATGCACAGCGAGTGCGTGGGCCGGTCGGCGGCGCGGTCCTCGGCGAAGCGGTTGATGAGGTCGGGTTCGCGCAGTAGCGCGCGGCCCATCGCCACGAACTCGAAGCCCTCGGCCATGGCCGCTTCGGCGGTCTCGCGGTCCGCGATGCCGCCGAGCAGGATCAGCGGCAGTTTCAGCGCGGCCCGGAACTGGCGTGCCGAGGGCAGCAGGAACGCCTCCTCGTACGGGTAGGCGCGGATGAACTTCTTTCCGACGCGCTCGATGCCGAACCGCTGGGGCTGGGGGAACGTCGCGGCGAACTGTCGCACGGGCGCGCCGCCGCGGAACAGGTACATGGGGTTCAGCAGGGAGCTGCCCGCGGTGAGTTCGAGGGCGTCGACGCTGCCGTCGGCCTCCAGCCAGGCGGCGGTGCGCAGGCTCTCGTCGAGCCAGATGCCGCCGGACACGCCGTCGTCCATGTTGAGCTTGGCGGTGATCGCGATCTCGTCGCCGACCTCGTCGCGGACCGCGCGGGCCACGCCCCGGGCGACCTTGGCCCGGTTGGCGAGAGTGCCCCCGTACTCGTCCTTGCGCTTGTTGAGTTTCGGGCTGAGGAAGGAGCTCGCGAAGTAGTTGTGGCCGAGGTGGATCTCCACCGCGTCGAATCCGGCCTCGACGGCGGTGCGGGCCGCACGGGCGTGGGCCTTGGTGACGCGCGCGATGTCGTGGCGGGTGGCCGGGCGGGCGAAGCGGAAGGACTGCAGGTTCAGGAAGCGGCTGGGCGCGAGCGCCGGCAGTCCGTTGGAGACGGGATCGGCGACGGGTCCCGCGTGGCCGATCTGCGCGGAGATCGCGGCGCCCTCGGCGTGCACGGCCTCGGTGAGCCGGCGCAGGCCGGGAACGGCCTCGGGCCGCATGTGGATCTGATCGCGTTCGGTACGTCCCTCGGGGGCGACGGCGCAGTACGCGACGGTCGTCATGCCGACGCCACCGGCCGAGGGGCGCCGGTGGTACTCGATGAGTTCGTCGCTGACCAGAGCGTCGCGCGTGACACCTTCGAAGGTGGCCGCCTTGATCACCCGGTTGCGCAGGGTGAGGGGGCCGAGCCGCGCGGGGGCGAGCAGGTCGGGCGCGGGCCCGGTGGTGTCGCGGGTGGAGTCTGCTGTGCTCATGACGGTGCAACTCCTCAACTGTCGGTTCACGCAGGGGCGTTCAGGCCCGCCGCGACGAAGGCGATGACCGTGTCCGCCGGAGGGCGCGGTGTGCCGCCCAGCTCGGCGGTGGCCAGCTGCGGCTCCCCGTAGAGCTGGAGCAGCAGGTCGAACGTCATGCGCAGCCGGTGCCCGGCCTCGGCCCGGGAGAGCTCGGGCCGCGCGGCGCACAGCAGCGTGCGCCATGACCGATACCCGAACCACCGCTCGTCGAAGGGAAGTTGACGGCGGCTCAGTACGACGCGGGCGAGCAGGTGCAGCAGCATGCGGCCGTGCGGCGTGCAGGTCAGCTCGTCGAGCGGCCGCACCAGCACGTCGACGAACTCCTCGACGCGCGGGGCCTTTCCACCGGCCGTCCTGCGCTCCACGTCGGCGAGCGGCTGCGCCCACAGCGGGCCGAGCCGGCTCTGCAGCAGCGCGGCGACCAGGTCTTCCTTGGTACCGAAGTGGTAGTGGACCGCGGCCGGGTTCATGCCTGCCGCCGCGTTCACCGCGCGCACTGACACCTGCTCGTACCCCTTGGCGAGGAAGAGCCGCTCGGCGGCGTCGAGCAGTGCCGCCCGTGTGGTGTCGGTGGACATGGGCACAGGACAGCACGGCCCGGCACACTTTTCAATCAGTGATGGAAAACTTCCCGCGCCGAGGCCGATCGGCTACGCGGCCCCGTGCCGCCGGAGGAATCCACGGGTGCGCTCCGGGGTCGCCACGATGCGCCACTGCCGGTCCGGGTGGCCGAAGTTGTCGGTGAACTCGTCGGCCGCGCTCTTGTGCGTGCTCATCGCGCCGAGCAGTTCCAGGATGTGCTCGGCGGGCGGGCGGAGCATGAGTTCGGACCAGCGGGCGGCGCCGAGGACGACCTCGGCGCGGCGCCGGGCGACGCGTTCGCAGAACAGTGCGTCGAAGGCCGGGTCCTCGGCGATGGCGTCGGAGACGACCTGGGCGGAGTGCGAGGCGGCGTTGGCGCCCTGCCCGACGATGGGGTCGACGGTGGTGTGCGCGTCGCCGAGGGCGAGCGCGTAGCGCCCTCCGGGCAGCCGCGTGTAGTCGGCGCGCACGGTCGGCACGATCGCGGTCCGCACCACGTCGAGGGGGCCGGTCAGCCCGAAGGCCGCGGGGTCGACGCGCTCGAAGACGGTCGGGTGGTGGTGCGCGAGTTCGTCGAGCGCCCCGCGCAGGAAGCGCTCCTCGTCCTCCCCGGCGTCCGCCGCACACAGGCCGTCGGCCCCGCCGCCCGGCACACACTCGAAGAGGAGCGCGGTGACGTGCCCGGCGGCGGAATAGAGCGGGATCTCGATGACCTCGCCCCGGCCCGGCGCGATCGACAGCGTCACGCCCTTCGGATCGTTCGGCGCCACGCCCTGGTACAGGCCGGCGCACAGCAGGCGGCGCGGGGCATCGAGCGTCGCGGGGTCCGCCACCGTCGGGAAGAGCCCCGAGAGGGGGCCGCGCCCCGACGCCACGACCAGCAGGTCGTGCCGGGCCGCGACATGCTCCAGGTCGGCGGGCGTCACCTGCCGCACCACCAGCTTGCCGCCGCGCTCCTGGAGGTCAGCGGCGAGCGCGGGCAGGTAGAGCCGGTTGTCGACGGCGCGCGAGGGCGCGGCGAAGTCGCCGCGGAAGATCAGCGGGGTGGGCCCGCCCACGTAGTGGTGGTGGCAGCCGTAGCCGTACGTGTCCCCGGGCCAGCGCTGCACGCCGAGCACCGCCTCCCGCAGCAGGGTCGGAGCGTGGTGGGCGACGGTGGCCGGGAGCCGTCCGGTGGCGGCGGCATCGGGGGGCCGGTCCGTGTAGAGGGTGACGTCGATGTCCTGTGCGCGTAACAGCAGCCCCAGATGCAGGCCCGCCACTCCGGTTCCCACGATCCCGATGTCCGGCATGCGCTCTCTCCCCCACGACGAGTTCGACCCGGTGACAGATACAACCGATCTGGCGCCCATGCCCCTACCCGACACCCGGGTCCCACATGCGCTTCCCCTGGCCGCGTTCCCAGGGCCACTCCCCGTACGCCCGGAGCGTGCTCGGAGCCGGCGCGCAGGCGACGTCGCGGCGAGCCTTGCGGGTGACGTCTCGGCGGCCTCGCAGGTGACGTTCGAGAGCCGGGCCCGAGGGCGGGCGAGATTGGCCATAGACATGGCGCGACCTGCTGTGATCTCATCCGTCTCGGCGGATCGGACACCCTCGACGCCGCTCGACGGGCGATCCCTGTACGCGGCAGGTGACCGGACGCCCCGGTCGGCTTGTGACCAGGTGGCCGGCTTGTGCCCGCCTCCCGTCCAGGCCCGAAAGACGACAGACCCCCCATGCAGAAGACCAAGGCCGCGCTCTGGGAGTTCCTCCAGAGCCTCGGCAAGACGTTCATGCTCCCCGTGGCGCTGCTCGCGTTCTGCGGCATCATGCTGGGCATCGGCTCGTCGCTCTCCAGCGACGCCGTCACCAACAACCTGACCTTCCTCCAGGGCCAGGGCTTCCACCTGGTCTTCACGTGGATGGCCAACACCGGCCAGGTCGCCTTCCAGTTCCTGCCCGTGATGTTCGCGATGGCCATCCCCCTCGGGCTCGCCCGCGAGGACAAGGGCGTCGCCGCATTCTCCGGTTTCGTCGGCTACGCCGCCATGAACCTCGCGGTGAACTTCTACCTCACCGCCAAGGGTGTGGACTTCGACGACGCCAAGGCGATCGCCCACTACGGCATCGCCGATGTCATCGGCATCCAGTCCATCGATACGGGACTCCTCGGCGCGGTCGCCGTTGGCATCGTTGTCAGCCTGCTTCACCAGCGTTTCCGTACGCAACGGATGCCCGACGCGCTGGCGTTCTTCGGCGGCCTGCGCTTTGTGCCGATCGTCTCCGCGCTCACGCTGAGCGTGCTCGGTCTGCTCATCCCGCTGGTGTGGCCGACGTTCAACGGCTGGATCACCGACCTGGGCCGCGCGATCGGTCACGCGGGTGTCTTCGGACCGTTCTTCTTCGGCATGGGCGAGGTGCTGCTGCGCCCGGTGGGCCTGCACCACATCCTCGTCGCCATGTTCCGCTTCACCGATGTCGGCGGTTCCGGCGCGGTGTGCGGGGACCAGGTGTCCGGCGCGCTGAACATGTTCTACGCGCAGCTCAACTGCTCCAAGCCGCCCACGGCCGCCGTCACCGACGCCACCCACTTCCTGTCGCAGGGCAAGATGGCCGCCTACCTCGGAGGTCTGCCGGGCGCCGCGCTCGCCATGTACCACTGCGCCCGCAAGAGCATGCGCCCCGAGATCAAGGCGCTCCTGGTCTCCGGCGTCGTGGCCTGTGTCGTCGGCGGCATCACCGAGCCGCTGGAGTTCCTGTTCCTGTTCATCGCGCCGTGGCTGTACCTCCTGCACGCCGTCCTCGTCGGTCTCGGCTTCCTCGCCGCCGCCGTTCTCGGGGTGTTCATCGGCAACACGGACGGCAATGTCATCGACTGGCTCGTCTTCGGTGTCCTGCAAGGGACGACCACCAAGTGGTATCTGGTGCCGGTCATCGCCGCGGTGTGGTTCGCCGTGTACTACTTCCTGTTCCGCTGGGCCATCGTGCGCTTCGACCTCAAGACGCCGGGGCGCGAGGAGGAGACCGAGGAAGAACCCGCGGAGGAGGCGCAGGAGTCGGGGGCCCCGCGTGAGCTGGTCGCCGGGAAGTACGACGCCGTGGCGATCCTCGCCGCGATCGGCGGCGCGGACAACATCACGTCCCTCGACAACTGCATCACCCGGCTCCGGCTGACGGTCGAGGACGCGGAGCGCGTGGACGAGCCGCGCCTGAAGAAGCTGGGCGCCGTCGGCGTGGTGAAGCTCGACGTGCACACCGTGCAGGTCGTCATCGGCCCGCAGGTGCAGTCCGTCAAGGACGCCATCGCCACCATGGTCCCGGTGGGCTGAGCCGTGCGACACGCCTCAACCACCTACGAATTCGACACCGTCGTCGACCGGCACGGCACTTGGTGCACGCAGTGGGACTACGTCGAGGACCGCTTCGGCGTGCCGGACCTGCTGCCGTTCACGATCTCCGACATGGACTTCGAGACGGCCCCCGAGGTCCTCACGGCGCTGCGCGCCCGGCTCGACCACGGCGTGCTCGGCTACTCCCGCTGGCGCCACGAGGACTTCCTGTCCGCGATCGTCGACTGGTACGCCGCCCGGCACGGCGCCCCCGTGGACCCCGAGTCGATCGTCTACGGCCCGTCCGTGATCTACCAGGTCGGTCAGCTGCTGCGCCTGTGGTCGCGGCCCGGCGACGGCGTCGTGGCGCACTCGCCGACGTACGACGCCTTCCCGAAGACGGTGGCCGCGCACGAACGGCGGCTGCTCACCTGCCCGTTGGGCGACTGGGCGGAGCTGGAGCGGCTGCTGGCGCTGCCGGACACCTCGGTGCTGCTGCTGTGCTCCCCGCACAATCCCACCGGTCACGTGTGGCGGGCGGAGGAGCTGGACCGCATGGCCGAGCTGTGCGCCCGCCACGGCGTGGCGGTCATCAGCGACGAGATCCACTCGGACCTCGCGCACCCGCCCGCCGTCCACCGGCCGTGGACGCTGCACGCGGGCCCCGGCACCCGGTGGGCCGTCGTCACGTCCGCGTCGAAGTCCTTCAACATCCCTGCGCTGACCGGAAGTTACGGCATCGTCGGGGACAGCGGCTCCCGGGACGCGTACCTGCACCGGCTCAAGGAGGCCGACGGCCTGTCGTCACCCGCGGTGCTGTCCGTGGTCGGCCACATCGCGGCCTACCGGGAGGGCGGCGCCTGGCTGGACGCGCTCGGCTCGTATCTGCGCGGCAACCTGTCCTACGTGGCCGAGCGTCTTGCCGAGGCGTTCCCCGAGCTCGGCTGGACGCCACCCGAGGCCGGCTACCTCGCCTGGATCGATCTGCGCCCCCTCGGTGTCGACGAGGAGGCGCTCCAGCGCGAGCTGGTCGAGCGGCAGCGGGTGGCGATCATGCCAGGCGCGGCGTACGGCGCGGCCGGTCATGTGCGGCTCAATGTGGGCTGCCCGCGCTCGAAGGTCGAGCGCGGGGTGAGCGCCCTCATCGACGGTGTACGCGCCGTCCGCTGAGGGTCAGCGGACGAGGGCGTACACGCCCCAGCCGATGAGGAACAGCACCACGATCCCGGTCAGGATCGCGGTGCCCTTCCCCGGCGGCCTCCGCAGCTCCCGCTCGAGCTCCTTCTCCTTGATGAACGCCTTGGTGTCTTCCGCGGTGCGTGTGCGCACCCACCCGTTCCCAGGACCGAACATCCCGTGTGCCTCCCCGTTTCGACTGATCTTGCGCCTAACCGAATCGGGACGGATCAAACGCGGGCCTGCGCCGGCGGTTCAGGCCCCGGCGCCGCGCAGTTCGGCCAGCGCCGCCGCGTTCAGCCGGCGCGGCGCGGAGTCCGTGGCGGTGCCGACGAGGACGACCGTGCACGCGCAGGCGTGGGTGAGGGCGGTGGTGAAGCTGCCGTCGGCGAACTGGGCGAGCGGGCCGCGCGGCGAGTGTCCGACGGCCACGGTGCGGGCGCCGGCGTCCGCCGCGTGCCGGGCCAGCGCGCGGCCGGCGGCGGCGTGGTCCCCGACGCTGTCCAGGACCTGCCCGGTGGCGGCCACGCCCTGACCCGCGAGCCGGTCGAGGTGCTCCTGCACGGCGGCGCGGGCCTGGGCCAGGTCCTCGGCGTCGGCGGCCTGGTCGTCGACCACGGCGGCCTGCCGGACGTGCACGACCTCCAGCGGGCTGCCGGTGTCCCGGGCGAGGCGCGCGGCCGCGTCGACTATGGCGGGTGCCCGGTCGTGGTCCCCGACGGCGACGACGACGCGCGGGTCGGCGCTGCGGGCCACGGCTCCCACGGGCGTCAGCGAGGGCCGCACCGGCTCGCCTCCGCCCAGGGCCGCCTCGGCCTGCCCCAGCAGCCGGTGGCCGCTGGCGAGGACCGGGATGGCGAGGAGGAAGGTGAGCGCGGCCAGGTAGAACGGCACGCTCAGGTCCATGGCGTCGGCCAGCTTCCCCGCGACGTAGGGCGCCAAGCCACCGCCGATGAACCGCAGGAAGCCGTACGCGGACGAGGCGACGGGCCGCTCCACCGGCGAGACCAGCATGACGGCCTGTGTGGTGAGCGTGTTGTTGATGCCGATGAAGGCGCCGCTGACGATGACCGCGACGATCACCACGGTGGGCGTCGAGACCCCCGCGGCGATGACCGCCATCACGACGCCGAGGCAGAACAGATTCGCGTACAGGACGGCCGCGGTGCCGTAGCGCGCCTGGAGGCGCGGCGCGAAGTACACGCTGAACAGGGCGACGAGGAGGCCCCAGCCGGTGAAGACGAGGCCGAGGTCGTGGGCCTCGAGTTCCATGGGGTACGGCGCGTACCCGAGCATCGTGAAGAAGCCCCAGTTGTAGAGCAGCGCCATGATGCCCATGGTCAGCAGGCCGCGGTGGCGCAGCGCCTTGAGCGGGGCGAGCGGGGACGTGATCTTTTTGGGCCTGGGCAGATCGGGGACCAAGGCGATGGTGGCGATGAGTGCGATGGCCATCAGGACGGCGACGCCGAAGAACGGCCCGCGCCAGCTGATCGCCCCCAACTCGCCGCCCAGCAGCGGCCCGACGGCGATCCCGAGTCCGAGCGCGGTCTCGTAGAGGATGATCGCGCCGCCGAACCCGCCGCTCGCCGACGCGACGATGACGGCGAGGGAGGTGGCGATGAACAGCGCGTTGCCGAGTCCCCAGCCGGCCCGGAAGCCGACGATGCCGTTGATGGAGCCGGTGGCTCCGGCGAGCGCCGAGAAGACGACGATGACGCTCAGGCCGACGACGAGGGTGCGTTTGGCGCCGAAGCGGCTGGAGAACCAGCCGACGACGAGCATCGCGACCGCGGTGACGATGAGGTAGCTGCTGAAGAGCAGGGACACCTGGCTGGGCGTGGCGTGCAGGCTGTCGGCCAGGGCAGGCAGGATCGGGTCGACGAGGCCGATGCCCATGAAGGAGATGACGCAGGCGAACGCGACGGCCCAGACGGCCTTGGGCTGCTTGAAGGGGCTCGTGGTCTTCGACTCCCGCTTATGCATGCGGCCATCATGTATTTACGTGTACACGGAAACAAGATGCTTGCGGGCGAGAAGACGGCTGCGGGCGCCACTCCCCCACAGGGAGTGACGCCCGCACGGCGAACGCTCAGGCGGCCCGCTTCGGCAGCTTCCAGTTCGGCCGCGGGAAGTGGCAGGTGTAACCCTCGGGGTAGTGCTCCAGATAGTCCTGGTGCTCCGGCTCGGCCTCCCAGAAGTCACCGACCGGTTCCACCTCGGTCACGACCTTGCCGGGCCACAGGCCGCTCGCCTCGACGTCCGCGATGGTGTCGACGGCGACCTGGCGCTGCACGTCGTCCACGTAGTAGATCGCGGACCGGTAGCTGCGCCCCAGGTCGTTGCCCTGACGGTCCTTCGTGGTCGGGTCGTGGACCTGGAAGAAGAACTCCAGCAGGTCCCGGTAGGTGACCACGGAGGGGTCATAGACGATCTCGATGGCCTCGGCGTGGTCGCCGTGGTGACGGTACGTGGCGTTCGGCGTGTCACCGCCGGAGTACCCCACGCGCGTCGACAGCACACCGGGCCGCTTGCGGATCAGGTCCTGCATCCCCCAGAAGCAGCCGCCTGCCAGCACTGCCCTCTCGGTTACCTCCGACATACGCCACTCCCTGCACTACCTGACACGACGAACAGATCCAACGGGTCCAACAGCGCGCGACCCACAGATCTTCCAGCTTAGGCCGAGCCCCTAAAGCGAAGCTATCGACCCCCATAAGGCAGCCTTATGTGCCCATAGACCGGACCCGCCTACTTTCTAAGGCTTGCCTTACTTTAGGCTTCCCTTCAAGCACTCGTGGCCCGACCAGCGCCTACGGACCACGGGAACCACTCGAAGGGAACCTGAACCATGCCTCGCCCCCTGAGGGTCGCCATCGTCGGAGCCGGCCCCGCCGGCATCTACGCCGCCGACGCCCTGCTCAAGTCCGAAGCGGCCTCCGAGCCGGGGGTGTCCATCGACCTCTTCGAGCGCATGCCGGCCCCGTTCGGTCTGATCCGCTACGGCGTCGCGCCGGACCACCCGCGCATCAAGGGCATCGTGAAGGCCCTCCACCAGGTGCTCGACAAGCCGCAGATCCGGCTGTTCGGCAACGTCGACTACCCGCGCGACATCGACCTCGACGACCTGCGCGCCTTCTACGACGCGATCGTCTTCTCCACCGGCGCCACCGCCGACCGGGCGCTCGACATCCCGGGCATCGAGCTCGAGGGTTCCTACGGCGCCGCGGACTTCGTGTCCTGGTACGACGGTCACCCCGACGTCCCGCGCACCTGGCCGCTGGAGGCGGAGAAGGTCGCGGTCCTCGGCGTCGGCAACGTCGCGCTCGACGTCGCGCGCGTCCTCGCGAAGACGGCGGACGAGCTGCTGCCGACCGAGATCCCGGCCAACGTCTACGAGGGCCTGAAGGCGAACAAGGCCCTGGAGGTCCACGTCTTCGGCCGTCGTGGCCCCGCCCAGGCCAAGTTCAGCCCGATGGAGCTGCGCGAGCTGGACCACTCCCCGTCCATCGAGGTCATCGTCAATCCCGAGGACATCGACTACGACGAGGGCTCGATCGCCGCGCGCCGCAGCGAGAAGCAGACCGACATGGTCGCCAAGACGCTGGAGAACTGGGCGATCCGCGACGAGGGCGACCGTCCGCACAAGCTGTTCCTGCACTTCTTCGAGTCGCCGACCGAGATCCTCGGCGAGGACGGCCGCGTCGTCGGCCTGCGCACCGAGCGCACCGAGCTGGACGGCACCGGCAACGTCAAGGGCACCGGCAAGTTCACCGACTGGGACCTCGGCGCCGTCTACCGCGCGGTGGGCTACCTCTCCGACGAACTGCCCAAGCTGCCCTGGGACATCAAGTCCGGCACCGTCCCGGACGAGGGCGGCCGGGTCATCCAGGAGAGCGGCGAGCACCTGCGGTCGACGTACGTGACCGGCTGGATCCGGCGCGGCCCCGTGGGCCTCATCGGGCACACCAAGGGCGACGCCAACGAGGCGATCGCGAACCTGCTCGCCGACCACGCGGAGGGCCGCCTCCAGACGCCGGTCTCCCCCACCCCGGAGTCCGTCGAGGAGTTCCTCGGCGAGCGCGGCATCCGGTACACGACCTGGGACGGCTGGTACAAGCTGGACGCCGCCGAGAAGGCGCTCGGCGAACCGCACGGCCGCGAGCGCGTGAAGATCGTGGAGCGCGCGGAGATGCTCGACGCCAGCGAGGCGTGACATGACGTGTGAGGGCCCGGCCGACATCGGCCGGGCCCTCACACGTACCCGCGCGTTCGAGGCGCCGAAGGCGACGGGATAAAGTGGCCGACAGGTAGATGTAAAAACCACTCACCTGCCACCCGCCTTGTCCGCCCCTGGAGGCGCCGTGCCTCAGATCACCGTCGACTACTCGCCCCGGCTCACCGACACCCTCGACCGGGCCGCCCTCGCCACGGCGCTGCACGCCCTGGTCGTGGAGGGCTCCGGCTCGCGCGGCACCTGCAAGACGTTCTTCCGCGCCGCCACGGAGACCTACGTGGTCGGCAGCGAGCACGACGACGTGCCGGTCATGCACGTGGAGGTGGCGCTGCTCCCGGGGCGCAGCGAGCGGACGATGACACGCCTGTCGCAGCGGATCCTGGCGCTGCTCCTGGAGCACGTGGGCGCGGACGCCGGTGACGACGTGGTGTGCTCGGTCGAGGTACGCCCCCTCGCGGCGTACAGCCTGTACCCGACGCGCCGCGAGTTCAGCGCGCGGACGGGCCCCCGTCCGGACCGCCACGGGTGCACACCGGCCGCTTAGCTCGGCGGTCCTACCACTGTCTTTACGTCGAACGACTCCAGGCGTTTCCCGGAGCCGTCGACCACTCGCCAGGTGTTGCCCTGTGCCAGGACGAGGTCGCCCAGGACCAGCGCGATGGCGAGTCAGCCGACGCGCTCCTTCAGCCGCGCCACGTTGGCCGCCACGTCGCCGCGTGTGAGGTCGCTGCCGATGCTCACCGAGAAGGCGCCCGCGGCAAGCCACGTGTCGGCGTCGGCCACACTCACGCCGCCCGTCGCCATGATCCGGGCGCCGGGCAGCACGGAGAGCACCGACTTCAGGTAGGCGATGCCTCCGACATGAGCGGGGAACAGCTTGGCGACGCCCCGGTCCGCCGCGACGCGCAGCTCGCTCGGAGTGAGGCCGCCCTCGACCAGGAGCCGGCCGGCGGCATCGGCGACAGGACGTACCTCGGGCACCTGGAACGGGCTCACAAGGAAGTTCGCACCGGCCGCAAGGGCGCGTTCGGCGATGTCGGGCGAGGTGACGGTGCCGAGGCCGAGTGTCACCTCGGGGAACTCCTTCGCCCAGGCCGTGACCAGGTCCTCCCAGCCGGGCGTGGTGGCGGTGAACTCGAAGGCGGTGAGGCCGCATTCCACGAGGGTGCGGGCCACCGCGTCGGCGGTGTCCGCGTCGGCCTCGCGCACGGTCGGGGTGACGCGGGCGGCGCGCAGGGCGTCGATGACTTCGGCGTGCATGGTGGACTCCGGTCAGGTACGGGCTGTGGTCATGCCGGGGCCGCGATCTCGGCGAGTGCGTCCAGGGTCGACTCGGCGTCGGCCCCGCGGGCGCGCAGCACGATGGCGTCGCCGCAGCGGATGTTGAGGGTCATGAGCGACAGGACGCTGCGGGCGGGGACCTCGTGCCCGTCGTCCCGTGCGACGGTGACGTCGGCCGAGGCGCGGGCGGCGATCTGGGCGAAGGCGGTGGCGGGGCGGGCGTGCAGGCCCGCTTCCTCGGTTACCACCAGGCGGCGTTCGACGATCGTCATCGGTTTCCTCCGTCGGATCCGTCCAGCAGTGCGGTCAGCCGGTCCACCAGCTGTTCCTCTTCGTCGGGGTTCATGGGGCGCGGGTCGATCGCGAGGCGGCCCGTGACGGCGTGATGGTCCCTCAGGTACACGCCGGTCGCGGCGAGTTCGGCGGCGAGGGCCGCCGCGTCACGGCCCGCCGTCTTGGGGTCCACGGTGAGTTCGGTGCGGTGGATGTCACGTCCCGCCTCGTCGCTGACGACCCGGGTGGTGAGGCCGGGCAGGTCCGCGAGGCGCGCGGCGAGCTTCTCCATGCGCGGCCGGTGCCCGCCGCTCTGGGCGCTGCCGTACTCGCGCAGGGCCTGGACGAGGCCGAAGAGGGTCTCCTTGCCGACCTTCATCGGGCGGGCGATCCCGCCGTACTGGGCCCGGCACGCCGCCATGTACGCGGCGCTGCCGCAGATCATCCCGGAGGTGGGTCCGCCGACGGCCTTGCCGCCGCTGTAGATCACGAGGTCGGCGCCGGTGGCGGGCCAGCGGCTCAGTTCGCCCTCGGCCGCGGCGTCGACGATGACCGGGAGGTCATGGGCGCGAGCCACTTCGATGGTCTCGGCGAGGGACACCATGCCCTTCTGCACGGCGTGGTGGGACTGGACGTACAGCAGGGCCGCGGTGCGCGGGCCGATCGCGCCGGCCAGGTGGTCGGCGCTCACCTTGTTCGCGGAGCCGACCTCGACCGGGCGGCCGCCGCCGAGCGCGACCATCTGCCGTACAGGCGCTCCGAAGTGGACGGAGTGACCGCGCGGCAGGATCACCTCGCAGGGGGCGTCGCCCGCGTCGGGCAGGGCCTCGATGCGGGACAGGTCGGTGCCTGTGATGACGGCGGCGACCGCGATGGCGATGCCGGAAGCGGCCCCGGTGGTGGGGCAGCCGTCCTCGGTGCCGGTGGCTCGGCCGATCTCGCGGCCGACGGCGGCCATCAGGTCGTCCATGACGACGTGGTGGCGGGCCGCGTCGCCCATCGCGGCGATGACACCGTCGCTGAGGACGCTGCCGCCGAGAGCCGTCATCTTGCCACTGGCGTTGATGGCGGGCGGTGTGCCGAGGTCGTGGTGGAGGGTGTGTTGCACGGTACGTCCTAAGGCCTGGAGGCGGTCACTTGCCGGGGATCGGGAAGAAGAGGCCCGCGATCATCGCGCCGATGATGGCGCCGCCGGTCAGCGGCTTCTGCCACTTGTAGAAGAGCGCGGCGCCGATGGTGGAGCCGATTCCGACGGGCAGCGAGGCGGTGGCGGCTGAGATGATGACGAGCGGGCCCAGATAGCGGCCTGCGGAGTTGCCCGCACCCATCATCACGTCGGCGCCGAACGTGGAGGTGCCGCCCGTGGAGTTCACGGTGGCACGCCGGATCGCGAGGATCGCGACGCCGATGAGACCGCCGAGGGCGGCGCCCACCGGGATCGCGAGCCAGAAGTGTTCGAGCGGCGCGGTGAATCCGGCGCCGAGCAGCATCGCGGGGATGCCGATGCCCACGCCGGTCTGGAGGGAGCCGCCGATGTCGAGGATGCCGACCATGGGCCCCTCGATGACGCGGGCGAACAGGAAGCCCGCGCCGAAGGCGGCGGCGGCGCCGTAACTGCCGTTCTCCATACCGGCCTTGAGCATGGAGGCGACCGCGACGTCGCTGAACACGCCGGTCCCGTACGTGTAGTAGAGCTGTGTTCCGGTGAAGATGCCCGCGGCCAGGCAGGCCACGAAGACCGGGAAGGCCCATTCGGAGAGCCAGAAGCTGCCCTCGCCCGGCACCTTGGTCAGGAAGCCGCCCTTGGCCGGCTGCTCGCCGGAACCGGAGCCGGACTGCGCCGGTATGCCGCCCGTGGCGGAGGTTGATGTGTCGGTCATGTCGCTGCCTGCCTCACTCGGGCTTGGTGCCGGTCACGTCGTGGAGGTGCGTGAGCCAGTGCGGGATGTCGACGTTCAGCTGCTGGAGCAGGGTGACGTCGGCCCCGCGCAGGAAGGTGCTGGCCGCGAAGAGCGTGAGCACCACGGCCGCGAGGGACTTGGTGACCTTCGTCCAGCCCAGGTCGTCGACGCCCTTGCCGATGACGATGCCGAGCACGATGCCGGGCACGGCGTTGCCCATCACGAGGTGGCCGAGGCCGCCGAGTACGGTGCCCCAGGCGCCGGCCCGCCGGCCCGCGTCGACGGCGGCCATCCAGAAGATGATCGGCATCACGGGGTTGATGAGCCACTCCGACGCGGGCCCGAGCACCTTGGCCGCGACCTCTTGCAGGGAGTGCGGGATCGAGGCGGCGGTGGTGTTGAGGAGGGTGACCAGGACCATGCCGACAGCCGTGCCGGTGATGGCCATGCGCCGCGGGTTGTGAAGGGTCTCGGCCAGCTTCCGGTTCTTGATCATCGCGACCGACGCCGTCCAGTGCGGCACGATGCGGTGGTCCACGTCGGAGGTGAGCGCGCCGGTACCGACCGCGCTCGACCAGGCGTTGAAGAGGAAGCCGAGGCCGAACGAGAAGTGGGCGACCGGATCGTTCTGACACGCGTTCAGCTCGCCGAGTGTGCGGAACGCGCCCATGCCCTGGACCTTCGGGGCGTGGAACATGCGGGCCACGCCCGCGGAGGCACCGAAGCCGATGAGTCCGCCGATGACGAGGGACTCCAGCAGGACGGTGAGGGTCTCGTTCATCGGGTCACCTCATGTGGAGGGCGTGCTGGACCGGCGAGAGCCGCTCCTCGCGCACCGTGAAGTCGACGGTTTCCAGGTCGAGGGAGGCCACCTGCACCTCGACGCGCAGGGTGAGTTCGAAGCGCTGCCGGGTGCGGGGGAAGAGCAGCCCGAGGAAGCGTTCCGTCCAGCGGTGTTCCACGGCGGAGACGACCTCAAGTTCGAGGGGCTCCACGCGGAAGCACACACCGTCGGTCACCTTGTCGACCGACGACTGCACCTGCCCGATGGCGGTGGCGAACGCCTTGTCCCTGGTGGGCCCGGAGCCGGTGAGCCGCAGGGTGTGGCGGGTCTGCTTCACGAGGCGTCCTTCCCCAGCTTCTTGATCAGCGCCTCGGTGACCTTGAAGCCCAGTTCCTCGCTGTCGAGGAAGCCGAAGCCGAGGACGGTGCGGCCCTGTTCGACGGCGGTCACGCCGGCCTGCGCCGAGCGCATGCCGAACTCGATGTCGTGGCCGTACTTGGCCTTGGCGGTGACCGCTCCGGCACCACCGCTGCCGCAGAAGGAGATGCCGAGCGCGGCGCCCTCGGCGTCCATCACGTCACCGACCTTCATGTCGGCGCCGGGGCCCGGGATGAGGACGGGCTCGCCGCCCGCCGCGCGGATGCCGTCGGCGACGGCCTGGCCCTTGCCGAGCCGGTGTCCGATCACGATCTTGACTGTCATGGCGGTGCTCCTTGGTGGGTGGGGTCAGGCCTGGGGAGTGGACTGGTGCTGGAGCTGTGCCGCCGCCTCGAAGTGCAGGGCGAGCAGCAGGACTTCGGTGTCCCCCGCGAGGAATTCGCGCGGGGTGCAGTACGTGTCGATGAGGGTGCGGGCGGCCGCCATGCGGTCGGCGCGCAGTTCGGCGGCGAGTTCCGGGTCGAGCGGGTCGAGGTGTTCGGCGGCGCGCACCCGGCGGACGAAGGCGAGCGCGTGCACGGCGAGCGCGAGCACCCGTGTCTCGTCGAAGTCGACCCCGGCGACCTGTGCATGGGCCCGTGCCAGCGGCAGGAACTCCGCCAGGTCCGCCCGGTCCTCTTCGGTGACGGGCTGCGAGGTGTCCTGGACGGCTGTCGCGAGCCGTTCGATCAGGGGCGTGCTCATTCACGGGCCTCTCGGTGGTTCGTGGTTCGGTGGAGCGGTCGGTGGGTGGGACTCAGCCTGGTGCGGTCCCGGGGGTGTGCAGGCGTCCGGCGCGCAGCGTCGCGACCGCCTTCAGGTGGGTGGGGGTGGTACGTGTGTCGCCGTCGGCGTCGGTCAGCACGACGGCGCCCTCGGCGAGGCGCAACAGCGTCAGGTCGGCGGCTCCTCCGACGCGCAGGGTGCCCAACTCGTCGTCCAGGCCGAGCACTTGAGCGGGGTGCAACGTCGCGCAGCGGATCACCTGGTGCGGCGAGAGGCCGAGCGCGAGCAGTTTGTTGAGCGTGGTGACGAGCGAGTGGACCGGCCCCTCGGCGTTGCCCACGTGCACGTCCGTGCTGATGGTGTGCGGGGTGAAGCCCGCGGCGAGGGCCCGTTCGGCGGTGGCGAAGTTGAGGCTGGCGCTGCCGTGACCGACATCGAGCCGCACCCCGCGCGCCACGGCCCGGCGCGCGGCGTCCTCGCTGCCGAACAGACCGCCGGGCTTGCCGTGGAATGCGTGCGTGACGACGTCGCCCTCGCCGAGCAGGTCCAGCACGTCGGCGAGGCGCGGCGGTTCGTTCCCGACGTGCACCATCACCGGCCGGCCCACCCGCTCCGCGACCCGCTTGGCGGCCCGCAAGGGTTCGAGGCCGCTGTCGCCGAGGACCGAGGAACTCATCCGCACCTTGATGCCGCGCACCCGGTCGGGGTGCTCGCGCAGCAGCTTCTCGGTGGCCGCCTCGTCGATGTCGTCGGGACCGCCGGCGAGTTCGGTGCGGCCGTGGACGAGGCCGTGCCGGGAGATGTTGAGCCAGCTCAGGACGCGGGTCGCGGCGGCGTTGACAACGTTGCCCGCGAAGTCGTCCCAGTGGTCGCTGCCACAACTGCCCGCGTCCACGACGGTGGTGACACCCTGATCGACGCCGACCGTGTCGGCGGGCACACCGAGCGAGGTACGGGGCGCGTAGACATGCGAGTGGAGGTCGATGAGGCCGGGTGCCACCAGCAGGCCCGTGGCATCCACGCGCTCCTCGCCGTCCAGCGTGCCGGGGTCCCCGGCCGCGACGATCCGGCCGCCCCGCACGGCGAGGTCACCGGCGTGGGGCTCCGGGCGCAGGGGGTCGGCCAACAGGCCACCGGAGACGACGAGATCGAATCGTTGCGGACCTTCGGAAGGAGCTGCGTGCACAGCCATGGACGGCGACCTTTCCCGGCATGAGAGTGGTGCGTGCGACGACGGGCGCAGCGGAGCCCGGCTGGGCACACCGCTGCTGGACACCCGAGTCGAGGACCCAAGTTCGTTCCGTGGAGTAGAATGCTGTTCCGCTCGGCGGATCGAGTGGAAACATAGCCCGCGTCTCCTCGGAGGGTCAATGGAACCGAGCAAGCCCGCGAATTCCGTCGTCAAGGCGCTTCGAGTGCTGCACGCCGTGGCGCGTGCGGACGGACCGCACAGGCTCGGCGACATCGCGGAGCGCTCCGGCGTCTCCAAGGCCAGCACACACCGGGTCCTCGCCACACTCGTCGAGGAGGGGTACGCCGCCGCCGACGGCGAGGGCCGCTACGGCTGCGGAAACCAACTGCGCGCGATGGCCGCGCAGGTACTGTCCGACGACGCGGTCGGCATCGACGCCGTGCTGCGCGCGCTGCAGCAGCGGATCGGGCAGGCCGTGCACCTGGCGGTGCCGAGCGGGGACCACGCCACGTACACGCACAAGGTCGATCCGGGTCACGCCTACCGGATCGCCACCGACGTCGGCGCCCCGCTGCCGCTGCACGCGACCGCCGCGGGCAAGGCGCTGCTGGCCCATCTGCCGGCCGACGAGGCCGCCGCCGTCCTCGACCGCACCGGCCTGCCCGCCCGCACCCCCCGCACACACACCGACCGGGCGGCCCTCATCGAGGAGTTGGCGGCGATCCGCGATGCCGGGCACGCCACCGACTACGAGGAGGCGGACGCGTCGATCTGCTCGATCGCGGCCCCGGTCCTCGACGCGGACGGCACGCCGGTCGCCGCCGTCTCGGTCTCCTCGCTCACCTTCCTCGTCACCGAGGAGCAACTGGCCGGGTTCGCCCCGGCGGTGCGGCAGGCGGCGCAGGACGTGTCACGCCGCTTGTGACGACACACCAGAGCCCCCGCACACCTGATGTGCGGGGGCCCTCCCGGTGGTGTCACCACCCGGTGCCACGGCGGGGTTCAGGCGGCGCATCCGCACTGACCACAACATCCCAGCCAGCGGCGCAGCGTCGCGTGCACGTCGTCCGGGAGCGCACTGAGCCGCTCGATGGCCTCCGTGTCACCGGGCGAGGGCGCGATGCCCGACGCCGTGAGCACGGCGTGCAGTTCGAGGCGGCGCATGTCCTTCGGGTCGACCCGCGGAGGCAGGCGGTGCGCCGGGTTCGGCGGGGCCAGCAGCCAGTCGTCGGCCCAGTCGATGGCGCGGATCTGCTCTTCGTCCAGCCCGGTCGCGATGGTGTGCATGCCGGTCTCCTTCGTGGCGTACGCCGTTGTCTCGAAGGCAGAGAGCCACGGGAACCGTGCACCGGTTGCGGCCGGGGCCGAGGACCACATGAAAGGCGCAATGCGCGGATTGTCACGCATTTCCTGCGTCGCCAGGGCGTCCCCTTTCGTCGAGGAACAGCTCCAACTCCCGGTCCATCGCGCCCTCATCCGCCTCCGCCCCGAACGGGACGAGGGCGTGACTGCGCTCCAGATAGGTGAGCAGCGCCCGGTGCCCCATCACGAAGCGGACCGGTTCGCCCGCGCGTTCGCCGCGGACCTCGATCTCCACGCCGAGCGGCTCGCCCTCCAGCGCGACGGGCCGAACCGTGACGTCGCCGATGCCCGCCGCGCAGGTGAGTCCCGCGGAGAGCAGATCGCGGGACAGCGTCCAACTCCCGCCGCGTGACGCACCCTTGGGTGCGACGATCCGGACGACCAAGGGGTCGTCCGCGCTGTACCGCAACTGCATCTCGCACGCGAGCCGCTCGCCGTCCGGGTAGGCGAGAACTCCCGTGGCCAGCGCCTCCAGGCGCCCATACGTGTGCCGTTCGTCAGGGCTCACCCTGACCCACCCCATCCCTGCTGTCGCACCTGTGCGGGAGCACTCACCACTCCATGCCCCGCACCCGGCGGCACTGCCGGTGCGTGGGGTCGCCCGGCCCATCACTGCTCCCGCCGGACTGTGCTGCCGCCCGACAAGGGCGACATTCCCAACCTTAGGCCAAGGGGCATACACCGAGTGGCATATGCGCGAATGACCAGACGGCCTTCACAGCCAGTTCGACGCGAGGGGCGGACACCGCAGGAACGTTCGAGCACACCGCTCCCCTACGGCGCCGATCAGACGTCGTCCTCCGCTCCGGGCAGGTGGGTGTCACCGTCCGACCAGTGGTTGATCCAGCCACAAGCGCCGCACGCGTAGCGGCCGTTGATGCCTGCCACCACGGATCCGCAGCCACCGCACTGCTTCTCGGTGACCTGCTGTCCGGAGAGGAAGGCAGCAGCGGCCACTGCCGTCTCCACGTTCTGGTCATGCGACACGTCCATAAAGCGCCCTTACCCAGCTCGCACCGGATCAACATCCCCGGGGCACTTTCTGTTCGGCACAACCTACTGTTCGGTATACGTGAGCGGAGCACACATCCGCCGTCGACCCCTGGGAGGGACCCCATGCCCGCTGCTGGACGGATCCAAGCCGGATTCCGCGTCGAGGACTTCACGCTGCCCGACGAGACGGGGGCGCCGACCTCGCTGTCGTCCCTGCTCTCCGATGGGCCGGTCGTGCTCTTCTTCTACCCGGCCGCGCTCACCCCCGGCTGCACCGCGGAGGCCTGCCACTTCCGGGATCTGGCGGCCGAGTTCGCGGCGGTCGGCGCGCGCCCGGTGGGGATCAGCGCCGACGCCGTCGAGCGCCAGCGGGAGTTCACGCAGCGGCACACCCTCGGGTTTCCGCTGCTGTCGGACCCGGAGGGCGAGGTGCGCGGCCGGTTCGGGGTGGCGCGCGGATTCGGCCCGCTGCCGACCAAGCGCGCCACGTTCGTGATCGGCACCGACCGGCAGGTGCTCGAGGTGGTCCGCAGCGAGTTCAGGATGAGCGCGCATGCGGACCGGGCCCTCGAGGTGCTTCGTACGAAGGCAGGGTGAAGCCCCTCCCTAACGCCGTCCGCGAACCAGCAGGTACACGAAGTACGGCGTGCCGACGACGGCCGTCATCAGGCCCGCGCCCAGCTGGGCCGGGGCGATGACGTAGCGGCCCAGCAGGTCCGCGACGCAGACGAGGGCGGCGCCCAGGAGCATCGCGACGGGGACGACACGCACGTGCTTGCGCCCGACCAGGGCGCGGGCCGCGTGCGGTGCGACGAGGCCGACGAAGCCGATCGTTCCCGCGGCGGCGACGGCCGTGGCGCTGAGCAGCACGCTGAGCACCAGGAAGCCGAGGCGTCCGCGCGCGAGGTCGAGGCCGAGGAGGCGGGGCGTGTCCGCGTCGAGCGAGACGAGGTCGAGTTCCTTGCGCCGGGCGACCGCGATGACGGCGCCGACGACGAGCACGGCCGCGACCGGCAGCACGTCCTGGAAGCCGCGCCCATACGTCGAACCCGACAGCCACACCAGGGCCTTGGTCGCGCTGAACCGGTCGGTGAGCACGATCAGAAGGCTGATCAGCGCCGCCGTCCCCGACGCCGTGCCGACCCCGACCAGGACGAGCCGGCTCTGCTGGAACCCACCCTTGGCCGCGAGTCCGAAGACGATGGCGGACGTGACGGCGGCGCCCGCGAACGCCGCGCCGGCGATGCTCCACGACCCGGCGCCGGGCACCGTGGTGACCAGCAGGACGGCGCCGAGCGCGGCGCCGCCGGAGACACCGAGGACGCCGGGTTCCGCGAGCGGGTTGCGGGTCACGGACTGCACGAGGGTGCCGGACAGGGCGAGCGCCGCGCCCGCGCACAGGGCGGCCAGGACGCGCGGCACCCGGGTGTCCAGGACGAACGTGATGGCCTGACCGGCCTGCCCGCCCGCCCAGTTGACGACGTCGCCGAGGAGCAGGGTGCTGTCGCCGAGGAGGACGCCCGCGATGGCCGTGCCGACCAGCACGGCCGCCAGGGCGGCCACGGTGACCGCGAGGACCTTGCGGCTCGGGATGCGCATCCGGTCCGGCGGCGCGGCGGCTTCCCCGTCCCGCAGCCGCAGCGCCATCACGACCAGGAACACCGCGCCGACGACGCTGGTGACCACGCCCGTCGGCACGGTGACCGCCACCTGGGCGGAGGTCACGGCGCGCAGCAGCAGATCGGAGCCGAGCACGAGCGCGGCGCCGACGAGGCCTGCGACGGGGATGCGCACCCGGTGCCGTACGAGCGAACGCACGCGGCGGGCAACGGGCCTGACCAGGGCCGGGGCGCACAGGCCCACGAAGCCGATCGGTCCTGCCAGGGTGACGGCGGCCGCCGAGATGAGCGCGGCGAGCACGACGGCGGTGACGCGGGTGCCGCGCACCGGGATGCCGAGGCCGCGCGCCGCGTCGTCCCCGAGGGTCAGCCCGTCCACCCGGCGGGCGAGCAGGATGAGGCCGATGAGCGCGGCGACCACGATGGGCGCCATGCGGGCCACTCCGGCGAAACCGTTCTGGGCGATGCTGCCCTGGTTCCACTGGTAGAGGCCCTCGGTCTGTTCGGGGAAGAGCAGGATCAGCGACTCGGTGACGGCGTTGAGGCCGAGGGCGAGGGCGCTGCCCGCGAGGACCAGGCGGACGGTGGTGGCGGCGCGCCCGGCGAGCCCGAGCACGACGGCGGCCGCGGCGAGTCCGCCGACGAAGGCGACGGCGGAGGACGCGAACACGGAGGCGGTCGCGCCGGTGGCCGCGAGCACGCCGAGCGCGAGGTACGAACCGGCGTTGACGGCAAGGGTGTCGGGCGAGGCGAGCACATTGCGGCTGACCGCCTGAAGCACGGCGCCCGCGGCGCCGAGCGCCACGCCGACGAGCAGCCCGGCCACCATGCGCGGCAGCCGGGAGGCGACGACGACGGAGGCGTCGCCCGCCTCGGCCTGCCCGGTGAGGGCCTGCCACACCTGGCGGGCGCCGACGTCGGCCGTGCCGTAGGTGATGTCGACGACGGCGAGCACGGCGACGAGCAGCACGAGCCCGGCCGTCACCCCGACGGCGCCGAAGGACGGCGCCGTCAGAGTGCGGGGAGGTGCGGAGACGGCCACGTGCCTACTTCTTCGTCAGGGCGGCGACGACGCCGTCGATGTACTGCTCCATCGACTTCGGCCCGCCGAACAGCCAGGTGCCGTCGGGCAGTCGGTGCACGTCACCGGCCTTCACGAAGGGCAGCGACTTCCATACGGAGTTGTCCGCGAGGTCCTTGGCGAAGACGTCGGAGCCGCCGGCCTTCTTGTTGCTGATGTAGGTGAACCGGACGTCGCCGCCGAGCCCGGTGAGGCCCTCGACGTCGGTGGTGGCCAGGCCGTAGTCCTTGTCGCCCTTGACCTTCCAGGCGTTCTTCAGACCGAGGTCCTCGTTGACGGAGCCGAGCAGGGAGCCACTGGTGAAGGCGCGTACGGAGACCTGGTTGGAGGCTGAGTAGCCGTCGGCAGTGGCGATCTTCGAGCCGTCGGCGCCCGCGTCCTTCAGGGCCTTCTTGCCCTCGGCGAGCTTCGCCTCGTACGCCTTCTTGGCGGCCTTGGCCTCGTCTTCCTTGCCGGTGGCCTTCGCGATGGTGTCGAGGGTCTCGAACACCGTGCCGACCTGGTCGGCGCCGTCGGCCGACTTCACCTGGAGGACCGGGGCGATCTTCTTCATCTGCTTGACGGCGGACGCCGACAGGTCGTTCGTGGCGATGATGAGGTCGGGGGTGAGGCCCGCGATGCTGTCCATGCTGGGCTCGCCCCGAGTGCCGATGTCCTTGGGCGAGTTGGTGAGCGGCGCGGCGGTGTCCCAGGCCTTGTAGCCCTTGACGTCGGCGACGCCCGCGGGGTCGACGCCGAGCGTGACGAGGGACTCGACGACGTTCCACTCGGTGCCGACGACCTTGGTCGCCGGGCCGTCCAGGCGCACCTTGGAGCCGTCCGCGCCGGTCAGGGTGATCTTCTCGGACTTGGCGTCGGAGCCGGCCTTCGCGGGCTCGGAGGTGCCGCAGGCGGACAGGACGAGGGCCGCGGCCGCGGCCGCCGAGGCGATGATCAGGGGGCGTCTCATGAGGTGCTCTGGAGCCTTTCGCTTCTGCTGTGGTGACGGCCTATCGCGCGAGTGCGCAGCCGTCCGGTGAAGGGGTCTGTGTCGACGTCGACGCGGATGCCGTACGTCTCGGTGAGGCGCTCGGAGCGCAGTACGTCCTCGGGGGCGCCGTCGGCGATGACGCGGCCTTCGCTGAGCAGCGCGATCCGGTCGGCGACGGCGGCGGCCTGGTCGAGGTCGTGCAGGACGACGCCGACGGCGATGCCGCCGTCGTCCGCCAGGTCCCGCATGAGGTCGAGGAGTTCGATCTGGTAGCGCAGGTCGAGGTAGGTGGTCGGCTCGTCGAGGAGGAGCACGCCGGTCTGCTGGGCGAGGCAGCTCGCCAGCCACACGCGCTGCAACTGTCCGCCGGAGAGCTGGTCGACGCCCCGGTCCGCGAGTGTCTCGACTCCGGTCATCGAGAGGACCTCTGCGACGACCTCGGCGCCTTCGGCGTCGGCCTGGCCCCACCGGCCGCGGTAGGGGTAGCGGCCGAACTCGACGACGTCGCGCACGGTGAGCCCGCCCGGCGTGGGCCGGCTCTGCGTCAACAGGGCGACTCGGCGGGCGAACTGACGGGCGGTGAGGTCGAAGCCGTCGGCGGCGTCGGACGTTCCCGGATCGAGGCTCAACGTGCCGTGCCGGGGCTTCTGCAGCCGTGCGACGGTCCGCAGCAGCGTCGACTTCCCACTGCCGTTGGGGCCGACGAGGGCGGTCACTTCGCCGGGCTTGAGGACAAGGGCCGCGTCGTGCACGACGTCGACTCCGTCGTACGACACGGTCACATGCTCGGCCGACAGTTCGTGACCGCGCGGACGAGGGGCGCTACCTGCGCGTTCACCAGATCTCACGCCCTGAAGGTTAGCCTAACCTTACTCACCGTGGAACCCCGGGGGCCGCCTTCCGATCGGCGCCGACCATGAATGGATCCGGCATGCGGGGTAGTCCGTCAGTGCAGGTCATACCGCACGAAGTCCGAAGGGAGACACGCACCATGGCTCTGCGGAGCAACCCGAAGTACACCGTCCCCGGCCTCTCCGTGGCCGAGGCGGGCGAGCTCATCGACATCCTGCAACTGCGCCTGCACGCCCTCAACGATCTGCACCTCACGCTCAAGCACATCCACTGGAACGTCGTCGGACCGCACTTCATCGCCGTGCACGAGATGATCGACCCGCAGGTCGAGAAGGTCCGGGAGATGGCGGACGAGGTCGCGGAACGCGCCGCGGCGCTCGGCGGAGTCAGCCACGGCACACCCGGCGTGCTCGTCGCCGCGCGGACCTGGGAGGACTACAGCGTCGGCCGGGCGGACGCCCTCGCGCACCTCGGCGCACTCGACGTCGTCTACACGGGTCTCGTCGAGGACGTCCGCAAGGCGGTCGAGCAGACCGGCACGATGGACCTGGCCACCCAGGACCTGCTGATCGGGCAGCTGCGCGACCTCGAGAAGTTCCAGTGGTTCGTCCGCGCCCACCTGGAGACGGCGGGCGGCGCCCTGCGCACCAGTGACGCCGACACCGAGACGGAGGCGGCACGCCAGGCCGTACGGTGAGGCCGACGGGCCCGATCGTGTGACTGCGGCCCGCCGGTGCACCCGCGCACCACCGGGTGTGTCTACGGTGGGAGTTCGTCAATTGTTGAGCCGACGCGGCACCGCGCCGCGTCGGCCGTGAGGAGCTCTCATGTCCGACGAAGAGCCGCAGCGCACACGGAAGTTGGGCGTCGAGATGCGGCAGGTGTCGCTGGACGACGGCAGCGTGATGACGATCGTGTGCGACGCGGGCCTGTCCGAGGCGGATGTGCGCTCGCGGGCGACACGGATCGCCGAGGACAACCGGCGGCAGTAGCGGGCCCTGGCCTTCCTTGGCCGGGTTTTTTGCCCGAGAGGCAAGCAAAATGCCAGGGCTTCAACATTTTGTTTATGATCACCGGGTCCCCGCTCCCCCTGCCCGGAGATCGCATGTCCACGCCCCCGTCCGCCGTACCCGGCCCCCATCCCCTGCACGCCCTGCGGGCCACCGTCTTCGCGATCGGCGCCCTGCTGGTGCTGGTCGGCGTCGGCGTGCTGCTGCGACAGCCGCTCCTGATACCCCCGCTCGCCGCGAGCGCCGCCCTGGTGCACGGCGCGCCCGGACTGCCGATCTCGCAGCCGCGCAATCTCGTCGGGGGCCAGCTGATCTCCGCCGCCATCGGGTTCGGGACGCTCGCGGTGACGGGGAGCAACGGATGGGGCGCGGCCGTCGCCGCCGGGCTCTCGCTGGGGGCGATGATGCTCACCCACCTCTCCCACTCCCCCGCCGCCGCCACCTCGGTGATCGTCGTACTACAGGCCCCGCACCCCGTCCCCTTCCTCTCCCTGCTCGCGCTCGGCACCGGGCTGCTGGTCGTCGTCGGACTGCTGCCCGGCCGGATCGGCGGACACCCGGTCCGCTATCCGTTGAGCTGGTGACCGGCCGTCCCCAGCTGTTAGTGTTCTTGGACCTTTCGCCTCTTGAGGAGAACGAACATGGCGGTGGACGACGACATCTCCGGGTGATGACCCGGCTCTGACAGGCCAGCGGCCGGTGCGCGGATGCATCGCCGGTGTGGCCTCACAGTCGTCCCCTTTTCCTGTTCCGGGCAGCCGTATCGGTCTGCCCGTCTCCCACGCGAGGTCTCTTCCGTGTCCGACGCTTCCGTCGTCTGCTCGAACCTGTCCTTCTCCTGGCCCGACGACACCCCGGTGTTCGACGGCCTCTCCTTCTCCGTGCCGTCCGGCCGCACCGGTCTCGTGGCCCCGAACGGCGCGGGCAAGAGCACACTGCTCAAGCTGATCGCCGGTGAGCTGAAGCCCACTGTCGGCTCGGTGACCGTGCAGGGTGTGCTCGGCCATCTCCCCCAGAACCTGCCGCTGGCCGGCTCGCTCACCGTGGCCGAGGTGCTCGGTGTCGCCGAGATCGTCCGGGCCATCGACGCCGTCGAGTCCGGTGACGTGAGCGAGGAGCACTTCACCGTCATCGGCGACGACTGGGACATCGAGGAGCGCACCCGCGCCGAACTCGACTCCCTCGGTCTCGGCACGCTCGCCCTCGACCGGCGTCTCGACACCCTCAGCGGCGGCCAGATCGTGTCCCTGGGCCTCGCCGCCCAGCTGCTGCGCCGGCCCGATGTGCTGCTCCTCGACGAGCCGACCAACAACCTCGACCTCGACGCACGCCGCCACCTCTACGACGTACTGGAACGCTGGAACGGCTGCCTGCTGCTGGTCAGTCACGACCGCGCGCTCCTCGACCGTATGGAGCGGATCGCCGAACTGCACCACGGTGAACTGCGCTGGTACGGCGGCAACTTCACCGCGTACGAGGAGGCGGTGGGCGCGGAGCAGGACGTCGCCGAGAAGAACGTCCGCAACGCCGAACAGGAGGTGAAGCGCGAGAAGCGGGAGATGCAGCAGGCCCGCGAGCGCGCCGAGCGCCGCGCGAGCAACGCCGCACGCAACCTGAAGAGCGCCGGACTGCCCAAGATCTTCGCGGGGACCATGAAGCGCGGCGCCCAGGAGTCCGCGGGGCGGGCCGGGCAGACGCACGCGGCGCGCGTCGGCGATGCCAAGGCGCGCCTCGACGAGGCGGAGCGCGCCGTGCGCGACGATCCTCGCCTCGTCCTCGATCTGCCCGACACGAAGGTGCCCGCGGGCCGCACCCTCGTACTGGCCGAGCACGCGCAGGTCCGCCATGGCGAGCGGGACCTGTTCGCCGCCTCAGGCGTCGACTTCGCGGTGCGGGGCCCCGAGCGCATCGCGCTGACGGGTCCCAACGGGGCGGGGAAGACGACCCTGTTGCGGCTCGTGAGCGGCGGTCTCCAGCCGAGCGGCGGCAGCGTGAAGCGGGCCGACGGCCGGATCGCCTATCTGTCGCAGCGTCTGGACCTGCTCGACCCCGAGCGCACCGTCGCGGAGAACTTCGCCACGTTCGCGCCGGGGCGCCCCGAGGCGGAGCGGATGAATCTGCTGGCCCGGTTCCTGTTCCGCGGCCCGCGCGCCCAGCTGCCGGTCGGGGTGCTGTCCGGCGGGGAGCTGCTGCGGGCCACCCTGGCCTGCGTGCTGTGCGCGGAGCCGGCCCCGCAGCTGCTGCTCCTCGACGAGCCGACGAACAACCTCGACCTGGTCGGCGTGGGGCAGTTGGAGAGCGCGCTGGCCTCGTACCAGGGCGCGTTCATGGTGGTCAGCCATGACGAGCGGTTCCTCGCGCGGATCGGTGTGGAGCGCGGGCTGCGGCTCGCGGGCGGCGAGCTGACCGAGGTGGGGGCGCCCGAGATGTGACCCGCCGGCGTGACGACATGGTCCGCCCGAGGCGTACGCCCGGCGGGCCCCACTGCTGCTCACGTCGGACGGAACACACCTCATGCCCAAGCCCGCCCTCATCGCCCACGACCTGATCCGCACCCTCGGCACGCGCCGCGTCCTCGATGGTGTGTCGCTCACCGCCGCTCCCGGCCGCCGCATCGGCCTGATCGGCGAGAACGGGGTCGGCAAGTCGACCCTGCTGCGCCTGCTCGCGGGCGTCGACACCCCCGACTCCGGGAGCGTCGTACGACCGCCCGACCTCGGCTTCCTCCAGCAGGAGGCGCCGTACGACGCCACGACGACGATCGCGGACGTGCTGGCCGACGCGCTGCGCGAGACCCGCGCCGCGCTCACCGAGCTCGACCGGCTCGGCGAAGAGCTCGCCCGGACGCCGGAGGACTCCGACACGTACCCGGAACTCCTCGACACCTATGGCCAGTTGCTCGAGAGCGCCCGGGAGCGCGAGGCGTGGGACGCGGACCGGCGCGCCGAGATCACCCTCGCCGGCCTCGGTCTCGGGGCGCTCGCGCACACCCGCCCCCTGGGTTCGCTCTCCGGTGGCCAGCGCGGGCGGCTTGCCCTGGCCGCACTGCTCGTGCGCCGTCCCGCCGCGCTGCTGCTCGACGAGCCGACGAACCATCTCGACGACGACGCCGCACTGTTCGTGGAGGAACAGGTGCGGGCGCTGCCCGGCGTGGTCGTCCTCGCCAGCCACGACCGGGCGTTCCTCGACGCCGTCTGCACGGACCTCGTCGACCTCGATCCGGCGGTGGAAGGGCCCGTGCGGTTCGGCGGCAACTACAGCGCCTACCTCGGGGAGAAGCGGGCCGAGCGGGAGCGGTGGGAGCGGCGGTTCGCCGAGGAGCAGGAGGAGTTGGCGGCGCTGCGGCACGCGGCCGGTGTCTCGGCGCGCCGTGTCGCCCCGGACCGCGGCCCGCGCGACAACGAGAAGATGGGGTACGGCGTCCGCGCCAACCGGGTGCAGAGCCAGATCTCACGCCGGGTCCGCAACGCCACCCGGCGCCTGGAGGACCTGGAACGCACACAGGTCGCCGCGCCTCCTCCGCCGCTGCGCTTCCGGCCCGACCGTCTCGCCGACAGGTCGGGCGAGGACATCGACGAGCCGCTCGTGTCCCTGCGGGCGGTCGAGGTCCCCGGGCGGCTGACGCTGGACCGGCTCGACGTCTCCCCCGAGGACCGCCTGCTCGTCACCGGCGCCAACGGCACGGGGAAATCAACCCTGTTGGCGCTCCTCGCCGGGCAGCTGACGGCGCGCGGCGGGACACGGCGGCGGGCGGGCCTGTCGGTGGGGCTGCTCGCCCAGGACACCGTGTTCGCGCGGCCCGAGCGCACCGCCCGGGACACGTACGCGCGGGCGCTGGGGTTCGCGCGGGCCGAGGCGGTGCCGCTGTCCGGGCTCGGCCTGCTGGGCCCGGCCGACCTCGGCAAGCCCGTGGGCCGGCTGTCGGTCGGCCAGCGGCGCCGGCTCGCGCTCGCGCTGCTCGTGGCGGACCCGCCGGAACTGCTGCTGCTCGACGAGCCGACGAACCACCTGTCTCCCACACTGTGCGACGAGTTGGAGGACGCGCTGGGCGCGGGCCCCGGCGCCATCGTCGTCGCCTGCCACGACCGCCGGCTGCGCGAGCACTGGAAGGGCCGCGAGATCCGGCTCGGCCCGAACGCCCGCGAGGGGTGACCCGGTGGTCGCCAAATAGGTGTCCACACAATGCCTCCACAAAGGTTCCAGTTCCTCCATAACGTTCGAGTCGATGACCACGACGCATTCGTAGCGCTGCATATTGCCGCCACTGAGCCCCCACACGACTACTTGAATCAGCCTTTCCAGCATTTCGTCCGGAACGGATTCCGGATGCGGCCTGCACATGGCTCGCATGGTGACCATGGGGCCGAACAGGACTGTGTCGTCGGCAATTTGGGGTGCGTCGGTGACTGTGGTGGCTTGAGTCACGATCGCGAGTCCAGGGGAGTCATTCACGCCAAAACACCCCCTTCTTTCGCCCATCCTTCGAGCCGAAACACTCAGTTAACCCACGAGCCACCTTTGCAGAGTTAACCTGTGTCTTGACCATTAGTTGACCGTACGTTGGCGATCTCTTGGTGAGAGATGCGCGAGGGGAAAACATGTCCCGAGGTGGGAGCAAGCGCACAGCGATGGCCTTCGTCATCGCCCTGCTGCTGTCGCTCCCCCTGCTCGCGTCCGGACATTCGTTCACGTCCGCACATTCCTCGGTCGCGGCGCCGGCCGACGCGAAGGCCTGCCACGGCGACGGGGCGGACCCCCAGGGGCCCGCCGAAGCGGTCCGTACCCGCGACCGCCACCGCGCGGCCTCGGGCTCGTCCCAGCTGCCCGGCCCCGACGTCGAGTCACTCGCGCCGGACACCACCGCCGCATCGGCGGACGCACCACACGCCTCGTACGCCAGACCGGTCAGATCCATCGACGAGCTGACAGCGGCGTCCCTCCAGGTCTTCCGCTGCTGATTCCCGACAGTTCTTCCCACCTGTCCTGCCCGTCCGACGCGCCCTGCCGGCGCGCCAGGAGGAATCACCACACATGCAGCCCCTCATCGACAACGCCCGCACGTTTGGCCAGCGCCCTGAGGAGTTCGCCAGTCACGCCGACGGCCAGTCCCCGCAGGTCCTCTTCATCACCTGCTCCGACTCTCGCGTCGTGCCGGCCCTGATCACGGGCGCGCGCCCCGGTGAGCTGTTCGAGCTCCGCACCGCGGGCAACATCGTGCCCCCGTACACCAATGGCAGCCCCAGCGGGGAGACCGCCACCATCGAGTACGCCGTGGAAGTCCTCGGCGTCCAGGACATCGTCGTGTGCGGGCACTCGCACTGCGGGGCGATCGGCGCGCTGGTGCGCGGCGACGACCTCGCGGGCGTGCCCGCCGTCCGGGACTGGCTCGCGCACGCCGCGGACGAGCCCGGCGCGTGCGATCCCGCCGATGTCACGGTCGGCCCGGCCGTCCAACAGCACGTCCTCGCCCAGCTGCTCAGGCTGCGCTCCTACCCGTGTGTGGAGCGCCGGCTCGCCGACGGCCGCCTCACGCTGCGCGGCTGGTACTACGAGGTGCACACCGGCGGCGTCCGCGAACACCGTGTCGACACCGACGCGTTCGAGACTCTGTGAGCGCCACCATGACCGAAACCACCCCCCGCACCCCAGCCCCCAAGTTCCCTCATCTCAAGGCGGACTTCACCGCCTCGCTCGTCGTGTTCCTGGTGGCACTTCCGCTGTGCGTCGGCGTTGCCGTCGCCTCCGGTGTGCCCGCGGAACTCGGCCTGATCACCGGCATCGTCGGCGGCATCGTCACCGGCCTGATGCGCGGCAGCAGCCTCCAAGTGTCGGGCCCTGCCGCCGGGTTGACCGTGCTCGTGTACGAAGCGGTGCGCGAGTTCGGTCTGCCGGTCCTCGGTGTCATCGTGCTGGCGACCGGCCTGCTTCAGGTCGCCATGGGCGCACTGAAGGTAGGCCGCTACTTCCGGGCCATCTCCGTCTCGGTCGTCGAGGGCATGCTCGCGGGCATCGGTCTGGTCCTGATCGCGGGCCAGATGTACTCGGTACTCGACGCCAAGGCCCCGGAGTCCGGGATCGGCAAGATAGCGGGGCTCCCGGAGGCGTTCATCGACGCACTCGGCAGCACCAGCGCGCTGGCCTCGCTCGCCCTGGGCGCCGGGACCGTCGCGATCCTCGTGTTCTGGAAGCACATGCCGCGCAAGGCGCGCGTCGTTCCCGGTCCGCTCGCCGCGGTGGGCCTGGCCATGCTGGCGGCGTTCGTGTTCGACGCGCCCGTCACCATGGTCGAGGTCAACGGCCTGCTCGGCTCGATCCAGCCACCGCCCCTCGACGCGTTCGGTGAACTCGCCGCCGTCGGTGTGCTCGGCACGATCGTGGCGTTCACGCTGATCGCCTCCGCGGAGTCGCTGTTCAGCGCGGCGGCCGTGGACCGCATGCACGACGGTCCGCGTACCGCGTACGACAAGGAGCTCCTCGCCCAGGGCGCGGGCAACGCGGTGTGCGGCGTGCTCGGCGCGCTGCCGATGACCGCGGTGATCGTGCGCAGCTCGGCCAATGTGCAGGCGGGCGCCAAGACGAAGGCATCGCGGGTCATGCACGGCGTATGGCTGCTGTTGTTCGCCGCGCTGCTGCCCGCGCTGCTCGCCTACATCCCGATCCCGGCCCTCGCGGGTGTGCTGGTGCACGCCGGGGCGAAGCTGGTGCCCGTCCGGGCGCTGGTCACGCTCTGGCGCGACCACCGCGGTGAGGCGCTGATCCTGGTCGTCACCGCGGTGTCGATCGTGGCGGTCAGCATGTTCGAGGGCGTCCTCATCGGCCTCGCCCTGTCGGTCGTGAAGACCGCCTGGGAGGCCTCGCACATCAAGCTGGAGATCATAGACAAGGGTGCGGGCCCGGTGCAGGCACACCTGTCCGGCAACGCGACGTTCCTCAAGCTGCCGAAGATCCTCGACAGCCTGGAGGCACTCCCGCAGGACCGCCCCGTGGAGCTGAACCTGTCCGGCCTCCACCACCTGGACCATGCATGCCGCACGGCCCTGGAGAACTGGGCCGAACGGCACAGTTCCGCGGAGACGGAACCGGTCAAGGTGACATCCGCCTGATCCTGCTCCGAACGGCCCCGACTCCCTTGCACCGCAAGGGAGTCGGGGCTTTCGCACGTCGGATTCTCTGGTGCGTGTCAGTCGACGACGGCCGCGACCGCCTCGACCTCGACGAGCTGGTCGGAGTAGCCGAGCACGGTGACACCCATCAGGGTGCTCGGCACGTCGTGGTCGCCGAAGGCGTCACGCACCACCTGCCAGGCCGTGACCAGATCCTCCCGCCGGGTCGACGCGACGAGGACGCGGGTGCTGATGACGTCCTCGAGTCCGGCGCCGGCCGCGTCGAGGGCGACGCGCAGGTTCGCGACACACTGGGCCGCCTGTCCGGCGTGGTCGCCGACCGCGACGGTCGAGCCGTCCTTCGCCAACGGGCAGGAGCCGGCGAGGAATACGAGCCGTGCCTCGGCCGGCGCGGTGGCCGCGTAGGCGTACTCGGCGACATCGGAGAGTGCGTCGGAACGGATCAGGGTGACGGCGCGGGCCACGGGGTTCCCTTCGGGCGGGTTCGATGGGCCGTCATCGTGCCATGGCCCACACCCGCCCGCGCGGTCATTTCTGCGCGGGCAGTTCCGCGCAGGTAGACGTCGCCGGTTCGCCGGAGAGGCGGTCGGTGAGCCAGTTGATCGCCGGGCCCTGGTCGGTGAGCAGCGGGGCGAAGTGGTTGATCAGGGCGCGGCCGACGTCCGGGATGCTCACCGGCTTGTACGTGACCTGGGCTCCGCGGCCGCACCAGTCGACGGCCAACTGACGTGCCTGGCCGTGCGGGACGAGGTTGTCGCTCACACCGGTGGCGACGCGCACCGGGCTCTGCGGCTCGATGGTGCCGATGCGCTGCTGGTTGAGGAACTCCTGGAGGCGGGGTTCGGCCTTGATGATGTCCTCGAGGGTCTGACCGTCCTTCGTCCAGGCCGAGCTCTTCTTCGACGAGTAGCCGAGGATGGCGTCGCCGACGCACGCCGTGGAGAGGTCTTTCAGGGCGGCCCGGCCCTTGTCGTTCAAGTACTTGTCGGCGATTGCCCGAAGCTCCGGTTCCGACTGCAGGAACCCGTTGAGCGACCAGCCGAGCGCGCCGACGAGGTCGGTGCCGTCGATGGCCTTGGTGGTCGCGGCCAGGTCGGCGGGCGGCGCTCCCGCGTAGGTGCCCGAGAGCGTGACGTCGGGCGCGTAGGTGGGCTGGAGTTCGGCGGCGGCCGCGGTGGCGCCGCCGCCCTGGCTGTAGCCGAAGAGGCCGACGCGCGAACCGCTGGTGATCGTGGCGTCCTTGAGGGCGCGGGCGGCGCGCACGGCGTCGAGCACTGCATGGGCCTCGTCGAGCCGGTTCACGTAGGTGTGCAGGCGGTCGGTGGTGCCCAGGCCGATGTAGTCGGTGACGACGACGGCGACACCCTTGGCGAGGAGCCGGTAGATCGCCAGGTCCTCGTAACCGGCCACCAGTGTCTGCCCGTTGATGCGCAGAGGGTGTTCGAGACCCATCGACGCGGCGCACTGGTCACCCTGCCCCTGCGTGCCGGGTGCGAGCGCGACGAGCGGACGGGGCCCGGAGCCGCGCCACTTGGCGCTGGGCTCGATGTACGCGCCCGTGGACGCGGCGGGCTTCCCGTTGGAGTCGGTGGTCTTGTACATGATGCGGGTCGCCTTGCCGGGCAGCGGTCCGTGCAGGCCGGGCAGGCTGAGGGCGAGCGGGAGCCCCTCGCTGCGGATCAACGACCCGTTGGCGCCGGGCAGTTCGGCCGGCGGGTTGTAGAACGCGGGGATCGTGACACCGCGCGAGACCGTGTCACCGGAGGTCTCCGCTCCGGTGGCCGCCGCGGCGGGCACGGCCTGGGCACCGACACACGCGGCGACGGTGACGGCGGCGGCCAGCAGGCGGGTGGGGGCGGCGGGCATGGCGAACCTCCGGTCTACGGGCGGGAGCGGACCCCCGCCTTGCGGCTGTCGGCCGGAACATCGGGCAGGCCGACGGAGCGTGCGGAGCGGTCGTCCCACCGCCACCGCGCGCCTTGCCGGACGTTATCCAGAACACCGTTACCGCGGGTAGCACCAGGAAGGTTACGGTTCAGTAATTTACGGCCGCACCATGATCCCGAGGAGGTCACCGACCGTGCGGACGACGCCGTTCTCGGTGTTGGCCGGGGCGCGCAGCCGGGCGCGGGCCAGGACGTCGGGGTGGGCGTTGGCCATGGCGTAGGACCAGTCGGCGGTGTCCAGCATCTCCAGGTCGTTGCGGTAGTCGCCGAACACCGCGGTCTGCGCGGGGGTGACGCCCAGGGCTTCCTGGAGCCTGCGGACGGCGGCGCCCTTGTTCGCGGCCGGGTTCATGACGTCGATCCAGTGCCGGCTGGAGACGACGACCTGGTGCGAGTCGGCGAGCGGGGCGAGAAGCGGGGCGGTGGTGTCCTGCGCGTTGCCGAAGTCGAAGAGCGCGACCTTCACGAAGTCGTCCTCGACGGCGGTGGCGTCGGCGACGATCTCGTGGGCGGCGTAGTACTTGCGGACCTGGGTCATGAACGCCTCGTCGGAGCGCTCCACGTAGGCGGACCGCTTCCCGCAGACGACGACGCCCACGTCGGCCCCGCCCTCGTCGACGAGGGCGCGCACCGACTTGACGATCCACTCGACGGTGGCCGGCTCCAGCGGGTCGGAGCTGAGTTCGGCGCCGCCGCGCACGACGTACGCGCCGTTCTCCGCGACGTAGACCATGCCGCCGTCGTCCACGGCGGCGAACTCGGCGGCGAGCGTCGCGTACTGCCGTCCGCTGGCGGGGCAGAAGGCGATGCCGCGGCGATTCATTTCGGCCAGGAGCGGCCAGAGGGAATCCGGTATCTTCCCGTCGCCGTCCAGGAGCGTGCCGTCCATGTCGGTGACGACCAGGCGGATGTCTGGCAGGGTGGCGGCGGCCGCCTGGTGCTGGGTGTTCACGGTGGTTCCTGGTTCGGTGGTGTGGGCCGCGGGACCCCGGGCGAGGGCGCGGCTCCACCAGTCTAAAAGGGCCGCCTCCCCGCTCTGACCGGCCAACACTCTTGATCATGCGCACGCCCGCGCCGTACGGTTCCGGCACTCACCCCGCGCGGGACCAACCCAACCTGGAGCACGCCATGCCCCGATTCACGACGGATGGCACCGTTTTGCGGTACGACGATCTCGGCCCTGCGGACGGCGTCGCGATCGTGCTGATCCACGGGCATCCGTTCAACCGAACCCTGTGGGCCACCCAGGCCGAGGCGCTCACGGCGGCCGGGTACCGGGTACTCACGCCCGATCTGCGCGGGTACGGCGAGAGCGAGGTCACTCCGGGGCAGGTGCCGCTCGCCCGCTTCGCGGACGACATCGCCGCGCTCTTGGACGAGCTGAGCCTCGACACCGCAGTGGTCGGCGGTGTGTCCATGGGCGGCCAGATCGCCATGGAGTTCCATCTGCGGCACCCGGACCGCACCCGCGCACTTCTCCTTTCCGACACCTCGGCGCCGGCCGAGACCCCCGAGGGCAAGGTGGTCCGCAACCGGCTCGCGGTGCGGCTGCTCGCCGAGGGCATGGGCGGGTACGCGGACGAGGTCATCGACAAGATGCTCGCGCGCTACAACGTGGCGGCGCTGCCGGAGGTCGCCGCGCATGTCCTCGGCATGATGCAGGTCACCGACCCGCGTGGGGCCGCCGCCGCGCTGCGCGGCCGTGCCGAGCGTCCCGACTACCGCGACAGTCTCGCGGCGGCCCGGGTTCCCGCGCTCGTGGTGGTCGGCGCGGACGATGTGTACACGCCGGTCACGGACGCCGAGGAGATCGTGAAGCTGATGCCGGACTCGGTCCTCAGGGTGATCGACGGGGCCGGGCACCTGCCGGGCGTGGAACAGCCCGAGCTGTTCAACGACGTGCTCCTTGACTTCCTCCGCGACCGCTGCCCGACCGGGTAGGGCGCGACCGTGACCCGTTCCGCGAGCGACCGGCTGCTCGACGCGCTCGGCGCCTTCGACCAGGACCACCCCTCGCTCACGCTGACCCAGCTCGCGCACCGCGCCGAACTTCCGCTGCCCACCGCGCACCGGCTCGTCGGCGCGCTCTCCCGCTGGGGCGCCCTGGAGCGCGACGACGCGGGGAACTACCACGTAGGGCTGCGCCTGTGGGAGATCGCGGCGCTCGCGCCGCGGGGTCTCGGCCTGCGCCAGGCGGCGCTGCCGTTCCTTGAGGACCTGTACGAGGCCACGCACGAGAACGTGCACCTCGCCGTGCGCGATGGCCGGGAGGTCGTCTACATCGAGCGCCTGTCGGGCCGTTCGGCGGTGGGCGTGCACTCGCGGGTCGGCGCGCGCTGGCCGCTGCACGCGACGGGCGTGGGTCTGGTGCTGCTCGCGCACGGCGGCCTCGATCTGCAGGACGGCTACCCCGGGGACGGGCTCGACGCGTTCACCCCGTACACGGTCACCGATCCGGTGCGGCTGCGCCGGATGCTGGCCGAAGTGCGGCGCGCCGGCGTGGCGGTGAGTGACCGTCAGATCACCGACGACGCGCTGTCGGTGGCGGCGCCGGTGCGCGGACCGCGCGGGGATGTCGTCGCCGCGGTCTCCGTCGTCGTACCGGTCGAGGGCGCGCGGACGCCCGCGCTCATTCCGGCGGTGCAGCTGGCCGGACGCGGCATCTCGCGCGCCCTGGGGTGGCAACCCGTCTCGAGCGCGCCCCCGGCTTCCGTCTGACGGAAGTGGCGTTGTGGGGCTGTGGTTCAGGTCACCAGTGTGGTCGGTGACGCGCGGCGACGGTGCCGCGCGGTGACTGGAGGGACGCCCGTCATGACCGGCAACTCGTCGTATTCGGCCTTCGCCCGTGAGCAGTGGTATGTCGCCGCGTGGTCGAAGGAGGTGGGCAGGGAGCTGCTCGGCCGCACGATCCTCGGTGAGCCGATCGCCTTCTACCGCACCGAGGCCGGGGAGCCGGTGGCGCTCGCGGACCGCTGTGTGCACCGCCGCTACCCGCTGTCGGAGAGCGGGCTCGACGGTGACCGGGTGGTGTGCGGGTACCACGGCTTCACCTACGACACGACGGGCACGTGCGTGTTCGTGCCGGGGCAGAAGCGCGTGCCGCGGACCGCGCGGGTGAGTTCGTACCCCGTCGCCGAGGTCGACGGGATGGTGTGGGTGTGGGTCGGCGACCCGGAGCGGGCCGACGCGTCGGTGATCCCGCGCGCCCCGCACCTGGTCGAGGACGGTTTCGTGACCGTGGAGGGCATGGAGCCGATCGACGCGGACTTCATGCTCCTTGTCGACAACCTCATGGACCTCTCCCACGAGACGTATCTGCACGGCGGTTACATCGGGACACCCGAGGTCGCCGAGACACCGATCGCCACGGAGGTCGACGAGGAGTCCGGGATCGTGCGGGTGTCGCGGCACATGAAGGACGCCGAGTGCCCGCCGTTCTACGCCCGTTCCACCGGCATCGAGGGCCGCATCGACCGGCGCCAGGACATCGAGTACCACGCGCCGTGCCTGTATCTGCTGCACAGCACGATCAGCCCGTCGGGGCAGGAGACCCCCGCGTTCCGCACGGAGATCACATACGCGATCACCCCGTCCTCGCCCGGCAAGGTGTACGACTTCTGGGCGGTCTCGCGGAACTTCGCGACCGAGGACGACGAAGTGACCACGTTCCTGCGGGAGTTCAACCACAAGGTCGTCATGCAGGACGTGGACGCGCTCAATCTGTTGCAGCGCACCCTGGACACCGAGCCGGAGGGATACCAGGAGCTCAGCATCAACATCGACACGGGCGGCCTGGCCGCGCGCCGCATCCTCGGGAAGCTGGCGGCGCGGTGAACAGGCCCGTCTACCGCATCGAATGGCTCCCCGGCACCGACCTCCTTGACGGCCGCTGCTACTGCGGCGCGCAGGCCATGAGCGAGGACCCGGTCGCCATGTGGGAGTGGATGCTCGCCCACCCGGACCACCCGCAGGCCCCCGATCAGAAGGACCGCACCTCGTGAGCGACCCGCTCGACCGTCTCGACACGTACGACCTCGTCGTCGCCGAACGCCGCCAGGAGGCCGACGGCGTCGTCTCCCTGCTGCTGCGCCGCCCGGACGGCGCGCCGCTGCCCGCGTGGGAGGCGGGCGCGCACATCGACCTGCTGCTCACGGAGGGCGTCGAGCGCCAGTACTCGCTGTGCGGCGGCGACGCCGGCTCCTGGCGGATCGCCGTGCTGCGCGAGCAGGATGGGCGGGGCGGTTCGGCGCATGTGCACGGCGAGCTCCAGGAAGGCGCGGCGGTACGTGCCCGTGGGCCGCGCAACCACTTCCGGCTCGAACCGGCTCCCGCGTACCGGTTCGTCGCGGGCGGCATCGGCATCACGCCGATCGTGCCGATGCTGTCCGCGGCGGCCGGTCAGGGAGCGGAATGGTCCCTGCATTACGGGGGCCGCTCCCGCGCGACGATGGCGTTCGCCGAGGAGTTGACCGGCCGACACCCCGGCGGGCGGGTCGACATCGTCGAGGGCCTGCTGGACCTCCCCGCGGTCCTCGCGGATCTTCGGCCCGGTGAACTCGTCTACGCCTGCGGTCCCGAACCGCTGCTCGCCGCCGTCGAGGAGCTGGTGCCGGCCGAGGCGCTGCGCACGGAGCGGTTCACGCCGACGGCGACCGACACCAGCGGCGACACGGCCTTCGAGGTCGAACTGGCCGCTTGTGGGCGGACGTTGAAGGTACCGGCGGACCGGACGATCCTCGCCACGTTGCAGGAGGCCGGGGTCCAGGTGCTGTACTCCTGCACCGAGGGCACGTGCGGCACCTGCGAGACGGACGTGCTCGCCGGGGAGGTCGACCACCGCGACAGCGTGCTTACCGCCGCCGAGCGGGACGCCAACGAGACGATGATGGTGTGCGTCTCGCGGGCGAAGGGCGAGCGGCTCACGCTGGACCTGTGACCGCCGCGTCCGTGACGGTGTCGGGTTCGGCCTCCGGCCGCGCCGCGTGTTCCGCGCGGCGCAGCAGCGTGGCCGCCACCAGGCCTCCGGTCAACACGGCGGCCGCGCCCACCAGTTGACCGGTCTCCAGGGCGGAGCCGAAGGCCCGCGTCACCGTGTGCCGTTCGGCCGCCGAGTCGCTCGCGGCGAGGGCGGCGGGCAGCGAGGCCGCCGCCACCGGCACGAGCGCGGAGAAGCGGGCGCTGAGGACGGCGCCGAGGACGGCGACGCCGATGCCGCTGCCGAACTCGGTGACCGTGCCCTGGATACCGGCGCCCGCCCCCGCCTTCTCGCGGGGGATCGCACCCATCACGGCGACGGCCATCGCCGGGTTGGCGAAGGCGCAGCCGACCCCCATGAGGACGAGCCCGACAAGCAGTCCTCCGTACCCGTCCACGACCCGCCCGGCGAGGGCGACCGCGGCGAGTCCGCAGGCGAGAAGGGTCATGCCGACGGCCACGGATCCCGGAATGCCGAGCCGCTTGCTCAACCGCGCCGACACGCCGGTGAAGTTGAGCAGCACGACGGTGAGCGCGAACGGCGCGGTGCGCAGCCCGGCCTCCAACGGGCCGTAGCCCAGGACGAATTGGAGCTGCTGCGTGAGGAGGAAGAGCGCTCCCCCGCTGCCGAAGGTGATCAGTACGGCGCCGATCACGGCCCCGGTGAACGTCCGGTTGCGGAAGAAGCTCATGTCGAGCATGGGGTCGGTGACGCGCCGCTCCCACAGCACGAACCCAGTCAGCGCGCACACCCCGACCCCCGCGCCCACGAGCACGTACGGGGAGGACCAGCCATGGTCGGGGCCCGAGACGACGGCGTAGACGAGCGAGGCGATCGCGACCGTCGACAGGAGCGCGCCGAGCAGGTCGGGTCGGTGGCTCTGCTCGGCCCGGCTCTCCGGCACGAGGACGCTGACGGCGCACAGGCCGAGCAGCACGACGGGCACGTTGACCATGAAGAGTGAGCCCCACCAGAAGTGGGCGAGGAGGACGCCGCCGACCAGCGGCCCCGCCGCGAAGCCGAGGGCGTTGACGGCGGCCCAGACACCGATGGCGCGGACGCGTTCGTCGTCGTCGAAGACCTGCACGGCCACCGCGAGAGTGGTGGTCAGCAGGAGGGCGCCGCCCACGCCCATGCCGGCGCGCGCGGCGATCAACTGGCCGGTACTGGTGGCGAGTGCGGCGGCGAGCGAGCCCGCACCGAACAGTACGAGACCGCTCAGGAGCAGCTTCTTGCGGCCGTAGCGGTCGGCGGCCGCGCCCGCCGCGAGCAGCAGTCCCGCCTGCACGAGGACGTACGCGTTGATGATCCACTGGACGTCTGCGGTGTCGGCGCCGAGGTCGGCGGTGAGGGTGGGGACGGCGACGTTGAGGATCGTGTTGTCGAGGATGACGACGAGTTGGGCGAGGCAGATCACGCCGAGGATGAGCCAGCGGCGCGGGTCCCTCGGCCGGGCGGGCGCGGGGGTGGTCGGCTGCTCGGCGGCGGGCGTCGCCGTCATGCGGGCTCCTTGTGGGCAGGCGGTGAACACGGGGACCACCCCGCTGGTTAGGTAACCCTAACTCAACGGATGGCTCGCGTCCGCACCACCCCACCAGGGGCTACAGCGTCCGATGCATGATGTGCAGTCCGACCCTGCCGTGCCGGGGGTGCTCGTACGCCGCGGGCACCGTGCCGAGGATCGTGAATCCGAGCGAAGTCCACAGCCGTACGGCGGGGTTGGTCTCGACGACGGCGTTGAAGACCATGGCGCGGTAGCCGTCCGCCGTGGCCGTGGCGAGGACGTGTTCGGCGAGTGCGCGGCCGTGGCCGTGGCCGCCGTGGTCGGGGTCGACCATGAATCCGGCGTTGGCGATGTCCCGTGCCGGACCGCTGTAGTTGGGCTTCACGTACGCGGTGGCGACGACGTCACCGGCGTCGTTCTCCATGACGAGGACGCGCTTGCCCGCGCCCCCGGTCCACAGGGCGCGGGCCTCGGGCTCGCTGGTGTCGGAGTCCCAGGCGTAGGTCTCGCCCGCGCGCACGATCCGCTGCCAGAACGGCCAGATCCGTTCCCAGTCCCCGTCCCTGATGTCTCTGATCTTCATGGTGGCGAGTCTGGCACGGAGCCGGTCCTGTCCGTCGGGGCGGCTCAGCCGGTGAACGCCGCGCTCGGCCTCCTGGCCCGGTCGTCGGATGTCGGCGGCGCCAGGAGCAGCATCGCGCCGAGACCGAGTGCCGCGACGCCCGCGAAGAACCAGAAGCCCCAGGGGTGGGCGACGCCCGCCGTGACCAGGGCGCCGGTGACGAAGGGCCCGGTGATCGACCCGAGCCGACCCACCGCGGAGGCGAGGCCGAGCGCGGTGCCGCGGGTGCGGGCCGGGAAGACATGGGCCACGTACCCGTAGATGAGGACCTGCGCGGAGAAGACGAATACGCCGGTGAGCAGGACCAGAGCGTTGAGCAGCAGACTGCTCTCGATACGCAGGCTCAGGACGGCGAGCAGTACGGCGCCCGCCGCGAACCAGATGCGGGCCACGCGCCGGATGCCGTACTTGTCGGCGACGATCCCGGCGACGACGAGCCCGATGACGGCGCCGACGTTGAGGACCAGCAGGAGCGCGATGGAGCGGGAGATGGGATAGCCCGCGCTGCGCATGAGTTGGGGCAGCCAGGTGTTGAGCCCGTAGACGAGGAGCAGGCCCATGAAGGAGCCGCCCCATACGGCGAGCGTGGTGCGGCGGACGCGCGGGCCGAGCAGATCGCGCATGCCGATGCGGTCGGCCTCGGGCTGCTGCTTGGCCGCGAGGTACGCGGCGGACTCCGGCAGCTTCCACCACATCAGCGGGACGACGAGCAGGCCCGCGACTCCCCCGCCGTAGAACAGCCAGTGCCAGTCCCCGGCCACGGCGAGCGCCAGCACCGAGGTCAGCACGGCGCCGACGTGATAGCCGGTCATGGTGAACGTGCTGGCGCTGGCGCGGCGGTGTTCGGGCAGGTTCTCCGACATGACGGTCAGGGCGACCGGCATGCAGGCGCCGAGGCCGAGCCCGGCGAGGAAGCGCAGGACACCGAACACGGCCACGTTCGGGGCGAGTGGTGTCACCAACGTGAACACCGAGAACAGCAGTACCGAGCCGATGAGCATGCCGCGCCGGCCGAAGCGGTCGGTGAGCGGGCCGAGCCCCGCGGCGCCGACCGCGACCCCGACGAGGGAGACGGTGGCGACCGCGGTGGCATCGGCGGCGGTGAAGCCGAGGTGGTGCGTCTTGAGCAGGGTGGGGATGGTGGCGCCGAGCGCCACCAGGTCGTATCCCTCGAGCAGAACGGTCAGCCAGCACAGCACCGCCGTGCTGGCTGCCCGCGTGGGAGACGTCGTCATTGGCGTGCTCCTTGCCGGAATGAGCGGATGGGGACGGGGACGCGCTGCTCCTGGGGGACGGTGATCTGAAGGGGCCGGCCCCTTCAGTAGGGCTTCTGCGGGGAATCAGAAGGGGTACGGCGCGATCTGCGGGCGCACGGTCACCCACTGCGTCTCGGTGAACGCCTCGATGTTGGCCTGCGCGCCACCGAACCGGGATCCGTTGCCGGAGTCGCCGACGCCGCCGAAGGGCGCGCCGGGCTCGTCCATGACGGTCTGCTCGTTGATGTGCACCTTGCCGGAGTGGATCCGGTCGGCGAGGGTCATGGCGGTGCCGACGTCGCCGAGGATGCCGACGGACAGCCCGTACGGCGAGGCGTCGACGATGCGGGCCGCCTCGTCGAGGTCGCGGTAGGTGCGCACGGGCGCGACGGGCCCGAAGATCTCCTCGCGCCAGGCAGGGCTGTCGTCGTCGAGGCCGGTGAGGACGGTCGCCGGGTAGTACGGCGCGTCGGCCTTGCCGCCCGCGGCGATCTTCGCGCCCGCGGCGACGCTGTCCGTCACCACCTTGTCGATGTGGGCGAGTTGCCGGCCGTCGATGATCGGGCCGAGCGCGACGTCACCGACGGCGGGGTCGCCGACGGGCAGCCGGTTCGCCTTCTCGGCGAGCAGCGCCACGTACTCCTCCGCCTGCGACTCGTGGACGAGGTGGCGGCCGGTCGCCATGCAGATCTGGCCCTGGTGGAGGTACGAGCCGAACGCACCGGCCGAGGCGGCGGCGGGGAGGTCGGCGCCGGGCAGGACGACGAGGGCGTTGTTGCCGCCGAGTTCGAGGTGGACCTTCTTGAGGTTGCGGGCGGCGGCCTCACCGACCTTGCGCCCGGCGGCAGTTGAACCGGTGAAGGAGACGACGGAGACCTCGGGCGCCTCGACGACGGCGGCGCCGACGCTCGCGTCGCCGGGCAGCAGGTGAAGGAGTCCCTCGGGCAGGCCGGCCTCCTCGAAGATGCGGACGATGGTGACACCGCCGCACACCGCGGTGCGCGGGTCCGGCTTCAGGAGCACGGCGTTGCCGAGGGCGAGCGCGGGAGCGACGGAGCGGATGCCTAGGATCAGCGGGAAGTTGAACGGCGCGATGACCGAGACAACACCGGCGGGCACGCGGCGCGCGAACGACCAGCGGGGCTCGCCGCTGCTGAGCACGTCGCCGAGCGGGTGTGCGGGCAGGGCCGCGTCCTCGTAGCACTCGGCGGCGGCGAAGTCGGTCTCGACGCCTGCCTTGGTGCGGGTCGATCCGGCCTCGCGGACGATCCAGTCCTTGATCTCCTCGGCGTGCTCGGCGAACAGGTCACCTGCCCTGCGCAGCACGGCGGCGCGCTCGGCGGGCGAGGTGCGGGCCCACTCCTGCTGCGCCTCGGCGGCGCGGGTTGCCGCGCGGGCCACGTCGTCGGCGGTGGCACTGCCGATCGCACCGAGCCGCTGCCCGGTGGCGGGTTCGACGACGGCGGACGTGCCCCCGCTTCCCGCGGTCCAGCCGTCGAGGTGGATCCGCTCGTGCCATACGGGATCTTCGAGGAGAGTCATGTTCACTCCGGTGAGGTGGGGTGGGTGTCGACCTGGATGAGGCGGGGCCCATCGGTCGCGGTCTTCTTCAACTGCTCGCGCAGATCGGCGAGTTCAGTGACGGCGGTGGCGGGCACCCCGTAGCCCGCGGCGAGCGCGGTGAAGTCGAGGCCGGGAATCTCGGTGCCCGGCACGTCGGGGGTGTCGAGCAGCGTTCCGAACCAGCGCAGCGCACCGTACGTGCCGTTGCGCAGGATGAGGAAGGTGACGGGCACCCGGTAGTGCGCGGCGCTCCACAGCGCAGTGATCCCGTAGTTGGCGGAGCCGTCGCCGACGACGGCGACGACCGGCCGGTCCGGGTCGCCCAGCGCCGCGCCGACGGCGGCGGGCAGACCGAAGCCGAGTCCGCCGGAGGCCGGGAAGAAGTAGGAGCCGGGGTGCCGGAGGTCCATCTGCCGCCACCAGGCACCGTTGGTGGAGGTCGACTCGACGACGTAGCGGGTGCCGGGCGGCTGGGTGTCGCGAAGGGCGGCGAAGACCCCCTCGGGGTGGAGGGCGGCGCCTTCGGAAGCGGTGGCGGGTTCGGGCGAGGGTGTGAACTCCCTTGACCCGCTTGTGCGTTGTGGCAGTCGTGCCATCAGCGCCGTCAGTACAGGGCCCGGGTCCGCGACCAGCGCCTCCCCCATCGGCGCGCGGGCCGCGGCGCCCGCGTCGTCGGTGACCTGGATCAGCCTGGCGCCGTCCGGCAGATAGGGGCCCGGCACGTGCTGGTGGTAACGGAAGACGGGGGCGCCGACGACGAGCACCAGGTCGTGTCCGGCCAACGCGGAGGACACGGAGCCGATCCCGGCGGGCAGCACACCGCGCAGCAGCGGGTGCCGGTTGGGGAACGGGAGGCGGTGCGGCGAGGGTGCCACCCACACCGGTAGGTCGAGGTGTTCGGCGCAGGCCACCGCCAGGTCGAAGTGTCCGGCCGTGTCGATGTCACCGCCGAGGACGAGTACGGGGTTGCGGGCGGCGCCCATGTCCCGTACGAGGTCGTCGAGTTGCTCCGCGTCGGGGGTGAGACCGCGCCGCACCCGCCGCTCCAGGACGTCACCGGCGTGCGATGACACCTCGGCGTCCCAGTCGTCGTACGGCACGGAGAGGTAGCACGGGCGGCGCTGCAGTTCGGCCTCGAACACCGTCTGGGCCAGCGAGCGCGGGACGTCCGCGGCGCAGGCCGGTTCGGCGGAGTGGCCGACGAGCGGGCGCATCAGCTGCGGGGCGTCGACGTTGGCGAGCATCGCCTCCAGGCCGATGGCGGAGCGCACCTGCTGGCCCGCCGTGAGGACCAGTGGCGAGCGCGCGTACACCGCGTTGGTGAGCGCGCCCATCGCGTTTCCGGAACCGGCGGCGGCGTGCAGATTGACCAGCGCCGGGCCGCCGGTGACCTGCGCGTATCCGTCGGCCATGCCGACGACGACGCCTTCGTGCAGGCCGAGGACGTAACGGAAGGACTCGGGGAGCCCCGCCAGGAAGGGCAGTTCGTTCGAGCCGGGGTTTCCGAAGATCGTGGTGAGGCCCTGGCGCTCGAGGAATGCGTGGGCGATGCGGCGTGCGGTCGGCATGCGCAGACTCCTCCTTGACCGGCGGCTATGTGGTTGAGCCTAGAAACAAAGCCGACCACGCTCCAATCAATGTTGCCTACCCGCTTCATAGACAGGTTCGATAAGGGAGGGACGGACAGGACACAGGAGCCAACCATGCGCGACTTCGACCTCAACCTCGTACGGACCTTCGTGCTGCTCTACGAGACCCGGAGCGTGACGGCGACCGCCGAGGCCCTGCACGTGACGCAGCCGACGGTGAGCTACGGGCTGCAGAAGCTGCGCCGCCGTTTCGACGACGAACTGTTCCGGCGCACGGGAGCGGGGCTCGCCCCGACGACGACGGCCCGCGCCCTGTACGAGCCGCTGCACCGCGCCCTCTCGGAAATCGAGACGACGCTCAGCGGCTCCCACTCCTTCGATCCGGCGACTGCGCGGACCGCGTTCACCCTGTGCCTGTCCGATCTGGGCGAGGTGGCCCTGCTGCCGCGGCTGATGGCCGCACTGCCGCGCCGGGCGCCGGGCACCACGCTCACGGTGCGGCCGCTCGACATCCGCGGCGCCGCCGACCAGCTGGGCCGCGGGGAGATCGACGCCTTCATCGCCTCGACACCGCTCGGCTCGCCGCGGGTGGAGCGGATCCCGCTGTTCTCCGAGGGATACGTCGCCGTGGTGGCCCGCGACCATCCACGGCTGCGCGGCCGCTCCGTGGACCTGGCCGCGCTCGGCGCCGAACAGCATGTGACGGTCTCGGGACCCGCGGGGCACGAGGGGCCGCGCCGCGCCCTGGAGGCGCACGGTCTCGTGCATCGCGTGGTGCTCGACGTGACCCGGTTCGCGGGCCTGCCGTACCTCATCCAGGACAGCGAACTCGTCGCGGTGGCGCCCCGGCTTGTGGCCCGCATGTTCGCCGCCGACCACCGGGTGCGGTCGCTGGAACTCCCGATCGACATCGAACCGGCGCAGGTCTCGGTCTATACCCGGCACGCGCACGCCCGCACACCCGCACAGCACTGGCTGGTGGACTTCATGCGGGACACGCTGGTCGATGCGACACAGGCGTGAGCGGCGCCCACCGGCAAGGGCGGACGCCGCGCGGTCGGTCGTTGCGGGATCAGGCGTTGCGCGCCGTCTCCGGCCCCGTGATGCGCCGCAACAGCGGCAGCGTGGACGCGATGACGGCGAGCGAGACGACGATTCCGGCGAGGGTCAGGCCGTAGTAGCCGGCCCCCGGCGCCCGTACCGAGTAGTCGAACTGCGCCTGCAGGAACAGCTGCGCGGTCAGGAAGCCCATGCCGATGGCGAGCGCCGCGACGATCAGCAGCGGCGCGGCGCTCTCCAGGAGCACCACCCGGCGCAGCGTGCTCAGCGGCACTCCGCTCAGCCGCAACAGGGCGAAGGGGCGCTTGCGTTCGTTCAGCCCGCCGGCGACCGCGACCGCCAGGCTGCATCCGGCGATCGGGAAGCTGATCACGATGACGACGGTGGCCAGTTGCCGGTATCCCTCGATGTCGCCCCACCGCTGCGCGTAATCCTCGGCGACGGTGTACGGCGGCAGTTCGTAGGGGTACGCCGCGGTGAGGAGTGTGCGGACCCGCTCGACCGCGGCGGTGGAGCCGTCCGTCGTCACCATGATCTGACTGACCGGCAAGGACTCGAGCCGCTGCGCACTGATCTTCGCCGCGGGCCATACGGCGGGCCAGGCCCGGTCCTCCTGCATGCCCAGGCGGGAGAAGTCCGGCGGGATCGCGGCGGCTTCGGCCCCCGCCGGGCAGTCGTTGTGCTCGGGCATCCGCGCCAGTTCCCCGCAAGACACCAGGCCCGCGAGGATCTTCGGCTGCCCCTTCTGCGGGGCCGGCTCGGCGGGATCCGGGATGCCGAGCGGATTCGTGCGGATCACCATGACGCTCTCGACGCCGGACATGGAGTCCAGCTCCGACCGGGTCGCGGCAGGCAGCGCTGCCGGGGGCTTCCGCTTGGACTCGGGCCCGAACTGCCGCTCGTAATCGGCGACCACCGAGCTGCCGAACGCCGCCCTGTCCTCGGGCACTCCGCTCTCCGCGACCACCGAGGTGATGATCCCGACCGCCGTACTGGTGACACAGAGCGCGAGTACGAGCCCGCTGACCGCGCGGAACCCGGCCTTCGGGTCGTCCGCGAGGCGCCGCCCCGCGACGAGCAGCGCGGGCCGCCGGGTGAAGCGGACAAGCAGCCGCGCCCCGGCCATCGTCAGCCATGGGCCCGCGAGGACGACGCCGACCAGGATCAGCAGGATGCCGGGGACGAAGGCGAGTATCTGGCCCGAGCTGTCCTCGGGAACGCGTCCGATGACCCACCACAGCTGCCCGATGCCGAGCGCCAGCGGGATCAGCCGCCAGGCGCGCGGCGGACGGGGCGTGGCCCGGCGGGTGACGCCGAGCGGTGAGACCCGCACGCGGCGAAGTGCCACACGCGCTGCGACCGCCGCGGCCACCGGCACGCCCACGGCGATGCCCAGCACGTCGGCCGCGCCGAGCGTCAGGTCCGCGGTGAAGAACGGGGTGCCGGTCAGGTCGGCACGCGACACCAGGGGCCGCAGGGCGTACCAGAGGGCGAAGCCCACGGCCGTACCGGCGACGGCGGCGACCGCGGCCTCGATGGTGGAGATCAGTGACACCTGTCCCGGTGTCGCGCCGACCAGACGCATCGCGGCGAAGCGCTGTTCACGGCGGGCGGCGGCGAGGCGGCTCGCCGTGCCGGTCAGGATCAGCACGGGGAAGATCAGCGCCACCGCGACCACGGAGAGGATGAGCGCCATGCCCTCGGCGTTGATGCCGACGGCGACGTCGCAGTTGGGGCCGCTGCAACTGCTGGGCGAGTGCGTCTCGATGGTCGTGACGCGCCGGGCGCCCTCCTTGCCTGCCAGTTCAGCCGGGCGGTGTCCGACCACGACGAGCAGGGAGTCGGGTCCCGGCAGCGCGGACCTGCCGATCGTGCCCGCCCGGCGGCCGGGGTAGCGGTCCGCCAACTCACCGGCGGGCGTGGCGCGCAGCAGCTCGGCGAGCGCCGGGGAGACGTAGTACTCGCCGGGGGCCGGAAGGTGTGGCAGGCCCGGCGGCACCGGCGCGTTCGGCCCGGTGGCCGCCACGTCGACGCGGCCGATGAGCCCGCCGTCGTAGTGGTCGGCCCGCAGCAGCCACCAGAGCGGGTCGACGCCGGAGGCCCGAGCGTCCCTGCTCCGGGTGGACTCGGCGCCGGTGTTGAGCCAGGCGTTGCGGTCGTTCTGGGTCCGGGTGGCCTGGATGGCGGCGAGTGTCGAGAGCAGCAGCGCGACGCCCACCGCCACCGCGGCGGCGATCACGGTCAGCCGCACCAGGGCCTCACGGCCGCCCGCGACGGTGAGGCGAAGCGCGAGCCGGATCATGAGGCGGCCCGTTCGACGGAGAGCGGTGTCACCCTGCCGTCGCGGACGATGACCTCACGGTCGGCGAAGGCGGCGACGCGCGGCTCGTGGGTGACGAGGACGACGGTGGTGCCCTGCTCGCGGACGGAGCCGACCAGCAGGTCCATCACCTGTTCCCCGGTGAGCGAGTCGAGGGCCCCGGTGGGCTCGTCGGCGAAGAGCACTCGGGGGCGTGCGACCAACGCCCGTGCCAGCGCGACGCGTTGGGCCTGCCCGCCCGACAGTTCACCCGACCTGCGTCCTTCGAGGCCGTCGAGGCCGAGCCGCTCGAACCAGGCTCGGGCCTCGCGGAGCGCGCTTGACCGGCGGCCGCGCGCGAGGAGCAGCGGCAGCGCCACGTTCTCCTCGGCCGTCAGTTCCGGTACGAGTTGGCCGAATTGGAAGACGAAGCCGAAGCGGTCGCGGCGCAGCGCGCTGCGTTCGGTCTCCCGCAGGGCGTCGATGCGCCGCCCGTCGTAGTGGATCTCGCCCTCGTCGGGCACCAGGATTCCCGCGAGGCAGTGCAGCAGCGTCGACTTGCCGGAGCCGCTCGGACCCGTCACGGCGACGATCTCGCCCTGTGCCACGGACAGTTCGGCGCCGCGCAGCGCGGGGGTGCTGCCGAACGAGAGCATCACATCGCGTGCCTCGACCAGGCTCATGGCCGCACCTCCGCCGCCAACGCTCCGAGCCGCGCCACGGTCGTGTCGATCCAGCGCAGGTCGGCTTCGAGGTGGAAGAGACCGTGGTCGGCCAGCAGCCTGTCGACCAGTTGCCCGGTGCGGCGCAGCTCGGTCAGCTCGCGCATCCGCTGCATATGGGCGGCCCGCTGGGTATCGAGATAGGCCTGGGCGTCCCGCTCCAGGAGCAGGGCCATGACGACCTTGGTGAACAGCACGGTCTGCAGATGCTGTTCGGGGACGACCGGTTCGGTGAGCCAGGCCTCCACCTGTGTGACCCCGCTGTCGGTGATCACGTACCGCTTGCGGTCGGGCCCCTCCCCCGGCTCGGACTCGCCGACCGCCACCTTCCCGTCCCGGGCGAGGCGGCGCAGCGTCGAGTAGACCTGGCCGTAGGGCAGCGGCTTGCCACGCCCGAAGTACGTGTCGTAGTTCCGCTTGAGGTCATAGCCGTGGCTCGACTCACGTTCGAGGAGCCCGAGAAGCGCCAGTGGAACGGTCATACCTTGGGGTATACGCCGGGTGTATACGCCCGGTCAATACGCTCATGCCGTGGCCACAACTCCACCAACTGACGTACTGGAACAACTAGTTGAGACCTTCATACCCTCTCGGCCGGCGCGTACTGGGCGACACCGTCCCCGAACGACCAGTCGATCGACCGGTTCTCGGTGATCGTGACAAGCACGTTGCGCGGCTCGGTTCCCGCGTAGGCGTGCGCCAGCTCGGCGATCCGCCGGTACAGCGCCCGCTTCTGCTCGTCGGGCCGCCCGGCCCGCAGGGTGATCCCGACGAACACCACGCCCTCGTCGCGCCGCACCCCGAGGTAGTCGTCGTAGCGGATGGTGCCGCGCACGCCGTCGTGACTGGTGAGCACCTGGAACAGATCGTCGGGCGGGAAGCCGAGCGTCTCCCCGAGCGCCTCATGGACGGCGCGGCCCAGCGCTTGGAGGCGTTCGCCATCGGCGTTCAGGGCGTCTATGCGGACGAGCGGCACGGGCGTACTCCTTCATGGGCGGGCGTGAAACGCGGCGGGATCGACACCGTTGCCGTACATACTAGTAGTTACAGTTTCCGGTTCTACAACCCCACCCCGGATGCACCCCCGTCACCTGATCGACGTAGGGTCCCCTTTTGTTCACCCGAAGGGTGGCATCAGGACCTCGACGACCAGGAGCTCTTCCCGTGCCCGCACCGTCCACTGCCCCGGCGCCCATCTACGACCGACTCGTCGACGAGCACGGTGATGTGCTCGCCGACGCGCGTGAGGCCGCGCACAAGGCCGAGCGCACCGCGGAAGGCGTGCTCGACTTCGGGCACGCGGAAGCCCCCCGGACCGAGCACGCTCCCCAGGCCCCCGTCCCCACGCAGGCGCAGGCGCCGCAGGGACAGCAGGCCCCGCAATCCTTCCAGGAGCAGCAGGCTCCCCAGCCCGCCACTCCCGACCAGACCCGGGCGCCGCACGGCCAGCAGGGACCGCAGGCCCCCCAGGGCCAGCAGGCACCCGAGGGCCCGCGCGCACCCCAGGGCCAGCACGTACCGCAGGGTCAGCAGGCCCCGCACTTCCCGCAGGCCCCTCAGACCCAGCAGCCCCCCGCCCCCACGCAGGAGGGCTGACCGCGACCGCGGCCGGCCCTCCCGGTCGACTCGTCCGCCGCGACCCTCCCCCACGGGCCGACGGCAACCGGTCAGTCGCGCACGTACTGCGCCAGGTGCTCGCCGGTGAGAGTGGAACGGTCGGCGACGAGGTCGGCGGGGGTTCCCTCGAAGACGACCTTGCCGCCTTCATGTCCCGCCCCGGGGCCCAGATCGATGATCCAGTCGGCGTGCGCCATCACCGCCTGGTGGTGCTCGATGACGATGACCGACTTGCCGGACTCCACGAGCCGGTCGAGCAGCCCAAGCAGCTGCTCCACGTCCGCCAGGTGCAGACCCGTGGTCGGCTCGTCCAGGACGTAGACACCCCCCTTGCCGGCCATGTGCACGGCGAGCTTGAGCCGCTGCCGCTCGCCGCCGGAGAGCGTCGTCAGCGGCTGTCCCAGGGTGAGGTAGCCGAGCCCGACGTCCTCGAGCCGCTCCAGAATCTTGTGCGCGGCCGGAGTACGCGCCTCCCCCGCTCCGAAGAACTCCACCGCCTCGGTCACCGGCATCGCGAGCACCTCGCTGATGTCCTTGCCCCCGAAGTGGTAGTCGAGCACCGAGGCCTCGAACCGCTTGCCGTCGCACTCCTCGCAGGTCGAGGCCGCGGTGGCCATGATCCCCAGGTCCGTGTAGATCACCCCGGCGCCGTTGCACGTGGGGCAGGCGCCCTCCGAGTTGGCGCTGAACAGCGCGGGCTTCACGTCGTTGGCCTTCGCGAACGCCTTGCGGATGGGGTCAAGTAGCCCGGTGTACGTGGCCGGGTTGCTGCGCCGTGAGCCGCGGATCGGGGTCTGGTCGACCGCCACCACCCCGTCGTCGGCGGGGATGGAGCCGTGCACGAGCGAGCTCTTGCCCGAACCCGCGACGCCGGTGACGACCGTGAGTACGCCGAGCGGGATGTCGACGTCTACATCCCTCAGGTTGTGCGCGTTCGCCCCGCGGATCGCGAGCTTGCCGGTGGGCTCGCGCACGGTGTCCTTGACCGCGGCCCGGTCGTCGAGGTGGCGCCCGGTGATGGTGTCACTGGCCCGCAGCTCCTCGACGGTGCCCTCGAAGCAGACGCTACCGCCGCCCGTGCCCGCGCCGGGGCCGAGGTCCACTACATGGTCGGCGATGGCGATGGCCTCCGGCTTGTGCTCCACGACCAGCACGGTGTTGCCCTTGTCTCGCAGCCGCAGGAGCAACTTGTTCATCCGCTCGATGTCGTGCGGATGCAGGCCGATGGTGGGCTCGTCGAAAACGTAGGTGACGTCGGTGAGCGAGGAGCCGAGGTGGCGGATCATCTTGACGCGCTGCGCCTCGCCGCCGGACAGCGTGCCCGCCGCCCGGTCGAGCGAGAGATAGCCGAGGCCGATCTCCTCGAACGACTCCAGGGTGTGCCGCAGCTTGGCGAGCAGCGGGGCGACCGAGGGCTCCTTCAGGCCGCGCACCCACTCCGCGAGGTCCCGGATCTCCATCGCGCACAGGTCGGCGATGCTCTTGCGCTTGATCTTCGAGGAGCGGGCCAGTTCGCTGAGCCGGGAGCCCTCGCAGTCGGGACAGGTCTGAAAGGTGACCGCCCGGTCCACGAAGGCGCGGATGTGCGGCTGCATCGACTCCCGGTCCTTCGACAGGAAGGTCTTCTGGATCTTCGGGATCAGGCCCTCGTAGGTGAGGTTGACTCCATTGATCTTGACCTTGGTGGGCTCCCGGTAGAGGAAGTCGTGCCGCTCCTTCTTGGTGTACTTGCGGATCGGCTTGTCCGGGTCGAAGAAGCCCGAGTCCCTGATCACCCGGACCACCCAGCCGTCCCCGGTATAGGTGGGGATGTTGAAGGGGTCCTCGTTGAGCGACTTGGAGTCGTCGAAGAGCTGGGTGAAGTCCATGTCGGAGACCGTGCCCCGGCCCTCGCAGTGCGTGCACATGCCGCCGGTGCGGCTGAACGACACCTTCTCGACCTTGGACTTGTCGGCGCCGCGGTCGACCGTGAAACCGCCCTGCGCCGAGACCGAGGCGACGTTGAAGGAGTACGCGCCCGGCCCTCCGATGTGCGGCTTGGCGAGCCGGCTGTAGAGGATGCGCAGCATGGCGCTCGCATCGGTGGCGGTCCCCACCGTGGAGCGCGGGTCGGAGCCCATCCGCTGCTGGTCGACCGTGATCGCGGTGGTCAGGCCGTCCAGCACGTCGACCTCGGGCCGCGCGAGCGTCGGCATGAAGCCCTGGAGGAACGCGCTGTACGTCTCGTTGATCATCCGCTGCGACTCGGCGGCGATCGTGTCGAACACCAGCGAGCTCTTGCCCGACCCGGAGACCCCGGTGAACACCGTCAGGCGCCGCTTGGGCAGTTCGATGCTGACGTCCTTGAGGTTGTTCTCCCGCGCGCCGTGCACGCGGATCAGGTCGTGGCTGTCGGCGGGGTGCGACGTTGACGACGGGGTCCCCGTCCTCGCGACCTTGCTCATCATGTCTCCAACGGGTGTCCACGGCCGCCGACGGGAATCCGCGGCGTCGCCAGTCTCGAATCAGTGTGTTCGATTGTCTCCGTCCGAGCCGCCCCCGCCACCGCAATCGGTAAACACGCCGGGCGGCCTGCCGACGGGTCCGCAATCCGTCTGTGAGGCTATCGAGCACCACTGACAACCCCGCGTTGCACGACTCTCCCCTGGTCACGCCCCTGCGCACGACCCCGTGCACACCTATTGACTCAAATTCAAACTCGTCGGTAGCTTCAACTACCAGCGCGCTGAACCCCCTTGCCTCAAACGGAACTTGGCCGTGTCCCGGCCCGGTTTCGCGGCTTCCGAAGGCTTCGAAGGAGCACCAGATGGCGATCCGCGCGTTCCACGGCAGACTCACCGCCCTTGCGGCCACGACCGGCGCCGCCCTCGTCACCCTCGCCGCGCCCGCACACGCGGCCCCCGAACCCCTCTCCTACGCCGCCCTGGGCGACAGTTACAGCGCCGCCTCCGGTGTGCTCCCGCTCGACCCGAAGGCCAGCCCGCTGTGCGCCCGCTCCACCGCCAACTACCCGCACGTCATCGCGAAGCGCACCGGCGCCGCGCTCAAGGACGTGACGTGCGGCGCCGCGCAGACGAAGGACTTCGCCGGAGCCCAGTACCCCGGCGTGGCGCCGCAACTCGACGCGCTCGGCCAGGACACCGACCTGGTCACGCTCTCCATCGGCGGCAACGACAACAACACCTTCATCAACACGATCCTGTCCTGCGCCACATCCGGGATCGCGTCGGGGGGCCAGGGCCACCCGTGCCAGTCCAAGTACGGCGACAAGTTCAGCGACGACATCGACACCAAGACGTACCCGGCGGTGAAGTCCGCGCTTGCGGCGATCAAGAACAAGGCACCGAACGCCCGGGTCGCGATCCTCGGCTACCCGTGGATCATGCCGCCGGTCGCCCAGAAGGGCTGCTTCGTGAAGATGCCGATCGCGTCCGGCGACGTCCCGTACGTACGCGACATCCAGTCCCACCTCAACAGCGCGGTGCAGCGCGCGGCGAGCGAGACCGGCGCGACCTACGTCGACTTCGCCCGGTCCTCCGAGGGCCACGACGCCTGTCAGCCGATGGGCACCCGCTGGGTCGAGCCGGCCCTCTTCGGCACCAACTTCGTGCCCGTGCACCCGAACGCGCTGGGCGAGTCGGCCATGGCGGACGCCACGATGGGCGCGCTCGGGATGCACTGACGGAACGGATGCGGAGCCCGCTTCATATGAAGGCGATCTCCGGGTACCGCGGGGACGGCGCGTCCAGGAGCGCGCCGTCCCCGCCGCGCAGCCAGCGGTCGAAGAAGGCCGCGAGATACGCCCGTTGAGCTGCGACCGCCCGGTCGGTGGGCACCGTGCCCACCCATGTGGTCAAGGTCTCGCGCGGGAGATCGAGGCGGGCCGCGATCTGCGGCAGCAGCGTCGTCGCATCCGTGTATGTGGCGTGCCGGGAGCCGCGCAGGGTCAGGTCCCGTCGCCAGCCGCCGCTGTGCCGCCACATCTCCCGCCAGGAGGGGACGGTTCTCCGGTCGATGCCCGCACTGCCCATCAGGAGCACCGGCCGGTCCACGCCCTCGGCCGCGACGGTGGACAGGCCGCCCTCGTCGTGGTCGTCCTGGACGTACGCGAGCACGCCGTCGAGGTTCGCGGCCGCGGCGAGCCGCGCGTCGTCGTGCAGGGTCTGCAGCGCGGCGAAACCGCCCGCGGACTGCCCGAACATGCCGATGGGCGCTCTGCGCAGCCGGCGTGTGTCGAAGGCCTGCTGCACCGCATCGAGGACGAAGCGGGTGTCGGCGACGCGGACGTCCACTGTCTTCTTCAGCAGCGCGGTCACCGCGTCTGGTCCCGACCGCTGCGCCTTCTCGAACTCCTGCGGGAGCCGGGAGACGGCCACGTGTCCACCGGGGAACTCCACGGCCGACACGTCGGAGGGATGGTCGATGGCGATCACCACGTAGCCGCGGGACGCCAGGTCGTCCGTGAGCGTCGTGCCCAGGGAGCGCGGGTCCACGACACCCGGCGAGTACAGCACCACGGGGTGCGCCGCACGGCGGTCGAGCGGCGCCGCGGTGTGGGCGAAGGTGCGCGTCGCCGCCCAGTCGACGCGGCCCGCGGGCAGCCCCTCGAAGTTGTTGAGCCGGTCGAAGCCCGCCGCCTCCCGTGCCGTCATCTGCGGCGCCCGCCGGTGACCGGCCACCGAGCGCGCCGGGTACCGCACGTCCACCATCAACTCCCGTGCGGGAGCCGCCGTCCACGGGTCGCGGCGAGAGCGGTCCACCAGGCGCAGCGCCACCCTGCCCACCGGGTGCGGGCCACTCGGAGCCGGTAACCGCAGGCGCATCCGCTGCGGCGCGGCGGCCACCGCCGGCGCCGCGCCCAGGGCCAACAGCGCGGCGCCGGCCGCGAGTACGCCCCGCCGGGCCGGCCTTCCCATCGACATCGTGCCGAGATTGTCCATGGCTCAAGATTCGCGGGCCGACGCCCGACACACCATCCGGCCCGCCCCCACTTCTCGTTGGGGGCAATCCCCCAGAAGTCGCCATGTGGCCAGGGTGACCAGGTGGGGGACCGTCCACCTGTCGATACTCGTGTCAAGGGCGCGCCCACCTCCTCGTATGCTCGGGGGGACGCCGACGGACCGATCTTGGAGTGAGCACTGGTGGCGCGACGGCCGAGGGACACCTGGGACCGCTTCATTGCATCCGATCCGGGGCTGCTGCGCCTGATGGCCGGGCTGCGGATCGTCGCGGCCATCGGGCTGACGCTCGCCGTGCTCGCGCTGCTCGGCACGGATGTGACGCACATGGTCGCGGGCGCGATGGCCGCGATGGTGAGCACGTTCGCGATCCGTGAGAAGAACCTGCGCGGGCAGGCGATCACCATCGCATGGGGATTCCCGGTGGCGCTCGCCGCCGTGAGCCTCGGCGCGCTGCTGCACAGCAGGGTCGTCGCCGGTGATCTCTTCTTCATCGCGCTGATCTTCGGCGCGGTCTACTGCCGCCGGTTCGGCGACCGGGGCACGGCCCTCGGCCTCATGGGGTTCCAGGTCTACTTCGTGTCGCTGTTCGTGAACGCGACCCCCGATCAACTGCCGATCCTCGCGGGCACGTTGGCGGTCGCGTTCGCCTGCAGCGCGGCGGCCCGGTTCGCACTGGTACCGGAGACTCCGCAGCGCGTGCTCGGACGGCTGCGCGGGGCGTTCAGGGCGCGGCTCGCGCAACTGGTGACCGCGCAGACGAGGCTGCTCGACGCCGCACCGGAGGACGTCGACGACGTGCTGGACGACCTGCGGCACCACACCTCGCGGCTGCACGAGACGGCGCTCATGATCCAGGGGCGCCTGGAGGACGGCGCCCGGGACACGGCGACCGCCTCGCTGATCCAGCGCCGTATCGCCGACGCGGAGATCTCCGCCGAGCGCCTCGGCATGCTGCTGCTCAACGCGCGCAGCGCCGAGCGCGCCGACACGCTCACCCTGCACCTCCCGCACGCGCCCGCGCCCGCGGCGGGCAAGCTGCTGCACCACGAGGACGAGTCGACGGCCACCCTCCGGCGCGATCTGGGCGCCCTGCACCTGATGGTGACGCGACCCGCGGATGCCAACCGGGGCGCGGCCGTCGCCCAGATCCGCAACCGTCTGCTCGGCTACCGCGACGAGGAACGCATGCCCCCGGGCGGCACGCTCGCCGTGCAGGACGTGTTCCGCGGCATCGGTGAGGCGGCCCGCGCGGTGATGGGCCTGCGGATCGCCCTCGACGGCCCGCAGGACGAGTCGGACGACTCCCCCGCCACGACGCGTTCGCGCGAGGAGCTGGAGGCGGAGGACATGTCCATCACCGGCACCGTCGCCATGGCCACTGAGCAGGAGGCCGACGAGGAGGAGGACGACCGCTCGGGCCTCGACCGGCCCACCACCCGCGCCGCCTTCCAGGTCGCCGTCGGCTCCGGCCTCGCGATCGTCGGCGGCGAGTTCCTGTCCAGCCAGCGCTGGTACTGGGCCGTCCTGACCTGCTGGGTCGTCTTCCTCAACACCGCGTCCACGGGCGAGATCGTCATCAAGGGCTACCGCCGTGTCCTCGGGACGGTGCTCGGTGTGCTCGCCGGAGTACTGCTCGCGGGAGCGGTCGGCAATCACACGTGGTCGGCGTTCGTCCTCGTGCTGCTGTGCGTGTTCGCCGCGTTCTTCACGGCCCCTTTGTCGTACGCGCTGATGTCGTTCTTCGTGACGGCGATGCTGGGCCTGCTGTACACGCTCTTGAACACCTACAGCTTCGACGTGCTGGTGCTGCGCATCGAGGAGACCGCGCTCGGTGCGGCGTGCGGCATCATCGCGGCGATGCTGGTGCTTCCGGTCCGCACCGACCACCGGACCGACGAGCTGCTCGCCACCGTCCTCGAGCGCCTCGGCGATGTCGTGGCGGGCGCGGTGGAGCAGCTCAGCGGCGGCCCGGCCGCGGACCTGCTCGACCGGGCGCGGGACCTGGACACCGCCCTGGACGATCTGCGCGCGTCCACCAAGCCGCTGACCCACGCGATCGCCCCGCAGCGCGAGCGGCGGCAGACCGTGCGCTATCTGGTGGCGCTCCTGGAGACGTCCGCGTACCACGCGCGTTCCCTCGCTGCGACCGCCGAGCTCGTGCCGTACAGCAAGCATGTGGCCGCCGATCCGCGGCTCGGCCGGGCGGCACGGCGCATCGCGCACAACATCGATGTGCTGCTGGCGCAGGTGACCGCCACCGACGACGCTGACCTGACGGGGACCGTCGAGTCCGGCGCGAGTATCGCGGCGATGCTGGAGACGGACGGCCTGGGGGTGCCGGCCGCGAACACCGTGACGTTCCGTGTGCTGCGTCACCTTCAGCGGCTCGACGAGGGGATCTCCGGTCTGGCCCGGCCGCTCGGCGTCCCTGTGGGACCGCGCACATAGTCACGCCCCCGCTTCAAACCCCCTCCGACCTGGGGATACGATCCCCGGATCCCCTGCGAACCCGATGCCGCGCCGACGCCTGACTGGAGCCACCTCGTGAGTGCCCCCGCACCCGATCCCCACTCCTTGCTTCCGCTGAGCCGCATACCGCGTACGGGGCTGCCGCCGCGCGCCGTCGTCGTGGGCGACCCGGAGCGTGCCGCGGCCGTTGCCGCGCTGCTCGACGACGCCGTGGAGGTGTCGTACAACCGGGAGTACCGGACGTTCAGCGGGACGTGGCGCGGGATGCCGGTCGTCGTCGCCTCGCACGGCATCGGCGGGCCCGGAGCCATCCTGCTGTTCCAGGAGCTGGCCGACGCGGGCGTGAAGACGTTCGTGCGCTTCGGTACGGCGGGTGCGATGCGGCCGGGGATCGGCGACGGCGACCTGGTCGTCGCGGAGGCCGCGGTGCGCGACGACGGTGTGACCGGCCAGCTGGTGCCCGCCGAGTACCCGGCGGTGTCCGCTCCGGAGGCCGTGCTCGCCCTCACACGGGCGGCACGTGAGGCGGGCGCCCCGCACCACAGGGGAATCGTGTGGACGCGCGCGGCGTTCCAACCAGGACTGATCCCGCTGAACCAGTACGACGGCGCGGGCCTCGCCGCGATCGAGATGGAGGTGTCCGCGCTGTTCGTCACGGCGTCGCTGCGCGGGCTCGTCGCGGGTGCTGTGCTCGTCGTAGACGGCGTGAACGCGGACGACCTGGTGGACCAAGAGAGCACCGGCGGCTACGACCCGCACCGCGAGGTCGTCGCGGAGGGCGTCGCGCGCGGCAGCGTCGTGGCCCTGGAAGCGCTGCGCATACTTACGGAGGAGCAACTGTGACCGAGTCCGTCGATCTGCTGGTGCACGGCGGCACCGTCCTCACCGTCGACGACGCGTCGACGGTGCTCGACGACGGCGCGGTCGCCGTACGCGACGGCGCGATCGTGGCGGTCGGCCCCTCCGACGAGCTGCGCGCCCGCCACACGGCCACCGACACCATCGACGCATCCGGCGCGCTCGTCCTGCCGGGCCTGATCAACACACACACGCACCTCGCGATGACGCTGCTGCGCGGCACCGCCGACGACGTGACGCTCCAGGAGTTCCTGGCCCGTGTCGTCCCCGCCGAGGCACGCCTCCTCAATCCCGGCGCCGTCGCCTCCGCCGTCCGCGTGGCCGTCGCGGAGAGCCTGCGCGCCGGTGTCACCTCCGCGCTCGACATGTACTGGTTCCACGAGGCCGCCGAGGAGACCGCACGCGCGGCGGGCTGGCGGCTGCACACCGGACCGCTGTTCATGGACGTCCCCGAGCCGCCGGACGGGCGTCCGTACCAGGAGCGCCTGGAGTGGGCGCGCCGGTACCTGGCCGGGCGCCCCGCGGGCACCCGCCCCGTCCTGTTCGCGCACTCGACGTACACCCTCTCGCCCGAGCAGCTCGTCGAGTGCTTCGCGCTGGCCCGTGAGTTCGGTGCGCTCATCCACCTGCACGCGGCGGAGAACGCCGCGGAGGTCGCGGGCGTCGAGGTGGCACACGGCAAGCGGCCCGTGGAACTCCTCGAATCCCTCGGCCTGTTGGGCCCCGACGTGGTGCTCGCGCACGCCGTCGACCTGACCGGCGGCGAGATAGCGGCGATCGCCCGCGCGGGCGCCTCGGTCGCCCACTGCCCGGTGTCGAACCTGAAGCTGGGCTGCGGCATCGCGCCGGTGCCTCGGCTGCTCAGCGCAGGTGTCACCGTCGGCCTCGGCACGGACGGCGCCGTCAGCTCGAACACACTCGACGTACTGGGCGCGGTGCGGCAGGCCGCACTGGTGCACAAAGCGGACGGCGATCCGACGGCGGTCGGCGCCGAGCAGGCCGTGCGCATGGCGACCATCGAGGGCGCCCGCGCCCTGGGCCTCGGCGACGAGCTGGGTTCCCTGGAGGTCGGCAAGCGCGCCGATCTGGCCGTACTCGACCTGAACCGGCCGCACCTCACACCGCGCCACGACCCGTACGCGATGCTCGCCTACGCCGCGCAGGCCTCCGACGTGCGGGACACCGTCGTCGATGGCAGGGTCCTTATGCGCGACCGTACGCTCACGACCCTCGACGAGGGCGCGGTCCTCGCCGATCTGGAGGCCCTCGCATGACCGGCCACGCGACCCGAGGCTTCGTCGGCCGCCCCCGCGTCCACAACCCCGGCCTGCCGCCGGGCCAGTACGACGCGGGCGACGACTGGCCCGTACTGTCCGCCGAGGTGACGCCCCAACTGGACCGCGAGGACTGGTCGTTCACGATCGACGGCCTGGTCGCCGAGGACCGCACCTGGACGTGGGACGAGGCGCAGGCGCTGCCCCCGGCCTCGTACAGCGGAGACATTCACTGCGTGACGACGTGGTCGAAGTTCGGGGTGCGCTTCGGTGGTGTCTCGCTCGACACGCTCCTCGACGCCGTGCGCCCCTCCCCCGAGGCGACGCACGTCATGGCGTACTCGCACACCGGATATTCGGCGAACCTGCCGCTCGCCGATGTGACGGGCGGCAGGGCGTGGCTCGCCTTCACCTACGAGGACGAGCCGCTGCCGACCGAACACGGCGGCCCCGCCCGCCTGTTGGTGCCGCACCTCTACTTCTGGAAGAGCGTGAAGTGGGTCGCCGGCCTTCGGCTCCTCGATCACGACGAGCCCGGTTTCTGGGAGCAGAACGGGTACCACGGGCGGGGCAACCCCTGGGAAGAACAGCGATACGCAGGTGACTGAGACCGTGCAGAGCGAGCAGACCGTGCCGCAGACCACCACCTTCACACCGCCGACCCGCTTCGCCGTGCCGGGCCGCATCGCCGCCGGGCAGGGCGCCGCCCTGTGGCAGCGCGCCGTGATCGCCGAGATCCGCCGGGAGACGGCGAACGCGTCGACGTTCCGCTTCGCGGTGCCCGGCTGGCAGGGGCACCTGCCCGGTCAGCACCTGATGCTGCGGCTGACCGCCGAGGACGGGTACGCCGCCCAGCGCCACTATTCGCTCGCGTCGGCCCCCGACGACTCGGGGCACATCGAACTGACCCTCGACCACGTCGTGGACGGCGAGGTGTCAGGGTTCCTGCACACCGAGGCGCGGGTCGGCGACGAGGTGGAGATGCGCGGCCCGCTCAGCGGCTTCTTCGCGTGGCCGGGCGACCGGCCGGCGCTGCTGCTCGGCGCGGGTTCGGGTGTCGTGCCCCTGATGTCGATGATCCGCCACCACAGGCGGCACCAGCTCGCTGTCCCGCTCCGGCTGTTCGTGTCGGCACGCACGCGTGCCGACCTGATCTACGCCGACGAGTACGGGGCCGAGACGACGCCGGTGCTCACCCGTGAGGGCGAGCGCCGACGCCTGGCGGCTGACCATCTGGCGCCGTGCTTCACCGAAGGCGCGCCGGAGTGGGAGGCGTACGTGTGCGGCTCCAACTCCTTTGCCGAGCACGCCTCCCAGCTCCTGGTCGACCTCGGTCAGCCGGTGGACCGGATCCGCATCGAGCGCTTCGGGTGACGCCTACCGGATTCCGGCCCACCGCTTGATCGTCGCCGTGGCCGCGTCCCGCTCGTTCGCGGGCAGCGCGGAGATCCGGGCGCCGTGGTTGGACTTCGGCACGACGTATTTGTAGGAGTCGTATCTGCTGGGCGTGAACTGCTCGGCGCTCCACGGGTCGTTCTGTCCGTAGACGAACAACATGCGCTCCGACTTCGTACGCACCCACTTGTCGACGCCCTTGATGACTGTACCGTCGTACGTGGTGCGCATGTCGGCGGGCAGCACGGAGTTCGGCTGGTAGATGTCCGGGTAGTGACGCACGCCCTTGAGGTTCTTGAACTTCAGGTCGGCCCAGCCGAGTTGGGCGGCGGCCTGCCGGTAGTAGGGGCCCGAGCTGTTGGCGCCGAGCGTGGAGTCCTCGTAGATGGACAGGCCGTGGTCGAGGGACCACTTGTAGAGGTCGTCGTCGGAGACCTTCTTGGCGTCGGGCACGGTGGGGCAGTTGTCGACGGAGCCGGACTGCCAGAAGTTCCACACCTGGTCGAGGACCGCGAACTCGTAGGCCCTGTCGGTCGTTCCGAGGGTGTTGGTGAAGGTGTAGCCCTCGTCCTTCGCCGTCTTCTCGAACTTGGGCAGCAGGGTGTCGCGGCGCGCCAGCATCTCGCGCTGCACAGCCGCGAGCGCGTCGCGGCACTGCTGGGTGCCGACCCTCTTGAAGAAGTCCTCGTAGCCGCTGTCGTCGTTGTTGTCGGCATCGTTCGGGGCGACGTAGGCGACGACTCCGTCGTAGTCCTTGGGATGGAAGCGGTAGTGGTATGTGGCCGTCATCCCGCCCTTGGAACCGCCGGTCGCCAGCCACTTCGACGACTTCTCGTACAGCGGGCGCACGGCCTGGACGATGCCGTGCTCGTCGGCGGCCTCCTGCTGGACGGTCATCTTGTTCCAGGGGGTACCGCCGGCCGGCACGGACTCCTCGAAAAAGCGGTGCTCGACGCTGAGTTGGTTGGCGTCGAGGAGGGTGGTGGGCTCGCGGGTCGAGGACGACAGGCCGTAGCCGCCGGTGTAGAAGACGACGGGCTTGGCCGTCGACTTGTGCCAGAGCGTGAAGCGCTGCCGGAACGTACCCGCGCCGGGTCTGGCGTGGTCGACGGGCTGCGTGATCGACAAGGAGTAGAGCGGGAAGCCCTCCTTGTCGGTGACGCCGGTGACGGTCACGCCCGGCAGGGCTCGCAGCTGGTCTTCGAACGAGGCGGGCGCGGCGGTCGCCGGCGCCGCGGTGGCGGCGAGGGCGCCCGCCGTGAGGGCGGCGGACAGCAGCAGCGTGGGTATGGTGCGCAGGCGCACGGGTGCCTCCCTGGGTCGAGGAAACGGTCGGTGGATCAGTGATCCACCGACCGAGACCTTAACCCGTGCCGCGCGCAGGGGAGTTGGGCTCGTACCGGAAACGCGAGAGGCCGGGACCCCTGGGCGGGGTCCCGGCCTCTCGCGCCGGATGATCGGCCTGGATCAGAGCTGGCCGGACTCCGAGATCGTGATCTTGGCGGAGGTGGAGCCGCTGCGCGAGCCGAGGGACTCGATCTTCTTCACGAGGTCCATGCCGTCCTCGACCTCGCCGAAGACGACGTGCTTGCCGTCCAGCCAGTCGGTGACGATGGTGGTGATGAAGAACTGCGAGCCGTTGGTGTTCGGGCCCGCGTTGGCCATGGAGAGCTGGCCCGGCTTGGTGTGCTTGAGCTGGAAGTTCTCGTCGGCGAACTTCTCACCGTAGATGCTCTTGCCGCCCGTGCCGTTTCCGGCGGTGAAGTCGCCGCCCTGCAGCATGAACTGCGGGATGACGCGGTGGAAGGACGAGCCGGCGTAGCCGAAGCCCTTCTCGCCCGTGCACAGGGCACGGAAGTTCTCCGCGGTCTTCGGGACGATGTCCTCGTAGAGGTTGAACGTGATCCGCCCGGCGGGCTCGTCGTTGATCGTGATGTCGAAGTAGGTCTTGATTGCCATGGACGCAATCCTTTCATCACGAACCCCGGATTGCCGATTCGGCCCGTCGGGATGGCCGTTTTCGTACGCCATTCGTACGCTGCGTGACGCTGTGCTTCCGGGGCGCGAGCATTCAGGCCGCGAGCCGGTCCCGCGCCTGCACGCCCTCACCCAGCGGTCGCACCCCGTAGGCCTTGCCGAGCCCGTACGCGGGCATGTCACCGTAGATCGACTCGTACGCGCCCGCGGGCACCACATAGGTCTCGTGCCAGAGGCCGACGTGCCCCTTGCTCTTGCGCAGATAGCCGTTGATACGGGTCCACCAGGAGCGGTGCGACCGGTCAGGGGCGGCCGCGTAGGTGAGCAGCTTGTCCTTCGACTCCCAGTACTGGACGACGTAGTAGGTGCGCGGATTCGCCGTGAGCAGGACGTGATTGAGTAGGCCCGCGGTTCGGTTCCTGCTCAGCTCCCTGAGCATCATGGGCATCGCGTACATCACCGGGAGCCAGCGGTGCACCGCCCAGAAGTGATTGATCCGCATGCCGATGAGGAAGACGACGACGTCGCCCTCGGCGGCTGCCGTGGTCCGTCCAAGATGCGGTTTCGCGAACACAACTCCCCCAGTTCCGTCGGTCATTGGCAGGGGGTCAGGGGTCCCCCGATCCCCTGACCCGTGATTGGATAGTGACACTTTCCAAGGAGGGGCACAAGGGATGCGACTGGCAGAGTTGAGCGAGCGCAGCGGGGTGCCGGCCGGCACGATCAAGTACTACCTGCGCGAGGGCCTGCTGCCGCAGGGCGAGCGGATCAGCGCCACTCAGGCCGCGTACGGAGAGGCGCATCTGCGGCGGCTCGGCCTGATCAGGGCGATGATCCAGATCGGCCGGATCCCGGTGGCCACCGTGCGGGAAGTGCTCGGACATGTGGACGACGAGTCCCTGGGGACGACCTTCCGCCTCGGCGCCGCGCTGTGGGCGATGCCGCAGCCGCCCGAGGCGCCCGCGGACGACCCGCTGACGGTGCAGGTGACCGAGGCGGTCGACCGGTTCCTCGGCGACATGGGCTGGCACAACGCACGCAAGATCGGCGCCCTCTCCCCCACCTACCGCACTCTGGTCACCACCATCGTCACGCTGACCCGCCTCGGCTTCTCGCGCGGGACCGAGGTCCTCGCGCAGTACGCGCACCTCATGGAGGAGGTGGCCCAGCTGGACCTGGACCAACTCGACGCCTACGAGGACGACTCCGAGAAGGTCGAGCTGGCGGTCGCGTCGGCGGTCCTGTACGAACCCCTGCTGCTCGCGCTGCGCCGGCTCGCCCAGGAGGAGCACTCCACCCGCCGCTACGGCTTGTGAGGCTCAGGGGAGGGCCACATACGATGACGGCCGGACGCCGGACGTTCCGCGGCGGCCGGACCACGGGAGGGACCCAATGATCATCTTCGGCACGCGCGGCTACGCGTACCAGCTCGCGATCCTCACCTACGTCTGCGGGAGCTGCGGCAATCCCGCGGCGCACACGCTGCGGAAGTTCGTCACGAAGTTCACGCTGTTCTTCGTCCCGCTGTTCCCGATCTCGACGAAGTACCAGGCGCAGTGCACGTTCTGTGGCGCCGCGCACCAGGTGCCCAAGGATCACGTGGACGGGATGCTCGCGCAGGCCGCCGGGCCACAGGCCGGGACGCCGCAGCAGCAACAGCAGAACCACCAGGGTTAGTTCACCGGGTCCCGGCCGCCCCGACGGCCCCGTCGAGCCCGCCGAGCCCGCCGACAAAAGGGCGGCCCTGCCGCCTCCCAGGGGGGGGAGAGGGGGCGACAGGGCCGCAGGCTCGAGCGCCCGGGGGGGGTGGGCTGCTTGAGCGTCTGTTCTCCTGCTGCCCGGGATCGGGCCGGGCATGCATGCCGTAGGAAGAATCGTCCCGGCGGCTTTCCGCGCGCTCGTCAGTAGTCGGCGTTCATGGCGGCCCGCACCTCCCGGAGCGTCGCGTCGGCGACCGCTCCCGCCCGCTCGTTACCGGCCCGCAGCACGTCCCTGACCTGGCCGCGGTCCTGCGCGTAGTGCTCGCGGCGGGCCCGGATCGGTGCGAGGTACTCGTTCACGGACTCGGTGACGCGCCGCTTGAGCGCGGCGCCTCCCCCGCCCCCGATCTGCTGCGCCACCGTGTTCGGGTCGGCGCCCTCGCACAGGGCGGCGAGCAGGACCAGCGAGGAGACCTCGGGGCGCGCCCGCGGGTCGTACGTGATGTGGCGTTCGGCGTCGGTCTTGGCGCCGCGGATCAGGCGCGCGGTCTCGTCGGGGGTCGCGGACAGGGCGATGGCGTTGCCGCGGGACTTGCTCATCTTGGTGCCGTCGGTGCCGAGCAGCAGCGGCGCCGTGGACAGCAGGGCCTCGGGCTGCGGGAAGACCGGAGCGCCGTTGCCGTAGCGGTCGTTGAAGCGGCGGGCGACGGTGCGGGTGACCTCCAGATGCGGCAGCTGGTCCTGGCCGACGGGGACGAGGTTCGCCTTGCAGAAGAGGATGTCGGCGGCCTGGTGCACGGGATAGGTGAACATCAGGCCGCTCACCGCGGACTGCCGGGAGTGGGCGATCTCGTCCTTGACGGTGGGGTTGCGCTGGAGCTCGGCGACGGAGACGAGGCTGAGGAACGGCAGCAGCAGCTGGTTCAGGGCCGGCAGGGCGCTGTGCGTGAAGATCGTGGAGCGCTCGGGGTCGATGCCGATGGCGAGGTGGTCGAGGACCAGTTCCTCGACGTGTTCGGTGAGGTTCTCCGCGATGTCGCGGTCGGTGAGGACCTGGTAGTCGGCGACCAGGACGAAGGTCTCGACGCCGAGGTCCTGGAGCCGGACGCGGTTGTGCAGGGTGCCGAAGTAGTGTCCGAGGTGCAGGCGCCCGGTGGGCCGGTCCCCGGTGAGGATGCGGAACTGTCCGGGGTCTTTTCGGATCAGCTGTTCCAGTTCCGCGCTGCGTTCCTGCGCGGCCGAGGTGCCGAGGGCGTCGGTGCTGCTCATGGTCTCTGTCTCCCCTTGGGTCACGGGCGTCCTCGGGACGGCGTGGCCTCCGGTGGGAGGGCATGAAAAAGGGCCGTCCGTGGACGGCCCGGTTACGTGCTTGTCTGTGCGGCCGCCTCTAAGTGAGGCGCCACCAGTTCAGACACGTAGATCGATGCATGACTCAACCGTACACCTGACGGGCCGTGCGGGTCAGGCGCCCACGGGCGTGAACCGCACCGGCAGCGCCTGCGGCCCGCGAGTGAAGACCCCCCGCTCGACCGGCTCGAAGCCGTCGGCGAGCCGCAGGTCGGGCATCGCGTCGAGGAGCTGGTTCACCCCGGTCTCCACCTCCGCCTTGGCGAGCAGCGCGCCGACGCAGAAGTGCCGGCCCAGCGCGAAGGCGAGGTGGTCCGCGGCGGCCGAGAACGCGGTCGTGGTGGTCAGGTCCTCGCGGAACAGGTCGAAGCGGTCCGGGTCCTTGTACCGGTTCTCGTCACGGTTGGCCGCGCCGATGAGGCAGGTGACGGTGGCACCGGCCGGGACGGTGCCGCCGGTGAGCCGCACGTCGACGGCGGACTGACGCATGATCATGTGGACGGGCGGCGTGACGCGCAGGGTCTCGGCGAACGCCCGCGGGATCAGGGACCGGTCCGCGCGCACGGCCGCCAACTGGTCGGGATTCGCGAGCAGGTTGGCGAAGATGCCGGCGATCGCCTTGTCGGTGGTCTCACCGCCGGCCGCGAGCAGCAGGGAGCAGAACGCCTTGATGTCCTCGTCGCTCATCCGCACACCGTCGACCTCGGCGGCGCACAGCGCCGAGAGCAGGTCGTCGCCCGGGTTCTCGCGGCGCTTCTGGATAACGGGGATCATGTACTGGGCGAACTCGACGCGGGTCCGCTCCCCCGCCGCGGCGACGTCCGGGTCGCCCGCCAGGTTGCCGAGGAAGTTGATGACGGCGGTGTACCAGCCGTGGAAGCGGGCGTGGTCGGCCTTGTCGAGGCCGAGCATGTCGGCGATGACGTTGACAGGCAGGCGGGTGGCGTAGTCGGCGACGAGATCCGCGGAGCCGGTGTCCCTGAACTTGTCTATCAATTCACGGGAGTTGCGCTCGATGACGGGCAGGAACTTGCCCTGCAGTTCGCTGCCGCGGAAGGCGGGCGCGACGAGCGCGCGGCGCACCGCGTGCTCGCGGCCGCTCATCTGCAGGATGGTCCTGCCGTGCACGGGTTCGAGCTGCCAGTCGTAATTGTCGGTGGTGAACGTCGCCTCTTTGTCCTTGAAGACGCGCCCCACGTCGGCGTACCGCGAGACGATCCAGCTCTGCGTGGCCTCGTGCCAGAGGAGCGGGGCGGACTCGCGCATCACGCGGTAGGCGGGATACGGGTTCGCGGCGAACTCGGGCGAGAGGATGTCGGGGACCTGCGCGGTGGACATGGGGCTCCCTGTGGTGGTGTAACGGGCAGTGCCGCCAAGCCTATTGACTGCCCGTCACCACGTGCACCCCGTCCCGTGTCAGCCGTTGGGAAGGATCACCGCACGGCCGTTGATCTTGCCGTCGTGCAGCAGCTCGTACGCCTTGGGGGCGTCGTCGAGCGAGAACGTCTCCGTGTGCACGGAGACGGCGCCGGCCCGCGCGAGGTCGAGGACCTCGACGAGTTCGGCGCGGCTGCCCCAGTACGGGGCGGTGACGTTGACCTCGAAGTTCGTGGCACCGAAACCGACAGGCAGGGTGCCGCCGCCGATCCCGACGATCGTGACGTCGCCCTCGACGGCCGCGATGGCGCCCGCGGTATCGACGGTGGGCTGGACTCCGACGAAGTCGAAGACCGCCTCGGCGCCGCGCCCTCCGGTCAGCTCCTTGACCTTGCCCGCGGCCGCGGCGTCTGACAGGACCGCCTCATGGGCGCCGACGGTCCGGGCGAGCGAGAGCTTCTCCTCGGACACATCGAGCGCGATGACGCGGGCGGCGGTCATGGCGCGCAGCAGCTGGATGGCCACGTGGCCGAGGCCGCCGGTACCGATGACGACGGCCGTCGAACCGGGCACCAGCTTGGGCAGCGAGCGCTTGATCGCGTGGTACGGGGTGAGGCCCGCGTCGGTGAGCGGCACGGTCGCGACCGGGTCGAGCCCATCGATCGGCACGAGGTGCCGCGCGTCGTCGACGATCATGTACTCGGCCATCGATCCGGGGGCGCCGAGTCCGGGCGGGTTGATACCGAGTTCGGCGGCGCGCAGGCAGTAGTTCTCCTTGCCCTCCGCGCACTTGGCGCAGGCGCCGCAGCCCCACGGCCCGTACACGGCGACCGAGTCACCCTCCGCGAAGCCGGTGACCCCCGCTCCGAGCGCGGCGATGGTGCCGACGCCCTCGTGCCCGAGGGTCAGCGGAAGTTCATAGGGGAAGCCCTCGGCCGGCCAGCTCATCACGGCGATGTCCGAGTGACACACGCCTGCGGCGGTGACCTTCAGCAGAACCTGCCCGGGACCGGGCTCGGGGTCGGGGACGGTGACGACCTCGGGTGCTGCCCCGATGGTCCGGTACTGAAGTGCCTTCATGGCTCGACTCCTTCGTCGCTCTTCCAGCCCCCGCCCCTCCACGATAACTCTCTTACGTCCCAATGAGACATGTGTCCCAATGGGACACGCGTCACGACAAAAAAAGGACCCCGACCGTACGGGGGAGAACGGTCGGGGCCTGGTTCAAAGTTTAACAGCATTGAGCCGGTGCCCCACGCCGGTTCGACGGGACCCCGGACGTGAGGTCGGACACATCAGTTCATCTGGGCTTTATAAGGCTCTTTTCGGGCGCGAGCTGCCACGCGCCGCCACAGCCCATAGGGTGACAACAGCCGACCGACGCCCTCCCCCGCCATCGGAGCACTCGTGGCCGAACCCCAGCCCGTCCTTCTCGCCCCGCCCGCGAAGTCCGCCGTCTTCCTGGTCGTCACCATCGCGCCGGGCGGCGAGGCCGCCGTCCGCGACACGCTCGAGGAGCTGTCGGCGCTGAGCCGCTCCGTCGGCTTCCGCGACCGTGACGCCGCCCTCAGCTGCATCGCGGGCATCGGCTCCACCGCCTGGGACCGCCTGTTCAGCGGCCCCAGACCGCGCGAGCTGCACCCGTTCCAGGCCCTCGCGGGCCCCCGGCACCTGGCCCCCGCGACCCCCGGCGACCTCCTCTTCCACCTGCGCTCGCGGCGCATGGACCTCTGCTTCGAGCTGGCCCGCGTGATCATCGGCAGGCTCGGCTCCGCCGTCACCGTCGTCGACGAGGTGCACGGCTTCAAGTACTTCGACGACCGCGATCTGCTCGGCTTCGTGGACGGCAGCGAGAACCCCACCGGTCGGGCCGCGGCGGAGTCCGTGTTCGTGGGCGACGAGGACCCCGACTTCGGTGCGGGCTCCTACGTCATCGTCCAGAAGTACGTGCACGACATGGCCGCCTGGGAGGCGCTGCCCGCGACCGAGCAGGAGAAGGTCATCGGCCGCACGAAGACCGCGAACATCGAGCTGGACGAGGACGCGCAGCCCGCCGACTCGCACGTCGCGCTGAACACCATCGTCGACGAGGACGGCACGGAGCGGCAGATCCTGCGCGAGAACATGCCATTCGGCAGCGTCGGCCAGGGCGAGTTCGGCACGTACTTCATCGGCTACGCGCGCACCCCGGACGTCACCGAGCGGATGCTGCGCAACATGTTCCTCGGCGACCCGCCCGGCACCCACGACCGGATCCTCGACTTCTCGACCGCCGTCACCGGATGCCTGTTCCACGTGCCGAGCGCCGACTTCCTCGACGATCTGCCCGAGCCGCCGGCCGGCGCCGCCACCGCCGACCCCGCGGCCGGTTCCCTCGGTATCGGCAGCCTCAAAGGAGCCTGAACACATGAGTACCGCCCCGAACCCCACCCCGAGCAACAATCTGCACCGCGAGCTAGCCCCGATCACGCCCGCCGCCTGGGCCGAGATCGAGGAGGAGGCGACCCGCACCTTCCAGCGCCATGTCGCGGGCCGCCGCGTCGTGGACGTCACGGGCCCGGACGGCGCCGACCTCTCGGCCGTCGGCACCGGGCACCTCTCCGAGATCGCGCCGCCCGCGCCGGGCGTGACGGCGCGCCTGCGCGGCGTGCAACCGCTGGTCGAGCTGCGGGTGCCGTTCACGGTGAGCCGGGAGGCGGTGGACGACGTGGAGCGCGGCTCCAAGGACTCCGACTGGCAGCCGGTGAAGGACGCGGCGCGCTCCATGGCGTACGCGGAGGACCAGGCGATCTTCGACGGGTACGCGGCGGCAGGCATCGAGGGGCTGCGCGAGCGGACCTCGAACCCGGTCCTGAGCCTGCCGGCCGAGGCCCGCGACTACCCGGACACGATCAGCCGGGCGCTCACCGCGCTGCGTCTCGCCGGCGTGGCGGGCCCGTACGCGCTGCTGCTGGGTGCCGACGCGTACACGGCGGTCAGCGAGACCTCGGACCACGGCTATCCGGTCGCCAACCACCTGGGCCGGATCCTCGACGGCGAGCTGATCTGGGCGCCGGCACTGAACGGGGCGTTCGTCCTGTCCAAGCGCGGCGGCGACTTCGAGCTGCGGCTCGGCCAGGATCTGGCGATCGGCTACAGCGGGCACGACGCGCACGGCGTCGAGCTGTACTTCCACCAGACCCTGACGTTCCTGCCCTATACGGACGAGGCCGTGGTCGCGCTCAAGGCGTGAGCCCTCAGCCCTGGACCCTGGCGATGAACGCGTCCAGGTTGCCGAGGGCGCGGTCCACGCGCTCGTTCAGCGTGAGCGACTCCTCGTAGCGGCCCGCGCGCAGCTTCGGCTGCTTCTTGCCGCGCAGGTACAGGGAGCAGGCGAGGTCCGCGCAGACGTACAGGCCGACCGTGTTCCCGTCCCGGCCGCGGGCCCCGGCGAGCGGCGCGGCGAACAGGGACACGCCCGACGAGGCGTGTCCGGTGAGACAGATCTGGCACAGGCTCGACTTCATCGCGCTGGTGCGCCCGCTCTGCGGCACGCGCAGGCTGATGCCGACCGGCCCGTCCACCGTGGGACGCACGAGGTGCGCGCGCAGCGGCGCGCCCGGGTCCACCCAGCCGAGGAAGTCCAGGTCGTGCCAGGGCAGCTCGGCGAAGTCGAGCGGCAGCCGCATACGGGTCGCCTCGCCCTTGGTGCAGTTCACGAAGGACGAGCGGATCTGTTTGTCGCTGAGTGGTTCCACATCGTGGACCTTACAAAGCCGCTCGCCGATCATGCATCCGGATATTCGCGCCGCGGTCAGCCGGTGTGCGGGATCACCGCCACCGGACACGGCGCGTGGTGCAGCACCGCGTGGGCGACCGAGCCGATGCGGGAGCCGATCGCGGTGCGGCGCGCGCGGCGGCCGACGACGAGCAGCTGGGCCTCGGGCGCGACCGAGAGCAGCACCTGGCCCGCGCTGCCGATCTCGACGTGCTCACGGACCGGCACGTCCGGGAAGCGCTCGCGCCAGGGTGCGAGCGCGGCACCGAGAGCCTTCCGCTCGTACGGTTCCATCCCGCCGGCGTCGTCGAGCAGGGCGAACGAACTGGGGCCGTAGGAGAACACCGGCGGCAGGCTCCATGCGCGCACGGCCCGCACGGCGACACCGCGGGCCTGCGCGGTGGTGAACGCGAACTCCATCGCGGCGGCGCTGTCCTCCGGTTCGCCCTCCTGCCCGACGATCACGTCGCGCCCGCTCGCCTCGGCCGGCGCGACGTCGTCCGCACGGACGAGGACGACGGGCCGCTCAGCCTTGGCGATCACCTGCTGGCCGACCGAGCCGACGATGAAGCCGACGATCACTCCGTGCCCGCGCGAGCCGAGCACCAGGGACTCACCGTCGCGCGCGGCCGCCAACAGGGACTCGGCGGCGCCGTCCCCGTCGAGGACGTCGGTGGTGACCGCGAGCCCTGGGTGGGCCTCGGCGATCTCGTGCTCGATGTCGGCGAGCAGATCGCCCGCCCACTGCGTGAGCGCGGACTCGTCCGCGGCGAGCGCCATGCTGTCGGGGGCCGGCTCGCCGACGTGCACCAGGCGCAACGGCAGTCCGCGCCGCACCGCCTCACGCGCCGCCCAGGCTGCCGCCGCCGCGCTCTCGGGGGATCCGTCCACTCCCGCGGTGATGGGCCGGGTCATCGCACCGCCTCCTCGTCTGTCCGGTCTCGTCTGGCGAGCTGTGTGTCGGTGAGCTGTCGTTAGTGAGCTGTGTGTCCGGGAGCGCCCGTTCTACTCGTCGTACCGGTACTGCTCGGCGTGGCGGGCGTCGCCGGGCTCTTCGACGGTCGCAGATACCGGTTCCAGCCGCCTGCCGGACGCTCGCCCACCTGGAGCGAACGCAGCCGCTCCAGGACGGCAGGATCCTGCGCGTCGAGCCAGTCGACGAACTGCCGGAAGGACACGAGCCGGACGTCACCGCCGCCCGCCTTGTCGGCGATCCGCTTGAGCGCCTCCTCGACGGCGTCCATGTAGATGCCGCCGTTCCACTCCTCGAAGTGGTTGCCGATGAAGAACGGCGCCCGGTTGCTCTCGTACGCGCGCTGGAATCCGGTGAGATACGCCTGGGTGGCCTGGGTGCGCCAGCCCGGATAGTTGTGGGCGGGGGCACGGGTGGAGTTCTTCGACTGGTTGGCGAGGATGTTGTAGTCCATCGAGAGGACTTCGAATCTGTGGCCGGGGAACGGGATTCCCTGCAGCGGGAGGTCCCAGATGCCGTGCCGCTTCCCGGGCCAGCGCTGCAGTCCGCCGGGCGAGGAGGCGTCGTAGCGCCAGCCGAGTTCGCGGGCCACGGGCAGCAGGTTCTCCTGGCCGAGCAGGCAGGGGGTGCGGCCGCCGACGAGTTCCTTGTCGTAGTCGAAGGGCAGGGCCGGCTGGTCGTGCCAGCCGGTGTGGGTGCGCCAGGACTTGACGAAGGTGCGGGCCTGTTCGATCTCGCTGCGCCACTGCTTGGGGCTCCAGTTGCCGACGGAGCCCGCCCCGCCGCAGAAGTGCCCGTTGAAGTGGGTGCCGATCTCGTGCCCGTCGAGCCACGCCTGGTGGACGGAGCGCAGCGTCTCCTTGACGTGCGGGTCGCTGAGGTAGCCGATGTCGGAGGCGCCGACGGGGTTGCCCGGCGGCTGGTAGCGCCGCTTCTGTGCCTCGGGCAGCAGGTAGAGCCCGGACAGGAAGAAGGTCATGCGGGCGTCGTGCTGCCGGGCCAGTTCGAGGAAGCGGGGGAACAGGCCGTTGCCGACCTCGCCCGCGCCGTCCCAGGAGAAGACGACGAACTGCGGCGGCGTCTGGCCGGGTTCCAGGGCGGTGGGCGCGGGCGGCTGCTTCGGCTGGCGGCCTGTGTACGAGGTCGAGCCGTCGCCGATCAGCCGGGGCAGCGCCTTCTTCTTGGCGGGGCGCTCGGGATGGCGGGCGGGGCCTGCCGGGGGCGGATCCGCCTTCTCGCCGCCGCTCGTCCCGCAGCCGGCGAGTGCCCCGGCCGCGGCGCCGAGGCCGACGCCGAGACCCAGGCGCGCGACGCGTCTGCGAGTGATTCCACTGGACCGACCGGATTCTTCGAACTCCATGGGCAACCCAATCCGCGCCCCGGGCGGGGGCGTTGTGCGTCCCCCCGCACGGACACCGACCTCCGCACCGTAGAGCGGATAAACGGACAATTGCCTCATTTAGGACGGCGTGCCGCGGAAAGGGCTGCCACACAGTGGGCTGCCAGGAGTTCGGACTCTCAGTCCTCGCCGACGACCTTGCCGGGATTGAACAGGTCCAGCGGGTCCAGCGTCTCCTTCACGGCCCGCTGCAACGCGCAGACGGCGGGCCCGAGTTCGTTGCGCATGCCGGCACGCTTGAGCAGGCCGACGCCGTGCTCGCCGGTGACCGTGCCGCCCGCGGCGATCGCGGCCTCCAGGAGTTCCTCGAAGGCGGCCTGCGCGGCGACGCGTTCCGCCTCGTCACCGGGCTCGGTGATCAGGAGCGGGTGCAGATTGCCGTCGCCCGCGTGCGCGATGGTCGCGATGCGCACGCCGTGTCCGCGCCCGATCTTCTCGATGGTGGCGAGCATCTGCGGCACGGCGGACCGCGGCACGCACAGGTCCTCGGTGAGCACGGGCCCGAGGCGCTCAAGGGCGGGATACGCGAGGCGCCGTACGTCGAACAGGGCCTCGGCCTCGACGGCGTCGGTGGACTGCTCGGCCCAGAGCGCCCCCGCCTCCCGGAAGGCGTCCGCCACCGCGCTGGCCTCGGCCTCGCCCGCGTCACCCGGGGCGTCGATCCGGGCGAGCAGCATCGCCTCCGCGCCCGGCTCGATGCCCAGGTGCTTCCAGTTCTCCACGGCCTCCATGCAGGCGCGGTCGAGGAGTTCGAGGGCGGCGGGCGCGAGTCCCCGGCTCGTGACGAGGGCGACGGCGGCGCCGGCCGCGACGAGGCTGTCGAAATTGCCCACGACGGTGCGCGGCTCGGCCGCGGGCGCGGGCCGCAGCTTCAGCGTGATCTCCGTGATGACACCGAAGGTGCCCTCGGAGCCCACGAACAGGCTCGTCAGGTCGTAGCCCGCGACGCCCTTCGTGGTGCGCCGGCCCAGCCGGACCCGGCTGCCGTACTCCCCCGCGGGCCCGCCCATGACGACTTCCATGCCGAGGACGTAGTCGCGGGTGACGCCGTACTTGAGGCAGCACAGGCCGCCCGCGTTCGTGGAGACGTTGCCGCCGATGGTCGACCAGGGGGCGCTGGCCGGGTCCGGCGGGTACCACAGGCCGTGTTCGGCGACGGCGGCCTTGAGGTCATTGTTGACGACACCGGGCTGGACGACGGCGATCAGGTTCTCGGTGTCGATCTCGAGGATGCGGTTCATCTTCGACACGTCGAGCACGAGGCAGCCGTCGACGGCGTTGGCCCCGCCGGACAGGCCGGTCCCCGCGCCCCGCGTGACGACGGGTATCCGCCGGTCCGCGCAGACCCGCACCACGGCCTCGACCTCCTCCGCGGACGCGGCGCGCACCGCGGCGAGCGGCCGGCCCATCGGCGCCCACTCGGCGTCGTCGTGTCCGAGGGACGCGAGCACGTCCGGGTCGGTGACGAGGGTGCTGTCCGGGAGCGCGGCGGCGAGTTCGCCCACCGTGCCCCTCGTGTCTGCGGTGTCGATGTCGTCCTCCTGAACAGATGGCCCCGACCGGCGCGTTCACGGGTCAGGGACACCATCATGGAACACCGCGTCGCGCCGCCACGGCGCGGGTCGCTCAGGAGGCGAGGGTCAGCACGGCGCGCACGCGCTTGCCGACCGGCACCTGCTCCACGGAGACCACGGCGAGCGCGTCCACGATCTCCAGGCCGTGCCCGCCGACTCGCGCCGGGTCCCGCGGGAAGCGCACCGGCACGGCGGCGCTGCTGTCGTAGACGGTGACGGCGACATGCCTCGAGGTGCCCTCGAGTTCCAGGACGTACGGGCCCGCGCTGTGCCGGTCCGCGTTCGTGATCAGCTCACTGACGACGAGCAGGACGTCCCCGGCCGTGCGCGGGTCGAGCTCGACGCACCACTCCTGGCGAAGCCGCGTGAGGAACACGTCGGCGAACCTGCGCGCGTCGGCCAGGCAACCCTCCTCGCCCGCGTAGTGGGTCGCCTGCAGCAGTGGTCCGACTGCCTCGTCGAAGCCGGTGGGGATCAGTGCCCCGTCCATGTACTCGGTCATTCGTGTCTCTTTCACGCCTGCGGAACTCCGCGATGGACACCCGCAGCCTGCTGATACCCCGCTTGAGGCCGCGCAGTCCTGCCGGATTCAACGGGGTGACCCGCGCCCCGGCGCGTCGTTTGAAGGACGACACCGTGACCCTTCGGACTTCCGGGAGAGGCCTGCCATGCCCCAGCTCCGCCGCGACAACATTGTCCCCCGCTCACGGATAGCCGCCGACCATGCGGAGACGGCCCTGCTCGATGAGTACACCGGCCTCGTACGGCTGGCCTATCTCACGCTCCCCGCCGTCTTCACGCGCCACCGCCGGGTGCTGCTGGCCCACACCGCCGTCCAGCGCGCCCTGCCGGGACGCAGCGCCCGCTTCGCGCTCGGGCCCCGCGTCCCCGACGACGGCACCGACACCGCCACCGACGCGCTGCGCGTACGGATTCTGCGAGCCGCCCTGGCCGTCGGACACCGGCCGGCCGGCTGGCCCGCCGCCTTGCCGCCACCCCGTGCACTGCTCCCCCGGCTCCCCGTGGTCTGGGGACTTCGCCTGTTTCCGCGGGCCGGTGGCGCCCAGGAGGTCGCGCTGGTCCGTGCCCTCGCGGACGCGTCGCCTCCCGCGCGCGCCGCGTTCGTGCTCCGGCACATCGACTCCATGGACGCGGGCCGGGCAACGGCGCTGCTGACCGCGGCCGGAGTGGCGGAGGCCGGAGCGGCCGTGCGGGAGTCCCTCGAACTCGACGCCGAGGCCGGGACCGCGGCCGCGGCGTTGCTGTGCTCCCAGGAGTTCGACGCCTGCTCGGTGCAGACACGCCCCACGGACCTGCTGCGACGTGCGCGGCGGACCCGTGCCGCTCTCGCGGTGGGGGCCGTGGCCGTCGTCGCCTCGGCGACCCTGCTCGCCCCCGACTCCGCCCCGCGCCAGGAGGCGACGGGTGGAAGCGCCCCGGTCCGGGCGCCGTCCGTCGCCGCTGACCTCACCCGGGCCGGGCGGGACACCTGGGCCGACACGTCGCGGGTCGACTTCACGGCCTGGCCCGCGCGCGGCGACCGGACCGACGACACCGCCCTGCTGGACCGGGCGCTCGACGCGTGGGCCGACCCCTCCGGCGCCGTGCGTGTCAGCAGGACCCCGGACACGCCCGCCGACCCGGCGCCGCGTGCCCCGCAACTGCTGTTCGCGGGCGACGTCGACGGCCGCACCGTGGTGCTCCTCAACGACGGCGAACGGCTGGCCCGCTACACCGCACCGGACGGCGACGGCCGCGCCGACCTCGCCCTGGCCCGGGTCGACGACGCCGACGTGACCACGGCGGCGGCCGTCGTCCTCACCCGCGGCGATGGCTCCGCCCGCTATCTCACGGCGCCGTGGATCGCCGAGGCGGCCACCCGGGATCTCCTGCGGCCCGACACCCCGGGGCGGCCACTGAACGTGTCGAAGGACGGGGTGAGCGACCCCGTGGCCGTCACGCCGGCGGACGGCTGCGCGCGCCGCCCCGTGCTTCAACTGCGGTCCTCGCCACGCCTCGTGGAGGACCACTCGTTCCTGCTCGCCGACCTCGGCGGGATGTCGCCGGTGCACCTCACGTACACGCCGCTGCCCGGTCACGGCACGCCTCCGCCCAGGCAGCCGCGCGAGGCGACGGGCAGCCAGGCGCTGGTGGCGTGGGCGCGCACCGCCTGCCGTCTCCAGCCGTGGCAGGGCGGCGCCGTGCGCGCCGTGAACGCGTGGGACTTCGCCGAGCAACGGTTGCCGAAGGACGCGGGCCGGGCGGTGTGGTCCTGCGTACGGGCCTCCACTTGGCGGGGTCCTGGCGATGTCGCTCTCCTGCTGCGCACACCCGGCGCGGCCGCCGAACCGGCGCGGCTTGTCGGACGGGCCCGGGCCACGGCCGCCTGCAGCCGGTTCGGCCAGCACGTGGTGACCGGCACCCGGTGGAAGTCGCCGGACGGCCACTGGTACCTGCTGGCGGCGGGCAGCCGCGCGGTCACCCGGATCGAGGCAACCGGGGCGGCGACCGCGTCCCGAAAGGGCCGCACCCTGGCCGTCCGCGCGCCCGAGCACGGCACGGTCCGGGTGGCGGCCCGCCTCGACACCGGGGAGCTGCTGAAGGAGGTGACACCCGGGCAGCCCTGACCGTTCGATCCTGCCGCATCCACCCGCGCTGTTGATGCGGAAGTCGTTGATGGGGCGGACGGTAGTGGACAGGGGGCCAGCGAAGGAGATCCATGGACGCGGAACGTTCCGGACAGCGGTGCCTGGTCACCGGAGCGAGCGGCTACATCGGCGGCCGACTGGTGCCGGAACTGCTCGCCTCGGGGCAGCACGTCCGCTGCCTGGCCCGCTCCCCCGGCAAGCTCCGGGACCACCCGTGGGCCGGCGACGTCGAGATCGCGCGGGGCGACCTCACGGATCGCGACTCGCTCGGCGCAGCGCTGCACGGCATCGACGTCGCGTACTACCTGGTGCACGCGCTCGGCACCGGCAAGGACTTCGAGCGCACCGACCGCGAGATGGCGACGGCCTTCGCCGAGGAGGCCCGCCGGGCGGGTGTGCGGCGGATCGTCTATCTGGGCGGCCTCACACCCGCGGGTGTGCCCGAGCGGGAGCTGTCGCCGCATCTGCGCTCGCGGGCGGAGGTCGGGCACATCCTGCTGGATTCCGGCGTGCCGACGACGGTGCTGCGCGCGGCCGTGATCATCGGTTCGGGCTCAGCGTCGTTCGAGATGCTGCGCTACCTGACCGAACGGCTGCCGGTGATGGTGACGCCGAGCTGGGTGCACACCCGGATCCAGCCCATCGCGGTCCGCGACGTGCTGCGCTGCCTCGTGGACAGCGCGGCGATGCCGTCGGAGGTGTCCCGCGCCTTCGATGTCGGCGGGCCCGACGTCCTGACCTACCGCGACATGATGCTTCGGTACGCGGCGGTGGCGCGGCTGCCGCGGCGCGTCGTCGTCGGGGTGCCGATGCTCAGCCCCGGCCTTTCGAGCCACTGGGTGGGCCTGGTGACGCCCGTGCCCGCCTCCATCGCCCGGCCGCTCACCGAGTCGCTGCGCCACGAGGTCGTCTGCCACGAGCGCGACATCGAGGAGTGGGTGGCGTATCCGCCGGGTTCACCGGTCGGGTTCGACGAGGCGGTGCGCCTTGCGCTGCGCCGTGTGCAGGAGGCGCAGGTCGCCACGCGCTGGTCGTCCGCCGCGCTGCCGGGCGCGCCCAGCGATCCGCTGCCCACCGACCCGGACTGGGCGGGCGGCAGCCTCTACACGGACGAGCGGGAGCGGCTCGTCGAGGCCTCGCCGCAGCGGCTGTGGGACGTGGTCGAGGGCATCGGCGGGGAGCACGGCTGGTACTCGTTCCCCCTGGCGTGGGCGGTGCGCGGGTGGCTCGACCGGCTGGTGGGCGGTGTGGGCCTGCGGCGCGGACGGCGGGACGCGGCCAGGCTGCGGGTCGGCGACTCGCTGGACTTCTGGCGTGTGGAGGAGATCGAGCCGGGCCGGCTGCTGCGGCTGCGCGCCGAGATGCGGCTGCCGGGCCTTGCCTGGCTGGAGCTGTCCGTGGAGGCGGCGGACGGCGGGCGCTCCCGCTACCGGCAGCGGGCGCTGTTCCATCCGCACGGTCTCGCGGGCCAGGCGTACTGGTGGAGCGTGGCGCCGTTCCACTCCGTGGTGTTCGGCGGGATGGCGCGCAAGATCGCGGCCACGGCCGAGCACGGCCCCGACAGGGACGCCCCGAGCGGGTGATCGTGCATCCATGTGCGCCGTCGGCCGGGAAGGCCTGACGTAGCCCGCTTGCCCCCTCCCCACCAGGAGCCTTTCCGTGCGTGTCCACGTCGTTCTGTTCACCTCCGATCTCCGCGTGCACGATCACCCGCCGCTGCGGGCGGCGCTGACCGCGGCGGACGCCGTGGTGCCGCTGTTCGTCCGGGACACGGGGGTCGCCGGGTTCCTCGCCCCGAACCGGGAGGCATTCCTCGCCGACTGTCTGCGGGACCTGGACGCGGGCCTACGGGACCGGGGCGGACGGCTCGTGGTGCGCTCGGGCGCCGTGCTCGACGAGGTGGCGAAGGTGGTGACCGAGACGGACGCGTGCGCCGTGCACGTGGCGGGCGGGGTCTCCGCGTACGCGCACCACAGGGAGGACCGGCTGCGGGACACGCTGCACCGCCTCGGCTGCGATCTGGTGGCGCACGACGGGGTCGTCACCTGCGTGCCGCCCGGCGCCGTCACGCCCGACGCCCGGGACCACTTCGCGGTGTTCACGCCCTACCACCGGCACTGGGCCCGGCACGGACTGCGGGCGGTCGTGCGGGCGCCGCGCGCCGTCCGGGTGCCGGACGGCGTCGGTGGCGAAGCACTGCCCGAGCGGGCCGATGTGGCGGGGGTGTCACCCGGTCTCGCCGAGGGCGGTGAACAGGCGGGCCGCGCGCTTTTGACCTCCTGGCTGCGTTCGGGGATCGCCGCGTACGAGGACGTGCACGACGACATGGCGGGCGACGCCACGTCGCGGCTCTCCCCGCACCTGCACTTCGGCACGGTCGGCCCCGTCGAGGCCGTGCACCGGGCGAACACGGTGGGCGGCCCGGGTGCGGAGGCGTTCGTGCGCCAGATGGCCTGGCGGGACTTCCACCACCAGGTGCTCGCGGCGCGGCCCGAGGCCGCGCACACCGACTACCGCACGCACCACGACCGTTGGCGCAGGGCGCCCCGGGACGTCGAGGCGTGGCAGGAGGGGCGTACGGGATACCCGGTGGTGGACGCGGCGATGCGGCAGCTGCGCCACGAGGGCTGGATGCACAACCGGGGACGCCTGCTCACCGCGTCGTTCCTCGTCAAGACGCTGTACGTGGACTGGCGGGTGGGCGCGCGCCATTTCCTGAGCCTTTTGGTGGACGGCGACGTCGCGAACAACCAGATGAACTGGCAGTGGATGGCGGGCACCGGCACGGACAGCCGCCCGAACCGGGTGCTCAATCCGGTGACCCAGGCCAAGCGGTACGACCCGGACGGCGCCTACGTACGGCGCTGGGTACCGGAGTTGGCGGACGTCGAGGGTTCGGTGGTGCACACGCCGTGGAAGGTGACGGGCCTCGACCGGGCCGCCCTCGGCGACTATCCCGACCCGATCGTCGAGCTGCCCGACGGGCTTACCCGGTTCAAGCGGGCCCGGGGGCTCGACTGACCTCCGGGTAGTGGCGCTCGATCAGGTCGAGGGCCTGCGGCAGGGTCGCGGGGTGCAGCGCGCCGCGTACGCCACGGCCCGCCCAGCCGGGCCCTGCCAGCATCACCGAGGGTTTGCCGCGGGCGCCGCGCACGCCCCAGCGGGTCTCGGCGAGGTGCCGGGCCAGCGGCAGGCTCGCGGTGGACCGGGCCTGCGCCCACAGCACGACGACACGCGGCCCGGTCCTGCGCACCGCGGCCGACACCGCCTCCACGGGCACGGCCGCTCCGAACATCCGCTGTGGTACGCCCAGTTGACTCAGCCCGGTACTGAGCGCCTCCAGAGCGAGCACGTGCTGCTCGGCGGGGACGCAGGCGAGGACCAGCGGCGGCAGTTCGAGGGTGGACTCCACGGGGTCGGCGGCGCGGTGCAGGGTCCGCGAGACATGCCAGGACAACAGGTGCTCGACCTCGACGTACTTGTCGCCCGCCTCCTCCCACTTGCGGCCCACCGCGTGCAGCACCGGCGCCATCACGTCCTGCCAGGCGGTGACCAGGCCGTGCTGCGCCACGGCGTCGGTCAGCAGGTTCTGCACGGTCGGCGCGTCCAGGCGGGTCGCGGCGCGGGAGATGCCGCGGCACTGGCGCTCCAGCGTGGCCCGCGGGGCGGGGGCGGCCGGTGCGGTGCGCTGGAGCGGGAGGGCGGCGGGCTCGGTCGCCAGCCGTTTGCCCGCGAGGAGCGCGGCCTCGGCGGGCGGCAGGCCCGTGGTGGTCAGCCGGCACATCTCCTCGACGACCGCGATGTCCTCGGCGCTCCAGCGCCGATGGTGTCCCGCCGAGCGCTGCGCGGGCCCGAGCCCGTAGCGGCGGTCCCAACTGCGCAGCGTCGTCGGGGAGACCCCGAGCCGCCGGGCCAGGGCGCCGGTGGTGACGCCCGCCTCCGGTGGTACCGCCTGCGCTCGTGCCGCGTCGCGATCGTGCCGCCCCTCGTCCATCGGCTCACGATACGACGCACAACCGATGCGGGTTGTCCCGCGGCGGAAGTCGTTTCCAGGATGACCGGGCCGTGACCCGGCGAGCGCCGCGCGCGTCCGGTCCCGGCCATGACCGGTCGAGTTCAGGATCGTTTCGAGGAGTTGACGGCGCGTTGAGGATCCCAGGGTTGCCGGCGCCGGACGCCGACCCGCGCGAGGTGTCGGAGGCCGCCTTGGCGGACGGCCTCGCCGCGGGGGACGTCGCCTGCCTCGCCGAGGTGTACCGGCGGTGGGCACCGCTGGTGCGGGGCCTGGCACAGCGGGCACTCGGCGACCGCTGCGAGGCGGAGGACGTGATGCAGCAGGTTTTCCTCGCCGCCTGGCGCGGGCGGTCCGGATACCGGCCCGAACTCGGCCCACCGTCCGCCTGGTTGACCGGCATCGCACGGCACCGGGTCGCGGACGCGCTCGCCGCCAGGAGCCGTCGCGCGGCGCTGTTCGAAGCCTCGGTCCGGCGGCACGCGGTCTCGGTCGACCGCGAACCCGCGAGCGACTCCGGCATGGACGCGGTCGTAGAACGGCTGGTGCTGTCCCAGGAGTTGGCACGCCTGCCGAGCACGCAGCGCACGGTGCTGCGTCTCACGTTCTACGAGGACCTGACGCAACCCCAGATCGCCGAGCGCACCGGCTGGCCGCTGGGAACGGTCAAGAGTCATGCCCGGCGCGGCATGCGGCGCCTCGGCGACCGCATGCGCGGCCGGGGCGAACGCGGGTGAGATTCGCCGGACTCGGATGCATCCGTACGGCCCCACCGGACGGAAGTTCCGGTGTGCGACGGCGCACGAGCGCGGCCGTACGCACGCGGGTGGCCCAGACCCCGCCGCCCGCCCATCTCAGCGGAGTCGGCGCCGCTGAGATGGGCACGGGCGGGGCGCCACTACAGTCGATGATCATGAACATTGGTTCCGTCCGCCTCCACGACGTACCCGAGCCCCACATCGACCGAGCCCTGGCGCTCGCCCATCTCGTCTTCCACGAGTCACCCGACGGCGAACACCGCAAGCAACAGCACCAGATGCTGTCCGGCTGCCTGCGGATCGGCGCGTACGACGGCGAAGAACTGGTCGGCTTCGCCGCGGCGCATCCCTTCACCGCCTCCGTGCCGGGCGGCGGCGACCTCCCCTGCCCCGGTCTGTCGTACGTGTCGGTGGCGCCCACGCACCGCAGGCGCGGCGTGCTGTCCGCCATGATGGCCGAGCTGTTCGTCCGCTGCGCCGAGCAGGGCGCGCCGCTGGCCGCGCTGTGGGCGTCGGAGGCGTCGATCTACGGCCGGTTCGGCTTCGGACCCGGCACGTACGGGGCGACCGTGGAGATCGACTCGCGGCGCGCGCTGGCGCTGCGCATCGCTCCCGACGAGCGCCCGTTGCGACTGCTCGACGCCGACTCGGCGTCCGGCGTGCTCGCGCCGTACTTCGAGACGACGCGCGGGCCGCGGGCGGGCCGGCACGCACGTACGGACACGTGGTGGCGCGAGCAGTGGCTGGCGCGCAAGGACGAGGAGGACGAGGACCTGTCGCCGCCACGCGTGGTGGCCATCGGGGACCCGCTCGCCGGTTACGCGATCTACCGCACCAAGTCGGGCGACTGCTCCCGGGGCGTGCCGGGCCTGGTGAGCGTCGAGGAGCTGGAGGCCGATACCCCGGCGAGCGCGGCGGCGCTGTGGCGGTATCTCGCGGACATCGACCTGACGGGCACGGTGCGCGCGCACGGCAGGCCCCTCGACGATCCCCTGTTGCTGTTCGCGGCGGACCGCGATCAGGTGAGCGTCAAGAGCGTCGAACCGGCGCTGTGGGTACGGCTGGTGGACGTGCGCGCGGCGCTCGCCGCCCGCGCCTGGGCGGCGCCCGTGGATCTGGTGCTCGAGGTCCGTGACACGCGACTGCCCGCGAACGCGGGGACGTTCCGGCTGATCGCCTCGCCGGACGGCTTCTCGTACGCGCCCACGGGCGACGCACCCGACCTGACCGTGGAGGCCCGCGACCTGGCGACCGCGTACATGGCGGCGACGCCGGTCGCGGCGCTGGTCCGCTCGGGTCTGGTGACGGAGCACACGCAGGGCGCGGCGTCGATGCTCGACGCCGCGCTGCGCACGGAGCTAGTGCCGCACACCGGCGACACGTTCTGAACTCACGTCACCACTGAGGGAGTTGGGGAGTTCAGCACTCCATCTTCCACGTGTGGGAGTCGCCGCTGTCGTTGGCCCAGCCGTTGGAAGGGATCTCCTGGCCGGGCGAGAGACAGACGGTGCCGAACCCGACGAGGCCTGGGTTCTCATAGACCTGGACGTGGTCCTTGACGCCTGGCCCTGAGATTCCGTGGTTGGCCCAGGAGGAGTCCTCGTCCTGGATGCCGTCCTCCCAGTCGTGGTCGTCGCCGGACCAGTTCCAGCGCATGCCGGTGTAGTCGGCGTCGGTCCAGGCGCAGAACTCGCCGCTGGGGCACTGGGCCGCGAAGGCGGTGGCGGGGAGCGCGGCGCCGCCGAGGGCGAGGACCGCGGCGGTGACCAGGGCGATCGGGTGCTTCATGAGATCTGTTCTCCTTGCTGGGTCAGTGGGTGGAGGTGTGCAGCACGCGGGTGGACTCGTCGAGCGCGCGGGCCCGCAGGCGCTGCCAGTCGGTGAGTTCGGCGCGGTGTCGTGCGCGTACGGAGGCGAGGCTGAGGTCGCGGTGGGCGGCCTCGGGCTTGAGGTTGTTGACGACGGTCGACACCTGGAACCAGCGTTTCTGGTCGCCGTAGAGGGTGCGTTGGGCGGCGGCCAGGCAGCCGTCGGTGTGGGCGCGCACGGGGATGCCGTTCGCGAGGGTCAGGGAGAGTTCGGCGGGCGGGCGGCCGAAGAGGGCGGCGGCGACGCGCTGTTCCTCCGCCCGGTTCGCCGGGCGCCCTCCCGGCCGGGGCGGTGTGAGGCCCTGGCGGGTGAGGCAGCGGTCGGTGAGGGTTTGGGTGGCGGCCCTGATGGTGTCGTCGGGTGTGCGGGCGGTCCGGTCGGTGTGCTCCGTGGTGCAGCCCGCGAGCGGGAGCAGCAGGGAGCAGGCCAGGACGGTGAGGGCGCGGGTGCGGCGGTTCATGGCGGGCTCAGCCCTGCTCGCACCCCATGGTGGTGTCGGAGACACCGTCGAGTTTTCCGGCCCACTCCCAGTTCTCGGAGTAGTCGTCGCGCCTGATCTCCCGGTAGACGCAGCCGGTCGCGGTGTAGCTGATGGCGTAGACGGTCCCCGCGACGCGGGAGTCGAAGGAGGCGGCATGGCGTGCCGTCCCGTTCTCCGCGTCGGCGTAGCCGGGCGGTCCGTAGCACCAGGCCTGGCCGTGCATGCCGATCTCGGTCCAGAAGCAGACCTGGCCGGGCGGTACGGCGCCGGGCGCGGCGGACGAGGCGGGTGCGAGGGCGGTCGTGGCGCCGCCGAGGAGGGGGAGCGCGAGGGCGAGCAGCACGGATCTGTGCTTCATGAAGGGCTTCATTTCGGTACCCCGGAGTGATCGATGTTACTGAGCGTGATCAGACTGCCCCGGAGTCGGCGCGCTCAAGCGCCGTGTCACTCTTGTCAGTGACTATTGCTGATCGTCACGCGACGCCGTGGGCCGCGGCAGCGCGGCTGGGTGCGGGCCATGCGGACCGCGTCGACGGATTCGGCGAGGAGTTCGTACTCGGTGGTGTCGTCACGGGTCGCGATCCGGACGAGCCGCCCGGAGGCCAACTCCTCCGCGACGTTCTCCTGTTCCTCCGGGTCCGCGCACCAGGCCCGCAGCTGTTCCGGCACATCGGGTGCGTCCTCGGCCATGGGCGTCAGCGCACCCTCGGGTAAGTGGCTCAGGCCGGGGCGCGGGTCGAGGCGCTCGGCCATCCACATGGCCCGGTCGCGCAGCCACCACAGGGCCAGCGCGAGCGTGGGGGCGCGATATGTGCCGAGCGGAACACCCACGCGCCGGCCACCGAAGATTCCGTACGCGGTGACATGGCACAGGAATTCGTCGTGCACGGTCTCCCCCATTGTCCGGCGTCCGACTGCATTGACTGTTGTGCCAAACGATCAGTGCTCCACCGCAACGGCGAGAATTGCCCCGGAAATCGGCCCGCGGGACGCCGCCCAGGAACAACGTTCAACCGTTCCCTCGTCAAGTATCGGCACCTGGGGGGCGGTGTCACCATGGCTTTCACGCCAGTCTCCGGGCATATTCACGGCACCCGTTGGCCGAAATCCCGCGCGTCGGAGACACTGCACGCATGCGCTCACATGACGTACTCATGGACGGTTACAACCGTATTCAGGAAGAGGTGCACGCGGCGGTCGAGGGACTTTCCGTCGACGCGCTGCACGAGCGTCCCGAAGACACGGCGAATTCCATTGCCTGGCTGATCTGGCATCTCACTCGCGTTCAGGACGACCATGTCGCCGATGCCGCGGGACTCGACCAGGTGTGGCTCGCGGACGGCTGGGCGGAGCGGTTCGATCTGCCGCTCGCCGAGTCGGACACCGGGTTCGGACACACGCCGAAGCAGGTGGGCCAGGTGCGGGTCGCCTCGAGCGAGCTCCTCGTGGGCTACTACGACGCGGTGCACGAGCAGACGCTCGGGTTCCTCGGCGGCCTGAAGGACGCCGATCTCGACCGCGTCGTCGACGAGGGCTGGGATCCGCCGGTGACGCTGGGAGTCCGGCTCATCAGCGTGCTCGCGGACGACCTGCAACACGTGGGACAGGCCGCCTACCTGCGCGGACTGAGCTGAACCCGCCACTCTTCCGCCTTCGCCAGCGGCGCCGGACCTCTCGTCCGGCGCCGTTCTCGCGCGCGCCGGAGGTCTTGACAACTCCATTGGTCTGAACCAACTTTGGCGCACACAGCGGTGGCCACCGTTCACATCCGCAGCATCCCCACCTCTTCCCAGGAGGCTCACCGTGGACCGTGCACGCCCTCGCAGACGCAGACCCGGCCTCGCTCTCGCCGTCCTGGCGGCCGCCTCACTCGGCGTCACCGCGCTCGCCGCGCCCGCGCAGGCCGCTGACGTCAACGTCGCCAAGAACGCCGGTTTCGAGTCGGACCTGAGCAACTGGACGTGCACGGCGGGCAGCGGGTCCGCCGTGACCTCGCCCGTGCACGGCGGCACGAAGGCCCTCAAGGGCGCTCCGTCGGGCCAGGACAACGCCAAGTGCAGCCAGACCGTCCAGGTAAAGCCCAACTCGACGTACAGCCTGAGCAGTTGGGTGCAGGGTGGCTACGCCTATCTCGGCGCGAGCGGCACCGGCACCACCGACGTGTCCACGTGGACACCGGGCAGCTCCTCCTGGCAGCAGCTCACCACCAGCTTCAAGACCGGCGCGAACACGAGCTCGGTGACGATCTACACGCACGGCTGGTACGGGCAGAGCGCGTACTACGTCGACGATGTGAACGTCCTGGGCCCCGACGGGGGCGGCGGCACGGACCCGGTCGTGGTCCCGGCCGCACCGACCGGGCTCGCGGCGGGCGCGACCACCTCGTCCTCGGTCGGCCTCTCCTGGACCCCCGTCTCGAACGCCACCGGCTACAACGTGTACCGGGACGGCACGAAGGTCGCCGCCGTCACGGGTGCCTCGGCGTCCGTCACCGGGCTCGCGGCCGACACCTCGTACAGCTTCCAGGTCACCGCGACGAACGCGGCGGGCGAGTCCGGGAAGTCGGCGGCGGTGACCGCGCGGACCGGCACGTCCGGCGGCAACCCCGGCGGTGGAACGGTGCCCAAGCACGCGCTGACCGGGTACTGGCAGAACTTCGACAACGGGGCGACCGTCCAGAAGCTGCGTGACGTGCAGGCGCAGTACGACATCATCGCGGTGTCCTTCGCCGACGCCACGAGCACACCGGGCCAGCTCGCCTTCAACCTGGACCCGGCCGTCGGCTACGCGTCGACCAGCGACTTCAAGGCCGACATCGCCGCCAAGCAGGCGGCGGGCAAGTCCGTGATCCTGTCGGTCGGCGGCGAGAAGGGCTCCGTCTCGGTGAACAGCGACGCCTCGGCCACGGCGTTCGCGGACAGCGCGTACGCGCTGATGCGGGAGTACGGCTTCGACGGTGTCGACATCGACCTGGAGAACGGCCTCAACTCGACGTACATGTCGAAGGCGCTGCGCCAGCTGTCGGCGAAGGCGGGCGGCAAGCTGGTCCTGACGATGGCGCCGCAGACCATCGACATGCAGTCGACGTCGGGTGAGTACTTCAAGACGGCGCTGAACGTGAAGGACATCCTCACGGTCGTCAACATGCAGTACTACAACAGCGGTTCGATGCTGGGCTGCGACGGCAAGGTCTACAGCCAGGGCTCCGTCGACTTCCTTACGGCGCTCGCCTGCATCCAGCTGGAGGGCGGCCTCGACGCCTCACAGGTCGGGCTCGGCGTGCCCGCGTCGACGCGGGGCGCGGGCAGCGGCTACGTGGCCCCGTCCGTCGTGAACAACGCGCTGGACTGTCTGGCGCGCGGCACCGGCTGCGGCACGTTCAAGCCCGCGAAGACCTATCCGGGGCTGCGCGGGGCGATGACCTGGTCCACGAACTGGGACGCGACGGCGGGCAACGCCTGGTCGAACGCGGTGGGTCCGAAGGTACACGCGCTGCCGTAGGGCAGCACGGGGCCGGTGGCGCACCGCCGCCGGCCCGCCCGACGCGACCCGGTCGCCGACTCAGCCACCCATGAAGAGCATCGTGCCGTCGGGGCCCAACGCCGCGACGCGCGCGCCGTGTTCGACGGTGCGGCTGACCGTGCAGTACTTCTCGTGGGTCAGCCGGATGCCGCGTTCGAGCGCCTCGGCGGCGCCCGTGTCGCCCCCCGGCAGCTCGACCTTGTACGACACACGGACGGCTCCCACGCGCCCGTCGTCCTCCGGCCGTGACACGGACTCGACGGTGATGCGCAGTTCGTCGTGCGGCACGGTGCGGGCCGTGCGGTCGACGACGAGGCCGCCGCAGCCGCCGAGCGCGGCGAGGAGGAGTTCGACCGGGGTGAAGGACGGCTGGGCGCCCTCGCTGTCGGCGGGGGCGATGCGGACCTCGGCTCCCCGGTCGTTGCGGGCGGTCCAGTCACGGTCGCCGTTGCGGACGGTCTCAATGCGGTAGTCGGCCATGCCGGAACCGTAATCAGCGGCGGGCTCCGTGCCGCGCAGCGCCTGCGGAGTGTCGGGGCGGCGGGTCGGGGAGTCCGCGTGCCCCACGCCCACGGACTCCCCGATGGTGCTCCCTCCCCTGGCGGCCACTGCCCGAGTGTGCGGCCGCCGTGCCCCAGAGTCTGCCGAAGGCGGCCGCGGACTTCATCCCGCACCCCCGGATTTCGGTAACTTCACGTATTGAATCAGTGGCGTGAAGTGACGGGGTGTGGCGCCACATCCCGTACTCAGAGCGGTACTTGAACGACGGAACGCGCCGTCTGGCGTGATCCCTGCGGCTCAAGTAAGGCCGGATCAAGGTGCCTCTCCCTGTCCCTCCAGGCGCTCCCCGCACCGGGCGCAGTACCGCGCGCCGGCGCCGTCGGCGGCCCTGCCGCAGGACGCGCACACCCGGGGCAGCAGACAAGGTGCCTCGCCGCCCTCGGCCGTGACCTGCGGTTCGGCGCGGCGGATGGTCATGCCGGGCCGCCTGCGGTGTGCCGTGAGGTAGACGAGCCCGTCCGTACCGGCGCTGACCGAGCGCCGCTCGCCGCGCGGCACGAACACGAGCGTGCCGGGCGCCACCTCCTCGTCCACGCCCGCGCGGTGCAGTGTGCCGTGCCCCTCCACGACGACGAGGAGCACGTCGAGTTCGGCCTCCACATACGCGTCGCCGCCCCCGCCCGGTCGCAGGCGGACCACGTTGGCGTCGAGCTGGCGGGCCGCGCCGTCGAGTCGCCAGAGGGCGCCGGTCGCCTCCGGTGCGGCGGCGCTCAGGACGTCGGCGAGGGTGACGTGGGCTGCGGGCATCGGACTGGTTCCCCTGACGTGGAGCGGCGGTTCGTGACGTGTTCGATTCTCCCTCACCGCAACTCCCTCTGCCGTAGCCCTACCGACCAATCGGCACCACGGTTCCATTATTGGGCGACCCCCTGCTACGGTTGCGTCATCACCTAATGGGATTTCCTTCCCGTTAGGTGATGGACTCGTCGACACACGCGACCACCAAGGGGACCGACATGGAGTACCGACAGCTGGGGACGTCCGGACTGAAGGTTCCGGCGTTGAGTTTCGGGGCCGGAACCTTCGGCGGGCGTGGCCCCCTGTTCTCGGCGTGGGGGACGAACGGGATCGACGAGGCGCGACGGATGGTCGACCTCAGCCTGGAGGCCGGGGTCACCCTGTTCGACACCGCCGACGTGTACTCGGACGGAGCCTCCGAGGAAGTACTCGGCGCCGCGCTCAAGGGCCGCCGCGACCAGGCACTCATCTCGACCAAGGCGGCACTGCCGACCGGCGACGGGCCGTACGACGCCGGAGTGTCGCGCTCGCGCCTGATCGCGTCCGTTGACACCGCGCTGCGGCGCCTCGACACCGACCACATCGACCTGTTCCAGTTGCACGCGTACGACGCGAGCACACCGGTCGAGGAGGTGCTCGCCACGCTCGACGACCTGGTGCGCGCCGGAAAGGTCCGTTACACCGGCGTCTCCAACTACGCGGGCTGGCAGCTGATGAAGGGGCTCGCCGAGGCGGAGAAGCACGGGCGACCGCGGTTCGCCGCACACCAGGTGTACTACTCGCTCGCCGGCCGGGACTACGAGTGGGAGTTGATGCCGCTCGCCAAGGAGGAGGGCGTCGGCGCCGTGGTGTGGAGCCCGCTCGGCTGGGGTCGACTCACGGGCAAGATCCGGCGCGGGCAGCCGTTGCCCGCCGACAGCAGGCTGCACGAGACCGCGCGGTTCGGACCGCCGATCGAGGACGAGCACCTGTACCGGGTGGTGGACGCGCTGGACGAGATCGCCGAGGAGACCGGGAAGGCCGTCCCGCAGATCGCCATCAACTGGCTGCTGCGCCGGCCCACCGTGTCCACGGTGCTGATCGGGGCCCGCAACGAGGAGCAACTGACGCAGAACCTGGGCGCCATCGGCTGGGAGCTCACCCCCGAACAGGTGGCGAAGCTGGACGCGGCGAGCGAGACGAAGGCGCCGTATCCCTACTACCCGTACCGGACCCAGGACGGGTTCCGGCAGCTGAATCCGCCGGCGGTGTGAACCGAACCAGAAGAGTGTCAACGTCGGGTTGACACCTCGATACTGTCAACCTACGGTTGCATCATGACCGATTCCGGCGGCAACACGCCTTCCATCCGCCTCGACGACCTGATCGACGCCATCAAGAAGTCGAACACCGACGCACTCGACCAGCTCCAGAACGCCGTCATCGCGGCGGACCACCTCGGCGACATCGCCGACCATCTGATCGGCCACTTCGTCGACCAGGCCCGCCGCTCCGGCGCCTCCTGGACGGACATCGGCAAGAGCATGGGAGTCACCCGACAGGCCGCGCAGAAGCGCTTCGTGGCCAAGGGCTCCGAGTCCGACCTCGACCCCAGCCAGGGCTTCAACCGCTACACCGACCGCGCCCGCAACGTGATCGTCTCCGCGCAGAACGAGGCCCGCGCCGCGAGCAACGCCACCATCGCCCCCGCGCACCTGGTACTCGGGCTGCTGCACGAGCCGGAGGGCCTGGCGGCCCGGGCGATCGTCGCGCAGGACGTGCTCCTGGACACGGTGCGGCAGGCCGCCACGGCCGAACTGCCCGCCAAGTCCGACGACATGCCGGCCCTGGTGCCGTTCGACGCCGACGCCAAGAAGGCGCTGGAGCTGACGTTCCGTGAGGCACTGCGCCTGGGCCACAACTACGTCGGCACCGAGCACATCCTGCTCGCGCTCCTGGAGCACGAGAACGGCTCGGGGCTGCTCAACGGTCTCGGAATCGAGAAGGACCAGGCCGAGTCGCAGGTCCTCGCGGTGCTCTCGGAGATCGTCAAGAACCAGCAGGAGTCCGGGGAGGACTGAGCGCCGCCCGGGACACGAAAGTCCGGAACCCGTCTCCCACCTGTGCCGCCCGCTTTTCTTCATAGGCGCAGGTGGGAGACTGCTCCCATGACTGCTGAGCGCTCAGGAACCCCCGCCCTGCCGGGCGATCTCGTCGACGTCGACGAGCTGATCGACGCGTACTACACGCGGGAGCCCGACGTCACGCGCCCCGAGCAGCGCGTCGTCTTCGGCACGAGTGGCCATCGCGGCTCCAGCCTCGACGGAGCCTTCAACGAGAAGCACATCGCCGCGATCACCCAGGCGATCGTCGAACACCGCACGGCCGAGGGCATCACGGGCCCCCTCTTCATCGGCCCGGACACGCACGCCCTGTCGCAGCCCGCCCTGAGGACCGCCCTCGGCGTCCTCGCGGCGCACGACGTGCGGGTGCTGGCCGACGCACACGGGGACTTCGTGCCGACGCCCGCGCTCAGCCACGCGATCCTGCGCTGGAACCGGGACGAGACAGCCGACCGCGCCGACGGCATCGTGATCACGCCGAGCCACAATCCGCCCCGCGACGGCGGCTTCAAGTACAACCCTCCGCACGGCGGCCCCGCCGACTCCGCCACCACCTCGTGGATCGCCGATCGCGCCAACGAGCTGCTGGAGGACAGCAGTTGGGCCGCTCCGCGTACGGTCGACGAGACGGCCTGGGAGCCGTACGACTTCCGTGAGCGCTACGTCGAGGACCTCAGGGACATCATCGACATCGACGCCATCCGCGCCTCCGGTGTCCGGGTCGGCGCCGACCCGCTGGGCGGCGCGAGCGTGCACTACTGGTCGCGGATCGCCGAGACGTACGACCTCGACCTGACGGTGGTGAACCCGGAGACCGACCCGACGTGGCGTTTCATGACGCTCGACTGGGACGGCAAGATCCGGATGGACCCGTCGTCGGCGCCCGCGATGGCCTCGGTCCTTGCCCGGCGCCATGACTTCGACCTGCTGACCGGCAACGACGCGGACGCCGACCGGCACGGCATCGTCACCCCGGACGCGGGCCTGATGAACCCGAACCACTATCTGGCCGTCGCCATCCACTACCTGTTCGGCCACCGGCCCCAGTGGCCGGCGTCCGCGGCCGTCGGCAAGACACTCGTGTCGTCCGCCGTCATCGACCGGATCGCCGCCACCCTCGGTCGCGAACTCGTCGAGGTCCCCGTCGGGTTCAAGTGGTTCGTGCCGGGCCTGGTCGACGGCTCGGTGGCGTTCGGCGGCGAGGAGAGCGCCGGGGCGAGCTTCGTCCGCAAGGACGGCGGCGTGTGGACCACCGACAAGGACGGCATCCTGCTCGCCCTGCTGGCCGCCGAGATCACCGCCGTCACCGGAAAGACGCCGTCCGCGTACTACGCCGAACTCGCCGCCGAGCACGGGGCGTCGGGCGCCGCCTACGCGCGCGTCGACGCCAAGGCGACGAAGGAGCAGAAGGCCCGCCTCGCGAAGCTGACCGGCGACGCGATCACCGCCGACACCCTCGCGGGCGAGCCGATCACGGCCCGTCTCTCGGAGGCGCCGGGCAATGGCGCGGCCATCGGCGGCCTCAAGGTCACGACCGAGAACGCGTGGTTCGCGGCCCGGCCCAGCGGCACGGAGGACGTCTACAAGATCTACGCCGAGTCGTTCCACGGCGCCGAGCACCTCGCCCAAGTGCAGAGCGAGGCGCAGGCGATCGTGGACGCGGCGCTCAGCTGACGTACGTCCTCAGCCGGCCTTCCGGGTCTCCGCGATCCCCGGGAGGTCGGCGACGCCGTCCAGTACGTAGCTGTGCGGATGGGCTTCGAGCTGCTCGCGGGAGAGCTGTCCCGTGAGCACGCCGACCACGACACCCGCGCCCGCGTTGAACCCGGCCTCCATGTCCACGACCGTGTCGCCTGCCACGAGGACGCCCCGCACATCGACGGTCCCGGTCTTCTCCATCGCACGCTGGACCATGTACGGGGCGGGGCGGCCCCTGGGCACCTCGTCGGAGGTGACGACCGCGTCGAGGTTGCCGCCCTCGCCGGTGGACCAGCCGAGCGATTCGAGCAGCGGCAACGCCACGTCCGCGCTGAAGCCGGTGGTGAGGGCGACCTTGATGCCGCGGGCGCGCAACTCTTCAAGTGCCTTGTCCGCGTGGGCTATCGGCTCCGGCGGCTGCTTCGCGTAGCTCTCGTGCAGGGTGGCTCGGAACACCCCGTACTGTCGCTCGACGAGCTCCGCGTCGGGGGCGCCGCCGCCGATGCGGACGAGCGCGGCGATGGCCTCGCGCTTGTCGGTGCCCATCCAGGTCTGAAGGTCGACCGGGTCGACGCGGACGCCGGTGGACTCGACGGCGTGTCGCAGCGCGTCGTATACGGCCCCGTGCTCGTCGATGGTGGTGCCTGCCATGTCGAAGACGGCGAGTTCGATCACTGGGCTTCCTCACGTGTGGTGCGGGTGTCTGCGGTGCCGCCGCGGGCGGCGACGGTGCGGCCGTCCATGGTGTTCTCGATGGTGAACGTGGCCATGGACGGCAGATAGCGGTCGTCCGCGTACTCGACGGGCCTGCCGTCGCCGGTGTACGCCAACCTCCGTACGCGGAGCAGGGGTTGACCGGGCGCGACGCCGAGAATCTCGGCGTCCTCGGGATCCGCCGCGACGGCGTCGATGGTGTGCCGCGCGCGGTGCAGGTCGACGCCGCACGAGGTGAGGGCGTCGTAGACCGAGCCCTCGTCCGGGTCGAACGCGAACAGGTGCAGGCCGACGTCGAGGACGAACGTGGACCGCTCGACCATCGCCGGCACCCCGTCGAGATGGCGCAGCCGGACGAGGTCGACGCCCGGCGCGCCCTCGTCGAGGCCCAGGCGCGCGGCCGCCTCGGGGCTCGCGCGGCGCCGGGCCACCTCGACGGTGTGCTGGCCGGGGGTCCGCCCGATCGACTCGGCCCACTGCGTGAACGACATCAGGGAGGCGAACGGCTGCGAGGGCGTGACCCTGCGGGCGACGGGCGGCTTGCCGCGCCCGCCGGCCAGATGACCGTCGGCCCGCAGCTGCGCGAGCGCCTGCCGCACGGGGCCGCGCGAGGTCCCGAACTCCTCGCACAGCTGCGCCTCGCTCGGCACGGGCGCCCCTTCGGGCCACTCCCCCGACTCGATGCGCCGCCGGAACTCGGCGCCGAGCCGCTGGTGCAGCGGCCCGTCCTCACTACTTGTCTTCACAAGTTGAGTTTCTCAGCATGATGACGAGCTGAGCAAGGGCAGTCTCGGCGCACAGCTGGTAAACAACGAGGAAACTTGTATAGACAACCCTTGCGAGTGGTGGCGGGCGGTCCGCAGGCTTGGTGTCATGAACAACGCATCAGCGCCCTCCACCACCCTTCCCTCCGGCCGCAGCGACCTCGTCGTGGTCGGCGCCGGCATCGTCGGCCTCGCCCACGCCTTCGAGGCGGTGCGCCGGGGGCTCAGCGTCACGGTGGTCGAGCGGGACCGGCGGCCGGTGGGCGCGTCCGTGCGCAACTTCGGCCACTGCTGTGTCACGGCGCAGCGCGGCGAACTCCTCGACCTCGCGCTGCGCTCGCGCTCCGGCTGGCTGGACGCCGCCAAGTCGGCCGGGCTGTGGGCGCCCGAGGCCGGCGCGCTGGTGGTAGCCCGGTCGGCGACCGAGCTGGCGGTCCTGGAGGAGCTGCGCGACGAGCGTGGCGCGGACGCGGTGCGGCTGCGGACGCGCGAGGAGGTGGGCGAGGCGCTCGGCCGCTCCGCCGAGGGGCGCGAGGACCTGGTCGGCGGCGCGCTGCTGCCCGCGGACCTCCGGGTCGACCCGCGCGAGGCGGCGCCGCGGCTCGCGGACTGGCTGGCCGAGCAGCCCGGTGTGACGGTCACCTGGGGAACGAACGTGGTCGGCGTCGAGTCCGGCACGGTGCACACCAGCCGCGGGCCTGTGCACGGGGACCGGATCCTGCTCTGCGTCGGCCATGACCTGGACCGCCTGTATCCGGCCGAGGCGGAGGCGCACGGCATCGAGCGGTGCCGCCTGTCCATGACCCGGGTCGCGGCGCCCGACGCCTTCCGCACGGACTCGGCCGTCCTGACCGCGACGTCGATGCTGCGCTACGACGGCTTCACGGCGATGCCCTCGTCCGACCGCCTTCGGGACGAGGTCACCGCGCACAGCCCCGAACTGCTGGACGTGGTCGCCAACGTGATGTTCACGCGGCTGCCCGACGGCACGGTCCTGGTCGGCGACTCGCACGCGTACGACGCGACGGAGATCCCGTTCCAGGACGAGGCGACGACGGAGCTGCTGCTGCGCGAGGCCTCCCGCGTCCTGGGCGTGCCGTCGGTGCGGGTCACCGAACGCTGGCAGGGCGTGTACGCCAGCAGCCCCCAAGGTCCGCTGCTCGTGCGCGACGTGGCGCCGGGTGTGCGGGCGATCTCGGTGACGTCGGGGATCGGCATGACCCTGTCCTTCGGGCTCGCGGCGGCGACGTTCGAGGATTGATCAAGTCTTTGCCGATGGCCGGATCATTCTGGTCGCCCAAGGCAACTTTATTCACGAGGCCCACGCCGCAAGGGGTTTGCGAAGGGGATCGTTCCGCTTTTCGGCCCGACGGCGGCTTGAATCGCTCGGTTCGCCATTCCTCTTGCGTTACAGGTGCATTGACCGACCCCGCCGCGATGACACACGCTCGAAACATAACTGCTGCGTACATCTTGTTTGCGGGAGGAAGCGTTATGTGTGGCATCACCGGTTGGGTCTCCTTCGACCGTGACCTGCGGGCCTCGGCCGAGACAGTGGATGCGATGACCCAGACCATGGAGTGCCGCGGTCCCGACGACCGCGGCACCTGGATCGAGGGCCCGGCGGCGCTCGGTCACCGCAGGCTCGCCATCATCGACCTGCCGGGCGGCCGGCAGCCCATGACCGTCGAGACACCGGACGGGAACGTCGCCCTGGTGTACTCGGGCGAGACGTACAACTACACGGAGCTCCGCGCCGAACTGGCGGCTCTCGGCCATGAGTTCCGCACGGACTCCGACACCGAGGTGGTGCTGCACGGCTACCTCGAGTGGGGCGAGGACCTGCCCGAGCGGCTCAACGGCATGTACGCGTTCGCCATCTGGGACGGCCGCACCGACAAGCTCGTCATGATCCGCGACCGGATGGGCATCAAGCCCTTCTACTTCTACGAGACCCCGGACGGCGTGCTGTTCGGCTCGGAGCCCAAGGCGATCCTCGCCAACCCGCTCGCCGCGCGCCGTGTCACCCTCGACGGCCTGCGTGAGTTGTTCACGTTCGTGAAGACTCCGGGGCATGCCGTCTGGGACGGGATGAACGAGGTGGTGCCGGGCACCGTCGTCACCGTCGACCGCTCCGGGCTGCGGCAGCGCGCGTACTGGACGCTGGAGACGAAGGCGCACACCGACGACCAGGAAACGACCATCGCCCACGTGCGCGAGCTGCTGGACGACATCGTGCGCCGCCAGCTCGTCTCGGACGTGCCGCGCTGCACGCTCCTGTCGGGCGGCCTCGACTCCTCCGCGATGACGGCGATCGCCGCGAAGCAGCTGGCCGGGCAGGAGACCGTGCGCAGTTTCGCCGTCGACTTCCTCGGCCAGGCCGAGAACTTCATCGCGGACGAGCTGCGCGGCACGCCCGACACCCCCTTCGTGCACGACGTGGCGCGGGCGTCGGAGACCGACCACCAGGACATCGTGCTCGACTCGAACGCGCTCGCCGACCCCGAGGTGCGCGCCCGCGTCATCCGGGCGCGCGACATTCCGGCGGGGTTCGGCGACATGGACGCCTCCCTGTACCTGCTGTTCAAGGCGATCCGCGAGCACTCGACGCTCGCCCTGTCCGGCGAGTCCGCGGACGAGGTCTTCGGCGGCTACCTCCAGTTCTTCGACGAGGAGGCCCGAAGCGCGGAGGCGTTCCCGTGGCTGGTGAGCATGGGCAAGCACATCGGTGACGACTCGGACGTGATCAGGCCCGAGCTCACCAAGCGGCTCGACCTGGAGGGGTACACCGCCGACAGCTACACCGAGGCGGTGCGCGACATCAAGCGCCTGGAGGGCGAGAGCGACTTCGAGTACCGGATGCGCCGCATCTGCTATCTGCACCTGACCCGCTTCGTGCGGGTCCTGCTCGACCGCAAGGACCGGGCGAGCATGGCGGTGGGCCTCGAGGTGCGGGTCCCGTTCTGCGACCACCGGCTCGTCGAGTACGTCTACAACACACCGTGGGCGCTGAAGTCGTTCGACGGGCGCGAGAAGAGCCTGCTGCGCGAGGCGACGGCGGACGTGCTGCCGACGTCGGTGTACGACCGGGTCAAGAGCCCCTACCCGTCGACGCAGGACCCGAAGTACGCGCTCGCGCTGCAGGAGCACGCCAAGGACCTGCTCGCGAAGCCCTCGCACCGGGTCTTCGAGATCGTCGACAGGGACCGGCTCAGTGTCGCCGCCCACCGCGAGACCCCGCAGATCACGCAGGCCTCGCGGCGTGGCCTGGAGCGCACGCTGGACCTGGCGCTCTGGCTCGACATGTACGACCCGGAACTGGTCCTGGACTGACGCCGGGACGGGAAATGGACTGGCCCCGAGCGCGGCACCGTGTCTAAGATCCCCGGCAGCATCGCGTGCCGGTCACCGACCGGGTGAGGCATGGAGGTGCCGGAGTTGCCTTCTGGAGGCAATCCACCATGGCGGTTCAGCTCAATCACACCATCGTCCACTCCCGGGACAACCGGGAGTCCGCCGAGTTCCTCGCGCACATCCTGGGACTCGAAGTGGGCGACGAATGGGGCCCGTTCATCCCGCTCGACCTCAGCAACGGTGTCACCCTGGACTTCGCGACGGTCCCCGCCGGGTCCATCGTCACGCAGCACTACGCCTTCCTCGCCACCGAGGAGGAGTTCGACGGGGTCTTCCGGCGGATCAAGGATGCGGGGCTGACGTACTACGCGGATCCGCACCGCGCGCAGCCGGGCGAGATCAATCACAACGACGGAGGCCGTGGCGTGTACTTCATGGACCCCGCGCACCACGGCATGGAAGTGATCACGCGCCCCTACGGCGGCGGTGACCAGTAAAAGCGGGATCGGGTGGGGCCGTGGCCTTCGGGCCGCGGCCCCACCGCTCGTGGTCGACCCGGCCCCTCGACCCCGTCAGTCGCCCCGGTCAGCTGTCCTGGAGCACGCCGAAGACATTGCCGTCCGCGTCCTTCAGCGACGCGATCCGTCGTCCCGGCCCGACCTCCGTGACGTCCTGGACGATCTCGGCGCCGGACTCGACGAGGGACTTGACCATCCCCTGGATGTCGTCGACGGTCCAGTAACCCACGGGACCGGTCATGCCCTGTTGGTGTCCGCCCGGGTTCAGGCCGAAGTGCTGTCCCGCCACGTCGTAGCCCACGTAGTACGCCTCGTCCGAGGACGGCTCCACGCCGAGCAGTTTGGTGTAGACGGCCTTGGCGGCGGCGAGGTCCCGGACGGGGGCGATGATCGTGTGCTGACCGCTGGTCATGGAGTACTCCTTCACTCGTTACGTGACTCTCGCTGCTACGACACGCGCCACGACGGATGTGTGACGGCTTCCGGGAAGAAGTTCTGGAAGCGTTCCCCGGCCGCGCTCAGCCGGATCTCGTCACGCCCAGGAACAGGAACACCGTTCCGACGGCGAACGCCGCGATGCCGAGGGCACCGAGGACGAGCGCCGTCCGCCTGGCCGGGCGGCAGACCGCCTCGGCATCCTGCTGTCGGACAGAAGCCCCGCACGGGAGCACCGCAAGACCGTAGGTCACCAGTCCCGCGGTACCGACCGTGAGGCCGAGTCCGAGCCACGTCACACTCGCGGACATAAAGGACATGTGTCCGATTTTGCGCCCGTTCGTGGGATCCCGCTATTCAGACGGTGACCGCGCGCACACGCGGTGCGCGCACCTCAGGAGCCCTCGTCCAAGCCGGGCACGGGCGCGCCGGACGGGAAGCCCGCGGCCACGTAGGCGTCGTACAGCTCCTTCCACGGCGGCGTCGCTCCCGTGTGGTCCTCCGACAGGGGCTCGCCGCGGTCTGCCGCGTCGAGGGCCAGCAGGCAGACCTCCCAGCCCGCCGCATTTCGTGCCGCCGCGTCCGCGCTCAGCAGTACGTTCGTGAGCGTCAGGTGCGTGCCTCCGTCACCGCGCTCCTCCAGGTCGTACTGGAGCTCGTCACCTCCCCACGTGAAGGAGAAGTGGCGTGGCGGCTCCGCGGCGACGATCGTGCCCACGGACTCCGGCATGTTCGGGTCGTCGAAGAAGCGGATCGTCTCGCCGGGGCTCAGTTCCCCGGCCTCGAACTTCGAGGGGAACCAGTGCGTGAGGTCGGCCGGGTCGGTGACATAGCGCCAGACGCGGTCGATCGGCTTCTCGTACGTGCGGGTGAACCGGACGCCGGGACGGCCGTCGTCCAGGGTGAGGTAGCTACCGGTCGTGGTCGTCATGCCTGCGCCTTCCTTGCCATGGCGGTCAATGCCCACCCCGAGCCTCTCATCGGCCACTGACAGCCGCCTCCGCCGCGGTGGTACGCGGGCCGTTCCTCGGGCAGGCTCGGGGCGCACGATCGTGTCCGACCCCGGAGGGAGACCCACGTGCCCGGCAACGCCTCGTACGGCAAGAAGGCCTTCAAGCGCTCCCGCAGTCATTTCACCGACCGGATCACCGCCGACGGCCGCGACGGCTGGCCCGTGGAGGCGGGCCGTTACCGGCTCGTCGTAAGCAGGGCCTGCCCCTGGGCGAGCCGCGCCCTGGTGGTGCGGCGCCTCCTGGGCCTGGAGGACGCCCTGTCGCTCGCGGTCACCGACCCGATCCAGGACGACCGCAGTTGGCGCTTCACCCTCGACCCGGACGACCGCGACCCGGTGCTCGGGATCCGCTACCTCAGTGAGGCCTACGACGCGCGGGAGACCGGATATCCGGGCGGCGTCAGCGTGCCGGCGATCGTCGACGTACCGTCCGGGAAGCTCGTCACCAACGACTACCAGCAGCTGACCCTGGACCTGGAGACCGAGTGGACGGCGCTGCACAGGTCCGGCGCGCCGGATCTGTATCCGGAGCCGCTGCGCGACGAGATCGACGAGGTCATGGAGGGCGTCTACCGGGACGTGAACAACGGCGTGTACCGGGCCGGGTTCGCGAGCGAGCAGGACGCGTACGAGGAGGCGTACCGGGACGTGTTCGCGCGGCTCGACACGGTGGCGCAGCGGCTTTCCGGGCAGCGTTACCTCGTCGGCGACACGATCACGGAGGCGGACGTCCGGCTGTTCACGACGCTGGTCCGCTTCGACGCCGTCTACCACGGCCACTTCAAGTGCAACCGCAACAAGCTGGCCGAGGACCCGGTCCTGTGGGCGTACGCGCGGGATCTGTTCCAGACGCCCGGCTTCGGGGACACGGTCGACTTCGACCACATCAAGCGGCACTACTACCAGGTGCACACCGGCATCAACCCCACGCGGATCGTGCCGCTCGGCCCCGACCCGTCCGGCTGGCCGACCCCGCACGGCCGCGAGAAGCTGGGCGGGCGCCCCTTCGGGGACGGCACACCGCCGGAGCCTCGATAGGCTCTGCGCGTACGTTCCGCCCGGTCACGGAGTCGCCATGTCCCGCCCCCACGTGTTGCTGTCCGCCGCGGTCTCGCTCGACGGGTGCCTCGACGACTCCGGTCCCGAGCGGCTGCTGCTGTCCGGCGCGGAGGACTTCGAGCGGGTGGACGCGGTGCGGGCGGCCAGCGACGCGATCCTCGTCGGGGCGGGGACGCTGCGCGCGGACCGGCCCCGGCTGCTGGTCAACTCCCCGCGGCGGCGCGCGAAGCGGGTCGAGGACGGGCGGCCCGCCTACCCGTTGAAGGTGGCGGTCACCGCGTCGGGGGACCTGGATCCGGGTGACCCGTTCTGGACGACGGGTGGCGAACGCCTCGTCTACACGACCGAGTCCGGCTCCCGGCTCGCGCGCACGCGCGTGGGCGGCGCGGCGGACGTCGTGGAGCTGGGCCTGCATCTCGACTGGGCGGCGCTCCTCGACGACCTCGCCACGCGGGGTGTGCGGCGGCTGCTCGTCGAGGGCGGCGCGCGCGTGCACACGCAGCTGCTGCAACTGGGGCTCGCGGACGAACTACGGCTCGCCATCGCCCCGTTGGTGGTGGGTGAGCCGGGCGCGCCGCGCCTGTTCGGGCCCGGCTCCTATCCCGGCGGGCCGCGCAGCCGGATGCGGGTGCTCGGCTCGGAGCGGGTCGGGGACGTGATCGTCACCCGGTACGCGCCGACCGTCCCCGGCGCCGCGGAAGCGGCCACCGCGGCGGACCGGCACTGGCTGCGGCTGGCCTGCGAACTGGCCGCCGAGTGCCCGCCGTCGCGGACCGCGTTCAGCGTCGGCGCCGTGGTCGTCGCGGACGACGGAACGGAGCTGGCGCGCGGCTACTCGCGCGAGGGCGAGGACCCGGTGGTGCACGCCGAGGAGTCCGCGCTCGGAAAGCTAGCCGCCGACGACCCGCGCCTCGCCACGGCCACCGTCTACAGCAGCCTGGAGCCGTGCGCCCACCGGGCCTCGCGGCCGAAGCCGTGCGCCCGGCTCATCGTCGACGCGGGGGTGCGCCGCGTGGTGACGGCGTGGCGGGAGCCGGACACGTTCGTGCCCGGCGCCGACGGGATCGGAGTGCTCGCGTCAGCGGGCGTCACCGTGGTGGAGGTCCCGGAGCTGGCCGACGCGGCGGTGCTCCCCAACCGCCACCTTGTCAGCACCACTTCGTAGCGGGTACGCGCGCGTGCCGAGCCGCACGACCACGACGGCCGCGAGACCGAGGACGAGCCCCAGCGCGGTGCGCACCCCGAAGGGCTCGCCGAACATCAGCGCGCCCCACACGGCGGTGACGGGTGCCATGAGGAACATCAGCGTATTGACCTGGGTGAGGCCGCCACGGCGCAGCACGATCCAGTAGAGGCCGTAGCCGCCGAACGTCGACAGGCCGACGAGCCAGGCGATCGACAGCCAGAAGGACGGCGCGGCGGGCGGCGCGGCCCTGCCGAGCGCGACGGCGAGGCCCGTGAAGACGACGGCGCTCGTGGCGCAGTGCACGGTGAGCGCGACCAGCGGCTCGACCCGGGTGCGCGAGCGGCTCTCCACAAAGGTGGCCGCGACCAGCGACAGCATGCCGAGGAACGGGACGCCGTAGGCCCACCACGGGACACCGGAGACGGCGCCCGCGTCGGCCGTGGTGACGACGACGACCCCGGCAAGGCCCAGGCACAGACCGAGCCACTGCCGCGCGGTGACGTACTGCCGCAGCAGGGGCCCGGCCAGGGCGCCTGCAACCAGGGGCTGGGTGCCGTCGATGAGGGCGGTCGTGCCGCTGGAGACGCCGAGCTGGATGGCGTAGTAGACGGTCAGGAGGTAGCCGCTCTGCGAGAGGGCGCCGACGACGACCTGCCGCCCGATCGTGCGCCCGCCGAGCCCGCGCCACCGCTTCCTGCCCGCCACCAGCGCGACGGCGCCCAGGGCCGGCGCCAGCGGCAGGAACCGCCACATCAGCGTGGTCACGGCGCTCGCGTCGTCGGCGCCGAGCTTGGCTCCGATGAAGCCGGAGCTCCAGGTCAGGACGAATCCGATGGACAAAAGGACGTTCATGGCGCGGCCACCGCCTCACATGATCGACTTCAACGGCAGAGGTATACAGATCGGTATACCTGACACCACTATACAGATCGGTATACCCTTGAGGCATGCATACGACGACGAACCCCGCCCCGCCGGCCGTCGACCCGGACCGGCCCGACCTCACACCGGCCGCGCGCAAGGTCCTGGAGACCGCCTCGCGGCTGTTCTACGAGCGCGGCATCCACGCCGTCGGCGTCGACCTGATCGCGGCGGAGTCGGGCGTCACGAAGAAGACGCTCTACGATCGCTTCGGCTCCAAGGAGCAGATCGTCGTCGACTACCTGGCGACCCGCGACGCCCGCTGGCGCGCCTACCTCGCCCATCACCACGAGGACGCCGAACTCTCGCCCACCGACCGGGTGCTGGCCGTCTTCGACGCCTCCGAGGAGTGGATGCGCGACAACAGCGGCAAGGGCTGCAGCATGGTCAACGCGCACGCGGAGATCAGCGACCCCGCGCACCCCGCGTACGCGGTGATCACCGGTCAGAAGCGGTGGATGCTGGAGCTTTTCACCCGGCTCGCGTCGGACGTGGCGCCGGACTCCGCAAGGGAGTTGGGGCGTTCCCTGATGCTGCTGCACGAGGGCGCCCTGGTCTCGGACGGCCTGGATGTGTTCCCGGACGCCTTCGGACGGGCGCGCAGGATGGCGGCGTTCCTGCTGTCGTCGGCGAAGGACGCGCGGTGACGGCCGAGACGTGGGAGGCCGGGGCGCCTGGCGTGCTGCGGCTGCCATCGGGGCTGCTCGTACGCGGCAGGGGGCTGCGCGATCCGCTGCCCGCCGGTCCCCCGCCCACGTACGGCATCTACCTCCTGGGCGCTGAACCCCCGCCCACGGACTGGGAGTCGACGTGGCTGCGCTGGCCCGACTTCCGCCTGCCCGCCGACCGTGCACGCGCGCGTGCCGTACTCGCCGAGGCGTGGCGGCGGTGCGCACACGAGCGGGTGGAAGTGGCGTGCGCAGGCGGCCGCGGTCGTACGGGGACGGCGCTCGCGTGTCTAGCGGTGCTGGACGGAGTACCGGCGGGCGGGGCCGTCAGCTACGTACGCGAGCACTACGCGCGTGGGGCGGTTGAGACGCCGTGGCAGAAGCGGTACGTACGGCGGTTCGCGGATTCCTGAAAAGGGCATGATCAGCGCTCCCCGTGGCATTTGGTAGTCATGGGAAGGAGGTCCCCCATGACGCCGAGGACCGCACTGCCCCGGTGGGCGCGGGCCGCGCGACTCCCCCTGTGGACGAAGGCCGCACTCGTGCTGTTCGTCTTGCTCGCGGTCGTGCTCGCCGGGCTGAGCATGGTGCACCGGCTCTCCGACGTGTTCGGCACCGAGACGCACGACCGCTCGGGACCCGCACTGCTCAAGTCCGTGCGGGACATGAGCCGTTACGACGCCGCGGCCGGGAACTACCAGGTGGTGGTCGACCTGGACAAGGACTCCAAGTACCTGCCGGACGCCATCCAGGGCACGCGCACGCTGTACATCGGCGCGGGCACGGTCAACGCGTACGTGAACCTGGGCAAGCTCGGCCCAGGCGATGTGCGGGTGAACGACAAGCGCACGTCCGCGACGCTGCGCCTGCCGCACGCCCGGCTCGCCTCGCCCACGCTCGACACGGACCGCTCGTACGCCGTGGCGAAGCAGCGCGGTCTGCTCGACCGGCTCGGCGACCTCTTCTCCGACAACCCGGGCGACGAGCGGGCAGTACGCCAACTCGCCGCCCGGCACATCGGGGAGGCCGCACGGGACAGCAACCTCACGGGCCGCGCCGAGCGCAACACGACGGACATGCTGCGCGGACTGCTGCGGTCCTTGGGCTTCCGAGACGTGCACGTCTCCTACGGGACGTGACGAGGCCCTGTCGCTCGCGGACAGGCCCTAGCTCAGATGCCGGGCGTAGAACCGGGCCGCGTCCTCCCCCGCGGACTGCGGGACGCCTGTGTGCCCGCCCATGTTGGCAAGCAGCGTCTTCTCCTTGGAGCCGAAGGCGTCGAACAGGTCCAGGGCCGCCTGCCGGTCGTTGCCCTCGTCGTCCCACTGCAGCAGGACGTGCAGCGGAATGGTGACCTGGCGGGCCTCTTCGAGGATGGCGCGGGGCACGAAGCTCCCGGCGAAGAGGCCTGCGGCCACGATGCGCGGCTCGGCCACCGCGAGGCGGACGCCGATGGAGATCACTCCGCCCGAGTACGCGACCGGGCCGCCGATCTCGGGCAGCGCGAGCAGAGCGTCCAGCGCGGCCCGCCATTCCGGAACCGCCCGCTCGACGAGCGGGAGGACGACGGCGTCGATGATCTCGTCGCCGACCGGCTCGCCGGCCTGCAAGGTCCGGCGCAGGTCGGCGCGTGCCTGGTCGAGGGCGGGAAGCCGGGGCCGGTCACCGCTCCCGGGGAGCTCGATGGTCGCGGCGGCGAAACCCTGCGCCGCCGCGCTCCGGGCCCGGCCCACGAGCCGGGGGTACATCTTGTGCAGCCCGAGCGCGGGGTGGCCCAGCAGGATCAGCGGGACCGGTGTGGACGCCGACGCGGATGCGGGCGTCCACAGGAGGCCGGGGATGTCACCGAGGGTGAATTCGCGCTCGAGGACACCGTCGTCGAGGCCTTGTTCAGCGGTGAGGTGTCTTTCAGAAGTGAAGTGCACGGTCGTGCCTTTCGGGAGAGCTCGGATACGGCGCTCCCGGACGACGACCTATCGCCCGACCGTGACCCCGAAGGGGAGCACCCATGTCGATTCGTTCACGGGTACCACCTCCTCGTTCTCTCGCACGGCCTGCGAAAGATTAGCACTGGAGGCGGACGGCGGCCCCGGACACCCGTACCCGCCGGTCCCCCGCCCGCAGGTCGACCTCCAGCAGCGACGGGCGGCCCATGTCGTGGCCCTGGTGCAGCGTCAGGTGCGCGTCGTCGGGGACGAGGCCCAGTTCGCGGGCGTACGCGCCGAAGGCGGCGGCCGCCGCGCCCGTGGCGGCGTCCTCCACGACGCCGCCGACCGGGAACGGATCGCGCACATGGAAGGTGCTCGCGTTCTCGCGCCACACCAGTTGCACGGTCGTCAGGTCGAGCCGGCGCATGAGGGTCAGCAGGGCGTCGAAGTCGTAGTCGAGATCGGCCAGCCGGTCACGGGTGGCGGCCGCGAGGACCAGGTGGCGCACGCCCGCGAAGGCGATCCTCGGCGGCAGGCCGGGGTCCAGTTCGCCGGCCTGCCAGCCCAGCGCGGCGAGCGCCTGCTCCACGTCCTCCCGGGCCACCTCGTGCACGCGTGGTTCCACGCTGGTGAGGGTGGCCTTGAGGACGCCGTCCTCGCGGTGGACGGCGACCGGCACGCGGCCCGCGGCGGTGTGGAACTCGAAGTCCCCCGTGCCGAATTGCTCGCCGAGTGCCACCGCGGCGGCGACGGTGGCGTGGCCGCAGAAGTCGACCTCGGCCTTGGGGCTGAAGTACCGCAGCGTGAAGGACCGCTTGTCCTGCGGGTCGCGTCCCGGCGTCAGGAACGCGGACTCCGAGTAGCCGAGGTCTGCGGCGATCCCCACCATCTCGTGGTCGCCGAGCCCGGCCGCGTCGAGCACGACGCCGGCGCCGTTGCCGCCGTCCGGGCTCGTCGAGAACGCGGTGTAGTGCAGCACTGCGGAGGCCGGGGTCGGCGCGGTGTTCGTCATGGAGGCAGAGTCTTTCACGCGGGCGGTGCGGTCCTGGGCAGGGTCTTCCAGCCGAACGCCCGCTGCCCCACGCCGAATTCCCGGTCGGTGCCGCGTGGTCGTCCCCCGGTCAGTGCCGTGTCGTCAGGCGCAGATGCAGCTCCTGTTCCTGGTCGCCGGAGGCGGCGGTCTCCTCGGTGACGGTGAACGCGGATGTCAGCGCCGCGCACACGCGGTCCAGCGCTTCGTGGCCCCCCTGGAGATCCGCGGAGACCGTCTCGGACAAGGACCCCGCCTCGCCGGGCGCGTGATCGGACGCGGCGTCCACCGTGGCGAGCCAGACCGTCGCGTCGCCGTCGGGGCGCTCGGATGGCGCGCGGTCCGAGGGGAAGGCCGTGGACAGCACGCGCAGGACCGTGTCGGCGTCCTGTGGCGTGCAGTCGCTGAGGGCGACGCCCACCACTGTGGGGGCGTAGCCGTGGACGGGAGTCGTGTCGGTCATGGTGGCTGCTCCCTCTGCGTCGCCGGTGTCCGGATCTTGCGGGTACCGGCGACGCGTCGGGTCAAACCCCGAGGTCAGGAGATGCGTGTACCGACGACGATCGTGGCGTACAGGTCCTCGTTCGTGACCACGCGTGCGTGCAGGCCCGCCGAGCGGACGGCGGCCTGTGCCGCGGCGGCCTGGCGCTCGCTCGTCTCGACGAAGAGGTGCCCACCGGGCGCGAGCCAGTCCGGGGCCTCGCCCGCGACCCTGCGCAGCACATCGAGGCCGTCGTGCCCGCCGTCGAGGGCGAGGCGCCGCTCGTGGTCGCGCGCCTCGGGCGGCAGCAGCGGGACGTCGCCGGTGGGGACGTAGGGCCCGTTCGCCACCAGGGTGTCGACGCGGCCCCTGAGGTCGGCGGGCAGCGGTGCGTACAGGTCGCCTTCGTGGACGTCGCCGCCGAGCGGGGCGAGATTGCGGCGGGCGCAGCGCACGGCCGCGGGGTCGAGGTCGGCCGCGTGCAGCCGGGCCGGGCGGCGGGCGGCCAGGACGGCGGCCACGGCGCCCGTGCCGCAGCACAGGTCGACGACGACGGCGCCGGGCGGCGTGTGGGTGCGGGCTTGCCGGGCCAGGAACTCGGTGCGGCGGCGCGGCACGAAGACGTTCGGGTCGACGGCGACCCGCAGCCCGCAGAATTCGGCCCAGCCGACGACGTGTTCCAGGGGCAGACCGCTCGCGCGGCGCTCGACCAGGGCGGCCAGTTCGGCGGCGTCGCGGGCGGTGGACAGCAGGATGCGCGCCTCGTCCTCGGCGAAGACGCAGCCGGCGGCGCGCAGGGACTCGACCACGGACGTGGAATCGAGCGGAAGGGGTGAGTCGGTCGACGGGGAAAGCGGCATTTAGGGGTGGCCTCTCGGGATGCCGAGGGGGCTCCCGGTCACCGGACGGCCGCGGATTCGCTCAGCGCGAGCGGGCGGCGCGTACGGCGCGAGAAGGGAGCTCCCGACCTGACACAACGGTGATCGGACTCACCTCCTCGTTCCCTCGCGGTGCTGCACGGAGCGGACACATTACCGCACCGAACACCGCGTCCGATTGCCGCCAGTATGCCGTGCCGGAGCGGACGAGGCTGGGGTTCTGGCCGCTACCGCCCACCTGGGGAGATGCACAGCGATGACCCGCACCACCACCGCCCCGCAGGCCCGCGTGGAGGCCCTCGACTGGGCCGCATTGAGTACCGAGCTCGACGCGTTCGGCCATGCCCTCACCCCTCGACCGGTGCTCACCGCCGAGGAGTGCCGGTCCGTCGCCGCGCTCTACGACGACGTGCACCGGTTCCGGTCGACGATCGACATGGAGCGCTACCGGTTCGGCCGTGGCCAGTACCGATACTTCGATCACCCGCTGCCCGCGCTCGTACAGGAGCTGCGCGCGGCGTTCTATCCGAGGCTCCCGCTGCAGGTCGTGATCGGCCTGGACGAGCCGGGCGGCGACTTCACCGGCGGCGAGTTCCTGATGACGGAGCAGCGGGCGCGCGCCCAGTCCCGCGGCTACTCGACCACGTTGCTCCAGGGGCACGTCCTGGTGTTCACGACGCGTGACCGGCCGGTGCGCTCGGTACGCGGCTGGTCGAAGGGCCCGATGCGGCACGGCGTGAGCACGGTCCGCTCGGGGCGGCGCCACACGCTGGGGCTCGTCTTCCACGACGCGGAATGAGCCGTGGTCCCGTGGACCGTACGTACCCCTCGACTGCACCAGCACACCGGGCATATCGTTGACTATGCGGAGGACTCGGACACCTGGGGGTGTCGTCATGGTCCAGGAACTCACGATCGCGGGCGTGGCGCTGCTCTGCGTCCTGCTGGTGTACGCGGCGGCCGCGGCCCGCGTGGTGAAGCAGTACGAGCGCGGCGTCGTGTTCCGTCTCGGGCGGCTGGCCGGGAGCGTGCGTGAGCCGGGGTTCACGATGGTCGTGCCGTTCGTGGACCGGCTCCGTAAGGTCAACATGCAGATCGTGACGATGCCGGTGCCCGCACAGGACGGCATCACGCGGGACAACGTGACGGTGCGGGTGGACGCCGTCATCTATTTCAAGGTCGTCGACGCGGCGAACGCGCTGGTCCAGGTCGAGGACTACCAGTTCGCCGTCTCCCAGATGGCGCAGACGTCGCTGCGCTCCATCATCGGCAAGAGCGACCTCGACGATCTGCTCTCCAACCGCGAGAAGCTCAACCAGGGCCTGGAGTTGATGATCGACAGCCCGGCCGTGGGCTGGGGCGTGCAGATCGACCGGGTCGAGATCAAGGACGTGTCGCTGCCCGAGTCGATGAAGCGCTCGATGGCCCGGCAGGCCGAGGCCGACCGTGAGCGCAGGGCCCGTGTCATCAACGCCGACGCCGAGCTGCAGGCCTCGAAGAAACTCGCCGAGGCGGCCAAGGAGATGTCCACGCAGCCGGCCGCCCTGCAACTGCGGCTGTTGCAGACCGTGGTGGCGGTCGCGGCCGAGAAGAACTCCACGCTGGTGCTGCCCTTCCCGGTCGAGCTGCTGCGCTTCCTGGAACGCGCGCAACCGCAGCAGACCCCACAGCCACCCGCTTCCTGAACCAGCTCAGGAGCGCATTATTGCGTGCTCAACTCCTGCGCAGCGCCCGGTCCGTCACGGTGAGGACCGCCAGGAGGACACCGAGGACGACGGAGACGCCGGCCATCAGGTGCAGGCCGCCGTCGCTGGCGCGCTGCCCGTACGCGAGGGCGATCAGGCTCGACGCGGTGATGGCGCCGATGTACTGGGCAGTGCGCTGGAGCCCCGCGGCGGAGCCGATGTCGGCGGCGGGGGCGTGCTCCTGTACGGCGGCCTGGTTGCAGGTGCCGACGAACCCCTGCGGGATGCCGAAGCACGCGCCCGCGAGCAGCAGCAGCGCCAGCGGGGTGTCGCCGTCGAGGAACACGAGCAGCCCCGCGCCCGCGGTGAGCAGGACGCACGCGGTGATGAGCGGGGCGCGGATGCCCTTGGTGCGGGCACCGAGCAGGGAGCACGCCATCGCCGTGAGCGACATCGGCAGCATCAGGAGGCCGGTGTAACCGGAGGAGAAGCCGCGCCCCTCCTCCAGCCACTGGGTGAAGCCGTACATCACGCAGTAGATGAGCAGATAGCTCAGGCCGTGCCGGAGGTAGGTGCGGGCCAGCGGGCCGTTCTCGGCGAGCATGCGCATGTCGATGAACGGCGCCCTGCTGCGCAGCTGCCACCACACCAGCACACCGCTGAGCGCGGCGAAGGGCGCGAGCAGCCACCACATGGGGTCGGACAGATCGAGCAGGAAGAACACGAGAACCGTCAGGGCCGTGGTGAACAGACCGATCCCGAGAGGGTCGAGGGCCGCGCGCGGTGCCGGTTCACCGTCCGTGTTGCGTGCAGGGTCGCGCGGGATCCACAGCAGGGCGGCGGCGAACGCGATGGCCGCCACCGGCACGTTGACTGCGAAGATGCCGCGCCAGCCGACGACCATGACGAGCACCCCGCCCAGCGTCGGCCCGACCGCGGCGCTGCCGAGCGCCGCGAAGGAGAGACGGGCCATGACGGGGCGCGGCGGGCGGCGGCCCACCCGGCGGCCCTCGTCACGCAGCACGGCCATCGCGGCCGGGTAGGCGGCGGAGGTGCCGATGCCGAGGAGCAGCCGGGAGACGATGAGCCAGCTGAAGGCGGGGGCGAGCGCGCCGACGATCCCGGAGACGCACACGACGACGAGTCCCGCGAGGAACACGCGGCGCGGCCCGAGGGTGTCGGCGAGCTTGCCGAGCACGGGCTGGGCGACGGCGCTCGCCAGGTAGAGGACGGAGATCAGCCAGGCCGTGTCGGCGGCGCCGATCCCGAAGTCGTGCCCGATGGCCACCAGAGCGGTGGAGATCATCGTGGTGTTGAGCGGGTTGAGCAGCGAACCGAGGAGCAGGGGCGCGGTGAGCCGGGCCCTGAACCCCTCCTGCAGCGCGGGAGCCGCGCCTCCGCCGGTGACGACGGCTTGATCTCCCACGCCTTGTGTCACTTGCGCACCAGCCGTTCGAGGAGCGCGGTGGCCTCGGCGAGGGTGCGTCGCTCGTCGGCGTCGAGTTCTTCGGTGAGCGCCTGGGTGAGCCAGCCGTGCTTGGCGGCCCGGACGGCGTCCAGGGTGGCGCGGCCGCTGTCGGTGATCGACACGACGGACTGCCGACCGTCGTTCGGGTCCGGCTCGCGGGCCACGAAGCCCTGATCCTCCAGGGCGCCGAGCGTGAGCCGCATGGACTGCGGCCGTACGTACTCGCCGCGCGCGAGCGCCGCGGTCGTGTCGGGCCCCTCGGACTCCAGGCGGGCGAGGACGGTGCGCTGGGTAGGGGTGAGCAGGCTGTCCGGCGACGCGGTGCGCAGTCGGCGCGAGAGCCGGCCGACGACGGTGGCGAGGTCGGTGGCGACCTGCTCGGTGGGCGGCTCGTCCCCTGCGGCTGACTGCGTTCCTGACATGCCGCCACCGTACGAGGTAGACAGGAAGCCTTGCAAGTTACCCTTATGACCCCCGAGGGTGCGCATCCGCGGGGCCGGCCCGCGTGGGAGCAGGTACGGGCCCCGCACCCGTCACAGGCCGATCGCCCCCACCAGCGCCCGCGCGCACAGGTCCCGCACCTGTTCCCGCGTGAGTTCGGAGGCGTCGAGCCAGTCGAGGCAGACCGCGACGAGGAACGCGAGCCAGCCGCGCACCGCGAGCCGCAGCACGTCCGGAGCGGGGAGGTTGTCGGCGATGCGCGGGTCCGCCGCGAGGGCGGCCATGATCTGCTCCTCGTGCGCGGCGAGCCCCTCCTGGTACGCGGCCCGCACGGCCGGGTCGCCCGCCGCCTCCGCACGATGGAAGGCGCGGAAGCCGTGCGCGTGCGTGGCGACGTACTCGAGGAAGGTGTCGAGGCCCGTGCCGAGCTGGTCGCGGACGGGGATGCCGGGCACGGCGGCCGTCAGGCGCAGCATGCGCTGGCTCTCGCGCTGCACGACGGCGGCGAAGAAGTCCCGTTTGTTCGGGAAGTAGTGGTACAGCAGCCCGCGCGAGACGCCGGCGATCTCCGCGACCTCTTCGATCCATACGTCACCGTAGGGGGCCTGAGCGAACAGCCTGGCGCCCACGGCGAGCAGCTGCTCGCGGCGTTCGTGCGTGCTGAGTCTGCGCCGGGTGCGTTCCGCCGGCGCCGACACTCCCCCTCGCTCCCTGTTCATGGGGCGCACCCTACTGGACACACCGCCGCTTACTTGACGTGAGTTCAATAACAGGATCAGACTGTGCCGCGTTATTGAATCCACGTCTAACAGTGTGCGCGAGGTGCTCCAACGGGGCATCGACGCAAGGGAGATGGGCACGATGGCGCAGGTGACACAGGCCGCGGGACCCCCGCTGCCGCGAGGATTTCGCAGTGCCGAGCAGGGCTGGCCGCGCCTGGACCGCATCCCGCGTCCGTCCCGCCGGGTCCCGTTCATCGGCGATGTGGTCGGCGCGAACGTCCGCTCCCCGTTGCAGGATTCGATGAAGCTCGCCGCCGAACTCGGGCCGATCTTCCGGCGCAAGGGGTTCGGCAAGGAGATCGTGTTCGTCGCGGGCGCGGACCTCGCGGCGGAGCTGGCCGACGAGTCGCGGTTCGCCAAGCACGTCGGGCTCGGCGTCGCGAATCTGCGTCCGATGGCAGGCGACGGCCTGTTCACCGCGTACAACCACGAGCCCAACTGGCAGCTCGCGCACGACATCCTGGCCCCGGGCTTCAGCCGCGACGCGATGGCGGGCTACCACCCGCTGATGCTGGACGTGGCGGGGCAGCTGATGGCCTCCTGGGACGCGAGCGAGGCCGCGGGCCGCACGGTGGACGTGCCCGCCGACATGACCAAGCTGACCCTGGAGACGATCTCCCGGACCGGGTTCGGGCACGACTTCGGATCGTTCGAGCGCGAGCGCCCGCATCCGTTCGTCACAGCCATGGTCGGCGCCCTGACCTTCGCACAGCGCCGCAACGTGGTGCCTCCGCTCCTGTCGTCCGTGCTGCTGCGCGGCGCCGAGCAGCGCAACGCGGCGGACCGCGCGTATCTCAACAGCACGGTCGACGAGGTGATCGCGGCGCGCCGCGCCTCCGACGGCGGGCCCGGCGACCTCCTCGACCGGATGCTGGAGGTGACACATCCGGAGACCGGCGAGCGGCTGTCACCGGAGAACATCCGCCGCCAGGTCATCACGTTCCTGGTGGCCGGGCACGAGACGACGTCGGGCGCGCTCTCCTTCGCGCTGCACTACCTCGCCCAGAACCCCGAGATCCTCGCCAAGGCGCGCGACGAGGTCGACCGTGTCTGGGGCGACGTCGATGTGCCCGCGTACGAGCAGGTCGCCAAGTTGCGTTATCTGCGGCGGGTGTTGGACGAGTCGCTGCGGCTGTGGCCGACGGCGCCGGCGTTCGCGCGCGAGGCGCTCGCGGACACGACGCTCGGGGGCACGCATCCGATGCGGCGCGGCGCGTGGGCGCTGGTCCTGACGACGATGCTGCACCGTGACACGGCCGCGTGGGGCGAGAACCCGGAAGCCTTCGACCCGGAGCGGTTCACGCCGCAGGCGGTCCGCGCCCGGCCCGGCCACGTCTTCAAGCCGTTCGGCACCGGCGCCCGCGCCTGCATCGGCCGCCAGTTCGCGCTGCACGAGGCCACGCTGGTGCTCGGCCTGCTGCTGCGCCGCTACGATCTGCGGCCCGAGCCCGACTACCGGCTCGCGATCACGGAGCGGCTGACGCTGATGCCGCGCGGCCTGCGGCTGCAGCTGACCCGCAGGTGAGCCACCGGGGGCTCCGACGCGCCACATAGAGTGCGTCAATGAGTGACACCACCACGGACCTGCCCGGCGAGGGGCCCTCGGTCGTCGATCCCGGTGTCCCGGAACTGCGCGGACCGGCCCGCTACTTGGGATGGCTGATCGCGCGCCAACGCGGCCGCGTCGCCGCGGGCGCGCTGTTCGGCAGCCTGTGGATGGTGGGGCTCGCACTCCCGCCCTACATCCTGTCGCGCGCCGTCGACGACGGGCTGCGGCCCGGCGACTCCCGTGCCCTGTACGGGTGGTGCGGCGCCCTCGTCGTCCTCGGCGCGGTCAACGCGTGGCTCGCGATCATGCGGCACCGCACGATGACGCGGGTGCGCCTTGACGCCACGTTCCGTACGACGCGGCTCGTCACACGGCACGCCACCGCGCTCGGGGCCGCGCTGCCGCGGCGCGTCGCGGCGGGTGAGGTCGTCACCATCGGCGTCGGCGACGTCCAGCGCATCAGCCAGACGCTGACGATCGCGGGCCCCGGCGTCGGCGCGGTCGTCGCGTACGCGGTGGTGGCCGGGCTGCTCCTGTCGATCTCGGGGCTGCTCGCGGCGGTGATCCTGCTGGGCGTGCCGCTGCTCGCCGGCGCGCTCGGGCCGCTGCTCACGCGGCTCCAGGGCACCGAGTCCGGCTACCGGGAACGGCAGGGGGTGCTGGCGTCGCGGCTCGCCGACCTCGTCGGCGGTCTCGGGGTGCTCGCCGGGCTCGGCGGAAAGGACGTGTACGCGGACCGGCTGTGGCGGGACTCGGCCGGGCTGCGCGCGGAGGGCTACCGGGTGGCGCGCGTGATCAGCTGGATCCAGGCGCTCGCCGTCGGCCTTCCCGCGGTCTTCCTCGCCGTGGTGACGTGGCTCGGTGCCCGGTTGGCGGCCCAGGGGGAGCTCTCCATCGGCGAGTTGGTGGCCGTGTACGGGTATGTGGCGATGCTGGTCGTGCCCGTCGAGGCGTTCATCGAGGGTGGCTACGACTTGGGGCGCGGGCTCGTCGCGGCGCGGCGGGTGCTGCGGTTCCTGTCCCTCGAGCCGGAGTCGGGCGAATGCCGCTCCCCCGTTCCGGGTCCGCCGGAGGGCGCGGCGCTGCACGATCCGGTGTCCGGGGTGACGGCGGCACCGGGGCGGCTCACGGCGCTGGTGTCGGCGCGGGCCGGCGAGGCCGAGGCCGTGGTCGACCGGCTGGGCCGCTTCGCACCGACGCCGGCCACCTGGGGTGATGCCGCGTTGGAGGCGGTCGACCTGGCAGAGGTGCGGCGCCGGATCCTGCTCGTGGCGCCCGATGCGGACCTGTTCGCGGGGACGGTGCGGGAGGCGGTCGCGGGCCGGGACACCCCGGACGACGGGGCAGTGACGGCCGCGCTGCACGCGGCCGCGGCGGACGATCTGCCGGACGGCGCGCTCCTTGCCCAGGGGCGCAACCTGTCGGGCGGCCAGCGTCAACGGCTCCGGCTGGCACGGGCGTTGCACGCGGAGCCCGAGATCCTCCTCGCCGTCGAACCGACATCGGCCCTCGACGCCCACACGGAGGCGCGCGCCGCGGACCGGCTACGGGCGGCGCGAAGCGGCCGCACCACGGTCGTCACGGGCACGTCCCCGCTCCTGCTCGACCGTGCGGACGAGGTGTGCTTCCTGCACGACGGGGCGGTCCGCTCCACAGGCGGCCACCGCGAACTGCTGGCCCGCGACGAGGAGTACCGGCGCCTGGTGGGTCGGGGCACGGAAGCCGTCCCGGAACCGGGTGCCGTGCCCGCGGCGGGAGCCGAGTCATGAGTGCGGTGCACGGAACACGACCCGTCGCCGGCCACAGAGCGATCCCCTGCGCGCCTCCAAAGCCCAGGCGCGCCGAGGCCGTCGGCCTGGGGCGGACGCCGATGGCCCCATCCGGCCACCTCCTCCCGGCAGGAGCCGAGTCATGAGCACTCCCCACGCCTCGCTCCCCGTCGCCGGCCGGGCCGCCGTGCGCCGCGCCGCGCTCGAACTCGTCCGTGCCGACCGGCGGGCCTTCGCCTCGACGCTGGTTCTGAACTGCCTCGCGGCGTGCGCCGGGATCGTCGGGCCCTGGCTGCTCGGCCGGATCGTCGACGATGTGCGGGGCGGCACGAGTGTGGCGCACGTCGACCGGGCGGCTCTGGTGATCCTGTGCTGCGCGGTGGCCCAACTCCTGCTCCTGCGCTGGGCGCGCCTGGTGGGGCACCGGTTCGGGGAGCGGACCGCGGCGCGGGTGCGGGACCGGTTCGTGGACCGGGCACTCGGGCTGCCCGCCTCCGTGGTCGACCGGGCGGGACCCGGCGACCTCACGAACCGGGGAACGAACGACGTGGCGGCCGTCGCGAGCGCGCTGCGCGACGCGGGTCCCGACGTGTTCGTGTCGGCCGCGCAGGTGATGTTCCTCGCGGGCGCCGTCATCGTGGTCGAGCCCGTGCTCGGCCTGGTGTCCCTGTGCTGCCTGGCGGGCATCCCGGTGGCGGTGCGCTGGTATCTGCGCCGGGCCCGCACCGCATATCTCGCCCAGGGCGAGGCGGACTCGCACCTCGCCGAGCAGCTCGCGGCGACGGCGTCGGGGGCCCGCACCGTCGAGGCCTTCCGTCTCCAGGAGCAGCGCATCCAGGCGTGCGAGCGTGGCATCCGGCACAGCTACCGCACGCGCATGCGCACCCTGTCCCTACGTAGCGTGCTGTTTCCCTCGGTCGACTTCTCGTACGCCCTGCCGGTCGCCGCCGTCCTCCTCGTCGGCGGCACCCTGCACGCGCACGGCGGCCCGAGCCTCGGTGCGATCGTCACGTGCGCCCTGTATCTGCGCCAGTTGTCGGGGCCGCTGGACGCGATCCTGTTCTGGGTGGAGCAACTGCAGAGCAGCGGCGCCTCGTTCGCCCGCGTCGAGGGCATCGGCGGTGCGGCATCACGCGCGCCCGCGCACGAGGCGGTCGGCCCGTCCGGCGACACCATCCAACTGCGCTCGGTCCACTACGCGTACGAGGGCGGCGGCGATGTCGTCCACGGGGTGGACCTGACCGTGCGGGCGGGCGAGCGGCTCGCCGTGGTCGGCCCGTCCGGGGCGGGCAAGACCACGCTGAGCAAGCTCATCGCGGCGATCGACGCGCCGCGCACCGGGACGGTCGGCGTCGGCGGCGTCCCGGTCACTGCGCTGGCGCCCGAACAGCTGCGCCGTCACATCGTCCTGGTCACGCAGGAGCACCATGTGTTCCTCGGCTCGGTCCGCGACAACCTCCGCATCGCGGCGCCCGAGGCGGACGACGCGGACCTGAGCGCGGCGCTCGCGGCGGTCGGCGCCGACTGGGCGGACGCACTCCCCCAAGGTCTGGACACCGAACTCGGCGCCGGCGGCCTGCGCCTCGAAGGTCCGCGGGCGCAGCAGCTGGCGCTGGCCCGCGTGGTGCTCGCGGACCCGCACACCGTGGTCCTCGACGAGGCGACCGCCCTGCTCGACCCGACCACGGCCCGCCACACCGAACGGGCCCTCGCGGCGGTGCTGCACGGCCGCACGGTCATCGCCGTCGCCCACCGCCTGCACACGGCGCACGACGCGGACCGGGTGGCTGTCATGGAGGACGGTCGGCTGACCGAACTCGGCCCGCACGCGGAACTGGTGGCGGCGGACGGTGCGTACGCGGCGCTGTGGCGGTCGTGGCACGGGGCGGACACGTAGGACGGCGCGCCTGCCTCCCGGAGGGAGGGCTACTCGTCCGGCGCCGCCGCCAGCGACGCCACGTCCAGCACGCCATCCAACTCCGCGAGCACGGCCACGAGTTGCGGCACGTCGGACGCACCCTCGATCTCCATGCGTACGGCCATCGTCCCGCTCCGGCCGCGGCCCGGCTCCCAGTCGGCGCTGTCGTTGCGCAGCTCGACGACCCGGAACCCGCGGCTCGTGCACTCCTCCAGGACGCGGGTGAGGACGCTGGAACCGACCCGGTAGGCGAGGTGCAGGCCCGAGCGCCGCTCCGTGGCCAGGGCCGGCACGCGCCGCGTCAGCCAGGGGTAGCCGCGGACGACCAGGAAGTGACAGGCGGTCGCGGCGAACGCGAGCAGCGGCAGACCGCCACCGCAGGCCATCCCTATGGCGCAGGTCAGCCAGACGGTCGCCGCGGTGGTCAGTCCGCGCACCGCGTCGCGCCGCACGAAGATGAGGCCGCCGCCGATGAAGCCGATGCCGGAGACGATCTGCGCGGCGACGCGGGACGGGTCGAACGACACGCTGTCCATGCCGAGCACGGAGTTGAACCCGTGCTGCGACACCTCCATGAACAGCGCGCTCCCCACGCCGACGAGGGTGTGCGTGCGCAGCCCCGCGCTCTTCTGCTGAACGGCGCGCTCCGCCCCGATCAGCGTGGAGAGCACCAGGGCGAGGCCCAACTCGGCGAGCTGGCGCAGGCCTTGCCCGGCGTCCGGGTCGAACAGGGAGAACGCGAGTGGGGACGACAAGAGCGGGACCCTCCTCTCCAACGGGTTGATCTTCCCGAGGGTAGTCCCGCGCCGGCTCGGCGGGATTGTCAGACCCATGCGCAAGAGTGGAGTCATGAACGGGACCAGGAACCACGGACAGCTGACCATGAACCCCGAGTTGGCCGCGGCGCAGGCCTGCCTGCGGCTCATGCACACGGCACGCGCGGCGCTCTCCGCATCCGAGCCACCCACCACGGCGGCGGTGCTCACCGTGCCGATCGCCGAGGCCGACGAGGCACTGAGCAGGGCGGGTCTAGCGGGCAATGAGGCGTGGCTGCTGGAGCGGATCTACGGTCTGGGCCTGGAGGCCGAGTCGCCCTAGCATCGGGCGTGATCCGCATCGGGTGTGTCGGGCGTGTTCCGGTGCATCGCCACTTCTCCGGCTTGCAAGGAGCTCGACATGACCGCTGTCTCCTCGAATGTCTCCTCGGACCAGCCGCACCGCATCGACCCGGCGGGCGGCTGTCCGCACGCGCGGAACCTGCGGCTGCGCGCCCGGGGCGCCGTCACCCCCGTGGTGCTGCCCGGGGAGGTGCCGGGGATGCTCATCCTGGGCCACGACGCGCTGCGGGAGTTCCTGGCGCACCCCGACGTCGGCAAGGACCCCCGGCACTTCACGGAGCTCGCCGAGGGCCGGATACCCGAGGGCTGGCCGCTGCGCACGTTCGCGACGGTGCGCGGCATGACCACCGTCGACGGCGCGGACCACCGGCGGCTGCGGTCCCTGGTGAGCCGGGCGTTCACGGCGCGGCGGGTCGAGGAACTGCGCCCGCGCATCGAGGAGCTGACCGGGCAACTGCTCGACGACCTCGCCGCTGCCGCCGCGGCGGGCGGCGGCACGGCCGATCTGCGCGCGCACTTCGCCATGCCGCTGCCCATGGGCGTCATCTGTGAACTGTTCGGCGTGGACGAGGAGTTCCGGGGGCGCCTGCACCATCTGTCGAGCCAGATCGTGTCGACGCACATCACGCCCGAGGCGGCCCTCGCCGCCAACCGGGAGATGGTCGGCATCCTCACGCGGATCGCCGCTGCCCGGACCGAGGCGCCGGGCGACGATCTCACCAGCGCGCTGCTCGCGGCCCGCGAGGCCGACGGCGACCGGCTCGCCGAGGAAGAGCTGATCGGCACGCTGATGCTGTTCGTCGTCGCGGGGCACGAGACGACGCTGAACCTGATCACGAACGCCGTGCGCGCGCTGTGCTCCCACCCCGAGCAACTGGCCCTCGTACGGGCCGGGGAGGCCACCTGGTCCGACGTCGTGGAGGAGACGCTGCGCTGGGACACCCCGGTCAGCTACTTCCCGTTCCGGTACCCGAAGCGGGACCTCGTCGTCGACGGCACGGTGATACCCAAGGGCACCCCGGTGCTCGCGGGCTACTCGGGCGCGGGCCGCGACCCGTCGGCCCACGGCCCGGACGCCGACCGGTTCGACGTCCGGCGCGCGGCGAAGAACCGTCACCTCTCGCTCGGTCACGGCGCCCACTACTGCGTGGGCGCCCCGCTGGCCCGCCTGGAGTCGACCATCGCCCTGGAGCGCCTGTTCGGGCGCTTCCCCGACCTCGCGCTCGCCACCCCGGAAGAGGAACTGCGCCAGCCGACCGGGTTCGTCGGCAACAGCGTGCTGGAGTTGCCCGTCGCGCCCGTGATCCGGTCACCGGCGCGGAAGAACGGGTGACCCGGGCCGTGCGTTGTGCGTCGGTGACACTGGCGTCATGGACCACCACCTCATCGACGCCTACCTGAACCGCATCCGCGCCGACCGCCCCTCGGCGCCGTCCGCGGACGCGTTGCGCACACTGCACCTGGCGCACCTGCGCGCCGTACCGTTCGAGAACCTCTCCGTGCACCTTCGCGAGGAGATCGTCCTCGACGCCGACGCGCTGGTCGCCAAGGTGGTGGACCGCGGCCGCGGGGGCTTCTGCTACGAGCTCAACGGCGCGTTCGGCGCCCTGCTCTCCGGCCTCGGTTTCGAGGTGACGCCGCTCCAGGCGCGGGTCGCGGGCAAGGACGGCCGGCTCGGCATCCCGTACGACCACATGGCGCTGCGCGTAGGAACGGCCGAGGGGACGACGTGGCTCGCGGACGTCGGATTCGGCACGCACACCCACTATCCACTGGCCTTCGACGAGCGGGGCGAACAGCCCGATCCGGGCGGGGTGTTCCGGATCGAGGACGCCGACGCGGATGCGGTCGAGGGCGCGGCGGAGGGCGACCTCCTTGTCCTGCGGGGCGTCGACTCGCAGTATCTGCTCGAGCAACGCCCGCGCGCACTGCGGGACTTCGAGGCGGGCGCCTGGTACCACCGCACCTCCCCCGCCTCCCACTTCACCCAGTCCCTTGTCTGTTCACTGCTCACCGAGGACGGCCGGATCACCCTCAGCGGTCATACGCTCACGGCCACCGTCGACGGCGAGCGCACGCTCACCGAGCTGCCCACCGACGCCTCCGTCCTCGAGGCCTACGACCAGCACTTCGGCATCGTCCTCGATCACGTACCGCCGGAGCCGAATCTCGCGGAGGGCTGACGTCCGACGCCGCCCGCTGGTTATGCTCGGCCGAAGCGTTCAGCAAAACGCTCAAACGAACAGCGGGACCAGCGGGACACGAGGGGGCCACCAGCATGCGCGAACCGGTCGATCTCAGGCGGCAGCGAATCCTCGCCGCCGTGCAGGCGCGCGGCGCGACGCGGGTCAGCGATCTGGCCACGGAGCTCGCGGTGTCGGTGGTGACGCTCCGCCGCGACGTGGAGGAACTCGCGCGCGCCGGCAAGTTGCGCCGCGGCCACGGCATCGCCCGCCCAATCCTGCCGGAGCAGGACGAGGGCCACGACCAGCGGCAGGACCAGGGCGCAAGCCGGGCGCCGGCCCCCGACCTCGGCCAGGACGGCGGCCCCGTCGCCGTCGTCGTCCCCGAACGACACGCGTATCTGTACGAGATGTTGCACGGCGCCCGCACCGCGTTCGAGGAGGCCGGGGTCCGGATCGCCCTGCACATCGCCCCCGCGGCGCCGGGCGCTGAACAGCCCCTCGTGGAGCGGGCGCTCGCGGACGGGGTCCGCGGGCTGCTCATCGCCCCGCGCTGGCGCAGCCTCGCCACCGAGGAGGCCGACTACGCCTGGCTCGCGCGGGTGGACGTACCCACGGTGGTGATGGAGCGCAGGCCGCGCAGGGGCAGCGCGCTGCATGCCGTGGACACCGTGTGCACCGACCACTGGTACGGCGTGCACCTCGCCGTCGAGCACCTCACCGGCCTCGGCCACCGCCGTATCGTGCTCGCGGCGCGCGACGACAGTCCGACGGCGCGCGCGGTGCGGGCCGCGTTCAGCGAGATCGCGGCGGCCCATCCGCAGGTCGACAAGTGGGCAGTGGCCCTCAGCTCCCCCGGGGCCGTCCCCGAGCCGGAGACGGAGGCCGCGTCCCCTCTCCACCTCCCCTCTCTGCTGGACGAGTTGGGGGCCACGGGCGCCCTGCTGCACGGCGACGTCGACGCGCTGATGCTCGTCCAGTCGCTGCGCGACGCGGGCGTGCGCGTCCCGGAGGACTGCTCCGCGATCGCGTACGACGACGTGGTCGCCGGGCTCGGCAGCACTCCCCTGACGGCCGTGTCCCCGCCGAAGGCGGAGGTCGGCCGGGCGGCGGCCGACCTACTGCTGCGGCGCCTGAGCCGGGGTGCGGGAGCCGGCGGCCCCGCACACCGGGCCGAGCTGTTGCCGACGCTGAAGGTGCGCGGTTCCACCCGTTCCGCCCCGTATCGCGAACCCCTGCCCTCAACTCCCGCCGCACACTGAGCGTTTGATCGTTTCATTTTCTTCTGATCGATCTATTGACCGCATCCCGTGAACCGATCAGGATTCCCGTGACTCGAACACGCAGGAGCCGCGGGAGGCGCCCATGCCTGGTCGACAGAGCCGTCGATCGGTGCTCGCCGCGATCACCGCGCTGCCCCTGACGGGCGCCCTTGGCGCCTGCAGCGGGAACGACAGCGCGTCGTCGGCAAGCTCTAGCTCAAGCAGGACAGGCAAGACGACCATCACCTTCTGGTCCGCCCTTCGCGGCAGCCAGGAAGTGGTGGACGAGTTCAACAAGACGCACGACCACATCCAGGTCGACTACCAGCAGGTGCCGTCCGGCACGCAGGGCGGCTATCTGAAACTGAGCAACGCGGCGCGCGCGGGCAACGCCCCTGATGTCGCCACCATCGAGTACCCCCAGCTGCCGGGCTTCGCCATCGACGGTGTCACGCGCGACATCACCGGGCTCATCAGCGACAAGCTGCGCCGCAAGCTGCTTCCGCAGGCGCTCGGCCTGACCACGTTCGAGGGGCACACCCACAGCGTGCCGCTGGACATCGAGCCGATGGTGATGCACTACCGCAAGGACCTCTTCGACAAGTACGGCTTCGACATCCCTGCCACCTGGGACGAGTTCACGGACCTGGCTCGCAAGGTGCGGCGTACGGGCGGCGGGCGCAGGCTCACGCTGTTCCCCACCGACGGGATGACGCAGTTCGCCGCCTGGTCCTGCCAGGCGGGCGCCCAGTGGTTCGACACCTCGCACGGCGCATGGAACGTCTCCATGGCGGACGCCCCGACCCGGAAGGTCGCCGCGTACTGGCAGCGCCTCATCGACGAGAAACTCGTGTACACCAACGCCTCCAGCGCCCGCATCGCCGACGCCCAGATCGGGACGGGTCTGGTGCTGACCCGGCTCAGCGGGGCCTGGGACGCGGGCGCGCAGATGAACGCGCGCCCCGAGCAGAAGGGCCAGTGGCGCATCGCGCCGCTGCCCCAGTGGACACCGGACAAGCCGTCCCTCGGCACCCATGGCGGCTCCACGTTCGCCGTCACGAAGGACAGCAAAAACCCCGAGGCCGCCATGGAGTTCATCGAGTGGCAGGTCTCGCACCCCGACGCCCTCAAGGCCCGCCTGTCCAGCGGTGCCAGCAGCCAGTACCCGACCGTGAGCGATCTGGTCCCGGTCGGCAGCAAGGCGTTCGACGAGGCCTACTACGGCGGCCAGGACATCTACCGGCTCTTCGAGGACGAGGCCCACAAGATCCGCGACGGCTGGGTGTGGGGCCCGCGCATGACCGCGACCGGCTATGTCATGCAGGACGCCTTCGCCCGCGCGGGCGCCGGCTCCGGGTCGCTGCTGTCCGCCGTGCGCGCCGCGCAGGAGGGCACGATGCCCGACCTGAAGGCGCTCGGCCTCAAGACCACCACCCGTTCCACGTGAACGCCCGCACCCCGAAAGGCAGGTGACCCATGACCGCGACAACAGCCCAGGCCCGCACGGCCCCGCCCGCCCCGCAGGAGGCGAGGGATGACGCGCGCAAGGCACAGCGGGCGGCCAAACGCCGCCGCGGCGGTGCGGCCGGCGTCCTGATGGCGCCGTTCTTCGTCCTCCTCACGCTCGTCTTCCTCATCCCGGTCGGCACCGCGGTGTGGATGAGCTTCTTCAGCGACGACCAGCCGGGCCTCGGCTTCGGCCCCGAACGCAGCGTCTTCGTGGGCCTGCGCTCGTACGCCGCCGTGATCACCGACCCGACGTTCCTGTCCGGGCTCGGCACGGTCGCGCTGTACTGCGTGATCTACATCCCGCTGATGGTGATCGGCTCGCTCACGCTGGCGCTGCTGCTCGACTCCGGTGTCGTACGGCTGCGGTCCTGGGCCCAGTTGGGCCTGTTCCTGCCGCACGCGGTGCCCGGCATCATCGCCGCCCTGATCTGGCTGTACCTCTACACGCCGGGCATCAGCCCGGTCGTGGAGGCGCTCGGGTCGGCGGACATCCAGGTCGACTTCCTCGGCCTGCACACCACGCTGCCGTCGATCGTGAACATCGCCCTGTGGTCGAACCTCGGCTACAACATGGTCATCTTCTACGCGGCCCTGCAGGCGGTCCCCCGCGAGGTCCTGGAGGCGTCCGTCGTCGACGGCGCGGGTCCTGTGCGCACCGCGCTTCAGGTGAAGACGCCGCTGGTGCGCTCCTCCGTGGTCATGGTCTCGATGTTCACGCTGATCTGGGCGCTGCAGCTGTTCACCGAGCCGATGCTGCTGCACCAGTCCTCGCAGATGGTCGACACCCGGTTCTCGCCGAGCATGTACATCTACGACGCCGCCTTCAGCCGCAACAACTACTCGCTCGCGGCCGCCGCCTCGGTGATCCTGCTGATCATCACCATCGCCGTCTCCTACGGGGTCACCCGCTGGACCAACCGCATCAACTCGGCCGAGGAGGACGCCCGATGAGCGCCACCGATTCCACCCTCCTTCGCCCCCGGACACTGGGGCGCGCGACGGTCAACGTCGTCGTCGCGATCTCCGTCCTCTACACGCTGCTTCCGGTGCTGTGGCTGGTCCTCGCGTCGGCCAAGTCCCGCGACGCGCTGTTCAGCAGCAGCATCCTGTCCTTCAGCGACTTCTCGTTCGTGCAGAACCTCAAGGATCTGTTCGCGATGGACGGCGGCCTCTACAGCCGCTGGTACGGCAACAGCCTGCTGTACGCGGTCCTGGGCGCGGCCATCGGCGCGTTGATCAGCGTCGCCGCCGGCTACGCCTTCGACAAGTACCACTTCCGGCACAAGGAGAAGCTGTTCGGCCTGGTCCTCGCGGCGGTCATGGTGCCGCAGACGGTGCTCGCGCTGCCGCTGTACCTGATCGCGTCGGCGACCGGCGTCGTGAACACCTTCTGGTCCGTGTTCATCCCGGTCCTGTTCAACCCGTTCGGCGTGTACCTCGGCCGCATCTTCGCGCAGGGCTACGTACCCAACGAGGTCCTGGAGGCCGCGCGCGTCGACGGCGCGAGCGAACTCGCGACGTACTTCAAGGTCGCGCTGCGGATGCTGGGCCCCGGCCTGGTCACCGTCTTCCTCTTCCAGCTCACCACGATCTGGAACAACTTCTTCCTGCCGATGGTCATGCTGTCCGACCAAGATCTGTATCCCGTCAGCCTCGGCCTGTTCCAATGGAACAGCCAGGCGACCGTCTCGCCCGAGTACTACCCGGTGGTGATCATGGGTTCGCTCCTCGCGGTCCTTCCTCTCGTCCTCGCGTTCGTCTTCCTCCAACGCTTCTGGAAGTCCGGCCTTACTGCGGGGTCGGTCAAGTGAGCAAGCCCCGCACGGCGTTGGCCATGTCCCCCCAGGCCGCGGCGGCCGTCTTCCCGCCGCGGTCCATGGCCGCGCTGACCGAGGTCTGCGACCTCGCTCCGCTTCCCGTGCTCGACGATCTGACGACGGCCCGTGCGAAGGAGGTGCTCGCCGACGTCGAGGTACTCGTCACCGGCTGGGGCTGCCCGCCGCTCGACGCCGACGTGCTGGCGGCGGCGCCCGCGCTCAAGGCCGTGGTGCACTCGGCCGGTTCGGTGCGCGGACACGTCACCGATGCCTGCTGGCAGCGTGGCATCGCGGTGTCCTCGGCCGCCGCGGCGAACGCGCTGCCGGTCGCCGAGTACACCCTCGCGATGATCCTGCTGCACGGCAAGCACGTCCTGGAGCGGGCCCGCGACTTCCACCGCGAGCGCGAGCGCGGCGACTGGCTGCTCACCTCACCCGAGGTGGGCAACTACCGCCGCACGGTGGGCCTCCTGTCCGCCTCGCTCATCGGCCGCCGGGTGATCGAACTGCTGCGCCCCTTCGACTTCGAGGTGCTGCTGCACGACCCGTACGTCTCCGAGGAGGACGCGAAGGAACTCGGCGTGGAACTGGTCGGGCTGCCCGAACTCTTCACGCGCAGCGACCTGTTGAGCGTCCACACGCCACTGCTGCCCGCCACGACCGGGCTGGTCAGCAGGGACCTGCTGAGTTCGATGCGGCCGGGTGCCACGCTCATCAACACCGCGCGCGGCGCCGTCGTCGACCAGAACGCCCTGACCGACGTGGTCCGCGCGGGCCGTATCCGCGCGGTCCTCGACGTCACGGACCCTGAGGTGCTGCCCGCGGACCATCCGCTGTGGGACTGCCCGAACGCGCTGATCACCCCCCATCTGGCCGGCGCCCAGGGCAGCGAGTGGCAGCGTCTCGCCGACACCGCGGTCGGCGAACTGACGCGCTGGTCCAGGGGCGACGGCTTCGCCCATCCCGTACGACGCGAAAGGCTGGCGTACCTCGCATGAACACGCTCCCGTTCGAACTCCCCTCACAAGACCGTGAGCTGAGCCCCCACACCGGCTTCACCCGTGCGCACTGGGAGGCTGTCGCCGACGGGCTGCTCGGGGCGGCCTGGCGGTGGGCGACGCCCGAGGGCGCGCTGCTCGACCTGCCGGGCCGGCCCTCGGGGTCCGGTGTCCGCTCGGACGGACTGGAGGGTTACGCCCGTACGTTCCTGGCGGCCGGCTTCCGGGTCGCGGGCGCGCAGGGCAAGGACCCGCACAGCTGGCTCGACCGGTACGCGAGCGGCCTCGCGGCGGGCACCCGCACGCCGGGCCGTGACGACGCCGAGTCGTGGCCGCTGATCCTCGACCACCACATACAGGGCCAGCCGATGGTGGAGTCCGCCTCGGTGGCGCTCGGCCTGTCGCTGACCCGGCCGTGGCTGTGGGACCGGCTCGACGGCGACGTACAGGACCGGGCGGAGAAGTGGCTGCGCGGCGCGATCACGCACACGCCCGCGCCGAACAACTGGTACCTCTTCCCGTTCATGGTGGCCTCGTTCCTGGAGTCCGTCGGCCGGTCCGACGCGGCGACGGCGCGCGCCATTCAGCGGGCGCTCGACCTGATGGAGACCTGGTACGAGGGCGACGGCTGGTACCGCGACGGCGACGGGCGGGCCTTCGACCACTACAACGGGTGGGCGCTGCACCTGTACCCGATGCTGCACGCCCATCTGCGGGGCGACTCCGCCCTGTTGGAGCGGATGGGTCCGCGACTGCGCGAGCACCTCGACGGCTTCTCGCTGCTCTTCGGCGGTGACGGGGCGCCGATCCACTTCGGGCGTTCGCTCACCTACCGGTTCGCGGCGTCGGCGGCCGTCGGCATCGGCTCCGTCACCGGGCACACGCCGCTGTCCCCGGGCGCGTCACGCCGTCTGATCAGCGGGAACCTGCGCTACTTCCTGGACCGTGGCGGCGTCACGGACGAGGGTCTGCTCAGCCTCGGCTGGCACGGCCCGCACGACGCGACGCTGCAGAACTACTCGGGCCCCGCGTCCCCTTACTGGGCGTCGAAGGGCTTCGTCTCGCTGCTGGCGGGCGAGGACGATCCGCTGTGGACGGCGCCCGAGGAGGAGGCGCCGAGCGAGGGTCCCGACCGGGTGCTCGCGCTGCCCGCGCCCGGCCTGCTGGTGCAGTCCACGCAAGGGGACGGGATCGTGCGGCTGCACAACCACGGCAGCGACCACGTCCGCCCGTTCGAGGGCGAGGACGCGGCCGCCGTCGACGTGCTCTACAGCCGCCAGGCCTACTCCACGCACACCGGGCCCACGTCCGCGGCCAATCCGGCGGACAACCATCTGTCGGTGGAGTACGGCGGCATCGCGAGCACGCGGCGCCGCATCCATCCGCTCGGTGCCGGCCAGGGCGACGGCTGGGGCTGGGCGGCGTCCTGGCACCGGCCGGTGTTCACGTCGGGTCCCCCGATGGTGCCGGGCCTTCGCGTCGAGAGCGTGACCGTGGCACGCGGCGCCCACGAGCTGCGGGTGCACCGGGTCGTCGGCGCTCCGCACGGCGCGCGGGTGACGCTCACCGGCTGGGCAACGGATGCGCTGCACTCGGAACTGGTCGGCCTGCACGGCTGGGACGGGCGCGACGATGTACGCGCGCCGCAGGGCACGGCGTACGAGCCGTGGGTACGGGTGCCGCGCCTCGCGGCGGACGTGGAGGGGACCACGGTGTTGGCGGCGCTGGCCTCGCTCGGCGCGGAGCCGCCGCACACCCCCCTCGCGGACGCCGTGTCCGATGTGGCCTTCCTGGACGGGGAGTTGACGGTTCGCTGGGCCGACGGCGCGCGCACTGTCGTCGGGTTCGAGCCGCCGCACGTTCAGCACGGCTGAGAGACATCGGCGGTCGTCTCCTTACGCCCTCTTCGCAGTGGGAACCGGTGCCGCGGCGCCCGTGACGGCGCGGCCCGCCGGGCCGTCGGAGGGGACGGCCAGGGCGACCGCCGCCGCCACCAGGGCGACCGCGCCCGCCATGACGAAGGCCAGCTGATAGCCGTGCAGGGACGGGACTTCGGCGCCGCCGACCCGCGTCGTGTGATGCACGAGCACGGCGGCGACGGCGGCGCTGGAGACGGCCTGCCCGATGGTGCGCATGAGGACGTTGACGCCGTTCGCTGAGGCCGTCGCGTCGGCCGGGACGGCGCGCAGGATCAGCGTGGGCAGCGCCGAGTACGCGAGGGTGGTGCCGGTCGAGACGACGGCGGCGCCGACGAGGATCACCCACAGGTCGGTGCTGTCGACGACGCGGACCGCGTAGCCGAGGGCGAGCACCGCGCCACCGATGGCGAGCGTGATCCTGGGGCCCCGCACGGCGGAGATTCGGGCCGAGACCGGCGAGAACAGCAGCATGATGATGCCGCTGGGCAGCATGCACAGGCCGGTCGCGACGATGGAGAGGCCGAGCCCGTAGCCGGTGGCGACGGGGGCCTGCACGAGCTGCGCCGTGACGAGCGAGTTGGCGTAGAAGGCGAAGCCGGTGAACAGCGCCGCGAGGTGCGGAAGCCCGACCCGGCGACCGACGGCCAGACGCAGGTCCACCAGGGGCCGCGCCGTGCGCAGTTGCTGCCACGCCCACAGGCCGAGGATCACGACGGCGCCCGCGAACAGGCCGAGGACGACGGGGCTCCCCCACCCCCACTGGCCGCCCTGCGAGACACCGAGCAGCAGGCAGACGAGGCCCGCCGCGAGTCCCAGCGTGCCGAGCGCGTCGAAGCGGCCCGGGGAGCGGACCGGCGACTCGCGCACCGCCCACCAGGCCAGACCGAGGCCGAGCGCGCCGAGGGCGCTGGTCGCCCAGAACATGACGTGCCAGTTGGCGTACTGGACGATGAGCGCGGCCAGCGGCAGGCCGAGGCCCGCGCCGATCCCGACCGTCGAACTCATCAGGGCGACGGCGGATCCGGTGCGGTGCGGGGGGAGTTCGTCGCGCAGGATGCTGATGGACAGCGGTACGACGGCGGCCGCGGCGCCCTGGAGCGCGCGGGCGGCGATGAGCAGGCGGATGTCGGAGGTGAGCGCGCACAGCACCGAGCCGGCGGTCATCAGGGCGAGCGCGCCCAGCAGCACGCGCCGCTTGCCGTACATGTCGCCGGCCCGGCCGAGCACCGGGGTGAGGACGGCCCCGGCGAGCAGGGTCGCGGTCACCATCCAGGACACGGCGCCGGGCGAGGCGCCGGTCAGCCGCGGCAGATCGGGCAGCAGCGGGACGACGACGGTCTGCATGACCGCCATGAGGATGCCGCCGAAGGCGAGCACGGGCACGGCGAACCGCTCGCGCGGGCGTGCACGCCCGGGTGTCGGGGGTGTCGCCGATATCGGGTCACGATCCATGAGTCTCCGGTTCACCAGTTAGGTGCAGTATTCACCGAACTCCACGTCCTGTCTTCACCCAGTGGCCCGGCCGGCCGGGCCACGCCCCCTGTGCCCGCGGTACCCAACGGGCCGATACTGCTGGCCATGACCTCTTCCACCCCGCTCACCGATTCCCGCCCCGCCCGCTTCGGCCTCGTCGGCACCGGCTCCTGGGCCGGGCGGACGTACGCTCCCACGCTCGACGCGCACAAGGCCGTCGACCTCGTCGGGATCTGGGGGCGCAGACCACAGGCGGCGGCCGAGCTCGCGGCGGGGCACGGCACGACGGCGTACGACGATGTGGACGCCCTGTTCGCGGCGAGCGACGTCGTGGCGTTCGCGGTACCGCCGGATGTGCAGGCCCCGCTCGCCGCGCGGGCCGCCGCGGCGGGCTGCCATCTGCTCCTCGACAAGCCTTTGGCCACCCGTCCCGACGCGGCCCGCGCCGTCGTGGAGGCGGCCGATGCCGCGGGCGTCGCGTCGACCGTCTTCTGCACGCTGCGGCATGCGCCGGTCACCGCGGCGTGGATCGCCGAACAGGCCGGAACGGACGGCTGGTTCACGGGCCGCGCCGACTGGAACGCCGCGCTGTACACACCCGGCGACGACGCGCACGTGCGGGCCACGACACCCTGGCGGGCCGAAAAGGGCGCCCTGTGGGACGTCGGTCCGCACGCCCTCTCCGTACTGCTGCCGATCCTGGGCGATCTGCGGACGGTGGCGGCGCACGGCGGCCCCGGCGACACGGTACATCTCGTGCTCCAACACGCGGGCGGCGTCTCCAGCACGTCGACGCTCAGCCTGACCACGCCTCGGGCGGCGGCCGGCACCACGGTCGAACTGCGCGGCACGCAGGGCGTGTCGGCGATGCCGACGGGCACCGGCACGGCCCAGGAGGCGCTGTCCGCCGCCGTCGACGCGCTCCTGGAAGCGGCGCGCGGCGGCACCGCGCACCCGTGCGACGCCCGGTTCGGCCTGCGGCTCACGGAGGCCCTCGCGGCGGCCGAGCGCTCCCTGGCCTCGGGCCGCGCCGAACCGGTCCCCGGTCAGTAGGCCGACGAGGCGCGGTCCTGGCCCCCTTTACCCTGGTGGTCATGCCGCTCGAGATCAGCGCCACCAACCCCGAGCACCCGGTGCTTCTGCTCGCCCTGCCCTGGCACATTCCGCTGGAGGAGTGGCCGGAGGAGTACCTGGTGCCGCTTCCCCGCGGCATCTCGCGGCACGTGGTGCGCTACGCGCGCGCCGGGGACGAGGTCGTCGCCGTGAAGGAGCTGGCCGAGCGCCCGGCCCTGCGCGAGTACGAACTGCTGCGCACGCTCGACCGGTTGGGGATCCCAGCGGTGGATCCGCTCGCCGTGGTCACGGGCCGCGAGCAGCCCGACGGGACTCCCCTGGAGCCCGTGCTCATCACGCGCCACCTGGGCGGTTCGCTGCCGTACCGCTCGATGTTCGAGACGACGCTGCGGCCGACGACCGTGCACCGGCTGATGGACGCGCTCGCCGTACTCCTGGTGCGCCTGCACCTCACCGGCTTCGCCTGGGGCGACTGTTCACTGTCCAACACCCTCTTCCGCCGGGACGCGGGCGCGTACGCCGCCTACCTGGTGGACGCCGAGACCGGCGAGCTGCACCCGCGGTTGAGCGACGGGCAGCGGGAGTACGACATCGATCTGGCGCGGGTGAACATCGCGGGCGAGATGCTCGACCTGGAGGCGTCGGGCGCGCTGCACCCGTCGATCGATCCGATCGAGTTCGGCACCGAGATCGTGCAGCGGTACACGAACCTGTGGACCGAGCTGACCCGTACGTCGGTGTACCCGGCCGGTAAGCACCACTACATGGACCGCCGCATCCGCCGCCTCAACGATCTGGGCTTCGACGTGGCCGAGATGCAGATCTCCCGATCGCCGCACGGCGACACCGTCACGTTCGTCCCGAAGGTCGTCGACGCGGGCCACCACCAGCGTCAACTCCTGCGCCTGACCGGCATGGACGCCGAGGAGAACCAGGCGCGCCGGCTCCTCGCCGACCTGGAGAGCTGGATGGCGACGCAGGAGGACGCGGCCGACGCCCGCCCCGAAGTCCTCGCCCACCGCTGGGTGCGTGACGTGTTCCGTCCCACGGTCCGTGCCGTCCGCGACCGGGTGTCCACGCCGATGGATCCGGCCGAGCTGTACCACCAACTCCTGGAGCACCGCTGGTACTTGTCCGAGCGCGCCCAGCACGACATCGGCCTCGACGCGGCGGCCGACGACTACGTACAGAGTGTGCACAAGGCCGGCCGGTGACGCGGCCAGGGACCGGGCGCGGTCGGTGCCGTGGCCGCTACGTGATGGCGAGTGACGGCACCGACCGCAGCCAGTGACCTCCACCGGCCGCCCGGACGAGTGTGGGCGTTCGCGTCTCGCAACGCATTTTCCGGCCACATGGAACGCCATTGGTGGCCCGGCCCCACTCGCACTTGCGTGAACGGTCGCAGAGGCTTGTGGGTTACCCGCAGCGGGAAATTTCAGCCATTTTCGAGTGGCCCGGCACAGGTGCCGCAACGCCGCGCCCACATGTGCGCGAACGAGGAAACCAGCAGGTGGAGAACCCAACTCCCGCCATCATGCCCTGTCGTCTGATCGTTTTCTTCGGGCAATGTTTATTACCAAAGACCTTGGGACTATTTAGACTGCTGACGCTCAACTCGGCGTGAACAACGAGGGATTACCCACCATGAACAAGACGGCGCTTCGGGCCCTGCTCCGTGAACGGCGCGCCCTCATAGCCCCCGAATCCCACGGCTTCAGCAGGCCGACGGGGCAAGGGCGCCGCGCCCCCGGACTCTCCCAGCACCAGGTCGACCAGTTGCTGCACCGCACGCTCGGCACGTACCACCGGCTGGAGTCGGGGACGTATCCGAACGCCCCGTCGGAACTGCTGCGTGACGTGGCACGGCTGTTCGGGCTCAACGAGCAGGAGTGGGTACTGCTGTGCCGCTACGCACTGCTGCAGGACCCGCCGGGACCGCTGTATCCGACGTCGGGCAAGGAGATCCCCGGCGTGTGGCAGGAAGCGGTCGACGGCATGGACCACATCGCGTACGTCTCGGACGCGTCCTGGGATCTACTGGCGTGCAACCGGGCGTTCACGGAGCTGTTCCCCGACCACCGGCCCCCGACGAACACCATGCGCTGGATGCTGCTTGACCAGCACGCCCGCCACATGCTGGTGGACTGGCAGAACGCGTGGGCGCCACTGCTCCTGCCGCAGCTGCGCGCCGCCCTCGCCGCGCGCCCCGACGACGACACGCTCGCCCAGATCGAGAAGGAGGTACTGGCCGACCCGGACGCCGCCCCGATCTATGAGTCGGGCGGCTCAGCCATGCATCCCGACGGCGACGAACGACCGTTGCTGCACGCGCGCCTGGGGCCCGGCTGGGCGACGATGTGCGCGGCCCAGCCGCTCACCACGCCGGGTGCGCGGCTGATGATCCTGGTCTTTCACCCGGGCGTGCACCGTGCGCACCCCAGGAACCCCGCTCTGCGCGCAGGCTGATTTCCGCCCCTCACGTCACATCCACCCGTGGCAGACGCGTCGGAACGACGTAGGTTGAGCGGGCCCCCCACAGCCCCCTTGAGCCCCGTGGGAGACACCCATGCCCGCTTACGTCTCGATGCCGCACACCGTCCTCGGCGCCCACAAGGTGACCACCGACGAGATCGCGGACGACATACGCGCCCGTCATCCGGGCCATCCGCGGATCGCCGCCGCGGTGCGCGCCGTACAGGGATGCGGCGTACGGACCCGCTACTTCGCCCGGCCGCTCGACTCCCCCACCGTCGCGGGCGCTGCCGGCATCGCCGAGCGCGCCCCCACGGCGTTCGCGGACGCGCTCGACCTCGCCGAACAGGCGGCCGCCTCCGCCATCGCGGCGGCAGGCCTGAGACCGAAGGATCTGGACGGCCTGGTCACCACGCACTCCACCGGGTGGGCGGCGCCGAACCTGGACGTCCACCTCATGACCCGGCTCGGGCTGCGCCCCACCGCCCGCTCCCTCGCCCAGACGACGCTGGCCTGCACGGGCGGTACCAAGTCGCTGATCAGGGCGGCGGACATGGTGGCGGCCCGGCCCGGGAGCAGGGTGCTCGTGGTCGCCGCGGAGGTGATCTCCGCCGTCTACCACCACAGCGACACCGGTATCGACGCGATGATCTACAAGGCGCTGTTCGGCGACTCGGCGGGAGCGGCCGTCGTCAGCGACGAGCCGCTCGGCCCCGGCTTCGCGTGCGAGGACAGCTTCGAGCACGTCCTCGCGGACACCGCCGGGCAGTTGGGCGGCCGGATCACCGCCGACGGCCTGCACTTCGACGCCACGAAGCAGGGCCGCGCCGCCTTCGGCGTGAGCCTGCCGAGTGTCACCGGCTGGCTCGGCGCGCGCCCCACCGACTTCGCCGTGATCCACCCGGGCAGCCCGCGGATCATCGCGGACACGGCAACCGCCCTGGGCCTGTCCGCGCACGACACCCGCCACTCCACGGCCACGCTCACCGACGAGGGGAATCTGGGCGGTGTGAGCGTGCTCCGCGTCCTGGAGCGCACCCACCAGGAGCCGCCGCCCGCGGGCACCCGCGGAACGATGGTCGCCTACGGCCCGGGCTTCGCGACAGCCGCGCTGCACGGGCACTGGCACGCCTGACGGGTCCGGCCTCACTCCTGCAAAGATGTCCCTACGGGACATGTGTCCCATTGGGACATTCGGGTGTACTGTCGAAGACATGAAGGCGAACGAGGCCACCAGCTCCCGGCCCGCCGGCGACCGCCGGCAGGTCAAGGCCCGCCGGACGCGTGAAGCGCTCGCGGAGGCCGCCGTCGAGCTGGTGCTCGATCTCGGGCTCGGCGAGGTGACCGTGGAGGCCATCGCCGAGCGCGCGGACGTCACCCGCCGCACCTTCAGCCGGTACTTCACCGGCAAGGAGGACGCGGCCCTTGACTTCACCCGTGCCGACGGCGCGGGGATCAACGCGGCACTGCGCGAGCGCCCGGTGGGCGAGCCACCACTGCTCGCCTACCGCGAAGCGGTCGCGGACTGGCTCACCGACCGGGCGACCTCCGCCTGGCACCACCGTCCGCGGCTGCGCGAGCTGTACGCCGCCCTGGACACGGAGCCCGCCCTCTTCGCCGCGTACGAACGGATCCGGGTCGACGCCCAGGACGAGTCCGTACGCATCATCGCCGACCGGCTCGGCACCGACCCGGCCCGGGACCCACGTCCCGAGGTCGTCGTCGGGGCCGCCGCCGGAGTGCTGACCGCCGCGCTGCGCACCTGGGCGCGCGGCGCGGGCACGGACGCCGAAGACCTCGCCGAACTGGTGGCGCGGGCCTACGACGCCCTCATCGAGGAGGCCGCCGACGCGGCGGCCCCCGACGTCGCTACCAGAAAGTGAATCGCACCATGAGCACCACCCCCACCACCGGCAACGTGACGGACTACGCGGCCGAGTTCGCCGGGAAGACCGCCCTTGTCACCGGCTCCGCCTCCGGCATCGGTCTGGCCACCGCCCGCCGCCTGGGCCTCGGCGGCGCGAACGTCGTCATCGCGGACTACAACGAGAAGGGGGCCCAGGAGGCCGCCGAAACGCTGAAGGCGGAGGGCCTGAAGGCCGCCGCGGTCGCCGTCGACGTGACCGACCCGGCCTCGGTCGAGGCAGCCGTCCGGTTTGCCGTCGACACCTTCGGCGGGCTCGACCTGGCCGTGAACAACGCCGGCATCGGCGGCGCGAGCGCCCCCACGGGCGAGTACGACATCGACGTGTACAACCGCGTGGTCCGCACGAACCTCGACGGCGTCTTCTCCTCGATGCGCTACGAGATCCCCGCCATCGAGGCCGCGGGCAACGGCGGCGCCATCGTGAACGTCGCGTCGATCCTCGGCTCGGTCGGCTTCGCTGGCTCACCCGCGTACGTCGCGGCGAAGCACGGCGTGGTCGGTCTGACGAAGACGGCCGCCGCCGAGTACGCCGCGAAGGGCATCCGCGTCAACGCGGTCGGCCCGGGCTTCATCGAGACCCCGCTCCTCAAGGAGATGGACAAGGCGGCCCACGACGCTCTCGTCGGGCTGCACCCGGCGGGCCGCCTGGGCACGTCCGAGGAGGTCGCCGAGCTGATCGTGTTCCTGCTCTCGGACCGCGCCTCGTTCATCGCGGGCAGCTACCACCTCGTGGATGGCGCATACACGGCGGTCTGACCCGCCACGCCGCATACGCCACTTGTGTCACGCCTCCACTCATGGAACGGTCTGCGAGGGGTACGGGCAGGGGACCCGGACCGTCCCGATGTGGAGGGTGCAGCGAACACACATGGCAGGACAGGCACGCGAGTCGTACTTCGACAACGTCAAATTCCTGACGATCGTCCTCGTGGCCTGCGGGCACGCGTGGGAGCCGCTGACCTACGGCTCCCGCGCGGTGACGGCGGTGTACCTCACCGTCTACGCCTTCCACATGCCGGCGTTCGCACTGGTGTCGGGCTACTTCTCGCGCAGTTTCGACATGGCGCCGCACCGCCTCAGGCGCCTGGTGTCCGGGGTCGTCGTGCCGTACCTCGTCTTCGAGGTGGCGTACACGCTGTTCTACCGGTGGGCGCAGGACGATCCGGGATATCCGATCAGCCTGCTGGACCCCTGGTATCTGATGTGGTTCCTGGTGGCCCTGTTCATCTGGCGGCTTTCGACGCCGCTGTGGCTGCAGTTGCGCCATCCCGTGCTCGTGTCGCTGGCGGTGGGCACGGCCGTGTCGATGTGGCCGGGCGCGGGCGGTGACCTGGCGCTCCAGCGTGTGCTGCAGTTCCTGCCGTTCTTCGTGGCGGGCCTGGTGCTGCGGCCCGAGCACTTCGCGCGGCTGCGGACGTGGCGCGTGCGGTGGGTGGCACTCGGGGTCGCGGGCGCGGCTCTGGTCGCCGCGTACTGGGTGGCGCCGTGGTTCGACGCGGGCTGGTTCTACCATCGCGGCGCCGTGCAGGGGCGGGGTGTGCCCGGGTGGGCGGGCCTGTTCGCGACGCCGGCCCTGTTCGTGCTCGCGCTCGCGCTCAGCGCGTGCTTCCTGGCGTGGGTGCCGGGCCGCAGACTGTGGTTCACGGCCCTGGGCACCGGGACGATCTACGCGTATCTGCTGCACGGTTTCGTCATCAAGTCCTCCCGGTTCTGGGACTGGTACGACCACCCGTGGCTGCACGGCCCGCTCGGTGAGCTGACCGTGACGGCGGCGGCGGTCGCGCTCATCACCGTGTTGTGCACGGAACCGGTGCGGCGGGTGTTCCGTTACGTCGTCGAGCCCCGGATGGACTGGGCGTTCGGGCGGCCGACGGAGCAACGGTCCCTGCCCGAACAGGCGACTGCCCGCGAGAAGGTCACCTCCGGCGGCGGCTGACGGTCTGCGCGGAGGCGAGCAGCTGGTGCATGCGCTCGGTGAGCGAACCCAGGTCGTCGGCGGGCCGGTGGAAGGCGAGCCGCACGTCGGCCTGGCCGCGCATCCGCTCCAGACGCAGCGTCAGGCCGTGCCGGTCGACGGCGAGCGGCTGGACCCGGACGACGCCGTGCAGGCTGTCCGGCGCGATGAGCCGGGTGAGCTGTTCGACGGCCTCGGGGTGGGAGTCGGCGAGATGGGTGAGCAGGCGGGGCTCGGCGAGCGCGAGCGGGTCGGGCGCGGTGGCGGCGAGTTCGTCGAGGTCGACGCCGGTGCGGCCCAAGCGGGTCTGCAGAACCACCCGTTCGGGCCGCAGCACCAACTCCTCACCGCTCGGCACCAGCTCGCCCGACAGCCACACCCGCGCCCGCACCCGGTCGCGCACGGGCACGGGCGCCGCGTCGGCGAACTCCAGGAGCGTGGTGGGCCGTCCGTGCGGTGAGCAGAGCACGGCGGCGGCCAGCACGCTGTCGGGCGGCGGCGTGATGCGCACCGCCCCGTCGTCATCGACGCGGTGCGCGCCGACGAGGTCGTCCTGCCCCACATCGGTGGTGACGCCGCAGGTCCATGCGGCGGCGAGCACGGAGCGTGCGTGGGCCGCCGTGCTGGGCACGGCGGCAGCGATCTGTCGGACACCCATCCCGAACCTCCATTAGGTAAGCCTTGCCTAACTTATCCGAGATGATCGATGACGGTCCACCCCGCGTCCGTTCCGTCTTGCTGTGTCGCCCGCCGGCGTGAGCGTCCCGGTGCGATTGACTCGACAGGTGCGCAGATTCCTCGTGTTCCTCGTCGCCGTCGCCGGAGCGGCCGCCACCCTGGCCCTGTCGCTGCTGCTCTCCCCGTGGTGGTGTTTCGGCGCCGCCCCGCTCCTCGCCCTGACCGCGCTGGGCGTGTGGGATCTGGCCCAGTCGCGCCACTCGGTGCTGCGCAACTATCCGGTCCTCGGGCATCTGCGCTTCCTGATGGAGTCCCTGCGCCCCGAAATGCAGCAGTACTTCGTCGAGCGCAATTACGACGGCCGGCCCTACGACCGGGACGTGCGCAGCATCGTTTACGAGCGGGCCAAGCAGCAGGAGGCCGAGGAGCCGTTCGGCACCGAGCGCGACGTGTACGCCTCGGGGCACGAGTTCCTGGTGCCGTCGCTGCGCCCGGTCGACCCTCCCGAGCAGCCCGCCACGGTCCGCATCGGCGGCCCCGACTGCACCAGGCCCTACGACATGGCGCTGCTCAACGTATCGGCGATGAGCTTCGGTGCCCTGTCCAGCAACGCGATCCGCGCGCTCAACAAGGGCGCGGCCCTCGGCGGCTTCGCGCACGACACCGGAGAGGGCGGCCTGTCCGACCACCATCTGGCGCACGGCGGCGACCTGGTGTGGGAGATCGGCACCGGCTACTTCGGCTGCCGCACACGCGAGGGCCGTTTCGACCGCGCCGAGTTCGCCGGCAAGGCGGCGCACGAGCACGTCAAGTGCGTCTCCCTGAAACTGTCGCAGGGGGCGAAGCCGGGCATCGGCGGCGTACTGCCGGGCGGCAAGGTCAACGCGGAGATCGCGCGCGTACGGGACGTGCCGCAGGGGCAGACGGTGGTGTCGCCGCCGTACCACCAGGAGTTCGAGACGCCGCGCCAACTGGTGCTTTTCCTCGCCGAGTTGCGACAGCTCGCGGGCGGCAAGCCGGTCGGGTTCAAGCTGTGTCTGGGCTCGCGTACGCAGTTCCTCGCCGTGTGCAAGGCGATGGTCGCCGAGGGTGTGACGCCGGACTTCGTGATCGTGGACGGCTCGGAGGGCGGCACGGGCGCGGCGCCGCTGGAGTTCGCCGACCACCTCGGCACCCCGCTCACCGAGGGGCTGATCACGGTCCACAACGCGCTCGTCGGCACGCGGCTGCGCGACACCGTCCGGGTCGGGGCGAGCGGCAAGGTCGCCACCGGCGCGGACATCGTCAAGCGGCTCGTCCAGGGCGCCGACTTCACGAACGCGGCGCGCGCCATGATGTTCGCGGTCGGCTGCATCCAGGCCCAGCGCTGCCACACGAACACCTGCCCGGTCGGGGTCACGACGCAGGATCCGCGCCGCGTGCGCGCCCTGGACGTCGCCGACAAGGCCGAGCGCGTACGCCACTACCAGGAGGCGACCGTGCGCGGCGCGGCACAGATCATGGCGGCGATGGGCGTGCGGGATCCGCGCGAGCTGCGCCCTGACCAGCTCATGCGGCGCAACACGGCGGACCTGCCGGTCTCCTACGCGCACCTCCACGACTGGCTGGAACCGGGCCAGTTGATCGGGCAGCCGCCCGCGGCTTGGGCGGCGGACTGGGCGGCCGCGGACCCCGACCGCTTCTGAGTGCCGCCCTCCCCCGCGTGCGCCATCGAACAACACCAACTCCACGCGAACGGGGGGTGAATATGCCAACCGCCCACGCGGCGCGACGCAGAGCGGCATCATGCCAACATGGACGGTAGTACTGCGCTCCTACGGGAGCTCTTCACGCCGGATGAGTACGCCGCGGTACGCAGTCATGCGGACCATCTGGGCGTGACACTCGTCGAGTACGTACGCTCCTCAGCCGCCGAACGGGCCCTGGAGCGGCTCCATTTGACGCGGGCCCTGGAAGCCCGTGCACCACATCTGGGCAAGTCGCCAATACCACAGGTGGAGCGCTCCCACTGCGTCGACGGGACCTCCTCGCCCGCCATCGACCGGTTCCTGGACACCCTGGCCCACCCGCACCCCACGGAGAGCACCTGACACGGCGTGAACCGGCCGGTGCGGGGCACTCGGTGTGCAGGAGCAGGGGTGTATCGCCACGGTGCGGCGGGAATGGGCACCGTCACCGAGGCGCGAGCCGCGCACCATCCACCAGGAGAGGAAGTGGTCGTCATGCGTGCGTCGAGGGACGCCGAGCGGCGTGCCGCGCGCGTGGAATTCCTGATGCCGCAGGGTTCGGGTGCCGCCCGGTTGGCCCGGCGGCTGACCCGAAGGTTCCTCGCCGGACGTACGGGCGAGGGGGTGGCGGACGCCGAGCTGGTGGTGTCGGACCTGGTCGCCAACGCCACCGAGGCACAGAGCGGCAGCTGCCGGATGAGCCTGTGCCTGCACTCGGGTGAGCTGACCGTGGCCGTGCACGACGACGCGCCCGGACTCCCCCGCGCCGTGCCGCAGTCGTGGACGGCCGAGTCGGGCCGGGGCATCGCGCTGGTCCAGGCGCTCGCCCGCCGCTGGAGCGTGCGGGCCGATCCGAGGGGCGGCAAGACGGTGCTGGCGGTGCTGACACCCTGCTGAGCCACGTTCCGGCCAGGGCGACGGTCGAGCCGCCCCGGCCGGAACCCGGGATCAGTGCCCGCGTGCGATCCACTCGTCGAGATGCGGCGCCTCCGCGCCGATCGTCGTGCTGTCACCGTGTCCGGTGCGTACGACGGTCTCGGCCGGCAGCGTAAGGAGCCGGTCCTTGATGGACTCCACGATGGTCGGGAAGTCGCTGAAGGTCCGCCCGGTGGCGCCGGGACCGCCCTGGAAGAGGGTGTCCCCGGTGAACACGGCGCCGAGCGCGGGAGCGTACAGGCTGACCGCGCCGTGGCAGTGCCCCGGCGTGTGCAGCACGGTCAGCTCCACGCCCGCGACGCCGATCTTCTGCCCGTCGGCCAGTTCGCCGTCCGGCGCGCGGTCCGGGTGCGTGCGCTTCCACAGCTCGGTGTCCGCCGGGTGCAGCAGAATCGGCGCGCCGGTGCGCGCGGCGAGCGCGGGCGCGGCGTCGATGTGGTCGTCGTGGGCATGGGTGCACACGATCGCGACGAGCCGCCGCTCGCCGACGGCCTCGGCGATGGCGTCGGCGTCGTGGGCGGCGTCGATGACGATCGCCTCACGGTCGTCGCCGACGATCCACACGTTGTTGTCGACGTCCCACGTGCCCCCGTCGAGGGAGAACGTGCCGGATGTCACGAGATGGTCCACGCGTGCCGTGTTCTCGCTCATCAGAACACCACCACCGAACGCAGCACGTCGCCGTGGTGCATCCGCTCGAACGCCTTCTCCACGTCGTCCAGGGCGATCGTCTCGGTCACGAACGCGTCGAGGTCCAGGCGTCCCTGCAGATACAGGTCGATGAGCATCGGGAAGTCGCGCGAGGGCAGACAGTCGCCGTACCAGGACGACTTGAGCGCGCCGCCGCGCCCGAACACGTCGAGCAGCGGAAGCTCGAGCTTCATCTCCGGCGTCGGTGCGCCGACGAGAACGACCGTGCCCGCCAGATCGCGCGCGTAGAAGGCCTGCTCGTACGTCTCCGGGCGGCCGACGGCCTCGATGACGACGTCGGCGCCGAAGCCGCCGGTCAGCTGGCGCACGGCCTCGATCGGGTCGGTGGAGCGGGAGTTGACGGTGTGGGTGGCGCCCAGCTCCCGCGCGGTGGCGAGCTTCGCGTCGTCGATGTCGACGGCGATGATCTTCGCGGCGCCGGCCAGCCGGGCACCGACGACGGAGGCATTGCCCACGCCGCCGCAGCCGATCACGGCGACGGAGTCGCCACGGCCCACGTTCCCGGTGTTGATCGCCGCGCCGATCCCGGCCATGACCCCGCAGCCGAGGAGGCCCGCGGCGGCCGGGGACGCGGCCGGGTCCACCTTCGTGCACTGTCCGGCGGCCACGAGGGTCTTCTCGGCGAACGCCCCGATGCCCAGCGCGGGCGACAGCTCGGTGCCGTCGGCCAGGGTCATCTTCTGCTTCGCGTTGTGGGTGTTGAAGCAGTACTGGGCCTGCCCGCGCTTACAGGCACGACACTGCCCGCACACCGCACGCCAGTTGAGGATCACGAAGTCGCCGGGGGCGACCTCGTTCACCCCGGCACCCACCGATTCGACGACACCCGCCGCCTCGTGACCGAGCAGGAACGGGAACTCGTCGTTGATCCCGCCCTCCCGGTAGTGCAGATCGGTGTGGCAGACCCCGCACGCCTGGATCTTCACGACGGCCTCGCCCGGACCCGGGTCCGGCACCGTGATCGTCGCGATCTCCACGGGGGCCCCCTTGGCCCGCGCGATCACGCCCTGCACCTGCTGTGCCATGACGGTCAGCCCTCTTTCTCAATCGCGGCAACTTCACGCTTTGTTACCCGCCCATCCTCGCTCACCGGCCAAGCGGTGAACAGCACCGGTGCCCAGGTCGGGGCGCTCTACTGTGTTCCCGTGCGCGTTCGAACCCAGGCAGCGGCCACCCTCCTCCCCGTCAACGGAACTCTCGCGGCGGTGCTCTTCGTTCTCCTCGTGATCGCGGCGGCGGTGACCGCGGTCTACCGCCTCTCCGCGGACGGGTCGCGCCGCCGGGCCCGCGACATCGCGATCGCCGGGGTTCGGGCAACGGTCCAGCTCGCCGTGGTGTCGCTCCTGATCGGCTGGGTGGTGCGCCACGGAGCGGCGCTGCTGGCCTTCCTCCTGCTCATGCTGGCGGTGGCCACGCGCACGGCGGGCCGCCGCCTCACCCCGAACCGGACGTGGATCTGGGCGGCCCTGCCGATCGCGGCGCCGGTGACCCCGCTCGTGGCCGCGCTCATCGTCTGCGGTCTTCTCCCCCTCCGTGGGATCGCCGTGATCCCGGTGACCGGCATCCTGATCGGCGGCGCGCTCACGGCGACCGTGCTGGCGGGGCGCCGCGCCCTCGACGAGCTGACCGCGCGCAAGGGCGAGGTGGAGGCGTGCCTGGCCCTCGGCCTGCTCCCCCACGAGGCCCGCCTCGAGATCGCCCGGCCCGCCGCCTCCGACGCCCTCCTCCCCGGCCTCGACCAGACGCGGACGGTGGGCCTGGTGACGCTCCCGGGCGCCTTCGTGGGCATGCTCCTGGGCGGGGCGTCAACGGTGACCGCCGGGGCGGTGCAACTCTTCGTCCTGGTGGCGCTGATGGCCGTACAGGCGATCTCGGTGGCGACGACGGTGGAGCTGGTGGCGCGGGGGCGGCTCAGTCGTCCATGACGGCGATGACGGTGCGCTCTTCCTCGGACGAGTCCGCGGGCGGCGGCGTCATTCACCATCCGCTGCACGAACTGACGGCTCAGCGCCTGGAACCGCCCCCATCTGAGAAACCGTCATGGGGCCCCGCCCGTGCAGCATGCCGAGCACGGCCCGCACGCCCACCGACAGCCCGTCCACCGCGACCTCCCGCTCGACTCTGGCGTACGTGCGCCGGTACAGCGGCCCCACGAGGCCGAACACCTCGAAGAGCCGAGCCGCCACCTCTGCGGACACCGGACTGCGCCCACGCGAACGGCGGGGATGGCAACCTGGTTGTCATGTCTGATCTCTCCGACCTCTTCCGGATCGACCAAGGCACTGGCCGCCCTCTGGTCCTGCTGCACGGCGGCTTCCTCGACCACCACATGTGGGACGACCAGATCCCGCACCTGGCATCGGACCACCGTGTCATCGCGCCCGACGCCCGCGGCCACGGCCGTTCCCCCAACGCCACAGGACCGTTCCGGCACACGGACGACCTCGCCGCGCTGCTGCGCCACTTGGACGTCGGCCCGGCGATCCTGGTGGGCGTCTCGATGGGAGCCAGTATCGCGATCGACACCGCCCTGGAGCACCCGGAACTGGTCGACGGCGTGGTGATCAGCGGCGCCGGCACCAGCGAGCCGTACTTCACGGACCCGTGGACGACCGAGCTCTGGACCACCTGGCAGTCGGCGATGGCCGCGGGTGACGTGAGCGCCGCGGTGGAGGCGTTCACCGCCTTCGGGTCGGGCCCGCACCGCGCCCTGGACAACCTCGACCCCCACCTCGTGGATCGCCTGCGCACGATGACGTGGAACACGATGTCCAAACACACCGCGGAAGAACCCGACTGGAGCGTCCCCCTCAAGGACACCTGGACCCGCGCCGCCGCGATCCCGATCCCGGTCCGCGCCATCAACGGCGCACTCGACTCCCCCGACCACATCGGCATGGCGGAGCGCCTGACGAGCAGCGTCGCCGACGGCCGGGCGGTCTCGATCCCCAACGCCGCCCACTACCCGAACATGGACGATCCGGAGGCCTTCAACCAGGCGCTCGCGGAGTTCTTGCGCGACATGTGACGACGCCGGCCAGGGTCGCCACGACTCCCGAGACGGCCAACCCGAGCAGCGCGCCGGTGAACGGCCCACCGGCGGCGATCCCGCCCAGCAGACCCACACCTGTCGAGTACGAGGCCCAGACCACCTCGGCGACACCTGAGGCCACGAGGAACCGGCCCAACCGGACGTCGACGAGCCCCGCCGACACCGCGCCGACGAACCGCCCGGTCGGCAGAAACCGGATGCCGATGATGAACGGGATCCCGTGCCGACGGACCCGTACAGCAGCCCAGTCGAGCAGCGCGGCACGTCGCCGCTTGCGTCGCAGCCGGCGCAGCACCGGCCCTCCGAAACGCCGCGTCGACCGGTACACCAGCAGGTCCCCGAGGATGGCGGCGCCCGACACCACCAGCAGCACCAGGGCGAGTTGGAGACGGCCGTCGGCCGCCATGGCCCCCGCGCTGACGAGCAGCCACGAATTGGGCACCAGCGGGGGCATGACGCACAGAACAAGGAGGCCGTAAACCAGATAGTCGGGCATAACTACAGGTAACGGTACGAAAGTTAATAAAACGAGAGGTGGTGACGTATCTCGGGGAAACCTCTGGGAGCCACCCCTAAGGGGTGCGGAGTCCGGCTCCACGACCGAGAGGACCAACACCCGAGAGCCGGTCCAGGTCACCACAATGCCCGCACAGGACACGCCGCGCACTGGGGCAGCCATCCGGATCGAGGTGGGGTTATCCCCCGGCAGCCCCGTACTCGTGCGCGCGCCCGCCGCGCCACTGGATGATCGGCGAATCCCCGGACACCAGTTGATCGGCGTCATCGAGCCCGGCCCGGCGCAGAAACTCGACCAGGTCGCCGTCGCCCCGGGCCAGTCCGAAGTCCACACCGCCGACCGTGACCCTTCGCCCTCCGCCCGACACCGACGGCCGATGCACGACTATCTCCAACGTCACGCCCGCCCCCGCGCCCGCCGACGCAACTCCGCTTTCTGCGCCGGAGTGAGTTTCTCGCCCACCAACACCCGGGACAGATACAGCAGACGCCGCCGCAGAGCGGTACGCCCTGGCCGATCGGCAAGCTGCCGGTAGGTCGCGTCCCACTCCCGCTGTGTCTGCACCAGGTCCTCAGTGATCGTGTTCCGCATAGGCCAGATTAGATCGCGTGTTCGATTTTCTGCGCAAGCCGACACGCACGGCACCCGCTGAGCACGACGGTCGACCCGAGCGCTCCGAAGCGCGGCCGATGAGTTTGCGGCTCGCTGTCGGTCCAAGTTCGTGACACCTATGAAGGGACACCGCCATGTCGGAGCTTCTCGTGGACTTCATCACCTCCCTCGACGGCTACGCCTCGGGAGAGGGATGGCCCGGGTTCTGGGGCCTCGAAGGCCCGGAGTACCTCGCCTGGCTCGGCAAACAGCCCGAGGTCACCTACTTGATGGGGGCGAACACGTACCGCCTCATGTCGGGCTTCGCCGCAGGCGAGATCCCGACCGGCCAAGACGAGTTCAGGCCCGAAGAAGAGGCGTCCGTCGACGAGCTCACGCAAGCGACCAAGGTGGTGTTCTCCTCCTCCCTCGAGGACCCACTGAAATGGGCCAACTGCTCGCTCGTCCGCGACGACGCCGTCGAGGCGGTCCGCGCCATGAAGTCCAGTGGCTCGGAACTCCTCAGTACGATCGGCAGCCTCAGCCTGTGCCGGTCCCTGCTGCGCGCCGGACTCGTGGACCGCTTCCGGGTCGTGATGTTCCCGGTGATCACCGGGGCCACGGGTGAAGAACGCATCTACGACGGCTATCCGGACGTCGCTCTCGAGATGACCGAGCACCAGACCTTCGACAGCGGCATCCAGCTGGTCGAGTACAAGCCCCGCGTGCTCGAGCACCCGCCACTCGGCGCCCCTGCGTGACGGCGCGGCTGTGGATGGCGTCGTCGTCATGGTCCCTGGGGGACGAAGCGTCTTGATCTTCTGAGCCGGGCCCGAACCTCGGCTGGGACCAGAGCCGGGGCGCGGTCACGTCGCTGTCAGAGTCTCGGCGTACGCTCCGCAGCATGACCATTTACGACGCAGTGCAGATCGACAACCTTCAGGGCGGCGCCGCCGACCTCTCCCAGTACCAGGGCAAGGCCGTCCTGATCGTCAACGTTGCCTCGAAGTGCGGGCTCACGCCGCAGTACACCGCCCTCGAGGAGCTCCAGAAGCAGTACGCGGACCGTGGGTTCACGGTGCTGGGCGTGCCCTGCAACCAGTTCATGGGGCAGGAGCCCGGTACTGCCGACGAGATCTCCGAGTTCTGCTCCGCCACATATGGGGTCACGTTCCCCATGACGGAGAAGGTCGACGTCAACGGCGAGGAGCGGCACGCCCTGTACGCGAACCTCGTCGACACGGCGGACGCCGAGGGGCACACCGGCGACATCCGCTGGAACTTCGAGAAGTTCCTCGTCGGGCGCTCCGGTGACGTCGTCGCCCGCTTCTCGCCCCAGACGACGCCGGACGCTCCGGAGGTCGTGGCGGCCATCGAGCGGGAGCTCTCGACGGGCAGCTGAACGACCGGGAGCGGCAGGAGGTGCCGGCAGCGGCTCCGCTGCGCCTCCACCTCCCCCGTAGCACCATGGCTACATGCTGTTCGCCCGGCTCGCTCAGGTGTCCCAGGACGTCGCCGCCGCCTCCGCGCGGTCGCGCAAGATCGCGCTGCTCGCCGAGCTGTTCCGGGACGCCGACCCGGACGACGTACCGATCGTCATCCCGTACCTGGCGGGTCGGCTGCCCCAGGGACGACTCGGGGTCGGGTGGCGGGTGCTGAGCGAGCCGGTCGAGGCGGCGCCGGAGCCGCGGCTGAGCGTGCAGGACGTCGACGCGCTGATGACCGAGCTCGGGGATGTGTCCGGCACCGGTTCGCAGGCCGAGCGGAAGCGACTCGTCGGGCAGCTGATGGGCGCCGCCACCGAGGGCGAGCAGCGGTTCCTGTTCGGGCTCGTGACCGGCGAGGTGCGCCAGGGCGCCCTGGACGCCGTCGCGACCGAGGGGCTTGCGCAGGCGACGGGCGCGGCCCCCGCCGACGTACGGCGTGCCGTGATGCTGGCAGGCGGGCTGCAGGACGTCGCGCAGGCGCTCCTCGCCCGCGGACCCGAGGCGCTCGACGAGTTCCGGCTCACCGTCGGCCGGCCCGTGCTGCCGATGCTCGCGCACAGCGCCGGTGGCGTCGGCGAGGCGCTCGACAAGCTGGGCGCCTGCGCTGTGGAGGAGAAGCTCGACGGCATTCGCGTGCAGGTTCATCGGGACGGCGCTGACGTACGCGTCTACACGCGCACGCTCGACGACATCACGGATCGGCTTCCCGAAGTCACCGACGCCGTACGGGAGTTCCACGGCGAGCGGTTCATCCTCGACGGGGAGGTCATCGCGCTCGGCGAGGACGGTCGGCCGCGGGCGTTCCAGGACGTCGCGGGCCGGGTCGGGTCGCGGGTCGACGTCGCGCGTGCCGCGAAGGCGCTGCCGGTCTCCCCCGTGTTCTTCGATGTGCTGTACGTCGACGGACGGGATCTGCTGGACCTGCCGTTCGCCAGGCGGCACGAGCAGCTGGCCCGGCTCGCCCCGGAGGCGATGCGGGTACGGCGCCTCGTGGTCGCGGACGAGGGCGAGGAGGCGGACGGCACCGAACAGCGGGCCGCCGCCGAGGCGTTCTTCGCCGACACCCTCGCGCGTGGCCACGAGGGCGTGGTGCTCAAGGGCCTTGAGGCCCCGTACAGCGCGGGGCGCCGCGGCGCGTCCTGGGTGAAGGTCAAGCCCGTGCACACGCTGGACCTCGTCGTGCTCGCCGCCGAGTGGGGGCACGGGCGGCGTACCGGAAAGCTGTCCAACCTGCACCTGGGCGCACGCCGTCCCGACGGTACGTACGCGATGCTCGGCAAGACGTTCAAGGGACTCACCGACGCGCTGCTGACCTGGCAGACGGAGCGACTGCGCGCCCTGGCGGTCAGTGACGACGGCCATGTCGTGACCGTGCGGCCCGAGTTGGTCGTGGAGATCGCCTATGACGGTTTGCAGCGCTCGACGCGCTACCCGGCAGGTGTGACGCTCCGCTTCGCGCGCGTGGTGCGGTACCGGGAGGACAAGTCCGCCGAGCAGGCGGACACGGTGGAGGCTGTGCTCGCCGCGCATGCCTCGCTCGACGCGTGACCGTGTCGGTGCCCGACTGCTTGTGCGCATGACCTCGTACGCCCCGTATGACCCTTTCTACGCCTGACCGTTTTTTTGCCAAAGCTTGGCGCGTATAGGGTGACGGACATCCATCTAAAGTTGCATCTGCCATCTATTGGTCGCCGGGACAGCGGCCACGCACGGACAAGGGGAGAGACGTGCCCGCTTCACGCCTGAGCAGGACACCATTGCCGGGGATCGGCTACCGCTACGACCTCACGACCCGCGAGCAGCGCCAGCTCTCGGTCGTCGCCCACCGGGACGGGGGCCGCACCCTCAGCGCGTACCGGGCGGACGACCCGGACGCCTGCGACCTGTCACTGAAGCTGACGTCGGGGGAAGCGACGTATCTCATCGACGCGCTGATGCCCTCGCACCACAGCCCGAACCTGCTGCACACCACCGATCTGGGGCTCGTCGCCGAGCGCATCGAGATTCCGGGCGCCTCGATCTGGAACGGGCGGCTGCTCGGCGAGACGAAGATGCGGACCGATACCGGCGCGTCGATCGTGGCCGTACTGCGCCGCGCCGACGCGATTCCGTCGCCTACGCCGGACTTCCGGCTCGCGGGCGGCGATACGGTCATCGTCATCGGTACCCGCGAGGGCGTCGACGCGGCGGCCACGATTCTGGGGCGGGAGTGACCGCATGCACGGTGCTGTCTTTCTGATCGAATTCGGTGCCATCACCTTGGCACTCGGGCTGCTCGGACGGCTCGCGGGGCGGCTGCGGTTCTCACCGATCCCGCTGTATCTGCTGGCAGGACTCGCGTTCGGTGAGGGCGGTCTGCTGCCGCTCGGCGCCAGCGAGGAGTTCGTCGCCATCGGCTCCGAAATAGGCGTGATCCTGCTGCTGTTGATGCTCGGTCTCGAGTACACGGCCAGCGATCTCGTCACCAATTTGAAGACGCAGTATCCCGCCGGCCTCGTCGACATGACGTTCAACGCCCTGCCCGGTGCCATCGCCGCACTGCTCATGGGGTGGGGGCCGGTGGCGGCCGTGGTGCTCGCCGGTGTCACCTGGATCTCGTCCTCGGGCGTGATCGCCAAGGTGCTCGGGGACCTGGGCCGGCTCGGCAATCGCGAGACGCCGGTGATCCTCAGCATTCTGGTGCTCGAGGACCTGGCGATGGCGGTGTATCTGCCCATCATCACGGCGCTGCTCGCCGGTGTCGGCTGGGCGGCCGGCGGGCTGACGCTCGCCATCGCGCTCGGCGCCGCGGGTCTGGTGCTGTTCATCGCGGTGCGGTTCGGGCGGCACATCTCGAAGTTCGTCTCCAGCGACGACCCGGAGAAGCTGCTCCTCGTGGTGCTCGGTCTGACCATTCTGGTCGCGGGTCTCGCACAGCAGCTCCAGGTGTCCGCGGCCGTAGGCGCGTTCCTCGTGGGCATCGCGCTGTCCGGTGAGGTCGCCGAGAACACGCATACGCTGCTGTCCCCGCTGCGCGACCTGTTCGCGGCCGTCTTCTTCGTCTTCTTCGGCCTGCACACCGACCCGGCGAGCATCCCTCCGGTGCTGCTGCCCGCGCTGCTGCTCGCCGTGGTCACGGCCTGCACGAAGATCGCGACGGGGTACTGGGCGGCGCGCCGCGCAGGGATCTCCGTCAAGGGACGCTGGCGGGCCGGTGGCGCGCTGGTGGCGCGCGGCGAGTTCTCCATCGTGATCGCGGGCCTCGCCGTCACCTCCGGTATCGAGCCCCGGCTCGGCCCGCTGGCCACCGCGTACGTGCTGATCCTGGTGATCGTGGGCCCGCTGACCGCGCGGTTCGTGCAGCCCCTCGCGCAGCGGCTGTTCCCGCAGCGCGCGGCGGTGGCCGTGGCCGCGGGCGCGGTTCCCGAGCCGCGTGCGGCCGAGCAGTCCGCACAGGGTGACGCGAAGCCGGACACGAAGCCCGGCACGGAGCCGGACGGGAAGCCCGACGAGAAGTCGGCCGCCCTGGACGAGCACAGCCGCTGACGAACCTCCGCCGATCCTCGGCGGAGGCCGCCGAACCCGGCACCCGACGGGGCCGTTCTCCACACCTGGGGAACGGCCCCGTTCTCTCTCCAGTCGCCCACCATGACCAGGGCGCTTAGCGTGGTGGGCGAAGTCGATCGGGGGGTCCGGTGGTTTGGAGGCCACGATGGATCGCTCGCCCGACACCTCTCAGGCAGACGCCGAACCCGGCATACAGCACTCCCCTCCCGGCGGCGGCTCCGTGCCGTACGCGGGCGGGGGCAGGCACGAGCACCGGTGGCTGATCCTCGCCGTGATCGGCCTGGCACAGCTGATGGTCGTCCTCGACGCCACCATCGTGAACATCGCGCTGCCCTCGGCCCAGAAGGACCTCGGGTTCTCCGACGGGAACCGGCAGTGGATCGTCACCGCCTACTCCCTGGCGTTCGGCAGTCTGCTGCTGCTCGGTGGGCGGATCGCCGACCTCGTCGGCCGCAAGGCCGTGTTCCTCGTGGGCCTGGTCGGGTTCGCGGTGGCCTCCGCGCTGGGTGGTGCCGCGAGCAGCTTCGAAATGCTCGTCGCGGCGCGCGCCCTGCAAGGCGCGTTCGGCGCGCTGCTCGCGCCGGCCGCGCTCTCCCTGCTGACGACGACGTTCACCGATCCCAAGGAGCGGGCCAAGGCCTTCGGCATCTATGGCGCCATCGCCGGTGCGGGCGGCGCGGTCGGCCTGCTGCTGGGCGGTGTGCTGACCGAGTATCTGGACTGGCGCTGGTGCCTGTTCGTGAACCTGGCCTTCGCCGCCTTCGCGTTCCTGGGCGGCCTGCGGCTGCTGCACGGCGGGCGTCCCGCGGACCGTCCGAAGCTGGACGTGCCCGGCACGATCCTGGTGTCGGCGGGCCTGTTCTGCATCGTGTACGGGTTCTCCAACGCCGAGACCCATGACTGGGGCGAGTTCGCGACGTGGGGCTTCCTGGTGATCGGCGCGGTGCTGCTGGCCGCGTTCGCCTGGTTCGAGACGCGGGCCGCGCATCCGCTGCTGCCGCTGCGTGTGCCGCTCGACCGGGACCGCGGCGCGTCGTACCTGGCGATGTTCATCGCCGGTGCGGGCATGTTCGGCGTGTTCCTGTTCCTGACGTACTACCTGCAGCAGATCCTGGAGTTCTCGCCGGTGCAGACCGGTGTGGCGTTCCTGCCGATGGTCGCCTGCATGATCTTCTCGTCGATGATCACGCAGAACTCCCTCGCGCCGAGGTTCGGGCCCAAGCCGATCGTTCCGCTGGGCATGGCCCTGGCGGTGGGGGCGATGATCTGGCTGACCTTCCTCGACATCGACAGCACGTACGCCGGCCACGTGCTGCCGCCGACGATGGTGATGGGCCTCGGCATGGGCATGATCTTCGCGACGGCCATGAACCTGGCCACCTCCGGTGTCGCGACGCACGACGCGGGGGTCGCCTCCGCGATGGTCAACACCAGTCAGCAGGTGGGTGGTTCGATCGGTACGGCGCTGCTGAACACGCTGGCCACGACCGCCGCGACCAGCTACCTCGTCGGCAAGCGGCCCACACCGCTGGTGCGGGCACAGGCCGCGATCGAGAGCTATTCGACCGCCTACTGGTGGTCGGCCGCGTTCTTCGGCGTCGGCTTCGTCGTGACACTGCTCCTGTACCGGCCGGGGCCGCCGAAGGTGATGTCCGGCGAGGAGTCGGCCGTGCACATGTGAGGCGGGTCGTACGCCGTCGGTTCGTGCGGCCCATCCAAGGGGCATACCCCCTGAGCACAGTCCGCCCGACGGGTAAGTGGCAGGGCGGGTCGCTGCGTCGTGCGGGGCGGACGGGACAGGGGCAAGGGGGCCGTCATGCGTGGCGTGCCGTACGAGGCGTACCAGGTGGACAGCGAGCGGCTGGCGACGGCGTTCGTGGAAGTGGCCGACGCCGCCGTACGGGGTGGTACCCAGGCCCTCGGCGCGCTCGTCGGCAGTTGTGTGTCGCTGCTCGGGGTGGCGTCGGCGGTGGCGGTGCTGAACCCGCCCGCGGCCCGGGTCGAGGTCGCGGCGTCCGACCCACGCGGCCTGCGCCTGGAGCGGGCCGCGCTGACCTGGGGCGAGGGTCCCGGCCTGGACTGCCGCAGCTCCGCCACGGCCATCAGCGGCGTTCCGCTGGCGCATCCGTACGCGCGCGCCAACTGGCCTTCGTACACGGCGATGGCGCGCAGCCTGGGCTTCGCGTGTGTGGTTGGCGGTGCCGCTGCGGGCCTCGGGCCGGGCGGTGGGATCGCTGAGTCTGCTGTCGGAGCGGCCGGGGCCGATCGGGCCGCTGCGATTGCGTCTGGGGCAGCATCTCGCGGACGCGACGGCGCTGGGTGTCGTGCCGCGGGGGCGGGCCTGATCGAGCGCCCGCCTCGGACTGGCTTCGGCTTCGCTTCGGCCTGGGCTTCGCTCCGGGCCGCTCCGGGCTGAAACTCCTGCCCGGCGTCCGCGGCCTGGGGGTTTTCCCCCAGCAGGGTCGGAGGACAACCTCGTTCCGGTGGATCGTCCCGGTACCTAGCGTGGATGTCACACGAAGGGCGCGACGTCGGAGCGCGTGGGCAGAGGGAGTCGTGATGATCGAGGCCAAGGGTCTCACCAAGCGGTACGGCGAGACGGTCGCCGTGGAGGACCTGAGCTTTCGGGTGCGCCCCGGGAGCGTCACGGGATTCCTCGGGCCGAACGGGTCGGGGAAGTCCACGACCATGCGCATGATCATGGGTCTCGACCGGCCGGACGCCGGGCACGTCACGATCCACGGCCGCCCGTACGCCGAGTTGGACTGGCCGCTGCGCCGGGTCGGCGCGCTGCTCGAAGCCCGCACGTTCCATCCGGGCCGCAGCGCGCGCGGCCATCTCGCGGCGCTGGCCGCGGGCGGCGGCATCGACCCGGCGCGGGTGGACGCGGTCCTGGAGACCGTCGGTCTGGCCTCGGTCGCGCACAAGCGGGCGGGTTCGTTCTCGCTCGGCATGGCGCAGCGCCTCGGCATCGCGTCGGCGCTCCTGGGAGACCCGGCGGTGCTGCTGTTCGACGAGCCGGTGAACGGGCTTGACCCCGAAGGCGTCCGCTGGATACGGGAGTTGCTGCGCTCGCTGGCCGCCGAGGGACGTACGGTCCTGCTGTCGAGCCATCTGATCAGCGAGATGGCCCTCACGGCCGACCATCTTCTGGTGATCGGCCAGGGCAGGCTGCTCGCGGACACCTCGGTCGCCGACCTCACGGCGCACGGGCGGTCGTTGGAGGAGTCGTTCTTCGCGCTCACCGGGGGCGCGGCCATGTACCAGGCAGGAGGAGCCCGATGAGCACCGCGACGTACGCGCCCGCCCTGGCGGGGCACTACGGTTTCCGGCAGGCCGCCCGGATGGAGTGGATCAAACTGCGGAGCCTGCGCTCGACGATGTACGCGCTGCTCCTCACCGTGGTCGGCATGATCGCCATGGGGGTCGTGACGATGGCCAACACGAAGGCGCCGCAGGGCGCTTCGCGGGTGGCGTCCTTCGACCCGACGAACAACGTCCTGGCGGGCGTGGCCCTCGGCCAGCTCATCATCGGCGTGCTGGGCGTCCTCGTGATGTCCGGCGAGTTCTCGTCGGGGACGATCCGCTCGACGCTGGCGGCGGTGCCCGACCGGCGGCTGGCGCTGGCGGCGAAGGCCGCGGTGTTCGGCGGGCTCGCGCTGGTCGTCGGCGAGGTGGTGACGTTCGTGACGTTCCTCGCGGGGACCGCGGCGCTCTCCCCCGGTGTGCCGCACCCCTCGCTCGGCGATCCCGCTGTGCTGCGCGCCGTGCTCATGTCGGGCGCGTATCTGGCGATGGTCGGCCTGATGGGCCTCGGGATCGGCGCGATCACCCGGCACACGGCGAGCGCGATAGGCGTCCTGGTCGGCATCACATATGTGCTGCCCGCGCTTCTGGCCGGGACCACGGGGACGGCGGTCGCGAAGTTCTTCCCGACGATGATCGCGGGCAATTCGCTTGCGGTGACGGTGCCGGTCGACGGGATGCTGTCGCCGTGGGCCGGGTTCAGCGTGCTGTGCCTGTACACGGCGGCGTTCCTCGCCGTGGGCGACCGGCTGCTGGCGCGCCGCGATGCCTGACTTCCCCTTCGACGGCCTGCCGAGCGTGCGCGCGGCACTGACGGCCTGCGTCACGCGGCGGGCGTGGGCGGAGGCGGCGTACTGCCTCCTGTGCTACGTCCCCGCGCTCGTGGGTTTCCTCCTCGTCGTGGTGGCGCTGGCCCTGGGGTCCGCGCTGACGCTGACGGTGGTCGGGGCGGTCCTCGGCGCGGTGTTCCTGCTGGCCGGGCTCTACCTGGCCCGCGGCCTCGGCGCACTGCACCGGCTCCTTGCCGGCGCGCTGCTCGGCGAGCGGGTGGCGGCGCCGGGCCCGCCGCCGGTCGAGGGCGGGATGTTCGCGCGCGTGGAGGCTCGGCTGCGGGACGGGACCGCGTGGCGGGCGGTCGCGTACGTGCTGGTGAAGCTGCCGCTGGCGACGGTGGGCCTGTACGGGGTGACGTGGTGGGTGATCGGCGCGGTGAACATCGCGGCGCCGGTGCGGTGGGCGTTCACGCCCGAGGATCTGACGCTGGTGACGCCGTTGCCGTGGGGCGGGCAGCCGCAGGTGCACTCGCTGGCCGGGGCGTTCGGTGTCGCGCTGCGGGGTGTGCTGATCGTGGTGATCGCGCCGTGGCTGATACGGGTCGTCGTCAAGGCGGACCGCACGCTGATGCCGGCGCTGCTCGGCCCTGGTGAACTGGCCGACCGCGTGCGCGACCTGGAGGAGAAGCGGGCGCTGGCGGTGGAAGAGGCCAATGAACGGCTGCGTCGGCTCGAGCGGGATCTGCACGACGGGGCGCAGGTTCGCCTGGTGGCGCTTGCGATGAGTCTGGACATGGTGCGCGAGCAGTTGGACGACCGGGACCGGCCGGAGCTGCACAGCATGGTGGAGGCGGCGCGGGACAACGCGACGGAGGTCCTCACGGAGCTGCGCGACCTCTCGCGTGGCCTGCATCCGCCCGCGCTCGACGGCGGGCTCGGTGACGCGCTGAGCACGCTCGCGGCGCGCAGCACGCTACCGGTGGACGTCAGCGTGGATCTGCCGGAGCGGCCGGCGCCCGCGATGGAGAGCCTGGCCTACTTCTGCGCGGCGGAGCTGCTGGCCAACGCGATAAAGCACAGCGGGGCGCGGCACTGCGGGGTGGAGTTGGCCGCGGGTGACGGCACGTTGCGGCTGCGGGTGACGGACGACGGGAAGGGTGGCGCACGCCTGGAGCCGGGCGGCGGTCTCGCGGGCCTGGTGCAGCGGGCCCGGACGGTCGACGGGTCGCTGGAGGTGACGAGTCCGCCGGGCGGCCCGACAGCGGTGACGGTGTCGCTGCCGCTGCACACGTAGACGCAGCGGCAGCGAGAGCGGGCAGGAGGCGAGGGAGCGAAGTGAACACGGAGAGGACTACGGCCAGGACTACCGACAGGACGCGTGAGACGATCCCGGCCATGCGCGTAGTCATCGCCGAGGACGCCGCCGTGCTGCGGGAGTTGCTGGCCCAGATGCTGTCCATGCGGGGGCACGAGGTCGTGGCGGCGGTGAGTGACGCGGATGCGCTGCGGGCCGCCGTGGCGGAGCACCGGCCCGACGTGACGGTCGTCGACATCCGTATGCCGCCGACGCACACCGACGACGGGCTGCGCGCGGCGATCGACATCCGGCGCGAGCATCCGGGGACCGGTGTGCTGCTGTTCTCGCAGTACGTGGAGACGAAGTACGCCACGCGACTGCTCGCCGAGGGCTCGGCGGGCGTCGGATATCTGCTCAAGGAACGGGTGGCGAACGTCGCGGAGTTCACGGACGCGCTCACCCGGGTCGCTGCGGGCGGCACCGCGCTCGACCCGGAGGTGGTGACTCAGCTCGCCGGCGCGGGCCGGGCGGCCGAGGAGCTGAGTTCGCTCACGGAGCGGGAGCGGGATGTGCTGGAGCTGATGGCGGAGGGCCGGTCGAACGCGGCGATCGCCGAGTCGCTGCATGTGTCGGCGGGCACGGTGGAGAAGCACGTCGCGGCGGTGTTCGGGAAGCTGGGGCTGCCGGTGTCGGAGGATCACAATCGCCGTGTACTCGCGGTCATCCGGTTCCTGCACCGAGACTTGGCGCATGGCTGACGGGACGAGGCGAGGAAAGCGCAGCGCGGGCCTGCTTCTCTTCCGGCACGCGGCGGAAGGGGTCGAGGTGCTGCTCGGGCACATGGGCGGCCCGTTCTGGGCGCGCAGGGACGCGGGCGCGTGGGGCGTGCCGAAGGGTGAGTACGAGCCGGGCGAGACACCGTGGGAGGCGGCGCGGCGCGAGTTTCAGGAGGAGCTGGGACTGCCGCCGCCGGAGGGAGCCGCGCTGCCGCTGGGCGAGACGGTGCAGTCCGGCGGCAAGCACGTGACCGTGTGGGCGGTGGAGGCGGATCTGGATCCGGCGCAGATGGTGCCGGGGACGTTCACGATGGAGTGGCCGCGCGGTTCCGGTCGCATGGCGGAGTTTCCAGAGCTGGACCGGGTGGCCTGGTTCGGCCTTGATCCGGCGCGGGCCCGGATCGTGAAGGCACAGGCGGTCTTCCTCGACCGGCTCGCGGCTCAGGTGTCCTGAGACAGGTGATCCAAGGGGCGGACGTCTGGCAGGCCTGCCCGTGGGTACCCGGGGTCGTCCCGCGGCCCGCGTTGCGCGCGTCCGTGGCGCGCGGGAAGGTCGTAGGAACCGCGCAGAGGAGGTCGGCAGCATGCCCATCGCGACGGTCAACCCGGCGAACGGCGAGACCCTCAAGACGTACGAGGCCCTGTCCCCGGAGGAGATCGAGCGCAGGCTCGCCCTGGCGGCGCGCACCTTCGACTCGTACCGGACGACGACGTTCTTCGACCGGGCGAGGCTGCTGCAGCGGGCCGCGGACCTGCTGGAGGCGGACGCGCCCGACGTCGCCCGCACGATGACGACCGAGATGGGCAAGCCGGTGGCGGCGGCGCGGGCCGAGGCGTTGAAGTGCGTGAAGACGATGCGCTGGTACGCGGAGCACGCGTCGGAGCTGCTCGCGGACGAGCATCCGGCGGAGTCGGACGTGAAGGACTCGGGCGCGGTACGGGCGCACGTGCGCTACCGGCCGCTCGGCCCGGTGCTCGCGGTGATGCCGTGGAACTTCCCGCTGTGGCAGGTCGTACGGTTCGCGGCGCCCGCCCTCATGGCCGGGAACGTGGGCCTGCTCAAGCATGCGTCGAACGTGCCGGGGACCGCCCTCTACCTGGAGGATCTCTTCAGCCGGGCCGGTTACCCAGAGGGCTGTTTCCAGACGCTGCTCATCGGTTCGGGCGCGGTCGAGGGCATTCTGCGCGACGAGCGGGTGGTCGCGGCGACCCTCACCGGCAGCGAACCGGCCGGCCGTTCCGTGGCCTCGATCGCGGGCGACGAGGTGAAGAAGACGGTCCTGGAGCTGGGCGGCAGCGACCCGTACGTGGTGCTGCCGTCGGCGGACGTGGCGAAGGCGGCGCAGAACGCCGTGACGGCGCGCGTCCAGAACAACGGTCAGTCGTGCATCGCGGCCAAGCGGTTCATCGTGCACGAGTCGGTGTTCGAGGAGTTCCGGGACGCGTTCGTGTCCGGCATGCGGGAGCTGCGGGTGGGCGATCCACTCGACGAGGACACGGACGTCGGCCCGCTCTCCAGCGAGCAGGGGCGCAGAGATCTGGAGGAGCTGGTCGACGACGCCGTCGAGAGCGGGGCGACCGTGCTGTGCGGCGGGCAGCGGCCCAAGGACTTCGCCGACCGCGGCTGGTTCTACGAGCCGACCGTCATCGCCGATGTGACCCCGGAGATGCGTATCCACCTGGAGGAGACGTTCGGTCCGGTGGCGACCCTGTACCGGGTCGCGGACCTGGACGAGGCGATCGCCGTCGCCAACGACACACCCTTCGGGCTGAGTTCCAATCTGTGGACCCGTGACGAGGAGGAGATCGAGCGCTTCGTCCGCGACAGCCAGGCCGGCGGCGTCTTCGTCAACGGCATGACGGCGTCGCACCCGGCCCTCCCCTTCGGCGGCGCGAAGCGCTCGGGCTACGGACGCGAGCTGTCGGACCACGGCATCAAGGAGTTCTGCAACATCACCACGGTGTGGATCGGGGCCTGACAGCGACACGTCGGCGGCTCACCCCTGCGAGCCGCCGACACAGGAACGCCCCACCCCGGCGAGCCGCGCCCCCGCGCACAACCCGTGCAGCAGGTCGCTCCCGGAGCTGTGGCCGACGGCGAGCAGGTCGGTGACCGGTGCGGCCAGATCCGCGCCGGTCGCCGCCGCGCGGAGCAGCGCCGCCACCTGTGGAACGCAGTGCCCCTCGGCGGCGTGCCGCAGGAGCGCGGCCGAGACCGGAGGCGTACGTGTTCCGGCCTGTTCGGCGGTCGCTACGAGGACGGGCAGCCAGGCGGGTGGCAGCGGGGACAGGCGGGCGGCGAGCAGCAGTCCGCACAGGAAGTCGTCGCCGGACGGAGTGGCTCCGGGGCCCAGGCCCACCAGGGCGTCCGCGGCGCGCCTCCCTGCGCTGGGGGTTCCGTGCGCGAGGGCGCGCACGAGCGCGGTCGCGGCGGGCCGGGCGTCGGCGGCCAGAGGGCGGGGCGGACGCAGCCGCGCGAGCCGGTCGAGTGCCGGGCCGCGCGGGGTGTCCTGGACGCGGGGCGGCGCCCAGAACTCCCCAACGGCGAGGCGCAGGTGCCCGACCGCGACGCGCCCGTCCCCGACCCGGCCCGCGCCCCCGACCGGCACGCCGTCGAACGGCCGCTCCCCCGCCGCCCGCGGCAGCACCACGGCGGCCGGCACGCGCACGGCCTGCGGCACGATCACGGCGAGCGGGGTGTCACCGTCGTACGGCAGCAGGTACAGGGCCTGCCGGGCGACGGCCATGACGCGGGCGGGACGTGGCGGCCCGGCCAGCAGGGCGCGGGCCAGGGTGCTGACGGCGCAGGGCAGGTGGACGGGGCTCATGCCCGGGGAGCAGTCATGTCGTCGGCCGCCTCCGGAACGACGAACTCCTCCGGGACCGCGAACGCGTCCGGAATCACGAACGCCTCCAGCGCCTTGCGGAAGCACTCCAGCGGTGCGTGCGCCAGGCCCGCGCCGATCTGGCCGATGCCCGGTTGGCGGTGTGCGATGCCCGTGGTGACGACCGGTTCGATGCCGGTGTCGAGGACGGCCCGCACGTCGATGCCGACCGGTGAGCCGATGCCGCCGAGGGCCGGCAGCCGGTAGGCCTCATGGCGGGCCAGCGTGATGCGGGCCATGTCCCGGCTGATGCGCAGCGCCTCCCCCACGGTGCCGCCGACGAAGCCGGTGATGGCGGGCGCGGCTGCGAGGGCGAAGCCGCCGAGGCCGTTGGTCTCGGTGATGGCGCTGTCGCCGATGTCGGGGTTGGCGTCCTCGGGCCCGTATCCGGCGAAGTACAGGCCGCGCACCTCGGCGGCGGGCGCCGTGAACCAGGCGTCGCCGAGGCCGCTGACGCGGATGCCGACCTCGACGCCGTTGCGGGCGAACGCCGTGACGAGTGTGGAGTGGGCGACGCCGTGGGCGGCGGAGGTGGCGAGTTTGGCGGCCGCCATCGAGAAGTTGAGGAACCAGTAGTGGTTCTCGGCGAGGAACTCCAGGACCTCGGGGCCGTGCGGAACGCGGGCGAGCGGCGCGGCGATGTCCCGCAGCAGCAGCGCGGAGGCGGCGGTGTTGCGGCTGTGGCACTCGTCGCCCATCTGGAGCGCCTGGGCGACGACGGAGCGCAGGTCCACGCCGTCGGGCCGGTCGGCGAGGGCGGCGCGCAGCGCGGGGGCGAGTACGTCGGCCATCCAGCGCAGCCGGTCCATCACGTCGTCGCCGAGCGCCCCGTAGCGCAGGCAGCGCCCGGCGCCCTCGTTGAGGTTGGCGTAGGCGCGCCGCCCGGTGGCCGGGTCCTCGACGACGAGGACGGGCATGGACGGGGAGGTGATACCGCCCATGGGGCCGACGGCCTCGTGGTGGTGGCACGGCTCGAAGCGCAACGCCCCCGAGTCGGCGAGGAGTTCGGCCTGTTCCGGGGTGTCGGCCCAGCCTTCGAGCAGCGCGGCGCCGATGACACCCGCGCGCATCGGGCCGCACATGTCGGCCCAGTCGACGGGCGGTCCGGCGTGCAGCAGGACGCGTTCGCCGGTGGCCCGGTCATCGAGCACCGGCAGGACGTCGCGGGCGGTGCGGACGTCGCGCCACACAGGTCGCACGGCGAGCAGGCGGTCGACGGCCGTGCGGTTGGCCGCCTCGACTGCTTCATGGCCGGTGAGTTCGGCCAGCTTCCAGGCGAGGTCGGGGTCGCCGCCCGCGGGCGGTCGCCAGTCGAGGGTGCTGACGTGGGCGCCGCCGGTGCGGGGCACATCGGCGAAGTCGGCCACTCCGACGGCGGCGATACGCGGCGGGGCGCCGCCCGAGTTGAGCAGATCGGACACGAGGTGAGGGGTCATGTGCGGCCTCCCGAGCAGTGGTTGGTGTGCAGTGGGGCGGGCGGGCACTGAGGGCGGCGCACGGCCCGCGATGATCGGCGAGGGCGGTCGGCAGGATGCCGCGCGCCCCGACCGGCACCGGCGCCCTCGGTGTGCGAAGCGGCTGTCAGCCGCGTCGGCGAATCAGCGGCATCGGCCGCGTCAGGCCACCATCACCGCGCGCCCCTCCCCGTAGGCATCAACTCACCGGCGCTCCCGTGAGGTTGGCCGCCCACCGTCGCCAACGACACCGCCCACTCCGCCGCATCCGTACTGGTCGGCGCCAGCAACGCTCCCGCCTTCCCCAGGCGCGCCCGCACCGCATCGATGTCCTGCGGGTCGCCGTCCGTGCCGACGACGAAGGCGATGACCGGTGCTCGCCCCCGCTCCCCCGCCCGTTCCAGCTCGGTGGCGAGCGGCCCGGCCGGGTCGGTGCCCGCGCCGTGTCCGAGGACGACGTCCAGGACCACGGCCGCGGTGTCGGGGTCGGACAGTGCGGCGCGCAGATGGGCGGCGCGCACCGTGGGGTCGATCATCGGGTGGGGGCGGCCCGCGGTGTAGGCGTCGTCGCCGAGGTCGAGTACCAGGTGCCGCTCCGGCAGGGCGATGTCACGACCGGGAACGTAGGGGTCGACGGCCGTGACAGCCCCCGGCAGCAGCTGCCGCGCCTCGTACGCGAAGGTGCCGCCCGCGTACAGGGCGCGGAGGTACCGTCCCGGTCCCGTGTCCACTGCGGGCGGCGCCCACTGCGGGGCCGGTACGCCGCCGAGGGTGCGCACCACCGCGCGGGCCGCGTCGCGCAGCGTGCCGACGACGGTGACGGCCCCCGGCGCCCCGGGCCGCTCGGTGCTTGCGGGATCGCCGAGCGCCGCGGGCCTTTCGGTACCGAGGAACGCGACGACGACCGGCTTGCCCGTACGTCCCGCACGGGCGATGACCCGCTCGGCCGCCTCGGGCGCGGGCGGCTTCGACACCAGCACGATCAGCTCGCAGCCGGGGTCGGCGGCGAGCAGGTCGAGCGCGTCGAGCGTGGTGCGCGCGCCGACCTCCGCGCTGAGGTCGCGTCCGCCGGTCCCGATCAGCTGCCGGACCCCTTCGCCGGCGGCGTCCAGCAGGCACGACACCTGCTGAAGTCCCGTTCCGGAGGCGCCGATCAGGCCGACACGGCCGGGGCGCAGGACGTTGGCGAAGCCGAGCGGGACACCGTCCAGGACGCCGGTCCCGCAGTCGGGTCCCATGGCGAGCAGGCCACGGCGGTGCGCCTCGTCCTTGATACGGATCTCCTGCTCGACGGAGACGTTGTCGCTGAAGACGAAGGCGTGCATGCCGCGGCGCAGCGCCTTGAGCGCTTCGGCCGCCGCGTACGGGCCGGGGGTGGAGATCAGTGCGAGCGCCGTCGCCGGGTCCGCCTCGCCGAGGGCGCGCGGCACCCAGGCGTCGGGCTCGGCGCTCTCGGAGGCGGCGGGCTGTTCGAGCAGCGCGGGCACCTCGCCCAGGGCGTGCTCGATCGCGTCGGCGGTGCCGCGCAGCGCCACGATCAGGTCGGCGGGGCGTGCGGTACGCCCCTCGTCGGTGAGGAGTTGGGCGTCGTCGAGCAGCCGCAGGTTGGGTTCGGTCGCCATGACGAGGCTGGCGGCCGTGATGCCGGGCACCCCGGTGAGGTGCTGGGCCGCGCGCATCAGGGCGACGGAGTCGGCGTAGGCGTCGCACCGCACGGAGTTCGACGTCAGGGTGTCCAGGGTCTCCGAGGATGTGCGGCCGTCGGTGGCGGGCGGGGTGGGCTCCATGTCAGCGACGCTACGGCCGTCACCCGGTCGCGGTCTTCGGCGAGCGGTGCCAGCGCGCGGGTGTGGATCACCGGCACCGGCTGACAGTGACCGGCCCGCCGGCCGCGCACCAGCATGTGCGGGACACCCGCAGCCATGCCCCGCCGCTCACCGACGCCGCCACGACCGCCGGAGCGGTCCCGGCCACAGTCAGCGAGCGCGTGCGCTGAGCAACCGGTGGGCGTGGACGGCCAGTTCCGTCTGGAGGCGGCGCATCGGGTCCTTGTCGGGTGCACCGGTGAGCCGTTCGATCTGCTTGAGGCGGTAGCGCAGCGTGTTGTAGTGGATGTGGAGTTCCTCCGCCGCCTCGACGCCGTTGCGGTCGTGCCGCAGATACACGGTGAGGCTGTGCACGAGGCTGCCGTCGTGCCCGGTGTCGTAGCTCAGCAGGGGGCCGAGGGCGTCGTCGACCAGTGCGTGGAGTTCGCCCGCGGGCAGCTGGTCGAGCAGCCGGTACACGCCGCTCTCCTCGTGGAGCCGGACGAACGAGCGGGCGGGGCCCTCCAGTTCACGGCCGAGTGCGAGCGCGCTGAGTGCCTCGCTGTGGCTGAGGTGGAGTTCGGTGAAGTCGGCGCGGATCGTGCCCGCCGCGACGGCCACGGTGCGCCCCGGGCAGGCGGCGGCGACCGCGCGGCACAACGCCTCGCAGCGGCGGCGGAGTTCGGCGCCGTCGGGTGCCACGAGGGCGGTGAGGCCTCCGGGGGTGCCCCAGGCGGGTGTGTGGGCGCCCAGTGCGGTGCGGGCGGCGGCGAGCAGGCGTTCCTCGGTGAGGCGGGCGCCGCCGCCGTCCGGGGGCGCCGCGGCCTCGACGACCACGGCGGCGCGCGGCCGCTCCAGGTCCCAGCCGAGCGCCGCGGCACGGCGCGCCGACTCCACGCGGTCGCGCGGCGGATGGGAGACGAGTTCGGTCAACAGCAGGGTGCGGTACCGGCGTTCGCGCTCGGCCAGTACGCGTTCCTGCACGGCGAGCATCCCGGCGAGGCTGGCCACATGATCGGCGGCGGTGCCCCACTCCTCGTCGAGCGTGCAGCCCGGCCCGGCCCACAGGGCGACCTCGCCGGCGCTGCGGTGCCCGACGGCGATCGGCCGGGTCACGGACGCGGGGGTGCCCTCGGGCACGTCACCCGCGGCGGCGAGGAGGGCGCCGTCCGGGCCGCGGATCGCGGCGGGGCAGCCGGTCTCCGCCGCCAGCAGGACGACGAGTTCGCCGTAGGAGCCGCCCCCGAGGACGGCCTGCGAGAGCCGGTCGCGCAGCGCCTGCGAGCGCTCCAGGCTCAGCGCCTGCCGGTTGAGTACGGTGCCGATGACCTCGGAGAGGATGTCGTTGAGCATGACGTCGCCGGGCAATTCGACGATGGGGAAGCCCAGTTCGTCGGCGCGGCGCAGCATCGGGGCGGGCAGCCGCGGCAGGTAGGGGCCGACCTTCACGCCGAGGGCCGCGAGTCCGCGGTCGGCGAGCTCGGGCACGAGACCGGTGAGCGCCTGCTCGTCGTCGCGCACGGCGTAGGCGGTGGTGAGGAGGAACTCTCCGCCGCGCATCCAGCGGATGATGTCCGGCACTTCCATGATGTTGGCGACCCTGATGCCGCGGCGCGCGCCCGCCTCCCCGGCCGCCAGGCGGGCGCCCGCGAGCGCGGGCAGCTCCAGCGCCTGGGCCACGGTCAGGGCCGTGGCGCCGGCGGGGCGAGGTGCCGTCACAGTGCGCGGAACAGGGGTCACGCAGCTCACTATGGGCGCCCTCACGGGGGCTGTAAACGCTCGTGACACGAGGTTGTATACGATTCTTCGATGCGGTGACGGCGCCACGGTCCACCCCCATCCGCTCGCCCCTGAAGCACTGTCAGCGAGCGTCAACACCCCTGCGCACACGCTGGCACCGGCTGCCCATGACCGCCGCGCCCGGCGTTCCTATCGTCCTGACATGCCTCCAGGAATCGCGCCCCCACCAGCCGCTTCCCCCGTGCGGACGCCGGTCGTGACGCACCCTGCCGCCCCTGTCACCGTCCTCGCCATCGGCGGCAACGCACTCCTCAGCGGCGGCCCGCGTGCCACGATCGCGGAACAGTTCGCCGCCGCCCGCCAGTTGGGGCGTCCGGTGGCCGAGCTCGTCCGTGCGGGGCACCGTGTGGTCGTCACGCACGGCAACGGCCCACAGGTCGGCTTCATCAAACGGCGCGCCGACCTCGCGGCCGAGCTGGCCCCCGAACTCCCGCTGCTCGACCTCGACATGTGCGTCGCCGATTCGCAGGGCAGCATCGGCTACATCCTCGTACGCGGTCTCTCGGACGCCCTGCCGGCGGGGTCGCTGCCCGTCGCGCTGCTCACGCACACCGTCGTCGACCCGGACGACCCGGCGTTCGCCCGGCCCACCAAGCCCATCGGCACCCACTACGAGCGCGCGGAGGCGGAGCGGCTCGCCGCCCGGTACGGGTGGGCCGTCGCCGACGACGCGGGGCGCGGGTGGCGTCGCGTGGTGCCCTCACCGGCGCCACAGGCCGTCGTCGAACTCGACGCCGTCGCCGCCCTGTTGGACGCCGGCCACGTCGTGGTGGCGGGCGGGGGCGGCGGCATCCCCGTCACGCGCGGCCCCGACGGGGCGCTGTGCGGCGTCGAGGCGGTCGTCGACAAGGACGCGACCTCCGCGCTGCTCGCCTCCGCGCTCGGCGCGGACGAGCTGATCGTGACGACCGGAGTGGAGCGGATCGCCCTCGACTGGGGCACCCCGCGCCACCGCGACCTCGACCGCATGGACGCGGCGCAGGCCCGCGAGCACCTGGCGGCGGGGCAGTTCCCCGAGGGAAGCATGGGGCCGAAGGTGCGCTCGGCCCTGGACTTCCTCGCGTCCGGCGGCCACCGTGTGCTGATCACGTCGCCGGGCGCGCTGAGCGAGGCGCTGCACGGCACGACGGGCACGCGCATCGTCCCGACGGCCGGGGCCACCCGGTCGGTCAACGGCGACCACGACAGCGACCGCGACCGCGACCGCGACAGCAAGGCCGCCAGCAGCGGCAATGGCAACACGACGGCTTCGGAGCCGTAACACGACGACAGCAAGATCGTCGGTGCCGCCGACTCCCCCGCACCCCGCTCACCGCCCCCTCACGGCCGAAGGACCCCCATATGACGCTGACCTCCGCCGCCCCCTCCCCCGATGCCACGCCCGTCGACGGCCGCCACCACCTCGCCACCACGCCCGACACCGCCCGCTGGGGCGTGCTCCCCCGCGCGGACAGCGCCCCGGTGCTGAAGGTCGACGACGGTGACACGGTCACGCTCGACCTCGTCTCCCACGAGGGGATCCTGCCGGACCAGGGCCGCGACCCGGTGGAGTTCTTCGGCGGTTACGGAGTGCCGGCCCACCAAGTGCCGCGCGACGCACAGGAGATCGCGGCGTCCGACCTCGGGCGCGGGCCGGAGAGCCTGATCGGCCCGCACATCGTCACCGGCCCCGTCACGGTGCGCGGCGCACGCCCCGGTGACCTGCTGTGCGTTCGCACCCTGAGCCTGCACCGGCGTACCCACTACGGCATCGTCTCCAACCGGCACACCCGCGGCTCGCTGCCCGGCGAACTCCCGGCCCGGGACGCCGAGTTCACGAGCCCGGACACCAAGCGCGCCGCGCAGGGCACGGTCTCCTCGTTCTGCACCGTCGAGCGCGACGGCGACGGCGCCGAGTTCGGCGTGCTGCGCTGCACGCCGACGCTGAGCGCGCGGTTCCCGCTCGGCCCGTTCGTCGGGATCATGGGCGTGACGGACGACAGCGCGGACACGCTCAGTTCGGTGCCCCCTGGCCCCTTCGGCGGCAACCTCGACATCAAGCACCTGACCTGCGGCTCGAACCTGTACCTGCCCATACGTACCGACGGCGCGGGCTTCTACGCCGGCGACCCGCACTTCGCGCAGGGCAACGGGGAGGTGGCGCTCACCGCGCTGGAGGCGCCGCTGCGCGCGACGTTCCAGCTGTCCGTGGTGCGCGGTGCGGCGGCACGCCGGGTGACCGGGCTGCTCGCTGAGCCGTTCGCCGAGACCCGTACGCACTGGATCGCGCTCGGACTCGATGCCGACCTCGACGAGGCGATGCGTCAGTGCGTGCGCTCCGCGCTCGGCTTCCTCACGGCGCGCACCGGCATGGACCGGGCCACCGCGTACGCGTATCTCAGCGCGGCCGCCGACTTCGAGGTCTCGCAGGTGGTCGACCAGGTCAAGGGCGTCCACTGCCTGATCCGCAAGGCGGACTTCCCCGCCGAGACGTAACCACCGATCCAGATCCACCCCCGATCCACCCCAGGTCGCGCCCGCACGCACCGCACCCGCACCCGCACCCGCACTTGCCCGTCACGCATCTCTCGACCGAAGGAGAACCATCGTGACCGCTCTGCTGTTGCGCCACGCGCGTGTGGAGGACTCGCTCGACCCGACCGACATCCGCATCCGCGGCGGACGGATCGAGGCCATCGGCCCCGCACTCGCTCCGCCGCAGGACATCGGCGCCGAAGTCCTCGACTGCGCGGGCCGCGTCGTCGTGCCCGGCCTGATCGAGGCACATCTGCACCCGGACAAGGCACTGCTCGACGGGCTGACCCCGGAGGGCACCGGTTCGCTGGCGGACGCCATCAGGATCACCGCTCAGCTCAAGGCGGGATTCACGTACGACGAGGTACGCGCGCGTGCCGAGCAGGTGCTCCGGATGTGCGTCCTGAACGGCACCACCGCGATCCGCGCCCACCCCGACGTCGACCCGGTGGCGGGCCTGACCGGGCTCAACGTCCTGCTGGAACTGCGCGAGAAGTGGGCGGCCCTGGTCTCCCTCCAGGTCGTCGCGTTCCCCCAGGAGGGCATCCTCCAGGCACCCGGCACGGAGAAGCTGCTCCGTGAGGCGCTCGACTCGGGCGCCGATGCCGTCGGCGGCTGCACCTACAACGAGGCGTCCCTCGCCGACTGCCACCGGCACGTGGAGCTGGTCCTCGACCTCGCCGCCGAGTACGGCGTCCCGGCCGATCTGCACGCGGACTTCGGCGACGACCACGGCGACGCCCGTTTCGCCCTCGCCGAGTTCATCGCCGCCCGCACCGCCGAACGCGGGCTCCAGGGGCGGGTCACTCTCGGCCACGCCACTTCGCTCGCCGGGCGCCCGCCGGCCGAGCGGCGCGCGGTCCTCGCCGCGCTCGCGGCCGCCGGGGTCGCGGTCGTTCCGCTGCCCGCCACGGATCTCTTCCTGGGCGGTCGCGGCGACGACACGGCGCCGCGCCGGGGCCTGGCTCCCGTGCGTGAACTCTGGGACGCCGGCGTCCTCACCGCCTGCGCCACCAACAACATCCGCAACGCGTTCACCCCGTACGGCACCGGCGACGTCCTGGAGACCGCGCTGTTGCTCGCCCGGATCGCGCATCTGTCGGGCCCCGCGGACCTGCGCCGGGTGCTGCGCATGGTGACGTACGACGCCGCGCGCGTGCTCGGCATTCCGGAAGCGGACTACGGGGTGCGCGAGGGCGCGGTGGCCGACCTGGTCGTCCTGGACACCCGCGATTACGACACTCTGCTCCTGGACCGGCCCGCGCGCACCGCGGTGGTCAAGTCGGGGCGGGTGGTGGCCCGTTCGACGGCCTCCGCGGACCTCGACGGTTCCCTCGTCGCGGGCGGGGTGGTCTGACATGGCCGAGGCGACGACAGGGACGAGCACGGCCGCTCCGGTGACACCCGTGACGCGGGAGCGGATTCCGCACGAGATCGTGGCGTCGGTGCTCGCCGCGACGACCGCGTTCGTGGGCGGGACGGCGCTGCATCTGCCGCCTTGGGCGATCTTCATTTCGTGGGCGGGCATGTTCCTGATGGGCGGCCCGAGTCTCGCCGGCGCACGCAAGCTGTGGTGCGCGATGCCGGTGGGCTCCACGTACGCGCTGCTCATCGTGCTCCTGGAGACCCATGCGGGCACGGCCTTCGGCGAGAGCCAGCTGGCCCGAAACACGTTCGGGGCGCTGTGCATCCTCGTCCTGAACAGCGCGCTGATGTACACCGGCCGGGTCCGGTTCTTCTCCCTCATTCCCGGCATGTTCTTCGGCTTCGCCAGCTACTTCGCGACGTTCTTCGGCGGGTTCGGCTTCGAGGCGGGCAACCCGTGGGCGGCCTGGGTGTGCGTGGTCGCCATGAACGCCCTCGGCCCGGTGTACGCGTGGCTGTCGATGCGGCTGACCTTCCCGGTGGAGATCAAGTCGCCTTCCTGAGCCGCCCCGTTCACCGTGGCGTCACTCCGTGTTCGGGACGGGGGCCGAGCGTGTGCGCTGTACACGTCATCCGTGCCTCAGGAGGCCCCATGTCCCCGCTCGTCCCCGGTAAGCGCCGCGTCCTCGGCCGTTCCGTCGCCGCGGGTGTGCCGCTCGCCGCACTCGTGGCGCTCGGTATGGCGCCGGTCGCGACGGGCGCGCCCACCGGGTCGGGTGCGGCCGAGGTCACCGGGAGCGCGGCGCTCGGCGACCTGCCGCTGGGCGGTTTCAGCAACGCCCTGCTGCCCGGCACGGTCGACAACGACCGGGGCGTGGACCTCGGCGGCATCGGCTCGGACCTCTACCCGGTGGGCCGCAAAGGCGAGTTCTGGACGGTGACCGACCGCGGCCCCAACGGCCAGATCAAGGTCGACGGGACGAAGCGGCGCACGTTCCCCGTGCCCGGCTTCGACCCGGCGATCGTGAGGATCCGCGTCACCGGGAAGCAGGTGAAGGTCCTCGACGCGATCCCGCTCACCACCAAGTCCGGCAAGCCCGTCACCGGCCTGTCGAACCAGGAGGCCCGCGACGAGAAGCCGTACTCGTACGACGCCGGGACCGCCCTCTCGTACAACCCGAACGGTCTCGACACCGAGGGCATCGTGCGCGCGGCGGACGGCAGCTTCTGGCTCGTCGACGAGTACGGCCCCTCGCTCGTGCACGTCTCCGCGGACGGCCAAGTCCTCGCCCGGCACGTGCCGAAGGGGCTGAACCTGAAGGGCGCCGACTACCCGGTCGTGGAGTCGCTGCCGTCCGTGCTGCTGCACCGCAAGGTCAACCGGGGCTTCGAGGGGCTCGCCCAACTGCCGGGCGGGGACCTGGTGCTGGCCGTGCAGAGCCCGCTGTCGCTGCCGGACGAGGACGCGGGCGAGGCCTCGCGGACGACGCGCCTGCTGCGCTTCTCTCCGAAGAGCCAGGCGGTCACGGCGGAGTACGCGTACCGCTTCGACCCGGTGGACGTGGTGGACCCCGGCGAGGACGACCCTTCCGAGCTGAAGATCTCGTCCGTCGTCGCGGTCGGCGGAGACCGGCTGCTCGTCGAGGAGCGCACCGACAAGGCGGCCCGCCTCCAGGAGGTGCGGCTCACGCGCGGGTCGGACATCCTGGGCGGACGCTGGGACGACGACGCGACCTTCCCGTCCCTGGAGCAGCTGAAGGACCCTGCGGCGCAGGGCGTCCCGGTCCTCGACAAGCGCCTCGTGGTGGACCTGAACAAGGTCGACGACGTCCCCGACAAGATCGAGGGCATCGCGCTCGCGGGCCGCGACACCCTCGCCCTGATCAACGACAACGACTTCGGAATGACCGACGGCGCGGGCGCGTTCGACGCGGACGGCCGACTCGTGGACAGCGGCGTCGAGACGAAGGTGACGCACGTGAAGCTGCCGAAGGGCGCCCTGTAGGCGCGTGCCTCCGCGGTGGGCTCAGCCGCCCAGCCCGCTGGGCAGCTCGCTGGGGAGCTCCGAGGGCAGTTCGCTCGGCAGCCCACTGGGGAGTTCGCTCGGCAGGTTGCTGGGCAGCGAGGACGGCAGCTTGGTCGGGATGCGGGGCGACGATGAGCGCGTGGCCTGTTCGCTGCTCTTGTCCGGCGACTTCTCGTCGCCGCCGGGCGAGCTGTCGCGGGTGGTCACGAGGACGACGGCACCCACGATCACCACGAGGGCGACGAGCGTCGCGATCACCAGGAACATACGCCGGTCGGTGCGCCGCGGCCCGTCGGGCGGCGGCGCACCGAAGCCGCCGGGCGGTGGAGCGTCGTTCGGCGGCGGGGGCGGTTGCGGCGGCATCGGAGGTAAGGACACCCCTCCAGAATTGCCCCCTCGGGCCCAACGCGCGAGCCCCTCGGCGGAGTTGACCGACCGGACGCGGCACGTCCGGTCGGTCCGGTCTCTCCTACGAGGCCGACATCAGGCGTGCACGCCCAGCAGGTGGTCCATCGCCAGCTGGTCGAGGCGCTCGAACGCCATGCCGCGCTCGGCGGCGGCGTTCACGTCGAACTCCTCGAAGGCGCTCCGGTCGGCGAGCAGCGCGGACAGGCCGTCGGCGGCGGTCGGCTTCGCGAGCTCGTCCAAGCGGGAAGCGGCCAGGGCCGCCTGGACCTCCGGGTCGTCGCGGAAGGCGGCGGCCCGGTCCTTGAGGATCAGGTAGTTGCGCATGCAGCCGGCGGCCGAGGCCCACACACCGTCGAAGTCCTCGGTCCGCGGCGGCTTGAAGTCGAAGTGCCGCGGGCCCTCGTAGCCGGCCTGCTCCAGCAGGTCGACGAGCCAGAACGCGGCGCGCAGGTCGCCGGCGCCGAAGCGCAGGTCCTGGTCGTACTTGATGCCGGACTGGCCGTTGAGGTCGATGTGGAAGAGCTTGCCCGCCCACAGGGCCTGGGCGATGCCGTGCGGGAAGTTGAGGCCCGCCATCTGCTCGTGGCCGACCTCGGGGTTCACGCCGTACATCTCGGGCCGCTCCAGGCGCTCGATGAACGCGAGGGCGTGGCCGACGGTCGGCAGCAGGATGTCGCCGCGCGGCTCGTTCGGCTTGGGCTCGATGGCGAACTTCATGTCGTAGCCCTGCTGGATCACGTACTCGCCGAGGAGGTCGAAGGCCTCCTTCATGCGGTCGAGCGCGTCACGGACGTCCTTGGCGCCGCCGGACTCGGCGCCCTCACGGCCGCCCCACGCGACGTAGGTCTTGGCGCCGAGCTCGGCGGCGAGGTCGATGTTGCGGATGACCTTGCGCAGGGCGAAGCGGCGCACGTCGCGGTCGTTGGCGGTGAAGCCGCCGTCCTTGAAGACCGGGTGCGTGAACAGGTTCGTGGTGGCCATCGGAACGACCATGCCGGTGGCGTCGAGGGCCTGCCGGAAGCGCTTGATGTGCGACTCGCGCTCGGCCTCGGAGGCGCCGAACGGGATCAGGTCGTCGTCGTGGAAGGTCACACCGTGGGCGCCGAGTTCGGACAGGCGCTGCACGGACTCGACCGGGTCGAGCGCCGGACGGGTGGCGTCGCCGAACGGGTCGCGGCCCTGCCAGCCGACGGTCCACAGACCGAAGGTGAACTTGTCCTCGGGGGTGGGCTGGTACGTCATCTTGCGGCTCCCTCGCCGAATCCTGCGGTTCCCTCGCCGACTATTTCGTCATGGCGCTTTACAAATTAGTATGCGGGAACGCCGCTGGGAAGAGCCGACGGCCTCACAGGCCCAGATTTCCCGAGATTTCAGGAGAGCCGCATGTCAGCTGCCGATGGACCCCTCGTCGTAGGAGTCGACAGTTCCACGCAGTCCACGAAGGTCCTGGTCGTCGATGTCGCGACGGGCGCGACCGTGGCGAGCGGTCAGGCGCCGCACACGGTGACGTCCGGCGCGGGCCGCGAGAGCGACCCCGAGGAGTGGTACCGGGCGTTGCTCGAGGCACTGGCCCAGTGCGGCGACGCGGCCCGGCGCGCCTCGGCGGTATCGGTCGGCGGGCAGCAGCACGGCCTGGTGACGCTGGACGCGCGGGGGCGCCCGGTGCGGCCCGCGCTGCTGTGGAACGACGTGCGCTCCGCGCCGCAGGCCCGCCGCCTGGTGGACGAGCTGGGCGGGGCGAAAGCGTGGGCGGAGCGGTTCGGCGTCGTACCGGCGGCCTCCTTCACCGTGTCGAAGTGGGCGTGGCTGGCCGAGCACGAACCGGAGGCGGCGCGCGCCACGGCCGCGGTCCGGCTGCCGCACGACTACCTCACCGGCCGGCTGACGGGTGAGGGCACTACGGACCGGGGCGACGCGTCCGGTACGGGGTGGTGGGCATCGGCGACCGAGGCGTACGACGAGGAGGTGCTCGGCCGGGTGGGGCTCGACCCGGCGCTGCTGCCGCGGGTGGTGGCGCCGGGCCAGGTCGCGGGCACGGTGCGCGCGAGGGCTGGGGAACTGCCCTTCGCCGAGGGCACGTTGGTGGCGGCCGGTACCGGTGACAATGCCGCCGCCGCGCTCGGTCTCGGCCTGCTGCCGGGGACTCCCGTACTGAGCCTCGGCACATCGGGCACGGTGTACGCGGTGTCCCGGAACCGGCCCACCGACCCCTCCGGCACGGTCGCCGGTTTCGCGGACGCGCGCGGGGACTGGTTGCCACTGGCCTGCACGCTGAACTGCACGCTCGCGGTGGACCGGATCGCGGCGCTGCTCGGCCTCGACCGGGAGGCGGTCGAGGCGGGCGGCACGGCGACGATCCTCCCGTACCTGGACGGCGAGCGGACGCCCAACCTCCCGGATGCCTCCGGCCTGTTGACGGGTCTGCGGCACGACACCACCGGCGGCCAGCTGCTGCAAGCGGCGTACGACGGGGCGGTGCACGCGCTGCTCGGCGCCCTCGACCAGGTGCTCGACGCGGACGCCGACCCCACGGCTCCCCTGCTCCTCATCGGCGGCGGGGCGCGCGGCACGGCCTGGCAGGAGACCGTGCGACGGCTTTCAGGTCGGGCGGTGCAGGTGCCAGAGGCCGGCGAACTGGTGGCCCTGGGAGCGGCGGCGCAGGCCGCGGGCGTACTGACCGGCGAGGACCCGGGGGCGGTGGCCCGCCGCTGGAACACGGCGCGCGGCCCGCTGCTCGATCCGGTGGAACGTCGGGACGAGGCGACGCTGGAGCGGATTTCGGGCGTGCTGGCCCAGGCGGGGCCGCTGCTCGGGGACGGGTGAGGGCCACCCGGTCAACACTGCGGGCTCACCAACGTACAGGTGGGCCCACCTCCGGAAGCCCCCGCCTCACCGCCCCTGGGAGCATGAGCGCATGACCGCACCACTGCACCGGCCACGACCGGGCACGTCCGACACCCAGCAGGCGATGCGTCGCCGCAACCTGTCCCGCGCCATGCACGCGGTCGCCGCCGAGGGGCCGCTCTCGCGGGCCGCGGTGGCGCAGCACATCGGCCTGACCCGGGCGGCCGTGTCCACGCTCGTCGACGAGTTGATCCGGGCGGGGCTGCTGGAGGAGCTGGGGCCGCAGCGTCCGGGCGGCGTCGGGCGGCCCGGCAACGCGCTCGCCGTCAGCGGTCAGGGCCCTGCCGGTCTTGGCGCGGAGGTGGGTGTCGACCATCTCGCGGTGTGCGCGGTGGACCTGCGGGGCGAAGTCCGGGCGCGGGCACGGCGCCGGGTGAGCAACCGGGGGCGCGCACCGAAGCCCGTATTGGACGAACTCGCCGAACTGGTAAGGGAGGTGACCGGCGAGGCGCGGACGGCCGGGCTGCGGCCGGCCGGGCTCGCGATCGCCGTGCCGGGCCTGGTGGCGCGCGGCACCACGACCGTCGTGCGCGCCCCCAACCTCGACTGGCACGACACGGATGTCGCGTCCCTGCTCCCGGACGGCGTGCCGGTCACCGTCGAGAACGAGGCGAACTTCGGCGCCCTCGCCGAACTGTGGCTCGCCGAGGACTCCCCCGCCGACTTCCTCCACGTGTCGGCGGAGATCGGCATCGGCGCGGCGCTCGTCGTGGACGGTCACCTTCTGCGTGGGACACGGGGGTTCGCGGGTGAGCTGGGCCATGTGCCGGTGCGCCCGGAGGGCCCCGCGTGCCCGTGCGGCGGGCGCGGTTGCCTTGAGCAGTACGCGGGTGAGGAGGCGGTGCTGCGCGCCGCCGGCATCGAGCCGGGCCCCGACCGGGTGTCGCTGCTCGCCGAGCGGGCCGCCGGCGGTGACACCGCGACGCGCGGGGCGCTGCGTTCGGCGGGCACCGCGCTCGGCATCGCGTTGACCGGCGCGGTCAACCTCGTGGATCCGCGTGCGGTGGTCCTCGGCGGCGCGCTGTCCCGCCTCGCTCCGTGGCTTCTGCCTTCCCTGGAAGGGGAGTTGACCCGTCGCACGGCGTCCCCGGAGGACGGGGTCATCGCCTCGGGCCTCGGTTCGGACGGGCCTCTGCTGGGGGCGGCGCATTCGGTGGTGCGGGCGGTGCTGGACGACCCGATGGGGGCGGTGGCCGTCTGAGCGCGGGCCCACGGCACGAGAACGGGGCGGGGTCCACCGCCGGGGCACCGCTCCCCCACGTGCCACTGGTTCGCACCTCTGACGTGCGGTTGTTCACAATGCACCGGTTGTCCACAGATCTTCCGTGCCCTCTTCCGCCCCAACCTGCGGGCCCCGTACCGTGATTCACGCGAGGCGCCGTACCACCGTCCGTCCGACGGGTGGCGGCGTGCGCACGGGAGGGGGATTCCTGTGTCGGGGGATGTCATGTCGACGAATGTCATGTCCGGGGATGTCACGTCCGGGGATGCCACGGAGCGCATCGGGCCGTCATCGGGGCCGGGCCAGGTCTACGCGTGTTCCTTCGGGGGCATATGGCTGGTGCTCGACGTCGCCTCCGGCTTCCCTTCGTCCTTCACCCACTGCCCACAGAGCGGAGCGCACTCCTCATGAGCGATCTGCGGATGCTGCACTTCGTATCGGTGGAGCCCGCGCGCGACTGGGCGGCAGCCCTGCCGCGCCCCGAACTCTGAGTACCACCCGCCCCACTGAGCCCCGCCCCACCGGTGACCTGAGAGGCAGGATTGACATGGACCGAGCAAATGGATCGTTCCCGAGCCGCCGCCGGCTGCTCCAACTCGGCGCACTCGCCGCGGCGCCCACCGCACTACTGGCCACGGGCCGGGCCGACGCCCTGCCACTGGCGACGGTGGACTACCCGAAGGCCGAGTCCGTACCGGCGAGCAAGTCCAACTACACGCAATCCGGGCGGCCGTTGTCGTACCCGGTCGAGTTCGTGATCGTGCACGTCACTCAGGAGGACTACGCGACAACGCTCGGCATCTTCAAGAACCCGGACAAGCAGGTCTCCGCGCACTACGTCGTGCGCTCCTCCGACGGGCACATCGCCCAGATGGTGCGGGAGAAGAACGTCGCCTGGCACGCGGGGAACTGGGACTACAACACGCGCAGCATCGGCATCGAACACGAAGGGTGGGTCGACAAACCGGAGTACTTCACCGACGCGATGTACCGGAAGTCGGCGGCGCTGACCGCGTCGATCTGTACCCGTTACGGTATCCCGAAGACCCGCGAGCGGATCATCGGCCACGTGGAGGTGCCCGGCGCGGACCACACGGATCCGGGGCCGTACTGGGACTGGGACCGGTACATGCGGCTGGTCGCCGCTGCCTGATCCCGGCGGGCGCGGCCGCCTCCACACCCGTGAGCGGCATGTGCCGAATCGCCCGATCCGTGTTCCGCTCCTTGTCGGTCCGCGCCCCCGGGGTGACGATGGTCGCGACACCGCACCGTCGCGAAGGATCCCGCCTGGAGGCCGCGTTGACCGAACAGTGGGTCGCCCTGGAGCCGGGCATGGATCCGTCCGAGCGGGTCCGGGCGCTGCGCCGCGCGCACGACCGGTTCACCGCGGCGGGCACCGTGGCCCGTCCGGTTCGGCCCGTCGTCGCCGCGTCCTGGCGCCGCTCGGCCGGCGCGCACGTCAGCCCGGACGCCTCGGCGTCGGTGGAGATGCCGGAGGGCGATCTCGGCAGCTACCGGGCGGAGCATCCGCTGGCCCGCGTGATGCCGCTGTTCCGCGAGCTGATGGGCACGTTCGCGGCCGACGGCGAGCATCTGCTCGCGGTGTGCGACGCGCACGGCAGGCTGCTGTGGGTGGAGGGGCACACGCGTACGCGGCAGGCGGCGGACCGGATGAACTTCGTGCCGGGCGCCCGCTGGTCGGAGTCGGCGATGGGCACGAACGCGCCGGGGACGGCCGTGGCGGTCGACCGCCCGGTGCAGGTCTTCGCGGCCGAGCACTTCATCCGCAAGGTGCAGCCGTGGACCTGTGCGGCGGCTCCCGTGCACGACCCGCACACCGGACGCCTGCTCGGCGCCATCGACATCACGGGCGGCGACCGCCTCGCGCACCCGCACAGCCTGGCGTTCGTCCAGGCGGTGGCGAGCGCGGCGGAGTCCCAACTCGCCCTCCTGGCCCCGCCACCGGCGGCCGCGCCGGCCCTGCGCCTGACCGTGCTCGGCCGCGACGAGGCCCTGCTCCTCACCCCGGACGGCCACAAGCTCCGCCTCAGCCGCCGCCACAGCGAGCTCCTGGTCCTCCTCGCCCGGCACCCGGAGGGCCTGACCGGCGACGAGCTGATGTGCTTCCTGTACGAGGACGAGTCCGTGACGCCGGTGACGCTGCGGGCCGAACTGGCCAGGCTGCGCCGGGTGCTGGGGCCCGATGTGCTGCGCTCGCGCCCCTACCGGCTGTCACCCCCGGTCGACTCGGACCTCAGCACCGTCGAGCGCCGCCTGGCCTCGGGTGCGGTCACCGCGGCGGCGGCCGCCTACAGCGGACCGCTCCTCCCCTCGTCGCAGGCGCCCGCCGTGGCCCGCATCCGGCACCGCCTCGCCGACGAACTCCGGGCCGCACTCGTCGCCCGCGGCGACCCCGACCTGCTCGCCGACTGGGTGCACGCCCCGTGGGGCGAGGACGACCTGGGCGTCTGGCGCGCACTCGCGGCGATCCGACCGACGCCGCCGGTCCTGGCCCGCCTCACCGCGCTCGACGACGAACTGCGCTCCCCGGCCACGTAGACGGACACCGCATCCGCAGGCACCCGTATCCGCGTCCGCGTCCGCAGGCACCCGTATCCGCAGGCGCCCCCATCCGTGGACGCCCACACGCACGCAACGTCACTGCAACGTCCGGACTTCTAGCCTCCCCTGCGAACGCTGCCCAAAGGCGGGCAGCCGCAGAGGAGGCCAGCACCATGACCCGCTACGCAGCGCCCGGCACTCAGGGCTCCGTCGTCTCCTACCAGGCCCGCTACGACCACTTCATCGGCGGCGAGTACGCGCCGCCCGCCCGCGGTCAGTACTTCGAGAACCCGAGTCCCGTCAACGGTCAGCCGTTCACCGAGATCGCCCGCGGCACGGCCGAGGACGTGGAACGCGCCCTCGACGCCGCGCACGCGGCCGCCCCCTCCTGGGGCCGCACGGCGCCCGGCGCCCGGGGCGACATCCTCCTCAAGATCGCCGACCGCATGGAGCAGAATCTCGAACTCCTCGCGGTCGCGGAGAGCTGGGAGAACGGCAAGCCGGTCCGCGAGACCCTCGCCGCCGACATCCCCCTGGCGATCGACCACTTCCGCTACTTCGCGGGCGCGATCCGCGCGCAGGAGGGCAGCCTCTCCGAAATCGACGACGACACGGTCGCCTACCACTTCCACGAGCCGCTCGGTGTCGTCGCACAGATCATCCCGTGGAACTTCCCCATCCTGATGGCGACGTGGAAGCTGGCCCCGGCCCTCGCGGCCGGCAACGCGGTCATCATCAAGCCCGCCGAGCAGACCCCGGCGTCGATCCACGTCTGGCTTGACCTGGTCAAGGACCTGCTGCCGCCGGGTGTGGTGAACATCGTCAACGGCTTCGGCGTGGAGGCGGGCAAGCCGCTGGCGTCGTCCTCCCGCGTGGCGAAGGTCGCGTTCACGGGCGAGACCACGACGGGGCGCCTGATCATGCAGTACGCCTCGGAGAACATCAAGCCGGTCACCCTCGAACTCGGCGGCAAGTCCCCGAACATCTTCTTCGACGACGTCTGGGCGAAGGACGACGACTTCCGCGACAAGGCCCTCGAGGGCTTCACCATGTTCGCCCTCAACCAGGGCGAGGTCTGCACCTGCCCGTCCCGCGCGCTCATCCAGCAGGGCCACTACAGCGAGTTCATCGAGGCGGCCATCGCCCGCACCGAGGCCATCAAGCCCGGCCACCCCCTGGACACCGACACGATGATCGGCGCCCAGGCCTCCAACGACCAGCTCCAGAAGATCCTCTCGTACCTGGACATCGGCCAGCAGGAGGGCGCGAAGGTCCTCACGGGCGGCCAGCGCATCGAGTACGACGGCGAGTTGGCGGGCGGTTACTACGTCCAGCCCACCATCTTCGAGGGCCAGAACCGCATGCGGATCTTCCAGGAGGAGATCTTCGGCCCGGTCGTCTCGGTCGCCTCCTTCGCCGACTACGACGACGCCATCAAGATCGCCAACGACACGCTGTACGGCCTCGGGGCCGGGGTGTGGACCCGCGACATCAACACGGCGTACCGGGCGGGCCGTTCGATCCAGGCGGGCCGCGTCTGGACCAACTGCTACCACGCGTACCCGGCGCACGCGGCGTTCGGCGGCTACAAGCAGTCGGGCATCGGCCGCGAGAACCACAAGATGATGCTGGACCACTACCAGCAGACGAAGAACCTTCTCGTCTCGTACTCGGCGCAGAAGCTCGGATTCTTCTAAGAGCCGCGAAACGGCGCCTGACCTGGCTTTTTCAGGTCAGGCGCCCGCTCGCACCCATGGCAGCCGGAGCAACACCCGAACCGGCGCCGCTCGCGGTGGGCCGGCAGGTCCGGGTCGCGCTGCACCAGTTGTTCCCGCCCCTGGTGCACGCCGTGCTGTTCGGGCGCGACTACGCCGACCAAGACCTGGTCGCGGCGAAGCGGCAACTCACGCGTTGGGACTATGAACTGACGACACGTCAGGTTACGCTCCGGCGCATGACTTCCACGGTGGTCTGGGGCACCGGGAACGTGGGACGCGCGGCGATCCGAGCCGTCGACGCCCACCCCGGGCTCGAACTCTGCGGCGTGCTCGTGCACGACCCCGCCAAGGACGGCCGCGACGCGGGCGACCTGGCCGGTTGCGACCACGCCCTCGGCCTCACCGCGACGACGGACGTCGACGCGGTGCTCGCAGCCCGACCCGGCGCCGTCTTCTACGCGGCCTCCGGCGAGCTGCGGCCCGACGAGGCCCTCGACGACATCTGCCGCGCCCTGCGCGCCGGTGCCGTCGTCGTCTCCCCGGCCCTCTATCCGCTCTACGACCACCGCGGCGCGCCGCCCGACTTCACCGATCCGGTGCGCGCGGCCATCGAGGAGGGCGGCGGCTCGCTGTTCGTGTCCGGCGTCGACCCCGGCTGGGCCAACGACGTACTGCCCCTGCTGGTCAGCGGGTTGGGCACGCGCGTCGACGTGCTGCGCTGCCAGGAGATCTTCGACTACTCGACGTACGACCAGGAGGACTCGGTACGCCACCTCGTCGGCATGGGACACCCCATGGAGTACGAGCCCCTGATGCTGGCGGAATCCATACCGACGATGGTGTGGGGCGGACAGCTGAGACTGATGGGACGGGCGCTCGGGGTCGAACTCGACGAAATTCGAGAGACGTTGGAGCGCCGGGCCCTGGACAGCGACGTGACGACGGCGACCATGGGCGACTTCACCGCGGGCACTCAGGGCGCGGTCCGCTTCGAGGTGCAGGGCGTCGTGGACGGCGAGGTGCGCATCGTCGTCGAACACGTGACGCGGATCCATCCGTCCTGCGCACCCGACTGGCCGGTGCCGCCCGGCGGCGGGGCCGGTGCGCACCGGGTGATCGTCGAGGGCAGCCCACGCATCGAGGTCACCGTCCAGGCCACCGACGAGGGCGGCAACCATGCGGCGGGCGGCAACGCGACCGCCGTCGGGCGCCTCGTCGGCGCGATCGACTGGCTCGTCGCCGCGCCGCCCGGACTCTACGACGCACTCGACGTGCCCGTGACCCCCGCCGTCGGCAGGCTCGGAAGGAAGCAGCCATGAGGATCGACATACCTGACGGCCAGGAACCCATCGCGTACGTGTGGGGCGAGATGGTGCCCGGCATCGGGCCCGCGGCGGCGCAGTTCTCCATGGCCGTGTACGACCACTCGACCCTGGGGCTGAGGGAGTTCGAGGCCGCGCGACTGCGGATCGCACAGCTCAACGGCTGCCTGTTCTGCCTGGACTGGCGCACCGAGCGGGACGGCGAGAAGGTCGAGGAGTCGTTCATCGACGCCGTCGAGGGCTGGCGCGAGACCGACGCGTTCGACGAGCGGACCCGGCTCGCGGCCGAGTACGCGGAGCGCTACGCCGTCGACCACCGCGGCCTGGACGAGGAGTTCTGGAAGCGGATGACCGCTCACTACAGCCAGGCCGAGATCGTCGAGCTGAGCATGGCCATCGGCTCCTGGCTGGCCTTCGGACGGCTCAACCACGTGCTTGGCCTTGACGCGGTGTGCGCCCTGCCCAAGCCGTGAACCGCCTCCGGGCGGCCGCGACTTGGGCAGGTCGTGGCCGTCAGAGGTCAGTGGCGACGATCTTGGCGATATTGCGCTCGGCGAGCGCCGTGATCGTCACGAACGGGTTGACGCTCGTATTGCCCGGGATCAGTGCGCCGTCGATCACGTAGAGGCCCGAATAACCGTGCAGACGACCGTAGTTGTCGGTCGCCTTGTTCAGCACGGCACCACCCAGCGGGTGGTACGTGAGGTGGTCGCCCCAGATCTTGTACGTGCCGAACAGGTCGGTGCGGTAGATCGTGCCCTCCTTCGCGTTGATCTTGTCGAAGATGGTCTTGGCCGCGTCGATGCCCGACTGCTTCCACGCCGTCTGCCAGTTCAGGTCCACGCCGCCCGACGTCGGGTTGTACGTGAACTCGGCCCGGTGCGGGTTCTTCGTGATGGACAGATAGAACGACGCGTACGTCTCGATGCCGGTCGGCAGCGGCGCCACTTCGGCGAAGGCACCGCCCGCGGCCCAGTTGTCGATACCGCCGGTGGGGATCGACGCCTGGAGCGAACCGGTCGGGTCCCACAGGTGGTTGGCGCGCCCGCACATGACGTTGCCGTTGTCGCCCCAGCCCTTGCCGATCTCACCGTTGAGCGCGGGAAGGACGCCGGTCGCCTTGAGCCTGGTGAGGAGCTTGCTGGTGCCGACGCTGCCCGCGGCGAAGAAGACCCGGTCCGCGGTGACCTCCTTGGTGGCGGTGACGGCGCCATTGGTGTCGAGCTGGTCCATGCGCACGGTGTAGCCGCCGCCGGCGGCCGGGGCGACCGACGTCACCTTGTGCAGCGGGGAGATGGTGACCTTGCCGGTGGCCGTGGCCCGCGCGAGGTAGGTCTTCTGCAGTGACTTCTTGCCGTAGTTGTTGCCGTAGAGGATCTCCCCCGCGAGCGCCGACTTCGGCACCGTCCCCGCGGCCTCCTGCTTCATGTAGTCCCAGTCGTACACGTCAGGGACGAACACGAACGGGAAGCCCGAACGCTGGGCGTGCTTGCGGCCGACGCGCGCGTACTGGTAGCACTCGGCGGTCTCGAACCAGTTCGGGTCGATGGTGGTGACGCCGAGCCCCGCGTTGGCGCGGGGGTAGTAGGTGCCGTACATCTCGCCCGGGTCCACGGACGGCAGGATCGCCGCGAAGTTCTCCTGCTTGGGCGTCACCGCCATGCCGCCGTGTACCAGGGCCGCCGCCGACGCCGCGGCCCTGGTACACGGTGATACCGGCGAAGTCCTCGGCGTCCAGGATCCCGGTGTACTTCGGGATGTCCTTGTCGATCGGGAAGCCGAGGAAGTTGCTCAGGGGCTGCTTCGTTCTGGATCTCAGCCAGAAGGATCTCTTGTCGGGTGTGGTGGTGTTGGCGAATATCTTGCCGTCGGATCCCGGGGTGTCCCAGGCCATGCCCATCTCCACCATCCGCACGGCGATGCCGGCCTCGGCGAGCCGGAGTGCGGCCACGGAGCCGCCGTACCCGGTGCCGATGACGAGGGCGGGCAGGTGTGCCCCGTCGGCGACGGGAGCGACGGCCGCCGCGGCGGCGTGACCGCTGAGGGCCACGGCGCCGAGAAGAGAACTTGTTCCTGCGAGGAAGCCTCGGCGGGAGATCCCGTTACGGACCATTTCAGGACGGGTTGAGTCGGTCATTGCACGTTCCTCACTCTCAACGGAATGGGAACGAGTTCTACTGTTGATCGCCAATCAAGTCGATGCATACCGATAGGTAACGTGCGTCCAATTCACGCCAACTTATCCCGATCTTGGCTTACCCATACCGGGAGTCAGACCGCGACGAGCTGCCGCTCACGCTCCGGCGCCTCGACCTCGGCCTCGGCCTTGGGCTTGGGCTTGGGCTTCTGGTTCGGCAGCGAGAGCCGGAAGACCTTGTGCCAAGCGGAGAACACCTGCTTGGGCAGCGGCCCGGTGACGTAGTCCAGTTCGTACTTCTCGAACAGCGCGCGCACCTTCACCGCGACCTCGGCGTACCGGTTGCTCGGCAGGTCCGGGAACAGGTGGTGCTCGATCTGGTGCGACAGGTTGCCGCTCATGAAGTGCATGGCCTTGCTGCCGCTGATGTTCGCCGAGCCCATCATCTGGCGCAGGTACCACTGGCCGCGCGTCTCGCCCTTGATCGAGCGGCGCTCGAAGACCTGCACGCCCTCCGGGAAGTGCCCACACATGATCACCGAGTGGGACCAGATGTTGCGGACCAGGTTCGCGGTGAACGTGGCACCGAGCGTGGGCAGGAACGACGGGCCCGAGAGCAGCGGGTGGATCACGTAGTCCTTGAGCACCTGCTTACGGATCTTGCGGCCCACGGCCTTGGCCCGCTCGCGGAACTCCGGGTTCTTGCGGCGGCGCTTGTTCAGGTTCTTGCCGAGCTCCAGGTCGTAGGCCGCGATGCCGTACTCGAAGAAGCAGGCGTTGAGGAAGTTCCACACCGGCTGGCCGAGGTGGAACGGGTGCCACTTCTGGTCCTCGTCGACGCGCATGATGCCGTAGCCGAGGTCGTTGTCCTTGCCGATCACGTTCGTGTACGTGTGGTGCAGCTCGTTGTGCGAGTGCTTCCACTGATCGGACGGCGAGACGTGGTCCCACTCCCAGGTGGTGGAGTGGATCTTCGGGTCCCGCATCCAGTCCCACTGGCCGTGCAGGATGTTGTGGCCGATCTCCATGTTGTCCATGATTTTCGCCACGGACAGACCGGCGGTGCCGAGCAGCCACGCGGGCGGGAAGATCGAGAACAGCAGGACTCCCCTGCTGACCAGTTCGAGCGTGCGCTGCGCCGAGATGACCTTCCGGATGTAGGCGGCGTCCTTCTCTCCGCGTCCTGCGATCACCTCGTCGCGGATCGCGTCCAGTTCGCGGCCGAGATCCTCGATCTGCTCCGCGGTCAGGTGGGCGGTGGGGTCGATGGCGGTCACGGTGCTCCTACCGTTCGATGTCGCAGGGGCCCGCCGCGGCGGACACGCAGGTCTGGATGAGGACGCCCGGCTCGGCCTCGGTGATCTCGCCGGTGCGCAGGTCGCGGACGGCGCCCGCCTTGAGCGGCGTGACGCAGCCGAAGCAGATGCCCATGCGGCATCCGGAGGGCATGAGGACGCCGGCTTCCTCGCCGGCGTCGAGCAGCGGCGTGGCACCGTCTGCCTGGACGGTCTTGCCGGTGGTGCTGAACGTGACCTCGCCGCCGTCGCCGGCGACGACGATGCTGGGGCGGAAACGTTCGGTGTGCAGGCGCTCTTGGAGACCGTGCTCGGTCCAGTGCTCTTCGGCGGCGTCGAGCAGACCCGCGGGACCGCAGGCCCAGGTCTCGCGCTCGGTCCAGTCGGGCACGAGTTCGTCGAGACGGGCGATGTCGAGCTTGCCGTCCGTGTCGGTGTGCACCTCGGTGAGCCGCACGTTCTTGTCCGCGACCAGGCCGTGCAGTTCGTCGCGGAAGATCACGTCCTGCGGCCGTGGCGCGCAGTGGATCATGGCGACGTCGTCGAACCGGGTGTCGCGCAGCATGCCCATCACAGGTGTGATGCCGCTGCCGGCCGTCAGGTAGAGCACCTTGGCGGGCTTGGCCCTCGGCAGCACGAAATCACCGGTCGGCTGGTCGAGCTGGATCAGCGTGCCCGGCTTCGCCCTGCGGACCAGATGGTTGCTGACCTTGCCGTCCGGGATCGCCTTCACGGTGATCGTGATGCGGCCGTCCTGGCGGTGCGTCGGTGAGGTGAGGGAGTAGGCACGCCACAGGCGCACCCCGTCGACGTCGACCCCGATCCGCACGTACTGACCGGCCGTGTGGCCGCGCCAGCCCCGGCCGGGCCTGATCACGATGGTCGCGGCGTCACCCGTCTCGGGGTGCACGGCCTCGATGCGCCCACGCAGGTCGGCGCCCGCACGCAGCGGGCTGGCCAGGTCGAGGTAGTCCGACGGCAACAGCGGCGTCGTGACCATCTCCAGCAGTTTCCACGCCCTGCTGCGGAGGGCTGTACTCGTCATGGCACCAGCTTGCTGTGCCTCAAGGCGTAAAGTCCTGACCACAGGACGTAAATCGAGTCGACCGAATTGTTCGCAGGGAACAAAAACGTGAGCCATGCAATCCAGAGGGCCAGCGAACTGGCCCTGGACGAGACGACGGTCACCGCGCTGCGGGCCACACTGAAGACCACCGCCGACGAGGTCGTCCAGGCGATCATCGACGAGGTCCCTTCCTACGCCAACGCCCTTACGGGCCACATGGGCGCCACCATCCGCAGAGCCGTCCGCACCGCCCTGGGGCACTACCTGGACCTCGCGAGCGGGAAGGCCACGGGCGGCGACGCCGGTGAAGCGGCCTACGAGTTGGGCCGCGGCGAGGTGCGCGACGGCCGTTCGATGGACGCCCTGCTCGGCGCCTACCGGGTCGGCGCCCGCGTGGCCTGGCGATGCCTGGCAGCGGGTGCCGTACCCGCGGGGCTGCCCGCCGCCGAGGTCGCCAAGTTCGCCGAGCTGACCTTCGCCTACATCGACGAGCTCTCCGCCGCGAGCGCCGCGGGCCACGCCGACGAGCTGGCCGCCCGGGGCAGGGCCCACGAGCTGCACCTCGAACACCTGGCCCGCGACCTGCTCGCCGGCGCGGGCCCGGACGTGCTCCTCGCCTCCGCACAACGGGCCGGGTGGCAGCCTCCGGATTCACTGACCGCGGTCCTGCTCCCCGCCGCACAGGCCCGGCCCACCTACCGCACGCTCGACCCGAGCACCCTCGTCCTCGACGATCTGCCGGACGCCACCGGTGTGCTGCTCGTCCCCGATGCCGACCGATCACGTCTCTTGCGGCAGCTGACCGACCGCGGCGCCGTGGTCGGCCCGGCCCGGCCATGGGCTCGTGCGTCCGCCTCGTACGCACGAGTCGTACGTGCGCGTTCCCTCTCCTCTGATATTCGCGACACCGAGGACCACCTGCCCGAGCTGGTGCTGAGCGCCGACGTGGACGCGTTCGCGGACCTGCGGGCCCGAGCCCTCGCACCGCTCGGGACCTTGCCTGTCGCGACCGCACGGCGGCTTGAGGAGACGTTGCGGGCGTGGCTGCTGCACCAGGGCAGGCGGGACGAGGTGGCGGCGGCCTTGTTCATCCATCCCCAGACGGTCCGGTACCGGATGTCGCAGCTGCGGGATCTGTTTCCGGATCTCGGATCGCCGAACCGGGTCCTCGAACTGACGCTGGCGGTCGGCCTTCGGGGCGGCTGACGCGCCACGAGGGATGATGGGCCGGAACGACGGAACGTAAGGTCAGGAGCTTTCATGGCGCAGCGGGTTCACCGGCCCCGTGAGGACGCGGAGTTCGATTTCATCCTCGGGATGAGCGGAGTGCCGGTCCTCGCGTACTTCACCGGGACTTGGCCCAAGGCGATCGAGCCCTGCCGGGTGATGGACCTCGTCGTGGGTGGCATCGCCGACGAGTTCACGGGTCGCCTGACGGCCGTCCGCGCCGACATCACGCGCTGTCCGGCCGCGACCGAGCGATACGGGATCACCGGAGCCCCGTCCTGCGTCCTGCTGAAGGAGGGCGAGGCGGTGGCGCACGGCACGGGTCCCATGACCACCGCCGAGGTACGGAAGCTCCTGGACGGCCATCTCTGAGCCCAGCTAGTTGTCGGACGGTTCGCGGGCCCAGTGGGGGCTCCGGCCGAGAAGGGTCAAGGTCTCCGTCAGGGGTGTCGACTGCGCGGACGTCGGCCGGGCCGGGGCGAAGAAGGCGTCGGGCCCGCGTGTCTGCTCGTCGGTCGGCACGCGGCGCGCCAATCGCAGGGCCGACTCCCAGATGCTGTACGGGAGTTGAACCTCCAGCGCGAGGGTACGGGCGAGGTCCCAGGCATGCACCGCAAGGTCCAGGAAGTGGAACGACACGGCCACCCGGCCGGGAAGCGCGCGGCCCAGTTCGGGCAGTACGAACTCCCGCTCGCCGCCGCCCGCTTCGGCGAACGGCACGATGAGCGCGGCCACGGACTCCCCATACGCGCGCGCCGGGTCGGCGGCGATGTCCGGCACCCGCCAGAGTGCGGGCAGCCCGCCCTCTCCCCGTGCGGCCGCCGCGAAGCCGTGGTTCTGCGCCGTCATGTGGCCGAGGAGATCGAGCAGGGTCCAGCCGGCGCAGGGGGTCGGCCGGTCCCAGATCTCCTTTCCGTCGTCGGCGGCGGCTGCCGCGCCGCGCACGAGTCGTAAGGTCTCCAGCGCGGCGATGCGGTCCAGCTCCACGAAGTTCGTCACGCGTCCTCCAGGCGAACGAAGCCCTGCGGCCAGGAAGTCGTGCCGGTGAGCAGGGCGCGCGCCCGGCTCCACACGGCATACGGATCGAAGTCCTCGGCCTCCCAGGCGGCGGCCCGCATCGTGCCGCGCCCCCGGTGGGCCCTGACGACCGCGATGTGGTCGGGGCGGCCGACGAACTCCCCGAGCGCGCCCTCGTCGCGCCACACGCTCACCGAGCCCGAGCGTCGGCTCGCCACCTCGGCCCACAGCCACATGCCGAGCGCGCCCGGGGTCCGGGGCCAGGTGCGGCGCAGACGCAGGCCCGCGAGGGCGATCGCGCCCGCCTGCGGATGGCTCGTCGCGGTGAAGTCGGTGACGCTCACGACGACGGGGCACAGGGTCAAGGGTACGGGGCCGGAGCGCCAGCGGGTGCGCAGCAGCCGGGAGGTCACGGGTCGAGTTGTCATGACGCCGAGCATAAAACTAAACGACCGGTCGTGCTACTACTTTTGCCGCGTGAGCGAAGATGAACGGCCTTGCACCTCAGGGGATTTGGGGCACCAGCGCGGAATCCGTTGCCGTCGCACGCAGCCTGGAGGTGATGCCCGTCCGCGCCCGGTCGTACGGCAGTGTCTCCGCGGTCAGGAGCGAGTGCGCGTTGGCCGTGTCCATCAACGCCACCAACTCGAAGGCCAGCTGCGCCGTATCGGTGTCGTCGCGGAGTTCACCGCCTGCCCGCGCGTCCACCGCGCACCCCTCCACGTACGCCATCCACGTCGCCAGCGACTGCACGAGCGCGTCGTGCACCGGGCCCTGCCGGGCGTCGAACTCGGCCATCACCGCAGAGAAGAAGCAGCCCCCGGGAAACACCCGGCGCTGCGAATAGCCGAGCCAGCTCTCGCAGAGGCGCGCGAGGCGGGTCACTCCGGCGGGGACGCCGTCCACCGGCTCGAGCACCTCGTCGACGAAAATCTTCGACGCGGCCCGCACCGTGGCCAGTTGCAACTCCTCCTTGGAGCCGAACAGCGCGAACACCCCGCTCTTGCTCAGCCCGAGCTCGGTCGCGAGCCGTCCCACCGACAGGGCTTCGAGTCCCTCGACAGAGGCGATGTCGACGGTCCGGCGCAGCACGAGGCGCCGGGTGCGGTTGCCCCGCTCGACCCGCCCGTCCTCCTTCGCGGAGCTCACCGCTGCGGCGCCATCGGGGTCGCCCACCCGGGCGCTGGTGTCGTTGCTGCTCACCCGCCCCAGTCTGCCAGCACGGCGGGCGCGAGCGGGAGGCCCCCGGCGCCGGGCCGTTACCCGCGGTTTCTGTTGGGACCCTGCCACGATGTGCACGAAGGGTATGTCGCGGAAAGTGAAGAGGGTGCAATGAGTGAACTGACGAAGCCCGAGGTCGACGTTCCGGAGGGTGACACGCCTACCGAGTTGACCATCCGGGACCTGGTCGTCGGGGACGGCCGCGAGGTGAAGCCGGGCATGGTGGTCAGAGTCCACTACGTCGGGGTGGTCTTCGAGTCCGGGAAGGAGTTCGACGCCTCCTGGGACCGGGGGCAGCCGTTCAAGTTCGCTCTGGGCAGTGGCAGGGTCATCAAGGGTTGGGACCGAGGGGTGAAGGGGATGAAGGTCGGCGGTCGACGCGAGATCGTCGTTCCCCCTCGTCTCGGCTACGGCAAGCAGTCGCCGTCACCGTTGATCCCGGCGGGCTCGACCCTCGTCTTCGTGGTGGACCTCCTCGACTCGTATGCCAGCACGGCCGGGTGGAGCGGCGCCTGATCCATTACCCCATCAGCCGATGTTCGTTGGGCTTGGTGACCATTGCCCGCTGCTACAAGGAGTCACCTGCTCATGCCTGAGGAAATCGTGCGTCGGCTGCATTTCAGAGGGTTCGACTATGACTGCCGCATCGTCGAGAACCCCGCTCCTCGGACAGAGCCCATCGTTCTGCTGGGCGGCTCCTTCCAGGACATGTACGCCTTCCGGCGCCTGGAGAAACCGTGGACGGAGATCGCGACGGTCATCACCGTCGACCTCCCCGGGTCGGGCAAGGCCGATGACCTGCCGGCGGAGTACGGCTTCGATTTCCTCGCCGAGGTGCTGGGCGATCTGCTGGCGCAGTTGGAGTTGGGCTCCGTCAATCTGTTCGCCGCCTCCTACGGCGTTCCCATCGCGTACCGGCTGGTCCAACAGCGTCCCGAGCGTGTCGAGCGGCTGATGCTGGCCGGGGCTTCCATGGAGTACCCCGCGGAGTGCCGGACAGCGCTGCGGGCCATGGTCGACAGCCTCGCCTCCGGCGACATTTCGAGCGCGTACGGCCGGGTGACGGTCGATGCGCTCATGGCCCACCCGGACCGGCCCGTCCGCAAGCGCGCCGTGACGGCCCGGCTGCTGGCCTGCACGATGAGCGCCATCACCGAGGCCGATGTGCCCCGGCACGTCGCCATCCTGGAGCGCGTCCTCGCCACGCCGGGTCTTCCTCCCGGTGGCATCCCCGACGTGCCGACCCTGTGCTTCACGGGTGAGTTCGACGAGTTCTCCACTCCGGACCGTGTGCGCGAAGTCGCCGCAACGATTCAGCAGGGGCAGTTCTCCCTCATCCGCGAGGCGGACCATCTGCCCAACCTCGAACGGGGCAAGGAGTTCTCCCGGCTCGTCGCCGACTACTTCACCGACCAGCCGATCGACACCCTCGACTTTCTGACGGAGATCGAGCGGCCGGCGCTGGAAAGGGTGCCTGCCGTCACGGCGTGAGGATCGCCCTGCCTCGGATCCGCCCGCTCTCCAGGTCGTCCAGCGCGTCCTGGAAGCGGTCGAGGGGGTACTTCGCGGTGTGCAGGCGGACGCGTCCCTGTGCGGCAAGGACCATCAGTTCGCACAGGTCGTTATAGGAGCCGACCAGGTTGCCGATGAAGTTGATCTCGGCGGAGATGATGTCGATGGTCGGGACGTCGATGTTCTCGCCGTAGCCGACCACGTGGTAGTCACCGGCCGGGCGCAGCATGGCGACGCCGTCCTTGGTGGAGCCGCCCTCGCCGACGAAGTCGATGACCGCCTCCGCCCCTTGTCCGCCGGTCAGTTCGCGCACCCGGTCGACGTGCCCGCCGTCGGCGACGACACCGTGGTCGGCCCCGATGGACGTGGCCAGGGCCACGGCGTCGGGGTTGCGGTCGACGACGACGAGTTCGGCCGCGGTGAGGGCCTTGAGGACCTGTACGCCGATGTGGCCGAGGCCGCCCGCGCCGATCACGACGCAGCCGTCCCCCGGCCGCAGTTTGCGGGCCGCCTTGGCCGCGGCGTGATACGCCGTAAGGCCCGCGTCGGCGAGCGCCGCCACGTCGGCCGGTTCGAGGGAGTCGTCGATCCGTACCACGCTGCGCGCGGAGGTCTTCAGGTACTCGGCGTAGCCCCCGGCCGTGTCGATGCCCGGGAACCGGTTGTTCTCGCAGTGCACGTCGTCGCCCGCCCGGCAGGCCCGGCAAAGACCGCAGGTGATCAGCGGGTGCACGATGACCTTGTCGCCCTCGGCGACGTTGGTGACGGCGCTGCCGACGGCGTGCACCCAGCCGGCGTTCTCGTGGCCGATCGTGTAGGGCAGTGTCACGCCGGACTTCTGCGCCCACTGCCCCTCGAGGATGTGGATGTCGGTGCGGCACACGCCGGCGCCGCCGATCCTGACGATGACGTCGAACGGTCCGGTGATCTCGGGGGTTTGGACCTCGGCCATCTCGAGGTTCTTGCCGTAGCCCACGACCTGGACTGCCTTCATGAGACCTTCTCCTTCGATTGATCGGCCGCGGACTGCGGATAGCGGGTGCGCAGCAGCCCCCGGCAGAAGTGCGCGTTGCCGTCGATCGACACCCGGACCGCGCGGGCGAAGCGCAGCCGGAGCGGGATCTCGCCCGGCGGGAAGCGCCGCCCTTCCTCGTCCACGAGGACCGGGTCGGACGAGGCCACGCCGAGGCCGAGCGCCTCGCGCCGCCGCAGCAGCGCACCGGAGGTCGCCGCGTCGGGGAGGTCCCCGAGGACCACGCCGTGGAGGTCCTCCCCGGTGAGGTCGGGGTTCTCGCGGAGCAGGTGGGTCAACGCCCGCTCCATCGCCGCGGAATGGGCCTTGCGGCGGAACGTCAGCCGCAGCGCTTCGAGGTCCTTCTCGGCCTCGGCACCGAACGTGCCGCGGTAGCCCGCGTCCGCGGCGAGACCCTGGTTGATGAGGTCCGAGTCGTGGTGGTCGTCGAGCAGCACCACGACGTCGCGCGTCCAGGGCAGTGCCGTCAGCGCGTCCTTGGAGTCCGAGGCCATGAGGTACGCGAAGTTGGGCGAGCAGAACGAGGTGGGGAGCCTGAGGCGGACGGTGAGCGCCCCGTCGGGGGTCACCGTCACGGAGCGTACGAAGCCCAGGTCGGTGATCGGCTCGTCCAGTTCCGGGTCGAGGACGGTGTCGAGGGCGGCGCGGGCGGACCGTTCCCGTTCGTCGGCGCGCATGTCAGGCCACCGCCGGTGCGCCGACACCGAGGCCGGCCGGGACCTCGATGTCGTACATGGCCGCCGCGTTCAGCCCGAGGATCTTCTTCTTCTGCGCCAGGGTGATCGGCGCGTACTCGGGTGTCATGTCCTCGGGAATCTGGAAGTCGACGAACCGCTCGATCAGCCAGCGGGGTGTCCACAGCGCGTAGTCGCTGGAGAACTGGATGCGGTCCTCGTCCAGCCAGTAGAGCAGTTCGCCGATGATCTGCGCGAAGTACCGCGGCCGGGTGTGGATGAAGGGGATCGCGACGGCGAGGCCCGCGTGCACGTTGGGCTCCTGCGTGGCGATCCAGCAGAAGTCCTCGAGGCGGGGCAGTCCGCAGTGCTCGACGACGAAGTTCATCTCGGGGAACTGCGTGGCCACCTTGTCGACGTCCGCCACGTCGAAGGCGTCCCGGTCGAGCGGACGGATCGTCGGCCCCTTGTGGACGTGCACGTTGTTGATCCCGAGTTCCTGACACACCTCGAGATAGCGGTACGTCCACGGGTCGTCGAGCTTGTAGCCGCGGCTGTCGCCCTTCCACTCGGCGGTGTACAGCTTGACGCCCTTGAGCTGGAACCGCTCGGCGTCGCGCCGCAGTTGGTCGAGCCCATGCTGCTCGTACCGGGGGTCCCAGGAGTGGTTGTACGTCAGCTTGTCGGGGTGCTTCTGGGCGAGCGCGAAGGCTTCCTCCGTCTGCCCGAAGCCGTTCCGGTAGAACGCTCCGAGGCGTGCGGGCTGGAAGATGGCGTGGTCGACGTACCCGTCGACGAAGAGGTCCTTCATCAGGCGTTCGCCGCCGTAGTAGAGGTACTCCTCGTACGGCCACAGCTCCGATTCCGGGCTGAGGTTGCGGTGGTAGTCGTAGAAGCAGTCGATGAACTGCTTGCCGTGGATGTTGAGTTGGTTCTCGGGGCGTGCGTCCCAGAGCGCGATGTGCGCGTCGACGATGAAGTAGTTCTCGCCGTCCTTGGAATACATCTGTCTCCTCAGGTCCTCAGGTCCTCGGTTTCTCGGTGTGCGTCAGGAGAACTGGATGCCGCCGTCGATCATGACGGACTGTCCTGTCATGTAGTCCGAGTCGCGCGAGGCCAGGTAGGAGACGAAGGACGCGACGTCCGTGGGCTCCTCGACGCGGCCGAGCGCGATCGCCTCCGCGTACTTCTTGATGGCCCGGCCCTTCTGCAGCCCCTCCTCCTGGGCGAGGCGCTCATCGATGAGGTCCCACATGTCGGTGCCGACGATGCCCGGGCAGTACGCGTTGACGGTGATGCCGTGCTGCGCCCACTCCATGGCGGCGGCCTGGGTCAGACCGCGTACACCCCACTTGGACGCCGAGTAGGTGCCGAGCAGCGCGAACGGGCGGTACGCGACGATGGACGCGGCACCGATGATCTTTCCGCCGCCGCCCTGGGCGATCATCTGCCGGGCGGCTGCCTGGTAGGAGAGGAAGACGCCGCGCAGGTTCACGGCCATGATCTGCTCGAACTCGTCGAGGCCGGTGTCGAGCAGCGGAGTGACCCTGGCGATCCCGGCGTTGGCGACGTAGACGTCGACCCTGCCGAAGCGCCCTGCGACCTCTTCGACGAGGGCGTCGGTCTGTTCCTTGCTGGACACGTCGGCGTGCACGGCGAGGGACCGGCGGCCGGTCTTCTCGATGCCGGCCGCCACTTCGCCCAACTCCTCGCTCATGCCAGGGAGGTCGGCGACGGCGACATCGAGTCCGTCCGCGGCGAGCCGCTCCGCGATGCCGCGGCCGATGCCGCGGGCAGCGCCGGTGACGATCGCGGTGCGGGGTGCGTTGTCGGCGGAAGTCATAGCGGGCTCCTGTGCTCGACGGTGGGCGCCGCACCCGTTGTGCGGCGCCGACCATCAGCGTGGGGGCCCTGGGGTCCGTCGAGTTTTTCAATGTGGAACACACCGGGGGCCACTCCCGTACCAGTGCGCGGAAAACGCACTGGGAGTCTTGGCGAACAGCCTGTTGTCGGGTACAAACACGTTCGTAATATGGCGGAAACAGGCCCATCGGAGACGCCATGCTCAGTGACAGCACGGAGCGGGACCGGACCATCGCGCGAGCGCGCCTGCAGTTCCTCACGCATGCGGAACCGCCTGCGCAGATCGTGCCCGAGGGCATCCGCAACTCCTGGCAGCGTTCCAAGTACCTGGGGGTCGGCACGGACGAGGTGGTCGTCCCCTACCAGCCGGACTACGACCGGGAGAGCCGCCTGGTCCGCGCCGCCGCGCCCGTCCTGGACCGGCTGGAGCAGGCGCTGGCGGGTTCGGACGCCTCGGTGATCGTGACGGACCGCAAGGGGTGGGTGCGCGACCGCCGCGTCGGGGAGAAGCGGCTCTCGACGCATCTGGACCGGGTGCATCTGGCCCCCGGCTTCAACTACGCCGAACAGTTCGTCGGTACGAACGGCATCGGGGTCGCCCTGGAGGAGCGCCGTCCCAACGTGGTCCTCGGCACCGAGCACTTCAACGAACGTCTCCAGGGTGTCTCCTGCGCCGCCGCCCCGATCCGCAACTCGGTCACCGGTCGGGTCGAGGGAGCCATGAACCTGACGTGCTGGAACGGTCCGGCCCGCATGCTGATGGCAGCCCTGGTGCAGGAGGCGGCCGGTGACATCGAGCGCGTGATGTACGAGTTCAGCAGCTCGCACCAGCGCGCTCTGCTCGAGGCGTTCCAGCAGGTGAGCCACTACGGTGACCGGCCGGTGCTCTGTCTCGGCCAGGATCTCGTACTCGCCAACTCCGCGGCCTCCGCCCGCCTCACGGGCGACGACCACCGGCTGCTGCACGAGGCCGCCGCCGAACTGGGGCACGCGCCGCGCGCCCGTACGCAGGTGCAACTCACCGGCGGGGAGACCGTCCTGATGCGCTGCCGCCAGGTCGACAGCTCGGCGGGCGCGGCCGGGTACCTGCTGGAGCTGGCCTTCGCGGAGCTCCCTTCCGGCGGGCACCGGCCGCGTTCCGGTTCTCGTACGCGGGCGGAGCAGGACGCGAGCAGGCCGTGGCCGCTGCCGGGCCTGGCGGGGACGGACCCGGCGTGGAACGCCGTCTCCCGCACGGCGAGCCGCTGCGCCCGCGAGCGGACGCCGCTCCTGCTCCACGGCGCGGCCGGAACGGGCAAGTCGGCGCTGGTCGGTGCCGCGCACGCGCTGACCGGGGCGGCCTCGGCCCCCGTCGTGGTGGACGCCGAGGCAGCCGGGGGCGACCTGGCGACCGCACTGCGCGAGGCACCCGCGGGGGCGGGCCGCGCCCTGGTCCTGCGGAACGTCGACGCCGTGGCGCCCGAGCAAGGCGCCGCCGTCGCCCAGGCCTTGGAGGCCGCGGTGGCCCAGGGCACCTGGATCGTGGGCACGCTACGCCAGGCACATGGCGTACCCGAGCCGCTGAGGCGCTGTTTCCTCGAAGCGGCGGCCGTTCCCGCCCTGCGGCACCGCCTCGCGGATCTCCCCGCCCTGGTCGACTGTCTGCTGCGGCGCGTGGGCGCGGATGTCGAGTGCGCACCGGAAGTGCTGCCTCTGCTGCGCCGGCACGACTGGCCCGGCAACATCCGCCAACTGGACGCCGCCCTGCGCGAGGCCGCCGCGGGCCGCCGCACCTACCGGATCGAACTCCGCGACCTTCCGCCGTCCCTGCACAGCGCGGGCGGCCGCTCGCTCAGCGCCTGGGAGGCCTCCGAGCGCGACACCCTGGTCCAGGCCCTGCTGGCGGCGGACGGCAACAAGTTGCTGGCGGCGCAGCGGCTCGGCATCTCCCGTACGACGATCTACCGGAAGATGCGGGCCTACGGCATCACGCTGCCCGCGCGAGGGTGAGTGGCCGTGGGCGCGGCGCCGGGGTTCAGCCTCCGCGCCGGACCCGCGCCGCCTTCCGTGCCTCCGCGAGCTTGCGGGCCTCGTTGGTCTTGCGGGAGCCCCGGCCGCCCGAGCCGGAGCCCGAGCCCGCGCCGGTGGTGGCGCCGCTCTTCGGATCCTTGGTGCTGCCCAGGCCGCGGAACGGGGCGTTCTGGTTCTTGGGGCGCTGTGCGGGACCACCGTCCAGCGGCTTGCCTGAGGGGGCCCTGGCGCCGGTGATACGGCTCAGTTCCGCCTCGCCGGACCGCACCTTGGTGACCTTCGCGCGGACGTCGGCGTCCGCCATGACCTGGCTCGTCTCGCGGCGCTGGCCCGACAGGACGAGCGACACGACGGTGCCGGAGCGGCCGGCGCGGGCGGTGCGTCCCGCGCGGTGGAGGTAGTCCTTGGGGTCGGTCGCCGGGTCGACGTTGACCACGAGGTCGAGGTCGTCGATGTCCAGGCCGCGTGCGGCGACGTTCGTCGCCACCAGCGCGGTGATCTCGCCCTTCTTGAACTGGGCCAGGGTCCGGGTGCGCTGCGGCTGGGCCTTGCCGCTGTGCAGCGCGGCGGCGGCCACGCCGCTGGCCCGCAGGTGCTTGGTGAGCTGGTCGACGCCGTGCTTGGTGTCGAGGAAGAGCAGGACGCGGCCGTCGCGGGCGGCGATCTCGGTGGCGACGGACCACCGGTCCGGGCCGTGCACGACGAGGACGTGGTGCTCGATCGTGGTGACCGCGCTCGACGAGGGGTCCACGGAGTGCTCGGCCGGGTCGCGCAGGTAGCGCTGCACCAGCTGGTCGACGTCACCGTCGAGGGTGGCGGAGAACAGCATCCGCTGCCCGCCGGTCCGCACCTGGTCCAGGATCTCGGTGACCTGCGGCAGGAAGCCCATGTCGCACATCTGGTCGGCCTCGTCCAGGACCGTGATGCCGACCCGGCCGAGGCGGCAGCCCTTGCGCTCGATCAGGTCGTGCAGTCGGCCGGGCGTGGCCACGACGACCTCGGCGCCGTCCCGCAGCGCGGCGGACTGCCGGCTGATGGACACGCCGCCCACCACGGTCGTGAGCCGCAGTCGCAGCGCCTCGGCGTACGGCGTGAGCGCCTCGCTGACCTGCTGCGCCAGCTCCCGGGTGGGCACCAGCACGAGGGCGAGGGGTTCCTTGGGCTGCGCGCGCCGCCCGGCCGTGCGTGCGAGCAGCCCGAGGCCGAAGGCGAGGGTCTTGCCGGAGCCGGTGCGGCCCCGGCCGAGGACGTCCCGTCCCGCGAGCGCGTTCGGCAGCGCCGCCGCCTGGATGGGGAAGGGCTTCGTCACACCGTGCTCGTCGAGCGTGCGCAGCACCGCGGCCGGCAGATCGAGGTCCGCGAAGGACGTCACGGGGGCGGTGCCCGACGCTGCGTCCTGCTGCCGGGCGTCGTCGGCACGTGCTGATTCGCTCACAGAGAGCCTTCCTGGCGAAGGGGGGACCGTACCGAGGAAGGCGCGGCGGGGACGCGACGGCCGAGCGGACACCCCATCGGGACACCGGCACAGCTGCGCTGCAAACGCTCAACGCTAGCACGGACCGCCGGTCACGCTTCATCCCGCACACCGACGCCCCCGCACTCCCCCGATTCAACTCCGGTACCTACTTGCCGAGTTGAAGAGGTGCCTCGTGCACCGGGCGGATAGGGTCGCCGAAAGGTGGGTGGGACACGACGGGGGGATCGCGTTGGATCACCTGACTGAAGCGGGGCCGGGGCGTGGCCATGGCGGCGAGACCGCTCCCGAGCCTCCTGTGGTGCTGCCCGGCCCGCTGCGCGTCTGGCTCGGGCTGGTCGCGGCGCTCTCGGCGCTCGTGGTCGTCGCGATCGGGGTCATGTACGCCGGGCACAGCGAGTCCGCCCGGGTGGACCGGTGGTTCGTCCTGCCGACGGACGACAGTGTGCGGCCGCCGTGGCGCGGCGTCGCCCTGGCCGTCGACTTCCTGGGGGAACCCATGGGCGCGGCGGTGCTGGTCGCCGCCGCCGTGGCGTGGTGTCTGCTGCTGCGCCGTCCGCGCGCGGCGGTGCTGGTGGTGGCCGCGGTCGCGCTGACCGTGGGGACGGGGACGGTCGTCAAGTCGGTGGTGGGGCGCACCATCCACGGTCCGGGGAACCTGTCCTATCCGAGCGGGCACACGGCCTTCCTCACCGCGCTCGCCCTGGTGGTGGCGCTGGTCGCGGTCGGGCGGCTCGGGCTCGGCAGAGCGGCCGGTGCGGCGCTCGTGTTCGGCGCGGCGCTGGCCGCGGGCGCCGTCATGGGGTGGGCGGAGGTCGCCCTGAGCGCGCACTATCCGACGGACGCGGTCGGCGGCTGGTGCACCGCGCTCGCGGTGGTGCCCGCGACCGCGTGGCTGGTCGACCGGGTGGCGGACGCCGGTCGACCAGCTCGCCGCTGACATCACACCGAGCGGCGGAACACCGACGTCACGCCAAGGGGCGGAACACCGGCTTCACCGGCCGTCCGGCCAGCCACGGCGTGGGGTCACCGGCGTCGACCGCCTTCCGGTACACGGCGCACGCCTCGGCCACCACGTCGACGGTGCGGTCGATGTCGCCGTCGCCGAGCGCGCTGCTCACCACGAACGACGGAGCGAGGACGCCGCCCATCAGCAGTCGGCGCAGGAACAGGGTCCGGTACTCCTGCGAGGGCTGCCCGTTCTCGTCGAGCGTGGCGAACACCAGGTTGCTGGCCCGGCCGCGGACGAGGACGTGTTCGCCGACGCCCATGCTCGACGCCGCCTCGCGCACCCCTGCGGCCAGGCGCTCGCCCAGGGTGTGCAGGCGCGCGGTGATGCCCTCTTCCACGTAGGTGCTCTGGACGGCCATCGCCGCCGCCAGGCAGTGGGTCTCCGCGCCGTGTGTCGTGGAGAGCAGGAAGACCCGTTCTCCGGAGTGCCGCAGCCCGCCGTACTCCATCAGCTCCCGGCGCCCGGCCAGCGCGGAGACGGCGAACCCGTTGCCCAGCGCCTTGCCGAACGTGGAGAGGTCGGGCACGACGCCGTACAGGCCCTGGGCGCCCGCCTCCGACCAGCGCATACCGGTGATCATCTCGTCGAAGATCAGTACGCAGCCATGCCGGTCGGCGAGGGCCCGCAGCCCTTCGAGGTAGCCGGGCGGGGGTTCGCTGTGGGCGGCGGGTTCGAGGATCAGGCAGGCGACGTCGTCCGCGTAGCGGGTGAGGAGCGCCTCCGTGGCGGCGAGATCCCCGTACGGGAAGGACACGGTGAGGTCAGTGGTCGCCGTCGGGATGCCCGCCGCCATGGGCGTGGTGCCGATGAACCAGTCGTCCGTGGAGAAGAACGGATGGTCGGCGCAGATCGCGACCCTGCGGCGCCCCGTGACGGCACGCGCCAGGCGCACCGCGGCGGTGGTGACGTCCGAGCCGTTCTTCGCGAACTTCACCATGTCGGCAGTCGGCACGGTGGCCAGAAAACGTTCGGCGGCCTGGACCTCCACGATGGACGGCCGGACGAAGTTGGCGCCGCGGTCGATCTCCCGCCGCACCGCCTCGGTCACGCGCGGGTGGGCGTGACCGAGACTCACCGAGCGAAGTCCGGAACCGTATTCGATGTAGCGGTTGCCGTCGATGTCCCACACATGGGCGCCGCGCCCGTGGCTGATGACCGGGGCGAGGTGTTCGGGGTACTGGTCGTCGCCCTTGGCGTAGGTGTGCGCGCCGCCGGGGATCATGGCGTGCAGCCGCTCGTTGGCCGACCGCGACCGGGGCAGCTGGAACTCTTCGGTGTCTGACGTGTTGGACATGGTTGCGTTGTTCTCGATGGGCACGCCGGCCTCAACTTCCCTTCTGCTTCAGGACTTCGGCAAGGCTCGGCGCCTCCCGGTCCCGCTTGGACATCGAGGTGACCGGCAGCGGCCACGGAATGGCGAGCTCCGGGTCGTCGAAGGCGATCGTCACGTCCTCGGACGGGTCGTGCTCGCGGTCGATGCGGTACGAGGTGTCGGCGGTCTCGGTCAGCGCCTGGAAACCGTGCGCGCACCCCGCCGGGATGTAGAGGGTGACCTGCGTGTCACCGGACAGCTCGAACGTGGCGCGGTTGCGGTACGTCGACGAGTCCGGCCGCAGGTCCACGACGACGTCGAAGATCTTCCCGTACGAGCACCGCACCAGCTTGGCCTCGCCGTCACCGGCGCGCAGGTGCATGCCGCGCAGCACGCCGCGGACCGAGCGGGAGACGCTGTCCTGGATGAAGGCGCCCGGGTCGAGGCCGACCGAGCGCAGCACGTCGGCGTCGAAGGTGCGGCAGAAGAAACCGCGTTCGTCGGCGTGCGGCGTGGGTTCGAGCAGGAACGCCCCGGCGATTTCCGGGACTTCGGTCAGTTTCATCGTTTCCCCCGAGGTGCGCGATCCCGGCCGGTGGCCGGGAACAGGGTGTCGGTCAACGCGTTGAACTGGTGAGTGAGTTGTTGTGCGGCGGCCTCGTTCCGCTCCGCGAGAGTCTGGCGCAGTTCCGCCGAGTGCTTCTCCAACTCCCGGAACCGTTCCATGAGTCGGTCGGCGTCGACCTCGCGCGCCGGGTGGCAGTAGGCCCCGAGGCCCATCCGCTCCATGAGCGCGTCGCTCTTCGCCGCGTAGGTGAGGGCGAGGGTGGGTGTGCCGGACTTCAGGGCGCAGATCAGGTTGTGGTAACGGGTGGCGATGACGGTGTCGGCGGCCGCCGTCTCCTTCATCAGGTCGGCGAGGGAGGCCGTCTCGGCGGCGGTGACCAGTGGCGAGTCGACCGCGTCGAGGATCGCTTCGACCACCGACGCGTCGCAGTCGTCACCGGTGAGCAGCCGGACCCGCCTGCCGTCCTCGACGAGCGCCCGGACGACCCGGGTCGTCCCTTCGAGGTAGCGCCGGTGGATCTCCTCGGCCCGCGCCCGGTCGTCGTTGCCGCCGTGGAAGTCCATGACGCCGACGCAGACGGTGCCCTCGGCCGCCGTGGCCGCGGGTACCGGGAGGGCGAACGCCAGGTCCGGGTAGACCGCGTCGCGCCCGGTGTCGACTCCCATCGCCCGCATCGCGTCGCGGGACTGGGTGTCGCGGTACGAGCGGTAGGCGGCGAGCCGGGCCGACCAGCGGACCAGGACCCGGGTCGGCCGCACCCGGATCTCGGCGGCGCCGACGCTGACCAGCGCGACCTTCGTACCGAACAGCCGGCCGCTCGCGCAGAGCAGGAACAGCGAGTACGGGAAGCCCCACGGCCGCAGCGGCAGCGTGGCCTCCAGGACGCCCATGCCCGGCACGATCACCACGTCGTGCCGGCGCACCCAGGCGGCGGTGCGGACGATGTCGACGAGTTTGCCGAGCCCCTTGGTCGCCGCCGCGCCTGCGCGCGACGCGGTCCGGTACTCGCCGCGGTTCCAGTGCAGCCGCGTCGCGGGGATCCCGTACCGGGCGGTGACCACGTCGGGTCCGCCGCACAGCGCGTCCACGGGCGCGTCCGGGTGCTCGGCGCGCAGGTAGCCGAGGACGGCTTCGAGCGAGCCGTCGTTGCCGAGGTTGCCGGAGCCGAGCAGGCCGAACACTCCGACGCGTGGTCCGGTCTTCATGGGCGCCGCTCCGCGCGGCCCGCGACGAGCTCGTCCAGGGAGAAGTCGAGCTGGGCGGGGTCGACCGGCGCCCGGTCCTCGACCCGCTCACCGGCGCCGGGCCGGGCGCGGCTGGTGGCCCAGGCGGCCAAGTGCCGGTAGCACTCCGCCCGTTCGGCCGAGGACAGCGGGGCCCGCCGGATCGCAGAGACGAAGCCCAGGACGTACTCGGCGAGCAGCCGGGGTGTCGGGTGCAGCGGTCCGGCCCTGCGCGGGTCGAGGTTGACGCAGCGGGAGCGCTTGGACGGGTTGGCCCGCTCGGCGCGGGTGGGGTGGTCGCGGCGGAAGTACAGCAGTTCGGGGACTTGGTGGAAGGGCCCGTGCAGACCGATCTCGGCGACGAAGGTGCGGTCGGCGTGGTGGTAGCTGTCGTGCGGCTTCACCTTGCGCAGTACGTCGGCCCGGATCACGCCGTAGAAGTCGTCGCCGCCGGGCTCGAACAGCATGCTGCGGAAGCGTTCGGGCGCACGCGGCGAGTCCGTGTTGAGCGTGTACGCGTAGGGGACCTTGACCTTGCCGCCCTCGTCGATGACGGCCTGATCGGCATGGGCGAGGATGACGTCGGGGTGCTCGTCGAGGGCCAGTACGCAGCGGCGCAGCAGGTCACGGGCGTAGAGGTCGTCGTGCGATGCCCACTTGAAGAGCTCGCCGTGGCACTGGGTGAACACGTAGTTGTGGTTCGGGGCGGCGCCGATGTTGCGGGGCAGCCGGATGTAGCGGATGCGCGCGTCCTGCTCCGCGTACCGGCGGCAGATGTCCTCGGTCCCGTCGGTCGAGGCGTTGTCGGTGATGACCAGCTCGAAGTCCTCGTAGGTCTGGCCGAGCAGCGCGTCGAGGGACTCGGCCAGGTACTCCTCGCCGTTGTAGACGGGCAGGCCGATACTCAGTCGGGGGTGGGCGCTCATGTGGTCCTCGCTTCGGGGGTGGGGTTGTGGTGGTGCTCGCGCAGGGCGTACCGCAGGTGCAGCCACCACACGGCGGAGCCGGTGACGGTCGCCGCGGCGACACCCCAGGCGGAGCCGACCGTGCCGCCCGCGGCCGCGCCGCCGAGTCCGCCGCCGACGTAGCAGGCGGAGGCGAACAGTTGGGAGCGCAGGCTGAGCCGGGCCGCGCCGAGCGCGCGCAGCCCGGCGGCGGCGCCGGTGCCGAGGCCCGCGCCCGCGACGCCGAGGGTGACCGGCACGATGAGCTGCGAGGCGGCGCTCCATACGTCGCCGAGCAGCAACTCGCCGGCCCGGTCGGGCACCAGGAGCAGTGCGCCGCCCCACAGCAGCGCCGCGACGGCCTGCCCGCCGCCGAGCAGCAGGCAGAACGTGCCGAGGCGGTGCGGTGCCCGCCGCAATACCCTCGCCGCTTCCGCGACAGTGACCAGCGAGAGCCCCATCAGGACGGCCATGAACGGGCCGAGCAGCAGTTCGGCGCCGCGGACGACGCCGACCGCGCCGACGCCGACGATCACGCCGAGCCCGTAGGCCCGCAGTTGACTGCCGCCGCTGTTGCTGACGTTCTCGACGAGGTAGCGGGTGCCGAGGTCGCGGTGCTCGCGCAGCCACGCGCGCGCTCCGGTGAGCCGGGGCAGGATGCCGGACTGGAAGCAGCCGTACGCGGCGGCGACCGCGGCGGATCCGCCCCAGGCGAGCACGAAGCCGGGCACGCCGCCCACGCGGGCCGCCACCACCAGGGCGGGGATCAGCGCGACGCACCACACGATGTCGTTGACGAATGCCTTGCGCCCGGCGCCCGCCGCGAAGAAGGCGAACCGCCAGGAGTCCTGGAGCAGCAGTCCGGGCAGGACGACGCCGAGGCAGGCGAAGGCGGAACCCAACCGGCCGCCGAGGGCGAGGCCGAACACCACGGACGCCCCTCCGAGGGCGATCCCGACGCCGAGCGCGGTGCCCGAGCACCGGGCCACCGCCCCGCGCCAGGCCGCCTCCGGCACCGCGCTGAAGCGCACCATGAGCGGGTCGGTGCCCAGGCCGCGGGAGACGTTGAGCACCACGCCGTACGTCACCCAGGCCAGGCTGAACACGCCGAACGCGGTCACGCCCAGCGAGCGCGCCACGTAGATGCCCACCGCGAAGTTGGACACGCTGGAGGCCGCCTGGTCGGCGAGGCCCCAGGACAGCCGGCCGGCGAGGGCGCGCCTGGCGGAAGTCTTCGTCTGCTCCTCCTCCGTGGTCATCGACGTCACGCCTTGATCAGCCCCGCGGCGCCCAGGGCGTCGGCCGCGTCGGCGACTGCGCTGAACGCCAGCCCGGACCGCTCGGCGATGTCGAGCAGACTGTGCTCGCCGTCGGAGAGGTTCAGCACCCAGAGCATCGCCATCTGGGCCTGCTTGGTGTCACTGCGCCCGCCGAGCGCGTCGTACAACCCACGCCGCCCCAACTGGGGCTCCCCGTAAGGGCTTTGGTTGAGATAGCGCCGGTTGCGGTCCAGGACGGCGAACGCCTCGCGGCACACGGCGAGGGTGTCCGCCATCGCCTCCGGGGAGACGAAGTCCAGGTCGTCCGCGGAGGTGTGGTACTCGGGATAGCCGGCGTACGGGGTACGGGTCAGCGAGCCCACGCCGAGGTCGAATCCGGGCGAGCAGTACTGCCGCTCGTCGTACCCGTAGGGCGTGAACTCCTTTGTCTCGTGCGGGCGTTGGGATGTCGACAGCGTGTGCGTCAGCACGCGGTCGATCTCGGCGTCGCCGCGCCTGCTCCGCTTGTACGTCAATGCCCCCCGGTCTCCCGCACAGGCCAGCACGAGCCCGTGCTTGACCCGGCCGATCCGCTCCTTGTTGCGGGCGAGCCAGGTGATCGCGCCGATGGTGCCGGGCGCGAAGATGAACCGGTAGGTGTAGTACGGCTGGTGTTCCGCCAGCGCGCGGGCCAGGTATGTGGCCACGGCGATGCCCGCCAGGTTGTCATTGGCGAGCGATGGGTGGCACACGTGACAGGAGACGATCACCTCGTCGGGAACCCGGCCCGGTACGACGTGCTCGGCGTAGGTGAGGTGGCCGTCCTCCAGCGTGGAGTCGACGCACACCTCGTACTCGCCGTCCGGCAGGGCGTCCAGGGTCTCCTGGGCGAGGCAGAACCCCCAGTCCGGCTTGTAGTAACTGGTGCGGTAGGGCACCAGGTTCGGCTGGTCCGGCAGCGTGTGCAGGTGGGCGCGCAGCTCGGACAGCGGCAGCGTCGCCGACACCGGGACGCTGTAGCCGAGTACGTGCAGGCTGGACTCGGCGAAGTCGACGACGCGCCGTCCGGACGCGTCGGCGATATACGCGTCGCGGATGTTCCACTCCTGCGGCACCGTCCAGTCGAGGACCTGGGTTCCGGTGGGCACCTCGTGCACGTCGAGGGGAATGTACTCGCCGACGATGTCCAGGGTGGCGCGCACACCGTCGCCGGTGATGCTCCGGCAGAGCGGGTACATCCGCTCCACCAGCTCGTGCATCTCCTCGCCCACTCCTCTTTTCGACTGCGTGGTCACGGACGCCACCGCAGGGTGTCGTCGACGGCGCCGGCCTCGGACGCCGCGCGCAGTACAGCGAGGCGGGTGAAGCGGTTGTCGAACTCGTCCTTGGTGAGGCCGAACTTCCGGTAGGCCTCTGCGAGTTCGAGTGCGCCGCGCAGAACCGTCCACTCGCAGTCGAAGCCGGGTATCGCACCGCGGAAGCGGGCGAAGTCCACCCGGTAGGAGCGCGGGTCGGCGCCGTTCTCCCCGGTGATGCGCACCTTGGCGCCGGTCACCGCCTCGGCGACCTGTTCGGCGATCTCGGCGACGGTGACGTTGTTGGTCTCGCTGCCGATGTTGAACGCCCGGTCGTGCACCGCCTCGCGGGGCGCGGTCAGCGCCGCCGTGAAGGCGCGGGTGATGTCGACGGCGTGCACCAGCGGGCGCCACGGCGTGCCGTCGGAGAGGACGAGTACCTCGCCGGAGAGCAACGCGTGGCCCACGAGGTTGTTCAGCACGATGTCGGCGCGCAGCCGGGGCGAGTAGCCGAAGGCGGTGGCGTTGCGCATGTACACCGGGGTGAAGTCGTCGTCGGCGAGCGCGTGCAGGTCGTCCTCGACGCGCACCTTGGACTCGGCGTAGGGCGTGACGGGCCGCAACGGGGCGTCCTCGCCGACGAGTTCGCCGCCGCCGGCCGCGCCGTACACCGAGCACGTGGAGGCGTACAGGAAGCGCTTGACCCCGGCCTCGCGGGCGAGACGGGCCAGTTTGACGGAGGCGTGGTGGTTGATGTCGTAGGTGAGTTCCGGTGCGAGGGAGCCGAGCGGGTCGTTGGAGAGCGCCGCGAGGTGGATCACGGCGTCCACCCCTGCCACGTGCTCGGCGGTGACGTCGCGCAGGTCGACGCGGTGCCCCTGCGGGTCGTCGGGTGCCGGGCCGAGGACGCAGTCGGCGAACAGGCCGGAGTCGAGGCCGACGACGTCGTGTCCGGCGGCCCGCAGGACCGGGGCCATCACGGTGCCCAGGTAGCCCTGGTGTCCGGTCAGTAGTACGCGCAAGGTTCAATCCCCCAGAGTGAGAGCGCCCGGTGCGGGAGCGCCCAGGTCGAGCGTGAGTTTGGTGACGGCGAACGCTTCGGCGTAGCGCTCGTGGCATTCGATGCCGCGGATCCGGGCGAGGCCGAGGAAGGCCTCGCGGTCGTACCAGGGACGGTGCCGCTGCGAGGCGTAGTGCTCCTGCAGCAGCCGTACCTTCTCCTCGGCGATCTCCGGTGCCAGCGGCTGGTAGGCGGACATCCGGCCGAGGTCGCCGTCCCACTTGACGATCTCGTAGCCGAGCACGAGGTGGTCGCGGAAGGCGGTGGGGATCAGCTGGGCGAGGCCGCGGTGGTCCTGGTGCGCGTCGTCCGCGCGCGGGGCGAGGACGAGGTCCGGGTCGGACTGCAGGCGCAGTTCCTCGACGGCGGACTTGGCCTCCTCCCAGTGCGCGGGCAGCCGCCCGTCGGGCAGCTTGTGCACGGTCAGGCGCAGGTCGGCGTCCGGGCAGAAGGCGGCGAGCGCGGCCCGCTCCTCCTGCTCGCGGTCGGTGCCGCCGCCGGTCAGGACCAGCGCGTCGACGCGCAGGCCCGGCCGGGCCCGGCACAGCGCGAGGAGGGTGCCGCCGGCTCCGATGGCGATGTCGTCGCAGTGGGCGCCCACCGCGACGATCCGCTCCGGGCGGCCGGCTCCGAGCCGGATCACGCGCCCACCCCGGCCTCGTCGCGCTCCCATACGGCCCACGGGCGGTCACCGCGCGCGTAGCCGGCGTCGAGCGCGGCCCGTTCCTTGACGGTGTCGGTGGGCTTCCAGAAGCCGCGGTGCTGGTGTGCCACGAGGCGTCCCTGCTTGGCGAGTTGGGCGCAGCCGTCGGCGACCAGGTCCCCGCCCTCCGGTATGTGGTCGAAGACCTCCTGGCGGAGCACGAAGTACCCGCCGTTCTCCCACAGCGGCATGTCGCTGACCGCGGTGATGCCGCCGACCAGGCCGTCCTCGCCGAGGTCCACGCAGTGGAACGAGGACTGCGGCGGGACCACCATCATCGAAGCACCGGCGTCGCGCACCGCGAACCGGTCGACCATCTCGTCGAGCGGGGCGTCGGTGAGCACGTCGGCATAGTTGGCGAGGAACATCTCGTCGCCGTCCAGGTGGTGACGCACCCGGCGGAGCCGCTCGCCGATCGGTGACTCGATGCCGGTCTGCGCGAACGTGATCGTCCAGTCGGAGATGTCGTTCGACAGCAGCTCCGTCCGCCCCTTGCGCAGCACGAAGTCGTTGGACGTCGTCTCCTCGTAGTTGAGGAAGAAGTCCTTGATGTGGTGCGCCCCGTAGCCGAGGCACAGGATGAACTCCTTGTGCCCGTAGTGCGCGTAGTAGCGCATGACGTGCCAGATCAGGGGCCTGGGGCCGACCATCGCCATGGGCTTGGGCACGTCGTCGGTGGCGCCGCTGCGCATCCGCATCCCGTAGCCGCCGCAGAACAGAACGACCTTCATGACCGCACCTCGACAATGCTCAGTTCCGGAATGGGAAAGACGAGACGGCCGCCCCAGTCCCCCACGAACGACAGCTGCTCGGTCAGCTCGGCCCGCAGGTTCCACGGGAGGACCAGGACGTAGTCCGGCTTGTCCTCGGCGATCCGCTCGGGCGGCAGGATCGGGATGCGGGTGCCCGGGGTGAACCGGCCGTGCTTGTACGGGTTGCGGTCGACCGTGTAGGCGAGCAGGTCGGGGCGGATGCCGCAGTGGTTGAGCAGCGTGTTGCCCTTGCCCGGAGCGCCGTAGCCGACGACCGACTTACCCTGCTCGGCCGCCGTGATGAGGAACTTCAAGAGGTCGCGGCGGACCTTGGCGACCCGGGCGGAGAACTCCGTGTACCCGGACAGCTCCTGGAGCCCGGCCGCCTTCTCGCGGGCCAGCACGTCGGCGACGCGCTGCGAGGGCTCGCCCGCCACCTCGGCGGGGCGCGCCCACAGCCGGATCGAGCCGCCGTGGGTGGGCAGCAACTCGACGTCCACGAGGGCGAGTCCGCCACTGGCGAGCGCGCGGATCGCGGAGGCGACCGTGTAGTACTGGAAGTGCTCGTGGTAGATCGTGTCGTACTGGTTCTCCTCGATCAGGGTCAGCAGGTGCTGCACCTCGATGGAGACCCAGCCGTCGTCGGCGACCAGGGCGCGCAGCCCCTGGGTGAAGCCGACGACGTCGGGGATGTGCGCGTACACGTTGTTCGCCGCGACCAGGTTCGCCGGGCCGTGCTCGGCGCGGACCGCCGCGCCGGTCTCGGGCGAGAGGAACTCCGTGAGCGTGGGCACGCCCCCGTCCCGCGCCACCGCGCCGACGTTCAACGACGGCTCGATGCCCAGGCAGCGGATCCCCCGGTCCACCACGTGCTTGAGCAGGTAGCCGTCGTTGCTCGCGACCTCGACCACGAAGGCGTCGGGGCCGAGGCCCGCACGCTTCACCGCGTCGGCGACGTACGTGCGCGCGTGCTCCACCCAGGACGTCGAGAACGACGAGAAGTACGCGTACTCCTTGAACGTCTCCTCCGGCGTGATCAGCGGCGGTATCTGTGCCAGCCAGCAGTCCGTGCAGACCCGCAGGTGCAGCGGGAACGCCGGCTCGGGCGCGTCCAGTTGGTCCGCGGCGAGAAAGCTCTCGCACGGCGGTGTCGCCCCCAGATCGACGACGCTCGCCAGCGTCGCCGAGCCACAGAGTCGGCACTGTGTCATTTGCTGCCCCCCATTGATTCCGTCCCCCATGTGTTGCCTTGTTCAGACCGGCCCGCGATCGCGGAGCGGTACTCCTCTTCCAGGCGCGCGAGCCCGACGGCCGGGCTGAAGCCCTGCTCGTAGCGGCGCCGGGCCGCGCGGCCCATCTCCCGGTTGGCGGCCGGTTCGGCCGTGATCCTGCGCAGACAGGACGCGAGCGAGGTGCGCTCGCCCGGCCGGTGCAGCAGCCCCGTCTCCCCGTCCTCGACGAGTTCAACGAAGGCCCCGTGACCGGCGGCGACGGCCGGGACCCCCGCCGCCATCGCCTCCGCGACCACCAGGCCGAACGTCTCCGGGGCCAGCGAGGGCGCCACCACGGCGACCGACCGGGCGATGGCCTTGCGGACCTCGTCCGGGTCGAGCAGGCCGACGTAGCGCACGTCGTCCCGGCCCTGCGCCCAGGCGGACACCTCCCGCTCCAGCGGTCCCGCGCCGGCCAGCACGAGCGGCACGCCGACCCCGCCCTCCGCGGCGATGATGTCCCAGGCGGCCATGAGCACCCGCACGCCCTTGGCCTCCGCGAGGCGGCCGAGGTAGAGCAGCTGCTCACCGTCCCCGTCCCTGCCGACACCCGGATCGGGTACGAAGTTGTGCTTCACGGTCAGCAGCCCGGCCGGCATGCCGGAGCGCACCAGGACGTCGCGCTGCGCCGCGGAGATGCAGAAGAACCGGTCGACGCCCGACCACCACCGCTGCCGGTTGACGGACAGGTTGACCGCGAGCGGCACCGTCGCGAGGCGGGAGTTCCGGTAGCAGCCGTGCCGAACCGCGGGCAGCGGCAGCTTCGAGCCGACGCAGTCGGTGCACAGCCGGCCGTCCCGCTGCAGCGTGCCCGGCGGGCACACCTGGTAGTAGTTGTGCAGCGTGGCGACGACGGGCACCCCGGCGTCGGCGCAGGCGGCGAGGACCGCGGGCGACAACAGCGGGAAGACGTTGTGGACGTGCACCACGTCGGGGCGCTCCGCGCGTAGCCTGGCGGCCAACTCCTTGCGTGCCGCCGGGTTCCACGGCACGAGCAGCGGCACCGCGACCTTGCCGAGCAGCGACCGGCCGGCGATGTCGTCGCTGCGCCGCTCGAACACCTCGACGCGGTGGCCTGCCGCGCGCAGCAGACCCACCTCCTCGTCGACGACCCGGTTCTCGCCACTCGGCTGACCCGAGGAGTAGTAGTTGTGCACCACCAAAATGTGCATGGTCAGCTCACCTCCCGTTCCCGGGCCCAGCGCGGGATACGTCGTCGGGGCTCCGTGGGCGTCGGGAGCGGTGCGGAATCGGCGGGCGCGGCCAACAGCGTGGCTGCCAGGGCGAGATGCAGCAGATACGGCGAGGCGTCGCCCAGGCCCGCCTCGGTGTACGACGAGAGCACGACGTAGCTGATCAGGAAGATCGCGCAGGCCCGCTGCAGCGACGGTGGCCGCAGCAGTGCGACGGCCAGGAGGACGAGGAGGACGGACGCGACGAGGGTGACACCGATCAGGCCCTGTTCGTTGTAGACGGCCAGCCAGCTGTTGTCGATCGGCAGCCCGCCGAACGACTTGTCACCGAGGCCCGTGCCGAAGAGCTGCTCGGCGCCCGTCCGGGGCGCCGCCAGGAGCGCATCCCAGACCTTGGCCCGGCCGGTGAGGCTGGTGAAGTACTCCTTGTTCTGGCCGCGCAGGAACCACGCCTGGACCGCGCCGGCGAAGCCCACCCCGGCCACCGTCACCACCAGCACCGACCAGCCGAAGAAGCGGCGGGCGGCGGCGCTGGTCAGCAGCAGCGAGCAGATCGCGACCGCGAGCCCGGCGAGCAGTCCGACCGTGGCCGTCCGGGTGTGGGTGAGCGCGAGCAGCACGAGGCACGGGACGATGACCACCGCCGCGCTCGTCCTGTCGATCCGGCGGCCGACGAGCAGCAGCACGGTGAGCCCGATGATCACCGCCGTGTACTGGCCGATCTGCGGCGGGGTCAGCGGCCACAGCGCGCCGACGAGCCGTCCGCCGTACAGCTCGGGCATGGCGGCGCCCGGGGAGATGGCCAGGCCCGCGACCACCGTCACCAGGATCCCGAAGTACATCCGGATGTGGTAGCGGACGAAGGTCAGGCTGCCGTCCCACCAGCAGCTCAGCAGCCACAGAGTGCCGATGAACAGCGCGAGGCGGCAGCAGCGGAACAGGCCGCCGGGGCCGATCCCCAGGCTGGAGATCACGCTGGGCACGAGCAGCAGGGTCAGCAGGAGCACGAAGGCGCTGGGCCGGATCCGCAGTCGCGTGTTGAGCGCGAGCGCCAGTGCGAAGGCGGCTACCAGCGAGCCCATGGTGACCAGCTGGATGACGGAGCGCGGCAGCGGGATGATGGTCTTCGCTCCGGCGGAGCCCATCGTGTTGATGCCGAGCAGCAGCCAGACGATACCGACGGCCTTCGGTGTGGCGAGCCTGTCCCGTGTGGTGAGCCTGTCCCGTTCCGCCATCTCAACCGCCCGCCTTCCGGCCGAAGGTGCTGCCCGCGTCCTGCTTGTACGGCGCCTCCTGCCAGTCCCCGCGGTCGACGACACGGCTCATGTCCTCGACGACGAAGCTCCACGGTCCGCGGTAGACGTTGTCGTGCCAGCGGTTGTCCTGCTTTTGGGCGATCGCCTTCGCGACCCGCGTGCCCTTGTAGGGCGACCACTTCGGATACGTGCCGTAGAGGGACAGGATCCCCATGCGGCCGCACCTGTCCTCCGTGCACTTGACGACGGAGGTGTCGAGGACGAAACGGTTGTCGTGGATGTCGACCCGCTGGGTCTTCCACCGGCAGTCGTCATAGAGCGGTGCCTTCGCGATCGCCGGCCGGGCGCAGCGCTTGACGTCCTTCACCAGCAGCGTGCACTCACCGGTCGAGGTGTTGGCCGGGCTGTTGCAGAACCGGTTGGCGTTCTCCCACAGGGTGATGCCGTTCCAGTTGTTCTCCATCAGGTTCCCGTAGATCTCGAGCTTGTCGGTGCGGGCCTTGACCCGTGGTTCGCCGCCCGCCTCGGAGACGTAGATGGTCCCGTACGGGAAGCTGTCGCCGCGCTCGGCCGGCTTGCCGCCGCTGATCCAGTTGTTGCGCCGGATCGTGTTGTTCCGGATGACCGCGTTGTAGCTGGTCTCGTACATCACCGCGGCGCCGTCGTTCTCCTCGATCAGGTTGTTCTCGATGAGGAAGTCGTTGTTGTTGTTGTCGGCCCACACGCCGACTCCGCGGTTGTCGTGCACCCAGTTGCCGCGGATGTCGGCGCCCTTGACGGCCCAGAACTTCATGCCCGCGGTGCAGCCGCAGCCAGGCTGCTTCTTCTCCCAGTCGTCGGTGTTGTTGCCGACGACCTCGTTGTCCTCGATCACGAGGCCGCGGGCCGTGTCACCGTCCTTGTAGCCGTTCACCCCGTACTGCCCGTTGTCGCGCAGGCAGTTGGAGCGGATCTTCTGGCGGTCGCCGGTCATCATCCCGGCGCCCGCGTTGCGCTGGATCGTCGCGTGCTCGATCACCCAGCCGTCGGCCGAGCCGGGGTTGACGACGCCCTCGTTCTGCTGCGGGACGAAGCGCTCCACCGTCAGAGAGCGGATGACGACGCCGCCGGCATGGCCGCCGAACGCGTACTGGTTGACCTTCCGGCCGTCCAGCACCGCACCGGGCGCGCCGATGTAGCGGTTCCCCTTCTTGGGGATGACCTGGGCGTAGCGCGCCGACTCGAGCCGGTGTTTGCCGGGGCGCAGCCAGAACGTGGTGCCCGCCGGATGGCTCTTGGTCTGCTCGGTCAGGTCGTTGACCTTCTTGGGGTCGACGGTGACCGCGCCCTTCGGTGCCTTCTTCGGGCCGCCCGACGGTTTGTCGCAGACGCGGGCCACGGCGGCCTTGGACCCCGACTTCGATGGCGATGCGGTCGCCTTGGCCCCGGCGTCCGTCGAACTCGTACAGCCCGTCGCCGCCAACAGGACGAGCGCCAGCGGTGCCGCCGGCCATGCCCAGTGCCGCCACTTGATACCCACGTCTCCCCTCCCCCCTCAGCCCAGGAACCTGAGCACGCTGGTGAACTCCCCCGCGCCATCGGCGGATCCGCTGCCGATCAGCGTGGTGGTGGGTTCCTTGCGGCCGAATCCGGCGGAGTACCAACCCAGTGGCGGCGCGGTCTCGCCGCGGTGTGCCTGCCAGGACAGCCGCTCGGGCAGGGCGAGTTCGGCCGAGCGGTCCTCGCCGTCGCGCGTCCAGGTCAGCAGGGCCCGGTTGCCCGACAGTTCGGCGGTGACCTCCGGTCCGAGGTGGAACGCCAGGCGCAGGTCGCGGCGCGGACCGGTCACCTCGTCGACGACCGTCAACGCCTCGCTCACTGTGTCCAGTTCGACCCGGCGGCGGTGCGCGGAGGGCCGGTAGCCGTCGTGTTCGGCGCGCCAGCGGTCCGGGCCCGCCTCCAGGACCTGGGTGCGCGCGCGGCGGACCCACAGGAACGGGCCGCCGGATTCGGACTGGTCGGCGCCGTCCAGTTCCAGGGTGTTGTGGCCGATGGTCGACCGGAAGTAGCGCCGCCACTCGGGCTGGCCGTGGTAGCAGTACGTCCCCGGGTCGGCCAGCACGTCGACCCCGTCGTGCCGGACCTCGACGGACAGCGCGTCCGCGTGGGCGTGCGCGGCGATGGACAGGAAGCCGTGCGGTCCGCCGTCGCAGCGGCACCAGATCTCGCCCGTCTCTCCTTGACCGCGCAGGATGGTGAGCCCCGCGTCCGCGAAGTGCGTCGGCCGGCCCGCCGGGCGCCGTACCGCGGGTGCGGCGGGCTTGATCAGCGCGGCGAGCAGCGGAGTCCGTACATCGGTGGAGGGTACCTGCGGCCACCAGTCGAGGCGGCCGAACACGGCGTCCCCGGTGGCGAGGAGGGAGCCCCAGCGGTCGGTGCCCGCGCCGTCCACCATCAGGCCGTGTCCGTCGTCCGCGTCCCCCTGCCGGGGCGGTCGCAGCCGCTTGTCGACGACGGCCGCGAGCGCGTCGGTCATCCGCAGCAGCACGATCCGTACGGTCGGGGGCAGCGGCACTCCGGCCGCGTCCGCCTCGGCGAGCGCCGCCAGGCCCAACTCCAGTACGAGGCCGTGGTATTCGGTGGCCAGTTCGCGGTTGAGACCGGAGTGGAAGGTGTTGCTGCGCAGGTGCCGCTCCAGCGACTTGAGTGCGCCCGACCGCCAACGCTCCGACGACGGGAACCAGTTGAACGCGCAGGACGCCGCGAACTGCCCGGCGGCCTCGGCGATGACGTGGTTGTTCGCCGAGGAACCCCGGCTGGGGAAGGCGGCGAGCCAGCGCTGGTGGTGCCAGATCTGGTGCACCGCCACCGGGTTGTCCTCGAACAGGTCGAGGACGCCCGGCCAGCCGTCGAGCAGCCGGCGGATCCACACCCAGGAGAGCAGCCGGATGCCCAGCTCGATGCCGCTGATCCAGTGCACGCCGCGCAGCGGCGGGTTGGCCGCCCACCACGAGCGCAGGTGCTCGGCCACGCGCTCGGCGTACCGGTCGTCGCCGGTGAGCGCGTAGGCGGCGGCGAGCCGCGTGAGGTACTGGTGGCGGGACGGCTCCCAGATCTGCTTGATGTCGCCGACCACGTCCTCGTCGCGGTACGGCACGCCGAAGGCGTAGCCGAAGGGGGCCCGGCGGCCGGTCTTCGGGTCGTACCACCAGTCCGGGTCGACCATGTCGTCGCGGACCACGCCGAAGAACTCGGCGTGCCCGTACATCAGCCGGTCCGCCTCCGCGACGAGGCGCTTCGCGGCGTCCGGCGGCACGGCGGCGAGCGCCCCTGAGGGCAGCACCGAGGTGAACCGGGCGCCGGTCACGCGCGGGGAGGTGGGCCGCGCGGAGCGCCAGCGCCGCCTGCGCGCCGCGTCGACCGCCCGGCCCGCGACCTCCTGCGGCCCCATCCGGGACAGGCGCCGCAGGTACCAGCCCGCGCTCATCGTCATCGCGGCCCCGCCAGGGTGACGGGCGCGCCGCCGGCCAGGCCCGCCTGCACGGCGAGGGTGGCCGCCGTCGTGGCGACGAGCGACTCCAGCGGTACGGGCATCGGGCCGCCGGTCCGCACGGCCCGGATGAACGAGGCCAGTTCGGCGTTCTGCCCCTTGTCGCGGGCTTTGGGGAGCCGCGAGCTGACCCATCGCTTGCTCCCGAACACCGACGCGCGCACGAAGTCGTCGAGCCGCAGGGCCCTGCCGTCCGCGACCAGGTCGAGCGTCTCCTTCGGGAAGGCAGCGGGCCCTGTGGTGACGTAGGCGATGGTGGCGGTGGAGCCGTCCGGGTAGCGCAGCACCACCTGGAGGTCCTCGTTGCCTGACGTGGCGGTCGCGTACACCGAGACCGGGTCGGCGTCGAGCAGCCAGCTGGCCGTGTCGATGAAGTGGCCGCCCTCGCCGGCGAACCGGGAGCCCTCGGTGCCCTGCCGGAGGTACCAGCTGCCGTGGTCGAGCCGGCCCGCGTTGACCAGGTAGCGCAGGTGCGCCGGTCCTGAGCGGGCTCCGAAGCGCTGCTTGGCCTCGCGCAGCAGTGGTGAGAAGCGGCGGTTGAAGCCCACCTGGAGGCGGTCGTTGCCGGATTCCTCCACCGTCGCGAGGACGCCCGCCAGCTCGTCCTCGCTGAGCGCGAGCGGCTTCTCCACGAACACGGACTTGCCCGCGAGCAGGGCCTGCCGGGTCAGGTCGGCGTGCGAGCTGTGCCGGGTGACCACGAAGACCGCGTCGATGGACTTGTCGCCGAGCACGGCGTCGAGGTCGGTGGTCGCATCGGCGAAGCCGAACTTGCGCTGCGCGTTGGCCGCGGACAGGGCCGTCGTGGTGACGACGGTCGCCAGCTCGACGCCCTCGCGTCCCGTCAGGTGCGGCAGGAGCATCGACGTCGCGTAGTTGCCCGCGCCGACGAACGCGAGGCGCACCGGCGTCCTGGCGGCCCGCACAGGACCCGTCCTGGCGCTCACAGCGGGCACGGTCACCGCGGGCGCCTCGGTCTCCACCGTCGGCTCCGGGTAGCGGAACAGTGCGGTGATGGCCTTGAGTTCGCCGTCCTTCAGGCGCTGGTACGTCTCGACGGCGTCGTCGAAGTCGGCGACGTGGGTGATCAGCGGCTCCACGTCGACGCTGCCGCGCGCGAGCAGATCGAGGAAGCACGCCAGGTTGCGGCGCTCGGTCCAGCGCACGTAGCCGATCGGGTAGTCGCGCCCCTCCAGCTCGTACGAGGGGTCGTAGCGTCCGGGGCCGTAGGAGCGGGAGAAGCGGACGTCGAGTTCCTTCTCGTAATACGCGTTCCAGGGCAGATCGAGGCGGCACTTGCCGATGTCGACGACGCGGCCGCGGTCCCGGCACAGCTTGGCGGCCAGCTCGACGGGCCCGTTGCTGGAGCCGCCTGCCGCCAGATACACCTGGTCCACGCCGTGGCCGTCGGTCAGTTCCGCGACGGCCGCCACCACGGCCGCGGACTCCGGGTGGCCGCAGGTCTCGGCGCCGCTCCCCTCGGCGAGTTCGCAGCGCGCCGGGTCGGGGTCGACGCCGACGACGCGGACGCCCGCGGCGGCGAGGAGCTGCACGACCAGCTGGCCGATCAGGCCGAGGCCGATGACGAGGGCCGACTCGCCCAGCTGCGGCTCGCCCTGGCGGACGCCCTGCAGGGCGATCGAGCCGACGGTACCGAAGGCGGCGTGCCGGGGTGCGAGGCCGTCCGGCACACGCGCGTAGAGGTTCTTCGGCACCCAGTTCAGCTCGGCGTGCAGCGCGTGCTCGTTGCCGGCGCACGCCACGAGGTCGCCGACCTTCACATCGTCGACGCCCGCGCCGACCTGCTCAACGGTCCCGCACAGCGAGTAGCCGAGCGGCGTGTAGGAGTCGAGCTTGCCCATCACCTTGCGGTAGGTGGCGGGCAGGCCATTGGTGGCCACGCTCTGCATGACCTTGCCGACCTGGTCGGGCCGTGAGCGGGCCTTGCCCAGCATCGACATGCCGGCCTCTGACACCTTCATCAGCTCGGTCCCGGTGGAGATCAGCGAGTAGCCGGTGCGCACGAGCACGCCGCCGGGCTTGCACCCGGGCACCGGCACGTCGAGCACCGCCAACTCGCCGCTCTTGTAGTTCTGAACAACTTGCTTCACGCGAACTCCTCTGAATTCCTCATCCGTTGACCGAAGTGCTCTTGTCGGACCCAGAGGTCGCGTCTCGATACCAGTACTCGAGAGTCAGTACGTGCCACAGATGCTTGGAGTGGTCGCTGTGCCCGGCGGCGTCCTCGGCGGCAAGCCGCCGCAACGCGTCCCGGCGCAGGAACCCGGACCTGACCAGCTCCCCGTCGTTGATCACCTCGCGCACGAGCGGTGCCAGGTCCCGGCTCATCCAGGCCCGCAGTGGGGCGCTGAACAGGCCCTTGGGCCGGTGGACGATCTCCTTCGGCAGGATCGAGGTGGCCGCCTCCTTGAGCACGGCCTTGCTCTGCCGTCCGACGATCTTGCGGTCGCCGGGGAAGGCGAACGCCGCCTTGACCACCTCGACGTCGACGTAGGGGACACGCACCTCGGTCGACGCGGCCATGCTCGACCGGTCGGTGTACGCGAGGTTGAGACCCGGCAGGAACATCCGGGCGTCGGCCAGGCACATACGGTTGACGAAGTCGTCGAGGTCGTTGTCCTCGTAGATGTCCGCGTGCTCGGTCAGCACGTCGTCGACCGCCGGGGCCAGGTCCGGGTTGAGCAGCGCGAGCAGCTCCTCCTGGTCGTACATGGTGTAGCTGCGCCGGAACGCGGTCTCCTCCGGCAGCTCGGCGAAGGACAGGAACCGTTTGGCGAAGCGCACCGAGCGCAACCCGCGCCGGGACGTGGCGACCGGGAGCCGGTCCACGGCCGCGGACACGCCGCGGCGCAGCGGCCGGGGCACGCGCTGGTAGCGCAGTGCGATCAGGTTGGCCAGGTGCTTGCGGTATCCGGCGAACAGTTCGTCGGCGCCCATCCCCGAGAGCATCACCTTGACGCCGGCCTCGCGGGCGGCCTGGCAGATCAGGTACGTGTTGATCGCGGCGGGGTCACCGATCGGCTCGTCCAGGGAGTACGTCATCTGCGGCAGCAGGTCAAGGACGTTCGGCGCGATCTCGATCTCGTGCAGGTCGACGCCGTAGCGCTGGGCGACCTGCCGGGCGTAGCGCAGATCGTCCGGCATCGCCTCGAACTTGGCGTCCTCGGCGCGGAATCCGATGGTGTAGGCGGAGATCCCCGGCTGTTGGCGGGCCGCGATGGCGGTCAGGTAGCTGGAGTCGAGGCCGCCGGAGAGGAAGGTCGCCACGGGCACGTCGGACATGAGGTGTCGCTTGGTCGACTCCTCGACAATGGCGGCCAGGTCCGGCTGTTCGCCGCTGCGGGCCCGCTCGCGGCCCTCGGCGGCGACGTCCTTCAGGTTCCAGTACCGGCCCCGCTCCACCCCTCCGTCGGGCCGGAATCTGATCCAGCTGCCCGGCGGGAGCTTCTCCGCCTCCCGGTATGCGCAGCGCGAGTCCGGCACCCAGTAGTAGAGCAGCGAGGCCACCAGCGCCGCGTTGTCCACTTCCAGCTTTCCGCCGGTGGCGGTGGCGAGCGCCTTGAGCTCCGAGGCGAACACCAGGCCCCCGCCGCGCCGCAGCAGGAACAGCGGTTTGATGCCCAACTGGTCCCGGGCGAGCACCAGTTCGCCGGTGCGCTCGTCGAAGATCCCGAACGCGAACATGCCGCGAAGCCGGGGCAGGCAGTCCGTGCCCCAGCGCCGCCAGGCCTCAAGGAGCACCTCGGTGTCGGAGGTGCCGCGGAAGCGCGCCCCGCCGGCCTCCAGTTCGGCGCGCAGTTCGGGTGCGTTGTACAGCTCGCCGTTGTAGGTCAGGGCGAGGCCGTCCGAGACCATCGGCTGGGCGCCGGTCTCGGACAGGTCGATGATGGAAAGACGGCGGTGCCCGAGCTGCACTTCGCCGTCACCGACGGGGTGGCCGTAACGGCCGGCCCCGTCGGGTCCGCGGTGGGCCAGGGTGTCGGTGAGCCGGTCGGTCACGACCTTCCCGTCCGGCCACCGATAGGTGCCTGCGATGCCACACATGTGCTTACCGAGCCTCCTGGTCGTTGTCCGCGCCCCGTGCGGCCCACGCGGGCTTGCGCTCCGTGCGCCGCGGCGCCGACCCGTTCTGCCGGGCCGAGCGTTCGCCGCGGCCGCGCAGCGCGGTGTGCAGGCCGTCCCAGAGCGTGCCGTCGGTGCGGTCGCGCGGGTCGGGGTCGATCAGCACCACACCGATCACCGGGATGCGCTGCTCGGCGAGTTGGCGCGCCACGGTGTGCAGCCATGCGGCGCTCCCGTACCCGGCCCGTACGACGAGCACGGTCTGGGTGCCGAGGTGCTGGAGGTCGGTCCACGCCGTACCGGGCGCCACGGAGCCGACGCCGATCCGGCGGTCCTGGGGCGACAGGGCCGCGGCGTGCTCGGCGCCGACGACCTTGGGCCCGCCCGGCTGCGGTCGGTGGTCGGCGAGCTGCGGTCCCGGCAGTCCGTCGATGACGGCCACCGGGCCCTCCGCCGTCAGGGCCCCCGCGAGGTCCAGGGCGATCCCGCTCGTGCTCTGCGCGCAGCCCAGTTCGAGCAGCGACAGCGGTTCCGGGGAGCCGTGCAGCGTGCGGGCCAGGGTCGCGGTGAGGCGTTCGCGGGTCGCCCGTGTCGCCCTGCGCCGCCAGGGCCTGCCGGAGCGCCGGGGCAGCTCCGCGATGACGGAGGCGCCCAGGTTCGCCGAGATGTCGCGGCGCAGTACGGGGCGGTCGGCGACCACCGCGCCGACCGCGGACAGGGCGAGTCCGAGGACCAGGCCGAGGGCGAGGCCGATCCCGGCGTTGGTCGCGGCCGCCTTGGGCAGCGAGTGCCGCACCGCGCGCGGGGCGTCGACGATCTGCGTACCGGCGACGACCTTGGGTGTGCCGGTGCGTGCCTCCGCGGCGCGCTGGTCGAAGTCGGCGATCCGTGAGTTGAGTTCGGCCCTTCGGGAGAAGAGCGACTCGGTGGTGGCCGACGACTGCGGGTTGCTGCCGGGCGACTGGTCGCCGATCTCCTTGTTGACCCGGGCGAGCTCCTCGCGCATCCGGTCGCGCTGGTCGAGCAGGGCCTGGGACTCGGCCTTCGCCGCCGCCCGCATCCGGCGTACATGGTCGGCGATGAACGCGTCGGCGAGCGCCTTGGCGCGGTCCACCGCCAGCGCCTCGCTGGCGGCCGTCACATCGATCTGCAGCACGTTGTTGGTCAGGCCGGTGCCCCGGTAGTCCCGCATGAAGTCCTCGGGATGCTCCTGTGACTTGAGGGTCTGCAGGGCGTCCTTGGCGATGCGTGTGGTCCCCAGCACCTCGATGTCGGTGCGCATCAGTGTTCCTGTGTCGTTCGGCTGGTCCTCCGCGTGCGCCACCAACACCTTGGTGACCGCGCCCGGCGGCGGCGGCATCAGGACCGCCACCGCCGCGCCGACGATCAGCCCGAGCAGCGCCAGGGCGCCCCACAGGCGGCGGCGCCTGCGCACCGCGACGACCAGCGAGTGCAGGTCGAGCAGCGGGGTGCCCGCCGCCGAATCCGAGTTCCTGTTCGTCGTCACGCCGAGCCTCCCGTCGCGTGGCCGCGCACCGCGAGCGCGGGAGTGGCATGGTCCGGCGGCGGGTCGGCGGAGCCGGCCGGGCGGGCCCTGACCGGTCCCGCCACGACGATGCCGACGATCTCGTGCCTGCCGTCCGCGCACGCCTCGGCGATGCCGGCGAGCTCTTCGGCGGTCCAGCTCCCGGCACTGAGGACGACCACGGCGCCCGCCTCGGTGCCGCGGTCCGGCACGATCGGCCGGTCCACCGGGACCACGACCACGCGCAGCACCGGGTCGCCCTTGGCCTCGGCGACGAGCTGCCCCGCGGCCCGCAGGGCGAGTTCGTCACCGTCCGGGACGACGACCAACAGGCGCCGGGGCGCCGGGAGTTGGGTGCGGATGCGAGCGCACACCCGCCGGTAGCGGGTGCGCCGCGCGGCCTCGTCGCCGGACCGCTGCGGGGCCGGCACGTCCCAGCGGGTGTCGGTGCCGAGGAGCCGGTGCAGTCCGGCCCGCGGGCCGCCGCTTCCTCGGGCCCCCTGCGCCCGCTGCTCCCCGGGCACGTCGACGGCCCCGAGGAGCGTCGAGCCGAGCGCGGAAGCGATCTCCTGCTCGGTGCGCAGCCGGCGGTTGATCCGGGCGGCGGTGAGATGGCCGATGACCGAGAGCAGGAAGAACAGCAGCGCCCCGGCGACGATGAGTTGCGTCCTCGTCGGCGGCGACTGGCCGACCGGCCGGGCGGCCGGGCCCATGACGACCATGCTCGCCTTGTCGGTCGCCGGGTCGGCCTCCTCCAGCTTCTTCATGGCCGCCTCCAGCGAGTTGCGCAGGTTCTCCAGCGCGGTGCGGGCCTGTACGCCTTCGACCGTCCGGCCCCGGTCGGCCCCCTTCGCCAGCTCGGTGATCCGGCGGTTGGTCTCCTGCACCTTCTTGCGCAGCGCCTCGGGTCCCGCGGCCGCGCCGGCGTCGGTGGCGCCGCCCGCGATCCGCGTGGAGAACGCGACGAACTGCTGGGCCACCCGGTCGGTGAGCCGCTGCGCACGCTCCGGGCTCTCGGCCGTGCCCGAGATCGTGATGATGTTGCCGTCGGCGGCCTTGGCGGCCACCCGGCCGCGCAGGTCGCTGCCGTTGACGCCCGCCCAGTCGAGCTTGGCGGCCGCGCGGTCGACCACCGACGAACTCGTGGCGATGTCCACCTGGGTGAGCAGCTCGCGCTCCTCCCACTGGCCCGGCAGCAGCACCGATGCCGACGCCGTGTACTTCGGTGGGAACACCACGGAGATGCCGTAGCCGACGAGTGCGCCCACCACGGTGAGGGCGGCGAGCAGCCGCCACCTTCTACGGAGAATCCGGCCGATCGTGACCAGGCGGATCGTGTCCTCGCTCAACGACGCCGCCTCCTCCTCGCCTGGGCGGGTGCGCGCTTGGCCACCGCGGCGGCGTAGGCGGCGAGCAGCGACTCCTGCGAGTTCCGCCAGGACAGCGGGCCGCCGATCCGCTCCTGGCCGAGCTTGCCCATCCGGGCCCGCTGCTCCGGGTCGTCAAGCAGCCGAGCGATGAGACCGGCGAATTCGGCCTCGTCGTTGGCACGCGCGTAGACAGCCGCTTCACCTGCGGAGACGCGAGCCTCTCTCAGGTCGAACGAGACGATGGGCCGGCCCATGGCCATGTACTCCAGGACCTTGTTCATGGTCGACACGTCGTTGAGCGGGTTGCGCGGGTCGGGCGAGAGGCAGACGTCCGCGGTGGACAGGTAGCGCACCAGATCGGCGTCCGGAATGCGCCCGGTGAACTCCACCTGGTCGCCGAGCCCGAGCTCCTGGGACAGCTCAACCATCGCGTCGAAGGCGTCGCCGGAGCCGACGAACACCGCGTGCCAGTCGCTCCGCCCCAGCCCGTCGCGCAGCTTGGCGAGGGACCGCAGCGCGTAGTCGACGCCGTCCTGGGGTCCCATCACGCCGAGGTAGCACAGCAGATGGGGCTTGCCGCGCTTCAACTCCGGCTCGGGCGGCACGGGTTGGAAGCGGTCGACCTGGGGCGCGCTGCGCACCACGAAGACGTCCTCCGGCCGCTTGCCGCCGCGGCCGAGTGCGACGTCCCGGTAGCTCTCGTTCGTGGCGAGTACGACGTCCGCGGCCCGGTAGGTGCTGCGTTCGAGCGCGCACACGGCACGGTGGAGCAGGTCCTCGCCGCGGTCGAACCGCGAGAGGTACAGCTCGGGCACCAGGTCGTGCTGGTCGAAGACGAACTGCGCGCCGCGCCGCCGCAGCCAACGGGCCGCCAGGAACAGCAGGTCCGGCGGGTTGCAGGCGTGGACGACGTGGACCGGTCCCACCTTGCGGGCGAGCCGGGCCGTGTGCCACAGCGCCGACCCGTACTCCCGCAGGTAGCCGGCCGGTCCCCCGGTGGCGGCGCGCAGCGGGTAGCGGTGGATCCGCACCCCGTCGATCACCGTCTCGGGTTCGGTGTCCCGCTTCGTGCCCTGCGGGCAGATGACGTGCACCGTCCAGCCCGCGTCGCGCAGGGTCGTGCACTCCTGCCACACCCGCCGGTCGAAGGGCACCGACAGGTTCTCCACCAGAACCAGCGCGCGCCGGTCCGGCCCGCCACCGCGGGTTGTCTCTTCGTTCATCGCGTCACCAAGCAAGGCCCATGTACCCCGGTTCGGCCCGGCGCGCTTCGGCGTCGGGAAGGCGGACGAGATCGACGATCGCCGGGCCACCTCTGAGCGGCAGCGCCGACAGGACGGTCTGGTCTCTGGTGCCGACGACGCACACGTCCGCGTGGTCGAGCACCTCGTCGACGGAGTCCGCGAGCAGCTGCGCGAGGTGCGGGAGCCGGCCCTCGATGTACTCGCGGTTCGCGCCCATCAGCCGGGACAGGCTCACGTTGGCGTCGTAGATCTTGAGGTCGTATCCCTTGCCGTACAGCCGCTCGGCCAGTTCGACGAGCGGGCTCTCACGCAGGTCGTCGGTGCCGGGCTTGAAGGACAGGCCGAACAGGCCGACCTTGCGCTTGCCGGTGCGCTCGACGAGCTCCACCGCGCGCTGCAGATGGTCGGCGTTGGACGCCAGTATGTGGGACAGGATCGGCACGGAGACGTCGGCCCGCCGCGCCGCGTGCACGAGGCTGCGCAGGTCCTTGGGCAGGCAGGAGCCGCCGAAGGCGAAGCCGGGCCGCAGGTAGGCGGGGCTGATGTTGAGCTTGCGGTCGGCCAGGAAGACGTCCATCACCTGGTGCGAGTCCACGCCCAACGCCTGGCAGACGGCGCCCAGTTCGTTCGCGAAGCCGATCTTGAGACCGTGGAACGAGTTGTCCGCGTACTTGATCGCCTCGGCGACCGGCACCGGCACCCGGAACACCTCACCGGGCAGCCCCTCGTACAGCTGGGCCACGATGTCGCCGCTGGCCTGGTCGAGCTGGCCGATGACGGTCTTGGGCGGGTCGAAGAAGTCCCGCACGCTCGTGCCCTCGCGCAGGAACTCCGGGTTGACCGCGACGCCGAAGTCGACGCCCGCCGTGCCGCCGAGGCTCTTCTCCAGGATCGGCACCAGCAGGTTCAGGCAGGTGCCCGGGAGCATGGTGCTGCGGAAGACGACCGTGTGCCGGCCGCCCTTGTCCCCGCGTTCGGCAAGCGCGGCGCCGATCTGCTCGGTGACCCGCTCCAAGTACGTCGTGCACAGGCCGCCGTTGGGCTCCGACGGCGTACCGACGCAGATCAGCGACACCTCGCTGTCCATGTTCGCCTCACGGACGTCGCGGGTGGCGCGCAGGGCCCCGGTCCGCACGACCTCGGCTGTGAGCTCGCCGATCCGCTCCTCGACCACGGGAGCCCTGCCGCTGTTGACCAGGTCCACCTTCGCCTGGTTCACGTCCACGCCGATGACCTCGTGGCCCTGTCCTGCCAGGCAGGCCGCCGACACGCAGCCGACGTAGCCGAGCCCTAAGACGCTGATCCTCATGACCGTTCCTCCCCCCAGAGCAGACCCTTGTGGCCTGCCGTTCCTACGCCGACGGATCGGCGCCCCCGCTTCAGTACGCCCCTTGTCCGTGGAGCACGGCCCGCAGCGTCTTCCACAAGATCACCGTGTCCAGGGCGAGCGACCAGTCCTCGACGTAGCGCAGGTCGAGGCGGACCGCCTCCTCCCACGGCAGGTCGCTGCGCCCGCTGATCTGCCACAGCCCGGTCAGGCCGGGCTTGACCAGCAGCCGCCGCCGGATGTCCGGGCCGTACGCCGCGGACTCCTCCGGCAGCGGAGGCCGCGGGCCGACGAGCGACATCGATCCGGTCAACACGTTGAAAAGCTGCGGGAGTTCGTCGAGCGAGTAGCGGCGCAACACGTGCCCCACCCGGGTCACCCGCGGATCCCGCCGGAGCTTGAACAGCAGCCCCGCGCCCTCGTTCCGGTCGGCGAGACCGGCCCGCTTCCCATGGGCTCCCGAGACCATCGTGCGGAACTTGACGATGGTGAACTCGCGGCCGTCCTTGCCCACCCTGCGCTGCCGGTAGAACACCCCGCCACGCGTGTCCGCCAGGACGAACAGGCCGACGAGCACCATCAGCGGCGCGAACAGCAGGATCAGGAACAGCGCGCCCAGCCGGTCGACGATCTCCTTTATCGCCCGGCGCCCCCCGGTGAACGCCGGCATGCTGACCCGCAGCAGCGGTATCCCCAGCACCGCGTCCACGTGCAGTCGCGGTCCCGCGACCTCCATCAGCACGGGAGCCACGACCATTTCGGCGTCGCTGCCCTCGAGGTTCCAGGCGAGGCGCTGCAACCGGTCCGGTGTCCAGTGCGGATCCGGGGTGACCGCGACGACCCGGTAGCCGTCGCGCGTGACGTGGCTCGCGACGTCCGTCAGGGGCCCGACGACCGGCACCCCGTCCATCTGGTCGCCTTCGAGACCGTGCCCGTCCGCCGTGCAGACCGCCTCGACCTGCCAGCCGATGTGCGGAAATTTGCGGGTTCTGCTGATCAGGTCGCGCACGGTGGCCGGGCTCCCCGCGGCCAGCACCGGACGCAGACAACGTCCCTCCTTGCGCTGTCTGTGCAGCCACAGGCGCAGCAGATAGCGCGCGGTCATGGTGACGAGCGCGATCGCGGGGATCGCGACGAATATCCAGAGCTTGATGTTGCGCGAGGTGAGGGCGATCCCGCCGAGCGCCAGGACGACGGTCGCCGCGAACAGCGATCGTCCCAGCCGGCGGAATTCCTCGGCGCCCTGACCGAGCACGGCCGGAGACCACGAGCGGCTCACCGCCAGCGCTCCCAGCACCAGTAACTCGGTGCCGAAGGCGAGGATCTTCCACTTCTCGTGCCAGTTCGCCGCGTCCCTGACTCCGAAGAAGCCGCCGAAAGCGGCCACGACGACGGCGGTGGCCACCGTATCGCTGATGATCACGATGCGGCGGTAGCGCTGCTCCCAGTCGCTCGCGGGCCTACGAAGCGCCCCGTTCACCGGTTGTCCGCGGACCGGCGGGAACGGGCTGTCCCATTCCCCCTGTTGTACAACCCCGTCCGAGTCGCCAGCGGGTTCGACGTGCTCGCCCAACACGGTTACTCCCCCCTCGGGAGGCCGCCGCCCCCCGTGCTGTTTCCCCTCCCCGGGAGGCCCCCCGCCCCCCGTACCGCACTGCTCCTCCCCCTCGGGAGGCCCCCGCCTCCCGTGCATGACGTGCCGGTTGATTCAGCGCCGCGCGGGCAATCCGCTCAGTCGGTGGCGGACTTGAACGCGCAGGCCGGGGTCCGAAGGCCGATGCGCCCCGGTTTCCCTCGACTCCTCGGGCGCTCCCCGCACCCCAGGCCCCCTGTCGGACACCACGAAACGATCACCCCCCGTTCGATTTTGGTGCGGCCGCGGTCGGTCGCGTGCCACACCGGCCCCCATAGATCGTCATTTTTCGCCCAGTGTCCCGGCATGTGAAGCACGGTCAATCTAGACCATTGAGGCCTCCCATAGAGAGTCATGTGTGGAATTTGTGGTCAAGGTTTGAAGTTGCCTACACGATCAGCCAATTTCGGCCGGATGCCGCCCCTCCGCCCTGGAACGGCACCCGGACACGACAACGCCCGCCCCGGTCAGGTACCGGGGCGGGCGTCAGCGGGGTCGTTACATCTGGGGCGCCTGCTCAATGAAGGTGTCCAGCACCCCGTCGGCCACCTTGATCGGGCCCTGCGGGCGGGTGGTGCCGGGGATGGTGGTGATGGCTGAGGCCTGCTTCGCCAGGTCCGCCGCCTTCGCGAAGTCGGCTTCCCCGTCACCGGAGTTGAGCTGGGCACGCAGCCCGTCCAGGGTGGCGTTCAGGGATCCGCCCCACAGGTCGAGGGCGTCGAGCCACGGCTTCGTCTGCGCCAGGAAGGCCTGGTCCCGCATTCCGGCGCGAATCCGCTCCGGCGCCCCGGCGAGCACGTCGGCGTAGGCCGAAAGCTTGCGCAGGGCGGCCTGCCGCTCGGCCCTCGATCCGCCGTCCCATGCCGTACGGAACTCCGCGATCCGCGAGGCGAGTTCGGGCGCCTGCGGCTGCCAGTTCGTGTCGCCGAAGGTCGGAGCGAGGTGCTGGGTGTCGAAGAAGGCCAGCAGGGCCCGCGCGGTCACCCGGTCGCCGCCCGCCAGGTAGTCGGCGGACGCGCGCCAGGTGCGGTCGGGATCGTAGTCCTCGTCGTTCCAGGCGAACGACGCGCCGCCGAAGAGCGCGACCTTGCTCGGTGCCGCCTGGTTCATCGGGTTGAGCACGATGCCGCTCAACTCCTTGTGCAGACCGGCTTCCCGCTTGTCGTAGGGGGCCATCAGGAGCCGTCCCGCGGTCTGCCCGTAGTCGTTGACCGGATAGTTGTCCCAGAGGAACACCTTGCGTCCCCACACCGTGGACGCGGCCTTGGCGTCCGCGAGGCTGACGGCGGGCGGCACGACGTCGGTGCCGGTCCACTGCACGACGACCTTCGGGTCCAACTTCTCGCGCAGCACCGACTTGTACGCGGAGTCCGCCGTGTCGGAGTACTCGGTGGGCACGAACTGGAGCGGCTTGGCGCCCTCGTGGGTGTCGATGAAGTCCTGCTGCACCGCGTTGAGCAGATCGGTCTGCGCCTGCCCTGCGGCGGCCCGGCCCGGCGCCCCGTACTTCGCCTGGTCGGCGTCGCAGTTCCACTTGGTGTAGCTGATGTCGTCGAGGGCCACGTAGAAGCTGCGGGCGCCCTGGTCGTACAGCGAACCCAGCTTCTCCTTCAGGGCCTTCACGTCGTCGGGGTCGCTGTAACAGACGGACAGACCCGGGGAGAGCGCGTACGTGAAGTCCACATGGTGACTGGCGGCCTTCTCGATCAGCTCGCGCAGGTCCGCGAGCTTGTCGGCGGGGTAGGGGGTCCGCCACTTCTCCCGCAGGTACGTGTCGTCCTTCGGCGTGTAGATGTACGTGTTCGCCTTGACGTCGCCGTAGAACGCGAGTTGGTCGACGCGGTCGCTGTGCGACCAGGGCGCGCCGTAGAAGCCCTCGATGCTGCCGCGCAGCGGCATGCTCGGGTAGTCGGTGATCGAGACGGCCGCGATGCCGTGCGCCCCGGTCACCAGCTGACGCAGCGTCTGGGCGGCGTAGTAGACACCGTCACCGTCGTTGCCCGCGAGGACAACGATGTCAGAAGCGCCGCCGCCTCGGGATGCGAGGGAGTAGCCCTCCGGCTTCAGGGTGTCGGGAACGGTACCGCCGGCGGCCTTGAGAGCGACGGCCACCGCCGTGTCCTTGATGGACCCGGCCACAACGGTCAACACACCGGGCCCCGGTGCCTTCTTGGCCGCGTCACCGGCCTTGATGGTGTCGACGGATCGGGCCCCGGCCGCGCCAAGGGCCCGCTTGATGACCTCGACGCTAGACGCGTCGACGCCGTCACCGAGGACGAGGCGCACCCGGCCGGGCACCCGCAGATCGGCGCCCGCCGATCTCATGTCCTGCGGGGTGGGCGTGACGACGGGCGACTTCGCCGCCGGACCGGCACCGACCGCGGCCGGCGCACCGTCGAGCGCCTGGGCGGGCACGGCGACCGTGCCCAGGGTCAGCAGGAGCGCGGCACCGGCGAGCACGGGGCGGGAAACACGGGGAAGACGGGGCGAGTGATGCTCAGGCATACGGGACACTGCACCTCCACGGAAGCGGACCCTCATCTTCAGACGAGGGAGCGTGGTCTAAACCACCACCCATCCAAGGCGGTGTCAAGATCCCGCGACCGAGAAGGAGTTGACCGTCAGGGCTCCTCCGGCCCGTCCTCGTCCACTTCGAACCACACCGTTTTCCCCTCCGGCTCCGGGCGGAGGTTCCAGCGGTGGGCCAGGAGGTCGAGGAGGACGAGCCCGCGGCCCGAGGAGGAGAGCTCGCCGGGGGCGCGGCGGGCGGGCACCTCGTCGCTGCGGTCCGAGACCTCCACGCGCAGCCGGCGGTGGCCCTCGGAGCCGCTGATGTCGGCGCGCAGGACGGCGGCCTGCTCGGTGTGGATGAGTACGTTGCCGAGGAGTTCCGAGACGAGCAGGAGAACGGTGTCGACCTGTTCGGGCCTGGCCCAGTCGTGGAGCAGGCCCTGGAATTCGATGCGGGCGTCGGCGAGTCCCTGGGCCTGGTCCTGTTCGAGGGTGAACCGCAGGTGGCGACCGGGGCGGTCCGCGTGGTCGGCGAGCGGGTCGCGGCGCAGGAGCAGCAGGGCGATGTCGTCCTCGGTGAAGGACGTGACGGGGCGGTCGCCCGGCTGCGTGGTCTGCGGGGCCACGACCGCGTTCAGGAGCCGGTCGGCCATGCCCTCGATGTCGTCGGGGCCGCCGGGCGTCAGCGCTCCCCGCACCCGGAGCCAGCCGGAGTACATGTCGTGGCCGCCGGACTCGATCAGGCCGTCCGTGCACAGCATGAGGATCTCGTTCTCACGCAGCGTGACGACGCTGACCGGGTAGTCGTCCTCGCCGAGGTCGAGCCCCAGGGGCAGCCCGCCGCGCACGTGCTTGAGCAGGCAGGTGCCGTCCGGCAGCCGCAGGACCGGGTGCGGGTGCCCGGCGCGGGCGATGCGCAGCGTGCCGGTACCGGGGTCGGCCTCCAGGTAGATGCAGGTGGCGAAGCGGTCCTCCTGGAGCGACGCCAGGAAGCGGGAGGCGCGCACGAGAACGGCGTCGGGTCCGTGCCCCTCGGCCGCGTAGGCGTGGATGGCGGTGCGCAGTTGCGACATCAGCCCGGCGGCGTGCACGTCGTGGCCCTGGACGTCGCCGATCACGACGCCGAGACGCCCGTTCGGCAGGGTGATGCTGTCGAACCAGTCGCCGCCGACCATCAGCCCACCGCCGGTGGGTACGTAACGGGCGGTGACGGTGAGCCCCTCGGGGCCGGGGCCGATACGGCCCATGCTGCTGCGCAGGCTCTGCGAGAGGGCGCGGTCCGCCTGGCCGTCGTAGGTCTGCTCGATGCACTGACCGAGGAGGCGGGCGAGGGTGACCAGGAAGGCGCCGATGCCGTCCGCCATGTCCACCGGGGCGCCGAAGGCCGCCATCCACACGCCGGTGAGCTGGCCGTACGTGGTGAGCGGCAGGAACGCCCATGTCTCGTACCGCGCCGCCTCCGCGTACCCACTGGCGGAGGGGAACCGCTCCCGGTAGTCCTGCGGCGAGGTCAGCACCACGGGCCGCCCGGTTCTCGCCACCTGCGCGGCGGGGTGGGCGGTGCGCAGCGGCAGCCGGAACGCGTCGGCCTCGCCGTCGCTCAGGCCGAACTGGCCGACGCAGTGCAGCACTTCCCGGTCCGCCCGGAAGACCGCCTGTCCGCGCAGCGGCAGCGCGGCGTCGGCCAGCTGGGAGATCAGGGTGAGCGCCTCCCCCAGCGATGTGACACGGGCCAGCGCGTGTCCGGTGACGAGCAGGTCGGCGTCGCGATGGCCCGCACGCCGCGCAGGCCGGTCCGAGCCCGCGCCCGGCCCCCCGGAGGCCGGTCCCGCCAGCCGGTTGAGCACGTCGACCTGGCGAACCTCGGCGTCGTACACCTCGGGGCTCTCGTGGCCTCCGCGGTTCTCGTGACCCTCGCGGCTCTCGGGGTCCTCATGGCCCTCGCGGTCCTCGGGCCCCTCGGGCTCCTCTTCGGGGATCTCGTGCTCGCGCCCGCCACCCACCTGCGGCACTCCCCTCGGCTCGACGCACTCCGGTTCCCCTCCATCGTCCGACGCTCAGCCGTGCCGCGCCTGCTCTCGCACGCCATGCGGGCGACCACACCGGGCGCCCGGCCAGGGCGGAGCCCGGCCGGACGCCCGGACGCTGCGGTTTCACCAGGAGGACTTGGTGACCCCCGGCAGGTGTCCCGCGTGGGCCTCCTCCCGCAGCCGCACGCGGGAGAGGCCGAACTTGCGCAGATGCCCGCGCGGCCTGCCGTCCACGCTGTCGCGGTTGCGGACCCGCGTCGCACTGGCGTCGCGCGGCTGGCGGCGCAGTTCCGCCAGGGCCGCAGCGCGCTCGGCCTCCGGGGTGTCGGGGCGGCGGACGACCCCCTTCAGCGCCGCGCGCCGGGCGGCGTACCGCTCAACGACCGCCTTCCGCTTCTCGTTCTTCGCGATCTTGCTCTTCTTCGCCATCAGACCTTCTCCCCTCGCGCGCGGATCCGCGCGACCGCGGCCTCGACTCCGATGACGTCGACCGTCTTGACCCCCCGGGCGCTCAGGGTCAGGCGCACGGTGCGGCCCTCGCTGGGCAGCCAGTAACGCTTGCGCTGGATGTTCGGGTCGAAACGGCGCGAGGTGCGCCGGTGCGAGTGGGAGATGCGGTTGCCGAAGCGCGGTGCGGCGCCTGTCAGTTGGCAGTGGGCGGACATGCGGTCCCTCTCCGTCGTCCTGTGTGTCGTCCTGTGTCGTACGCGACCATGGCCCCGTTATTGAACATGGAAACCATTGCCATATACTAGCGGCATGGCACGCAACGAACTGCGCCCGATCGTCAAACTCCGCTCCACGGCCGGCACGGGCCACACCTACGTCACCCGCAAGAACCGCACGAACAACCCGGACCGCCTGGTGCTGCGCAAGTACGACCCCGTGGCCGGCCGCCACGTCGACTTCCGCGAAGAACGCTGAACACCCTCTACGCCCCGCACCACCACCCGACCCGCCCGAACCACCTGGAGTCCGCCATGAAGCCCGGCATCCACCCGGCCTACCGGCCCGTTGTCTTCCGCGACAAGGCCGCCGGATTCGCCTTCCTGACCCGTTCCACGCTCTCCACCGACCGCACCGTCGAGTGGGAGGACGGCCACACCTACCCCGTGTACGACGTCGAGGTCTCCTCGGCGAGCCACCCCTTCTACACCGGCACCGCCCGCGTCATGGACACGGCGGGACGCGTCGAGCGCTTCGAACGTCGCTTCGGCCGCCGAGGGGCCCGGTAATGGGGGGCCGCGACCGGCTGCCCGTCGTGATCGTCGGCGGCCTGCACAGCGAAGCGCGCCGGGAGGTGGTGCGGGGGCTGCTCGACACGGTGCCGTCCAGCGTGGCCCTGCACCACGACCTCGGCACCGCCCCGTCGGGGACCGTGACCCGCACCATCCGGGACGCGACCGGTGAACTCGCCCGTGGCGAGGCGCCCTTGGTCAACGACTGCGCCTGCTGCGCCCTGCGCGAGGACCTTGTGCCGGAGCTCGAACGCCTCGCGGACGACGGGCTGACCCGCCTCGCCGTCGTGGAGCTGTGGGACTCCGTCGAACCACAGGCCATGGCGGACGTCGTCGCCGCGCACGGTGCGCCCGCGCTGCAACTGACCGGTGTCGTCACGGCCGTCGACCCCGCGCTCGTCCTCCCCTACCTGGGCAACGGGGACGACCTCGCCGAGGCCGGACTCGCGGCGGCCGCCAGTGATCAGCGTACGGTCGCGGACACCTGGGCACGGCAGCTGGAATACGCCTCCGTCGTCGCCGTCACCGAGAGCCCTGAGGCGGACGAGGAGGACCGGGCCCTGCTCGCCCAGCTGCACCCGACGGGACGGCAGGTGCCGGCCCGGTCGGCCGAACTGGCCCGGCTCGCCCTGGCCGGGTTCGACGTCGAGGCGGCGCGCAGCGCCCAGCACCCGGCCAGCGCCCGGCTGCCGCAGGAGGCGGAGGAGGCCGGGGTCGGCACCCTCGTGTGGCACCGGCACCGGCCGTTCCATCCGCAGCGGCTGTTCGACGCCCTGGAGGATCTGTGCTGCGCCGCGGCCCGCAGCCGGGGGCGCTTCTGGCTCGCCGACCGGCCCGACACCCTGCTGTCCTGGGACGCGGCGGGCGGCGCCCTGGGCGTCGACGACTGCGGGCCCTGGCTGCACTCACTGCCCGACGCCGCCTGGGAGTTGATGCCGCCCGAGCGGCGCGCGGCGGCGGCCATGGACTGGCACCCGGAGCACGGCGACCGCTGCCAGCATCTCGTGTTCACCTCCCCCGCCCTCGACCGCGACGGCCTGACCGCGCTCCTCGACTCCTGCCTGCTCACCGACGCCGAGTACCGCGCGGGCCCGGCCGGCTGGAGCCGGCTCCCCGCCGCCTTCGACCCGCTCCTCGACCCCGCACGCTGACCCGCCGAAAGGACCCGACACCGACATGCCCCGTCCCCGCACCCCGCGCAAGCCCGCCAAGCCGCGCCCGAACCCGCTCGACGCGGCCGGCATCACCTACGTCGACTACAAGGACACCGACTTGCTGCGCCAGTTCATCTCCGACCGCGGCAAGATCCGCAGCCGCCGCGTGACCCGCCTGACGGTCCGTCAGCAACGCCAGGTGACGGCCGCCGTCAAGAACGCCCGGGAGATGGCACTGCTGCCGTACTCCAGCAGGTGAGTGGAGCGGGTGTGCCCCACCCGTGACCGGGTACCGGGTCCGCGCATCGAACCGACGCGCGGACCCGGGCCCTCACATGAACGACTGGCAGTTGGACCGCACTTCCCGCAGCAGGCCCGGCACTGTGCTCTGGAGTCGGCTCGGGCCCGAGCCGGCCGGCGAGGACGACACCTGGGTGCCTGTGGACCGCTCTCCTGGCCGAGCTCATGGACTTCCTGGGCGGCTTACGTGCCTCACGCGCTCCGTGCCGGCGCGATGCGATAGACCGACACGTGCGAGGGGGAATCGGCCGTGAACGCGGCGCCGTCCCAGTCCGCGTGCCGGGACTCCAGCTCGAATCCGGCCAGTTGGGCCATGAGGTCGAGCTCGGCGGGCCAGATGTAGCGGTGCGGGCTGCGCTGCAGACGGGCCTGCTTGGCCCCGTCCTCGAACCAGAAGTGGTGTGACACGACGTGCTGGCGCAGGACGTCGTAGGTGTCCAGCAGGATGTAGCCGGGATCGGCCTCTCCGACAGTGGCCTTCTGGCCCGGCGTGAGCTTGCGCAGCTCGGGCACCCACAGCTCGATGACGAAGCGTCCGCCGGGCGCGAGATGACGGGCCGCGTTGCGGAAGCACTCGACCTGCTCGGCCTGGGTGAGCAGGTTGGAAATGGTGTTGTAGACGAGGTAGACGAGGGTGTATTCGCCGGGAGCGGTGGCGCTCGCCATGTCACCGACGACCACCGGGATGGATGCCTCGTCCGCCTTGGCGCGCAGTTGTTCCAGCATGGGCGGCGACAGCTCGATCCCTGTGACGGGCACGCCCCGTTCGGCGAGCGGGACGGCCACGCGGCCGGTCCCGATGGCGAATTCGAGCGCCGCGCCGCCGTCCGCGAGCTCGGCGAGCCGGTCCACGGTCGGCGCCAGGACCTCCGTCGCGAAGTGGTCGGCGCTGTCCGTGTCGTAGCGCCGGGCGACGTCGTCGTCCCAGATCTCCTCCTGCTTCATGCGGCCCACGCTCGCGTCCTGCGTGCTCGCGTGTCCAGTGGTTATTCGCCGGCCGGTGCGAGCCAGGCGAGGGCCGCCGCCGTGAGTGCCCGTACGCCCGTGTCGGCGCGGAGCATCACGGTGGGGCCCTCGCCGACGCGCAGCACGCCGATCAGGCCGGTGCCGCCGATGCCTTCGGTCACCTCGTATCCCTCGGCGCGCAGGGCCTCGGCGGCCTTGGCGGCGGTGCGGTGCTCCTGAAGACCCGGTTCGGGATGGGCGTGGAGGTCCTTCTAGAGGTCCTCCGCCCAGGGGCGGATCGCCTCAAGTCCCTTGAGGACGGGGTCGGTTGCGCGGGTCACGGAGGGGGCCCTTCGACGGAGGCGTCCCCCTCAGTGGATCAAGGGGACGGCTCCCGCGCCCGCTCACCGCACGACCGCACTCAGTCCTTGTAGTCCGGCGCGATCCGCTCCACGAGCCGGAGCAGGGCGCCCCAGGCCAGGTCGTACGCGATGTCGTCCTCGACGTCCGAGGACGCCTCGCCCTCGCCGGTGAGCTGCTGGGCGGTGTACTCGCAGACCTTCTCGGAGGGGATGATCAGCTGTCCGCCCGCCTGCGCGGTGACCTGGATCTCGCAGGCCTTCTCCAGGTAGTACATGCGCAGGAACGCCTGCTTGGCGCTCTCACCCACGGTCAGCAGCCCGTGGTTGCGCAGGATCAGCGCCGGGTGCGTGCCGAGGTCTTCGACGAGACGCTCCTGCTCGTCGAAGTTGAGGGCGACGCCTTCGTAGTCGTGGTAGCCGACGCGGTTGTGGAACTCCATCGACATCTGGTTGACGGGGAGCAGCCCGCCCTGCTGCGCGGCGACGGCGCAGCCGGCCTTGGTGTGGGTGTGCAGCACGCAGTGGGCGTCGGTGCGGGCCTTGTGGATCGCGCTGTGGATCATGAAGCCGGCCGGGTTGACGGGGTGCGGGCTGGGCTCGACCGCGTTGCCGTCCAGGTCGATCTTGACCAGGTTCGAGGCGGTGATCTCCTCGAAGAGCAGGCCGTAGGGGTTGATCAGGAAGTGGTTGTCCGGACCCGGGAGGCGCTGCGAGATGTGCGTGAAGATCAGGTCGGTCATGCGGAAGTGGGCGACCAGGCGGTAGACGGCGGCCAGTTCGCGGCGCAGGCGCAGCTCTTCCTGGGCGGCGTCTTCGGCCGTGACGGGGGCGCTGAGGGTGTCGGTCACGCGAGGGCTCCTTGCGTACGAGAGGCGTCGGAAGAGGTGGGGTCGACCACGGGGGTGTGCGGGCGCCCGGTGGTCCACCAGGCGATGACGTTGCGCGCGGGCTCGGTGACGTAGGCGCGCAGCGAGGCGTCGGAGAGGAAGGCGCTGTGCGGGGAGAGCAGCAGGCGCGGGTGGCTGCGCAACCGGTCGTCCGCCGCGGGCGGTTCGACGGGGAAGACGTCGAGGGCGGCGCCCGCGAGGTGACCGCTGTCGAGGGCGGCGAGCAGCGCGTCCGGGTCGACGAGGTCGCCTCGGGAGACGTTGACGAGGACGCTGCCGGGGCGCATACGGGCCAGGAGGTCGGCGTCGACCATGCCCCTGGTCTGCGGGGTGGAGGGGATGTGCAGCGACAGGACGTCGGCGCGCTCCACGAGCGTGTCAAGGTCAAGCCGTTCGACGCCCTCGGGCCAGTCCATGGCGCGCGGGTCGTGGGCGGCGATCCGGCCGAAGAGAGGCGCGGCGAGCCGGACGAGGGTGCGGGCGATGCGACCCATGCCGACCAGGCCGAGCGTCAACTCGCTTGCACGGCGCGGCACTTCGGCGAAGTCGGTGTTCCAGCCGCCGCCCCGGACCACGGCGTCGGCCTGCGGCAGGCGCCGGGTCAGGCTGAGTGCCTGGGCGAGCGCGTGCACGGCGACGTCCTCGGTGGCCGAGTGCGGCAGGTTCGCCACCCACAGGCCGCGCCGCTCCGCCTCGGCGGTGTCGACCATGTCGTAGCCGGCGGACATGGTGGCGACCATCCGCACGGCGGGCAGACGGTCGAGGAGATCGGCGTCCACGCGCGCGTACCCGACGATCAGCGCGTCGGCGTCGTGCGCCGCGGCGCCGATCACCTCCGGGTCCCGGCTGCCGACGACCCGCACCTCCCAGCCGGCGTCGGCGAGCAGACGGACACCGGGCTCGGGGTCCAGCTCCTCGGTGTCGGTGATCACGACGACGGGTCGCTGCACACCATCCTCCAGGATCCTCAGAAATGATTCGGTCGACTAACGGGAAACGAACTTACGTTTCGACTGCCACTATTGTCCAGACCGAACGAGACGGTCGCCTGAACGGTGACCGACAATGATCGGGCGCCGACCGGTCCACGGCCGGGCCGAAACCGAACCGCCGAGGGGAACAGCACGTGGATCTCGACGAGACCGACCTGGGCATCGTGCGCGAGCTGCAGAGCGACGGCCGCCTCACGTACGAGACGCTCGCGCAGCGCGTGGGCCTGTCCCGGCCCGCGGCACGGATGCGCGCGCAGCGGCTCCAGGAGTCGGGCGCCGTACGCGTCGTGGCGATCGTGCATCCGGCGGTCCGCGAGCTGTCGGCCTCCGCACACCTGGCGATCGACACCGACGGCCCCGCGGGCCCCGCGGCCCGCGCGATCGCCGCGCTGCCCGAGGCGCCGTTCGTGACGCTGACCAGCGGGCGGCGCGCCATCATGACGGAGCTGCGCACCGCGGGTTTCGGCGCGCTCGACCGCACCATCGAGCAGATCCGGGCGCTGCCGGGGGTACGCGCGGTGGACGCGCTCGTCGCGACCCGCCACGTGAAGGACCCCTACCTCCTCACGCGGGAGCCGACCGTGAGCACGCTCGACGCGGTGGACGAGCGGATCCTCGCCGAACTCGAGGACGACGGCCGCCTGGCCTTCGCGGAACTCGCCGCGCGCGTCGGCCTGTCGGCGGGCGCGACCCGCGCGCGCACCCTGCGCCTGCTGGAGGGCGGGGTCGCCAAGGTGGTGGCCCTGGTCCGCCCCGACGTGCTCGGGATGGGCTACCTGTGCGGGTTCAGCCTGCGGGTCGACGGCGCGGCGACGGACGTCGCCGAACGGGTCGCCGCGTTCGATCGCGTGACGTTCCTGTCGACGTGCCTGGGCGGCGCCGAACTGGTCGGCACGATCACCGCCGAGTCGTTCGCGGCGGTGCGCACCACACTCGAGGAGATGCGCGCGCTGCCCGCCGTACGTGAGGTGGAGAGCTGGCTCCACCTCGAACTGATCAAGGAGCGCTACGACCTGGGGCCGCGTACGGACTGACCGCTCGGGCAACACCGGGGTGCACAGTCGATACGGAATCAGACCGGCGATTCATCTTTACAAACATTCTTAGACCGACCCTCTGGTCAATCAGTCGTTCGCTATCTATGGTTCAGCGAGCCGAATCGTCTGTCGGCGCACCCCTGTACGTTCCCGGTCGAAAGCAGTCCTGCCATGCCCCGCTCCCCCGAGCACACGCTCCTCGTCACCGGTGCCGCCGTCGCGGCCGCCGGCACCACCGTCCGCGCCGAGGCCCTCGCCGTGCGCGGCGAGCGCATCGTGCACGTCGGCACCGTCGAGGAGGCCCGCGCCGCGCTCGGCGGCCGGGTCGACGAGGAGCTGCGCCTCGACGGCGGCCTCGTCCACCCCGGCTTCGTCGATGCCCACTGCCACCCGGTGATGTACGGGCAGGCGCTCGCCTGGGTCGACCTGCGGCCCGAGCGCGTGCCGGACATCGACACGATGGTGGAGGTGCTGCGCGAGGCCGCCCGCGAGCTGCCCGCGGGCGTCCCGGTGCGCGGCTTCGGCTACGAGCACCGGCGCCTCGCCGAGGGCCGCCACCCCAGCTGCCACGACCTGGACCGCGTCGCCGACGACCGCGAGGTCTACGTCATGAACGCCTCCGGGCACGGCGGCGTCGTCAACTCCCACACGCTGCGCACCTGCGGCATCGACGCGACCACCCCCTCGCCCGAGGGCGGCACCATCGGCCACTTCGCCGACGGCGAGCCCGACGGGCAGCTGTGGGACGGCGCCTGCGACCTGCTGACCGGCCCGGCCGGCGTGAAGATCGGCAACCACGGCCCGAACTTCCACCTCTCCGAGCCCGACGAGATCATGGCCGACCATCTGCTGCGCGCCCAGGAGGTGTTCCTCGCCGCGGGTGTCACCACGATCGGCGACGCGCAGGTGTCGCGCCGCGAGATGGAGACGTACCTGCGGGCGCGGGCGGACGGTTCGCTGCGCATGCGTGTATCCGCCTACCTGACCTCGGCGCTGCTCGACACCGCGCTCGAACTCGGTGCGGTGCGGGGCTTCGGCGACGACCTGTTCCGCATCCAGGGCGTGAAGTTCTACGCCGACGGCACGCTCGGCGGCTGGACCGCGTACTTCCCCGAGGGGTACGCCGCCGACTGCTGCCACCACGGGCAGCTGTACCACTCGGTCGAGGAGTACGCGGAGATCGTGCGCCGCGCCCACGCGGCCGGGCTGCAGACCGCGACGCACGCGCAGTCGCCGTACGCCATCGGCATGGTGCTCGACGCGATCGAGAAGGCGCAGACCGACAGGGAGCGGCCCGACATGCGCCACCGCGTCGAGCACTCGGGTCTGCCGACGGATGAGCAGATCGAGCGGATGGGCGCGCTCGGCGTCGTCCCCGTCATGCAGCCGCAGCACCATCTGCGTACCGGTGACGGCACGTTGACCGCGATCGGCGAGATGGGGCACCGCTACAACCCGGCGGGCCACTGCCCGGAGGCCGGTGTGCCGGTCGTGTTCTCCTCGGACGCGCCGGTCGCGCCGCCCGCGCCGCTGGAGGCGGTGTCCGCGGCGGCCACCCGGCGTACGGTCCTCGGCACGGTCCTCGGCGACGAATCGCTGCGCTTGCCGGTCGAGGCGGGTCTGCACGCGCACACCGCGGCGGCGGCGAGCGCGCTGCATCGCGAGGACGCGGTCGGCGCGCTGGCCTCCGGCATGCTGGCGGATTTCGTCGTGCTGGACCGCGATCCGCTCACGGTGTCCGCGGACGAGCTGCCGAGCATTCGCGTACGCGAGACCTGGGTGGGCGGCGCCCGCGCGTGGTCGCTCCGCGGGTAGGCGGTGTGCGGTTCAGGCTGCGCCGTGGTGCGGCCTGAACCCGATGGCGCGCCCCGCCGTGGCTGGGCTTGCGCAGTTCCCCGCGCCCCTGAATGCCGCACCGTCGCCCCGCTCGTCCCCATGACACGCCGCACCGTAGCTGCGGTTGCGCAGTTCCCCGCGCCCCTTAGAGCCGCACCGTCCCCGAACGCACTCTTCCGCCGGAGGTCACCCGTGACGGACCGCATCACCCCGCCCAAGCCACAGAGTCCCTACCGGTCGGCGCTCGCCGCCCTGTCCGGTACCTCCATCGAGTGGTACGACTTCTACGCCTTCGCCACCGCCGCGGCGATCGTGTTCAACGACGTCTTCTTCCCCGCCGACATGCCGACGGCCCTGAAGACGATCTCGTCCTTCGCGACCTTCGCCGTCGGCTTCCTGCTGCGGCCGCTCGGCGGCATCGTCTTCGGGCACATCGGCGACCGCGTCGGCCGCAAGAAGACGCTCGTCATCACGCTCCTGATGATGGGCATCGCCTCGTTCGCGATCGGTCTGCTGCCGACGTACGACCAGGTCGGCGTCCTGTCCCCGATCCTGCTGATCACGCTGCGCCTGATCCAGGGCATCGCGATCGGCGGCGAGTGGGGCGGCGCGGTGCTCATCGCCGTCGAGAACGCGCCCAAGGGCAAGGCCACCTTCTTCGGCTCGTTCGCCCAACTCGGCTCATCCGTCGGCGCGTTGCTGTCGACCGGCATGTTCAGCCTCATGAACCTCTTCGGCGACGACGCCTTCAACAGCTGGGGCTGGCGCGTGCCGTTCCTCGCCTCCGCGGTCCTCGTCGGCATCGGCCTGGTGGTGCGCACCAAGCTGGAGGACTCGCCGGTGATGGACGACATCCACGCCGCCGAGGCCGAGAAGGAGGCGCCGAGCCGGCTGCCCGTCGCCGAGGTGCTGCACAAGGACTGGAAGACGGTCCTGACCGGCGTCTTCGCACTGGCCACCGCGACCGGCGGCTACTACGTGGTGACCAGCTACCTGCTCTCGTACGGCACCGAATCGCTGCACCTGTCGGAGTCGATGCTGCTCAACGGCCTCTCGCTGGCCGCGTTCCTGGAGCTCGTGGTCACACCGCTGCTCGCGCTGCTCGGCGACAAGGTGGGCGCGCACAAGGTCGTCGTCGCGGGCCTCGCCGGTGTCGTGCTGCTCTCGATCCCGCAGTTCCTGGTGCTCGGCGGCGGCAGCGTCGTGCTGATCTACCTGATGATGCTGGCGATGCGCTTGGTGATGTCGGCGCTGTACGGGCCGATGGCCGCGATCCTGGCCGACGGCTTCGCTCCGCACGTCCGCTACACCGGCATCTCGCTCTCCTACCAGGTCTGCAACATGATCTTCGCGGGCTTCGCCCCGGTCGCCGCGGTCTGGCTGTCGTCCCTGGCCGGCGGCGCGTACTGGCCGCCGGCCGCCGCGCTGATGGTGATCTCCGTGATCGGCATCTGGAGCACGCTACGGCTGCGGGTGCACTTCGAGCGCCGGGTCGCGGCCGAGTCCACGGCCGCGACCAAGGAGACGGTGCCGGCCTAGGGCCTGCCGTTTGGGTCAGGCCCTAGTAACGCTGTGCCTTCGCCACACTCGCCTTGAGGTGCGGCTCGGGGGGCTTGGTGCTGATCGCCAGCGGCTGCGCCCTGTCCCCCGCCTTCAGGTCCTTCGCTCCGACGACCTTGGTCTCGACCACCTTGCCGTCGGAGTCGCTGAAGTCGACCTGCACCGCGTACGAGGCGGTCTTGTCGGTGGTGTTGGTGATGTGGACGACGACGGCGCGCACGCCCTTCGTGTCCGCGAGGCGCTTGCCGGTCAGCTCGACGTCACGCACCGCGTTGCCCTGCCCGTCGACCTTGTCCAGCTGCTTGGTGAACTCCTGCCGCTTGCGCTCCACGTCGGCCGAGACGGACGCCTCGAACGAACTGGCCCGCGCCGAGGCCGACTTGGCGGCCGCGGACGTGGATGCCTTGATCGACGCCTTCTTCGACGCCAGCGCCGATGGCGGCGTACCGGAGAACCTCGACGCGTCCGGTGAGCTGGCTGAAGCGCTGGCACTCGCGCCCGTGTCGTTCTCGTTCCCTGAGCCGCACGCCGCGAGCGCCAGCACACCGGCCAGCGCGCAGGCGATCGGCGCGACCGTCGTCCGCCCGCGCATCAGAACCTCAACACCGCGGCGACGCGCCCGGCGTCCGCGAGGGTGTCGTCGGGGACGAACACCACCTCCGCGCCGGTCTCCAGGGCGGACTCGACGACCTCGTCGACGATGTCGTGCACGGCGTCGAGATCGTCGTCGGCGGCCGGTTCCAGATGGCCGTCTCCGGCCCGCACGGTGATCCGGTAGTTCTCCTCGACGACGAGGCGGCGGATCCGCCCGTCCTGGGCCTCCTGCCACACCTCGTCCACGCCCGCCGCGTACTTCTTCTCGCCGCGCGCCTGCTCCAGTTGGTCCAGCGCCTCGGCGACGGCCAGCCGCGCCGCTTCGTCCCGGGCCGGGGCCACCGCCTGCGCGACCTCCTCCGGGGTGCCCTGTGCGAGCCCGCCGACCGCCACCTCGATCGCGCCCTTCGCGGCACTGCCGACCTCCGTCAGAAGAGTCAGTGCGGCCGGCTCCCCGGTGACGTAGAGCGGCCTCGGCTCCTCGCCGAGCACATCGCTCAGCTCGGTGTCGGCGTCCCGGAAGAACTGCCGGGTCTGCTCGTCGCGGAACGTGCTGGGCACGTCGCCGATGCGCTCCTTGCGTTCGGCGTCCGGGTCCTCGAGGCTGCGCGTCAGCGGAAAGCCGTGCTCGGTGTTCTCGGTGACGCGGTCGCCGCGACCGTCCCACAGCGTGATCCGGTCGGCGGACAGGGCCAGCACCCAGTAGGGGCGCCGCGCGGCGTCGGCGGCGACCAGGTTCCGGGTCAGGAAGGTGTCGGCGACCACGACCCGCTCGGGGACGCCGCGGTCGACGGCCCATGCCTGGTGCTCACCGGGCGCCGCGAAGACGATGAGGCCGTCGCGCGCCTGGGCGGGGTCGACCTCCTGGACCGCCTCCCGCAGCTGCGCGACGACATCGTCCTGGCGTTCCTTCGTCACCGCGGGATCCGCCGACAGCTGGCGCTCCGCCTCGCTGACGAGGTTGCCGAGCCGGACCGGGTCCTGGCTGTTCTCCGGTCGTCGCCGATGGGTGGGCATCGCCAGGGACACGGCGGGATAGGAGCGCGGCTCGCGCAGCTCCCGAAGGATCACCGGGGTCAATGAGGAATGCATGGCTGCTTGTCCTTCTCCTGAGACGGCTCGCACCAATGCTGCCCACAACTCCCACAATCGGCCATTTGGGATGGACAGGTTGTGACACCTGGAACGGGAGAAAAGGTGCAGTTCTCAACGTAATGGTAGAAAACTGTTCTCCGAGTGTCCCGGCTCTCCCGCACCGCAAACCGAAGGGGACGTGATGGAGCAGCAGGCCTCTACGGAGTCCACGACCTCCCCACCGCCCGCGAAACTCGCCCTGTTCACCCTCACCACCATGGTCATCGGCTCCATGGTCGGCGCCGGCGTGTTCTCCCTCCCGGCACGCTTCGCGGAGCAGACGGGGGTGGCGGGAGCGCTCATCTCCTGGGCGATCGCCGGTACGGGCATGCTCATGCTCGCCTTCGTCTTCCAGTCCCTCGCCGTGCGCAGGCCCGACCTGGACGCGGGCGTCTACGCCTACGCCAAGGCGGGCTTCGGCGAGTACGTGGGCTTCTTCTCCGCCTTCGGCTACTGGGCCAGCTCGTGCGTCGGCAACGTGACGTACTGGGTGCTGATCATGTCGACGGTCGGCACGATCTGGTCCAGCCTCGGCGAGGGCGACACCGCGCTCGCCGTGATCCTCTCCTCCGTGGGCCTGTGGGCGTTCTTCCTGATGATCCGCCGCGGCGTGAAGGAGGCCGCGGCCATCAACAGGATCGTCACGGTGGCGAAGGTCGTGCCGATCGTCATCTTCGTGATCCTGGCGCTCGTCTTCTTCGATCCGAGCGTGTTCGCCGAGAACTGGGGCGGCGCCGACTACGCGGGCTCCCTGTTCAGCCAGGTCAAGGGCACGATGCTGGTCACCGTCTTCGTCTTCCTCGGTGTGGAGGGCGCCAGCGTCTACTCGCGGCACGCCAAGCGCCGCGAGGACGTCGGCAGGGCCACGATCCTCGGTTTCCTCAGCGTCTTCGCCATCTTCGCCTCCGTCGTGATCGTCTCGTACGGGATCATGCCGATGGGCGAGATCGCCGAGCTGCGCCAGCCGTCCATGGCGGGGGTCCTTGAGGAGTCCGTCGGCACCTGGGGCAAGGTCTTCATCAGCGTCGGCCTCATCGTGTCCGTGCTCGGCGCCTATCTGGCGTGGACGCTGATGGCCGCCGAGGTGCTGTTCGTCGCCGCGAAGGACGACGACATGCCGCGCTTCCTTCGCCGCGCCAACCCCGCGGACGTGCCGGTGCCGGCCCTGCTGATGACCACGATCCTGACCCAGGTCGTGCTCGTGGTCACCGCGTTCTCCGACGACGCCTTCAACTTCGCGCTCGACCTGACCAGCGCCCTCTCACTGATCCCGTATCTGCTCGCGGCCGGGTTCGCCGCGAAGATCGGCATGCGCGCCGATCCGCTCACCGCGGGCGGCCGTGCCTCGAACCGTGAACTGACCATCGCGTGGGTGGCCGTCATCTACACGGCGTTCCTGCTGTACGCGGCGGGGCTGAAGTTCGTCCTCGTCTCGCTGATCTTCTACGCCCCGGCCACCATCCTCTTCGTGATGGCCCGCCGTGAGCAGGGCCGCCGCCTGTTCTCGCCGCGTGAACTCGTCATCCTCGCCGTCTCCGTCATCGGCGCCGTGACCGGCATCGTCGCCCTGGCCGCCGGCTGGATCAGCCTGTGACCGCACCGTCCCATCCTCTTCCCGGGAGGCACCCCGTGACCGACCCCGACAGCTCCGCTCCCGCCCCCTACGGCGTCCACTCCGAGGTGGGCCGGCTGCGCAAGGTCCTCGTCTGCGCGCCGGGGCTCGCGCACCGCAGGCTGACCCCGACCAACGCGGACGACCTGCTCTTCGACGACGTGATGTGGGTGGAGAACGCCCAGCGCGACCACGCCGACTTCGTCAACAAGCTGCGCGGGCGCGGCGTGGACGTCGTCGAGCTGCATGAGCTGCTCGGCGAGACGATGGCGATCCCGGAGGCGAAGTCCTGGCTCCTGGACCGGAAGATCGTCGCCAATCAGGTCGGGCTCGGCCTGATCGACGACACCCGTGCGTTCCTGGAGGGCCTCGATCACCGGCAGCTCGCCGAGTACCTCATCGGCGGGCTCGCCACCACCGACCTGCCCGACGACTACCGCTCCCCGTACGTGAACCTGGCGCGCGAATCCACGGGCGTGCGCGAGTACTTGATGCCCCCGCTGCCCAACACCCTCTACACCCGCGACACCACGTGCTGGCTCTACGGCGGCCTCACCCTCAACCCGCTGTACTGGCCCGCGCGGCACGACGAGACGCTGCTGATGAAGGCGGTCTACCGGTTCCACCCGGACTTCGCGGGCTCGACCGTGTGGTGGGGCGATCCCGAAAAGGACTGGGGGCAGGCGAGCTTCGAGGGCGGCGACATCATGCCGGTCGGCAAGGGCGTCGTCCTCATGGGCATGAGCGAGCGCACCTCGCGGCAGGCCATCACCCAGGTCGCGGCCTCCCTCTTCGAGCGCGGCGCCGCCGAGCGCGTCATCGTCGCCGGGATGCCGAAGCTGCGCTCCGCGATGCACCTGGACACCGTCTTCACCTTCGCCGACCGCGACATCGTGACGCTCTACCCGAAGATCATGGACGCGGTGCACACGTTCTCGCTGCGCCCCAGCGACAAGGCGCCGGGCCTGGAGATCACCGACGAGGGCTCGGCCGCGTTCACCGACGTCGTCGCGAAGGCCCTCGGCCTCGGCGACCTCCAGGTGATCGAGACAGGCGGCGACGTGTACGCGTCCGAACGCCAGCAGTGGGACAGCGGCAACAACGCGGTCGCCCTGGAGCCCGGCGTGGTCTTCACCTACGACCGCAACACCCAGACGAACACGCTGCTGCGCAAGGCGGGCGTCGAGGTCATCACCATCGTCGGCGCCGAACTCGGCCGCGGGCGCGGTGGCGGCCACTGCATGACCTGCCCCATCAGCAGGGACCCGCTCGACTATTGAGGCGGCCCCTGGACCGGTACCGTCGAGGGCATGGAGAAGGTCACGCTCCATCCGCTGCTCCGAGCGGTGGCCCTCGTCGTGGCCGCCGTCGCCACACTGACCGTGTGCGTCACGGCCACCGTCCGCGGCACGCTGCTCGACCCCGGCTTCCACGCCGCCGTCCTCGACGAGCAGCACGCGTACGACCGGCTCTACAACGAGGTCCTGGTCGACCCGAAGGCCTCCCCGGTCACCCGTGATCTGCTGGCCGGGCTCGCGGTGCCGGAGGCCCAGATCACCTCCAACCTCAAGCTGGTGGTGCCGCCCGACACGCTGCGCGACCTGACCCGGCAGCAGATCGACGCGGTGGTCGGCTACCTGAACGGCGACCGTGCGGACCTGCGGCTCGTCGTCGACCTGCGCCCGGTCCTCGCCAACCTCGGCGACCTGGCGCACACCTACTTCGGTGATCTCGTCGCGGGCGTCCAGAACCGCTCCGAGCCCGATTTCGACCGGTTCCGGGCGACGCTCGCCGACGATGTGCGCGAACTCGCCGCCGGGCGTGCGCCCGAAGACCTGCCGCGACTGCCACTGACACCGGACCAGGCGAGCCGCGTCACCGATGCCCTGCTCGCCCTCGTACCGGCCGGGGAGCGCGAGGACCTGCGCCCGGAGGTCGAGACGGCGCTCGCGGAGGGGGACGTCGGCACCGCGCTCGCCGCCGTCGCCCCGGCCACCGTCACGGACCGCGTCCAGGGCGCGGCGGCCCAGCTCCGCACGCTCGTCGACGGCGGCACCTGGGACCTGACCGACACCCTCGTTGCGTCGGGCAACGACCTCTCGGGGCTGCACGAGGCGCGCCCGTACACGGCGGTCGGCCTCGGAGTGCTCGAAATCGTGGCGGCGGGGCTGCTGTTGCTGTCCCTCACGGTGTTGTGGCTGCTCGCTCCGCAGCAGCCGGGGCGCCGGCTGGTCCTGCTCGGGATTCCGCTCTTGGCGGGCGGAACGCTCGCCGCGCTCGCCGCCTGGGTGACGCGGATGGTCACCGACGGGCGGCTCGTCGCGCCTCCCGACTCGTGGCCGCCGAGCCTGACCCGCCTCGTGGACGACGTGCAGCGCGCTGCGGTCGGCCACCTCACCGGCACGGCGTTGTGGGCCGCGCTCGTCCCCGTGCTTGCGGGGTCGCTGCTCGCCGGTGTCGGCCTGCTCATGAGGACGGGGCTCGCCGGCCGGGTCCCCCAAGCCGCGCGGGAGCGGCTCGGATCGCCGCGACGGACGGTCGGCCTTGGGTTTGGGGCGGCGTGCGTGGCCGTCGCGGGGATGATCCTGATGCCGCTGGCCGCCTCACCGGCGGCGGCCCGCGAGTGCCAGGGCAGCACCGAGCTGTGCGACCGCCCCTACGATGAGGTCGCGTACCTGACCATGCACAACGCGATGTCGACGACCGCCGACCACTTCATCGGGCCGCTCCAGGACCCGCACATCAGCACGCAGTTGGACCACGGGGCGCGCGCCCTGCAACTGGACACCTACCGCTGGGAGCGGCCCGAGGAGATCGCCGGGCGTCTGAACGGCTCCGACTTCACGGCCGAGCAGCGGGCGCTGGTGAGGTCCGCGGTCAACCGGGTCAATCCGCCGCGCAAGGGGCTGTGGCTGTGTCATTCGGTGTGCCGGGCCGGGGCGATCCCCCTGGTGCCGGTGTTGCGGGAGGTCAGCGACTGGATGAAGGACCACCCCCATGAAGTGGTCACCCTGATCATCCAGGACGCGATCTCCGCCGAGGACACCCAAGAGGCGTTCCGGCAGGCCGGTTTGGACAAGCTGGTCCGACGGCCGGACGCCGATCCGGCGAAGCCGTGGCCGACGCTCGGCGAGATGGTCCACAGCGGCCGGCGTCTGGTCGTCTTCGCCGAGAAGGCGGACGGCCCGGCCCCCTGGTACCGCAACTTCTACCGCTACGGCATGGAGACGCCGTTCACCTTCCGCTCCCCGGACCAGATGAGCTGTGTCCCGCACCGCGGCGGCGACGACAAACGGCTGTTCCTCCTCAACCACTTCATCACCAACAACGGCGGCAGCCGCATCGACGCGGGCGAGGTCAACGCCCGCCGCTACGTCCTCGACCGGGCACACCGCTGCGAACGCGAGCGCGGCAAGCCGGTCAACTTCATCGCGGTGGACTACGCGACGATCGGGGACGCGCAGGGCGCCGTGGACGCGCTCAACGAGGGCCGCTGACCGGCTCCTTCGCCGACTCCGGCTCCTCGACCAGCGACGTCTTCGACGTCTCGGGCATCAGCGCGTAGGTGATCAGCGAGATCAGGGCGCAGCCGGAGACGTAGAGGAAGAACCAGTTCTCGTGGCCCGCGTCGGCGAAGGCCAGGGCGACGTAGGAGGCGGTGCCGCCGAAGAGGGCCTGGGCGAGGTTGTAGGGGACGGCGACGCCCACGGTGCGCACCTCGGTGGTGAACAGCTCCGCCTTCACCACCGCGTTCACGGACGAGTACCCGGCGACGATCGTCAGCGCCAGGACCGAGAACGCGAGGGCGGCGCCCCAGGTCGGCCACGCCTTCATGCCGCTGAGGATCGGATAGGTGCCCAGCGTCGTGCCGATGCCGAAGAAGATCAGCACCGGACGGCGGCCGACCCGGTCCGATATGTATCCGCCCAGCGGCAGCAGCACGAGGAAGACGCAGAGCGCCGCGAGACTCACCCAGGACGCCTGCTCCTTGGGCAGGCCGACGCTGTTGACCAGATAGCTGTTGAGGTACGTCGTGTACGTGTAGTAGGCGACGGAGCCGCCGAGCGTGAGGGCGAACACCAGCACGGCCGCGCGCCGCTGCCGCCACACCTCGCGCAGCGTGCCGCGCCGCTTCTGTACGTCGCCGGCCTCCGCCTTCACGTACGCCTCGGTCTCGTGCATACCGCGGCGCAGATAGAAGACGGCGACGGCGCCGAGCGCGCCGATCACGAAGGGGATGCGCCAGCCCCACTGGGTCAACTGGTCCTCACTGAGCAGGGTTTGGAGCACGATCAGGATCACCAGACCGGCCAGTTGCCCCAGCGTCACGGAGACGTACTGGAAGCTGCCGCCGAGGCCCCGCCGGTGGCCGGCCGAGACCTCGGTCAGGTAGGAGGCGCTGGCCGCGTACTCGCCGCCGACGCTGAGACCTTGCAGCAGGCGGGCCACGACGAGGACCACGGCGCCCGTGTAGCCGGCCGTCGCGTGGTCGGGGGCGACGGCGATCATCAGGGCGCTCGCCGACATCAGTCCGACGGTGACGGTGAGGCCCCTCTTACGGCCCTTGCGGTCCGCGAGCCTGCCGAGCAGCCAGCCGCCGACCGGCCGGGCGAGGAAGCCGACGGCGAAGACCGCCGCGGAGTTCAGGAGGGAGGCGGTGGGGTCGTCCGCCGGGAAGAACTGGCCGGAGAAGTAGACGGCGAAGGTGGCGTAGACGAACCAGTCGAACCACTCGATCATGTTGCCGATCGAGCCGACCAGGATGTTCCGGATGCAACTCCGTTTCTGTGCGGCCGTGCTGGCTACCGCTCTTGGGTTGACCGGACGACTCATCGTCGAGCCTCTCTGGGGAAGGGTGCGGCGGGAGGTCAGTGCGGCGCGGGCGCGGTGAGGACGTCCCAGAGGGTTGCCTCGCCGGCCGCGATGGCCAGGCGGCCCAGTGCGGCGGTCTCGGTCTGCTGCGGGGTGGGGGTGTCGCGCCAGGACCAGAGGCGGCGGGTGTACCGGTGCAGCGGGTACTCGGCGGTGACGCCGAGCGCACCGTGCAACTGGTGGGCCCTGCGGGCCACTTCGGTGGCGGTGGTCGCTGCGGTGATCCGCACGGTGGCGGCCGCGGCGGTCAGCCGATCATTCGGGACGCCGGTGTCCGCGCGGTAGGTGTCGCGCGCGTGGTTCAACGCGGCCTCGGCCTGCAGGAGATGGACGCGCATCGTGGCCAGGTGGGCGGCGACCGCCGGGATCTTCAGGAGCGGTGCGCCGAACTGCTCGCGCTGGGTCACGTGCGCGGCGGTCAGCTCGTAGGCACCCTCGGCCGCGCCGAGCAGAGCGGCCGAGCGGAGCAGGGCGAGGCGGGCGCGGATGCGTGCGGGGGACGGAGCGGCGGGCGCAAGCGTGTTCACCGGCGCCGCGGTCAGCTCGATCGCCTCGTACGGAGTGCCGCACAGGGCGGGGGCGGCCAGGTGGCGGGTGACGCCGGGACCCGTGAGGTCGACGGTCCACGGGCCCGCTTCGGTGGCTCCTTCGGATTCGGCCACCGGAACCAGGAGCAGGGTGTGTGCTCCGGACGCCCAGGGGACGGCAGGCAGTTGAGCGGTGAGCGTGCCGTCCTGGTCCGGCCCTGCGATGCCTGCGGGGAGGAGGGCGAGTGTGGTCGCCCCCGTGGAGAGGGTGGCGCACGAAGCGAGACACCAGTCGGCGGTGGCGGACTCCGCGACCGGGGTGGTCACGGCGTGCGAGGCGAGCGCGTGGGTCAGGGCGAGGAGGTCGTCGAAGGTGCCGCCCGAGCCGCCTGCCGACTCGGAGATGTCCAGGCGGGTCATGCCGAGTTCGGCGAGGCGGTCCCACAGCGCGGGGCCAGGTGCCTCCCCCGCCGGGTCCTCTTCGGCCGCGTCCGCCGCGAGTCCGCGCACGACCTCGCGGAGTTCGTCGGCGTACTCGCTGGTGATGGTGGATGCGCGGCGCCGGGGCTTGGCGGGGGTGGTCATACGCGGGTCTCCTCGCGGGCGATCAGGGACAGCAGGACGTCGGAGGCGCCGCCGCGCAGGCCGAACGCCGGGGCGGCGAGCAGCGCCTGGCCGAAGTCGCTGTCGGCAGTGGGTGGCAGGCCCCCGGAGGCCTCGCGGAACGCCTCGACGACGTCGTTCTCGAAGGCGTTGCCCAGGTACTTCAGGGCGGCGGCCGCACGGACCGGGGTCTCCCCGCGGTCCATGGCGGAGGCGACGTCCCAGCAGAGGCGGCGCAGGACGGTGAGCCGGGCGGTGAGGGAGCCGATGGACGCGGCGTCGGTGTCCCGGGTGCCGTGCCCGGTCCGGGCCGCCTCGGTGAGCAGCGCCACGAGGACGGGGTAGCTGGACAGGACGCGTTCGGCGCCACCGCGTTCGAAGGAGAGCTGCCCGACGACCTGGCGCCACCCCTCCCCCTCGGTACCGATGAGGCGGCCTTCGGGGACGAACACGTCCTCGAACCGCACCTCGTTGAAGTGGTGTTCGCCCGCCAGGTCGGGAATGGCGCCCGTGCTCACGCCGTCGGCGTCCATGTCGACGACGAACTCACTCAGCCCCTGGTGCTTGCGGTCGACGTCCTCGCGCGGTGTGGTGCGGGCCAACACGTAGGCGTGCGTGGCGTGGTGTGCGTGGCTGGTCCAGATCTTGTGGCCGCTGAGCCGCCAGCCGCCCGCGACGCGGCGCGCGGCGGTGCGGACCGACGCCAGGTCGGAGCCGGCCTCGGGTTCGCTCATGCCGAGGCAGAAGACGGCGTCGGTGGCGGCGATCCGCGGCAGGATCTCCTCCTTGAGCGCGGGGCTGCCGTGCCGCAGGATGGCGGGTCCGATCTGCCGGTCCCCGATCCAGTGCGCGGCGACGGGTGCGCCCGCCCGCAGCAGCTCCTCGGTGACGGCGAGCCGGTCGACGTTGCGCAGGGCGTGGCCGCCGTACTCGACCGGCCAGGTCATGGCGGTCATGCCGCGGGCGGCCAGTTCGCGGCTGAAGTCGCGGTCGAAGGAGCGGAGCCAGGCGTCGCTGCGAGGGGTGTAGCGGGAGGCCTTCCGCCACTCGTCGGTCAGGGTGCGGGCGGCGGACCGGGGGTCGGTGTGTGTGTCGGTCGGGGACATCAAGGGGGCTGCCTCCAGAAAGTTTCGGTCACCCGGCGATCGGTCTCGGGGCTCCGCCCCGGACCCCGCTCCTCAAACGCCGGAGGGGCTGGATCGCCTCAATCGCCGGCGGGGCTTGATCTGGTCAGGAACCCGTATACGTGCCAGTGCGCTTCTCGCGGAACGCGGCGTAGGCCTCGCGGGAGTCGTCCATCGACGTCACCACGGCCATGTGGGAGGAGATCAGGTCGAGCGCGGTGCGCAGATCGTGGTTCGCGCCCTGGCGGACGGCGCGCTTGATCAGGGCGAGGGCGGCGGGCGGCCTCGCGACGAGTCGGGCGGCGAACGCGTACACCTCGTCGAGAAGGTCGGCGTCCTCGAAGACGTCCTCGACGATGCCGAGCCGCTTGGCCTCGGCGGCGTCGACGAAATCGCCGGTCCACAGCAGACGCAGCGCCGCCGCCTGTCCGACGACGCGGGGCAGCAGCCAGCAGCCGCCGTCACCGGGGACCAGGCCGACCTTGATGTAGCCCTCGCAGAAGCGGGCCGAGCGGCCGGCGAAGCGCAGGTCGCAGAGCAGGGCCATGTCCATGCCCGCGCCGACGGCGGGTCCCGCGACGGCCGCGAGGACCGGCTTGTCCAGGTCGTCCAGGGCCCGGGCGACCTGGTGCACGCGCTCGGTGAGCAGCCTCTTCTCCTGGATCGGGGTGCGCTGTTCGCCCTTGAAGTCGGCGAGGTCCACGCCGGAGCAGAAGGCGTCGCCGGCGCCGGTGACGACGATGACGCGGACGTCCGGGTCGGCGTCGGCGCGGCGCAGCGCCTCGGCCCAGGCGTCGGCCATCGGGAGGGTGAACGCGTTCTTCCGGTGCGGGCGGCTGAGGGTGATGGTGGCGATGTGGTCGCGGGTGGAGTAGAGGAGGTCTTCGGCCGCGGGCATGGCGGATCCTTCCGTTCAGGGGGCGCTTCTCAAGGCCGTCGGGCGGCTGTTCTCAGGCGGCGGCGGTCGCGTCGATCGGTTCGCGCGCTGTTCCGTTGTCGAAGAGGGCGGCGGCCTCCGCGCCGGGCAGGCCGAGTTCGGCGAGGACCTCGCGGGTGTGCTCGCCGAGGTGCGGGGCGGGGCGGAGCGGTCCCTCGTCCTCGCGCGGGGAAGCGCCGACAGCGGGTTCGGTCATCCGGACCGGCGGTCGGCCGAGCAACAGCGGCCCCTCGGTGGGGTGTTCGGTGCGCTCGAAGAAACCGGTGGCGCTCAGGTGCGGGTCGGTGAAGAGGTCGTCGAGGGTGTTGACGCGGGTGGCGGGTATGTCGCGGGCGTCGAACTCGGCCTGCCACTCGGCCGTGGTGCGCAGCAACAGTTCGGCGTTGACCATCGAGTAGAGGGTGTCGATGTGCTCGGTGCGCTCCGTGATGGTGCGAAAGCGCGGATCGTCGGCGAGCGCGGGGCGGCCGATCGCGGCGAAGAAGGACCGCCACTGGGCGTCGGTGTAGATCATGACGGCGAGGTGGCCGTCCTTGGTGCGGCACGGACGGCGGTGCGGGGAACTGGTGCGGGCGTAGCCGGTGGGGCCCGTGGGCGGGTCGAAGACGCGGCCGCCCTGCTGTTCGAGCAGGGTGAACGAGGCCATCGTCTCCAGCATCGGGACCTCGACGGCGCGCCCCCGGCCGGAGGCCTGGCGGCCGTGCAGCGCGGCGAGCACGGCCGCGGCCCCGTAGATGCCGACCGTCTTGTCGGCCGCGGCCTGCCGCACGTACTCCGCTCCGCCGTCGCCGCCCTGGAGTGCGGCGACGCCTCCGGCGGCCTGGATGACGTCGTCGTAGGCGGGCCGGTCGGAGTCGGGGCCACCGGCGGCGAAGCCGCGGAACGCGCAGTGGACGAGGCGCGGGTTGCGCTCCAGCGCGGACTCGGCCGTGAGGGCGAGCCGACGGGCGGCGGCGGGGCGGAGGTTGTGCACGAGGACGTCGGCCGAGTCCACGAGGGCGGCGAGGACGGGCGCCGCGCCGGGCGCCTTGAGGTCGAGGGCGACGCTGCGCTTTCCGCGGTTGGTGTTGAGGAAGGCGGGGCCCATGCCGTTGCCTCGAGTGTCGGCTATGTAGCGGACGACGTCGCCGGCCGGCGGCTCGACCTTGATGACGTCCGCGCCCCACTGGGCGAGCAGCAGGGTGCAGTACGGGCCCATGAGCGTCGAGGTGATGTCGACGACGCGGACGCCGTCCAGCGGTCGGCCCGCAGGGGATCCACCGCCACCCGCTGCCGCCGCCGCGGCTTCAGAATTGTCTACCGATTCTGCCGGTTCCTTCGGCGTCATCGCCGAGTCCTCCTCTGAAATCGGCCACCGATAGCGCCTGTTGACGCCACCGCTGGGTCAAATTTCCGGGCGTTCGCCACTGAACGGGACATACATCCGAGCGAGACCTGAGCAAGACCTGAGCAAGATTGGATGCAATCTGACTCACCGTGCGGCACCATGTCAATGCCCCTGCACTTTCAGGGGAGTTAGAGTCGACAACCCTCGACGGGAAGGCAGGCACCAGTGACGGCTCAGACGGGAGCGGAGCGTCTTGACGCGGTGTCCGGAGCGGTGGCCCAGGTCGTGGAGGAGCTGCGGGCGATGCTGTTCGCGCGCGATCTGACGCCGGGCAGCCCGGTGCGGCAGGAGGCACTGGCCACGCGTCTCGGGGTGAGCCGGGCCCCGGTACGTGAGGCGCTGCGGGTGCTGGCGAGCGAAGGCGTCCTCGACCACGTCCGCAATGTCGGGTACCGGGTGAAGGTGCTGACCGCGGCCGAGTTCGAGCAGACGTATCTGATGCGGCGGGTCCTGGAGGCGGAGGTGCTGCGTCGACTGCCGCCTCTCCCGGCCTCCGCGCTCGAAGGACTCTCCGGCGTGAACGAGCGGATCGCGGAGGCGTCGGCCCGCGGCGACCTCACCGCCATGGCCCGCCTCAACTCGGATTTCCACTTCCGTATGTTCACCGCGTCGGGCCTGGACCTCGTCGTCGCCGAACTGCGCCGCGTCTGGCAGCTGAGCGACGGCTATCGGGCCTACCTCCTGCACGACCCGATGTCACAGAAGCGGATCGTCGACGAGCACGCGGAGATGGTCGAGGCGCTCCGCGTCCGCGACCACGAACGCCTCGTATCGCTCATGGACCACCACCGGGACGGAACCCGTCCCCAGCTGGAGGCGGTCTTCACCCCGCCCTCCGCCTAGCGGATGCCCGGCGTGATAGTTTCGCCGAGCCAGTCGTACCTTTGTGTGTTTTTCTACGCACACGGGTCAGGGAATCCGGTGGGAAACCGGAACTGACGCGCAGCGGTGAGGGTGACGGGCGGAGCCACTGCCACTGGGCCGGCACATCGGCCTGGGAAGGCGCTTCGCGCGGACGACCCCGAGTCCGAAGACCTGCTGGCGGTCTCCAGTGCCGCGTGGCGTGGGGGCTGGGGCCTGATCCAAACGGCAGGCCCTCACCATAGGCCGGCTCCGCGTATGAGCCCTGGACGTGAAGGAACCCCCGTGCTGTTCGCACGTCAACTCCGCCGATGCGCCCCGCTGTTGGTGGGCGCCTTGCTGCTCACCGGGTGCGGCACGACCGCCACCACCGAGGACGGTGCCGCCGGTGGCGGCGGTGTCACGCTCGACAACTGCGGAGAAAAGGTGCGGGTCGAGCACACCCCGCGCCGGGCCGTCGCCCTCGACCAGGGCTCCGCCGAGATCATGCTCTCGCTCGGCCTCGAGGACCGGATGGTCGGCACCGGCACCTGGACCGACCCGGTCCCGAAGGACCTGGCGAAGGCCAACGCGAAGGTGCCGCGGCTGGCCGACCGCTACCCGTCGTTCGAGAAGGTCCTCGGCACCGAACCGGACTTCGCCGCTGCCTCGTTCACGTACACCCTCGGCAAGGGCGGTGTGGCGCCGCGCGCGGAGTTCGAGAAGCTGGGCGTGCCCACGTACCTCTCCCCCAGCGACTGCGTGGGCAAGGACAACGGCGACGGAGACGGGGTGCGGACCAAGACCCTGGGGCTCGACGTCGTGTACGGCGAGATCCACGATCTGGCACGTGTCTTCGACGTGGAGAAGCGCGGCGACAAGCTGATCGACTCGCTCAAGACCCGGGTCCGCAAGGCCACTTCCGGGGGCGACGCGCACGGTGTGGACGTCCTGTACTGGTTCGCCAACTCCGACTCGCCCTACATGGCGGGCTGTTGCGGCGCCCCCGGCATCGTCACCAAGGAGCTCGGGGCGCGCAACGTCTTCGACGACACGCGCGCGGAGTGGCCGCAGGTCAACTGGGAGACGGTCGCGGACCGCGATCCGGACGTGCTGGTCATCGGCGACCTGACGCGCCGCTCGCAGTCGGCCGAGTCGGCCGCACAGAAGATCAAGTTCCTTGAGTCCAATCCCGTCACCAAGCACATGACCGCAGTGAAGAAGAAGCGGTACGTGCGCCTGAGCGGGCAAGCCATGAACCCGACCATCCGGACGGTCGACGGCGTGGAGCGGGTGGCCGCGGGGCTGCGCGAGTTCGGGCTCGCGCGGTGACGGCTCGTACGGTCGCCGCTCGCGCGGCCCCGGCGGCGTATCCACAGGCCGCGCCCCGGATCACCCTTCGGGCCACACTCGCCTGGGCGGCCGGCATCGCCGCACTGTGCGCCTCCGTGGCCTTCGCCATCACCCTCGGTCCCGCGCAGATCCGGGTCGGTGACGTGTGGGCGGCGGTGGGCGACCGGATCGGCCTGGCGACCTCGGACCTCTCGCCGATCCGGGACGGCATCGTATGGAATCTGCGGCTGCCGCGGACGCTGCTCGCGGCGGTGTGCGGGGCCGGGCTCGCGGTGTGCGGCACGGTGCTGCAGGCGCTGCTGCGCAATCCGCTCGCCGATCCGTTCGTGCTCGGTGTCTCCTCGGGCGCGTCGACCGGGGCCGTGCTCGTCGTCGTGCTCGGCCTCGGCGGTGGCGCCGTGTCCGTATCGGGCGGCGCGTTCGTCGGAGCCGTCTGCTCGTTCGCGCTGGTGCTCGTACTCAGTCACACGCTGGGCGGCAGCACGGACCGGGTGGTGCTGTGCGGCGTCGCGGCGATGCAGCTGTTCTCGGCGTTGACCTCGTTCGTCGTGCTGACCTCGGCGGACGCGGAGACGACGCGCGGCGTGCTGTTCTGGCTGCTCGGCTCGCTCAGCGGGGTCGGCTGGACCGAGGTGTGGCTGTGTCTGGCCGTGCTCGCCGTCACGCTCGTGGTGTGCCTCGCGTACGGGCGCACCCTCGACGCGTTCGCCTTCGGCGCCGAAGCAGCGGCGACCCTCGGCGTCCGGGTGGCCCGCACCCGGATCGTGCTGCTGTGCGTGACGGCGCTACTGACGGCGGCCCTGGTCAGCGCGGCGGGAGCGATCGGCTTCGTCGGTCTTGTGCTGCCGCACGCGGCGCGCGCCCTGGTGGGTCCGGGGCACACCCGGCTGCTGCCGGTGACGGCGCTCGCCGGGGCGGTGTTCCTGGTGTGGGTGGACACAGCGGCGCGGACGGTGCTCGAACCTCAGGAGGTTCCGGTGGGTGTGGTGACATCGCTGATCGGTGTGCCGGCGTTCGTGCTGGTGCTGTACCGCGGGCGGGGTGTGCGGTGAGCCTTTCCCAGCAGGGACTGCGCGCCGACCGCGTGTCGTGGTCGCCGGGCGGCGCGCTGGTGCTCGACGGGGTGTCCGTGGCACCGGAGCCCGGCACCGTCACCGGAGTGCTCGGCCCCAACGGCTCGGGCAAGTCGACCCTGCTGCGCCTGCTGTCCGGCGTGCTGGCCCCGTCCGCGGGCGTCGTCACGCTCGACGGTGACCCGCTCGCCTCGGTGGGCCGCAGGCAGGCCGCGCGGCGCATCGCCATGGTGCAGCAACAATCCGACGCCCAGGTCGAGTTGACGGTCGCCGACGTCGTGCGGCTCGGCCGGGTCCCGCACCGCCGCGCCTGGCAGCCCGCGTCGGCGGCGGACGAGGCCGCGGTCCGCGACGCCCTGGACCGCAGTGGTCTCGCCGACCGGGCGCACCGCCTGTGGCACACACTGTCCGGCGGCGAGCGCCAGCGGGTGCAGATCGCCCGCGCCCTGGCGCAGGAGCCGCGCGAGCTGCTGCTCGACGAGCCGACGAACCACCTCGACATCCAGCACCAGCTCGAACTCCTCGACCTGATCGGCACGCTGGGCATCACGTCCGTCGTCGCCCTGCACGACCTGAACCTCGCCGCCGGCTACTGCGCGCGCGTCGTCGTGCTGCGCGAGGGCCGGGTCGTGGCGGCCGGGGAGCCCGGCGACGTACTCACCGAGGAACTGATCGCCGACGTGTACGGGGTGCGCGCCGAGGTCACCCGCCCCGGTGAACGGCCGCACATCCGCTACCTGGGTACGACTGCGACGCGCTGAGTCCTTCACAAGGGCCCTGAGTCACTCGAAGCGCTCCGTGTCCCCCGCCCCGGCCCGTACGATCTCGGCCTCCCCGTCGGAGAAGTCGATGACCGTGGTCGGCACGGTGCCGCAGTCGCCGGAGTCCACGACGGCGTCGACCTGGTGGTCGAGGAGTTCCTTGATCTCCCAGCCCTGGGTGAGCGGCTCCTCCTCGCCGGGCAGCAGCAGCGTGCTGGACAGCAGCGGCTCGCCGAGCTCGGCGAGCAGGGCCTGCGTCACCACGTGGTCGGGGATGCGCACGCCCACGGTCTTCTTCTTCGGGTGCTGCAGCTGCCGCGGCACCTCACGCGTCGCGGGCAGGATGAAGGTGTAACTGCCGGGCGTGGCCGCCTTGATGGCGCGGAACACGTCGTTGTCGATCTGGACGAACCTCCCCAACTGGGAGAAGTCCTGGCATACCAGTGTGAAGTGGTGCCGGTCGTCGAGCTGCCGGATGGTGCGGATCCGGTCGACGCCCGCCCGGTTGCCGAGCCGGCAGCCGAGCGCGTAACAGGAGTCCGTGGGGTAGGCGACGAGCGCGCTGTCGCGGATGCTGTCGGCGATCGCGGAGATGAGGCGCGCTTGCGGGTTTGCTGGGTGCACGTCGTAGTACCTGGCCATTCGGCGAGCGTACGGGATCGGACGCGCCACGCCGGGGTACACGAGGGGCGAATCGGGCGCGTACGCGCGACAATCCCGACACCGGACCACCCTGCCCTGGCCCCCGCGCGTCCACGGACCCATACTGGTCGCGCCCCGATCACTCACAGAACGACTCCATGGCGAAGAAGAACTCAACCCCGACCCCCGTCCCCGACACCGTGTGGCTCGGACGCGGACGCCACCTCGGGCCCGAGCCCGAGCGCGACGTCCGGCGCAACCTGATCGCCCTCAAGGCGGCGGGCGTACTCGACGACTTCCTCGACCTCGACCCCGAGGACGCGGCGCGCTCCACGGTGCTGCACCCGCGCGAGGAGGAGGCCGGGCCAGGACCCGGCGCCCGCCGGGTGTTCGAGGCGCGCTGGCGCGTGGCCGACAACGTCACCGTGCGCGGCCAGCTGACGACGTACGACCCCGACACCCGCGCCAAGGAATCCGAAGGCGTCACCTGGGTCCTCGCCGCGGAGGCGGAGCGGGCCTGGGAACTGGCCTGGCCGTCGCCCGCGCCGATGTTCTGGCCGGACAGCGAGCGGGTGCCATGGGACCACGACACGGTGGCGGGGCTGCGCCTGCGGGCGCCGAACCACCTCCCGAAGGACGACGACGCCCTGCGCCGTCTCCTCAAGGACTGCTCGCGCTCCAGCTGGTACGTGCACGTGGTCATCCACGAGGCGATGACACCGGATGCCCAGGGGCAGCGGTCCATCACGCGGTTTCTGCCGCCGAGCCTGCAGCACCGCGTGATCGAGCACCGGGCGACGCCCGACCAGGCCCAGGTCGTGGACTTCGGGCTGCGCAAGGACTTCAAGGCCGGAATGCCGCGCGGCGGCGGCGTCGTACTGCCGACCACGCCGGCGCACCCGGACTATGCGGCGGACCGTTTCACCGTGCGCAGCGTCTTCCTCGACGGCAGCGAGCCGACCGAACTGCTGGACCGGATCCGGGAGTTCACCGCGTTCCCGCGGCCGCTGATCGACGAGGCGGCGCAGGCCCTCACGCGGCTGCGCGACGGCTGGCATCTGCTGACGTCCGACGAGGAGCTGACGCACGCGCAGGACATGGTCACGAAGTACGCCGAGGCGCTCGACGCCATGACCAGGTCCCGGGACAGCTACCGCGAGGCGGCCGAAGCGGCGCGGGCCGCGCTCGCCGAGGCGCCGCGCGGCGACGCCCAGGCGCACGCGCCGGCGGATCCGGACAGCAAGGACGCCTCCCCCTTCGGCACGCTCGGCAAGGCGTTCGGACGCTTCCGGGGGCCGAACAAGTAAGCGCGGGCCTTACCGGAGTTCAGGACCTGTGAGTCACGGCGCCCGCGCACGAGCGGGCGCCGATCCGCCGCTCTCACTCTTCCTCCGCCTCCTCCTCGGCGCCCGGGTCGGACATCCGCAGCGCGATCTCCTGAAGCAGTTCGCTGGATTGGACGTCCATACGGCCCTCGTCGTGGACCTTGGCGAGCTGCGTGAAGAGGAACGCGAACGCCTCCACGAGCGACACGCTCGCCGGCATCAGCGCGGCGATGGCCAGTTCGGCCGCCTCCTCCGCGCTCGCCCCCGACGGGATCTCGATGGTCGGGAACACTTCCGACACGAGCCGCCCCAGTTGCGTCACGTCGGTGTCGAGTGCCTCGCCGTCGCTGAGCCTGCGCACCATCTCGTGCGTCTCGGTGAGCACGCCGATGGCCCGCAGAATGATCTCCCTCTGTTCCATGTGCGGAGCTTATGCCGGGGCCCGCGTCGCGCGTGCAACGTGGTCGCAACGTCCCACCCCTTTGACTGGGTGTCATGACCGACGTACCCCGCGTGGAGCTGACGGACGCGGCCGCCGAGCTGGTGCGGCGGCTGCGCGAGGCCCACGGTCCGCTGATGTTCCACCAGTCCGGCGGCTGCTGCGACGGCAGCGCGCCGATGTGCTACCTGGCGGGCGAGTTCCGCACCGGAGCCTCCGACGTGCTCCTCGCCGATCTCGCGGTGCAGGGGGTGGCGGAGCCGGTCTCGTTCTGGATGTCCAAGAGCCAGTACGAGGTGTGGAGCCATACGCGGCTCATCGTCGACGTCGTCGAGGGGCGCGGCAGCGGCTTCTCGCTGGAGGCACCCGAGGGCGTACGTTTCCTGATCCGTTCCCGACTCGTCGGCACTTAGCCATCGACGCGCGACCCCGCGTCTGCTGAACTCCCCGCATGCAGACGAGAGTTGGCAAGCGAGGGAGAAGAGTCCTTGCGGCCCTCGGGGTCGCTTCGATGCTGGCCGGTGCCGCCCTGACGGGTGCGGCGCCGGCCGGCGCCACGTCGGGCGAGCGGGTCGCTCCGGGCGTCACGTACACGGAGTTCGACGTCCCCGCCGCGAAGGGCACCGCACATGCCCATGTCCTCACCGTCGATCTGACCGACCCGCGCGTGCGGGTCGACCTCCTGCACCCCGGCGCGGTCGGGGCACGCGCCACCGTCTCCTCGATGTCCGACGCGGCCGGCGCCGTCGGCGGGGTCAACGGGGACTTCTTCAACATCACGGAGAGCCAGCACCCGGGCGTCGAGGTCACCGGCGCCTCCGTCGGCCCGGCGATAGCGAGCGGGCACACGCTCAAGGCGGCCGTGCCGAACGGTCAGCGCTTCGGCCCGGCCCTGCCGCCGGGGACCTCCACCCGGGACGTCCTCGGCGTCGGGGTCGACCGGCGGGCCCGCCTCGACAGCCTGGAGCTCGACGGCTCGGTACGCACCCCGGACGACCGCGTGCCGCTGGGCGGGCTGAACCAGTACGCGCTGCCGGTCGGCTCGGTGGGGGCGTTCACGTCCGACTGGGGCAGCGTGTCGCGGGTGCGGTCCACCTGCGGCACGGACACCCAGCGGGCGGCGCCGTGCAGCACGGACACGTACGAGGTGACGGTGCGCCGCGGTCGGGTCGTGTCGTCGGCCGACACCCCCGGCAGCGGGCCGATAGCGGCCGGGTCCACGGTCCTGGTGGGCAGGGAGGCCGGCGCGCAGTGGCTGCGCAAGCTGTCGACGGGTGACCCGGTCGCGGTCCACCACCGGCTCGTCGCCGCCCGCTCGCACATCCCGTACCGCTTCGCGATCGGCGGCTATCCGGTGCTGCGCGACGGAGCGCCGCTGCCCGGCCTGGACGCGACGACGTCGGCGGTGCGCACGGCGGCGGGCATCGGGGACGGCGGCCACGAGCTGATCCTGCTGGCCCTGGACGGCGCCCCCGCCTACCGCACCGGCATGTCGATGACCGAAGTGGCCGCCACGATGCGGTCCTTGGGCTCGGACGACGCGTTCAGCCTGGACGGCGGCGGTTCGTCGACCCTCGTCGCACGCGCCCCGGGCGCCCCTTCGGTCTCGGTCCGCAACCACCCCAGCGACCCGCCGGAGCGCGCGGTCGCGAACGGGATAGGGGTGTTCTCAGCCACGAAATAGCGCGACAGAAGCCTCACGGGTTCAGGTTACTGACCAGGGTGGCAGTGGAGTTGATGCCGTCGTGGATGGTCGGCGCCGCGTCCGTGCCCGCGAGCAGGAAACCGAGCAGCAGGCAGACGAGCGCGTGCGAGAACTTCATGGCCCCGTTGCGCAGGAAGATCACCGCGACGACGAGCAGCAACACCACGACGGAAATGGACAGGGACATCGCCGAACCTCCTCCGCCACGTCAACGCCGTGGCTATCGGCCGCAAGTGTGACGCAGCGGAGGGCGCCGACCGGGGCATGACCTGTCCCCCGAACGGGTGTTAACCCGGGGTCACCGACCAGAACGCTTGTCGTGGGCCTCGTCATGGGCCTCCAGGAAGGACCGCAGGCCCGCGAGGTCATCCGTGTTGAGGTGGTCGACATCCGCGGCGATCAATTCGGCCCAGACGGCATCGCGTTCGGGACCGGCGACATCGGGGGTCGCCCAGAAGCGGACACGTTGGCCGCGCGCGTGGGCGGCATCGACGATGCCGCGCAGCTTGTCGCGCTCGGCGGCGGGCATGGGACCGCTCCCCAGCCACGTGAAGTTGTTTGCCCAGTTGTCGCTGATGAGCGGGACGAACGAGGCGGGCGCGGCGCTGCCGAGGTCGGTGAGGCGGCCGTCGTAGAACGCGCTGCGCCGCGCCTGCGCCTCCATCGGCGGGCGGGCGGCCCGGTCGCCGGAGACGACGACGGTGACGGCGCCCTTGTGCACACGCCCACGGTCGTACGTGGTGAAGAGACGGCCGTAGCGGCGCAGTTGGCGGTCGAGTTCCTGGTACGTCGCCGCGCCGTCGGTCTTGATGTCGACGAGGAGTTGCAGCGGGGTGCGCCAACCCCGGTACACCGATCCGCGGTTGGCCTTCACACGGGCGGCGAGCGGGGCGAGGTAGAGGGAGGTCAGGGTGCGTGTGGGGTCGAGGTCGACGGGGTCGTGGGCGACGAGGAGGTCGCCGTTCACGAGGTAGATGTCGGCCTCGACGCTGTTGAACCGCTGGTCGAGCGCATCGAACAGGGGACGCGGGTGCTCGTAGTCGTTGTGGGCGTGCGCGCGCCGCAGGGGCACGGGGCCGCGCTTGGGCTCGGCGGCCTGCGCCAGGTTGGGTGTGGTGACACCGACGGCGAGCGCTGCGGCGAGGGTGCCGATGGCTCTGCGGCGGGTGGTCGGGGCCATGTGTGCCTCCCGTGGTGGGCCGGTGGGACACGGTGAGTATGCGGGGCGCTGGTCATCAACCGGCAGAGGTGGGACGGGAGTTGGCGAGACCGGCACCCCCGGTTCACCGCGGGGCCATCGCAAGGCACTGGTCACGGGCGTGCATGATGGCAGGGAGGGGCGAGGATCGGCGGAAAGCGAAGGGAGTCGGACGTGCGCCAGGTGGAGTGCGTGGTGGAGGCGCTGCGCGAGGTGCTCGGGCCGGATCTGGTGGCCGTGTATCTGTACGGCTCGGCGGTCTCCGGCGGCCTGCGTCCGCACAGCGATGTGGACGTGTTCGCCGTGACCGGCGCGCCCACGACACACGACCAACGCGCGCGCCTGTCGGCAGGCTGCTGGGCCTGTCCGGGGCGGGTGCGGCACACGGCCGGGACCGTCCGGTGGAGTTGACGCTCGTACAGCTCGCCGATGTGCGGCCGTGGCGGTTTCCGCCGGTGCGGGAGTTCCAGTACGGCGAGTGGCTTCGGGAGGCGTACGAGCGCGGGGAGACGCCGGAGCCGGAGGTGGACGAGGACCTGGCGCTGCTGGTCACGATGGTGCGGCAGCGCGGTGTCGTCCTGTTCGGGCCGCCGGCCACCGAACTGCTCCACCCGGTCCCCAAGTCCGATGTGCGCCGCGCGACCGTGGCCGGGGTCCCGGCGCTCCTTGAGGAGTTGGAGACGGACACCCGCAATGTGATCCTGACGCTGGCCCGCGTCTGGGCCACCCTCGTGACCGGGGAGATCCTGTCGAAGGACGCGGCGGCGGACTGGGCCCTCCCCCGGCTGCCGGAGGAAAATCGCGCGGTGCTTGTGCATGCGCGCTCGGTGTATCTGGGTGAGGCGGAGGATTCGTGGGAGCGGCTGGGGCCGCGGCTGCGGCATGACGCGGAGGCGCTGGTGGCCGAGATCGAACGTCTGACCTGAGCATCGCTTCCCTTTCACGTCCGTCGTAAGTTTGCGGCGAGGCCCCGCAGCGAGGAACCGTCTTGAGAGGCCTCAGCCGCCTCTACGCGTACGCCCACGGGCGACGTCGCCCGCATCACCGCCGAACACGACCTGGAGAAGCCCCTGTGACTCAGCTGTCCCCTCAGGTATCCGTCCACGAGCACCCGGTGTCCGGCAGCGATTCCGGCCCCTACGCCCTCACCACGGGCCCGGACGGCGCGCTGTGGTTCACCCTCGTCCACAGTGGCGAGATCGGCCGGCTCGTCCCCGGCTCCGATCCAGCACGCCACCGCCTCGACGCCCCCGACTGCGGGCCGACCGTCATCGCTCCGGGTCCGGACGGCGCCCTGTGGTTCACCGAGTACAAGGCGGACCGGATCGGGCGGATCACCATCGACGGCGTCGTCGACGAATTCGACGTGCCCACGCCCGGCTGCGGACCGTTCGGCATCGCGGCGGGTCCCGACGGGGCGCTGTGGTTCACCGAGACCGCCGCCGACCGCATCGGCCGCATCACGGTGGACGGCGACATCACCGAGTTCCCGCTCCCGCTCACCGGCGCGTTCCCCTCGGCGATCACCGCGGGCGCCGACGACGCGATGTGGTTCACCCTCAACCAGGCGAACGCCATCGGCCGGATCGGCATGGACGGCGCGGTCACGATCCATCCCCTGCCGACGGAGGCGGCGGCCCCGGTGGGGATCGCGGCAGGGCACGACGGGGCGCTGTGGTTCGTCGAGATCGCCGCCGGCCAGATCGGGCGCATCACTGCGGACGGTCACATCACCGAGTTCCCCCTGCCCGACCGGACGGCCCGCCCGCACGCCGTCACCGTCGACGCCGAAGGCACCGCGTGGTTCACCGAATGGGGCGCCAACCGCGTCGGCACGATCACCCCCGACGGCACCATCACCGTCCACGCCCTCCCGACCCCGAACTCCGAACCGCACGGCATCGCGGTGGGCCCGGACGGGGCGGTGTGGACGGCGTTGGAGATCGGCGCGCTGGCCCGTGTCGAACCTGCGGGCAGCGCCGCCTGATCCTGCCACCCGTCAGGCGCGGATCAGTTCCAGCGCCTGGTTCAGGTTGTGCTCGGCGATGCCGGCCATGAACGCCCGGTCGGGAAAGTCCCCGTCCGCGTCCACCAGGACGTGGTCGGGGCCCAGTTCGCCGTGCACGACCGCGTACTCCGCACGTGGCCGCACCGCAGCCGCCAGGCCGCGCAGCCGCTCCTCCAGCCGGTCGCGGGCGCCCGCGACCCGTGGATCGCGGGAGGCCGCCTCGGTGAGGTCCCGCAGCGCACGGTCGAGGACCACCGCCTCGCACGAAATACCGCGAGAGGTTCCTCCCGCGTCCGCCACTCCGCCACGACAACCCGCGCACCCTACGGGAGCGTCGACGTGTGCGGGGACCCGACGGGAAGGCCCGCCTACGCCTCCGCCAACTCCCCCCACTCCACCGTCCGCCCGCACCACCGCTCCAGCAGTACACGGTCGTGTCCCACGGCCAGAAGTCCCGCCCCGGTCTCCCGGCGGTAGGCCTCCACCGCGGCCACCAGTGCGGCCGTGGTCGACGCGTCGAGCATTGCGGTCATCTCGTCGCAGATCAGCCAGCGGGGGCGCAGGGTGAGGGCGCGGGCGAGGCAGGCGCGTTGGAGTTGGCCGTCGCTGACCTCGTGGGGGCGGCGGGTCAGGAGGTCGGTGGACAGGCCCACCGTGTCGGCCAATTCCCGTACGCGGGACGCGTGGTCGGCGCCGTTCGCGCGCAGGGGCTCGGCGATCAGGTCGGCCAGGCGCAGGCGCGGGTCGGCGGACAGGCGCGGTTGTTGGAAGACGACGCCGAACGCGGTGCGCTGGGCGCGTGGGGCGCGGTGGCGCCAGCCGTGGGCCGGTTCGCCGTCGATGACCACGCGGCCGGCGTCCGGGGCGTGCAGCAGCGCCGCGACGCGGGCGAGGGTCGACTTTCCGCAGCCGCTGGGGCCGAGGAGGCCGACGCTCTCGCCGGGGCGGACGGTCAGGGTCACGTCACGGATGACCGGGGCGCGGCGGTCGTAGCCCGCCGTGATGGACAGCAGTTCAAGCACGGGTGGCCTCCTGGTGGGCCGGTACCGGGTGGTGGCAGGCCACGCCGTCCGCCAGCAGCGGCAGCGTCGTGCACCGGTCGTCGGCGCGTGTGCAGCGCGGAGCGAACGCGCAGCCCTCCCCCAGTGCGCTCAGTTCCGGCGGCATCCCGGGGATCGGGGTGAACTCGCGGTCGGGCAGCGCGTTCAGGAGGCCTCGGGCGTACGGGTGGCGGGGGCCGGGCGACCCGAAGAAGGCGTCCGCCTCCGACAGTTCGACGATGCGGCTCGCGTACATCACCGCCACCCGGTCCGCGATCCGCTCCGCCGCCGCGAGGTCGTGCGTGATCAGCAGCAGCGCCCGGTCGGTGCCGATGTGGCGGCGCAGTTCGTCGACGGTGCGCTCGACGAGGTCGCGGTCGAGGCCGGTGGTCGGCTCGTCGGCCAGCAGGAGGGGCGCGTCGCCGACCAACGCGAGCGCTGTCGCTGCGCGTTGCGCGAGGCCGCCGGAGAGTTCGTGAGGGTAGCGGTCGAGGTGGTCGAGCGGGAAGGCGGCGCGTTCGGCGGCCTGCCGGACGGCTTCCTCCAGCCGCTGGCCGCGGCGCGGCGCTCCCGTCAACTGCCGCAGCGTCTCGACCAGTTGTGAGCGCACCGTGCGGACCGGGGTGAGGTGGGCGGCCGGGCTCTGCGGCACCAGTCCGATCCGGCGGCCCCGTACCGTGCGCGCGAGCGTCGTTTCGTCGGCCGCCATCAGGTCCAGGTCGCCGAGGCGCGCCGAGCCCGCCGTCTCCGCGTTCGCGGGCAGCAGGCCGAGGAGTGCAGAAGCCAGTACCGATTTGCCGCAGCCGCTCTCGCCCACGAGGGCCAGGCACTCCCCCGCCCGGAGGTCGAAGGAGGCGTCGCTGACGGCTCGTACGTACGCGCCGTCGCGCATCCGGAACCGTACGGACAGCCCGTCCACCGAAAGCACCGTGGTCACAGGGTCAGCTCCGATCGGCGGCGGGGGTTCAGGCGTTCGCGCCAGGCGCCCGCGAGGCCGGCGATGGCCAGCGTCGGCACGATGATGAACAGGCCGGGGAAGAGGGTCGGCCACCAGTCGCCCGCGAGCAGCGAGCCGCGCGCCGTCTGTACCAGCGTGCCGAGGCTGGCCTGGTGGGTGGGCAGGCCGAGGCCCAGGAAGGACAGGGCGGATTCGTGCCAGATGGCGTGCGGCACCATCAGCACCGCGGCGAGCGCCGCCTGCGGCAGCACCCCGGGCAGGAGGTGTCTGGCCGTCACCCGCCACCGGGAGGCGCCGCCGGAGATCGCCGCGTCCACATAGGGGCGCGAGCGCAGCGAGAGGACTTCGGCGCGCACGATGCGGGCCGTCGACAGCCAGTGCGTCAGGCCCACCGAGATCACGACGGGCCACACGCCCGGCCGGAACATCGCCACGATGAAGATGCCGAGCAGCAGGTGCGGCACCGACGAGAAGGTGTCCACGACACGCATCACACCCCGGTCCACCCAACCGCCGAGCGCGCCCGCGAGCGCCCCGACGGCGGTGCCGATGACGGTCGCGACGACGGCGGCCACCACCCCGACGAGCAGCGAGACCCGCAGCCCGTACACGCTGCGCAGCAGCAGGTCGCGGCCGACGTCGTCGGTGCCGAACGGGTGCGCCCAGGACGGCGGCTGGAGCTTCGCGGCGAGGTCGACGGCCTGCTGGTCGAGCTGTGTCAGGGGCGGCACCAGCAGCACGGCGAGGACCACCACGGCCACGATCACCGCGGACGAACGGACCCGCCACGCGCGCGTGGAGCGGCGCCGCGTCCCGTGCGTGCGCCATTGCGGGGCCGGGGCAGCCATGGCCCGGTCGGCCCCCGCGGCTTGGTCAGCCATCGAAGCCCACCCTCGGATCGGCGATGCCGTACAGGAGATCGGCGGCCCAGTTCCCGGCGAGCACGGCGAGCGTCGCCAGAACCGTGATGGCGGCGAGCAGCGGGAAGTCGACGGACGTGGCCGCCTGCACGGTCGCGGCGGCGATGCCCGGCCAGCTGAACACGGTCTCCACGAGCAGCGCACCGGTGATGAGTTCGGGCACCCGTGAGCCGATCAGCGTGAGCACGGGCAGCGTCCCGGAACGCAGCGCGTGCCCGAACAGGACGCTGCGCGGCGCGAGTCCGCGGGCCCTGGCCCCGCGCACGGGGTCCTCATCGAGCGCGTCGCCGACGCCCTGACGGACGTACAGGACGAACCACGGCAGCTGCGAGATCGCCAACACGCCTGCGGGCAGCGCGAGATGTGAGAGCACCTGTCCGGCGGTGACCGTCGAGGAGCCGGTGTCGGTGAGGCCGCCCGCGGGCAGCACACCGAGCTTCAGCGCGAACAGCCATACGGCGAGCAGACCGAGCCAGAACGGGGGCGCGGCCTCCAGCGTGTACGCGAGGGAGGTGACGGCACGGTCGAGCCAGCCACCCTGCCTGCGCGCGGCCAGCACGCCGAGGAGGGTGCCGAGCACGATCGCGACGAGGAACGCGGTGGCGGCCAGCAGGACGGACCAGCCGAGGCGTTCACCGATCACCTGCGCGACGGGCTGCCGCATGACGGCCGAGTCGCCGAGGTCACCGGCGAACGCGGACGTCAGCCAGTCCCACCAGCGGGCGAACAGGGGCTGGTCGACGCCGAGGTTGACCCGCAGCTGGTCGAGGTTCTCCTGTGACGCGGTGAGCCCGGCCGTGCCCGCGTACGCCTTGACCGGGTCGAAGGGGGAGGCCGCGGCGATCGCGAAGACGCCGAAGGTGACGGCGGCCAGGACGGGCACGGCGAACACGATCCGCCGGCCCGTCAGGCGCGCCATCGGCCCCCAGGGGAGCCGTCTGCTCATGCCTTCCAGTCCTCCACGTTCCACCACGGCCCGGAGGCAAGCCCGTGGTCGTGCGGCTCGACCTGGGTAGAGAGGTCGCCGAACCTCTTGTCGACCACGTAGAGGTGGTCGATGTGAGTGAGGAAGGTGTAGCCGGGGTCCTTCACGAGCTCGCGCTGGACGGTGTCGTACGCGGCCTGCCGCTTCGCCTTGTCGTCCGTGCGGCGGGCGTCCTCCAGGGCGGCGTCGACCTTCTTGTTGTCGTAGTGCGCCATGTTGTTGAAGCCGTCGCCCGCGAGGGAGGACTGGAGCAGCGAGTACTGGTCGAAGTCGGGGTCGGCGGGTGCGCCGCCGCCGGCGAGGACGGCGTCCTTGGGCATGCGGGGCATGATGACTTCCCAGGTGCCGCTCTCGACCTTGACGTCGATGCCGAGCTTCTTGGCGTCGGAGGCGTAGGCGAGGGCGTGGTCCTGGCGGAGCTTGTCGCCGGTCAGGTACCAGAGCGGGAAGGCGGCGCGGACGCCGTCCTTCTTACGGATGCCGTCGGTGCCGGTCTTCCAACCCGCCTGGTCGAGGAGCTTCTTGGCCTTGGTGAGGTCGTGCGCCCGCTCGGTGCCCTTGGTGAACCACGGGCTGTCGGTGGGCACAGGACCGTAGGCCTCCTTGCCCGCGCCCTCCAGGATCTGGTCGACCATGGCCTTGCGGTCCACGCCGATGTCGAGGGCCCGGCGGACGGCGCTGTCGCCCGCGACCTTGTTGCCGGTGGGCAGGGTGACGACGCGGTAGTCGAAGGTCTTCGCCGCGTACGTCTTCATGTCCGGGTCCGACGCGTACGTCTTGGCGAGGTTGGGCGGCAGGATGGCGCCGTCGAGGTCGCCGGAGCGCAGCCGGGTGGCGCGCACGTCGTCGTCCTTGATGATCGCCATGGTGAAGTTCTTGATCTTCGGCGCGCCGCCCCAGTAGTCGGGGTTGGCCTTGAAGACGAGCTTCTCGCCCTTGGACCACTTCACCAGCTTGTACGGTCCTGTACCGACGGGCTTGGTGGTGAACCTGCCGTTGTTCACGTCCTGGTGGCCCGCGACGTGCTCGGGCGCGATGGGCAGGACGGTGCGCTCGGCGAACGGCGCGTAGGGGTACTTGAGGTGGAAGACGACCGTGTCGTCGCCCTTCGCCTCGACGTCCTTGACGGCGTCCAGTTCGGTCTTGGAGGCGTTGTTGGTCCGCTTGTCGAGGATGGACTCGTACGTGAAGACGACGTCCTTGGAGGTGAACGGCTTGCCGTCGCTGAACTTCACGCCGTCGCGCAACTCGTACGTGTAGGTGCGGCCGCCGTCGGTGACCTTCGGCAGCTCGGCCGCGAGGGCGGGCTTGAGCTTCATGTCGGCGTCGTGCGTGAGCAGCCCGTCGAAGATCTTCGAGTTGCCGTCCTTGCCGTAGCCGAGGAGCGGGCTGAGGCTGTCGGGCTCGTAGGCGATGCCGACGACCGCGCTGTCGGCGCCGCCGCCCTTGGCGTCGTCGTTCGGCGCCGCGCACGCCGCAGCGGTCACCGCCAATGCGGCGACCGCTGCCCCTGCTGTCGCGCTCCGTGCCGGCCTGGCCACGTCACCCACCCCTATTCAAGATCTGATGCTATTGCGAACGAGTCGCAATAATGTCATCTCGTCAAGGAGAGGTAAAACTCGCCTGTGCCCAGCCTGTGAAGTTGCGCGCCCCCGGCGTCGCGGTCCGGCTCAGGGAGCCCGCAGATCGACCAGTTCGGCGAGCTCCTCCCGGTGCCGCCCCGCCGTGCCGAGCGCGATCGAGTCCGCCTTGGCGCGCTTGAGGTACAGGTGGATCGGGTGCTCCCACGTCATGCCGATGCCGCCGTGCAGCTGCAACGCCTCCTCGGCGGCGTGCACCGCGACGGGCGCGGCGTATGCCTGGGCGACGGCGACCGCGATGTCTGCATCCTCACTGCCTGCGGCCAGCGCGTCGGCCGCATTACGGGCGGCGGCCCGCGTGTTGACCGTCTCCAGCCACAGTTGCGCGAGCCGGTGCTTGAGCGCCTGGAAGGAGCCGACGGGCCGGTTGAACTGGTTGCGCTCCTTCGTGTAGCGCACGGTCTCCGTCAACAGCCAGTCGGCGAGCCCCAGTTGCTCGGACACGAGCAGCCCGGCGCCGGACCGCAGAGCGCGCCGCACCGCCGTCGCCGCACTGCCGGTCAGCTTCCGCCCGGCGGCCCCCGCGAACGTCACGGCGGCCAGCGGGCGCGTACGGTCCAGCGAGGTCTGCGGCTCGACGGTGACCCCCTCGGCGACCGCGTCGACGGCGAACAGGCCGCTCACGGTGGGCACCAGGAACACATCGGCGGCGGCCGCGTCCGCGACGCCGGTGACACGCCCGGTCAGCGCCCCACCCTCGTCCCGTACGTCCCTGAAGTCCTGCCCGGCCGTGGCCGACAGCGGCACGGTGAGCACGCCGATGGAGCGGCCGGAGGCGAGGGCGGCGAGGACGGTGGCCGCCTCGTCGCCCTCGCAGGCGAGCAGCGCCTCCGTGGCGATGACGGCGCTGGTCAGGTACGGCACCGGGGCGACGGCGCGCCCCAACTCCTCCAGGACGACGGCCGCTTCGCGGTGCGAGGCGCCCTGGCCGCCCTTGTCCTCCGGGACGAGGAGGCCGGCCAGGCCCATCGTCTCGGCGAGGTTCTTCCACAGCGCGCGGTCGTGCGGCGCGTCCGTGTCGACGCGGGCGAGGACCTCGGTGGCGTCGCAGTGGTCAGTGAGCAGGTCGCGGACCGCCGAGCGGAGCGCTTCCTCCTCCTCGGAGTAGAGGAGATCCGGTTCGGTGCTGTGGGTGCTCACTTGGCGAGGTCCTTCCAGGCGACGTCCTTGTCGGTGCGCGGCTCGGACGGCAGGCCCAGGACGCGCTCGGCGACGATGTTCAGCAGGATCTCGCTCGTCCCGCCCTCGATGCTGTTCCCCTTGGCGCGCAGATACCGGTAACCGGCCTCGCGGCCCGCGAAGTCGACGATCTCGGGACGCCGCAGCGTCCAGTCGTCGTACAACAGCCCCTCCTCGCCGAGGAGTTCGACCTCCAGGCCGCTGATCTCCTGGTTGAGGCGGGCGAAGCCGAGCTTCATGCCCGCGCCCTCGGGACCGGGGTGCCCGGCGACGAGCTGCTGGCGCAGGCGTTCGGACGTGAGGCGGGCGACCTCGGACTCGACCCACAGCTTCACGAGGCGCTGGTGCAGGTCGTGGGTGCGCAGTTCGGGGCGCTCGCGCCAGGTCTTGGCGACGAGGCCCACAAGGCCGCCCTCGCGTGGGACGCGCATGCCGCCGATGGAGACGCGCTCGTTGTTGAGGGTGGTCTGGGCGACCCGCCAGCCGTCGCCGACCTCGCCGAGCCGGTGGGCGTCGGGGATCCGGACGTCGGAGAGGAACACCTCGTTGAACTCGGCCTCGCCGGTGATCTGGCGCAGCGGCCTGACCTCGACGCCGGGGTCGGTCATGTCGCAGACGAAGTACGTCATGCCCTTGTGCTTGGGCACGTCCGGGTCGGTGCGGGTGACGAGGATCGCGAAGCGGGCGTTGTGCGCGCCCGACGTCCACACCTTCTGGCCGTTGACGACCCAGGTGTCGCCGTCACGGACGGCGCGGGTGCCGAGCGCGGCGAGGTCGGAGCCTGCGCCGGGCTCGCTGAACAGCTGGCACCAGATCTCCTCGCCGACCCAGAGCGGCTTGAGGAAGCGCCGCTTCTGTTCGTCGGTGCCGTAGCGCAGGATGGTGGGGGCGGCCATGCCGAGCCCGATGCCGTTGCGCCGCGGGTGGTTGTCCGGGGCGTCCGCCGCGGTCAGTTCGGCCTCGACGACGGCCTGCAGGGCGCGCGGCGCGTCGAGCCCCCCGAGGCCCTCGGGGTAGTGCACCCAGGCGAGCCCGGCGTCGAAGCGGGCGCTGAGGAAGTCCTCGCGCGGCGTGGTCGCGGGCGGGTGCGCGGCCAGGAACTCCTGCGTACGGGTGCGCAGTTGGGCGGCGTCGACACTCATGCGACGGTTCCTTCCTGCTGACGGGAGTTCAGGCCCGGCACCACCACGACGCGGCCCGTCGTGATGCCGTCGGCGACGCGCTGCACGGCGGACGCGGCGTCGCTCAGGTCGACGCGCTCGCTGACGAGGGGCTTGATAGCGCCGCTCGCGGCCAGCTCGGTGAGCTTCTGGTGGCAGTGCGGGATGAGCCCCGGGTTCTTGGTGGCGTACAGGCCCCAGTGCAGCCCGACGATGGAGTAGTTCTTCACCAGCGCGTGGTTGAGCGCGGCGGTCGGGATGACGCCGGACGCGAAGCCGATGACCAGGATGCGGCCCTCGAAGGCGACGACCTTCGTGGACTGCTTGTAGGCGTCGCCGCCGACCGGGTCGTAGATCACGTCGGCGCCGCGGCCTCCGGTGGCCTCCTTCACGGCGGCGATGACGTCCTCGGAGCGCCGGTCGACCACGACGTCACAGCCCAGTTCCGCCGCGACCTTCGCCTTCTCGGGGCCGCCGACGACGCCGATGACCCGGGCGCCCGCGGCCTTGCCGAGCTGTACGGCGGCGCTGCCGACCCCGCCCGCGGCGGCGTGCACGAGCAGCGTCTCGCCCGCCTGGAGGCGGGCGCGCTGGTGCAGGCCGAACCAGCCCGTCTGGTAGCCGATGTGCAGGGCGGCGACCTCGGCGTCGTCGAGCGAATCGGGCGCGGGCAGCAGGGACTTCGCGTCGGCGACCGTGTACTCGGCGAGGCCGCCGCGCGGCAGCACGGGGTTGGCGATGACGCGGCGCCCGTCCTCGGTCTCACCGCAGATCTCCACGCCCGGCGTGAACGGCAGCGGCGGCGTGACCTGGTACTGCCCCTTGCAGAGCAGGGCGTCCGGGAAGTTGATGTTGGCGGCGCGCACCTTGAGCAGAACCTGCCCCTCGCCGGGCACGGGACGCTCGACCTCTTCGAGGCGCATCACCTCGCTCGGCTCGCCGTTCTCGTGCACTTGCCATGCCTGCATGCGGAGCCTCCACGGGACTGCTTCGTCAAACCGGGTTCGGCCGCATACTAAGCGGTCGCTTGCCGATCTGTGAATGCCCCGTGGGGGTCAGTCTTCGCCGGTGCGGCTTCAGTCCTTGCCCGCGCGGCTTCAGTCTTCGCCGGCCGGTCTGCGCGCGGGCCGCGCCCGTACATGCATGCGCTCGCCCTGTGGGCCGAACAGAATCAGGAACTCGGCGGGCCCCTCCCCCGTCGACCCGAACCAGTGCGGCACACGGGTGTCGAACTCGACCGCCTCCCCGGGCTCCAGGATCACGTCGTGCTCACCGAGCAGCAGCCGCAGCTTTCCGGAGAGCATGTACATCCACTCGTAGCCCTCGTGCGACTTCTGTTCCGGGTTTTCGATCCGGCGCTTCGGCTCGATCACCTTGTACGCCTGGAGGCCGCCCGGCTTGCGCGTCAGCGGGATGAGCGTGCGCCCGCCGCGCACGATGGGCTTGGCCTGCACCCTCGGATCCTCCACGGGCGGCGCGCCGACCAGTTCGTCGAGGGGGACCTTGTGCGCGCGGGCGATGGGCAGCAGCAGCTCAAGGCTGGGCTTGCGCAGGCCCGACTCCAGACGGGAGAGCGTGCTCACGGAGATGCCGGTGGTCTCGGAGAGCCCGGACAGGGTGGCGCCGCGGTCCTTGCGCAGCGCACGCAGCCTGGGCCCGACGCCGGACAGGACGGCGTCCATGCTCGCGTCGGACTGCTCACCCTCGTGCTCGTGGTGCTGATGACCTTGCCGATTCATGAATCCATTGCAGTTTCAGCAAGCTTGTTTGTCAATACGGCAGGAGTGGGTGCACCTTCGGGAGCACAGCGGTTTTCGAGTGCGAGGTGGTCACGATGCAGGCTCAGGCTCCGGCAGGGATCAAGCAGAACGCGTACGACGTCGTGGTCGTCGGCGGCGGAACGGCGGGCCTGACGGCCGCGCTGATCCTGGGCCGCTCGCGCCGCTCGGCGCTCGTGGTCGACGCGGGCGAACCGCGCAACGCGCCGGCCGCGCAAATGCACGGCTTCCCGTCCCGGGACGGCATGCCGCCCGCCGAGTTCCTGGCGGAGGTGCGGCGGGAGATCGCCGAGTACGGCGTCGAGCTGGTGCGGGACCTGGTGACGGCGGCCGAGCCCGACGGTTCCGGTGAGTTCGAGGTGACATTGGCGGGCGGCGCCGCGGTGCACGCACGACGCCTCGTGATCGCCACCGGCCTGGTGGACGAGCTCCCGGACATCCCCGGCCTCGCCGAACGCTGGGGCGACGACGCGATCCACTGCCCGTTCTGCCACGGCTACGAGGTGCGCGACCAGCCCATCGCCGTCCTCTACCGCGAGGCGACGGGCATCCACCAGGCCATCCTGTTCAGTGGCCTCTCCTCCGACGTGACGCTGTTCCTGAACGGCGCGGACGAGGACGACCTCCCGGACGAGCAGTGGCAGACCCTCGCCGCGGCCGGGGTCAGCGTGGTGAGCGGCAAGGTCGAGGGCATCGAGGTGACGGACGACCGGCTGACCGGGGTGCGCCTCGAAGGTGGCCGGGTGTTCCCGAGGTCGGTGGTGGTCGTCCCGGCGGTGATGGTGCCGCGCGACTCCCTGCTGAGCGCGCTCGGCGCCCGGACGAAGGAGACCCCGATGGGCCCGTTCGTCGAGGTGGACCCCACCGGCCTGACCAGCGTGCCGGGCGTATGGGCCGTGGGGAACGCGACCGGCCCCGCGGAACAGGTGGTCAACGCCGCGAGCGCGGGCTACCGGGCAGGCGTCACGCTCCACGCGCAGCTGCTCCAGGCGGACCTGGAGCGGGAGGTGGCGCGGCGCAAGGCCGGCGTGTTCTCACCGGAAGGGGAGCGGGCCGTGGCGCGGGCGCGGCGATAGGCCGTGGAGGCGTGAGGGGAACGGGCGCCTGCGGCGCACCTCGCGCCCCGGGCGCCTCACGCGCCCGCGGCGCCCTCCGCCTCCCACCGCAGCAGGTCGCCCGGCTGGCACTCGAGTACGTCGCAGAGCGCGGCGAGGGTCGTGAAGCGGACCGCCTTGGCGCGGCCGTTCTTCAGGACCGCGAGGTTGGCGGGCGTGATCCCCACGCGTTCGGCCAGCTCGCCGACGGACATCTTCCGCTTGGCCAGCATCACGTCGACGTCGACGACGATCGGCATCAGATCACCTCGTCCAGCTCGGCCCGCAGCTCCGTCGCCTCGACGTCGCGCGCGACCGCCTGGGCGAGCAGCATCCGCAGCACGAGCACGATGAGCGCGACACCGAGGATGGCCAGGCCGATCCCGCCCATGATGAGGGTGCCGCCCGGATCGTCCCGCTGGCCGGGCGCGTTGACACCCGTGACGACGAACCAGAGCACGCCGACCGCCACGATCGCGCCGATCACCCCGTCCACGTATCGGAAGGCGGCGTGGGAGAACACGGTTCCGCGCCGCACCATCGACACGAGCCGCCATACGCAGACCAGGGCGACCTGGGCCGCGACCATCCCCAGGATCGTGATCACGCGCAGCGCGGTCAGCGGCATCGTGCCGTCCTCCGGATCGCTCCCACTGATCAACAACCACGCCATCGACACCTGGACGAACACGGTGCCCGCGAGTACCACCGCGAGCACGGCGCGCAGTGCACGCACAGTCCACTTCCCCATGACCCACCCTGACCTTCCCATTGATTCGCGATGGGAATCTATCGAAAAACGATAGGCGTGGCAAATATGGGTTCGCGCGGACCGGGAACCCGGGACCCGCCGGCACCGAACAGCCGCCAAGCCATGGAAGGTTGAGCGTTCAGGGGGTATCCATGTGCGCCATGACGCACTCCTCACCCGCTCCGCGCGGCCTCCCCGCCCCTCCCCCGCTCGGCACGTCCGCGCTGCCTCCGGACACGTACGACGGCCGGCTCGTGCTGGTGTCCGGGGGCGGGACGGGGCTCGGGCGGGCCGTAGCGGCGGAGTTCGCGCGGCTCGGGGCCGACGTGATGATCGTCAGCCGGAAGCCGGAGCATCTGGCGCCCGCGCGCGAGGAGTTGCAGGCGATCGGAGGCGCGGGGCTGATCACGGCGGCGACCTGTGACATCCGGGACGCGGCCCGGATCACGGAGGTCTTCGACGCCGCGCTCGCCGCGCACGGCCGGACACCGGACGTCCTGGTGAACAACGCGGCCGCCAACTTCCCGGCACCGGCCGAGGAGTTGTCGCCGAACGGCTGGCGCGCGGTCGTCGACATCACACTCAACGGCACGTACTTCATGACCCGCGAGTTCGGGCGCCGGCACCTGGCGGCCGGCACACCGGGCTCGGTGATCGCCGTCGGGGCGTCGTACGCGTGGACGGGCGGGCCCGGCTACGCGCACAGTTCGGCGGCGAAGGCGGGCGTGAAGAACCTGGTGGAAACCCTCTCCGTGGAGTGGGGGCCGTACGGCATCCAGGTCAACGGGCTGGTGCCGGGCCTCATGCCGCACGAGGACATGACGCCCGACATCCGCGACAACCTCGACCGCGCCGAGGATCCCGCCGCCCGCCAGCCCGCGCTCCGGGTGGGCGCGCCACGGGAGTTGGGCTGGGCGGCGACGTTCCTCGCCTCCCCCTACGCCCGTTTCATCAGCGGCCACACACTGGTGGTGGACGGCGCGAACTGGCAGCGGCGCGCCCTGGTCAACGCACCGGTGACACCGGTCCGGGAGCAGCTGGGGCGCGGCCCGTTCGCTCCGTGAACCCGGACATCAGCCGATCCGCTGCCCGTACACGTGATCCTGGATTTCAGCCGATCCGCTGCCCGTACACGTGGTCCACGGCCATCACCATCAGCACCCGACGGTCGGACACCATCACCGACCGGTACTCGTCCCAGTCCGGATGCTCGCCCGCGGCCTTGCGGTAGTACTCGACCAGCGCCTCGACCTCCGGCCCCTTGGGGTCGGTGCCCGGCCCGACGAGCTTCACGGCGCCTTCGGCGGTGGCCCAGGCCCGGCCGTCCGGGGCCGTCACCTCCAGCGCGGCGCGGGGGTCGCGGCGCAGGTTGGCGGTCTTGGCGCGGCCCTCGGTCATCGACACGTACAACGTCTCGGTGCCGGGGTCGTAGAACGGCTGCACCGGCGAGAGCTGCGGCCGGCCGTCGGCCTTGAGGGTGGCGAGGACTCCGAGCCTGCTCTCGGCGAGGAGGGTGCGCGGGGCGAAGGGTGCGGTGGTCATGGTCACCTTTCGGGCGGGGACGGACGCTACGGCGTCGACGAACTCCGCCGACACCGTTGCGAACGTCTCACGCGCCCCGGTATTCCGGCGGCCTGCGCCGCGCCTTCGCCGTGAACCCCTCGGTCGCGTCTTCGGAGGTGAGCGTCAGCGCGGCGCTCATGGCGACCCGGTCGAGCGCCGCGTCGAGGCCCGCGTCGGCGTACGCGTCGATGTCGCGCTTGACGGACTGCACGGCGAGCGGCGCGTTGCCGGCGATCTCGGCGGCAACGCCGCGTGCGGCACGCTCCAACTCGTCGACCGGCAGCACCTGTTGGAGCAGATTGAGCCGGTGAGCGGTCTCCGCGTCGATCCGCCGCCCGGTGAGTGCGAGGAACTTCGCCCACCCGGCCCCCGCCTCGCGCGCGATCCGCAGATCGCCGCCCGCGTCGACGGCGACCCCCAACTGCACCTCAGGCAGGGCGAACACGGCGTCCTCGGCCGCGATCCGGACATCCGCCATGAGCGCCAGCTCGAACCCGAAGCCCAGGCAGTACCCCTGCACGGCGGCGACCACGGGCTGCGGCAGCCGCGCGAACGCGGCGAACCGCTCGTGCACCCACCGGATGCCTTCGTAGTACGCCCGGTGCCGCGCGGAACCGCTCTCCCCCTCGATGCCCCCGCCGGGCGCGGTCACATCGATCCCCGCGCAGAAGGCCCGCCCCTCGGCGCGCAGCAGCACCACACGTATCCGCTCGTCGAACCGGATCCGGTCGGCCATGATGCCCAGTTGCCGGCTGGACTCCCAGCTCCAGGCGTTGAGCTTGGCCGGACGGCACAGCGTGAGCACACCGACGCCGCCCTTCTCGACGTCGAGGCGCATCCGCCGCTCGTCCCCTTCGGGGATCCGGGTGTCGGTCGTGTCGATCATCCGCGCAGAGTAGCGGCGGGGAGCAACATCCTGAAGACACCTGCACCGTCACGTCACGGACACGTACGCGATCAGCGGGACACGGCCCGGCGGAGCAGGCCGGCCGAGACGGCCCAAAGGCGCTCGGCGGTCGCGGTGTCAAGGGCCCACTCCTTGACACCGTGCGGGTGCTGCGCGAGTTCGGCGTCGTTCGGCACGGTGTACGCCTCTTGCCCGTCGTCGAGGTAGTGGCCTCCCGTGCGGGCGAACTGCGGGGCGACGGCCGCGACGATGCTGGTGGCGGCTCCCTGCTCGACGGTCTTGTACGTGAACGTACCGGCGGCCTCGGCCGCGTCGAGCGACGCCTTCTGTTCGGGCGTGAAGTTCCGCTGCAGTCCCGTCGCGACACCCCCCGGGTTCACCGTGTTGGCCACGATGCCGTCGGAGGCCCAGAGGCGGGTCGCCTCGACGGCGAAGAGCGAGTTCGCCGTCTTGGACTGGGCGTAGGCGAGCTGGGGATCGTACGCGCGACGCTCGAAGTGGAGGTCGTCGAAGTCGACGCCGGCACGCATGTGGGCCGTGGAACTGACCGAGACGATCCGCGCCCCGTCGCGTTCGGCCGCTCCCCGCGCCAGCGCGCCACGCAGCCCGGTGGCCAGTGCGAAGTGGCCGAGATGGTTCGTCGCGAACTGCACCTCCCAGCCCTCACGGGTGCGTTCGAGGCCGCCGGTGACCACACCGGCGTTGTTGATCAGCAGATGGAGCGGGCCATCCCAGGTGTCGGCGAAGCGTGCGACGGAGGCCGCGTCGGCGAGGTCGAGCCGGACGACCCGCGGCCGGGTCGAGTTGGTCGACTTCTCGACTTTCCCGGCGACGGCCTCACCCGCGGCCGTGTCGCGGACGGCGAGCGTCACCTCCGCGCCGGCGGCGGCCAGTGCTCGCGCCGTCTCGGCCCCGAGTCCAGAGGACGCTCCCGTCACGACCGCGCGGACACCGGCGAGGTCGACACCGCGCAGCACGTCATCGGTGGTGCTGGAGGCGGTGAAGGGCGTGGTGATGAGGGGGCGAGCATCCATGCGTCCGACTATACGCACTGGACAATATTTGTATAGTTCGTCGCCCACGTCCTACGCTCGCCCCATGAGCAGCCCCGACACCGACCGGCGCACCCTGGTCCTGGACTCCGCCATGGCCACGTTCGCGCGCTTCGGATACCGGAAGACCTCGATGGAGGAGGTGGCGCGGGCCGCGCACATCTCCCGGCCCGGCCTCTACTTCCTCTTCTCCTCGAAGGAGACCCTGTTCCGAGCCGCGGTCACCCAGACCCTGGATCAGGACATCAGCGCGATCGAACGCATCCTGGCCGACCTCGGCCGCCCACTGGCCGAGCGCCTCGTGGACGCGTTCGACCAGTGGGCCGGCCGGTACATCGGCCCGCTGTCGGGCGACATCACGGCGGTCATCGAGGACAACCCCGGCCTCCTCGGCGAGATCGCCGACACCGCGCCGCGACGCTTCGAGACACTGATCACCAACGCGATCACCCTCGAATCGGCACGAGAGACCGCCACCCCCATTGCCCGGACATTGATCAGTACGTCCATCGGCCTCAAGCATCAGGCCGCGTCACGGGAGTTCTACGTGGACCGGATGAAGACCGCCGTCGCCCTACTGATGCGCTGAGGAAGACTCCTGGACAACCCTCCCGCTCTCCCGCACCCACGAGGCGAATTCCTCGAAGCCCGGCTGACAGACGGGCTCGTTGGGCGTGAGCGCGGCGAGCGCCGCCATGTGCCCGCCCGCGGAACTCCCCGGCGTGTTCGCGCGCCCAGGTGATGACCTTCTTGGCGTCGATCAGGTGAACGGGATGCGAGAAGGCGGGTCGCAGGCGGTAGTTGGCGCTGATGCGGATCCAGCCCCCCCCCGTAGACACTGTCTACCCTCATCCGGTAGACAGTGCCCATGCAGACGAACGACACCTCCGACGGCAGCCTCGGCGAGCGCCTCATCGACACCGGCGTGGCACTCGTCGACGCGGAGGGCGCAGCCGCGTTGTCGCTGCGCGAGATCGCCCGGCGGGCGGGCGTCTCGCACGGCGCGCCCCGCCGCCACTTCCCCACCCACCTCGAACTCCTGTCGGCGATCGCCCGACGCGGCTTCACGGACCTGGGTGAACATGCCACGCGGGCACTCGCCGACGCCGGGCCGGACCCGCGCACGCAGGTGGCCGCTTTGTCGCGCGCCTATCTCGACTTCGCGGCGCGGCACCGCGGCATGTACGAGCTGATGTTCCGCCACGACCTGCTGGAGAGTGGTGAGTTGGGGCTGCGCGAGACGAGCCTCCCGCTGTTCAAGGTGCTCGCGGACCGCGTCTCGGCAGCGCGCCCGGACGCGGAACCCGCCCTCGTGGCCGGTGCGTTGTGGGCGAATCTGCACGGTGTCGCCCAGCTGTGGGGCTGGGGCAGCCTCCAACTGGCTGCTGCCACCGAGGACATCGAGCCCCTGCTGGCCTCGGTGCTCGACGCCCACTTGAGCCCGGGACCCCGATGAACGACCTCACCCACCGGCGCATCACACTCGCGGGCAGCGTCGTCGGCGCGGTCCTCGTCGCGCTCGACGGCACGGTCCTGACCGTCGCCCAGCCCGCACTTCAGGACGACCTCGACGCCTCCCTCGCGCAAGTCCAGTGGACCAGCACCGGCTATCTCATCGCGGTGGCGAGCCTGTTGGTGTTCGCCGGGCGGCTCGGCGACCGCTACGGGCACACGCGGCTCTTCGCATACGGGATGCTCGGGTTCGCGGCGGCCTCCGCCGGGATCGGTGTCGCGCCGGACATCCGGTGGGTGATCGCCCTGCGCGTGCTCCAGGGAGTGTGCGGCGCGCTGCTGCAGCCGGCGACGCTCGGCATGCTGCGGGCCGCCTACGCCGCCGAGTCCCTCGGCATGCCGATCGCCCTGCGCACCAGCGCGATCGGCGTCGCCGCTGCCGCGGGCCCGCTGGTCGGCGGGGTGCTCACGGCACATCTGGGATGGCGTTCGGTGTTCTTCCTGGGTGTGCTGCCCGCGGTGGCGATCGCGGTGCTCGTCCTGGCGGTACGGGACCGGGCGACGGCGGCCGGAACACGCGCCGTCGGGCTCGATCCGGCCGGTGCGCTGCTGCTCGCGGCGGCGCTCGGCTGCCTGGTGGCGGCGCTGGCAGCGCTCCCGGGAGCGGGATGGTCGGCAGGCACGGTGCTGCTCGCGGCCGGGGCGGGGACGGCGGCGGTCGCCTTCGTCGTGCACGAACGCCGGGTGACGGACCCGCTGTTGCCTCCCGCGCTGCTCGCGTCCCCGGCGGTCGCGCCGGCGCTCGGCATCCTGTTGACGGCTTCGGCGGCCCTGTTCGGCACGCTGTTCGTGGCCACGTACTTCCTGCAGGACGTGCTCGGCCTCGACCCGCTCGGCACGGCACTTCGCATGCTGCCCGCCGCCCTGTGCATGGTGCTCGCGGCGCCGCTCACCCCGGTGCTCCTGCGCCGCTACGGGAGCCGGGCGACGACGTCGGCCGCAATGCTGGTCCTCGCGGCGGGAGTGTTCGGCTTCGGCCGCCTCGACACGTCGTCGACCCAACTCGCCATCGGGGCCTGCGCGTTCGCCATGGGCACGGGCTTCGGCACGGTGATGGTCGCCGCGACGGAGTCCCTCGTCCGCCGGGCCGACCTCGCCACGGCCGGCGTGGCGGGCGGCCTCCAGCAGACGGCGATGAACGTGGGCCCGACGCTCGGCGTGGCGACAGCGACAACACTCCTCGCGTCCGGCGCGGACTTCGTGGCGTCTATGGGCGCGACGCTGACGGCACTCGCGATACTCGTACTCGCGGCCGCCGCGGTGGCGACCCGACTCCCGGAGAGGACTCAGCACGGAACGACCCAAGCTCGTGCACGAACGCCCTAGGCGGGCACGGCTCAGCCCGACACAGGGGTTCGGGACAGTGCCGTGCGCAGCGCGAAGACGCCGAGCAGGCCGCCTGCCGCGAACCGTTGGGCGGTCATGGCGCGGGGGCGGGCGGCCAGGAATCCCGATACCCGGGCGGCGCCCAGCATGATCAGGGCGTTCACGGTGATCCCCACGACGATCTGTACGCCGCCGAGTTGGAGCAGCTGACCCCAGGCCGGCCCCGCGTGCGGGTCGAGGAACTGGGGCAGCAGCGCGGCGTACATGAGCGCGATCTTGGGGTTGAGCAGGTTGGTCAGCAGCCCCATGGAGAACAGCCGGGCGTCGGAGACCGGAGGCAGGTCGGCGGCCGGGGCGAACGGCGAGCGGCCGCCGGGCTTGAGCATGCTCCAGGCGAGGTGGGCCAGGTAGGCGGCCCCGGCGAGCTTGACCACCAGGAACGCCACCGGCACGGCGGCGAACAGCGCGGACAGGCCCGCCGCCGCGGCCAGCAGGTAGGCCACGAATCCCACGGCGGTCCCACTGAGGCTGACCAGGCCCGCCCTGCGCCCTTGGGTGATCGCGCGGGAGGCCAGGTGGATCATGTTCGGTCCGGGCGTGAGGGCCATGCCCAGTTCGATCAGGGCCACTCCCCCGACTGCGGTCGCACTGATCACCGGTCACCCTCCTGATCGCTCGTCGGGCGCCTGATGCGGATGGAGGCACCCAGGTGCGACGGACGGCTGCGGCACATGGCCGACGTGACGCCCGAACACCTGTGCCAAAGATTACGTGATCAGAGGAACCCGCCGACCCGACCCGGTCAGGCGTCAGTGCGGGATGCCGTCGATCAGCTCCCTCGCGCCCTGCCGCAGCAGCGCCACCGCCACCGACATCCCCAGTGTCGCCGGGTCCAACGGGCCCGCCCACTCCTGCGCGTTCAGCACCCGCTTGCCGTCGGGGGTGAACACACAGCCCCGCAGGGACAGGTCGCCGGAGCGCTCGGCGCGGGCGTAGCCGGCGATCGGCGAGTTGCAGTGGCCCTGCAGGACATGCAGGAACATGCGCTCGGCGGTCGCCTCGCGCCAGGTGTCACGGTCGCCGAGGCCGGTCACCGCCTCCAGCGTCGCGTCGTCACCCTCACGGCACTGCAGCGCCAGGATCCCGGCACCGATCGGCGGACAGATCGCCTCCGGCGAGAGCACTTCCGTGATGACGTCGGTGCGGTTGATCCGCTCGAGTCCCGACAGCGCGAGCAGGAGGACGTCCGCGTCGCCCGCCGCCATCTTCTCCATGCGGCGGTTGGCGTTTCCGCGCATCGGGACGCACTCCAAGTGCGGGTGGGACGCGGCGAGTTGGGCGACACGGCGGACCGAGGACGTACCGACGCGGGTGCCCTCGGGCAGCTCGTCGAGGGTGCGGCCCGCCGGGTCGATCAGCGCGTCCCGTACGTCGTCCCGCTTCAGGTACGCACCGAACGTGCAGCCCTCGGGCAGCGGCCGGTCGGCCGGGATGTCCTTGAGGCAGTGCACGGCGAGGTCGGCCTGCCCGTCGAGCAGCGCCCGGTCGACCTCCTTGGTGAAGGCGCCTTTGCCGCCGAGCTTCGACAGATCGCCCATCCACTTGTCACCGCTGGTCGTGACCGGGACGACCTCGGTCCGGATCCCGGGGTGCAGCGCGGCGAGCTCGGCGCGGACACGCTCCACCTGGGCCAGAGCCATCGGCGACGAACGGGAGACGATACGGATCAACTCGGCTGACATGCCGACACGATAGCCCCTTTGACGGCGAGGGGATCGGCACCCCCACGCGGAGTGGGCCGGACTCAGTGAGGCTCGGCACGCCGCGACCAGCCGCGCGCCTCACCCTCGTCGATGAGCCGCTGCCCGGCCTGCCACAGGGACGCGGACGCCTCCCCGATCACCGCTTTGCGGGCACGGACGTCGTCGGCGGTGACGCCCGGGGTGCGCCAGGTGCCGCCGCGCGCCATCCAGTTGAGAAGCAGCGGCTGCAGCCGGTCCATCGCCTTGGCGAATGCCGCTTCAGGGGTGCGCCGTTCCTCGAACTCGTCCCACAGCGCCCTCATGCGCCGGCCCTGGTCCGCCGGAAGGAGGCCGAACAGTTCGTCGGCCGCGGCACTCTCCCGTTCCTGTTGATCGCCGCCCGCGGCACTGTCGTACAGCGGTGTGTCGCCGGCGTAGATCTCCACCAGGTCGTGCAGGAGCACCAGTTGGACGGTGTGCCCGACATCGATGGGCCGGTCGGAGTGCTCGGCGAGGACCACCACCATCGTCGCCAGGTGCCACGAGTGCTCCGCGTCGTTCGTCACTCATGCCTTCATCGTGGCACGGCACAGGATGCCTTCCACTCCGTGCAGGAACGTCTCGGAGATGAGCGCGGGGTCGAAGAGGCAGCCGGCGGCCATGGCGCCGTCCCGGAGCATCACGAAGTGCCGGCCCGCCGCGTCCGCGGGCAGGCAGCCGGCCTGCTCGACCAGCTCGACGGCGGTTTCCAGGAACCATTGCCGGTGCGCCAGCACGGCCTGGTGGACCGGGTGGGACGGATCCGGGTACTCGGCCGCCGCGTTGAGGAAGGCGCAGCCGCGAAAGCCCGAGGACCGAATGCCGTCGGTGATCGTGCGGGCGACGGCGCGGACCGTGTCGGGAGCCGCCAGTTCCTGGGCGCGGACGGCCTCGACCTGACCCCTGATGCCCTGATCGGCCTGTTGCAGGTAGGCGAGGACGAGCTCTTCCTTGCCCTTGAAGTGCCGGTACAGCGTGGCCCGGGTGACCTGGGCCTCTTCGATGATCCGGTCCACACCGACGGAGTGGATCCCCTCGGTGTAGAAGATGCGGGTCGCCGTGGACAACAGCCGCGCCCGCGCCTCGGACGTCCTGCCGCCTGCCGTGCTCGCACTCATGACGCCAACGGTACCAGGCACACGAGGGAGAACGTTCGGTCTTGACGGCGGGGCGCGGACGGCTTTAGATGGGAAAGGAAAGAGACCGAACGTTCTCCCTCGGTCGAGTGTCTGGCGTCTGGCGTCTGGCGCCGAGCCACGAGCGTCGGACACTCCGGCGCGGCACGCCTCCTTCCCCGCCCTGCGAACTTCTCCGCCCTCCGAAAGGGATCCTCATGGAAACCGTCGTCTCCACACCCGCCCCCGCAGCGAACCCCGTCGCGTCGCTGCGCCGTCTGTACCTTCTCCGCTTCGCGTTCGCCGCCGTATGGGCCGGACTGCTGTTCACGAGCGCCGACGCCCTGGGTCCCCTCAGCAAGACGCTGCTGGTGCTCTATCCCTTGTTCGACGTGGCCTGCGCGATCGTCGACGTCCGCTCCGCCAGGGCCAGCCGCGGGCCGGTGCGCGGCCTGTACGCGAACATCGCGCTCAGCGTCCTGACCACGGCGGGACTGATCCTGGCCGTCTCCTCCGGCATCCCGGCCGTGCTGCGTGTGTGGGGCGCCTGGGCCATCACCGCGGGACTCGTACAGCTGACCGTCGGTGTCCTGCGGCGCGCCATGGGAGGGCAGTGGCCGATGATCGCCAGCGGCGGCATCTCCGCGCTCGCCGGGGCCTCCTTCATCGCCCAGGCGGCGAAGGACGACGCTTCGCTGACCAATCTGGCCGGATACGCCTTCCTCGGCGGCGTCTTCTTTCTCGTCTCCGCGCTCCGTCTGCGGCGCTGAGGCGACGCGCGTCCGGTGCTCGGAGGCTTCGCTCCGGTCGCGCGGCTCCCGTTCGTCGGAGCAGCCGCGCTCAGCCGACGCGCTCAGCCGAAGGGACCGTCGTCCGCGAAGACGCGGGCGGCGAAGCGCTTGCCCATCCGACGGTAGGCGGCAGCCGTGGGGTGAAGGCCGTCCGCCAGGTCGTCCGCCTCGTCCGGGCCGAGCAGTTCGCGGCCGTCGAGATAGTGGAGGTGCGGATCGCGTGTCTTGCGGGCCGCCACGATCCGGGCCAGCTCGGCGCGGACCACGGTCAGTGTCAACGCCCCGGCGGCCACATCTTCCGGATCCCCCAGAGCTGTGATCTTCCCGTCCGATCCCATCGTGGTCGGGCCCGGAGACTCTTCGAGAGCGGGACAGCTCACCGGGGACATCAGCAGGAGCGGGGTGTCCGGATGTCCGTCCCGGATGGTGTCCAGGAATCCGTGTACGGCCGGGCCGAACGTCCGCGACCGGAAGGCGGCCAGGCTCACGATGTTGATGCCTGTCTTGAGGCTGATCAGGTCGGCGGGCATGTCGCGGATCGTCCGGGCGACATACGGGTCGAGCAGCGCGTTGCCCGCCTGACTGAGGTTGATCACCTCCACTCCCCCGAGCGCGGCCGCCACCACCGGCCAGGTGCCGGTCGGGCCGTCGGCCTCGATGCAGTGGCTGATGGAACTGCCGTGGTGCACCCATCGGCGGCGGCCGTCGGGCAGCGGCGCCAGCACCTCACCGTCGGCGCGCAGTGCCACCAGTTCCGTGGGGGTCTGTTGCGGCAGCCACAGCTCGACGCTCTTCATGCCGGCCGGCAGCCCGGTGAACCGTACGGTCGCCGGATCGCCCGGGATCAGTCGCTGCACGGCCCCCGGGCCCGCCATCCGCAGCACGTTGCCCACCGGCGCCTGCCGACGTCCGGCCGGAGCGCCGTCCACCACCAGCTCCAGCATCCCGGTCGGGCGGGGCTCGGGGTCGGATTCGAGCTGTCCTGTGGAGGTGAGCACCTCGAACTCCAGCTCTCGGGCGTCTGTGCGGAACACCAGCCGCACCCCCGAAGGCATCACGGTCACCCCGTACACCGAGGCGTCCTGGTACTGCTCCGTGGTCCAGGCGGGCAACCGGCGCGGCATCACCCCCGCCCGCGTGGTCTCCAGGTCCAGCGCACCCCGGAATTCCACCGGCCCGCCCACCAGTGGAACCGCCCGCACCACCACCGTCACCGCTCCTGCCTCAGATCGAACGTCCCATGTCCGGAACCGCATACGTGCCCACGAGCCCCTGTGCCCACGAGCCCTCGGGAAGCGCGGGGCCTACCGCCCGAACACCTCGAACGGGACCGCCGGCTTTCCGCCGAACCGCTCCGCCGCCGCCTGCGCGTTCCCGGTGAGGAAGGTGCGGCAGTACGACTCCGGGTCCTCGCTCGTCAGCACCTCGATGTACGTGCGGTGTTCGAGGAGGGAGCTGATGGAGCGCTCGAGCCCGGCCGTCGCGTCGACGGCATGGGTGGGCTGCGCGGAACCCGCGATGGCCACCCACCGCACCCCGTTCCACGGCTCCAGGCCCTGTTCGGTCAGCTCGGGGAAGATCCACCGGTTGCCCGCGTCGCCGGCCGCGTCGAGCGTGGCCCGGCCGACGGCGACGTGGTCGGGCGTGTTCCAGGCGACGCCGCCCCACGTGTCACGGTGGTTGAGGGTGATGACGAGTTCCGGTCGGTACCGGCGGATCGCGGCGGCGATGTCGCGGCGCAGCGCCGTGCCGTACTCGATGACACCGTCCCGGTGATCGAGGAACTCGACCGTCTCCACCCCGACGACGGCCGCGCTGGCCCGCTGCTCCTGCTCGCGCAGCGGGCCGCACTTCGCGGGTTCGAGGGTGTCGATGCCGGCCTCGCCCCGGGTGGCGAGTACGTAAGTGACCTCGCGGCCCTCGTCCGTCCAGGCCGCGATGGCGGCGGCGCAGCCGTACTCCAGGTCGTCCGGGTGGGCGACGACGGCGACGGCGCGCTGCCAGTCCTCCGGCATGGGCTGCAGTGGGGCTTGGGTATTCGGTTCGGGCAAGGTCATACGGGCAGCCTATGGCGCTGCCCGATCCGAGGGCAGCCTCTTGCGGTCAGCCGATGACCCTGCCCGATCCGAGGGCACGCCCTTACGCCTCGCCCGGCCACCGCGTGCAGCCGGAAGGGCACGCTCTTACGCCTCGCCCGGCCACCGCGTGCGACCGGACGGCACGCCCTTACGCCTCGCCCGTCCATCGCGAGAAGCCGGACGGCACGCTCTTACGCCTCGCCCCGCGCCATCGCGAGGAGCCGGTCGAGTACACGCGGGCCGCCCGCGCGCAGCCCGTCGTGCTCGAACTCGTTCGTCACCCAGGGGCGAAGGCCGCGGATGGTCCGAGCCGTGCGCAGCGCGTGCTCCGTGTCCACGTACATGTCGTCGTGGTAGACGGCGGCGACCGCCGGGACCTCGTTCGCGGCGAGCCGCGTCGGGTCGTACAGCGGCGCCCAGTCGGTGCGGGACGCGACCCGCTCCGCGACCTCGCGCAGCGGACGCAGGGCCGGGTCGCTGTCGAACTGCCACGGGTAGATCGTCTCGCCGGTGAACAGCAGCGGCCCGCCGCCCGCGAGGGCCTTCTCCCCGTCGAACTGCGGGAATTCACCGCGTACGCGCTCCGCGGACCAGTCGGTGGCCCGGCCGCCCTGCGCGTAGATCGCCTCGTGCAGCACGGCGTACAGCGGGTGGGGGCGGTAGGACAGCGCGCCCGCGACCTGCTCGCAGAACGCGTCCGACAGCTCACGGCCGCCAGGCGTCCGCACGAACGCGTCCTCGAGGAGGTAGTGCAGCCGGTCGCTGCCGTCGCCCGCGCCGAGCCAGATGCCGAGGGACTGGAAGGCGGGGACGGTCAGCCGGTAGCCGTTCGGAAGGACCGGCTCGTGCTCGTGGACGTACGCGGCGATCTCCTTCGCCCGCTCGACGTCCATCGGGTAACGGGCGTAGTGCGCACGGACCTTGCGCTCGACGCGCGGGTACGCGGCCCGGTAGACGTCGTCCGCGTGGCCGTCGAGGTTCGGCAGGCCGCCCGTGATGATCGCGGTCTCCAGGCCCTCCGGCGCCGACGACAGATAGCGCACGGCGCAGAAGCCGCCGAAGCTCTGCCCGAGGATCGTCCAGGGCGCACCGCCGGTGACCTCCCGGCGGATGAACTCGCAGTCGCGCACGATCGAATCGGCGCGGAAGTGCCCTACGTACGCCGCCTGTTGCTCGGCGTCGCCGCGCAGCGGGAGCGTCTGGCGGTTGACGGTGGCGGAGGCGCCGGTGCCGCGCTGGTCGAGGAGGAGGACCCGGTAGTCCTTCAGTGCGCGGCCGAGCCAGGCCTGCGGGCCGGAGAAGCGGTTGGCGCCGAAACCGGGGCCGCCCTGGAGGTAGAGCAGCCACGGCAGATTCTCGTGCGCGCGCCCCGGAGCGACGGCCTCGCGCGCGTAGAGCTCGATGCGCTCCCCGTCGGGGAGGTCATGATCCAGGGGTACGGAGAACCGACGGTCGGTCAGGACGACCCCGGCCTGTCGGTAGCTGGCGGCGCTCAATGCGGCTCCTGTGCGGCGATGCGGACAAGCGGACGATACGTCCGCCCAGTTTCCCACCACTGTGTTCGACCGGTGTCACGTCCGGCCCGATCCGGCCTGCCCGGGTTCGCCACGCGGCTACGGGACGGGCGGGGGCCGGTGTCCTGACAGGGGCTCCAGGACCACCACCGTGGTCTCGAACGACCGCTTCGCCGCGTACGCGTCGAGGTTCTTCTCGATCTCGCGCCAGCGGTCCCACAACCGCGCCCGCTCGTCGCCCGTCGCGGCGCGCGCCCGCACCGTCCGGCGACCACTGACCAGCTGGACCATCGCCTCGGGGTGCGCCCGGAGGTTGAGCCACCAGGCGGGTTCACCTTCGCCCCACCCGTTCATCGCCGGCGTGACCAGATGCGGGCCGTCCTCCACGTAGGCGACGATGACGCCGCGCGGACGGCCCGTACGGCGGCCCATGGTGGTCAGCCACAAGGTGCCCCACTTGTCGGGTCGCGGCTTCGGCTCCGCCCCGACCCCCCGCGCCTCAATCGTCGGCGGGGCTGAAAGACCGGCACTCAGCGTGCGCCCAGGCTCGATCCCCGCACCACCAACTCCGGTTGCAGCACCACCCGTCGGTGCTCGTGTGCCCGTTCCGGGTCGTCCGTCGCCTCGATTTCCTCCAGGAGGAGGTCCGCGGCGAGGGCACCCATGTGGACCGCGGGCTGCCGCACCGAGGTGAGCGGGACCGCGGCGGCCGCCGCGAACTCGATGTCGTCGTAGCCGACGATCGCGATGTCGTCGGGGACCCGGACCCCGGCCGCGTACAGGGACTGGAGGACGCCGAGGGCGAGGAGGTCGTTGGCGCAGAAGACGGCCGTGGGGCGCTCGGTGAGGCCGAGGAGGCGGGCGCCCGCGTCCCGGCCGGCTGCCACGTCGAGGCGATCGGTCGGGAGTTCGCGCAGCACGGAGGCGGGAAGGCCGGCTTCCTTCAGCGCGCGCAGAGCGCCTTGGCGGCGGTCCTCGACCTGGTTGAGCGTGCGCGGGCCGCTGACGTAGGCGATGCTGCGGTGTCCCGCGTCGATGAGGTGACGCACGGCGAGCGCGCCGCCGTTGACGTCGTCGACCGACACCGAGCACTCGGTGGCGCCCTCGGCGACCCGGTCCACCAGCACGAACGGGATGTCGTGCCGGCGGAAAGCCTCCACGGTGGGGCCGGTCGCCTCGGCGGGTGTCAGGAGGACTCCGCGTACCCGCTGCTCGGCGAAGAGCGACAGGTACTCGGCCTCCTCGGCCGGGCTCTGCGCGCTGTTGCACACCATCACCCCGAGCCCGGTGTCCCGCGCCGCACGCTCGGCGCCGCGCGCGACATCCACGAAGAACGGGTTGCCCATGTCGAGGACGAGCAGGCCGATGATGCGGCTGCGTCCGGCGCGCAGTTGGCGCGCCGACTCACTGCGGACATAGCCGAGCCGCTCGATGGCGGCCTGGACGCGGGCCCGCGTCGCGTCGGCCACCGCCTCGGGCCGATTGATCACGTTCGAGACCGTGCCCACGGACACCCCCGCTTCGCGGGCGACGTCCTTGATCCCCACGGACTGTCCCATCGGGTGTGATCCTCCTGGTGAGCTGGTGCGGCAGTCGGAGTGTACGTGGCTGGGCCCGGTCCGTGTTCGACGCATCGGACGAGTGGGTGAATCGTTTCGGTCCCGACAGTCGTCCCAGCAGGCGGGGGCGTCCCTCCCCACCCGCCTCCGACCATCCTGTCGCACCAGTGGAGCGGCTACACCTCAGCCGTACCTCATGCACACCCCTTGCCTCCTGGGGCGCGGACCTGAATCGTTTGAACCGGAACACCTTCACCGACGAAGGGACACCCCGAGATGCGCAGCGACATACGTCGCAGAACCGTCCTCGCCGCGAGCGCGGGCGCGGTGCCCGTCATCGCGACCGCCGCCCCGTCCGCCACCGCGGCGACCTCCACCGGACCCACCGCCCTCCCCACTCCCCCGAACGGCGCGGTCACCGGGCTCACCACCGAACACCGCGTCGACCCCCTCGGCACCGACGCCGCCCGCCCCCTCTTCGGCTGGCGCCTCGACTCGCCGCGGCGCGGCCTGGCGCAGGGCGCGTACCGGATCCGCGTGGCGTCGAGCCCCGCGCGGCTCGCCCGCGCCGATGTGTGGGACAGCGGCCGCGTGACGTCGTCCGACTCGGTGGCCGTGCGCTACGACGGGCCCGAACTGGAGCCGTCCACCGGGTACTTCTGGTCCGTGACGGTGTGGGACGCGGACGGCCGCGAGGTCGGCACCTCCTTCCCCGCCCGCTTCGAGACCGCCCTGCTGAGCAGCGACGGCGTCACCCACTGGGACGGCGCGCTGTGGATCGGCATGAAGGGCAAGAAGCCCAACTCGGCGGGCGCGCCGCTGCTGCGGAGCGAGTCCGCACTGCGCAAGGGCCGGGTCCGCGAGGCGCGGCTGTACGTGACGGCGCTCGGCGTCTACGAGGCGTACATCAACGGCGAGCGCGTCACGGTCCCCGAGGGCGAGGGCCGCACGGCCGAACTCCTCACCCCGGGCTGGACCAATTACGACACGAGCGTCAACTACATGACGTACGACGTCACGGAGTTGGTGACGCGCGGCGGCGGCCGTGACGTGACGCTCGCCGCGGTGCTCGGCAACGGCTGGTACAACGCGCGGGTCTCGGAGGGCAGCAAGTACTACTCCAAGGACGGCAATCCGCTCGCCCTCAAGGCCAAGCTCCTCATCCGGTACGCCGACGGCGGCACGCAGAGCGTCGTCACCAGGCCGGGCGCCGGCTGGAAGGCCACCGACACCGGCCCTTACCGCGCCGACGACATCTACGACGGTCAGACGTACGACGCCCGCAAGGAACTCGCCGGCTGGACGGCGAACGCCTTCGACGCGTCCATGTGGTCGGACGTGGAGGAGGTCGGCTACGCCACGAAGTACCCGGACGCCAGGCTGACCGCCTACCCCGGCGAGACGGCCCGCCTGATGGAGAAGTGGGACCGCACCCCGCAGTCCCTCACCGTCTACTCCGAGGTCACGGGCGAGGAGTCGAGCGCCAACGGCAAGGGCCGCATCGTCCCCGACCCCGCCCGCTCGACCAGCGGGAAGCCGGGCCCGGTCACCCTGCGCCCCGGCGACATCGCCGTCTTCGACCTCGGCCAGAACATGGTCGGTGTCCCCCGCTACACGCTGCGCGGGCCCGCCGGAGCCGAAGTCGTCGTCAGGTTCGGCGAGATGCTCAACGACGACAGCAAGGGCGCGGACGGCCCGGTGGGCTCGCTCTACCGGGCCAATCTGCGCTCGGCGAAGGCCACGAGCACGTACACCCTCAAGGGGGCCGGCGGCGAGGGCGAGACCCACGAGGACACGCTCACTTTCTACGGCTTCCGCTACGTGTCGGTGGCGGTGACCACCAAGGACGCCGAGGTCACGGTCTCCGGGCTGACCGGCAGGGTCGCCACCTCCGCCCTCCGCGAGGCGGGCAGCATCACGACCAACGACGATGACATCAACCAGCTGATCAGCAACGTGCATTGGGGCCAGCGCGGCAACTACCTGTGGGTGCCCACCGACTGCCCGCAGCGCGACGAGCGGCTCGGCTGGACCGGCGACACGCAGGTGTTCTCGATGACCGGCCTCTACAACACGGACTCGGTCGCCTTCCTCAGCCATTTCGAGGACATCCTCATCGAGTCGCAGAAGACGTACGGCGTCGACGGCGCGCAGTTCACTGCGGTCGCGCCCGGCAACCGGTACAACGCGGCGGAGCCGTGCAGTGGTTGGGCGGACTGCGGGGTCGTCGTCCCGTGGACCGTGTGGCAGATGAGCGGCGACCGGACCATCGTCGACCGCAGCTGGGACGCCATGGTCCACTACATCGAGTGGATCAAGAAGAAGGGCGGCGACAGCTACGCGGGCCAGGGCGCGATCTTCGCCGACTGGCTCGCCTTCCAGAACACCGGTACCCAGCTGATGAGCGACGTCTACTACGCGTACAGCGTCCACCTGATGGCACAGATGGCGCGCGCCACCGGCAGGACCTCGGAGTCGAAGGCGTACGAGGACCTCTTCGCCCGCATCCGCCGCGCCTTCATGGCGAAGTACGTCGCGGTCGACGGAGACAAGATCACCGTACGGTCGAGCCTCGGCGGCAAGCCGGTCATGGGCGGCGACCCGGAGGACAACAGCCAGTCAGCTCTCCTGTGGGTCCTCAAGCTCGGCTTCTACGACACGCAGGCCCAACGCCGGGCTCTGGTCGGCCTGTTGGCGGACAACATCGGCAACGACGCGGCGTACAAGGCCGCCCACCCCGACAGCGCCCGCGTCGACTACGCGGAGAACACCCTCTCGGTCGGCTTCCTCGGCTCGAACGTCCTCGCCCCGGTCCTCACCGACGAGGGCCGCCCCGACCTCGCGTACAAACTGCTGCACCAGGACGCGATGCCGTCCTGGCTCTACTCGGTGAAGAACGGCGCGACGACCATCTGGGAACGCTGGAACTCCTACTCCAAGGAGGACGGCTTCGGCCCGGTGGAGATGAACTCCTTCAACCACTACTCGTACGGCGCGATCATGGAGTGGATGTACACGTACATGGCGGGCATCGCCGGCGACCCCGACCACCCCGGCTTCCAACGCTTCCGCCTCCGGCCCCACCTCGACCCGACCGGAAAGATCACCGAGGTCGAGGCCAGCCACATGTCCCCCTACGGAGAAATCACCAGCACCTGGTCCCTGTCCGCCGACGGCACCCTGTCCTACGAGGCCGTGGTCCCGCCCAACACGGAGGCGACACTGTCCCTGCCGGCCGTCTCGGCGGACACGGTCCGCGAGGGCCGTACCCCGCTGTCGAAGGCCTCCGGAGCCCACTTCGAGGGCTTCGCGGACAAGGTGGCCACGTATCGGCTGACGCCGGGGAGGTATCAGTTGACGAGTTCGGTGCGGTGACCCTCATCGCACCGCGCGGCTCGACCCCCGCACCACCAACTCCGGGCGCAGCACGATGTGTTCGTGGTGGTGGTCGGCCGCGTGGTCGCCGGTTTCCTGGAGGAGGAGGTGGGCGGCGATGGTGCCGAGGCTCGTGGCCGGTTGGCGGACGGAGGTGAGGGGGACCGTGGCCGCCGAGGCGAATTCGATGTCGTCGTAGCCGACCAGGGAGATGTCCTCGGGGACTCGGATCCCGGCCGCATAGAGGGATTGCAGGACGCCGAGGGCGAGGAGGTCGTTGGCGCAGAAGACGGCCGTGGGGCGGTGGGACAGGCCGAGGAGGCGGGCGCCCGCGTCGCGGCCGGCCGCCACGTCCAGGCGGTCCGTGGGGAGTTCGTAGAGCGCGTTCACAGGCAGGCCTGCCTCGGCCAGGGCCTTGTGGGCGCCCTCGCGGCGGTCCTGCACCTGTTTGAGGTGGGGTGGGCCGCTGACGTAGGCGAGGGAGCGGTGGCCCGCGTCGACGAGGTGGCGGACGGCGAGCGTGCCGCCCGCCACGTCGTCGACCGCCACCGAACAGCCCGGTTCGTCGCCGGCGACCCGGTCCACGACGACGTACGGGATGCCGTGGCGGCGGAATGCGCGGAGCGTTGCGCCGCTGGGGTCGGCCGGTGTGATCAGGGCGCCGCGCACCCGCTGTTCGGCGAACATGGAGAGGTATTCGGCCTCCACCGACGGGCTCTGCGCGCTGTTGCACACCATCACGCCGAGCCCGGCCTCGCGCGCGGCGCGTTCGGCGCCGCGCGCGAGGTCCACGAAGAACGGGTTGCCCATGTCGAGGACGAGGAGAGCCATGATGCGGCTGTGTCCGGCCCGGAGTTGGCGGGCGTACTCGCTGCGTACGTAGCCGAGCCGGGCGATGACCTGCTGGACGTGGCGGCGGGTGGGCTCGGAGACCCGGTCGGGCTGGTTGAGGACGTTGGAGACCGTGCCGACGGAGACACCGGCCTCCCGGGCGACGTCCTTGATGCCGACGACGGGACGCTCACGCAAGGTGGAAGACCTCGGTGAGCGGGCGCATCGCGGCATCGGGCGCCTGCCCGTCCAACGCCTCGAAGAACTCGCCCATTTCGGCCTGCCAGCGCGCGTTGACGTCCGTGGCATCCATGGCGGCACGCGCCTTGTCGAAGTCCTCCGTCTCCAGGTAGCCGACGAGCAGTCCGTCCTCGCGCAGGAAGAGCGAGTAGTTGTGCCAGCCGGTGGCGGAGAGTGCGTCCCGCATCTCCTGCCAGATGGGTGCGTGGCGGGCCTTGTACTCCTCGATGCGGTCGGACCTGACCTTGAGCAGGAAGCAGACGCGTTGCATGTCACTCATTCTTCGAATCCCACGTTCCCGCTCAGAACTTGTAGTCGTCGATGTTCGACTTGTTGAAGACGGTCGGCTTGCCGAGGGTGACGACGCCGTCCTTCTCGATCGTGTACTCGCCCATGTCACCTGCCGTGAACTTCTCCCCCGCCTTGCCGGTGATCTGCCCGGACTCCAGGGCGACCGCGGTGTGCGCGGCGAGCGCGCCGAGCTTCGCCGGGTCCCACAGCTCGAAGGCCTCGACCGTGCCGTTCTTGACGTAGGCACGCATGTCGTTGGGGGTGCCGAGGCCGGTCAGCTTGACCTTGCCCTTGTACTTGGAGCCGGAGAGGTACTGGGCCGCCGCCTTGATGCCGACCGTGGTCGGGGAGATGATCCCCTTCAGCTTCGGGTGCTCCTGGAGCAGGCCCTGGGTCTGCTGGAACGACTTCTGGGCGTCGTCGTCGCCGTAGGCGGTCGTGACGAGCTTGATGTCCTTGTAAGCGGGCTTCTTCAGCTCGTCCTTCATGTACTTGATCCACGTGTTCTGGTTGGTGGCCGTCTGGGCCGCCGACAGAACCGCGATCTCGCCCTTGTTGCCGATCTGCTTCGCCATCTGCTGCACCTGGGTGCGGCCGAGGTCCTCGGCGCTGGCCTGCGACACGAACACGTTCCGGCAGTCGACCTTGGTGTCGGAGTCGTACGTGACGATGCTGACGCCGCTCTTCATCGCCTGCTTGAGCGCGGTGCACAGGGCGCCCGGGTCCTGCGCGGACACGGCGATGGCGTCGGCCTGCTGCTGGGTGAGCGTGTTGACGTAGGAGACCTGCCCGGAGGTGTCGGTGCCGGAGCTGGTGCCGACCTCCTTGTACGTCGAGCCGAGCGTCGCGAGGGCCTTCTTGCCGCCGGTGTCGGAGGTCGTGAAGTACGGGTTGTTGACCTGCTTGGGCAGGAAGGCGACCGTGAGGCCCTTCTTGGTCTTGGCGTTCGGGTCGGCCTTGCCCGCGGCGGCGGACTTGGCGTCCTCCTTGTTGGAGTCCGACTTGGTGGTGCCGCCACAGGCGGTGGCGCCGAGGACGAGGGCGGTGGTCACGGCGAGGGCGGCGGACAACCGGCGGGTGCGTACGTTCATGGCGTTTCCTTAAGGAGTACGGGACGTGGGGCTACGGGGCGACGGGTGCGGGTGCGGCTGCTGCCGTCTTCTTGCGGGACCGTGCCTGCGCGATCTGGCGGCCGACGCGCGGCGCGAGCACGGAGATCACGAGCAGCACGCCGGTGACGACGATCTGCGACTGCGCGGAGACGTTGAGCAGGCTCATCACGTTCTGCAGCGAGCCGAGCAGGAACACCCCGGCGATCGCGCCGCCGAGGGTGCCCTTGCCGCCGTCGAAGTCGATGCCGCCGAGCAACACGGCCGCGATGACGGAGAGTTCGAGCCCGGTGGCGTTGTCGTAGCGGGCGCTGGCGTAGTGCAGGGCCCAGAACACGCCGGTGAGCGCGGACAGCACGCCCGTCGTGACGAACATCGACAGCTTGAGCCGCTTGACGCGTACGCCGGCGAACCGGGCGGCCTCCTCGTTCGCGCCGATCGCGAAGAGGGAGCGGCCCATGCGGGTGGCGTGCAGCACGACGATCGCGATGGCGAGGAGGACGACGAAGGGCAGGGCGGCGTACGGGATGAAGGTGTCGCCGATCCGGTTCGCGCCGAAGTCCAGGTACTGGGACGGGAAGTCGGTGACCGAGTCGGAGCCGAGGACGATCTGGGCGATGCCGCGGTAGGCGGCCATGGTGCCGATGGTGACGGCGAGGGAGGGCAGGCCGAGGCGGGTGACGAGCAGCCCGTTGATCAGGCCGCAGACGACGCCGAGCAGCAGGCAGATCGGGATGATCGTCTCGATGGCCATGCCGTTGTTCCACAGCGCGCCCATCACGGCGCCGGACAGGCCGACGGTGGAGCCGACCGACAGGTCGACCTCGCCGGAGATGACCAGCATCGTCATCGGCAGCGCGATGATCGCGATGGGCAGGGTGTTGCCGATCAGGAACGACAGGTTCAGCGCGTTGCCGAAGTTGTCGACGAACGCGAACGAGCAGAGCAGCAGCACGACGAGCAGGGCGCCGACGGCGGTGTCCCAACGGACGGCGCCCGCAAGGGAGTTCTTACGCATGGCGTCACGCATGGCGGGCGCTCCTCATCTGTGCGGCCTGCTTGCGCAGCACGGCAGCGACACGCAGTGCGACGATCCGGTCGACGGCGATGGCGAGCAGCAGCAAGATTCCGTTGATGGCGGTGACCCAGACGGAGCTGACGCCGATGGCGGGCAGCACGCTGTTGATGGAGGTCAGCAGCAGGGCGCCGAGGGCGGCGCCGTAGACAGTGCCCGCGCCGCCGGTGAAGGCGACGCCGCCGACGACGACGGCGCTGACGACGGTGAGTTCGTAGCCGTTGCCTGTACCGGAGTCGACGTTGCCGAAGCGCGCCAGGTAGAGGGCGCCGGCGAGGCCTGCGAGCGCGCCGCACAGCACGTACGCCGTCATGATCCGCTTGCGGACGGGGATACCGGCGAGGTTCGCGGCCTCCGGGCTTGATCCCAGCGCGTACATCTCGCGGCCGCTGCGGTAGCTGCGCAGGTAGTAGCCGACGCAGAGCAGCACGGCGACGGCGAGCAGCGCCAGATAGGACACGATCCAGATGCCGTCGTGGCCGAAGTCGACGAAGCCGTCGGGCAGGTCGGCGGCGACGATCTGCTGGGAGCCGACCCAGATGGAGTCGATGCCGCGCACCACGTACAGCGTGCCGAGGGTGACGACGAGTGCAGGGACCTTGCCGAGGCTGACGAGCGCGCCGTTCAGGACGCCGAAGACGGCGCCGATGGCGACCGCGTACACGACGGCGATCAGTGAACTGCCGCCGCCCTGAAGGTAGTCACCGGCGGCGAAGGCGGAGATGCCGAGCACCGAACCGACGGACAGGTCGACGTTGCGGGTGATGACGACGATCGCCTGTCCGGTGGCGACGAGGACGAGGATCGTGGCGTTCAGGAGGAGATCCTTGACGCCCTGCTGCGACAGGAACTCAGTGTTGGAGATCTGCGTGGCGAGCAGCATCACCACGAGCACGGCGGCGACGGCGAGTTCGCGCGCCTTGAACACCTTGTCGAGCAGCCGTCGCCCGGCGGTGGGCGGTGGCGCCGCGTCCTCGCGTACGGGTGGTGCGGTGATGGTCATGTGGTGCTCCTTGCGGTGCGGGCGGCCCGCAGGGGGATGGTGGTCACGCCGCCCTCCCCGTCGCCGCCGCCATCACGGACTCCTCGTTCGCCTCGGCGCGCGGCAGTTCGGCGGAGAGCCGGCCTTCGTGCATCACGAGCACCCGGTCGGCCATGCCGAGGATCTCGGGGAGGTCGGAGGAGATCATCAGGACGGCGACGCCGTCGGCCGCGAGCGAGGACAGCAGGCGGTGCACCTCGGCCTTCGTGCCGACGTCGATGCCGCGCGTGGGCTCGTCCACGATGAGCACCTGCGGGCCGGTGGCGAGCCACTTGGCGAGGACGACCTTCTGCTGGTTGCCGCCGGAGAGCGTGCCGACGACGTCGGCGAGCCGCGCGTACTTGACCTGGAGTTTCACCGACCAGTCCAGGGACCGGCTGCGCTCCGCCCTGCGGCTCATGAACCCCGCGCGGGAGGTGTCGGCGAAGCCGGTCAGGCCGATGTTCCGCTCGATGGACATGTCCATCACGAGGCCCTGGGCGCGCCGGTCCTCGGGGACGAGGGCCAGGCCCGCGTGCATGGCGAGGCTCGGCGCACCGGGCTTGAGCTTCTGCCCGAGCACCTCCACCTCGCCGCCGTCGAAGCGGTCGACGCCGAAGACGGCGCGGGCCACCTCGCTGCGGCCCGCGCCGACGAGCCCGGCGAGGCCGACGATCTCGCCGCGCCGCACCTCGAAGGACACGTCGGTGAACACGCCCTCGCGGGTCAACCGGCTTACCTTGAGGGCCACTTCACCGAGTTCGGTGGCCTGCTTGGGGTACAGCTCGTCGAGGTCGCGGCCGACCATGCGGCGTACGAGCTCGTCCTCGGTGAGCCCTTCGACCGGCTCGCTCGCCACCCACGCGCCGTCGCGCAGCGTCGTCACCCGCTGGCACAGCTCGAAGATCTCCTCCAGGCGGTGCGAGATGAACAGCACGGCGGCGCCCTGCTCGCGCAGCGTGCGGACGACGCCGAACAGGCGGGCCACCTCGCTGCCGGTGAGCGCGGCGGTCGGCTCGTCCATGATCAGCACGCGGGCGTCGAAGGAGAGCGCCTTGGCGATCTCGACGAGCTGCTGGTCGGCGATGGACAGGCCGCGGGCCGGCTGGTCTGGGTCGAGCTCCACGCCGAGCCGCTTGAACAGGGCCGCGGTGGCTTCTTTGACCGTGGTGTGGTCGACGCGGCCGAAGGAGCGGCGCGGCTGGCGGCCCATGAAGATGTTCTCGGCGATGGACAGGTCGGGAAAGAGCGTCGGCTCCTGGTAGATGACGGCGACACCGGCGTCGCGGGCGTCGGCGGGGCCGTGGAACTCGACCGGGGAGCCGTCGAGCAGAACCGTCCCGGTGTCCGGGCGGTGCACGCCGGCGAGGGTCTTGATGAGCGTCGACTTTCCCGCGCCGTTCTCGCCGGCGAGGGCGTGCGTCTCACCGGCGTGCAGGCTCAGCGACACACCGCGCAGGGCGCGCACGGCACCGAAGGACTTGCTCACCCCCTCCAGGGCGAGCACCGGAGTGGTCTCCGGTTCAGGTGGCGTCATGACAGGTCTCCAGGGGGTCGAAGAGCACCCGACGTGACTCGCAGGGCACCCGACGTGAAATGTTTCAGTGAAACGTTCCGGAAGCTAGCCACGCCCCGGCGCCCCGGTCAAGGGGTCTGGGCAGCCCGAATACGACGACGTACGAAACGATTTCGTAACGCACGAGAGTCGTCACCCACCCCCTTGACGCACCTCACGAGGAGGACTAACTTCGCTGCACAATGAATCGATTCACAGACGATTCAGCAGACGGTTCGCAGACCCGTGTACTCAGAGGTGGACATGCCTGACATCGCTGCCGTGAAGGCCGCACTCGCCAACCAGCGGATCGAGACGCCGTCCTGGGGCTACGGCAACTCCGGCACCCGGTTCAAGGTGTTCGCCCAGGCCGGTGTGCCGCGCACGCCCCACGAGAAGCTGGACGACGCGGCGAAGGTGCACGAGTTCACCGGCATCGCCCCGAAGGTCGCGCTGCACATCCCGTGGGACAAGGTCGACGACTATGCGGCCCTGTCTGCGTACGCGAAGGAGCGCGGTGTCGAGCTCGGCACCATCAACTCCAACACCTTCCAGGACGACGACTACAAGTTCGGCAGCGTCTGTCACCCGGACCCGAAGGTGCGCCGCAAGGCACTGGACCACCTCCTCGAATGCGTCGACGTCATGGACGCGACGGGTTCCAAGGACCTGAAGATCTGGCTCGCGGATGGCACCAACTACCCCGGCCAGGACGACATCGTGGCCCGCCAGGACCGCCTCGCCGAGTCCCTCGCCGCCGTCTACGAGCGGCTCGGCGACGACCAGCGGCTGCTCCTGGAGTACAAGTTCTTCGAGCCGGCCTTCTACACGACGGACGTCCCTGACTGGGGCACCTCCTACATGCAGTGCCTCAAGCTCGGCGACAAGGCGCAGGTCGTGGTCGACACCGGCCACCACGCGCCCGGCACGAACATCGAGTTCATCGTGGCGCTGCTGCTGCGCGAGAAGAAGCTCGGCGGCTTCGACTTCAACTCCCGCTTCTACGCGGACGACGACCTGATGGTGGGCGCCGCCGATCCGTTCCAGCTCTTCCGTATCCTGCACGAGGTCGCGAAGAACGGCGGCTTCGATCCGGCCACGAACGTCGCTTTCATGCTCGACCAGTGCCACAACATCGAGGCCAAGATCCCGGCGGTCATCCGCTCCGTGATGAACGTGCAGGAGGCGACGGCCAAGGCGCTGCTCGTGGACCGCGAGGCGCTGAGCGCGGCGCAGGGAACGGGCGATGTCCTGACCGCGAACTCCGTGATCATGGACGCGTACAACACCGACGTGCGGCCGCTGCTCGCCGAGTGGCGCGAGGAGCAGGGGCTCGCGGCGAACCCCGTCACCGCGTACGCCGCCTCCGGGTGGCAGGAGCGGATCGTGGCCGAGCGGGTCGGTGGGGAGCAGGCGGGGTGGGGCGCGTAACCACCTCCCGACACACCACCGCCCTCAACTCCTCAGGAATTTAGGACCTTTCATGGCTACGCACCCTCAGGTCGCCGCCCTCATCGACCGCTCGAACCGGCTCGGCGCCGACCCCCGCAACACCAACTACGCCGGCGGGAACACCTCCGCCAAGGCCATCGAGACGGACCCGGTCACCGGCGGCGACGTCGAGCTGATGTGGGTCAAGGGCTCGGGCGGCGATCTGGGCACGCTCAAGGAGGCCGGGCTCGCCGTCCTGCGCGTCGACCGGCTCAAGGCGCTGACCGAGGTGTACCCGGGCGTGGAGCGCGAGGACGAGATGGTCGCCGCGTTCGACTACTGCTCGCACGGCAAGGGCGGCGCCGCGCCGTCCATCGACACAGCGATGCACGGCCTGGTGGATGCGGCGCACGTCGACCACCTGCACCCCGACTCCGGTATCGCGCTGGCCTGCGCCGCCGACGGCGAGAAGCTGACCGCCGAGTGCTTCGGCGAGAAGGTCGTGTGGGTGCCGTGGAGGCGCCCCGGCTTCCAGCTCGGCCTGGACATCGGCGCGATCAAGGCCGCCAACCCGGCGGCGATCGGCTGCGTCCTCGGCGGCCACGGCATCACCGCGTGGGGTGACACGGCCGAGGAGTGCGAGGCCAACTCGCTCTACATGATCCGCACCGCCGAGACCTTCCTCGCCGAACACGGCAAGGACGAGCCGTTCGGCCCGGTCATCGAGGGCTACGCGGCGCCGGGCGCGGCCGAGCGCCGTGCGCGGGCAGCCGAACTCGCCCCGCTCATCCGGGGTTTGGCGTCCACGGACCGCCCGCAGGTCGGCCACTTCGACGACTCGGGCCCCGTCCTGGACTTCCTGGCCAGCGCCGAGCATCCGCGCCTCGCCGCGCTCGGCACCTCCTGCCCTGACCACTTCCTTCGTACGAAGGTCCGCCCTCTCGTCCTCGACCTGCCGCCCACGGCCGAACTCGACGCGGTGACCGAGCGGTTGAAGGAGCTGCACGCCGACTACCGCACCGAGTACGCGGCGTACTACGAGCGGCACGCCTCGCCCGACTCCCCCGCGATGCGCGGCGCGGACCCGGCGATCGTGCTCGTGCCGGGTGTGGGCATGTTCTCCTTCGGCAAGGACAAGCAGACGGCGCGCGTGGCGGGCGAGTTCTACCTCAACGCCATCAATGTGATGCGCGGCGCCGAGGCGGTCTCGACGTACGCGCCGATCGAGGAGTCGGAGAAGTTCCGCATCGAGTACTGGGCGCTGGAGGAGGCCAAGCTCCAGCGGATGCCGAAGCCGAAGCCGCTCGCCACGCGGGTGGCCCTGGTGACGGGCGCGGGCTCCGGCATCGGCAAGGCCATCGCGCACCGGCTCGTCGCCGAGGGCGCGTGCGTGGTCGTCGCCGACCTCAACGCGGACGGTGCGGCGGCGGTGGCCGAGGAGTTGGGCGGCCCCGACAAGGCGGTCGCTGTGACGGTCGATGTCACGTCCGAGGAGCAGATCGCGGACGCCTTCAAGGCGGCGGCGCTGGCCTTCGGCGGTGTGGACCTGGTCGTCAACAACGCGGGCATCTCCATCTCGAAGCCGCTCCTGGAGACAACGGCGAAGGACTGGGATCTCCAGCACGACATCATGGCGCGCGGTTCATTCCTCGTCTCGCGCGAGGCGGCGCGGGTGATGCGGGCGCAGGAGATGGGCGGCGACATCGTCTACATCGCCTCCAAGAACGCGGTGTTCGCCGGGCCGAACAATGTGGCGTACTCGGCGACCAAGGCGGACCAGGCGCACCAAGTGCGGTTGCTGGCAGCGGAGTTGGGCGGGGACGGGATCCGGGTCAACGGGGTCAACCCGGACGGCGTGGTGCGCGGGTCCGGGATCTTCGCCGGGGGCTGGGGGGCGAAGCGCGCCGCGGTGTACGGGGTGGAGGAGGAGAAGCTGGGCGAGTTCTACGCGCAGCGGACTCTTTTGAAGCGGGAGGTGTTGCCGGAACACGTGGCCAACGCCGTGTTCGCGTTGACCGGCGGGGACCTTACGCACACGACGGGGTTGCATGTCCCCGTGGACGCAGGTGTAGCGGCAGCGTTCCTCCGCTGACCCCGGGGCTCCGCCCCGGACCCCGCTGCTCAATCGCCGCAGGGGCTCCAAAAGACCGTGCCGTCCCGCCGCCTTGGGCAATCTGCCGCCTTGAGCGGCAGGGTGGGCGAGGCGGCACCCCGGTGCGGCGCGCCCGTTACGCGTGGCCCTGCCCCGGTGCGGCTCCCTCCCCCGCCTCCCACCGCACGCCCACTCGCAAAGGCCAACCTCATGCCCACCACCCCCTACGCCGCGATAGACCTGGGCGCCTCCAGCGGCCGGGTCATGACGGCCCGCGTCACCCGAGACACCCTGACCCTGGCGGAGGCCCACCGGTTCCCGAACACCCCGGTCCGCACCACCGACGGCCTGCACTGGGACATCCTCGGGCTGTACGGGGGCATCCTGGAGGGCCTCCGGAAAACCGGACCGGTCCGCTCCGTCGGCATCGACAGCTGGGCCGTCGACTACGGCCTCCTCGACGCGGACAACGCCCTCCTCGGCAACCCGTACCACTACCGCGACACCCGCACGGACCACACCGCCGAGAAGCTGTGGGCGACGATCCCGCCGGCGGAGCTGTACGCGGCCACCGGCCTCCAGTACGTCCCGTTCAACACGATCTACCAGCTCACGGCGGCCCGCGACACTGCACAACTCGCCGCCGCCCAACGCCTGTTGCTCATCCCGGACCTCCTCACGTACTGGCTGACGGGACAGCAGGGCACCGAGCTCACCAACGCCTCCACCACCCAGCTCATCGACCCCCGCACCGGCGACTGGGCCCACGACATCGCCGCCCGCGCCGGCATCGACGTGAACCTCTTCGCCCCGATCCGCCGCCCCGTCGACCCCGCGGGCGAACTCCTCCCCCACGTCCTCGACGAGACGGGCCTGACCGGCCCCGTCCCTGTGACGACGGTCGCCTCGCACGACACCGCGTCGGCCGTGGCCGCGGTCCCGGCGACCGAGGAGAACTTCGCGTACATCTGCACCGGCACCTGGTCCCTCGCCGGCCTCGAACTGGACGCGCCCGTCCTCACGGAGGAGAGCCGCGCCGCGAACTTCACGAACGAGCTCGGCATCGACGGCACGGTCCGCTACCTCCGCAACATCATGGGCCTGTGGCTGCTCCAGGAGTGCCAACGTGCCTGGAACGAGCCGGACTTGAGCGTGCTTCTCGACGAGGCCGCGAAGGCGACCCCGCTGCGCTCGGTCGTCGACGCGGGCGATCCCACGTTCCTGCCGCCCGGCGGCATGCCCGACCGGATCGCCGCCGCCTGCCGCACCACCGGCCAGCCGGAGCCCCGCACCCGCGCCGAGACCACCCGCTGCATCCTCGACTCGCTCGCCCTCGCCCACCGCCGCGCCATCGAGGACGCGGCCCGCCTCGCCGACCGCCCGGTCGACGTGGTGCACATCGTCGGCGGCGGCGCCCGGGGCGCCCTGCTCTGCCAACTCACGGCCGACGCCTGCGGGTTGCCGGTCGTGGCGGGCCCCGCCGAGGGCGCGGCGCTGGGCAACGTACTCGTTCAGGCGCGGGCCGACGGCGTCATCGGCGACCGGGCCGCGATGCGTCGGCTCGTCGCCGACACCCAGCCGCTGGCGCGCTACGAGCCGACCGGCGACCGCGGTGCATGGGACGCGGCGGCGGCACGCGTCCGCACCCCGTGACCAGCTCCCGCTCACGACGTACGCTGCACCCGACCGATGATCACCGACGTACCACCCGCGCCGACCGATTCCGACCGACCGAAGGGGCCCCGATGCGTGTCGCGCTCTTCCTGACCTGTGTCAACGACACGCTCTACCCGGATACGGGCCGCGCCGTCGTCAAGCTCCTCAACAGGCTCGGCGTGGAGGTCGACTTCCCCGCCGCGCAGACCTGCTGCGGCCAGCCGCACTACAACACCGGCTACCGCCGCGAGGCCGAGCCACTGGCGACCCACTACGCCGACACCTTCGGTCCCGGTCTCGCCTCGGGTGATTACGACGCAATCATCACGCCGTCCGGTTCGTGCGCGGCGATGGTCCGCGAGCTGTACCCGCGGATGGGCGAACGGGCGCGCTCGGAGGGCCGTGGCGGACACCTCGCGGCCACACTCGCGCCGGTGATCCCGAAGACGTACGAGCTGACCGAGTTCCTGGTCGACGTGCTGGGTGTCACGGATGTCGGCGCGTACTACCCGCACAAAGTGACCTACCACCCCACCTGCCACGGGCTCCGCTCCCTCGGCCTCGGCGATCGCCCCACGCAACTGCTCAGCAAAGTCAAGGGACTTGAGCTGGCCGAGCTGCCGGGCGCGGCCGAGTGCTGCGGCTTCGGCGGCACCTTCGCGGTGAAGAACGCGGACGTGTCGTCGGCGATGGGCACGGACAAGGTCCGCAACGCCGAATCGACGGGCGCGGACGTGCTGTGCGCCGCCGACAACTCCTGCCTGATGCACATCGGCGGCACCATGTCCCGCCTGAAGGTCGGCATGCGTCCGGTCCACATCGCCGAGATCCTCGCCAACACGGAAGAAGCCAGCACGGCAGAAGAGGGGGCCCTGGCATGAGCGGCGGCACATTCGTAGGGATGCCGGCCTTCCCGAAGGCCGCGCACGACGCCGTGCGCAACACCACCCTGCGCGCCAACCTGAAGCACGCCACGCACACCATCCGCGACAAGCGCGAGCGCGCGGTGGCCGAACTCGACGACTGGGCACGCCTTCGCCAGGCCGGCAAGGAGATCAAGGACCACACCCTCGCCCACCTGGAGCACTACCTCATCCAGCTGGAGGAGTCGGTCACGGCCGCCGGCGGCACCGTGCACTGGGCGCGCGACGCCGACGAGGCCAACCGGATCGTGACGAGCCTGGTCCGGGAGACCGGCGAGTCGGAGGTCGTCAAGGTCAAGTCGATGGCCACCCAGGAGATCGGCCTCAACGAGCACCTCGAGGCCGAGGGCATCCACGCCTACGAGACCGACCTCGCCGAACTCATCGTCCAGCTCGGCGACGACCGCCCCTCGCACATCCTGGTCCCGGCCATCCACCGCAACCGGGGCGAGATCCGTGACATCTTCCGCAAGGAGATGGGCAGTTGGGGCCGCCCGGCCCCGGAAGGTCTCACCGACACCCCCGCCGAACTCGCCGAGGCGGCCCGCCTGCACCTGCGCGAGAAGTTCCTGCGCGCCAAGGTCGGTATCTCCGGCGCCAACTTCATGGTGGCCGAGACCGGCACCCTGGTGGTGGTCGAGTCCGAGGGCAACGGCCGCATGTGTCTGACGCTGCCCGAGACGCTGATCTCGGTCGTCGGCATCGAGAAGATCGTGCCGACATGGCAGGACCTGGAGGTGTTCCTCCAGACGCTGCCGCGCTCCTCGACGGCCGAGCGCATGAACCCGTACACCTCCACCTGGACGGGCACCACCGACTCCGACGGCCCGCAGACCTTCCACCTGGTCCTCATCGACAACGGCCGCACCGACACCCTCGCCGACGAGGTCGGCCGCCAGGCCCTGCGCTGCATCCGCTGCTCCGCCTGCCTGAACGTGTGCCCGGTCTACGAGCGGGCCGGCGGCCACGCCTACGGCTCCGTCTATCCGGGCCCTATCGGCGCCATCCTCAGCCCGCAACTGCGCGGCACCGGCAGCGAGATCGACGCCTCGCTCCCTTACGCGTCCTCCCTGTGCGGGGCCTGCTACGAGGTGTGCCCCGTCGCCATCGACATCCCCGAGGTCCTCGTCCACCTGCGCGAACGCGTGGTCGCCGGCGGCCCCGCCACCCGCCAGGGCAACAAGGTGATGCTCCGCCCGGCCAAGGGCCACGCCGCCGAACGCGCCGCGATGCGCGCCGCCACCTGGGCCTTCACCCACCCGGCGGCCCTGGCCACCGGCCAGCGCCTCGCCTCGCGCACGCGGCGCTTCCACCCGCGTACGGTGCCCGGCCCCGGCAAGGCGTGGACGGCGACCCGCGACCTGCCCACGGTGCCCGCGGAACCCTTCCGCGACTGGTGGAAACGGACCAACGGCGGCAAGGAGACGAACAAGTGAGCAGCAGCAGAGACGTCATCCTCGGCCGGGTACGCCGGGCGCTGGGCGGCCCCGTCGAGGCCCCGGAGTCGTACGCCAAGGACATCGACCGCGCCTACCTGCGCGAACACGGCACCCGCACCACCGACCAGACGGTCGAACTCCTCGCAGAGAACCTCGCGGACTACCGGGCCATCGTGCACCGGGCCACCAGCGACGAACTGCCGGCCACCCTCGCACGCCTCCTCGCCGGGCACGGGTCGCGGACCGCGGCAGTGCCGCCCGAGCTGCCGGACGGCTGGCTGGCCGAGGCGGACGCGGCGCAGGTCCCCGACCTGGAGACGAACACCGCGGCCGAACTCGACCAGGTCGACAGCGTCGTCACCGCCTGCGCCGTGGCGATCGCCGAGACCGGCACGATCGTCCTGGACGGCTCCCGAGACCAGGGCCGCCGCCGCATCACCCTCGTCCCCGACCATCACATCTGCGTCGTCCGGGTCCCCGACCAGGTGGTGTCCTCGGTCCCCCAGGCCCTCGAACGGCTCGATCCCACCCGCCCACTGACGTGGGTCTCGGGCCCGTCCGCAACCAGCGACATCGAACTCGACCGCGTCGAGGGCGTGCACGGACCGCGCACCCTGGAGGTCGTCCTGGTGAGCAGTGACTGAAGGGCGCGGCTAGCGTTGGTGACATGATCCGGTTCGACCATGTCACCAAGCGGTACGCGGACGGCACGACGGCAGTGAACGACCTCTCGTTCGAGGTGAACGAGGGTGAACTGGTCACGCTCGTCGGCCCCTCCGGCTGCGGCAAGACCACCACAATGATGATGGTGAATCGGCTGATCGAGCCGACGTCGGGTCACATCCACGTCGAGGGCGAGGACATCTCCGGCGTGGACCCGGTGCAGCTGCGCCGCCGCATCGGCTACGTCATCCAACAGGTCGGCCTCTTCCCGCACCGCACGATCCTCGACAACACGGCGACCGTGCCCGCGCTCATCGGCTGGAAGAAGGCGAAGGCCAGGGCCCGCGCCGCCGAGCTGCTCGACCTGGTGGGCCTGGACCCGTCCACGTACGGGAGCCGCTACCCGGAGCAGCTCTCCGGCGGCCAGCGCCAGCGGGTCGGGGTCGCCCGCGCCCTCGCCGCCGACCCGCCGGTCCTCCTGATGGACGAGCCGTTCGGCGCGGTCGACCCGGTGGTGCGCGAACAGTTGCAGGACGAGTTCCTGAAGATGCAGGCCGCCGTCCGCAAGACGGTCCTGCTCGTCACGCACGACATCGAGGAGGCGGTACGGCTCGGCGACCGCATCGCGGTGTACGGCGAAGGCCGCATCGAGCAGTACGACACTCCTGGCGCGGTGCTCGGCTCGCCCGCCACCCCGTACGTCGCCGAGTTCGTCGGCGCGGACCGGGGCCTGAAGCGCCTGTCGGTCACCGAGATCGAGCCGGACGATCTGGAGCAGCCGTCGGTGGCCCGTTTCGACGAGTCTCCCGCGCGGGCCGCCGCCCGGATGCGCGAGGACGGGGTGCGGTGGGCGGTCGTCCTCGACGAGGGCGGTGACCTGCACGGTTGGGTCGGCGTCGACGAAGCGTCGCTCGCCGGTCCCGACGGCAGGATCGGCGATCTGGCCCACCGGATGCGCGCATGGGTGCCGGTCGGCGCGCCCCTCAAGCAGGCATTCGGCGAGATGCTCCAGCACGACGCGGGCTGGGTCGCGGTCCTCGACGACGCCCGCTTCCTCGGCGTCCTGACCCCGGCCAAGCTGCACGAGGCGCTGCGGCGCTCGGTGGACGCGGACGCACAGGGCGTGGCGCGGGACGAGGTCGAGTTCGACTCGGTGGCGGACGCGTGACCGGGCTCCGCGAAGGCATGACCGGCCTCTACGGACACGGGCCAACGTAACCCTAAGGTTGAGGTCGAGAGTTTGGCCCGTGGCTGTTCATCGACCGCAGATTCTCGTCCTGTACGTCACCGCCGATCGCCCGGCCCGGACGGTACGCGTCCAGTTCCTCGGGCGGTCTCCCGCTCGTGATCTCCTGCGCGGCGAGCCGGCCGAGCACCGGGGCGAGCGTCACCGCGCTGTGCGACACCAGGTGGTACAGGCCGGGCGCGGATTCCGCCTCGCCGACCAGCGGCAGCCCGTCCAGTGGCACGGGTCGTACGCCGATGCGCGCGTCGGCGATCCGGGACTCGCCCAGGCCCGGCACGACGGTGCTCGCGCGACGGTGCAGCTCCGAGGGCAGGCCGTCGACGGCCGCACCCTCCAGGCGCGCGTCGACCTCCCACGACAGCGCGAGCACGCCGCCGTCCGCCGTGGGCCGCAGGTCGATGCCGGGCGCGGAGAGGATCGCGGTCAGCGGCGCCTCGGTCAGTGGCGCGCTCTCGGCGACGAGTCCGGGGACGTGCCGCAATGGCAGTCGCGCCCCGGCGAGCGCGGCGATCTGGTCGGCGGCGGGCCCCGCACAGTTCACGACGGTGTCCGCGCTCCAACTGCGCTCCCCTACCTCCGCCCCGACGACCCGTGAGCCGCTGCGCAGCAGGCCGGTGACGCGGGCGCCGAAATACGCCTCGGCGCCGTGCCTGCGTACGGCCGCGTCCAGCAAACTGTGCACCAGGTGCGGGGCGTCGAACCAGGCGGTTCCGGTGTGCACCACGACCTCGTCGACGGTGCAGGCGGCCGGGTCGGCGGCGGGCGCGAGCTCGCGGAGCACGGAGGCCGGGGCGGTGCGGCAGTCGTGGCCCCATTCCCGTACGCGTGACGCCCGTTCGTGCAGTGTGCGCTGCGCGTCTTCGCTGTCGGCCCACTGCACGAGCGGCACCGGATGCCGCCAGGTGGGTCCGTCGAGTTCCTCGGCGAGGGCGCGGTGGCCGTCGGAGCCCTGCCGGTTCAGCCGGTAGTAGGTGTGCGGGGTCTTCAGGTGGGTGACGTCGGCGGCGAAGGTGGCGCTGGAGGTGCCGGACGCGGGCCCCGACTCCTCCAGGACGACGACTTCGACGCCCGAACGGGCGAGGTGGTAAGCGACGCAGGCGCCCAGGACGCCCGCTCCGACGACGACGGCTCGATTCATACGGCTTCCTGTACGTGTCCCAGTTGCGGTCGGTCAGTCCCCGGTTGCCCGCCGAGCCGCGGTACACACCTCTCAACCGCCCTGCCGCAACAGCCCCTTGTCCTCCAGATAGGTCCGCGCGACGTCCTCCGGCAGCCGTCGCCAGCTGTCGACCTGCTGGTTCATGGAGGCGAGGTCCTCAGTGGTGAGGACGGAGTTGAGCGCGCCGAGCGCCTTCGCGACCTTCTCGTTTCCGGCCCGGGAGCGGTTGACGACGGGCACGAGGTAGTCGGCGTTCTGCAGCTTCTTGTCGTCGTCGAGCAGCACGAGCCCGAAGTCGCCGAGGGTGGCGTCGGTGGTCGTAGTGAGCACCATCTGGTCCTGCCCGTTCTGCACGGCGTTCTTGGCCTGCGTGGTGCCGACGCCCTTGGGGTCGATCCCGGTGACGTCGATGCCATAGACCTTCTCCAACCCTGGCTGGCAGTAGGGGCGCTGTACGCACTCGTCCCCGGCGGCGATCCGCACCTTCAGGCCGGAGGCCCCGAGGTCGCTGAGCGTCTTGAGGTCGTGCTTCTTCGCGTAGGCCTCGGTCACCGCGAACGCATTCTGGTCGACGGCCCTGCCCGCGTCGAGCACATCGAGCCCCCGGGGCGCGGCGAGCGCCCGCAGGCTCTTCATGGTGGCGTCGAGATCGGGCGAGCCGACGGGCTTCGCGTCGGCGCCGTTCTTCTTGGCGTTGAGCCAGTCGGCGAAGGTGGCGGCGTACTCGGGCACGACGTCGATCTGCCCGGACTCCAGGGCGGGCTCGTACAGCTCGCGGTTGCCCACGGACAGCAGCTCGGTCTCGTACCCCGCCTGCTTCAGCAGCAGCGCGTACATATTGGCGAGCAGATCGCTCTCGGTGAATCCGGCGGACCCGATGACGAGGTGCTTGCTGTCGCCGGGCGGCGCGGTCACCTCGCCCTGGTCCTCCAGGGAGGGCCCACTGGTGCACCCGCCGACGAGCAGCAGGAGCCCCAGGAGCAGGGCCACTCGACGCAACAACCCGCTCATCAGGCCCTCCTCCCCCGCAGCCACCCGGGACCGAACCGTTCGACGAGTTCGAACAGCGCCTCGACGACGAGCGCGAAGACGGCCACGAGCACGGCGCCCGCCACCACCTGCGGCGTGCTCGCGAGATTGAACCCGGCGGTGATGATCCGCCCGAGCCCGCCACCCCCGGCGATGGCGGCGATGGTGGCCGTGGCGACGAGCTGCACGGCGGCGATCCGCACACCGTTGAGGATCATCGGCAGCGCGAGCGGCGCCTCGACCCTCAGCAGCATCTGCCGCCCCGTCATCCCCATGCCCCGCGCGGCCCGCACGACCTCCCGGTCGACGCCGCGCATTCCCACGTACGCGTTGGTGAGCAGCGGCGGCACCGCGAACAGCACGAGGGCGACGACGGTGGGCCCCTCGCTGTACTGCCCGAGCGGCGTGAGCAGCAACAGCACGAGCACGGCGAAGGTGGGCACGGCGCGCCCCACGTTGGCGATGTTGACGGCGAGCGCTCCGCCCTTCCCGAGATGCCCGAGGACAAGAGCGATCGGCAGGGCGATGAGACAGCTGATGAGGAGGCAGACAACCGTCAGGGTCACGTGCTGGGCGAGCCGGTGCCAGACGCCGTTGTCGCCGGCCCAGTTCGCGGAGTCGGCGAGCCAGTTCCAGGAGTCGGAGAGGAGATTCACGCGCGGCTCGCTCTCGTCCAGGGGGTGAGCGCACGCCCGATGGCCAGCAGCACCACATCGGCGACCAGCGCGATGACGACGCACAGCACGGAGGCGGTGAGCACCTGAGCCTTGAAGTACGTGTTCATGCCGCTGTAGATGAGATTGCCGAGTCCTCCGTAGCCGACGATGGCGCCGACGGTCACGAGCGAGACGGCGGACACGGTCGCGATGCGCAGCCCGGCGAGCGCCGCCGGCAGGGCGAGCGGCAACTCGACCGTCAGCAGGAGCCGGATCGGCCCGTACCCCATGCCGCGCGCGGCCTGCCGGGTGTCCTCGGGCACGGACCGCAGCCCGGCGAGGATGTTCCGTACGAGGAGGGTGAGCGAGTAGAGCACGAGCCCGGCGATGACCAGCGTGGCGGAAAGCCCGTACACGGGCAGCAGCAACGAGAACATCGCGAGCGATGGAATCGTGTAGAGCACGGTCGTCAGGGCGAGCACGGGCCCGGCGGCCCAGCCCCACCGCCGCGCGAGCAGCGCGAGCGGCACGGCGATGACAACGGCGATGGCGACGGCAACGAGCGTGATCTCCACATGCTGCACGGTGGCGTCCACCAGCATGTGCCGACGCGTGCTCAGATACTCGCCGCAGATCCAGTCGTTGCGGGCGAGACAGTCGTCGGGCGGCGAAGTGCCGGGCCCACCGTTCACGAGGCGCACCCGACCATTCCAGTGGTTCGGCCCGCGCTCGGCGCGCCGGGTGACCCGTATGGGCGGCGCGCCGTCTTCCCCGTGCCACACACCTGACGTGGCGCGGCGCCGGGGCTAGGGTCTGCGTCATGAGCAATCTTGACCGCGAGCCAGTCCCCTCGGTGTGCGGCGGACGCGGCTTCGTCGTGGCGGAGCCGGTACGCGAACTCCTCAGCCCGCGCCGCGTGCGGCTCGGCGGCTCCACGGAGGTGCGCCGGCTCCTGCCCAACCTGGGCCGCCGCATGGTCGGCGCGTGGGCCTTCGTCGACCACTACGGCCCGGACGACATCGCGGACGAGCCCGGCATGCAGGTGCCGCCGCACCCGCACATGGGTCTGCAGACGGTGAGCTGGCTGCACGACGGCGAGGTCCTGCACCGTGATTCGACGGGCAGCCTCCAGACGATCCGCCCCCGCGAACTGGGCCTGATGACCTCGGGCCGGGCGATCTCCCACTCCGAGGAAAGCCCGCGCGCCCACGCCCGCTTCCTGCACGGAGCCCAGCTCTGGGTGGCGCTCCCCGACTCCCACCGCCATGTGGACCCGCACTTCGAGCACCACGGGGCGCTGCCGACGGTGACGGCGCCCGGCCTGACGGCCACGGTCATCCTCGGTTCACTGGACGGCGCGGCGTCCCCCGGCACCACGTACACCCCCATCGTGGGCGCGGACCTCTCCCTCACCCACGGCACGGAGACCCGCCTCCCCCTGAACCCCGACTTCGAGTACGCGGTCCTGTCGATGTCCGGCGAGGCCCACGTCGACGACGTCCCCCTCGTCCCCGGCTCCATGCTCTACCTCGGCTGCGGCCGCACGGAACTCCCGCTGCGCGCGGCCTCGGACGCGGGTCTGATGCTGCTGGGCGGGGAGCCGTTCGAGGAGGAGCTGGTGATGTGGTGGAACTTCATCGGCCGCAACCAGGACGAGATCACGCAGGCGCGGGAGGACTGGGCGACGGGGACCCGGTTCGGTGAGGTGAAGGGATACGACGGGGGTCCGCTTCCGGCGCCGGAGCTGCCGGCGGTGCCGTTGAAGCCGCGGGGGCGTGTGCGCTGAACTGGGAGCCGCGGTGCTCGCGCAGGAGGTGGGCCTGCTCGGCTGCGGCGCTAGCGTCCGCAGTCCTTGAAGTCCTGCCATCCGTGTGCGGCGGGCGGCCAGTCCCCCGCGGTCGTGAAGTCGGTCTCGTCGTCGGACACCTTGTCGGCCACGGAGATTCCGCCGTCTTCCTGGACGCCGCTACGCATCGCTGAAGTCCCGTCCCCCGTGGACTGCACGATCAGGAGCTCGGCCCTGCCGTCGTGGTCCTGGTCGGAGGCACGGACGCCGTCGACGTACGTCTTGCTGCGGATGCGGATGTTCCCGGTCCGTTCACTGGTCAGGTCGCGGGCGAGCGGCCCGTAGTGGACCTCGTGAACGAGCATGGCCTCCTGGGGCGAATCGCCTATGTCGTCCTGGCTGTAGAAGAGGGCGAGGTCGACGTACCCGTCACCGTCGAAGTCGCCGATGGTTCCCCGCGTCGCCATGTCGTCGAGGTTGGTCCCGCGCAGCTTCGCCCAGGTGCCGCGGGCGTCGCCGACGTCGGCCTTGTCGCCGTCGCTGAACACCACGGAGGTGACACCGTCGTGGACCGGATCGTTGATCTCGTCGAGGTGGCCGTCACCGTCGACGTCCGCACGCATCACAGAAGTGTCCAAGGTCGTGCAGATCGCCATCGGGGCGTGGTCTCCGGGCCCTTGCGGAGCGAAGACCGCGGACACGCCCCAGGCGACTCCCGCGAGCACCAGAACGACCGCGAGCGCTCGGACGAGGCGGCGCACCAGCCGTTCGCGGCGCGAGCGCTGCCGGGGCAGTGAGGCGAACACATTTTCTGGAGCCGACATGCCCGGACCCTAGCGGTGGCGGACCCGCGTCTGGCAGGGGGTGCTTCCCCCGGGTTGCCCGAACGGCCCGCCAACAGTGATCCAGGTCATATGAAAAACGTGCCGCGACTCGCGTAATGCCACGCCCCATAGGTGGTCTCACGTCACAAGGGCCACACCTGCCCTTGTAGCCCAGACGTCCCCATCGGAGCCCCCTCATGCACATCACACTGGAGCTGTCCACCAGTGCGCTGATCGTCACCATGGACGGTCGGCTGCCCGCCCCGGTCACCCTCCGCTACACCTCGTCCGACCCCTTCGCCGTTCACTTCGACTTTCCGGCGCGCGTCACGGTCGACGGTGAGGCCGCGACGTGGACCTTCGCCCGCACCCTGCTGGCCGAAGGGCTCGCAGGCCCCGCCGGGGCCGGCTGTGTACGGGTCGCGCCGCGCGGGCCCTCGCACACCGTGGTCGAGCTCCAGACCGAACTCGGTGTGGCCATGCTCCGCTTCGACACCAAGGTCCTGCACCGCTTCCTGGCCCGCACCCACACGGTGGTCGCACCCGGTGCGGAGACCGTGGCACCGGAGCTGGACCGCGGGCTGACGGCGATCTACGGAGGGGCGGCATGAATGCGGCGCGCACCTACGTCCTGGGGCAACGCCTGCGGCAGATCCGCCAGGAACAAGGCGTTCCGCTGGGGCAGGCGGCCGCGACCGCGGGGATCTCCCGGCTGTGGGCGGCCCAGATAGAGGGCGGCGAGATACTCGACCTGGAGACGATGGAGCTCTACGCACAGGTTCTGGGGGCCCGGGTCACCGTCACCGTGGAGTACGAGCCGAGGGCTCCGCGGTCGGCGGGGTTGTCCGCGATGCCGACGCAGCGGTGAAAGCGGTGGGGGCGTTACGACGTGGAACATCCCGCGCCGACTCTCCGGCGTGAAGCTGCCGGGGCCGGCGCGGGATGTTCACCGCACGAGGGCGTAGGTCAGCGGCAGTAGTTGCCGAGGGCCGGGTTGAGCAGACCGACGACGTTGACACTGTTGCCGCAGGCGTTGACCGGGACGTGGACGGGGACCTGGACCACGTTGCCGGAGACCACACCGGGCGAGTTCTGAGCCACGCCAAACGGGTCGGTGTCGGCGGAGGCCATGCCGGCGGTTCCGAGGACGGCGACGCCGGCCGCAGCTGCCGCGAGACCCAGCTTGATCATGGGCTTCATGAAGACTCCTTGAGTGAGACGAAGGAATGACGGATGTACATCCCGTCGCCATCCAGACACTCACAGTTTCGGCCGGTTCGCCTCCTGAGAGGCTCCCCCGGTCGCCCGGCCCGGTCTCACTTCCGCCGGCTCGTCACCCTCGCCAAGGACAGGCAGGCCACTGATCACGGCGGCGCGGTACACGGAGAGCGACGGCAGCGCCTCACCGACGCACATCGGCAACGGGTCCGGCTGCCCGGCCGTGACGAGGCCCGCGTACCAGGGCGACGACTGGTGCGGCGGCAGTTGGAACCACCGCGGCGGCCTGCGCCAACAAGGCGCTCCGCTTGCGGGAGTTGGTACTACCCGTTGCCCTGCCGTGTGTCACGGCTGTGTCACCGGATTCATGCGCGCCTACAGCAGACACGTTCGAACTGGCGCGCACCACCGAGGAGTTGGCACCCGGCGAGGGCGACACCGTCCTCGCCACCGAGTGGCGCCGCCCACGTACGCGTAGGTCACGGCTCCTGCGTCCTTCTCACGCGTCGGCGGTGACCTTGAGGACGTCGCACGTGTGCTGGAACTCCTCCATCAGGCGGGTCGCCTCGACGACGAGAACCCCGTAGGGGCGCGCGGAGTCGGCCAGCGGCAGGTCGTGTTTCCGCGCCGCCTCCGCGATTCGCTCCCGCTCCTCCTGGGCACTGGCCGCGAGCCTGCCCATCTCATCGGCCTGCTCCTCGAGGGTGTCGCTGTCGATCTCGGCAAGGACGTGGGCGATGTCGCGCAGTCGGCGTGCGAAGTCCGCGTACGTCTCGAGGACCGGCGCGTAGGTGTACGTGTCTTCCTTCTCGCGCCACCTGCCGAGGCTGCGGGTCAGCGAGCCGAGCTGGTAGACCGCGCGCTCCAGCGCGTCGAGGGTGTCCCGGTAGCGGGTGAAGGACTGGTACCCGCGGTGGGCGGGCAGCAGGCGCCGCGGGTTGAGGGGCAGGCTGTGCTCGGCCGTGCTGAGCCCGCTCCTGGCGTGTTCGACCGCGTCCCGCAGGCGGCCGCCCGTGGTCTGCCACTGCTCAGCCCGGTCGGCGTCGACGTCACCGCTGCACAGACCGTCCGCCACGTCGTCGAGCAGGGCCTCGATCTCGGACGCCAGGGCGCGCAGGCCGTGTTCGGCGCTGCGGTAGCGCAGCGGAGGCACGATGCACAGATTCACGATCAGTCCGATTCCGCACCCGACGAGTACGAGCAGAACGATCTGCCCGAGCTGGCTCGCCTTGTCCGCCGTGGTGGTGGCCGCGGCGTAGGTCGAGAAGGCGAAGAAGGCGGCCGTCGGTACCTGGGAGCGCTGCTCCCCCAGCGCCGGCCACTGGGCGATGACGAGGGCGATCAGCGCGACCAGCACGAAGGCGACCAGGTCGGGTCCCGCAGTGAAGCCGATCGCGGCCTGCACCGCCACCCCGACCGTGACGGCACCCGCGTAGCGCAGCGCCTGCCACACCGACGTGTAGATCGTGGCATTCATCGTGAGCACCGCGGAGAACGGTGCGAACGCCGGCGACATCGCGTTCATGAGGTCGTGTGCGACCCACCACGCCAGTGTCGCGGCGAGCGTGCACTTGCCCACGAAGAGCGCGGTGTCGCGCTCGTGCCCGGACGAGCGCACCGCCCGCGCCAACCATTGGCCGCAGCTTCGGATCCGGTCCAGCACGTGCTTTGTCTTTCCCTTCTGCCGGGTCCTGGCGTCGGCGTCCCCTACGGCAGGTCGACTTTCTGCGCCGCGTCGACCAGGCGCCGCAGCTCCCGCTCGGTCCAGCCGGTCCGCTGCGACACGTGCGCCCAGTCCTCGGGCGTCGCCTCACTCGACCGAAGGACCGCGGCGGCCTCGGCCTCCAGATCCGTGCGGGCCGCGTCGAGGGCGGCGACGGCGTCCTGGTACCGCTGCAGCGCAAGTTCCAACTTGGGTTCGTCCATCGCCGCATTGTGCCCTACGAAGGACCACGGTCAGACCTTGCGCCACCTGGCGTTGGCCCACGAGAAGAGCCCGAAGGCGACCAGCCCCACGGCGATCAGGGCGAGCAGCCACGGGCCTGCCGGGGTGTCGGTGAAGGAGCGCAGCGTGTCGTCGATGCCCTTGGCCCGGCCCGGCTCGTGCCGCACCGCAGCGGTGACGGCGAAGGCGCCCGCAACGGTGAAGACCACACCGCGGGCGGTGCCGCCGAACACCCCGAGGACGTCGACGCCCTTGCGGGCCCGGGAGGAGAGTGCGGACATCTTCAAATGCTTGTGGAACGTACGCAGGAGGGCCCGTACGGCGATCCATGCGCCCGCCGCGGCGACCGCGAACCCGGCGGCGCCGACGATCCACTGTCCGTACGGCCAATCCAGTGCCTTGGCCGTGACGTCCTTGGAGCTCTCGTCGGAGCTGCCGCCGCCGCTCGACTTCTCCCCGGCGGCGAAGGACAGCACGGAGTAGGCGACGAAGGCGTAGAAGACGCAGCGGCCCGCGGCCATCACCCGCTTGTTCGCCTTGCGCCCGTCAGGACCGGCCTGGCCGAAGGCCGCCTCGGACAAGCGCCATACGGCCATCCCTGCCACGGCGATGCCGAGCAGCCACAACAGGGCCATGCCGAAGGGCTTCTCAGCGATCTCCGCGACCGCGCCGCTACGATCCGCCTGCTTGCCACCGTCGCCGCCACCGCCCCCGTCGGCGAAGGCGATGCGCAGGGCGAGGAAACCGATCAGGAGGTAGATGACGCCGCGCCCGATGAAGCCCGCTCGGGCCGCCATCGCGATCGCGGGGCTCTTCGCCGCGCTTCGAGCCCGTCCGAGACGTGGTGTCGCCGATCCAGTAGCTGTCATGACAGCCGAATTCCCCCGGTTCGGCACTCAACTCCTGTTCGCAGGCGGCGTCTTCGAGTCGGGGCCGGCCTCGCGGGCGGTCCTTGCCAGGCGGATGCCCGGCCACCGGCCCGCGGCGGCCGGCTCCTTGGTGACCTCGACGATGCCGCGCCGGACCGCCACGAGGCGTCGCGCGGCTCATAGCCGTCCGAACGCGCCCAGGTAAGAGGGGCGCGTCCCGCGCGCTCACCGCTCAGGCGGTCGCGATACCCGGGTCGCTCACTCCCGGTGCCCCGTTCTCCACGTGCCCGGCCAGCCGGCGCAGATACCCGGTGATCCCCTCGGCGGCCACCGTCAGGTCGTACCAGCGACGGGTCCCCTTGAGGTCGACGGTGTGCCGGGCCGTGCCGCGCGCGGGCACGGTGTACGTCTGCGCGTCACCGCCGTATGCGTTGGTGACGGTGAGCCGGATCGCCGCCGACGTCGGGTTCGTCAGGGTGAGGGCGAGGTTGCCGGTGCCCCCGTCGTGGCGTGCGGTCACCTCGGGGCCCGCGGTCTTGTTGTCGCCCTGGAAGGCGCGCAGGAACCCGTTCGGACCGTGCACGGTCAGGTCGTAACGGCCCTTGGAGTACTCCGAGTTCCAGCTGTCCGCGATCGACTTCCCGGCCTCGGCCGTGTACGTCCAGGGGCCGTCGCCGCGGCTGAGCGAGCGGACCTGGAAGGCGGCTCCGGCCTGCTCGCCGCCGCTGAAGGTGAGCCGGTACTTGCCGGTCGCCGCATCGGCCGCGCCGTCGACGTACGGGGCGTAGGCGAGCGGGCGGCTGGGGCGGGAGCCGGCCTCCTGGCGGGGCAACGCGCCCTGGGCGGGCGGCTTCGGGACGTAGCTGGGGTGGCGGTCGCGGTCCGGTGGCGCGTAGCCGGAGGTGTCGGGCAGCTCCGCCGGTTCGGTCACCTTGAGGGAGAAGTCGAAGGCCGAGGTGAGGTCGCCGCAGATGGCACGGCGCCACGGCGAGATATTGGTCTCCTCCACCCCGAACCGCTGCTCCATGAACCGCAGGATCGAGGTGTGGTCGAAGGTCTCCGAGCACACGTAGCCGCCGGTGGACCACGGTGACACGACGACCATGGGGACACGCTGGCCGAGCCCGTAGGGGCCGGCGGCACGCGAACCACCGGGGTAGTAGTCGAGCTTGGTGTCGACGGTGGACAGGCCCTGGTCCGCGGTCGCCGGCGGGTAGGGCGGCACGACGTGGTCGAAGTAGCCGTCGTTCTCGTCGTAGGTGACGAACAGTGCGGTCTTGCTCCACACGTCGGGGTTCGATGTGAGGGCGTCGAGGACCTGGGAGATGTACCAGGCGCCGTAGTTCGCGGGCCAGTTGGGGTGCTCGGAGAAGGCTTCGGGAGCGGCGATCCAGGAGATCTGCGGGAGCTTGCCGGCCTTCACGTCGGCCTTGAGGACGTCGAAGTAGCCGTCGCCCGCCTTGGCGTTGGTGCCGGTGCGCGCCTTGTCGTAGAGCGGGTCGCCGGGCTTGGCGTTACGGAAGTTGTTGAAGTAGAGCAGCGAGTTGTCGCCGTAGTTGCCGCGGTAGGCGTCGTCGATCCAGCCCCAGCCGCCGTCGGCGTCGAGACCGTCACCGATGTCCTGGTAGACCTTCCAGGAGACGCCCGCCTTCTCCAGGCGCTCGGCGTACGTCGTCCAGCCGTAGCCCGCCTCCTCGTTGCCGAGGACGGGGCCGCCGCCTGTGCCGTCGTTGCCGACGTAACCGCTCAGCATGTAGTAGCGGTTGGGGTCGGTCGCGCCCATGAACGAGCAGTGGTAGTCGTCGCAGACCGTGAACCGGTCGGCGAGGGCGTGGTGGAAGGGGATGTCGTCCCGGGTCAGGTACGCCATCGTGCCGGTGCTCTTGGCGGCGATCCAATTGTCGTACTTACCCGCGGCGAAGGCGCTGTGGCCGCCGGCCCAGTCGTGGTCGAGCCCCGCGATGAACTTCATGCCGAGGTCGTCCGCGTCCGGGTGGTAGGGCAGGGTCTCCTTGCCGCCGCTGGACTGGTGCCAGACGGGCTTGCCGCTGGGCAGGGTGACCGGTCGCGGGTCACCGAAGCCGCGGACGCCCTTCAGAGTGCCGAAGTAGTGGTCGAAGGACCGGTTCTCCTGCATGAGCACCACGATGTGCTCGATGTCCCGGACGGTGCCGCTGCGCCGGGCGGCGGGGATGGCGGCCGCGCGGTCGATGGAGCCGTTCAGCGCCGTGACGGCGGCGGTGGCTCCGGCGATCTGCAGGAAGCGGCGCCGGTTGAATGCGGTCATGGGTGGGGGGTTCTCCTGTTCTGCGGTGGTGACGAGTCGGACCGTCGTGCGAGAAGCAGGGAAAGGACGTCGCCGATGACGCCGGTGTCGACCGGCAGTTCAAGAGACGCCCACGTCAAGCCGTTCGACAGGTCCTGCGCGCGGTCCGGCATGTGCTCGTCCTTCGGCGAGAGAGAGCAGGTCGAGATCGTTCTTACGCGAATCGACAGACATGATCAAGGTGCTGCGCCAACACGACGAGGCGGGAAACCGTCGCAAAGTTGAACAAGACCCCGTCGCCGAGGCGGCTCGGTCAGGCAGGCCGGATGCCCGGCCACCGGCCCGTGGCGGCCAGCTCCTTGGTGACCTCGACGATGCCGCGCCGGACCGCCACCACGGCGTCGCGCGGCTCATAGCCGTCCGTGGCCGTGCGCACCGCGATGTGGCGGCGCAGCGCGGGGTCGACGATGCGGCGGACGCCGAGGCGGTGCTGGGTCCCGTGGACCGCGACCACTGAACGCGGCAGGATCGTGCAGGCCTCGCCGCTCTCCGCGATACGGATCAGCGTGCCGAGCGACTCCACGTCGCCGACGTTCATGGGCACCATTCCGTGGGCGGCGAACGCCCGGTCCACCAGGGCCCGCAGGTTGCTGCGCGCCCCCGGCGTCACGAGTGGCACCTGTCGCAGGTCGGGCAGGGACACCTCGTCCGGATTCCCGGGAGCGGGGGCGGGGTCGGGGTTCCCGATCAGGTACAGCTCCTCCGAGTACAGCGGGAGTTCCGCCGCGCGTGGCGCGTCGTCCTCGCGGAAGACCGCGGCGAGGTCCAACCGCCCGGCGAGCAGCAGCTCGTGGACGTAACCGCTCATCGACTCGAAGAGCTGAAGGTGGATTCCGGGGTAGTGGGCACGGATCCAGGAGAACAGGGCGGGCGCGAGCGGCGCGGTCACCGTGGTGGGCAGGCCGATGGCGACCGGCCCGTGGACGGGCTGCCGGTCACTGGTGATGTCCTGCGCGAGCCGGTCGAACTGCCGCACCAGTTGCTGCGCGTCCCGGTAGAGCGTCCGCCCCCGGGACGTCGGCCGCACACCGCGCGGGCCGCGCTCAAGGAGCCGGACGCCGAGATGCGCCTCGAGTTGGGCCATGCGCTGGCTGATGGCGGGCTGCGACACGTGCAGCACGCCGGCGGCCCGGGACAGGCTGCCGGCGTCGACGACCGCGATGAAGTCACGCAGTTGGGCGATGTCCACGGTGGAGTTCGCGGCCGCCTTCCGGCTCTGGGGTGTCGATCTATGACGTGGTGTCTCGTGCGGCGAGTTCGGCCTGGTGGAGGATGCGGCGTGCTCGTTCGACGACGGGCCGGTCGATCATCTCACCGTCCACGGCCGCCGCCCCGTCGTGGCCTGCGGCGAGTACCCGGCGGGCCCAGAGCACGTCGTCCTCGGCGGGTGCGAAGGCCGTCCGCACGTGCGGGAGTTGCGCCGGGTGGATGCAGAGCTTGCCGCCGAATCCCCAGCCGCGACCGCGCGTGGCCGCCCGGGTCACGGCGGCCGGGTCGCGGACGGCCGTGGTCACTCCGTCCACAGGCGCCGGCAGTCCGTTCGCCGCCGACCAGCGGACCAGGTCGCATCGGGCGGAGTCAAGGGCTCGATCGTCGGACACACCGAGGTCGAGGGCGAGGTCGATGCTGCCGAAGAGCAGCCGGGCGCAGGCCGGTTCGGCCGTGATGCCGTCGAGGTGGATCAGCCCTCGCGCGGTCTCGATCAACGGGAGTACGCGGGTGCCGCTCGCCTCGGCCGCGTCCCGCACCTGCGCCGCCGACTCGGTCTTGGGCAGCACGACGGCCGCGGGCGCCAGGGCGCGACATGCGGCGAGGTCGTCCGCGAACTCGGCGGTCCGGGGGCCGTTGACCCGCACCACCACGGGCACGTCCGTGTCCCGCGGCCAGGCAGCGCGCACTTGCTCTCGGGCGGCCGCCTTGTCGCCCGCGGCCACCGCGTCCTCCAGGTCGATGATGACGGCATCGGCGCCGCTGCCGACCGCCTTCGCGAACCTGTCGGGGCGGGTGGTCGGCACGAACAGCCAGCTCACCGCCGTGGCCAGCGGGTCGCTCGCGCCGGTCATGCGACGCCCCCGGTGGTGAGCTCGTCGATCTCGGATGGGCTCAGGCCCACCTCGGCGAGGATCGCCCGGGTGTGCTCGCCGAGTTCGGGCACCGGGTCCATGCGTGGTGTGTCGTCGACCAGGCCCGGTGGGGCCAGCGCGGGGATCGGTCCTGTCGGGGTGTGCACCTGGTGCCAGCGGCCGCGGGCGGTCAGCTGCGGGTGCTGCCACACCTCGGCCAGCGAGTTGACCCGGGCGTGCGCCACCGGGACGGCCGCCAGTAGCTCGACGGCCTCGGCCGCGGTGAGTTCCGCGAACCGCGCGGCGATGATCGCGCCGAGGGCCTCGCGGTGCGCGTTGCGGGCGGCGTTGCCCGCGTAGTCCTCGTGTGTCGCCAGTTCGGGACGGAGCAGGAAGCGTTCGCAGAAGGCCGTCCACTCGCGCTCGTTCTGGATGCACATCATGACGACCTTGCCGTCCCCGGCGGTGAAGGGGCCGTACGGATAGATGGTCGCGTGCGCGGCGCCCGCACGCGGCGGCGGCTCGGCGCCGTCGTACGCGTAATACAGGGGGAAGCCCAGCCACTCCACGGTGGCCTCCAGCATCGATACATCGACATGGACGCCCTCACCGGTGCGGCCCCGCTCCAGCAGGGCGGCGAGGATCCCGCTGTAGGCGTACATGCCGGCGGCGATGTCGGACACGGAGATGCCGACCTTCGCCATCTCCTCGTCCGTGCCGGTCACCGACAGCAGCCCGGATTCGCTCTGCACCATCAGGTCGTACGCCTTCGCGGTGGCGTACGGGCCGGGAGATCCGTATCCGGAGATGTCGCAGACGATCAACTTCGGGTGCGCGGCGTGCAGTTCGGCCCAGCCGAGGCCGGCCCGCTCGGCCGCGCCGGGCGCCAGGTTCTGCACGAAGACATCGGCGTCGGCGAGCAGCCGGCGCAGCGCGGCCATGCCCCGGGGGTCCTTGATGTCGAGGGCGAGGGACTCCTTGTTGCGGTTGACCCATACGAAGTGGGAGCTGAGTCCGCGCACACGGGTGTCGTAGGCGCGGGCGAAGTCGCCGACGCCCGGCCGCTCCACCTTGATCACACGGGCGCCGAGGTCGGCGAGCTGTCGGGTGGCGTACGGAGCGGCGATGGCCTGCTCGAGCGAGACGACGGTGAGGTCGCGGAGGGGTTGCATGTGCTTCTCTCTGTCGTACGTGGTTCAGGGCCGGGCTGTCTTACGTGGTTCAGGGTCGGGCTGTCGTACGGGGTTCAGGATCGGGCTGTCGTACGTGGTTCAGGATCGGGGCGCGGGTCTCACACCACGAAGCTCACGGCGATCACCAGCACCAGCGAGACGACGGACGCCAACGCGGTCACGAAGGTGAGCGCCTTGAGCGCGCCCCGGGTGGTCACCCCGAGGAGCGGCTGGAACATCCAGAAGAAGTTGCTGTTCACCTGCAGGGCGAAGAGCGAGCCCGAACCGATCGCCAGAGCCAGCACCGCGGGCGGCACCGCGAGGTCGCCCATGATCGGGGCGATGATCCCGGCCGCGGCGATGGCGGCGACGCCGATGGAGCCGATGGCCAGGTGCAGCAGCGCCGCGACCAGCCACACCAGCAGGATCGTCACCACCGTGGACATGCCCGCGTCGGCGGAGAAGATCCCGGAGAGGACCTTGTCGAGGCCGGTCTTGCCGATGACGGCGCCGAGCGATCCTCCGACTCCGGTGACGAGCAGGATCTGCCCGGTGCTGTGGAAGCCCTCGGTCACCGCCTGGTCCACCCGCTCGTTGCTGAGCACCCGCTTCGCCAGGGCGTACGCGCCGACCAGTCCGGCGAACAGCGCGAACGCCGGGTTGCCGAGGAAGGCGAGCAGATCGGACCGCACGCCCGCGGCGTCGGCGATGGCGCCGGTGGCGATGAGCAGCAGCGGGACGACGATCGGCAGCAGCGAGAGGTACAGCGGCGGCAGGGGGCGGCGGGCGCCGGGGTGTTCGGGCTCGGTCACGGTGCCGGTGGCGTCGGCCGGTTCCTTCTGCGCGTCCTCGTTGTCGGGCACTTCGTCGGTGTCCGCGTTCCACAGGCCGTGGCGCAGCAGCCGGCCGAAGAGGAACGTGGTCAGCAGCGCCGCGAGCGGGCCGAGGACGAAGCCGTACACCAGCATCGTGCCGAGCGGCACGTGCAGCAGCCCGGCGACCGCCAGGGTGCCGAGGCCGGGCACGACGAACACGTAGCCGACGAGGATGCCCGCGCTCAGCGCGCCGCCCATCATGGGCAGCCCGTAGCGCCCCATGCGCGGCGCGGCCGACTTGGCGAGCGGGGCGGCGAGGACGAGTTGGACGTCCACGTAGATCGACGGGAAGACGGCGCTCAGCGCGCCGGCGAGCGCGTAGGGGAGCTTTCCGGGCCCGAGGAGGCGCATCAGCTTCTCGACGAGTTTTTGCAGCGCCCCCATGGAGTTCAGCAGCGAGCCGAGCAGTACGCCGAAGCCGATCAGCAGTCCCACCTCGGCCATGATGTCGCCGAAGCCGTCGACGACGGTCTTGATGGTGCCCTCGAAACCGAGGCCGGTCGCGATGCCGAGATAGAGCGAGCCGACGACCAGGGCGATCACCGGTTCGACCTTCGGCACCAGAATGAGCAGGACGACCACGAGGATGGCGATCGCGGTATGCAGTGCTGTCACGGGGGTTCCTCTCACCACGTCGTGAGTTCATGTGAGGGAAACACGGTGGTCACGGCGGCGGAAGGCAGGAATCCGCGAGGGGGGTATCAGGCGTCCTTATAACCCGTGCGCGGGACGGGCCATATTGGTGTGGCGGCGCGCGGCGTCGACGGCCTGCCGCAGGGCGGCTGTGCGCGCCCCGCCCCGACGAGCCCCGACGACGTGAGAGGTGGACGCATGAGGATTCTGCGGCGCCCGCGGATCGAGGAGCCCAAGGTGTCGGCCTCCGAACTGGAGCTGTTCGGCGGCCCGTTGCGCTACGACATGGGCTGGAGCAAGCACGAGTACGCCCGCCTGGACCTCACCCTGTGGGGTGCGCTGAAGTCCCTGCCCCGCCTGGTGGGACACACCATCACGCTGGCATGGCGCACCGACCGGCGTTCACTGGTCACGGTGGGCGCGACCGAGGTGGGGCAGGGCATCGCGGCCGCGCTGAGGCTGCTCGCGGTCAACGCCGCCCTGCACGCGGTGCTCGCGGCCGGTGCCGATGTGGGCGGCCTGCGCCGTGCCCTGCCCGCGGGGGCCGTGCTCGTGGCCGTCAACAGTGTCAACGCCGTCCTGGCGTCCTGGTCGACCTCGGCAGCGGGGAGCCTGGAACCCAAGGTCGAACGTGCCGCGAGCGAGCAGTACCTGGCGGCCTGCGAGCGCGTCGAGATGGCGGCGATCGAGGACGGCGCGTTCCGTGAGTTGATCGACCGGGCGCAGTACGGGGCCATCGAGGCGCGCCACATGATCGGTTCCAGTGTCGCGGCGATCAACAGTGTGTTCTCGCTCGTCGCCTCCGGCGGGGTACTGCTCGCGCTCAACCCGGTGCTGCTGCCGATGCTGGTGCTGATCGTGGCACCGCGGGGCTGGGGGGTGATGCGGGTGGCGCAGCAGCGGTACTTCTCGACCATGACCTGGATCGAGCACGTGCGGGCGAGCCGGGTGCTGTCCACTCTCCTGACCTCGGTCACGGCCGCGTTGGAGGTGCGCGTCCATGGCGTGGGCGGCTTCCTGCTCCGGCACTTCCACCGGATGTCGCACTCCGCCGAGTCCGAACAGGAGCGCCTGGCCAAGGACAAGGCCCGCACCGAGCTGGCCGCCTCGGCCCTCCAGGGGGTCGGCTACCTGCTGACCTTCCTGTTGATGATCGGCCTGTGCCTGTCGGGGCGCATGAGCGTGGCCGCCTTCGGCACCGCCGTCATGGCGCTCAACTCGGGTTCTGCCGGGATCGGCGCCCTGGTCAACACGATGAGCCAGCTCCACGAGCAGTCCCTGTACGTGCACGACCTGGCCGACTTCCTCGTGAAGGCCGACGACCGGGCCATCCCGGACGGCGGTCTCCCCCTCCCCGGTCGGCCCAGGTCCATCCGCCTGGACGGGGTCGGCTTCCGTTATCCCGGCCGCGACGAGCCGGCCCTCAAGGGCGTCTCCTTCACCCTCTCCCTGGGCAGCGTCATCGCCCTGGTCGGACCCAACGGCTCCGGAAAGTCGACCCTGGTCCGCCTGTTGTGCGGACTTCATCTGCCCGGGGAGGGGCGCATCCACTGGGACGGCGTCGATGTCGCCGAGGCCGACCGGGCGCAGCTGTTCGCCCATGTCAGCCTGCTCACGCAGAGCTTCGAGCGCTGGCCGTTCACGGCCGCGGCGAACATCCGCATCGGCCAGCCCGACCGCGAAGCCACCGACGACGAGCTGCACACCTCGGCCGAGTACGCGGGCGCGGATGGTGACATCGCGGCGCTCCCCCGCGGCATGAACACGCTGCTGGGCAAGCAGTTCCGTGGCGGAAGCGATCTCTCCGGCGGCCAGTGGCAGAAGATCGGTCTGGCCCGCGCGCACTTTCGGGACGCCTGCATGATCATCGTGGACGAGCCGACGTCGGCGCTCGACCCGGACGCCGAGCAGCGTGCCTTCGACCAGATCCTCGGGCTCGCGGGACCGGACCGCATCATCGTTCTGGTCACGCACCGGATGGCCGCGGTCCGGCACGCCGACCGCATCTTCGTCCTCGACGAGGGCCGCCTGATCGAGCAGGGCAGTCACGCCGAACTGTTCGCCACGGAGCCCACGAGCCGCTACGCGCAGATGTACCGCCTCCAGGCGGACCAGTACGAACACCTCCCCCACCGCTCCGTACCGGAACCCACCCGCCCGGCCGTCCCCGATCCGAACTGAGCGCGCGGTCAGGTCAGTTCCGGCCCGTGCCGCCATCCGCCGCCAGGCGTGTGAGCCATTCGCGCAGCAGGCTCTGCTCGGCCCGACTGAGGACATCCGTCTTGTCGGTGCCCGTGTCGGTGTCGGCGCCCGTGACGGTGTCGGTGTCGGTGCCCGTGTCGGCGTCGGCGTCGGCGTCGGGCAGCGCGGCGCGCAGGGCTCGGGCGGCCGGGGCAGGGCCGGACTCCGCGGCGGAGAAGGCGGGTTCGGCGCGGGTGATGGCGGCGATCATGGCTTCGCGCAGGACGGTCAGCAGCGCCGGGTCGCGGCGTTCCGCCGGGGTGGCCTGCCAGGTGATGACGGCGCCCTGGCCGGTGGCCTGGATGATCTGCGCCGCCAGCTCCTCGCCGACCCGCAGCCATCCTGCGGCGGCGAGCCGTCGCACTCGGCCCCGGAGGATCTCCAGGCCCGCGTGGTGCGCCGCGTCCGTCTCCCGGCCGGTGGACCTGTTCATCACCGCGTACAGCTCGGGACGCGAGATCCCGAACTCCACGACCATGTCCCAGCCGCTGCGCAGCTCCTCCACCGGATCCTGCGGTGCGGGGTCGAGGTGTGCGCGCTTGTTCTCCAGGAACTGTGCGTAGCCGTGCTCGGCCACCGCTTCCAGGAGTCCGTCCTTGTCGCCGAACAGCCGGTAGATCGCAGGCGGCTGCATCCCGGCCGCGGCGGCGACCGCGCGGGTGCTCACCGCGTCCGGTCCCCCGCTCTCCAGTAGCTCGACGGCCGCTTCGACGATGCGGCTGCGGGGGTTGTCTGCGGCGTCACGGAGAGGCATGTATCAACGATAACGACTTTCCGCTTCCATCGCTATTTCCAGTGATACCGTTGAACTGATTCCACCGGAAACACCATCGGAAGCACCACTGGAAACAGCGTGGGGAGAACCCTGTGATCATCGTGACCGGAGCCACCGGAAAGCTCGGACGTCGCGTCGTCGAGCGCCTACTGGACCGCGTCCCCGCCGAGCGCGTCGGCGTCAGCGTCCGCGACACCCGCAAGGCCCAGGACTTCGCCGACCGCGGCGTCCGCGTACGGCAGGGCGACTTCGACGACCCCGCCTCCCTCGTGCACTCCTTCGAGAACGCCGAGCAGCTGCTCCTCGTCTCCCTCGACCGCACCGGAGAGGAGTGCGTCGCAGGCCACCGCACCGCCATCGACGCCGCCGTGAAGGCCGGCGTCGGCCGCATCCTCTACACCAGCCAGATGGGCGCCGCCCACGACTCGCGTTTCCAGGCGTGCCGCGACCACGCGAGGACCGAGGACCTGCTGCGCGCCACCGGCCTGCCCTGGACCTCGCTGCGCAACGGTTTCTACGCCGCCAGCGCCCTGCAGTTCCTGGAGCCCGCCCGCCGCAGCGGAGACATAACGCTGCCCGCGGACGGCCCCGTCGCGTGGACCGGCCATGACGACCTCGCCGAGGCCACCGCCGCGATCCTCACCGACGAGGGCCGTTTCGAGGGGCCCACCCCGCCGCTCACTGGTCCGGCGGCGCTCGACTTCGCCGCCGTCGCCGAGCTCGCGGCCCAGGCCGCCGGGCGTCCCTTCACGCGCACCGTCGTCCCCGACGACACTTTCCGCGAGCAGGCTCTGGCGCACGGCGCGCCCGCTCCGACGGTTGACCTGATGCTGAGCATCTTCGCGGCGGCGCGGGGCGGCGAGTTCAGCGCGGTCGACCCGACCCTTGCTGAGTTGATCGGCCGTCGGCCCGCGGACTTCCGGGCCCTGCTGGAGCGCTCCTGGGCCGCATAAAAGCAGAATCGGAGCCGAATCGGAGCCGAATGGGAGCAGAAATCGGAGCCGAACAGAACCCCAGAGACCACCGGGGGTCTCAACCCCCCGTGCTCTCCCGCACGATGAGCTCGTGGCCGACGACGTGATCCCGTGGCGGGGCCCCGCCCGGATCGTCGATGCGGTCGAGCAGGAGGGCCACGGCGGCCCGGGCGATCTCCTGCTTGTCCGGGGCCACCGTCGTCAGGCTCGGCACGCTGAAGCGCGACGCCTCGATGTCGTCGAAGCCCACCACGTCGAGGCCCCCCGGCACACCCACCCGCCGCTCGTGCAGGGCCCGCAGCGCGCCCAGGGCGAGGTGGTCGTTGAGGCAGAGCAGGGCGTCGGGGCGCGGGTCCATGTCGAGCAGCGTGGTCGCGGCCCGTGCGCCGTCGCGCCACTGGAAGGCGCCCACCGGCACCACGAGATCGTTGTCGAAGGGGACTCCGGCCTCCTTCAGCGCCTTGCGGTAGCCGTCGGTGCGCAGCCGGTCCGTGCCCTGGGGGCCGCGCGCCCTGCCGCCGACGACGGCGATACGACGCCGGCCCCGGGACAGCAGATGCGCGGTGGCCTCCCGCGCTGCCGCCACGTTGTCGATGGCGACGTGGTCCGTGCCGCCCTCGGCGGGCCGCTCGCCGAGCAGGACCACGGGGAGGGCGCGGTCGCGGGCGGCCAGGTCACGCGGGTGCAGCGCGAGCGGGCTGAGGACCACGCCGTCGGTGAAGCGGGCGTCGAAGCCGTGCAGCGCGGCCAGTTCACGCTCGCGTACCCCGTTCGTCTGGTGCAGAAGGACGGTCAGGCCCCGCCGGTCCGCCTCGGCCATCACCAGCTTGGCCAGTTCGGCGAAGTACGCGACGTCGAGCTCGGGCACGGCCAGGGTGATCATGCCGGTGCGGCCCTGGCGCAGTTGCCGGCCCGCGATGTTGACCCGGTAGCCGAGCGCGTCGATCGCCTCTTTGACGGCCTCGCGCGTCCGGTCCGACACGTGCTCGAAGTTGTTGATCACGTTGGAGACGGTCTTGGGCGAGACCCCCGCGTACTCCGCCACGTCCTTGATCCTCGGCCTCGCCGCCACCCCACTCACCCCTCCCGCTCGTCCGGCGCCCGTGAGCGTATCCACCCGGCCGCGCCGGATGGCCGACTCGCCGCCACAGCTGCCGCGTTGACACGCCTCTGCCCCTTCCCTACCGTCCTGAAGCCTTGGGACTTACATCGATGTAAGGAGTCGTTCATGCGCGCACGACACCGTGCCGCTCTGGTCGCCACCTTGGCCGCCGCGTTGATCGCCCTGTTCGCGGGCCTGGTCAGCGCGGAGCAGGCCACCGCGGAGAGGCCGGCGCCGACCTCCGCGCGGAAGCCGGCACCGGCCGCGGCCGCATCGAGCACCTTCCGCAATCCGCTCAACACCGGCCCCGACCCGTTCCTGTCCTACGCGAACGGGGCCTACCACCTCACCACCACCCAGGGCGACAGCATCAAGATGTGGAGCTCGCCCTCCCTGGCCACGCTGCTCGACGCCGACCCGAAGACGGTGTGGACGGACACCGACACCTCGCGCAATCAGCACATCTGGGCACCGGAGTTCTACCGCTCCGGTGAGCGCTGGTACATGTACTACACGGCTGACGACGGCACGGACGAGCACCACCGCCTCTACGTCCTGGAGTCGGCGGGCGACGATCCCACGGGCCCGTACCACTTCAAGGCGAAGCTCACCCCGCCCAACCACGGAGACGACTTCGCGATCGACCCGGGCATCCTCCAGCACGACGGCAAGCTCTACCTCGCGTACAGCGGCATCAACCCGTACCAGCACAACGGCCTCAACATCGCGCCGATGTCGAACCCGTACACCGTCTCCGGCGACGCGGTCGCCATCGACGGCGCGGGCGGCTGCCCCGAGGTCCGCGAGGGCCCGGAGTTCCTGAACCGGGGCGGCCGTACGTGGCTGACGTATTCGACCTGTGACACGGGCAAGCCCGACTACCAGGTGTGGATGATGTCGCTCGCGGACGGCGCAGACCCGCTGGTGGCCGGCAACTGGAAGCAGCACGACGGACCGGTCTTCAAGCGGGCGGACGACCGCGGTGTGTTCGGCCCCGGCCACCACGCCTTCTTCAAGTCCCCCGACGGCAAGGAGGACTGGCTGATCTACCACGCCAAGACCACGTCGACGAACACCTACAGCAACCGCACGACCCGCGCCCAGAAGATCGGCTGGAACGCGGACGGCAGCCCGAACCTCGGCACGCCACTCGCCCTCGGCGCCACCCAGAACCTGCCCTCCGGCGACCCCGGATCGGGCAACCACTGGATCAACGACGACGGCCGCTCCAGCGGGTCAGGCTCCGTCAAGTACACCGGCACGTGGAACTCCGGTACGGGCTGCGCGGCGCAGTGCTTCTGGAGCGACGACCACTGGAGCGACAAGGCGGGCAACACCGCGACGTACTCCTTCACCGGCACCCGGATCGCCCTGCTGTCCGTCAAGGACACCGGCAACGGCATCGCCGCGATCAGCGTCGACGGCGGCCCCGAGCAGCGCGTCGACTTCTACGGCGCGATCCGCACCGGCGAAACCCTCCAGTACCTCAGCCCCCGCCTCACCAACGGCCCGCACACCCTCCGGGTCCGGGTGACCGGCGACCACGGCGCACCTTCCTCGGGCGCGTTCGTGAGCGTGGACCGGGCGGAGGTCTACACGGACTGAAGCGTGACATCGTCCGGCAGCCGCGGAAGCGGTCCCCGCGTCCATGCCACCCGCGGCGCCGACGCGGAGATGAAGACGCTACCGGAGCCATCGGCCAGCACATGGGTACTCAACTGGGCCCCACGGGCCGTGGCCCGGTCACCGTCGATCTCGATGACGGCGTCGGTACCCATGTGCAAGGAGGCCCCTGGCCGCTGGAGTTCGTGGACTCACTGCTTCGAGACGATGAGGAGCAGGCGCACCTCGGAGTCGTCGAGCACCCGCCACCGGTGCGGGAGCGACCCGGGATAGCTGATGACTTCCGTGGGTCCGAGCCGTTCCCGTCGGCCGCCTTCAAAGTCGAGTTCGATCCACCCGGTCACGACATAGATGAGCTCGTGCCCGGGGTGCTGGAAGTACTCCTCGAACTCCGCCGGGCCACCCGTGTATTCGAGCGGCTGGACCGGCCAGTCATGCCGGGTGAGTGAGCGCACGACGGCCCCGTTGGGGGTGTCGGTGCGGGGCACCCGGATCCCGTCGGCCTCGCGGAGCACATCCACTTCCTGTTCGGCGGGGTGCGCGAGAAGGGCCGAGATCGTCGTGTCCAGGGTCCGGGCGATCCGGTTCAGCGTGGTGATACTGGCCGTGGTGAGCCCGCGTTCGAGCTGGCTGAGGAAGGCATGCGACAGGTCGGCGCTCTGTCCGAGCTGCTGCAATGTCAGCTTCCGAGCCCGGCGCAGGGACCTGATCCGGACACCCAACAGCCGCATCAGGTGGTCGTCTTCGGGGCGGGGGCCGTCAGCGACCGGTTTCCGTGCCACGGGAGAAGACTACCTACTGCCGTCAGCCGAGCATCGGGACGACGTCCTCAGCAAAGCGCCGCATCTGTTCGGCGGCCATGTCGTAGGTGTGCCCGGGAAAGTGCGGGAACAGCACCAGGTGCTCCAGGCCGAGGGCGTCGCGGTAGTGGGCGACGAGTTCGGCGACCTCCTCCGCTGTCCCGACAGCCCAGGTCTTCTGCGCCGTCGACTCCTCGAGGGTGGGGACGAGACCGGGAGGCGCCGGCTTGCCGTCAGGACCCATGTAGCCACGGCTCCAGCCGAACGGCGCGAGCAGGTTCCAGAACTCGTCGTGCCCGCGCCGGCCTGTCGTCCACGCCTGCTCGTGGGTGTCCCCGATGTGGAACGGGAGCACCAGGATGCGGTTCTGGCCGGGTCGCAGCGCGTCGTCGTGGTGCTCGGCGTAGAGCTCGCCGTAGCGCTTCCACTGCGACTCGATGAACGAGTGGTGCTGGTTCCACCACACGCAGCCGTGCCCTGCCTCCGCGGCGTAGGTCAGTGTGGGCGGGCTGGTGACTGCCTGCCAGATCTCCACCGGGTGCAGCGGGCCGGGCAGCAGGGACAGCGTCTCGACCGGGCCGTCGGGACCCTGCGTCCCCGGCGGCGGGAACTCGAAGTGCTTGCCCTTGTAGGAGAAGGTCTCCTGCGCCAGCGCGGTCCGGATGATCTCCATATACTCGGCGAACACCTCCCGGTTCCGCTCGTCGACCGCGGCTCGGACGTCGCCCTCGGCCAGGTGGATGTCCGCCTGGTGCATGGCAAGACTGCGCAGCTCACGGGGGACCGTCCCGCGGCCCACCCCGAGTACGGCTCGCCCGCCGGAGAGGTTCAGCAGCGTGCTGAAGTCCTCGGCGAGACGCAGCGGATGCCACTGGGGGACGATGTTGAACATCGCGCCCACCTGGATGCGTTCGGTGCGAGCGACCAGGTTCGCCTCGAGCAGCAGGGAGTTGGGGACGACCTCGTACCCCTCGTGCTGGAAGTGGTGCTCGGCGAGCCAGTAGCTGTCGTAGCCGAGCTCCTCGGCCAGGACGCCGAGTTCGAGCAGGCGCTCGGTCGCGTGCCACACCTCCTCTCGAGAGGCCCGGCGTTGGCCGGCCGGGAGCCACTGTCCGTTCTTGACATCGGCCATCTCGATCGATCCGAAGTAGAAGACGCCGTATCGCACGCCGCACCTCCCAGTAGCGGGGCCGTCGAGCGGGTCTCGTCCCGACGCTGCTTGTAAGTGATACTTACATTCGTGTCTCCGTCAAGACGCGCAACAAGCCTTGACAGCAGAGGATTTGGGCCCAACTCTCGTTTCCAGATGTTCGTGACATCAACAGTCGCCCAGATGTGAGCAGTTGAACGGGAACGGCACGACACATGCGCTCGGCGACACGGCTCCAGCGTTGGAGGGCCCCATGAGTGGTAACTCCGGATCTCGACGGCATCAGAGTCTTCCTGTCGAGAACAACGGGATCGAACACGTCGCCGAGGACGAACGGCGGGGCAAGGTCTCCTCGTCGTTCACGCTCTGGTTCTCGGGAAATCTCCAGTACTCGGCGATCGTCGTCGGCGCCCTGCCCACGGCGTTCCTGGGGCTGAGCTTCGGCCAGGCCGCCCTCGCACTCACGGTCGGCACACTCGTCGGGAGCCTGCTGCTCGGGCTCACCTCGTCGATGGGGCCGCGGGCCGGAACGGCTCAAATGGTCCAGTCCCGGGGCCCGTTCGGGTATGTCGGCAACTTCCTGCCGACCCTGCTCCTGTTCATGTCGGGTTTCGGCTTTTTCGCCGTCAACACCGCACTCGGCGCCTACATCGTGCGGTACCTGTTCGGCATTCCGTTCCTCGGTGCCGTCGTCCTCGTCACCGGATTCCAGATGGGCATCGTGATCATCGGTCACGATCTCGTCCACAAGGTCGAGCGGGCACTTGTACCGATCATGAGCGTTCTGTTCGTCGTGGTGACGGTCTACGGGCTGAAGGCCGGCGACCTGACCGCCCCCGGCAAGGGCACCGAACACGGCATCGTCGGCGCCATGCTCACGGCGGTCGCGCTCAGTTCGTCGCGGACCTTCGGCTTCGCGATCTGTGCCTCCGACTACACCCGCTATCTGCACAGCGGCACCAGCCGGAAGAAGGTGACAGGAGCGACGTTCCTCGGGGCCTCCGTGGCAGGGCTCTGGATGCATCTGCTCGGCGCGGCGATCGGATCGGTGATCTTTCCGCAGAGTCCGACAGACCTCGTCACCGCCATCGCACCGCCGGTCGCCGCGGTCATCGCGCTCATCCCGCTGCTGGCCTCGACTGTCGCCGCCGGTGTCATCGACATCTATTCCGGATCGCTCGCCCTGCTCATCGCCGACATCCCGATGCGACGCTGGGTGTCCGCACTGGTCACTGGAGTCGCCGGAGGCTCGCTGGCCTGGTGGGCCGGCCTCGGCGACGCGGCGTTCGCCCACTTCCAGAACTTCCTGTTCCTCATGGGCTATTGGGTGGGTCCCTGGCTCGGTGTGACGCTCACCGACCACCTCGTCTTCCAGCGCCGCGAGGGGGTGCGCGCGGCCTGGTTCTACGACCGGACCTGGCGGGTCGGCCCGGGACTCCCCGCCTTCGCCCTCGGCGTCCTGGTGTCGGTCCCGTTCATGAACCAGGCTCTGTACGTCGGCCCCATCGCCTCGCGGTACCCGTTCCTCGGTGACATCGCCTACTGGATCGGCGGGGCCGCCGCGTCGCTGGCGTATGCGGCGATCCGGTGCACCCGCCCGTCCTGGTCGGTGGGATCCCGCACGAAGCACACCACGAACACCGGCATGGACCGGAGCCCGGCGTGACGGCCAAGCGGGGTCTTGGCCCGCTGCACTACGGGGCGACCGAGCAGCCCTGGAGCCGCGGAGCCGCGGCCGGCCGCTGGGTGATCACGAGCGGCATCGACGGCGTCGTCGACGACCGTGGTACCGCCCTGTCCGGCATCGAGGCCCAGACCCTCATGGTGCTGGAGCGCATCCGGACCATCCTCGCCGACGCGGGATGCGCCGTCGACGACATCGTGGCGCTCGACCAGTACCTGGCCGACCCCGCGCAGCGGGCCGCGTACATGGACGTACGGGACCGGTGGCTCGCCGAGCACGGTCCCGGCCTGTACGCCCGGCGCGACTACGCGTCCCTGCTGATCTATCCGCGTCTGGCGACGCCTGCGATGCGCGTGGAGATCCGCGCGACCGCCTACCTCCCCGATCCGACCCCGCAGGAGGGTTCATGACATCCCCATCGCACCTCTTCGCCGAGCTGAGCATGGCCCAGGTCCGCGAGCGGTGCTCCGCCGACTCCGTCGCGGTCCTGCCGGTCGGCGCCGTCGAGCAGCACGGTCCGCATCTCCCCCTGATCACGGACGCGCTCGTCGCGGAGGCCGCGAGCGCGTCGGCCGTGGACCGCCGCGGTGAAGACCTGGATCTGTGGCTCCTCCCGACGCTGTCCTACGGCCGATCCGTGGAACACGAGTGGTCTGCGGGGACCCTGTCCCTGTCCACCAGCACGTTTGCCGCCGTACTCGCCGACCTCGGCCGCAGCGTCGCCGCGGCCGGGATCCGCCGGCTCGTGCTGGTCAACGGGCATGGTGGCAACTCCTCCGAGATCCAGACGATGCTGCGCGACCTCCGCCGCGCCCACGGCCTGCTGACCTTCGCCGTGAACGCCTTCCCGCCGCCGGAGGAGGATCCGTTCGTCGGCATCGAGCAGGGGCAGGGAATCCACGGCGGGGCAGGCGAGACGTCGCTCATGCTGCACCTGCGGCCGGATCTCGTCGACATGGACGCCGCCGCGCCGCACCTGCCTCGCGGTCTGGCCGGCAATACGCATGTCCGGTTCGCAGGCAGCGTGAGCTTCGGCTGGCTGTCCGACGACTTCGGTCCTGACGGCTACCTCGGCGACCCGACAAAAGCGACCGCGGACGACGGGCGGCGGGCCTTCGACGCGATGACCGCGCGGCTCGGTGAGCAGCTGGACGAGATCGCTCGCTTCGACTTCACCAACCACCTTGCCGGGCCCGCGTTCTGAACGGCGCCCGCCCCTGCTTCCCGTGCGCCCCGCCCATATTTCCCGTACGAAGGGACCGTCATGCCCGCACCGCAGTACGGCGACTACCAGTACGAGATCTACTTCGATGCCCTCGACGGCGTCGCCCCACGCTTCCCGGTCGACGCGGCGTCGCTCGAACGCAAGGCCGCCGAGGTGCTCCCCTGGTGGGTGCACTCCTACGTCGCCGGCGGGTGCGGCGACGAGGGGACCCAGCGCGCGAACGTGGCGGCGTTCAGCCGGCACGGGATCGTGCCGCGGATGCTGAACGGCGCCTACGAACGGGACCTGTCGGTCGACCTGTTCGGGATGTCGCTGCCCAGCCCGCTGTTCATGGCTCCGATCGGGGTGATCGGCCTGTGCAGCCAGGACTTCCACGGTGACATCGCCGTAGCGCAGGCTTCGGCGCGCACCGGCGTCCCCATGGTCGGATCCGTGCTCATGCAGGACCCGATGGAGGACATCACGCCGCACTGTGGCGACACCCCGGGGATGTTTCAGCTCTACGTTCCCCGCGACCGCGACCTGGCGGCGAGCCTGGTAGAACGCGCCGAGGCGGCCGGATACCGCGCGATCGTGGTCACCGTGGACACCTGGACGACCGGCTGGCGCCCCAGAGACCTCAACACGGGCAATTTCCCGCAGCTGCGCGGGCTCGTCCTGCAGAACTACTTCTCGGACCCGACGTTCCTCAAGCGGCTCTCCGCACCTCCGGCCGAGGACCTGCGGGCAGCGGTTCGCGAGTGGATCGGCATCTGGGCCAACTCCCTGCAGTGGGGCGATCTCCCCTGGCTGCGCTCGCTCACGTCGCTGCCGATCCTGCTCAAAGGCATCTGCGTCCGCCGTGCCCGCGACCACGGCATCGATGGCATCTACTGCTCCAACCACGGGGGCCGCCAGGCCAACGGCGGACTGCCCGCCCTTGACGCACTGCCGGGTGTGGTCGAGGCCGCCGACGGGATGCCGGTGCTGTTCGACTCCGGTGTCCGCTCCGGCTCCGACGTGGCGAAAGCACTCGCGCTGGGCGCGACGGCGGTCGGGGTCGGACGGCCGTACGCCTACGCGCTCGCGGTCGGGGGCGCGGACGGCGTGGTGGCGCAACTACGGGCGATCCTCGCGGAGCTGGATCTGTTGATGGCGATAGACGGCTTCCCGACCCTGGCCGACCTGCGGGCCGCAGGCACCGTGCCGGTCAGGACCTGATCCCCCGCCACACCTCGACCTCGCGCACCGAGACCTGCGCACGCGCCATCGGCACGGGCCATCCGCACGGACCAGGAGAGACACATATGCACACGAAACAACTGCCGTCGTTCCGCGATGTCCTGGGCCACTTCGCGTCCGGCGTGACCGTCGTGACCGGGACCGACGAGCACGGACCGGTGGGCTTCACATGTCAGTCGTTCTCGTCGCTGTCGCTGGACCCACCGCAAATCATCGTGCTGCCGGGACGATCGTCCACCAGCTGGCCGCGCATCGCGGCCGGCGGCCGATTCTGCGTGAACATTCTCGCCGACCATCAAGGGGACATCAGCACGACATTCGCAACACCGGGCATCGACAAGTTCGCCGACGTGGCGTGGACCCGATCCCCCTCGGGGCTGCCCCGCCTGGACGAGACCTGCGCGTGGCTCGACTGCACGGTCGCGGAGGTCCACCCCGGAGGTGACCACCGCATCGTCATCGGCGCGGTCGACGATCTCGGTGCGACGCTGCACACCCGTCCACTGCTCTTCCATCGCGGCCACTACGCGGGCATGACCGGGCTGCGGCACCGGCCCGCGCGGTGACCACGAGCGTGCGCCGAGTCGGCGGTCTCGGCCGTCAGACCCCCGCCCCCGACACCACCGGTGAATCCGTCCGGTCTGCCACTGAGCCCTGTGTCGCCTTCTTCGGGATCGGCTGGTCGTGGCGCAGGGACTTCCAGACCTGGTGCGAGGCCTTTTCGAGGGGGAGGACACGGCCCGCGTCCTGCGCGTCGTAGGTGACCGGCAGCGTGGTCATGCGGGTGCGGTCGGGGCTGATGCCCTTCAACTCCTTGGCGAGGCCGAGGAGTTTGTCGGCGGACGCCAGCTCGGAGTCCGCGCTGATGGACTTCGTCGCCGTGTCCGCCAGGGCGTAGGACTTGCTCGGGCTGCCGAGCGGGTCGACCGTGTCCGCCCGGTGGATCAGGGCCTTGATGAACGCCTGCTGGAGCTGGATGCGGCCCAGGTCACTGCCGTCGCCCACGCCGTGCCGGGTGCGTACGAGCGCGAGCGCGTCCTTCCCCTTCAGACGGTGCTTCCCGGAGTCCAGGGAGAGGCCGCTGTTGCTGTCGTGGATGGCGTTGCGGGTGGTGATGTCCACGCCGCCGAGCTCGTCGATCAGCTTCTGGAAGCCCTTGAAGTCGACTTCGAGGTAGTGGTCCATGCGGACGCCCGACATCTTCTCGACCGTCTTCACGGTGCAGGCGGGCCCGCCCAGCGCGTACGAGGAGTTGAACACGGCCTTGTGGGCCGCCTGGACGTCGCCGTGCGAGGTCTTGCAGGTGGGGCGGTCGACCTCGGTGTCGCGCGGGATGCTGACGACCGAAGCCTTCTTGTGGGTCTTGTCGACGTGCAGGACCATCGCCGTGTCCGCGCGGGCGCCCATCACGCCGCTGCCGTACTCGCCGTGGGTTCCCGCCCGGGAGTCGGAGCCGAGCAGCAGGATGTTCATCGCGCCGCCGTCGTGCTGTTCGTCGGGCCGGTTGGAGCCGAGGGCGGCGTCCACGTCCGTGCCCTTGATGTTGCCGTTGAGGTGCTGCCAGGCGTAGGCCACGCCGCCGCCACCGACCAGGGTCAGGCCCAGGGCACCGCCCGCGATCCAGCGCAGTGCACGCTTGCGCCTGCGGTGCCGGGAGCGGCGCAGCCGGGCGGGGCCGTAGGCGGGCACCACGGGCGCCGCGGGTTCGTCGGCCGGGTGCACCTGGTGCTCGTTCCCGCTCTCGTGCGGCATGGGGGCTTCCTCACTGATCGTGCTGCGTGCTGCTCGGTACTCGCTGACCAGTGGGTCAGTACGCCGAGTCGACGTTGTCGATGGAGCCGTAGCGGTCGGCGGCGTAGTTGGCGGCCGCGGTGATGTTGGCGACCGGGTCCGTCAGGTCATGGGACGTGCCGGCGACGTGGTAGGTGTCGAAGGTGGGCTGGATCACCTGGAGCAGGCCCTTGGACGGGACGCCGTTCTGGGCGTTGACGTCCCAGCCGTTCTCGGCGTTCGGGTTGCCGGAGGACTCGCGCATGATGTTGCGGTGCAGGCCCTCGTACGTACCGGGGATGCCCTTGGACTTCATGATGTCGAGGGACTCACGGATCCAGCCGTCGAGGTTGTTGGAGTACGTCTTGGCGGGCGCCGCGGTCTTGGTCGTGGTGGCGGCCTTGGCGGGCGCGGTGTGCTCGGATGCCTGCGCCGGCGAGGAGGGGACCAGGGTGAGGGCCGCCGCGGCGGCAGCCGCCGTGGCGATACCGGCGGCGGAGATCCTGCGCATGCGGTCGGTGCGGTTGGCGGCGTTCGTCGGCATCGGGGCAAAGGGCATCAGCATGAGGGGTGGCTCTCCAACGGTTCTACGGGGGGGGCGGCACGAAGTGCGTCGTGCGGCGCGAGCCGGTGCCGGTGCTCTCCGACCCTCCCGGCTGCTCGGGACTTCATCAGGGGTAGCGGCGCGCGGTGGCCGGACGCAAAGGTGTGACGTACTACCCGGGTACGCAGAACCGGCAGATCGGGCACTTCGGGCGGGCGCCGGGCGGCGGCGTTCCACGGCGGCCGGAATTACTACCGTCCTTAGCATGTGCCGTGGCTCATATGGGTGGGCTCACAGCCTGTGCGCTCCGCGGGTGCCGTCCGTCACTCGCTTCGGTGGCACCGGCGGGACCTGTGCCGTTCACACCACTTCCACCCCGGCGTGTACAACCAGTCGCCTTCCTCGGCGGTCTGCTGTGATGACGCTGCGCCGCATTCCGCAGGGAATCCCCGCGCACCGGCACCACGGCGACAGGACAACGGGAGTGTGTGTGAACGGCATGAGACGGCAACGGATGCTCGCGGCGTGCGCGACGGCTCTGGCGGTGACGGGAGGCGTGCTGCTGGTGGCGGCGCCCGCGCAGTCCGAGCCCCGGGCCGCGGCCCCCCGCGCGGGTGACTTCGACGGCGACGGCTTCGGCGACCTCGCGGTGGGCGCGCCCGAGGGGACAATCGCCGGGTTCGCGAAGGCGGGCTACGTCTCGGTGGCGTACGGCACCGCACAGGGCGTGCGCACCACCCGGCACAAGGGCATCACCCAGCGCACGGCGGGCATCCCCGGCACCCCGGAGGCGGGCGACCGGTTCGGTTCGGCGACGGCCGTCGGGGACGTGGACGGCGACGGGTACGCGGACCTGGTCATCGGCGCGGGCGGGGAGGCCATCGGCTCCGTCAAGGGCGCCGGTTCGGTCACCGTCGTCTTCGGCGCGAAGGGCGGGCTCAGTGCGGACGCCATCGCCTTCCACGCCCCTACGCCGACGGCCCGGCAGGCCTTCGGTGACAGGCTGGCCGTCGGCGACTTCGACCACGACGGCCGCGCCGACATCGCGGTCGCGGCCGGCACGAAGGTGCACGTGGTGAAGGGGGCCACCCATCTGCGCGACACCCCGACGCCTGCCATGAAGGCCCTCGCCCCGCCCGGGGGCGGCGCCGGAACCGGGCAGATCGCCGCGGGCGACGTCAACGGTGACGGATACCTGGACCTCGCCACCGTCGCGTACGCCGACGACGCGGCGGACGAGGGCACCCTCGCCGTCCTGGCCGGATCGGCCAAGGGCCTCACCGGCACGACGCTGGGCAAGACGGGTCTGCCGTTCGCGGGCTACAGCATCGTCGCCGGTGATGTCACCGGCGACGGCAAGGACGACATCGTCGTCGACACCACCGCCGTGGACGGCCCGGACGACTTCCTGCTGCGCATGTTCCCGGGCACCGCTTCGGGGATGGGCGCGGGCGTGCCCTACGGGGGCAAGGCGGAATCCGGCCGAGCCGGCGTCCTCGCCGACCTCGACGGCGACGGCCACGCCGACCTCGTCACCTCCGACACCACCGCGACCGACCCGGACGGGTTCAACAACGCGGGGGCGGTCACGGTCGTGCCCGGCGCCGACTCCGGCCTCGACGCGCAGGGGGCGCACACCATCACCCTGGCCACGCCCGGCGTGACCGGCTCCAGCGAGGGCAACGACCTCTTCGGCTCCTCGGTGGCCGCCGGCGACTACGACGCGGACGGCACGGCCGACCTCACCGTCGGCGCACCCGGCAAGTACCTCGGCACCGGCGCGGTCAGCGTCATCCCCGGCTCCGCGGACGGCCCGACCAGCACGGGTTCGATCCTCTTCACCCCGGAGGACCTGGACCACCCGGCGGCCAAGGCCCGCTTCGGCTCTGCCCTGGGGGCGACGGCGCGGCGCTGACGCCGATGGCCCCGGGGGCGTGCCGTCGCGCGCTCCCGGGCCCGAGGCGGTCTCACTCCTCGGGTGCCTGGGCGAGCGAGAGACTGTTGCCGTCGGGGTCCAGCACGACGACGTGGCGTACGCCGTTGCCGTAGGTCTCGACCGGGTCGTGGCCGATACCGTGTGCCGCCAGCCTGGCCAGGGTCTCGTCGAGATCGTTCACGCCGAGCGTGACCATGGCACCGCCCACACGCTCGGCGCGCACGTCCCGGTCGTCGACGACGATCCACGCGTTCGCGCCGAGCTGCCACAGATACTCCTCGCCGATGACTTCGTCGGCCGGGCGCCCGAAGAACACCGCGTACCACTCCAGCGCCTTGGTCCGGTCGCTCACGCACATCACGCTGTACAGGTCCACCTGCACCCCTCCTCCAGGTCGGTTCGGAAGGTGGACCGGTTCCGGGACCGGAACTCATCGTGAGCACATGAACTGGCGGCTACCGGACGTGACTTCGTGACGCGGACCGGCATCACGCCCGAAGGGGGCGACCGGCGGGCATCCGCCCCTCGAACTGGGCGGGTGACGACACCACCCGCCTCCCCAGAAACCCTCCAGGCCGTCCTCTTCGACTCGGGCGGCGTGCTCATGCGGCCGATCGGCGGCCGCTGGAACCCGCGAGCGGACTTCGAGCAGACCGTCCTCACCCACGCCCCGTCGATCACACTGGCACAGTTCACCGCGGCCATCGGCGTGGGCGACCACCTCTTCGCCACCTCGCCGTCGACGCCCGACTACGACGATTACCACCGGCTGATGCTGCATCACCTCGGTGTGGAGCCGACCTCGCGGCTCCTCGCCGACCTGCGCCGCGAAGTGCCTCCGACCGCGTTCCTGGAGACCTACCCGGACGTCGAGGAGACCCTGGAGGAACTGAGCCGGCGGAGCGTGCGGATGGCCGTGGTGTCGGATGCCTGGCCCGGCCTGCCCGACCTCCACGCCGGCCTCGGGATCGGCCGGTTCTTCGAGGCGTACGCGATCTCCGCCGTCCTCGGCTGCAACAAGCCGGACCCCCGCATGTACCACCACGCCAGCGCCGCGCTGGAACTCGCGCCCGCGCAGTGCCTGTTCATCGATGACGACCCGGACCTGGTCGCCGCGGCCATCCGGCTCGGCTACGCAGGACGCACGCTGTGCCGCGACACCCCCGTATCGGACGTGCCGTCCATCTCGTCGCTGACCGAACTCCTGCAGTTCTTCTGAGGGTGGTGCACAACGCACAACAGTCGGCCGCGGGTCACTCGCCCGCCGCCACCGCACCACTCTGTCGACGACACAGCACCGCCCCGGCCGTCGTCAGCGCCAGAAAGGCTCCCATCACCAACGCCATGGGTGCGGCGCTGCGGGTGCCGAACAGGCCGACCAGCGGTGAAGCCGCGGCGCCGAACGCGAACTGCGCCGCACCGAGCAGCGCCGACATCGCGCCGGGGGCCTCCCGGCCTCGGCCCTGCCCCACCGTGGTCAGCGCGGGAAAGAGGAACCCGAACGATCCCACCGACACGAGCAGGCACCCCCAGATCGGCCACAGACCGACGCCCACCGTGCCGGCGAGGGACAGCAGGACGACCTGACCCGCCAGGCCGATCGCGGCGCCCGCCACCATCAGCGATTCCGGGCCGAATCGACGGACCAGTCGCCCGTACAGCAGCGACGCCCCGAGGTTCCCGAGCGCGTTCACCCCGTAGACGACGCTGCTCATCGCGGGCGACAGCCGCAGCAGGTCGTGCAGGACGAACGTGGCTCCGGCCACGTAGGCGAAGACCGCCGCGCCCATGAAGCCCATGGTCAACACCGGTGCCAGCACGGTGGGCCGCGCCACGAGGCGCGCGGTCGCGCGCAGCGCCCCGCCGGCCCCGCCCCCGATGCGTCGCTGGGGCGGCAGGGACTCGGGCACGCCGCACGCCAGGCCCACCACCAAGACGACACCGACGAACGCGAGCGCCACGAACACGAACCGCCACGGCGCCACCGCCAACAGGGCCCCACCCAACATCGGCGCGAGCACCGGCCCCAGCGCGCCGATCCCCGACAACGTCGCGTACACGCGGGCGAGTTCGACCCCGTGGAACAGGTCGACGACCACGGCTCGCCCCACCACCAGGCCCGCGGCCCCCGAGACGCCCTGCCCGAAACGGAGCACCGTCATCGCTTCGATCGTCGGCGCGAGCGCGCACCCCACTCCGAACAGGGCGAACACCGAGGTGCCCAGCAGCAGAACTGGCCTGCGCCCCACCATGTCGCTGAGCGGCCCCAGGATGAGCTGCCCGACGATGACGCCGAGCAGGAACGCGGTGAGCGTCACCTGCGTTCCCGCGCTGCTCGTGTCCAACGACCGTGCCATGTCCGGCAGGCCGGGGACATACATGTCCGTGGCCAGCGGACTGGCCGCCCCAAGCCCGGCCAGCACCGCCAGGAGCAGCACCCGTGAACCGGCCCCGGACCCCGCCCGGACCTTCCCCCGGCCCGCTCGCGCCCAACCCGCAATCACCGCGGCCGTCCCCCCGCACCCGAGCGCCGTGCCGCGTCGGCGGCTTCGTCTCCGCTGTCCACCTCCACGTCGACCAGGGCGAGTTGCTGCATCAGCTCACCGGCCAGCCGCAACAATCCGCGCTCGGCCGGTGACAGGGTCCGCGCCAGGGCGGACGCCAACCAGGCATTGCCGTCGCGGACATGCTCCCGCAGCGCCTCCACGCCCGCCTCGGTGACCACGATGTCCTGACGACGCTTGTCGACGGTGCTCCGGCTGCGCGTCACTCGCCCCTGACGCTCCAGCTCCTGCACCACGCGTGTCAGCGACTGCGCCTGGACCCCCTCGATGGTCGCCAACTCGCTGATCGCCAGCGGGCCACGGTGCTTGAGGTTCGCCAGCACCGAAGCCGAAAGGCGGGTCAGCGTCTCGGCGCTTCCCAGGTGTTCCGCCCGCAGCCGGGACGCCAGGCGCGAGACGCCCCAGCGCAGTTGCTCAGCGGTGGCCAAGTCCTCGTCGTCCGCAACCATGGAACCAAGCTAAGGCTTGGCACTTCGCTAGAGAAGACCTCGTGTGCTGGTAGAAATAACAAGCTGAAGCGTCATACTCAGTGACTGTTACCGAGGACCTCGTCCAGGACGGCGAGCAGACGGTCCGCGTCGTTCGTGTCGAAGACCAGTGGTGGGCGGATCTTCAGGACGTTGCCGTTCGTTCCCGTCGCCGAGATCAGGACCTTGCGTTCGCGCAGGCCGTTGACCACCGCGGTCGCCAATGCCTGGTCCGGGGTCTTGGTGTCGCGGTCGGTGACGAGTTCCACGCCCACGTACAAGCCTGCCCCGCGGACGTCGCCGATGGCCGGGTGGCGTTTACTCAGGTCGGTGAGGCCCGTGCGCAGGATCTCGCCGACGCTGCGGGAGTGGTCGAGCAGATTCTCGTCCCGGATGACGTCGAAGGTCGCCTGGGCGGCGGCGATGGCGACCGTATTGCCGCCGAAGGTGTTGAAGTACCGCATGTCGTGGCCGAATTCGGCCACGGCGTCGTGGGTGACGGCGAGGCCCGCGACCGGGTAGCCGTTGCCCATGGGCTTGCCCATCGTGACGATGTCGGGGTGGACGTCGTGGCGCTGGTAACCCCACATCCGCTCCCCCGAGCGCGCGAACCCGCACTGCACCTCGTCCGCGATGAACAGGCCGCCCGCCTCCTGCACCGCCTTGACGGCCGGGCCGAGGAGGTCCGTCGGGTGGGCGTACAGACCGTCGGAGCTGAAGAGGGAGTCGACGACGAGCGCGGCCACGCCCACTCCGTGGCGTTCCAGATCGCGTATCTGGTCCCGGACTTGATCGGCGAACCACTCGGCCATTCCCTCGTGCGGGATGCGGTACGAGTCCGGGGTCGGCACCCGGCGCACCCAGGTGCCGAGCACGGCGTTCTCCCCCATCGCCGGCGAGATCCCCGCCACTTGGTCGGAGTTTCCGTGGTACGCCTCGGAGGTGATGATGACGCCCTGCTTGCCGGTGCGGTACTTGGCGATGCGCAGCGCGAGGTCGTTGGCCTCCGAGCCGGTGCAGGTGAACATGGTGTGGCCGTCCGCGACCGGCCCGGTGAGGGTGGCCAGCAGGTCCTCGGCGTAGTCCAGGACACCTTCCTGGAGGTAGCGGGTGTGGGTGCACAGCGTCTGCATCTGCTGGTGCACGGCCTCGACGACGTGCGGGTGGGCGTGGCCGACCGAGACCACGTTGTTGTAGGCGTCGAGGTACTCGTTCCCCTCGTCGTCCCAGAGTCGACAGCCCTTGCCGCGCACGATGTGGAGCGGCTGCCGATAGAAAAGCCGGTAGGCGGGGCCCAGCAACTTCTCGCGGCGTTCGATGAGTTGGCGGGAGGACGGAGAGAGCCCCTCCGCCGCACTCGGGTCGAACGCGTTGTTCATCTTTCCGCGCGCCTTGGTCCTGGTCTCAGGAGTGCTCATGCTCGTCCTTGGGGTGTGCGATGGGCCGGTCCGCCGGCGGCTCGGTCAGAGGTCAGAGGTCAGAGGAACGTCGAGGAGATCTCGTCGGGCGTACGGTCGAGGAACCACGCCAACTGGCCCCACCCAGGCGCGGTGTTGCGCAGGATGTACGTGGTGTTCCCGGGGATCAGTGACGCGCGGTGCAGGGTGATCAGCGCCCGGGCGACGACCCGGCCCATGACGAGGTGCGGGAGCAGCGCCAGTTCGGCCTCGGTGAGGTCGGCGCAGCGCAGGTATCCGCGCAGTACGTCGCGGGCCTCGGCGAACAGGTCCGGTACCGGTCGCCGCGCGGCGTCCCGTGGCAGTTGGTTGAGCAGTGCGGTGGCGACGTCCACCGCGATCGCGGTGTGCACGGCGTCGCCGAAGTCGATGACACCGGTGACGAATTCGGCGGCGTCGTGGTCGACGAGGAGGTTGGACGTGCTGAAGTCGTTGTGCAGCACGTGGCTTCGCAGGGACGGCAGTTGGGGCACGACCACGTCCGTGAAGCGGGCGAGGCCCCTGGCCAGGGCCTGACGTTGTGCGGGGTCCGGGACTTCGTCGAGCAGTGGGCGCAGTGCCGTTAGGTGGCGGACGTCCCAGGCGCACACCCTGCCGTCCGCCGGGTGCCGGAAGTCGGCGGTGGCGTAACGTAGTTGGGCCAGCATCTCCCCCACGCGTTCCCGTTCCGGCGCGGAGGTCCCGGTGGTGTCGAGAGGTGTGCCCACGGCGAAGGTCATGGCGCGTGCCAGGCGGTGTCGGCCGGCCCCGTCCCTCACCGGTTCGAGCAACCGGCCCCCCGCCGAGGGAAGCAGTGCGGGGACCGGCACTCGGTACCCGGATTCATGCACGTGCCGCATCAGCTCGGTCTCGAAGGCGACTTCGTCGTCGTCCTCGTCCGGGTGGGAGACCTTGACGACGAACCGCTCACCTTCCGCGGTGTCGAGGCGGAACGTGTCGTCCTTCTCGGTCGCCAGCCGGGTCGCGGCGACGACATCGATGGACCACCGTGCGCGGGTCAGGGCGATGGCTTCAGCCTCGTCCATGACCGTGTGGGCCGCGGCCAGTCGTCCGCTGCCGAGGCCGAGTTGGCCGAGCGTCGCACCGGGCCCCACCCCCTCGGCCTGCCGGGCAACAGCGTCCGTCATGCCACCGTCCTCCCCCGGCGCGCGAGTCACCGGTGATCTCCGTAATGACGTGCTCGACCTTGGTGCGCTCCTCGTGCTCCTCGTGCTCCTCGAAGGCATACGCCGACATGCCCTCGCCAAAACCTGATGCCCGGCAGCCGCCTCGGGACAGCCCTCGCTCGCGGCTCCGCGCCTACCGGAAGCCGAGGCCCGGGTCGGTGCCGGTCAGCTCCCCACTGGCGGCCCACAGGCGAGCGGCCACGTCCGCGTCGGCCATGTGCGCGGGGACGGGCTCACACCGCGGTGTGCCGCGCAGGCCGAAGACCCGCGGCCCCCACAGCTGCCCTCCCCGCACCTCCGGGTCGAGGACGGCGCGTACGACGGGCCAGGCTCCGGCGTCCTTGCCCTGCACCAGGAGTGCGGCGGGCAGTGCGCGCAGCCGCTCGCCGGGTGTGGTCACGGACACCGGCGGTCGGGACGGGGTGAGGGAGTCCAGGGCGCCGCCGGGGTGGGCCACCACGCTGAGCACCGTGCTGTTGATGGCACGCAGCCGGCGGTCCAGCTCGAAGCCGAAGCACATCTGGGCGAGCTTGGAGCGGCCGTAGGTGCGCTTGGGCCGGTAGTCCTGGGCCGACTGCAGGTCGCCGAGGTCCAGTCGCTCGGAGCGTGCCGCGAAGCTTCCCACCGTCACGACGCGGCCCGCCGGCGCCGCGGAGAGGAGCGGGGCCAGCCACTGGGTCAGGGCGAAGTGGCCGAGGTGGTTGGTGCCGAACATGAGCTCGTGGCCGTCGGCGGTCTCCCGGCGGGGTGGGTCGTCGAGCGCGACCCCGGCGTTGTGGACCACGGCGTCGAGGCGGTCGAGGTCAAGCCCGTCCACGGCCGACTTCAGGGACGACAGGTCGGCGAGGTCCAGGGGAAGGTGGCTCATGTGCGCGTCGGGGACGCGCGAGCGGATCGAGGCCATGGCGGCGTCGGCCTTGGCGCGGTCCCGGCTGCCGAGGACGACGTGCGCGCCGGTGGCTGCGAGCTGCTCCGCGGTGAAGTAGCCGATCCCGGCGTTGCCCCCGGTGACGAGGAAGGTGCTGCCCTCGGCGGTCGGCAGCCGGTGAACGTCCCACGGACGGCGGCGGGATACGGAAGACACGGTTTCGGGCTCCTTGCGGTCTGGGGCGGCGTGCTCCTGGGGAGCACCCATGTCCCCAGGGTGGCAGGCCCTACCGACATATCGCCGACAGGTCTCCGACGCGCTGCGGCCCGGACCGCGGCGTCGGTTGCACGGCAGGTGCACGGTCGACGTCGCGGTCCGGGCCGCAGAACTGTCCGTCAGGTCAGCCCGCGACCTCGGCCCGCTCCTCCTCCGAGGTCGTACCGGCCTCCGCCTCGGCCGGTACGGACTGCGGGCCCGTACCGGTCCGGCGGCGCACCGCGAGGACGTAGACCACCGTGAGCAGCGCCAGCCAGACCGCGCCCACCTCGAGCGCCACGCGGGTGCTCTCGTGGAAGCCGAGCAGGACCAGTACTGCGGCCATGAAGACGACCGTGATGATCTGTCCGTAGGGCCAGAACGGGGCCGGGAACTTCAGGGCCGCGGATTCCTCGGCCGACATCGAGCCGCGGGCCTTCATGTGGGTGAGCATGATCATCACCCAGACGAAGACCGTGGCGAACGTCGCGATCGAGGAGATGATCAGGAAGATCTCGCCGGGGACGACGGCGTTCATGACGACACCGAAGAGCAGGGCGCCGATCATGACGAGGGTGGTCACCCAGGGCACGCCGTTACGGGTCGTGCGGCGCATCGCGGCGGGGCCGTGGCCACGCTCGGCGAGACCGTACATCGTGCGTCCCGCGGCGAAGATGTCGCTGTTGATGGCAGAAAGCGCGGCGGTCAGGACGACCACGTTCAGGACGGCGGCCGCGGACTTGAGGCCGACCCCGGCGAAGATCTGCACGAAGGGGCTGCCCGAGTCGTCGATCTGCTGCCAGGGGGTGATCGACATGATCACGGCGAGGGTCAGGACGTAGAACAGGATGATGCGCAGCGGGATCGAGTTGACCGCGCCCGGGATCGTCTTCTCCGGGGACTGCGCCTCGCCCGCCGTGACGCCGATGATCTCGGTGCCGCCGAAGGCGAACATGACGATGGCGAAGGAGATCACGAAGCCGTCGATGCCGCCCGCGAAGAAGCCTCCGTGGCTCCAGAGATTGTCGAAGCCGACGTGGACGTGGCCGCTGCCGAGGCCGAAGGCGATGACCGCGATGCCGACGAGGATCATCGCGACGATGGCGACGATCTTCACGAGGGAGAGCCAGAACTCCAGCTCACCGAAGACCTTGACGCTGACGAGATTGAGCGCGCCGACGATGACGACGGCGGCCAGCACCCAGATCCAGCGGGGCACGTCCGGGAACCAGAAGCCCATGTAGACGCCGATGGCGGTGACGTCGGCGACGGCCACGATGACCATCTCGAAGGCGTACGTCCAGCCGGTGACGAAGCCGGCCAGCGGGCCGAGGTACCGGTTCGCGTACTCGCCGAAGGAGCCGGCCGTGGGCGAGGCCACGGCCATCTCACCCAGGGATCTCAGGACGAGGAAGACGGCGGCGCCGCCGATCAGATAGGCGAGCAGGACGGCCGGGCCGCCCGCCTGTATGGACTCGGAGGAGCCGTAGAACAGCCCCGTGCCGATGGCTGAGCCGAGCGCGATGAAGCGGATGTGCCGCGAGTTGAGCCCTCGGCTCAGGCCGGCCTTTTCGGTACGCAAACGAGTGTCTCCCTCTTCGGGGCGGGACCAAACGGACGTTCTGGAGGACCTGTCGTCCGGGCTCCCCATGACGAACGGCAGCCTGTATATTCCTGTCTATACAGGTGCGTCAAGAGGTGGTCCGATGAGTGAGCACACAAGCGGTCCCGAGCGACCCCCGGAACTGCGTCGAGCGCGCCCCGGCAGTGGGACGCGCTCTGGACATCCTGCTGTACCCCGTCGGCCGACCTGGCCTGGTGCAAGCCGATACTCTAGCCCGTGACCTGGGCGTTCCGCTCCGGTCGGCCTCCCGCAGCAGGCTCAGTGCGTGGCGAACGCGCCCTCGAGGCGATAACGGGTCCCGGGGTGGAGCAGCCGCGCGATGCTCACGAGGGCGTCCCGCGACCAGGTGCGGCGCTGAATCAGCAGACACGGCTCGGCCGGGCCCACGTCGAGGATCGCGCACTCCTCCGGCGAGGCCAGGACCGCCTCCACGATGTGCTCGCCGCGGCCGAGCGGCGCGACCTTCGACAGGAACGCGAACGGCGTCTGCAGCGTGAAGTCCTGCTCCAGGTAGCCGGGCGCGAAGGCCGGGTTGACGTACCGGTCCTCCAACTGGAGCGGCACCTCGTCCTCGTAGTGCACGACCTGTGAGCGAAAGACCGGCCGCCCCTTGCCGAGGCCGAGGTGTGCGCCGGTCCGCTCGTCGGCTTCTTCCTCGCCCAGGGACAGCACGCGGGCCGAGTAGCGGTGGCCGCGGCCGTGCACCTCGTCGGCGATGTTGTGGACCTCCAGGAGCGCGGAGCTGGCCTTGCGCTCGGCGACGAAGCTGCCGACGCCCATGACCCGCCGGATGAGCCCGTCGGCGGCGAGCTCGCGCAGTGCGCGGTTGACCGTCATCCGGGACAGGCCGAGCGCCTCGACGAACTGGCTCTCCGAGGGCAGGGCGTCGTCCTCCTGCCAGTGGCCGTCCCTGATCTGCCGCTCGACGAGCTCCTTGACGCGCTGGTACGCGGGCACGGCGCCGCTCGCGCCCTCCGTGTACCACCGCGCCAGCTCCGCCGGTTCCACCGTCGCACCGCCCACTGTCCTCGCCATCCACTCGCCCGCTGCCGGCTCCTCCTGCGTCCACCGAATCCTACGAGGGGCGGCGGCGACCACGCCCGTGGCCGCGCGCAGTGCGCCCATCATCGGCAGTGCGTGGGTTTCCGGGGTGTGGTGCCGATGTCATGCCGTCGAGGAAAGGGCACCCGAAGCCCCGTTCAGTTCCCTCGCACGGTCCACGAAAGCCCGATGCAGGGCCTGCGCCGACTGCGGTACCGAGTCGCCCTTGCGGCGCTGCAGCATCAGCAGCACGCGGGTGGAGTCGTCCGCGATCGGCCGGTAGGTGATCCGGCCCAGCCGCTCCAGCGGATCGCCGATCACACTGAAATCCGGCAGGACCGTCGCGCCGAGACCCTCGGCCACCATCAGCTTGCCCATCTCGGCGCCGTCGGTGGAGTACGAGAAGACGGGGGAACGGCCCGCCAAGAGCCGGCGCGCGAACCGGTGCATGACATAGCCGGAGCGCATCCCGACCAGAGGTTCACGGAGAAGCTCTTCCACCGTGACCGACGGACGGGACGCGAGCGGGCTGCCGGGGTGCACGCACACCACCGGACGGCCGCACAGGAGCCGGACGGCCTCCAGTCCGGCAGGCACGTCATCGCCGTCGAGCTGGTTGACGAGCCCGAGGTCGAACCCGCCCTCGGACAGGGCGCGTTGGATCTCGGCCTGCTGCGCCCCGACCACCTCGACCTGCGTGACGGGATGCGTCGCGCGGAAGTCCCGCAGCACCGGCACGAGCAACGGCACGGTCGCCGCGTTCACCGTGCCGACGCGGAGCATGCGGCTGATCCGGTGCTGCTCACCGGCCGCGGCCCGGAGGCGGTCCAGCGCCTCCAGCACGCCCACGATGTGCGGGAGCAGTTCCCGGCCCTGCGCGCTCATCGTCGACCCCGAGCGCCTGCGCTCCAGGAGGCCGACGCCCAGTTCCCGCTCCAGGTTCCGGACGGTCTCGCTCAACGCGGGCTGCGAAAGGCGCAGTTCCTCGGCCGCCCGGCGCAGCGAACCGAGCCGGGTGACCGCCGCGATGTATTCCAGTTGTTCGGTCCGCATCCCAGCAGAATGCGGGTGGGTTTCCGGACCGTGCAAGGGTTTCCCTGTCACAGGCTCATGAAATTCAATGGTCCAGGACACGAAACCGGTCCGGTTTTCCTTGACGGTTCTCACGACCAGCTGCCAGCATCGAGTTCATGAACACGCGACTGGATCTCACGCGGCGACGCCACGTCGACCTTGCCCGCGTCTCCGGCGCCTCCTGTCGCCCGTCCGGCTCCGCGGCCTGATTTCCTGATCCGCCGCGCTTTCCCGGCGCCCGCACCCGTCGTCGTCACGAACGGGGTGCCGCGCTGTCCACACACCGCCTGAATCCGGCTTCCGCGCACACCTGCCGAATTCGGCGTGCCTGAAATTCCGATCATTCCGCTTCAGGAGTTCTGCATGCCTGCCCCTCTCCAATTCGCCTATTGGGTTCCCAATGTCAGCGGCGGCCTGGTCACCAGTAATATCGAGCAGCGCACCGACTGGGGATACGACTACAACCGCGAGCTCGCCGTCCTCGCCGAGAACAACGGCTTCGACTACGCCCTCAGCCAGGTCCGCTACATGGCCAGCTACGGCGCCGAGTACCAGCACGAGTCGACCAGCTTCAGCCTCGCCCTGCTGCTGGCCACCGAACGCCTGAAGGTCATCGCCGCCGTGCATCCCGGCCTGTGGCACCCCGGCGTCCTCGCCAAACTCGGCGCCACCGCGGACCATCTCTCCAAGGGCCGGTTCGCGGTCAATGTCGTCAGCGGCTGGTTCAAGGGCGAGTTCACCGCCCTGGGCGAGCCCTGGCTGGAGCACGACGAGCGCTACCGCCGCTCCGAGGAGTTCATCCGCGCTCTCCGGCAGATCTGGACCGAGGACCACACCGAACTCGCCGGCGACTTCTACCGGTTGCGCGACTTCTCCCTCAAGCCCAAGCCGCTGAACACGCCCGAGCGTCCGCATCCGGAGATCTTCCAGGGCGGCAACTCCACGGCCGCACGCGCCATGGCCGGCCGTGTCTCCGACTGGTACTTCTCCAACGGCAAGGACTTCGCCGGGGTCACCGAGCAGCTCGACGACGTCCGCAAGGCAGCCGCCGAAGTGGGCCGCACCGCACCGAAGTTCGGTCTCAACGGATTCCTCATCGCCCGTGACACGGAGGCCGAGGCGCGCGAGACACTGCGCGAGATCGTCGCTCGGGCCGACACCGAGGCCGTCGAGGGCTTCGGCGCGGCCGTCAAACAGGCCGGCCGGTCGGCCGCCGACGGCAAGGGCATGTGGCAGGACTCCTCCTTCGAGGACCTGGTGCAGTACAACGACGGATTCCGCACCGGCCTCATCGGCACCCCGGAGCAGATCGCCGAGCGGATCGTCGCGTACAAGAAGCTCGGCGTCGATCTGCTTCTCCTCGGCTTCCTGCACTACCACGAGGAAGTCGAGTACTTCGGCCGACGGATCCTGCCCCTGGTGCGCGAACTGGAGTCCCAACTCCCGGACAACGAGGACGAGTCCGCTTCCGCTTCCGCCTGACGACGCCCACCCGCCTTCCGTAGCGCACCGCACCACGAAAGAGGTCACTCACCATGAGCACTGTCACGCCCGTCGACTGGCAGGCCCGCCCCGCCCCGCAGTCCGCCGAGCAGTGGATCGCCCGCGCCGCCGAGGTCGCCACCGTTCTCGCCACCGACGCCGCCGCCCGCGACCACGCGGGCGCCACCCCGTACGCCGAGGTCCAACTCCTCAAGGACTCCGGCCTGGTCACTCTGCTCGGCCCCACCGAGCACGGGGGCGCCGGCGAGGACTGGACGACCGCGTACCGGGTGGTCCGCGAGGTCTCCAAGGCCGACGGTTCCATCGGCCAGCTGCTCGGCTACCACTACCTGTGGAACTGGGCCGCCCGCCTGGTGGGCACCCGCGAACAGTGGGAGCACGTGGAGGCCGAGGCGGCCAGGAACCGCTGGTTCTTCGGTGGCGCCGTCAATCCGCGCGACGCGGACGTCGTCGTGACCGAGGACGGCGACGACCTGGTCTTCACCGGCCGCAAGTCCTTCTCCACCGGCAGCAAGATCTCGGACGTCACCGTACTCGAAGGCGTCTTCGAAGGCACCGACCAGCACGTCTTCGCGATCGTGCCCTCCGACAGCGACGGCCTGACCTTCCACGACGACTGGGACAACATCGGCCAGCGGCTCACCGAGAGCGGCGGCGTCACCCTCGACGGTGTCCGCACCCCGTGGTCCTCCGCGGCCGGTTACGTCGACAAGCAGTTCCGCCCGCGGGTCTACAACACCCTCAACGTCCCCACCATCCAGCTGGTCTTCGTCAGCTTCTACCTCGGTATCGCGGCCGGGGCGCTGCAGACGGCCGCCACCTACACACGCGAGAAGACGCGCCCCTGGCTGCACGGCGGCCATGAGCGCGCGGTCGACGAGCCGTACGTCATCGACGTCTACGGCGACCTCACCGCGAAGCTCTGGGCGGTCGAGGCGCTGGCCGACGCCGTCGCCGCGGAGGGGCAGGCGCTGCACGAGGACCCCGACGCGGTCACCGAGCAGACCCGCGGCGAATTCGAGGTGCGGGTGGCCGCGGTCAAGGCCCGGGCCACCGACGTCGCCCTGGAGGTCTCCAGCCGCATCTTCGAGGTCACCGGGGCCCGCTCCACCGCCGGCGCCGAGGGCCTGGACCGGTTCTGGCGCAACGTGCGCACCCACACCCTGCACGACCCGGTCGCGTACAAGCGCCGCGAGGTCGGCCGCTGGGTCCTGGACGGCCAACTGCCCGAACCGACCTGGTACTCCTGACCGCACGCCCGGGGCGCCTCCCACCACGGGAGGCGCCCCGCCATCCGAAAGGGCACCCATGGCCACCGTCCTGTCCGTCTCCGGCAGTCCCTCCGCCTCCTCCCGCACGGGAAAGCTGCTGCGTCACCTCGACGCACGCCTCGCCGCCCAGGGCCACGAGGTGATCCCGCTCGACGTCCGCACCATCCCCGCCGACGCACTGCTCGGCGCCGACTTCCGACATCCCGCGATCGTCGAGGCCACCGAGCTCTTCGCCCGTGCCGACGGGATCGTCATCGGCACCCCCGTCTACAAGGCCGCCTACTCCGGCCTCCTCAAGGCGCTCCTCGACCTGCTCCCCCAGTACGCGCTCGCCGGCAAGACCGTGCTCCCCCTGGCCACCGGCGGCACCACGGCCCACATACTGGCCATCGACTACGCCCTGCGCCCGGTGCTCAGCTCGATGGGCGCCGGCCATATCGTCCAGGGCTGGTTCACCCTCGACAAGGACCTCACCGCCCACGAGAACGGCTCGCTGACCATCGCGCCGGCCGTGAGCGAGGCCCTGACCCAGGTCCTCGACCAGTTCTCGGCGGCCCTCGGCCGGGCGCCGCTGCTGGCCGTGGCGGGCTGATCGATGGCCGCCCACATCATCGCCGACGACGCGGAGGCCCTCGCGGTCGCCGCGTCGCTGGCCGAGGAGTTCCGTGCGGAGGCCTCCGCACGGGACGTCGAACGCCGTCTGCCCCGTGCGGAGTTGGACCGCCTCTCCGCATCCGGGCTGCTCGCCGTGACCGTGCCCGCCGACCACGGCGGAGCGGACGTCTCCACCAAGACCCTCGCCGAGATCTTCCGCCTGCTCGCCGCCGCCGACGCCAGCCTCGCCCAGATCCCGCAGAGCCACTTCGCCTACGTCAATGTGATCCACCGTCAGGGCACCGAGGAGCAGCGCAAGTTCTTCTTCGCCGAGCTGCTGGCGGGGGCACGACTCGGCAACGCCCAGTCGGAAGCCGGCACCAAGCACGTCCAGGACATCCGTACCCGTCTGGAGCTGCGACCCGACGGCGCGTACGACCTGACGGGCATCAAGCACTACTCCACCGGCGCCCTGTTCGCCCACTGGATCCCGGTCCTGGCCCGCACGGACGACGACGCCTTGCACGTGGCCTACGTGCCCCATGACGCGCCGGGTCTCACCGTCGTCGACGACTGGGACGGCCTGGGTCAGCGCACGACCGCCAGTGGCACCGTTCGCCTGGAGGGCGTGCATGTGCCGGCCGACCGCGTCCTGCCGCACCATCTCACTTTCCAGGAGCCGCAACTCCACGGCGCCGTCGCCCAGTTGTTGCACGCGGCGATCGACACCGGCATTGCCGCGGGCGCCCTCGCCCAGGCCGCCCTGTTCGTACGGACCAAGAGCCGCCCCTGGTTCGAGAGCGGCGTCGAGACGGCTGCCGAGGACCCCCTTCTCATCCAGCAATTCGGTGAACTGGCCGTCCAGGTAAGGGCGTCCGAGGCGCTGCTGGGTGACGCCGCGCGGGCCGTGGACACCGCGCGCGCCGACCTCACCGACGACACGGCGGCCAAGGCGTCGATCGCCGTTGCCGCCTCCAAGGTGATGGCCGCGCGCACCGCCGTGGAAGTGGCCGGCGCCCTCTTCGAGGTGTCCGGGACCCGCTCGGCCCTCAACTCCCTCAACCTGCACCGGTACTGGCGCGATGCCCGCACCCACACCCTGCACGACCCGGTCCGCTGGAAGATCCAGCACATCGGACGGTACGTGCTCAACGACACCCTGCCGCCGCGCCACGGCCTGCTCTGACCGACCGTGCCGACGACCCGTCAGACAGCCGGACGACTCCGACGGTCGCCTACCTCAGCCGGCTCGCCCGCGCAGCGGAGGACCTGGGCACCGCACCTCGCACGAAGCGCCGGAGGTGCGCACGCACGGTGTCGGGCTGTTCCAACCAGGGTTCGTGCCCGGCGTCCTCGATACGCGTCAGCGGGAGACCGAGGCGGAGCGCGAGAGATTCGAGGGCCGCCACGGGGCGGGGATCGTCGGCGCCGCCGAGGAGTTCCGTTCGCGCGGGCAGGCACGCGCGCAGCTCGGCCAGACGCCCGTCGAGCGGGTCCGCGCGTCCTTCCCCGCCGAGTTCGGCGTTCATGGCCCAGTTGACGGGGCGGCGATGCCGGGCGGCCTGAGCGGCCCAGTGCCACCCCCGTTCGGGATCGGCGTGGTCGGTCAACCATGCCAGCGTGAGCAGCTCGACTTCCTGCTCCTCCGTGCGGTCCGGCAGTTCTTCCAGTGCGCGGCACCGCTCCTGCTGCGCCGCGGACATCCGGCGGCCTCGCTCCGCCCGGTACCCGGTACGCCAATCACCCACGAACGGCCCGCACATCAGTAGCATCGCGGCCACTCGGTCGGGGTGGGCCAGGCAGAACCGGCTCGCCAGGTCGGTCCCGTAGGAGTGCCCGATCAGCACGGCCTCGGGCACTCCCCACGCGTCGAGCAGCTCGGCGAGATCGTCGACATGCCGGGCCAGAGTGTGGCCCCCCTGCCATGGGGACCGGCCCGTTCCTCGCTGGTCGTACCGGTACGCGGGTGCGAGGTCCCCGACCAGGGCGGCGACATCGCCCAGATAGTCCGGAAGCCCCGGGCCGCCGTGCAGCAGGACGACGGGTGGTTTCCGGGTCCTGTCTCCGAGCGCTGTCCAGCTCAACCGGGCCGCGTCGGACATCGGCGCGAGGCCCTGCGTCTCCATCGAGGTCACCGCGGAGAACCTACCGATCCGGCTGACGCTCCGCCAAAGGTTAATGACCGCAGCGGACATCAGTGGACATCAGTGGACAGCAGAGAATCTCAGCGGACCTCGGTGAGGGAGACGACCGCCAGCACCCCGTCGACGGCGATGTCCGCGGGCTCCTCGTCGTCCTGGAGCAGCACCGCGTCCAGGCGGTCGAGCTGGACGGAGTCCGCGCTCAGGGTCGCGGCGCCGTCCAGGACGAGCGCCAGGACGCGAGTGCCGGGGGCCGGTTCGAGCCGCGTCGGACCCCGCTCGATGCGGACGTCGCCCTTCGCCTCGGTGCGGCGGAGCATGACGTTGAAATCGACCAGGGGGCCGCCGAGGAGGCGGCAGTCCGTGGTGGAGTCGCCGGAGAAGGCGAAGGGCGCGTAGCGGGCGTCCACGACGTGCTCCGTGCCGTCGACGGTGAGGGCCATCCCAGGACCGTCGACGACGGTGATGATCCGGTCGACGCCCTCGAACACGGAGAAGGGCCCGCTGCCCGCGACGTCGGCGAGGCTGATACGCCACGCGAAGTCGTCCGTGCCGGAGCCCTCGGGGTACGCCAGGACCTCGGTGGTGACGCCGCCGCCGTTCTTCCACGGTGCGGGGGTGCGTTCGTGCGCGCGCAGGATCTGGGGTGCCATGAAGGTGAGTTGTCCTCTCTCCCGACCGGCGCCCGGATGCAGGCGCGCGGCCGTGTGCCGTGATGCGGACGACCGTACGCGAACGCGCCGGGTGGAATTGCCGCACCTCCGGGGCCCCGCGGGACCCCGGAGGTGGGAGGGAGTGCGGCCGGGTCAGACCAGGGAGCCGGTGACCGACTCGGCGGCGGCCAGGGCGCGGCCGGAGGCGACGTACTGGACGGCCTCCTCGATCTCGGGGGCGAGCCAGCGGTCGGTGCCGGGGCCCTCGACGGTCTCGCGCAGCCCGTCGCGCACGGCCGCGGTGGCCGGGGCGGGGGTCAGCGGGGCGCGCAGATCCAGGGCGCGGGCGGCGGTATAGAGCTCGACGGCGAGGACGCGGCCGAGGCCGTCGATGGCGCGGCGCAGCTTGCGGGCGGCCGACCAGCCCATGGAGACGTGGTCCTCCTGCATGGCGCTGGAGGGGATGGAGTCGACGGAGGCCGGGGTGGCGAGCCGCTTGAGCTCGGAGACGATCGCGGCCTGCGTGTACTGGGCGATCATGTGGCCGGAGTCGACGCCCGGGTCGTCGGCCAGGAACGCGTTCAGACCGCGGTTGCGGGCCGGGTCGAGGAAGCGGTCGGTACGGCGCTCGGAGATCGAGGCGACATCGGCGACCGTGATCGCGAGGAAGTCGAGCACGGCGGCGACCGGAGCGCCGTGGAAGTTGCCGTTGCTCTCGACGCGGCCGTCGAGGGTGACGACCGGGTTGTCGACGGCGCTGGCGAGCTCGCGGGAGGCGACGAGTTCGGCGTGGCCGAGGGTGTCACGGGCGGAGCCGTGGACCTGCGGGGTGCAGCGCAGCGAGTAGGCGTCCTGCACGTAGGTGCAGTCCGGGCCCGCGTGGCTGGCGATGATCCCCGAATCGGCGAGCAGGGAGCGCAGGTTGCCCGCGCTGTCGCCCTGGCCGGGGTGCGGGCGCATGGCCTGCAGGTCGGCGGCGAACACGGCGTCGGTGCCGAGCTGGCCCTCGACGCTCATGGCGGCGGCGATGTCGGCGGTGCTCAGCAGACGGCGCAGGTCGTGGGCGGCGAGGACGAGCATGCCGAGCATGCCGTCGGTGCCGTTGATGAGGGCGAGACCCTCCTTCTCCTCCAGGACGACCGGGGTGATGCCGGCGGCGGCGAGGGCCTCGGCGGCGGGCTTCTTCTCACCGTCGGCGGTGCGGACGACGCCCTCGCCCATGACGGCGAGCGCGCAGTGCGCGAGCGGGGCCAGGTCGCCGGAGCAGCCCAGCGAGCCGTACTCGTGAACGACCGGGGTGATGTCGGCGTTCAGGAGCGCGGCGTAGGCCTCGGCGGTCTCGGTGCGCACGCCGGTGCGGCCCGTGGCGAGGGTGGAAAGACGCAGCAGCATGAGGGCGCGCACGACCTCGCGCTCGACCTCGGGACCCGAACCCGCCGCGTGGGAACGCACCAGGCTGCGCTGGAGCTGGGCGCGCAGCTCGGTGGGGATGTGCCGCGTGGCCAGCGCGCCGAAGCCCGTGGAGACGCCGTAGTGGGGCTTGACGTCGTCGGCGAGGGCCTTGATGACCTCGCGACTGCGGGCGACCTCCTGGAGGGCCTCGGGGGCGAGGGTCACCTGGGCGCCGTGACGGGCAACGGAAACAACTTCGTCGGCTGCGAGGGCACCGACACCAACAACAACGTTCATGCCCCTATGAAGCCGCAGGCGGGCAAGGGTTCGCGAGTCGTACGACACGTCTTGTGTCTGGGATCCAAGACGCTTCATCTGGGATACCAGACAGATGGTTTGCGACATCTCTGGTCTACGCTCGCCCCATGAGCATCGTCCCGGCCGCCGCCCAGGTCCTGGCCGTCCTGCGCTACCTGGCCCGTCAGGCGGCCCCCGTCCCCGCGGCCGCCATCAGCCGGGACGTCGGGCTGCCGCGCTCGACGACGTACCACCTGCTCGACACCCTGGCGGCGGACGGCTTCGTGGTCCATCTGCCGGAGGAGCGGCGCTACGGGCTCGGGGTCAGCGCCTTCGAGCTCGCCTCGGGTTACGAGCGCCAGGCCCCGTTCCAGCGTCTGGCCCGCGCCCCGCTCGCCGCGCTCGTGGACCGCACGGGGCACAACGCGAACCTCGCCGTGCTGCACGGCCGCGAGGTCATCTACGTCATCGAGGAACGCGCACCGGGGCGTCCGCCGTTGATCAGCGAGGTCGGCGTCCGGCTGCCCGCCCACCTGACGGCGAGCGGACGCGCGGTCCTCGCCCTCCTTCCGCCCGCGCAGGTGCGCGCGCTCTTCCCCGACCGCTCGGCGTTCGTGCAACGCCACGGCGCGGGCCCGGCGACGCTCACCGCGCTGCGCACCCTGCTCACCCAGGCACGCCGCCGCGGCTACGCGACGGAGGAAGGCGAGGTCACCCCGGGCCTGTCCTCCGTGGCCGCCCCCGTCCTCGACCACCACGCCCACCCGATCGCCGGGATCGCGGTGACGTTCCCCGACGAGACGGCCGACGAGGCGGAGCAGCGGCGGATCGCGGGACATGTGGCGCAGACGGCAAGGGAGTTGACGCGGCGGGTGGGCGGGGCGCCGCGGGCGCCGTCGGCGTAGGGCGGAGCGCACAACCCCGTCGCGACGACTTCTCGGCACGGCGGCGGTCAGTACGCACAACAGGCAGCCACTGCCGGCATCTCGACTCCCCACAGAGAACGCCATGCCCCTGGACGTCTTCACCGGCACCCCCGTCACCGACCACGCCGCGGCGCCCGCCTGGTAAGAGCGGCTCTTCGGCGCGAAGCCGTCGTTCCCGCCGATCGACATCGAGGCGGTGTGGGAGGTGGCCGAGCACCGCTACGTCTACATCATGGAGGACCCGGAACGCGCCGGGAACCGGTGAACCCCGAGCCCTTCGCCGCCCGCCGCGAGCTCGGGGCGCAGGACGAGTTCCTCGTCGTACTCACCGCCGGCCTCGGTCCTGTACGCCAGCGGTTCCTCGTCGGGAAGCGTACGCAGCCGCTCCTTCAGTGCGGCGGAGGTGCGGGCGTAGTCCGCCGCGTCGTGCCGGTCCGCGCCGTACGTCACGAACGGCGCGAGCGGCGCCATCCCCGTGTACCAGAACGTGCCGTGCAGCAGCGGGAACAGCACCTGGTCCGCCTGCCCGTGGATCCCTCGCGGCCCGAACCCGGACGGCCTGGCCCCCACCGACGTGACGACCAGGGCCCGCTTTCCGGCCAGACCGCCGTCGCCGTACCGGCGGGTGTGCCCGTCCGGCGCCTTCACGCCGAACCCGAGCCCCTGCACCAGGACGCGGTCGAACCAGCCCTTGAGGATCGCCGGAGGCCCGAACCACCACAGTGGGAAGTGCAGGACCACCACATCGGCCCAGACCAGCTTCTCGATCTCGCCCCGGATGTCGGCGCTCAACTCCCCTGCCGCATAGGCCCGTTCCTGCTCGGCGCCGACGAACAGCCGCTCGCCGCCGGGCGATCCGCAGCCGAAGTCGCCCGCGTCGAGGACCGCCTTCCACTTCATCGCGTACAGGTCGGACACCTGGTACGCGTGCCCGAACCCGTCGAGGGCATCGAGCGCGTCGGCCATCAGGGAACCGTTGAGGGAACGCTGTTCGGGGTGGGCGAAGACCCAGAGAATGTTCATGCCTCGAGCGTGCGCCCTGACCCTCGTACGACGTCAGTGGCCAGACGGCCATGGGGTGAAAGAATCTGGCCACTGTCCGGGTGCCCCGGTCAAAGTGGTTGAGGAGCGCAATGATTCGGGTGAGGGTGTTGGCCGTAGCCGAGGAAAGGATGCCCGCCATGGCCGCCACCACTCAGCCCCCGTTCCGCGCCGACCACGTCGGCAGCCTGCTGCGCCCGCCCGCGCTCCTCCGGGCCCGCGAGCAGCACGCCGCAGGGAAGATCGACGACGCCGCGCTCGCCACCGCCGAGGACGCGGCGGTGCGGGAGGTGGTCTCGATGCAGAAGGAAGCGGGACTGCGCAGCGCCACCGACGGCGAGTTCCGCCGCGCCTCGTGGCACATGGACTTCATCTACGCGCTCGGCGGCGTCCGGCGCGTCGAGGACGAGTCGCTGCACGTGCGCTTCCACAACGAGGACGGCGACATCGAGTTCGCGCCGCCCTCCGCGCGCATCGACGGCAAGGTGACACTGGAACGCACGATCTTCGCGGACGCCTTCGCCTTCCTGCGCGACACCGTCGCCGAGGGCGTCACCCCGAAGCTGACCATCCCCTCGCCGAGCATGGTCCACTACCGCGGCGGCCGCGCCGCGATCGACACGTCCGTCTACCCCGACCTCGACACCTTCTGGTCCGACCTCACCGACACCTACGCGGCCCAGATCCGCGGCGTGTACGAACTGGGCTGCCGTTACCTCCAGTTGGACGACACCTCGCTCGCCTACCTGAACGACCCCGAGCAGCGCTCCTACGTGGCGTCCATCGGCGGCGACGCGGAGCACCAGCACGAGACGTACATCGCGAACATCAACCGGGCGCTCGCCGGCCGCCCCGACGACCTGCGTGTCACCACCCACATGTGCCGCGGCAACTTCGCCTCCTCCTGGGCCGCTTCGGGCAGCTACGACTTCATCGCCGAGGCCGTCTTCGGCGGCCTCGACGTCGACGGCTTCTTCCTGGAGTACGACGACGAGCGCTCCGGCGGCTTCGCCCCACTGCGCCACGTCCCCAAGGGCAAGCAGGTCGTCCTCGGCCTCGTCACCACCAAGCGGCCGCAACTGGAGGACAAGGACACCCTCAAGCGGCGCATCGAGGAGGCCTCGCGGTACATCGACATCGATCAGCTGAGCCTGTCCCCGCAGTGCGGGTTCTCCTCCACCGTCGAGGGCAACAAACTCACCGCGGAGGACCAGAGGGCCAAGCTGCGCCTCATCGTGGAGACGGCGGAAGAGGTGTGGGGCGGGGTGTGAGGACACGTCCGTCCGTCACGGCGCGCGGCGGACCGGCCCCGCATCGCCCATGAGGCACGCCGCGCCCGTGCCCGCCGGGGAAACGGAATCCAGCCGCAACCGGCACGAAACCCTCCGCCGCGCCGCGCTCCGTACGCTCGCCGTACCGGTCCCGGGCCCCGGGATCCGGCACGCGCCCGTACAGGACCGGCACGGGGAGTAGGGCCATGGCGCACGTCATTCCGATCCGCAAGCCCGCCGTGCGCGCGCCGGAGTCCGGCAGCGCGCTCGCCTTCGCCACCGTCCACGGCTACCGCCGCGCCTACCGGATCGCCGGCGAGGGCCCGGCCGTCCTGCTGATCCACGGCGTCGGGGCCTCCTGCGCGCACTGGGAGGACTGCATCGACACACTCGCGCGCCGGCACACGGTCATCGCCCCCGACCTGCTCGGGCACGGCCATTCGGCGAAGCCGCGCGCCGACTACTCGGTCGCCGCGTACGCGAACGGCCTGCGTGACCTGCTCGGTGTGCTCGACATCGACCGCGTCACCCTTGTCGGGCACTCCTTCGGCGGCGGGGTCGCGATGCAGTTCGCGTACCAGTTCCCCGAGCGCGTCGACCGGCTCGTCCTGATCTCCACCGGCGGGGTCGGCCGCCAGGTCACGCCCATCCTGCGGGCCGCGACCCTGCCCGGCGCGGGGCTCGCGCTCGGCCTGCTGAAGGTGGCCGGGGCACGCCTGCCGGTCACCGCGGCGGTCCGCGCCCTCCAGTTCCTGGACACCGGTCTCGGCGTGGACGCGCCCGACCTCGTCAACGTCGTCGACGCCCTGCCCGACCAGAACTCCCGCGACGCCTTCACGCGGACGCTGCGGGCCGTCGTGGACTGGCGCGGCCAGGTGGTCACCATGCTGGACCGCTGCTATCTGGCGCGGGGCTTCCCCACGCTCCTCGTCTGGGGCGACCGCGACAGCGTGCTGCCTGTGGCGCACGCCTACACGGCGTACGAGGCGATGCCGGGCAGCCGGCTCGAAATCTTCCCGGGCGCCGGGCACTTCCCGCACCACACCGACCCCGCGCGGTTCGTCCGGCTTCTGGAGGAGTTCATCGCCACCACCACTCCCGGCGACTGGAGCGTCGAGCAGTGGCGCGAACTCCTGCGTACGGGAAGTCCCGCGGACAAGTACGCGCGGGCCGTTTCACGCGAGTACCGCGAGGCCGGCGAGCGCAGCGCGACGTGAGGGAAGTGCGGCCCCTACTCCATCAGGGACACCGCGAGCGCCACGACGATCAGCCCGCTCGCCACTCCGACGAGAACCAACCGCAGCGCCATCGCCCGGTTCCGTGGCGCCTCGGAGCCGTCACACTCACGGACGGCGGGCCCGCGCCCGAGCACGGGTGAATCGAGCCAGTACGGATCGGAAAGCTCGGCCTGTTGCTCGGCGCGCACGGTGTCGCTCATACCGGGGAAACGACACTGCGCCGCACGAGGGCGCGGACCTGTCCGAACCGTTATGCCGCCCTCACCTAATGGTCACAGCCACGGTCCTTCACACCTGCGCCAGGTCCGCGCTGACGGTCAGCTTCTCGTTCGCGTCCACCTCGTCACGCAGGCGCTCGATACGGGCCCGGGCGCCGGCCAGCGCGTCCGAGCCGAGCAGGAGGCGCAACGGCGGCAGTTCGGCGTCCACAACAGTGGCGATCGCGGCCGCGGCTCGGACGGGGTCACCGGGCTGGCGACCGGAGACCGCCAGGGTGGAGGCCCGGCGCCGGCCCGCGGTCTCCTCGTAGTCCGCGAGGTGTGTTGCGGACTGCCGCATCGAGGATCCGGCCCACCGGGTGCGCAGCCCGCCGGGCTCGACCAGGGTGACCGCGATGCCGAGGGGAGCCACCTCCGCGGCCAGCGACTCCGACAGCCCTTCGAGGGCGAACTTGGTGGCGTGGTAGTGGCCGGTCCCGGCGAAGGCGGCGAGGCCCCCGAAGGAGGACACGTTCACGATCCGTCCCGACCGGCGGGCCCGCATGCCGGGCAGCACCTCTTTGAGGACGGTGACGACGCCGTGCACGTTGGTGTCGTACAGGGCCCGGACCTCGGCGTCCTCGCCCTCCTCCACGGCGGCGAGGTATCCGTGGCCGGCGTTGTTGACCAGGATGTCGATACGGCCGAACTCCTTCTCGCACGCCTCGACCGCCGTGGCCACCGAGGCCGGGTCGGTCACATCCAGCGACAGGGCGAGCCCGCGGTCACCGTGGGCGGCGGCGAGAGCGGTCACGCTCGTCACGTCGCGCGCGGTGACGGCCACCCGGTCACCACGCGAGAGAGCATGCTCGGCGAGGGCACGCCCCAGTCCGCTGGAGCATCCCGTGATCAGCCACACCCGGGCGCTCTCGTCGGCGGCAGTGGTCGCGTCGGTCAACCCGTCGATTTCTGCTGCGTCTTGGTTCGTCATGTCTTCAGTGCAACAGGGCTTCGGTGTGCGTGCCACGCCCCCTTGAGGGTGGCCCTCGGAGGGTCAGGTTCAGCAGACCGCCACCGGGCCCGCCGCCGACGGTAAGGTCCCACCCGATGACTCGCGACGACGGCAACCAGGACGACAACCCACTCGGTTCCTTCCTGCGCAGTCGCCGGGAGCGGATCGACGCCGCCTCGGCCGGCGTCGTCGACAACTCCCGGCGGCGGGTCAAGGGCCTGCGCCGCGAGGAGCTGGCGCTGCTCGCCGGCGTCAGCCCCTCCTACTACACGCGCATCGAGCAGGGCCGCGACCGGCACCCCTCCCGCGAGATCCTCGAGGCCCTGGCCAAAGTCCTGCGCCTGGATGACACCGAACGCCGTTACCTCTGGAGTCTCGTGGCTCCGGCGCTCGCCTCCGCCGGCCGGCAGGGCACGGGCCCCGTACGGCCGGGAGTGCTGGTGCTCCTCCAACGCTGGGCCGACCTGCCTGCCTTCGTCGTCGGCCCCGGCCGGGACGTACTGGCGGCCACCGCCCTCGCGACGCGCCTCAACCCGGCGTGGAGCACGGGGCGCAACCTGATCGAGTTCACTTTCCTCGACCCGCGCGCCCGTGAGGTGTTCCCCGACTGGCAGGACATCGCCCTCCAGGCGGTCGCCGGTCTGCGCACCACCGCGGCGGCCCGCCCCGGCGAACTCGACGGCCTCGTTGCGGACATGCGGGAACGCAGCGAGACCTTCCGCGCCCTGTGGGACTCCCACCAGGTGTACGACCGGGTGACCGGCGAGAAGCGGCTCGCGGTCGACGGAGTCGGTGAAAGCGGCGTCCTCACCCTCGACTTCGAGACGTTCGCCCTCGCCGGGCCCGAAGGGCACGTCCTGTACGTCTACTTCGCGTGCCCCGGCAGCACGGACGATGCCGCGCTGCGGGGGCTCGCGGAAGAGGAACGCGGGCGATGAGCGGCCCGCAAACCGCAGGCCGCTCATGTCTCACCGTTCCTCCAGCGCCTTCCGGAACGGCAGTGGGCTGTGCAGCGCCTGTTCGATGCGTTCCAGCGAACGCCCCTTGGTCTCCGGGACCTTGAGGGCGACGAACGCGATGCAGGCCACGTTCATCAGCGCGTAGAAGAGGAACGTGCCGGAACGGCCGATGGTGTTGATCGCGGTCAGGGCGGTCATGGCGATGAGGAGGTCGAAGCCCCACAGGCAGACCGTTGCCAGGCTGGTGGCCTGGCCGCGGACGCTCAGCGGCAGGATCTCCGGGCCGATGAGCCAGACGACGGCCTGCATGCCGACACCGTTGAACAGGATGTACGCGAACAGCGCGATGATCACGGTCCAGCGCTGGGTGGAGGAGTCGCCGAGGACGCCGAAGGCGAGCGCGAGGACGGTCATCGCCACCGCGGAACCGGGCAGGAACCACAGGATCGTACGGCGCCGGCCCGTCTTGTCGACGGCGATGGCGCCCACCACTCCGGCCACGACGAGCATCGTTCCGATGCCGATGCCCGTGAGGAGGGCCACCGAGTCCCCGAAGCCGGCGTCGGCCAGGATCGTGGGCGCGTAGTAGACGATCGCGTTGATCCCGGTCAGCTGCGAGAACGCGGCGATGCCCACGGCGATCAGCAGGGCGGGGCGGAGCCAGCGCTGCCCCAGCCGCCGCCAACTGCCGCCGTGCGCGGGGGCGGCGGCCGTGACGGCCGTGATCTCCGCGGCCTCGGCCGCGACATCCGTGCCCGTGGGCCGCAGCCGCCGGAGCGTGCGCAGCGCCGCTTCGGTCCGGCCGTTCTCGATCAGCCAGCGGGGGCTCTCGGGCAGGAAGGTCATGCCGATCGCGAGCGCCGCGGCCGGGATGACGGCGAGACCGAACATCACCCGCCAGCCGCCGCTCTCGTTCAGCGCCCAGCCGCACACGTAGGCGATGAGCTGCCCGATGGCGACCATGAGTTGGAAGACGACCATCAGTCGGCCGCGGATCGCGGGCGGCGACAGCTCGGCGATGTAGACCGGCACCATGTTGGACGCGCCGCCCACCGCGAGGCCCAGTACGAACCGGGCGGCGATCAGTGTCGCCACCCCGGGCGCCAGCGCGGCCGCGACCGCGCCCAGGGCGAAGATCACCGCGACGGCGGCGACCACCCTGCGGCGGCCGTGCCGGACGGCGGCGCGGCCCGAGACGACGGCGCCGACCATCGCCCCGAGGAGGATGACGCTGACCACGATCTCCTGTTCGCGCGAGGTCAGGTCGAGGTCGTCCCTGAGGTGGAGCAGGGCGCCGGAGATGATGCCGGTGTCGTACCCGAAGAGCAGGCCGCCCAGTGCCGAGACGGCGGCGACGGCGTAGACAAGGCCGGGCGTACGCCCCAACTTCGCTCCGCTGTCCTGGTCCGGTGGTCGCGCGGCCACGGCGGTCGGCTCAGGCATCGCCCATGACCAGACCCTCGATGGTGTGCTTCTGGGTGACCGGCGTCAGTTCGTCGACGACCGGGCAGTCGAGGTGGCGGCGCACGCGCTCGGGCAGGGCTTCCCAGTAGGCGCGCGTGACGGCGGTGTCGTGCCGGTCGCCGTTGGTGGCCTCGGGACCGTCGATGCCGAGGATCAGCACCGGCCGTGAGGTGGCCGACTCGTTCTTGGTGCCGCGGTGGATGGTGAGCGCGGTGCGGGCCGAGATGTCGCCGCGCTGCGGGTACTTGCGTACGGCGCGCTCCTCGTAGCGGGCGTAGTGCTCGCGGGGCGGGAACATGCCGTGCTCGAAGTCGGGTTCGTCGTCCCACTGGGTGCCGGGGACGATCTCGAAGGGGCCCATGTCCTCCTTCGTGTCGACGCCGGTGACGTTGAACGCGAGGGAGGTCAGGCGGCGTTCGTCGCGGGTCTCGTCCGGGATCGGGAAGTCGCGGTGCCAGGGCTGGTTGACGGCGCCCTCCAGCGGCACGTCGAAGCCGAGCTCGACGATGCGGTAGTCCGGGCCGAGAACGGCGGTGGCCACCGAGCGCACCCACGGGTGGTCGACCAGGTCGACGAAGCCGCGCAGCTGTTCGGGGTGGATCTCGACGTAGTAGCGGTTCGGCCCCCGGCCCACGGCGCCGCCGGGCCGGGTGCGCGCCTCTTCGTAGGCCGTCTCGATGTCCTCGCGCAGCCGGTCGGCCCACTCGGCGGTGAAGGCGCCCTTCCGCGCGGTGATGCCGTCGGTGTACAGGTTCTCGACATCCCCGGACACGTCGACATCGAGCTCGGCGGGAACGACACCGGGAAATGCGCCGCCGGGCGATACGACACTGGTCGAAGCGTGCACAGCCATCCTTGCCTCCTTGCAAGCAGAACTTCCGCCCACAAGATTGCATCGATGCATGCAACGTTGCAATACCCTTCTGGCAAGGATTTTCGGCATGCGTGAAAGGATGAGCCGGTGAGCAGCCGACTGAAGGATGTGGCCGCACGGGCCGGGGTCTCCGTGCGTACGGTGTCGAACGTCGTCAGCGGATCCGCCACCGTGGCCGCCGAGACCCGGCAGCGCGTACAGGAAGTCATCGAGGAGTTGGGCTACCGGCCCAATCTGGCCGCCCGCAGCCTGCGGGCGGGCCGCACCGGGATCATCGGCCTGGCCATCCCCGAACTGCACTCCCCCTACTTCGGCGAACTCGCGGGCCTGCTCGTGGAGGAGGCCCAGCGCCGCTCCTGGACCGTGGTGATCGACCAGACCCGCGGCGACGCCGAGGCCGAGCGCCGACTGCTCACACGCGGCGGCGGACGCGTGGTCGACGGGCTCATCATCAGCCCCTGGGCACTCGACCCGGCCGAGCTGACCGAACTCGCCGCGACCGCCGCTCCGGCCGTCCCGCTCGTCCTGCTGGGCGAGCGCAGCCCGCGCGGCGCCCTGGACCGGGTCGCCGTGGACAACGTCGCGGCCGCCGACGAGGCCACCTCCCACCTCGTCCGGATCGGCCGACGTCGCATCGCCGCCATCGGCCTGCAGCCGCATCTGCAGAACGGCACGGCGCAGCAGCGCGCGCAGGGCTACCACCAGGCGCTGGAGCGGGCAGGCCTCCCTCACCCCGCCGATGACCTGCAGCGGCCCGTCGCCGCGCTGCACCGCGCGGACGGCGCCCACGCCATGGCAGAACTCCTCGACGGCCCCGAACCTCCGGACGCGGTGTTCGCCTTCAGCGACGAACTCGCCCTGGGCGCCCTGCACATGGCCCACCAGCGGGGACTGCGGGTGCCGGAGGACATCGCGGTCGTCGGCTTCGACGACATCGAGGACGGGCGCTACAGCCATCCGCCGCTGACCACGATCGCGCCCGACAAGCAGCAGATCGCCCTGCGCTCCCTGCAGTGCCTGGCCGACCGCATATACAGCCCCGGCAACGCCGTGCCCGCACAGGATCTGACGGTGACTCACCGCCTGGTGGCACGCGGGACGGCGTGAGGTGAGCGGGTGACCCGGACGCCGAGCCGGCCGGTGCGTCAGGCCACCGGGACGACCGGGCCGTCGAGGCGGCCCCGGTCCCCGTCGGCGCCGTGGGCCAGCGCGGCGGCCACATCCTCGTGCGGGGCGCCGAACCGGATCGCGCTGACCTCGTCCAGCTTCTGGTAGTGGTGCGGGGCGAGTTCGACGTCCAGGGCGTCGAGGTAACCCTCCAGATGGGCCGGGGTGCGGGGCCCGACGATGGGGATCAGCGAGGTCCGGGCTCGCGCCGCGCGCTCACGCAGCCAGGCCAGTGCGACCTGGACCGGGCTGGTGCCCAGTTCCTCGGCCACGGCGAGGACGGCGTCGAGCACGGCGGTGCGCTGGTCGCCGCCCTCGCCGGCGGCGCCGTCGGTCGCGGCCCTCGCGCTCAGCCGGCCCTGCTCACCGTGACGGTACTTCCCGGTCAACAGGCCACCGGCCAGCGGTGAATAGAGGACGACGCCGAGACCGTGCGCTTCGGCCATCGGCAAGAGCTCCCGTTCCGCGGAGCGTTCGGCCAGGCTGTACTCGCTCTGGACCCCGACCAACGGCATGCGTCCGCTCAGCTCCGACCGGACGGCGGCGCCCGCCACCCGCCAGGCCGGGAAGTTCGACAACCCGCCGTAGCGGATCTTGCCCGCCCGGATCAGGTCCTCGAAGGCGGCCAGGACCTCCGGCAGCGGAGTCACACCGTCGGGAAAGTGCGGCATGAAGACATCGACGTAGTCGGTCCCCAGCCGCCGCAGGCTCTCCTCCAGGGACCGGATCATGGTCTTGCGGCTGTTGCCCGTGGTGCCGGGGCGGACCTGGGCGCTCCTGGTGCCGCTGTATTTGGTGATCACCACGTAGTCGTCGCGCTCGCGGCCCAGCAGCTCGCCGAGGACGGTCTCGGCCTCGCCGTTCTGGTAGATGTTCGAGACGTCGAAGGTGGTCCCACCGGCCGCCACGAACGACTCGAAGATGCCTTTGGCCCCCGCCAGGCCCGCCGCCGCCGGGGCCGAGCCGAAGTTGGCCGTGCCCAGCACATACTGCGACACCCGCAGGCCGCTGTGTCGTCCGAAGGTCTGGTAGCGCATGGAATCCTCCTCGGAATCTGCGGTACGGTCGACGACACTAACACGTAAAACGAATGGTCATTCTCTTATGCCGAAGGTCAGCCAGGCCCACCTCGACGCCCGCCGCCAGCAGATCATCGACGCCGCTCGCGCCCGCTTCGCCACCGACGGCTTCGCGCGGACCTCCATGCCCGACATCGTCCGGGCCTCCAGGCTCTCCACCGGGGCGATCTACCGGTACTTCAAGGGCAAGGACGAGATCGTCGCCGCGATCTGCGAGCAGTCGGGCCAGGCGTTCCCCGCGGAGCTGACCGCCGGGGCCATCCAGGACTTCCTCGATCACATCCGCACCCTGGCGCGCGAGGAGGGCCACGCCCGGCTGGTCGCCCAGATCTACGCCGAGGCCGCGGTCTCCGCGAACCTCGCCTCGCTCGTCGCGCGCCAACTCAAGGAACTGCGCCAGGCGGTGGTCGCACTCCTGCCCGACCACGAACCGGCGCACGCGGACCGTATCGCCGAGGCCTTCGTGGCCCTCTGCCAGGCCTACAGCCAGCAGCTCGCCGTACGGGACGACGTCGACCCCGCCCCCTTCGCAGCGGCGCTCGTCGCCATCACCCAGTCGTAGCCGAGGAGTTGGTTCGCCCGGTTTCCGGCCGGCCCGTTGCCTCGGGACCCGTGGCGTCGACCGTCACAGGTTTTACGCTCCTGGACGCGGCCGGCCGGCCCAGCGCGATACCGACCAGGACCAGGGCCATGCCCGCCGCCTGGCGCACGGTGAGGGGCTCTCCCCCGACTACGACTCCGAGAGCCACGCCGGTGACCGGGTTGAGCAGCCCGATGAGGCCGACCGTGGCGGCGGGCAGATGGCGCAGGCCCGCGAACCAGGCGACGAACGCGAGCGCCGTGGCGATCAGCGCCGTATACGCGAGGGCCGCCACCCCGGGGGCGGTGAGCGGCGGGGGCCCGCCTTCGAAGACGAGGGCCGCGACGAGCAACAGCACTCCCCCGAAGGTGAGTTGCCAGGCCGTGCCGGCCAGGATTCCGGCCCCCGCGCCCCAGCGCTTGGACAGGGCGTAGCCGATCGACGACGAGGCGAGGGCCCCCGTCGAAGCGGCCAGGCCGGCAACGCTGGGCGCACCGGCCTGACCCGCCAGCATCAGCACCACACCGCCCAAACCGATCGCGGCACCGGCCAGCGGCGCCACCCGTGGCCGTTCGGACAGCAGGGCCCACGCGCTGAGCATCAGGGCCGCCGGTGACAGCGCCATCAGCGTCGCGGCGGTCGCCGTGGTCAGCAGATGGGCGGCGAGGTAGACGAGAACGAAGAACGTACTGGTGTTGAGCAGCCCGAGCACCGCGGACTTCCACCACCAGGCGCCCCGCGGAAGCCTGCGGGACAGGGCCAGCAGCAGACATCCGGCCGGCAGGGCCCGCAGTGCGGCACCCCACCAGGGGCTGTCGGCCGGGAGGTACTGATGCGTGACGAAGTAGTTGGCACCCCAGGCCACCGGGGCGAGCGCCGTGACGGCGCCCCACCGGTAAGTAGTTTCCATGGAAGGTAATATAGCTTCCATGGAAGATACCCCGTCCAGTGCCGACAAGGTTCACGCAGACGTGACTCACGCGGACACGCCTCGTATGGATCACGTCGCCCGCATCCAGGCCGCCTGGCGGCAGGAACGCCCCGACCTCGACGTCGCGCCGCAAGGTGTCATCGGCCGCCTGCACCGGATCGCGACGCTGCTCACGCAGGAGCTGTACACGGTCTACGGCCGCTACGACCTCAGTGAGGGCGAGTTCGACGTACTGGCCGCCCTGCGGCGCGCGGGCGCCCCCTTTGAACGCGCGCCCGGCGAACTGGCCGCGCACACCATGGTCACCACCGGAGCCATCTCCAAGCGCATCGACCGCCTGGAGCACGCGGGCCTGGTCGCCCGGCGCCGCGCCACGGGGGACGGACGCGGCCGGGTCGTGGCGCTCACGGACGCGGGCCGCGCCCTCTTCGACCGGGTGTTCACCGACCACATCCGCAACGAACACCGGCTCCTCGCCGCTCTGCCCCCGTCCGAGGCCGCGGCCCTGGAGCACCTGTTGACCTCGTGGCTCGCACAACTGGAGTCGCCCGCGCCGGGGCCGGGATGAACCGGCGTGCATCGCCTCAGGTCGTCACGCCGCTCGCCGCGGATGCGGTGGTGTCCTCAGCGATGCGGAGTTCCTCGGCGACGAGGCCGCTTACGCGCTCGCGTTCGGCGCGGCCCCACGTCTCCTTCGTGACCAGGATGCCGACGAGGCCGATCACCGCCGCGCCGAGGTAGAGCAGCGCGGCGCCCGGCCAGCCGAAGGCGCCCACCAGCGCGGCGGCGAGCAGCGGGGCGAAGCCGCCGATGGCCGCCGCCATCTGGTAGCCGAGCGAGGCGCCCGACGTACGCGTCGCCGTGCGGAACTGCTCGGTGAGCAGGGAGCCCTGGGTGCCGGTGAGCGAGGCGTGGATGAGGCCGATGCCGACGATGAACACCGCGACGACCAGGGCGGGTTGAGCGGAATTGGTGAGCAGGTACATGGGGAAGGCGAAGAGGATGGCCGCCACGCACCCGGCGATGTAGATGGGTCGGCGTCCGATGCGGTCGGTGAGCGCGCCGGCCAGGAAGGTGACGCCGATGGCCAGGACGCTGGCGACAGTGATCGCGGCCAGGGCGACGGGCCGCAGGTCGGGGTGGTGGTCGGTGATGTAGCTGAGCAGGTAGGTCGCGGTGGAGTAGTAGGCGAAGGACTCGACGATACGCAGCGCAATGACGCGCAGGATGCCGCGCCAGTCCCCCGCCAGCGTCGCCAGGAACGGGTTCTTCTCCGTCCTGCCCTCGGACCGGGCCTCCTGGAACTCGGGCGATTCGGAGAGCCGCGAGCGCACGATCAGCGCGGCGACCACGAGGACGGCGCTCACCAGGAACGGCGTCCGCCACTGCCAACTGCCGTCGAGCGTGGAGCTCCAGGCGAACACGCCGCTGGCCAGGGCGATGCCCAGCGGGTTGCCCGACTGAGGTATCGCGGCGAACATGCCGCGCCGGTGCCAGGGCGCGTGCTCGTACGCCATGGTGATCGCCCCGCCCCACTCGGCGCCGAACGCGAGGCCTTGCACCATGCGGATCACGGTGAGCAGGACCGGGGCGAGCACGCCCACCTGTTCGTACGTGGGGAGCGCGCCGATGAGGAAGGTGGCCGCACCCATGACGATCATCGCGGCGACGAGGACGGGCTTGCGGCCGAACTTGTCGGCGAAGTAGCCGCCGACGGCGCCGCCGAGCGGGCGCATGACGAAGCCGACCGCGAGCGTGGCGAAGGAGAGCAGTGTGCCGACGAAGCGGTCGCTCTCGGGGAAGAAGACGGCGCCGAAGTAGAGGGCGGACGCGGTGCCGTAGGCGATGAAGTCGTAATTCTCGACGCTGGTGCCGAAGGCGGCGGCGATCGCGGTTTTGACGCGGTCCTTGGAGCCGAGCACGCTCGGCTGTGCTGCGGGTGTGCGGGTGGACATGGGGATCTCCTGCGGGTTCGGGGCACGTGCGGGTACGCCGAGGGGACGCCCGGCGCGGTGCGTGCGCGGGCGTGGGGAGGGGCGTCGGTGCGGGAACGGGAAAAGCAGGGGGTGGTGCGGCGGGGAGGGTGTGTCAGGCGGTGGTGGGCGTCAAGGTGTCGAGGGCGTTGAGCTTCGCGACGCGGCGGCGGGTGTCCGCGTCGTCGTCGAAGGTGGCGCCGAGGAACTCGCGGACGATGTCGGGCACGAGCGCGTGCGGCACCAGCCAGGCACCCATGGCGATGGCGTTGGCGTCGTCGTGCTCGACCGACTGATGGGCCGAGTACGGCTCGTGGGCGAGACCGCAGCGGATGCCGGGCAGCTTGTTGGCGGCCATGACGGCGCCCTGTCCGGTGCCGCACACGAGCACGGCGCGGTCGGCGGCGCCGCTGAGCACCGGCTCGCAGGTGGCGCGGGTGATGTCGGGGAAGTCGACGGGTTCGCTGCCGTGGGTGCCGCAGTCCACCACGTCGTGCCCGAGCGCCTCGATGGCCTGCCGGACGGTGTCCTTGAGTGCGAAACCTGCGTGGTCCGCGCCGAGGGCGACCCTCATGTGTTGTCCTGCCTTTCGAATTTCACTGTGCGCAAGTGCCGTGCGGGCGCTCACTGTTGGGGCTCGGGCGACCGGTCGACGAAGGACGTGGGCACGCGTTCGCCGGTGGCTTCGCGCCCGGCGATGAGGTCCACGACCCCGCGTACGCCGAGCCGTCCGATCTCCGCCGCGTCCTGGCGGACCGCGCTGATGGGCGGCGAGGCGAACTCGAACCAGTCGAGGTCGTCGACGGACACGACCTCGATCCGGGCCGCCTCCTCGACGCCGAGCCGCTCGCGCAGCGCGCGCACGGCGCCGAGCGTGGTCGGGCCGTTCGCGCCGAACACGGCCGTGAACGGGACGCCGCGATCGAGGATCCTGTTCATCGCCTTGGCCGCCCCCTCGGCGAGGAAGTCACCGGCCTCCAGCAGCCCTTCGGCGGTGCTGATGCCGTGCTGCTCGCGCCCTGCGAGGTAGGCGGCGCGGCGTTCGGCGCCGGTGGAGATGGTGTCGGGGCCCCCGATGAAGGCGACGTCGCGATGCCCGCGCCGGCGCAGCCAGTCGAGCACCTGCCCGACGCCCTGGGCGTTGTCCGTCCCGTACATCGGCACGTCGATGCCGTCGATGGTGCGGTTGAGGAAGACGAGCGGAAGGCCGGCGGCGACGGTGGCGGCGAGCTGCGGCGACACGGTGCTCTGCGGCGCGAACAGCAGGCCGTCGATGCGCTGAGAGGCGAAGGTCCGCAGGTAGGCGTCGGCCTGGTCGGCGTCCTCGTTGGCGTTGGCCAGCAGGACGGTGTAGCCGTGCCGGCGGGCCTCCTGCTCGGCGGCGTGCGCCAGTTCGGAGAAGAACGGGTTGCGGATGTCCGAGACGAGCAGCCCCAGTACGTCGGTCCGTGCGCGCCGCAGGGCTCGGGCGGGCCCGTTGGCGACGTAGCCCAGCTCGGCGGCGGCCGCGAGCACGCGCGCCCGCGAATCGGCCGAGGTCTGACTGCTCCCACTGAGCACCCGCGAAGCGGTCCCCAGCGCGACCCCGGCCCGCGCCGCGACGTCCTTGATCGTGGCCATCCGTTGCTCCACCTCCTCGTGGATTCATGGATTCCGCGGACGCCATGAACCTCACGGAATCCATGGAAACGTTTCCATAGCATGGATGACTTTAAGATCGCATACGGGCGCCGCTCCGGGCAAGGGGCCGGCGGGCGCGGGCGGTTCAGCGGGCGGCCGCGATACGGACGTGCCCGGCCAGCCTCAGTCCACCATCAACGCCGAGGCCCGCGGCGCCAGGAAGTGGTCCATCACCAGCTCCGCGGCGCCCTGCGCGGCGACCCGGTCCCCCACCGCGGAACCCTCGACGCGGATGCCTTCGCGAGCCGCCACGAGTTCGTTCGCCACGAGGCCCGGGACGACCGGGAGGAACGCCGGGCTGAGCCGGTCCCACAGCGGCCCGCCGAGCACCACTCTGCGCACGTCGAGCAGGTTCACCAGCACACCGAGGCCGACGGCGACCCCGCGCGCCGACCGATGCAGGATGCGGGAGGCGACGGCGTCGCCCGAGGCCGCGAGGTCGCACAGCACGGAGCAGGCGTCGTCGACGGCCACGTAGTCGTTCATGTTCGGTAGCGGCATCAGCCCGACGCGGGCGGCCTGGAGGACGAGGGCCTCCGGGACACAGGCGGCGGCCAGACCGCCGCGGCGGCCGTCCCACTCCAACTGTTCGGCGTCCGGGTCGACAAGCAGGTCGCCGACCTCGCCCATGTTGTTGGTGACACCGCGGACGACCTGGTTGTCGAGGACGACCGAGGCGCCCACCCCGGAGCCCAGGTACAGGAAGACGAAGGTGTTCGACGCCTCCGGGGAGCGGCGCAGCTCCGCCGTGGCGGCGGCGGTGACGTCCTTGTCGAGGAGGACGGGGAGCCCGGTCGCCTCGTGCAGGTCCGCGCGGAGCTGGACGTCGCGCCAGTTGGCCAGTTGGGGCGGGTCGAGCAGCAGACCTGCCTCCACGTCGAGCGGTCCCGGCGCCGCGATGCCCAGGCCGAGGACCCGGGACCGGTCGGGTGCGGCCTCGGCGATCAGTCCGTCGACGACGTCGGCGATGAAGGCGGTCACTTCGGACGGGTTCGTGGCCTGCGGCGTGCGTTCCTGCCGGGCCAGCCGGACCTCGCCCGCGAGGTCGAGGAGGACGACGGTGAGCCGGGCGGGGTCGATGTGCACGCCGACCGAGTAGGCGCCGTCGGGCTCGGGGACGAGCGGGATGCTCGGACGGCCGCGGGCGCTGCCGGCCGGGGCGATCTCCCGTATCAGCTGGTCGTCGACGAGCCGGCGGATGATGTTCGAGATGGTCTGCGAGCTCAGTCCGGACTCGCGCTGGAGGTCGGCTCGGCTGACTCCGGGCGACCGGCGGACCAACTCCAGCACCACCGCCTGGTTGTAGTCCGCCAGCCGGAGCTGGTTACTCCCTCGTCGCATGCAAGCCCCTTCATTAATCAAACCGATCGACGATCGGATCGCCATCGGGACCCAACTGCACGCACCTGCCGGATTGTTGCCAAGGCATGTGGGCTGTGCGTAAACCCTTGACGACGCGCGAACACGCTCCTTACGATCGCCGAACTTTATCCGATCCACTTGATAAAAGCACTGGACGGACCAGAGTCAGGAGAGGTGACGCGATGAGGCGCAACCGTGTCCTAGCAACCGCCGCGGCCGGAGCGCTGCTCACAGCGGGACTCACGGCCTGCTCGTCGGGGTCCGGCTCCGGCTCGGGCGAGGACGGCCCGGTGACCATCAAGCTTCTTGAGTACCAGGAAGCCCGCGCCAAGGTGGTCAGGGGCCTGATACCGCAGTTCGAGAAGGCGATGGCGAAGCAGGGGCGCGAGGTCAAGGTCGAGCTGGTCGCCGACACCCTCACCGACGACCAGTTCCACACCAAGATCACCCAGCAGCTGCACTCGGGAACCGCACCGGACGTCATCGACATGGGCGGCAGCAACGTGACCGGCATGGCCGGCGCCGGCTATCTCCTGAAGCTGGACGAGTACCTGGACAAGTGGGACGGCTGGGGCCAGTACTACCCGTCGGTGAAGAAGGGCGCGCGGCAGCCCGACGGCAGCTACTACTCCCTCCCCCACGAAGCGAGCGTGCAGAGCCTCTTCTACCGCAAGGACGTGCTGAAGGAGGCCGGGGTCTCCACCTCGCAGCCGCGTACCTGGGACGAGTTGACCAAGCGGTTGAAGAAGGTCAGGGCCAAGACCGGTGAGGCCCCGATCGTGCTGCCCGCGGGCACCGCCTGGGGCGCCGGCACGTGGACGGAGGGCCTGCTCCCCCTCATGGCCGGCACCGGCAGCACCTTCTTCGACGCCAAGTCCGGGAAATGGCAGCTCAAGAGCGAGGGCCTGAGCGCGACCTTCGACCTGTACGCCGACCTCGTCAAGGACGGTCTGCTGCCGGTCCGTGACCTGCAGAACCCGAACCCCTGGGAGCCGACGAAGTACAAGAAGTTCCCCAAGGGCACGCTTCCCGTGTCGGCGCAGGGCAGTTGGGGCTGGAAGTACGACTGGGGTCCCGAGGGCGCGGCGCCGATCAAGGACGTCCGGGACAAGGTCGGCACCTGGGACTATCCCGCTCTCGTGCCGGACACCAAGCCGTACTCGGTCAGCGGTGGTGGCTACGTCTACAGCGTCAACGCCAAGTCCGAGGCCCCCGATGCCGCCGTCGAGCTGGCGAAGTGGCTGAGCTCCGGAAAGGCCCTCGCCACCCAGCTGTCCACGGTCGGTGCGGTCTCGCCGCGCAAGGGCCTCTCCGGCACCGCCCCGTACAAGGACGAGCCGTCGCTCCTGGAGGCGGAGCGCAAGCTCCAGACCAGCATCCAGCCGCCGCTGGGCGACGGCGAGGACCAGGTTTCCCAGGCGGCCCAGGAGGCGACGGCGAAGCTGCTGTCCGGGGGCACGAGCGGCAGCGAGGCGGCCGCCGCCTTCGCGGCGGAGGCCAAGGAACTCCTCGGCGACAACCGGGTCGCCAAGTGACCTCCGCCGACACCCTGTTGTCCGCCCGGCCGGGCCACCGATGGCGGGAGCGGGGTGCGCTGTCGCTGCTGCTCGGCCCCTCGGTCCTGCTGATCGCGGTCTTCGTGATCGCGCCCGCCGCGTACGGCCTCTATCTCGGGCTCACGGACACGCAGCTCACCGGCTGGGGCGCCCGCGATCCGCAGTTCGTCGGCCTGGACAACTTCCGCGATCTGCTCGGCTCCAAGGACTTCCTCGCCTCCCTCGGCCGCACCGGCGAGTTCGTCCTCTGGTCGGCGATCATCGGGCAGACGGTGCTCGGCATGCTCGCTGCGCTGCTGCTGCGCGCCAAGTGGCTGCGCGGGAAAGGTGTGTTCGGGGCGCTGATCCTCCTCCCGATGGTGGTGCCGGAGGTCGTGGCCTCGCTGACCTGGGCGAGCGTGCTGTCCTCCGACGGGGACGGCACCCTCAACCGGCTGCTCGGTCTGTTCGGCTCCGGGGCGGCCGCTCCGCTGCAGGACCATCCGATGCTGTCGGTGATCATCATCAACGTCTGGCGGGGCATCGCGTTCGCCATGATCATGTTCCAGGCCGCCCTGGAGGACGTACCCGACGAGCTGATCGAGGCGTCGCGGGTGGACGGCGCGAGCCCGCTCCAGGTGTTCCGCCACGTCACACTGCCGCTGATCCGCGGCCCGGTCTTCCTCTATCTGCTGCTCACCACCATCACGACGGTCGGCGTCTTCGGCCTGGTCTTCTTCCTGACCCAGGGCGGTCCGGGCCAGGAGACGCAGCTGGCGTCCATCTACATCTTCCAGCGCGCCTTCAAGTACTCCCAGATCGGCCTGGGAAGCGCCGCTTCGGTGATCCTGCTCGTCCTGCTGATGATCCTGGGCCTGACATACGCCCGGCTGGCCAAGGTGAAGGTCTGATGGTTACCACGACCACGAAGACGGCGGCGGTCGAGCCCCGCCCGAGCGCCGCGCCCGCCGGCCCGCGGACACGTGCGCCGCGCTGGAAGCGGGTCCAACGGACGCTGCAGTACGCCCTGATGGTGCTGCTCGGGCTGTTCTGTCTCGTCCCGTTCACCTGGGTCGCGCTCACCGCGCTCGACGCCGACGGCGGGCCGACGGTCGGCCTTCCCACGCTCACCCTGGACAACTTCGTCCGGTTCTTCACCGACGGCGACACCCCGCGGCTGTTCCTGAACAGCGTCCTCGTGTCGTTCTCGGCGACCGCGCTCAATCTGGCCTGTGGTGTCTTCGGCGCCTACGGGCTCTCCCGCTACCGGTTCCGCGGACGTACGACGTTCATGTTCGCGATCCTGCTGATCCGGGTGATCCCGCCGCCCGCGACGATCGTGGCCCTGTACCTGCTCATGGTCAAGATGCACCTGGACGACTCGTATCTCGGCCTGATCCTGGTCGAGGCCGCGGCGGCGCTGCCGATCACGCTGTGGCTGCTGAAGGGGACCATCGACGCCGTCCCGTTCGAGCTGGAGGAGGCGGCCTGGCTCGACGGGAACACCCGCTTCGGCGCCATCCGGCGGGTCGTTCTGCCGCTGGTCGGCCCCGGGCTCGGCGCCGCCGCGATGCTCACCTTCATGGCCGTGTGGGGAGACTTTCTCACCCCACTGGTGCTGCTCCAGTCACCCGACCTCTATCCGCTCTCGATCGGCCTGTTCCGCTCGTTCACCGCCTTCAACCAGGTCGACTGGGGCGTGCTCGCCGCGAGCGCCGTCGTCTACATGGCACCGCCCGCCGTGCTCTACATCTTCCTGCGCCGGCACCTGATGCGATCGAGTCTCGGCGGCGCCCTTAAGGGCTGACACCCGGCCCTCCCCCGCCCATCTTCCGGCACCAACTACAGGAGAAGCTCTCTTGGTTGACGACAATCCGAACGGCCGCGTGCAGCTCGACGCCACCGCCCTGGCAATGCTCCGGGTTCGGCGCTTCACCAAGTTCCGGATCCGGCCCGCCGTCTACCGCGACAGCCGCCCGACACGGATCTCCGCGTGGACGGTCGGGGGTGAACCGGTGCCGTTCTCCCACGCCGTGACACAGCCCTACGAGCCGTTCGCGCTCGGCCGGGCGTGGGGCCGGCCGTGGGACACCACCTGGTTCGACGTCAGCGGTGAGGTGCCCGCCGACTGGGCCGCCGAAGGGCACGCCGAACTCGTCGTCGACCTCGGGTTCACCGGCGACCAGCCGGGCTTCCAGGCCGAGGCGATGGTGTACCGGCCGGACGGAGAGATCGTCAAGGCGATCGAGCCGTACAACTCCTGGGTCCCGCTCACCGAACCGGGCCCGTTCCGGCTGCTCGTCGAGGCGGCCGCGAACCCGATCGTCCAGGTGCCCTACGAGTACGAGCCCACGGAGATGGGCGACAAGGCGACCGCGGGCGACGCGCCCCTGTACCGCCTCACCGACCTCTCCGTCGCGCGCCGCGACCGGGAGGTGTGGGAGCTGTTGCAGGACGTGGTCACCCTCGACGGCCTGGTCGACGTGCTCCCGGCGCAGGGGTCGCGGCGCGCGGAGATCGTGCACGCCCTGGAGCGGATGGTCGACGTCATGGACCCCGAGGACGTGGCGGGAACGGCCGCGCGCGGGCGGGAGGCCCTCGCGCCGGTGCTGGCGGGCCGCGCTCCCGACAGCTCGCTGATCGTGTCGGCGGTGGGGCACGCCCATATCGACTGCGCCTGGCTGTGGCCCACCCGCGAGACCGTGCGGAAGGTGGCCCGGACCTTCGCCAACGTGCTGGATCTGAGCGAGCGACACCCGGAATTCGTGTTCGCCGCCTCGTCCGCGCAGCAGTACGCCTGGCTCAAGGAGACCCAGCCGCGCCTGTTCGAGCGGGTCCGCAAGGCGGTCGGCGACGGTGTCATCCGACCGGTCGGCGGCATGTGGGTCGAGTCCGACACGAACATGCCGGGCGGTGAGGCGCTGGCCCGCCAGTTCGTCCTCGGCAAGCGGTTCTTCCTTGAGGAGTTCGGGGTGGACAGCGAGGAGGTGTGGCTGCCCGACTCGTTCGGCTACACGGCGGCGCTCCCGCAGATCGCACGGGCCGCCGGTGCCCGCTACTTCCTGACGCAGAAGCCGTCGTGGAACGAGATCAACCCGATGCCGCACTCCAGTTTCCAGTGGGAGGGCATCGACGGTTCCCGGGTGTTCACGCACTTTCCGCCCGCGGAGACGTACAACTCCGATCTCGGCGCACAGGACCTGGCGCGCACCGAGCGCACGTTCCGGCAGAAGGGCGCGGCACGCAACGTCCTCGGGCTCTACGGCTGGGGCGACGGCGGTGGCGGCCCCACGCGGGAGATGCTGGCCGCGGCCGAGCGCAAGCACGACCTGGACGGGTCGCCGCGGGTGCGGATGGCCGACCCGGACAGCTTCTTCCGCGCCGCCGAGGCCGAGTTGGAGTCACCACCGGTGTGGGTCGGGGAGATGTACCTGGAGCTGCACCGCGGCACGCTGATCTCGCAGCAGCAGGGCAAGCGCGGCAACCGGCACAGTGAAGCGCTGCTGCGGGAGGCCGAGTTGTGGGCGGCGACCGCGACCGTGCGCCAGGGAACCCCTTATCCGTACGAGGAGTTGCGGCGGATCTGGGAGACGGTGCTGCTGCTGCAGTTCCACGACATCCTGCCAGGTACGTCGATCTCCTGGGTCCACCAGGACGCCGAGCGGGACTACGGGCGGGTGGCGGACGAACTGACCGCCCTGATCACGGACGCCCTGGAGGCGCTCGGGGGCGGCGATGCCACTCCGGTCGCCGCCAACGCGGGACCCTACCCGCGCCACGGCGTGCCGGCGATGGGTGTCGGACCCGTGACCGCGCCCGCGTCCGCCACCCCGCGCAGGGTCGGCGAGCGCATCGTGCTCGACGACGGGCGGCTGCACGTCGAGCTCGACGGGCGCGGCACGCTCGCGTCGGTCCTCGACCTGGACGGCGAACGGGAGTTGCTGCCTCGGGGTGTCGCGGGCGGAGTCCTTCAACTGTTCCGCGACACCCCGCGCGAGTGGGACGCGTGGGACATCAACGACGAGGACAAGCGCAGCGGTCACGACCTCGTCGAACCGGTGTCGATCGACATCGTCGACGACGCGGTGGTGGTGCGCCACGAGCGCGGGAAGACAGTCATCACGATGACCCTCCGGCTCTCCGACGGCCGGATCGACTACGGCTTCGACATCGACTGGCACGAGTCGCAGAAGCTCCTCAAGCTCGCCTTCCCACTGGACGTCCGGGCGGACCGGTCCACTTCGGAGATCCAGTTCGGCCATCTGCACCGGCCGATCCACCAGAACACCTCCTGGGACGCGGCCCGTTTCGAGACCGTCGCGCACCGCTGGATCCATGTCGGCGAGCCCGGATACGGCGTCGCCATCGCCAACGACGTGGTCTACGGCCACGACATCCGGAGCGGGCAGGCGCCGGACGGCCGCCCGATGACGACGGCGCGCCTGTCGCTGCTGCGCGCCCCGCGCTACCCGGACCCGAACGCGGACCAGGGCCGGCACACCTTCTCCGTCAGCGTCCGCCCCGCCGGGATCCCCGACGCGGTGGCGGACGGGTACGCCCTGCATCTGCCGCTGCGCACGGTGCCGTCCGGCGCCGCGGCCGAGCCGTTGATCGAGGTCAGCGATCCCGCCGTCGTCGTGGAGAGCGTCAAGCTGGCCGAGGACCGCTCGGGGGATCTCGTGGTGCGGCTGTACGAGGCCCACGGCAACCGCTCCCGGGCGGCCGTGCGGACCCGGTTCGACTGGCGCGAGGCCGTCGCCACCGACCTGCTGGAGCGTGCCGTGGACGGCGGGGCCGTCCGCGGGACGACGCCCGGGGCCGAAGTCGAGCTCGAACTGCGCCCGTTCGAGCTGCTCACCCTGCGTTTCCGCGACCCGGTGGCCTGAGAGCGCCCGCGCAGAGCCCGTCTCCCATACGGAAAGGTTGTCCCCCATGTCGCTCGACCGCTCGGATCTTCCCCGGCCCGAGTACCCGCGGCCGCAGTTCCGGCGCGATCGCTGGCTGAACCTCAACGGGAGCTGGGCGTTCGAGATCGACCGCTCCGACACGGGCCGGGAGCGTGGTCTGGTGGAGCGGCCCCTGGCCGCCGGGATCACGGTGCCGTTCGCCCCCGAGGCCGAGCTGTCGGGAGTCGGCGAGCAGGACTTCATGCGGGCGGTCTGGTACCGCCGCACGCTCACGGTCCCCGAGGGCTGGGACGGTGACCGAGTGCTGCTGCACTTCGGCGCGGTCGACCACGACGCCACGGTGTGGGTGAACGGCATCGAGGTCGGGCGGCACCGGGGCGGGTTCTCCGGCTTCACCTTCGACATCACCGACGCCGCTCCCCCGGGCGTGCCGGTGCCCGTGGTGGTGCGGGCCCGCGACGAGCCGGAGACGCCGCAGGCCAGGGGCAAGCAATCGGTCGCGTTCACGCCGCGCGCCGCCAAGTACGCTCGTACGACGGGTATCTGGCAGACCGTCTGGCTGGAGCCGGTGCCCCCGGCGGCCATCCGCCGCCCCCGCATCACACCGAACGTGGCGGCCGGTGCTTTCGACGTGGAGGTGCCGCTCTCCGCGAACTTGCCTGGCGGCACCGTGCACATCGGTGTCCGCGACGAGGCCGGGCAGGTGGTCGAGGCCTCCGTACGCGCCGACCTCGACCTCGCGCCACGGCTGAGCCTGACGCTGCCCCCGGAGCGGATCCGGCTGTGGTGTCCACAGGACCCGCACCTCTATGATCTGCGCATCGAACTCCGGGATGTGGATGGTCAGTTGGTCGATGAGGTCGAGTCGTACGCCGGTCTGCGCAGTGTCTCCGTCACCGGAAAGCAGATCCGCCTCAACGGCGAGGTCGTGTTCCAGCGCCTCGTCCTCGACCAGGGCTACTACCCCGACGGCCTGATGACCGCGCCCGACGACGCCGCCCTGGTCCGTGACATCGAACTCGGCCTGGCCGCCGGTTTCAACGGCGCGCGCCTGCACCAGAAGGTCTTCGAGGAACGCTATCTGCACCACGCCGACCGTCTCGGCTATCTGGTGTGGGGCGAGTTCGGCGACTGGGGCTGCAACACCGAACAGGGCCAGTCGGCCAACCAGCAGCCGGACGCCTCCTACGTACAGGAGTGGCTTGAGGTGCTGGAACGGGACCACTCCCATCCGTCGATCATCGGCTGGTGCCCGATGAACGAGACCTGGCAGGACCACGGCGACCGGATCACCGCGCTCGACGACGTGATGCGCGCGATGTTCCTGGCCACCAAGGCCCACGACACCTCGCGCCCGGTCCTCGACACCTCCGGCTATGCCCACCGGGTCTCCGAGTCGGATGTGTTCGACAGCCACGACTACGAGCAGGACCCGAGGCTCTTCGCCGCCAACCACAAGGCACTGTCCGAAGGCGACCCGTACGTGAACCGCTCCGACACCACCGGCGAGTCCTGGTCCATCGCCTACCGAGGACAGCCCTTCTTCGTCAGCGAGTTCGGCGGCATCTGGTGGAACCCGGCCGAGGCCGACCGGCCGCAGTCGGACACCCGGTCCGGGTCGTGGGGGTACGGCGACCGGGTGCGCACCTTGGAGGAGTTCCACACCCGGTTCGAGGGCCTGGTCGGTGTGCTGCTCGACCACCCGGACATGTTCGGCTACTGCTACACGCAGCTCACCGACGTCTTCCAGGAGGAGAACGGCCTCTTCGCCTTCGACCGCTCGGAGAAGTTCGACATCGAACGCATCCGCGCGGCTCAACTCCGCCCCGCCGCCATCGAGTCCGACGTCGAGACCAAGCGAAGGGTCCGCCCGTGAAGGCCATCATGGTCATGTTCGACAGCATGAACCGCCGCATGCTGCCGCCGTACGGCGCGGACTGGACCCACGCACCCAACTTCACCCGCCTCGCGGCCCGTTCCACCACGTACGACAACTGCTACGTGGGGTCGATGCCCTGCATGCCCGCACGCCGCGAACTGCACACGGGCCGCTACAACTTCCTGCACCGCAGCTGGGGTCCGCTGGAGCCGTTCGACGACTCGATGCCCGAACTCCTCAAGCAGCACGGCGTGTACACCCATCTCACCAGCGACCACCAGCACTACTGGGAGGACGGCGGCGCCACGTACCACGGCCGCTACAACACCTGGGAGTTCTTCCGCGGGCAGGAGGGCGACGCCTGGAAGGGCCAGGTCGCCGACCCGGTCATCCCGGAGAACCTGCGCGGCAAACGCCACGACCTGTGGCGCCAGGACTGGGTGAACCGGGCACACATGGACACCGAGGAGAAGCACCCGCAGACGCTGACCTTCGACGCCGGGCTCGAATTCCTCCGCGTGAACCAGGCCGAGGACGACTGGTTCGTGCAGATCGAGACGTTCGATCCGCACGAACCCTTCTTCTCGCACAAGCAGTACAAGGACCTGTATCCGCACGGCTACGAAGGGCCGCACTTCGACTGGCCGGACTACGGCAAGGTCACCGAGACCGAGGAGCAGGCGGGCCACGCCCGCATGGAGTACGCCGCCCTCCTCTCCATGTGCGACCACTCGCTGGGCCGGGTCCTCGATGCCATGGACGCGTACGACATGTGGTCGGACACCCTGCTGATCGTTTGCACGGACCACGGCCTGCTGCTCGGCGAGAAGGGCTGGTGGGGCAAGCTCGTCCAGCCCTGGTTCAACGAGCTGGCACACACTCCGCTGTTCGTGCACGACCCGCGCAGGCCGGAACTCGCGGGCACCCGCCACTCCGGGCTCGTCCAGACCATCGACCTCGCGCCGACACTCCTGGAGTTCTTCGGCGTCGACCGCACACCTGACATGCAGGGCCGTCCCCTGTGTGAGGCGACGGACGAGTCGGGCGCCGAGGTGCCGCTGCGCGAGTCCGCGCTCTTCGGCATGTTCGGCGGTCACGTCAACATCACCGACGGCCGCCGGGTCTACATGCGCGCCTGCCACGACGCGACGAACACACCGCTGTACGAGCACACGCTGATGCCCACCCACGGCCGTGGCCGCTTCGCCCCGCACGAACTGGTCGACGCCGAACTCGCCGGCCCGTTCACCTTCACCAAGGGTGTCCGCACGCTGCGGGCCCCGGCCAGAACCGCCCCCGGCTTCGACCCCTACCGCTTCGGCACCCTCCTGTACGACCTGGCCGACGACCCCCGACAGGAGCGCCCGGTCCAGGACGACGAGGTGGAGCTGCACATGATCCGCATGCTGGTGGAACACCTCCGGGACACCGACGCCCCAGCCGACCAGTACGCACGCTTGGGCCTTCCCCGACAGCCGGAAGACGTGACCACGTCCCACCTCCAGGTCGCCGCGCACCGGGACCGGCCGCGGCAGGAGGCGGCCCTCTCCCCCGCCCCACGGGCGGACGAGTTCCCCGAGAGCCGCCTCGGCCTGCGCACACCGCTGGCGGTGCTGCTGTCCGACCCGGTGGCAGTGGAGGCGGTGCGCCGCTTCGTCCCCGGCCTCACCGACACCGAGCTGCTGACAGTGCGGGACTCGGTGTCCCTGCTCCAGCTGTCCGCCGCCACGGGACGGCCGGACCGGGGCCAGCTCGACGGTCTGGCGGGCGAGTTGGCGCGGCTCTTTCCGTACTCCCACGAGACGCCACGCGAGTAGGACACGTGCCCCGTCGCACGGCTGGATACCGGGGGGGACGGGGACGGGGATCACGTCGTCATCAACACGGTGCCCCCCCCCATCAGAAGATGAGGAACATCCGCCGCGATCCGCGCGGCTGACGGATCCCGTCCTACGGTGCCGTGAGTTCCGCCACCAGGCGGTGTCCTCGTAGGATGCCGGGGTGCCGAGACCCATACCGATACCGAGGAGCCGCCGCGCGTGGATCGTCACGTGTGCCGCTCCGTGCGCCGCCGGCCTCGCCGCCGCCTATGGACTGAACACCTCCTCGGAACCCGAACCGCCGCCCAAGAAGCCGGTCAGCGCCCAGTGCGCCGCACTGATCGAGAGCATCGAGGGACAGCTGGCCAAGAACGAGCGGGACGGCAAGAAGGGCGGTGCGCTGGCGTTCTCACGTAACCGGGGCGCCGGCCAGGAGGATTGCGGCGATGCGCTCCGCGACCACTTCGGCCGTCATGGCGGTGATCGGTGACGCGCGGCGCCCGGGCCGCCGCGTTCGCCGGACTGGCCGCCGTCGCCGTCGCCGTCGGACTGACCGTCGCCGTGCGCGCCACGTCCGGACCGGAGCCGCAGCCCACGCCGACACGGGTGTACTCCTCCTGCCTGGCGGCGGACACCCGGCCGCTGGCGGCGGACGATGACCCGTGCGAGGGCCCCGGGCGCTGAACAACTCCCCCGCTACTGCTACGTGTTGGCGCTCAGGTCGTACCGCCTGCCGGCCGCGATCACGGCCCCGACGGACTGCAACGCCCCGAGGTCCGTGAGCGGGTCGCCGTTCACCACGAGGATGTCCGCGCTGTAGCCGGGAGTGAGCTGCCCGGTGGTCTCGTCAAGGGCCAGCGCGCGAGCGGCTTCCGTCGTGGCCATCGCGAGGATGCGGTCGTTGGGCAGGCCCAGGTGCTCGTAGAACGTGAGGCTGGAGGGCAGGCCGTCGAAGCCGGCGCGCTGGACGCCCGCGTCGGTGCCCGCGATCAGCCGCACGCCGGCCTCGGCCGTCCGGCGTACCGCGTCGAACATGGCCTCCGCGCGTTCGGCGCCGAAGAACCGAGGCAGCATCCGCCAGTTCGGGCTGACCGTGGGGCAGACGTAGATGTTCCGCCGGACGATCTGGTCGAGGACGTCCTGGCGGACCTCGAATCCGTCGGCCGTCATCCACGTGCAGTGCTCGATGCTGTCGACCCCGGCCGCGACCGCGGCGGTGATGCCGTCCGCGCCGTGCGCGTGCGCGGCGACGGGCAGTCCTGCGCGGTGCGCCTCGTCGACGAGCGCCGCCAACTCCTCCTCGGAGAACTGGGTTTCCCAGCTCTGGGCCCCGCCCTTCGTGAGCCCCCCGCCGGTCTCCATGACCTTGATGACCTTGGCGCCCGCCTCCGCATTGCGCCGCACCAGCCGCCGGACCTCCTCGGGGCCGGAGACCTCGCCGCCGAGGAACCAGCAATGGCCACCGGGCGGAGTGACGGGCACCGTCGCCGAAACGAGGCGTGGACCGACGGCCGAGCCCTCCCTGATGTCCTGGGCGAGCCGCACCGCGAGGCCGCCCCGGTCACCGAGGTCACGGGCCGTCGTGACGCCGACGCCCAGCAACTGCCGCGCCCGACCGGCCATCGCGGCGAACAGCACCTCGTCGTCCTGCTCCTGGAGCGTGGTGACGGGGTCCGGTCCCGCGTCGAAGCAGAGGTGCACGTGGGCGTCGATCAGACCCGGGAGCACCGTGCCGGCGGGGAAGTCGAGCCGGGGTTCGTCGGGCCGCGCCTGGCGCTCGACCTCCGCGCGCGGGCCGACGCCTGCGAGGACGCCCTCACGTACGAGGACGGCGCCGTCGGCGACAGCGTGAAGATCCGGTCCGGCCAGAACGTGCGCGGCGGTGATCAACATGAGACGCGGCTCTCTTTCGTATGCGAGGAACGCGAGTTGCTGCCATGCAGCACATCAGAAAGAGCGGGAAGTTCCTGGTTGTACGCGCCACCCCGGCCCAGCCGTGTCTGGTCGTCATCACCGCACCAAACAGCAGTCTCCGCACTTGCCGCCGCCGGGGGCCCGGTAGAAGAGACAGCAGCTCCGGCGACGGAACGCCAGGTCGGGGCCGATGATCCGGCCCGTTCCCTGTAGCCGGTCCGTCGCCAGCAGTTCGCGAGTCAGCCGTATAAGGTCCGCGCCCATGTCGGGCCGGGATCTGAGCAATTGTGCCGCCGATCCGACCAGCGCGGACGCCGAATTCCCGGCCAGCAGGCGCGGCGCCACCTTGACCGTGAGGCCGCTCTCGACCGCCGACAGGACGCCGTCCACCTCCGCGTGGACGGCGTCCGCGAGTTCCCCGAGTGACGGAAACTCTGACGCACGTCGGCCCTCGGGCCGGGGCAGGCGCAGAGCCGAGCTCCCCCCGGACCACTCGACCGTGCTCATCGTCGGCACGATCCCGTGGACGAGCGCGGAGGCGAGGACCGGCGACCAAAGGCGGGCCGCGAGGCCCAGGTGGGCGATGGAGACACCGATGCGGGGTTCGGCAGTGGTGGCGTAATCGTCGTTGACCGCCTGGGCTCGTGCGGCGAGACCAACGCGAGTGAGCCGTACATCGGAGGGCCGCCGCGTCGACGTCGTGTCGAGGGCGAAGAATCCACCCAGTCGCGAGGCCACGTCCCGCAGCGCCTCGGCGACCTCCTCCGACGGCACCTCGTTCATGCGGTCCTGGCCCGGCGCGGCGCGGCGATGAGGTAGAGGTCCAGGATCGCGGGGCGCTCCGCGACGCCCGGCCCGCCGGCCCGTACCCAGTCAGCTATGTCCTCGGTGGCGTCACGGTCGTTGACCAGCCCGAACCACACCGGCCGTGCTCCGGCAGCCCGCCCGGCGGCAGAGGGTTGCACGACGATGACGTTGGCCTGTTCGCAGACGTCAAGGCACTCGGAGATCCGCGTCGGCGCGATCCGGCGCAACCGCGCCGTCTGCGCCGCGTGATCGCCGTCGACCTTGACCGTTCCGCAGCAGCAGTCGCGGCACACCACTACGCGGCACGGAACCGCCCGGTCCGCTGCGGGGGCCGTCGCTCCGACTTCGGCGGGCCGTTCAGGCATGCCGCATCCTCCCTCTCGCCGGGGAGTTCCGCCCCGGATCGCTTCGAGGGGGCGACAGCGTGAGTCTCCTGGCTCTCGGGTCCGTGCTCGTCCCGGCCTTCCCACCCTCGCGGGGGCAGTGGCTCTCCGGGATCCGCTCGCCGATCACAGTGGCGGTACCGCACCGGATTCGCACCGGTTTCCTCGGGCCGCCGTCGCCCGTGTTCACGGCCATCATGCCATCCGGCGACGAGCTGCCCGCGGGCCGGACGTTGTGGCGCCTCCCGGGCGCGGCCCCGTAGGGTGAAGGACGTAGCTGGTTCGCCCCGCCCGCCAGACGGGGTGTCGTAAGAGGGAACCCGGTGGGATTCCGGGACTGCCCCGCAGCGGTGAGTGGGAACGACCGCCGTCATACGCACTGGTCCCCGGAAGAGGGGTCTGGGAAGCGACGGTCACTAGGTGTCCGCCCTTTCGGGTGGGTGTGCCCGCGAGTCCGAAGACCTGCCAACTGCCCGTGCACGGACGACACGTGCGCGGACATCTCGGTGACCTCGAGGGCGGGTCGGCGTACACATACCGGCCGATGGCCGTGCCCAGTCGCACGTGTCGCCGACCCGGTGGTGTCACTCCTTCGTGCCGCAGAGGCCTTCCGGGATCTCAGGGATACGTCTCTCGAAGGAGAATTCCGTGACCACCAGTACCGCGGCCACCACGACCGCGACCACCGGCACCGAGCCCGCACGGGCCACCGTGTACGGCTACCCCCGCCAGGGCCCGAACCGGGAACTGAAGAAGGCGATCGAGGGCTACTGGAAGGGGCGCGTCGACGCCGCCGCCCTCCGCTCCACCGCCGCCGAACTCCGCCGTACCAACTGGCAGGAACTGGCCGCATCCGGCATCGACGAGGTGCCGACCGGCGACTTCTCCCATTACGACCACGTCCTGGACACCACCGTCATGGTCGGGGCGGTGCCCGAGCGCCACCGGGCCGCCGTCGCGGCGGACGCCCTGGACGGGTACTTCGCCATGGCACGCGGCACTCAGGATGTCGCTCCGCTGGAGATGACCAAGTGGTTCGACACCAACTACCACTATCTGGTACCGGAGTTGGGGCCCGACACGGTGTTCACCACCGATTCCACCAAGCAGGTCGCGGAACTCACGGAGGCCCTCGCGCTCGGCCTGGACGCCCGCCCCGTGCTGGTCGGCCCGGTCACCTACCTCCTGCTGTCGAAGCCCGCCCCCGGCGTGGCCGACGACTTCGATCCACTCACCCTGCTGGACCGGCTGCTGCCCGTCTACGCCGAGGTCCTCAGCGATCTGCGGGCCTCGGGCGCCGCCTGGGTCCAGCTCGACGAGCCCGCCCTGGTCCAGGACCGCACCCCGGCCGAGCTGAACGCCGCCGCCCGCGCCTACCGCGACCTCGGCACCCTCGCCGACCGTCCGAAGCTCCTGGTCGCCTCGTACTTCGACCGGCTCGGCGAGGCCCTGCCGGTGCTCGCCAAGGCACCCGTCGAGGGCCTCGCGCTCGACTTCACCGGCTCCGCCGCCGCCAATCTGGAGGAACTCGCCGCCGTCGGTGGCCTGCCCGGCAAGCGTCTCGTCGCCGGTGTGGTGAACGGCCGCAACGTGTGGGTGAACGACCTGGAGCGGTCCCTCGCCACGCTCGGCACCCTGCTGGGGCTCGCCGACCGCGTCGACGTGGCCGCTTCCTGCTCGCTGCTGCACGTCCCGCTGGACGCGTCCGTGGAGCGGGACATCGAGCCGCAGATCCGGCGCTGGCTCGCCTTCGCCCGCCAGAAGACCGCCGAGGTCGCCACCCTCGCCAGGGGCCTGACTCGGGGAGCCGGAGTGATCGGCGCCGAACTCGCTGCCAACCGTGCCGCGTTGAACTCCCGGGCCACCTCCCCCATCACCCGCGATCCGGCGGTACGCGCCCGCGCCGCCGCCGTCACCGGGGCGGACCTGCGCCGCTCACAACCGTACGCCGAGCGGACCGCCGCCCAGCGGGCCCTGCTGAACCTGCCGCTGCTGCCGACGACGACCATCGGATCGTTCCCGCAGACCGGCGAACTCCGTTCCGCCCGTGCCGACTTGAGGGCAGGACGCATCGACGGCGCGGAGTACGAGAACCGCATCAGGAACGAGATCCGTGAGGTCGTCTCCTTCCAGGAGAAGGCCGGCCTCGACGTGCTCGTGCACGGCGAACCCGAACGCAACGACATGGTCCAGTACTTCGCCGAGCAGCTGGACGGCTACCTCGCCACCCAGCACGGCTGGGTCCAGTCCTACGGCACCCGCTACGTCCGCCCGCCGGTCCTCGCGGGCGACATCTCCCGCCCCGAGCCGATGACCGTACGCTGGACGACGTACGCCCAGTCGCTCTCCAGCCGTCCCATCAAGGGCATGCTCACCGGCCCGGTCACCATGCTCGCCTGGTCCTTCGTCCGCGACGACCAGCCGCTGGGCGACACGGCCCGGCAGGTCGCCCTCGCCCTGCGCGACGAGGTCGACGACCTGGAGACGAACGGCACTTCGGTCATCCAGGTCGACGAGCCGGCACTCCGCGAGACACTCCCATTGCGCACGACCGACCATGCCGCCTACCTCGCCTGGGCCACCGAGGCGTTCCGCCTCACCACCAGCGGCGTCCGCCCGGACACGCAGATCCACACCCACATGTGCTACGCCGAGTTCGGTGACATCGTGCAGGCCATCGACGACCTCGACGCCGATGTCATCAGCCTGGAGGCCGCCCGCTCCCACATGCAGGTCGCGCACGAGCTGGCCGAGCACGGCTACCCGCGCGAGGCAGGTCCTGGCGTGTACGACATCCACTCCCCGCGCGTTCCGACCATCGACGAGGCAACCGCTTTGCTGCGTACGGGACTTGAGGCCATCCCGGCCGAGCGGCTGTGGGTCAACCCGGACTGCGGGCTGAAGACCCGCGGCTGGGCCGAGACACGGGCCTCCCTGGAAAACCTCGTCGCCGCCGCACGCGCCGTCCGTGAGGAACTCGGGACGACCGCGCCCTGACGTGCGACTCCGAGGCCTCGCCCCTGGTGCCGACACTCCGGCGCCAGGGGCGAGGCGCCCTCCCGCCTACATCAGGCGATCGGCGTGTACGTGCGCCTCCCCCGCCGGTACGCGATCTCGCCGAGCGCGATGTCGCAGAGCATGAACGCCGCGAGCGGGATGCCGAGCAGCGGCACGAAGTAGCCCAGCAGGGCGATCGCGACCATCAACGGCACCACCACGTACGGCGGCACGTGCTGCCAGGCGCCGCGTGGGACGGGCCGCCCAAAGGTGGCGCCGCGACCGCGCTGCCACCACATGCGGTACCCCCACACGACGAGGAGCACCACGGCCGCGGCGAGGGCGGCGAGCGCGATCTGGTTGACGATGCCGAACAGGTTGCCGGTGTGCAGGTCGATGCCCCAGCGGGACAGCTTGGCGAGCACCGGGTAGTCGGCGAACCGCACCACGTCCGTGACCTCGCCGCTCATCGGGTCGACGGCTACGGCGTCCTGCTTCTCCGGCCAGCTCCGCTGGATCTGCTGGACGACGTACCCCGAGGACGCGTCGGCGGGCGGGACGATCTCCACGGGGTTCGAGAGACCCCTGGCGCGGGCCGCTTCCAGCACCGCGTTCAGCCCGACACCGCCATCACCTCCTGAGGAACCGGACCCGCCCATGTCGTGGCCTGCGTGCTCACCACCCGGGGCCGCTGCCGCGGACACCGTCGGCGTCGTCTGCCCGAGCGCGGCGCGCAGGTCGGTGATGTTCGCCCCTGCGTACGTCGACCAGGTCAGGCCCGTCGCGGACAGGAAGAAGAGTCCGAGCGCCGCCCAGACACCCACCGATCCGTGCAGCGACAGGGTGCGCCTGCGGCCGGTGGTGCCACGGACCGGGCGCCGCGAGCGACGCCGGCCGAACCAGAGGACGAGGCCGCCGCCCGCGATGACCCACATCCAGCTTGCCGCGAACTCGCTGTAGAGGCGGCCCACTTGGCCGAGGTGGAGGTCGCGGTGGAGCTTGTCGATCCAGGTGCGCAGTGGCAGCGCGCCGGTCGATCCGTACTGTTCGAGGGCGCCGCGGACCTCCCCGTTGTACGGGTTCACGAACACCGCGAGCGTGTGGTCGGCGTCGACTCCGGCTACACCGGAGAGCATGACTCGGGTTGTCGCGCCGGCCTCGGGTGCGGGCCGCACGGCGCTGATGTCTCCTTGCGGGTGGGCCTCGCGGGCGGCGGCGACCTGTTCGGCGATCGGCAGCTCGGCCTTGCCCACGGGGACGTTCAACTCATGGGCGTACACGAGCTTCTCGGCCTGGAACGAGCCCGCGTAGAGCAGGCCCGTGACCGCCGCGACGAACACGAACGGGGCGACGAACACCCCCGCGTAGAAGTGCAGTCGCAGCACCAGTGGGCGCAGCGACGCCCAGACCGACCGGGCGTCGGACGGGGACGGGGACGGGGATGGGGACGGCGGTGCGTGCCGGCTCTCTTCCGCAGGACGCGGTTCTGAGGTGTCGGACGTTTCGGAGGTGAGGGACAACGTGGTTCTCCGGTTTCGGGCAGCACGGGGTCCGGGCGCGGCCCTCGCGGGCCTGTGCGCCTCGGGATCCGGTGCGGTGCATGGGGGGGCTCGGCCGTGCGGCCCGCCAGGGGTGTGCGCACGGCCGACGCCCGAGGGTGCGGCGCAGCCTCGGGTGAACCGGCTGTCGTCAGGCGACAGCGTCCCCTGCGGGTGGGCCCCGGGAGGTGATGGTGTCCGCGAGGAGGAGGGCGCGCGGGGTGCGGTCGTCCCGCTCGCGGCGGAGCCGGATCCGCGGCCGGTGCGGCGGAGTCGGGAGGCGGAACGGGAGCTTCAGGGGTGCGATGAGCCGTCCGACGACGGACCTCGCGATGCGGAACGCGGCCTGCTCGCCGCCCGCGAGCCAGAGGCCGCTCAGCACGGCGGCCAGCAGGTGGGCCACGAGCATGCCGGACGGCGAGATGCCGCCCATGTCATGAGCGGGCGGCTCCATCTCGGCCGGCATGTGTGCCATGCCTGCCATGCCGTGCATGCCACTCATGCCGCCCATGGGATCGGCCGACATGGAGGCCCTGGGTACACGGCACATCACATGGTCCAGCCACTGGCCCGCGAGGGAACCGCCCGACTCCGCCGGGTGCGTGAGGACCTGCGCCCACGAGAAGAACAGGTGAAGTGCCGCCTGTGCCACCACGGCCAGGCCCACGACCGGCAGGAGTCCACGCTCACGCCCGGCCGGCACACAAGCCGCTCCACCGATGGCCACGAGACCGGCGGTCAACGCCCACCACGGCACGGTGTCACCGGACATGAGCGTGTGCGCGAGCGCCGTGAGCAGCACGCAGACGGCCGCGAACACCGCGGCCCGTCCGGCGCGGGCGTTCCAGCCTGTAGTCATGGCCGGTCCATCTTGGCATCCATGGCCCAGTGATCGCCGGTGGGTTCGCAACCCGGCGTGCGCAGCGTGGCAGCAGCGTAGGATCGCCAGGTCATCGCCGCGACGGGAGACAGGAAGCCGGTGCGAATCCGGCACGGTCCCGCCACTGTGACCGGGCAGCGCGCGTCAGCGCCGCCCGGGAGTCAGGTCACTGGCCCGTCGCGGGCTTGTTCCGAGGAGCGCGGACTCCGTAGGAGGCTTCACGTGTACGACGGTCTGTACCGTCCCCATGCCCTTCCCCTCGCCCGTGTGCGACGACGGCGCTTCGCCGTGCGCGTCGCGGCCACCTTCGCCTCACTGTCGGCGACGGTGCTCACTGCCGGCTGCGGCCCGTCCGGCTCGGCGACTTCGGCCGCCGAGCGCGCCGACGGCCCGCGGTCGTCGACCGCCAAGGGCTTCCCCGTCACCATCGACAACTGCGGCGTCAGGACGACGTACGAGAAGCCGCCCTCGCGCGTGGTGACCATCCATCAGCACCCGGCCGAACTCATGCTCTCCCTCGGCCTGAAGGACCGCATGGTCGGCACGGCGTTCCCCGACTCGGCCGTCCTGCCGAGCCTGCGCAAGGACTACGCGTCGGTTCCCCAACTGTCCGCGAGGGCGCCGTCGTTCGAGAAGGTCCTCGAAGCCGAACCCGACTTCGTCTACGGCGGCTACTCCAGCGCGTTCGACGAGAAGGAGGGCCGCTCGCGCAAGGCGTTCGCCGACGCGGGCATCGACACGTATCTCAACCGCGAGTACTGCGGCGCGAAGAACGTGACGATGCGGGACACCTACGCCGAGATACGCACCATCGGCAAGATCTTCGGGGTCTCCGAGCGCGCCGACGCCCTCGTCTCCGATCTCCGTGGGCGGGTCGCCAAGGCGAGCGCCGCCGTTCAGGGCGAGCCGGACGTCCCGGTGTTCGTGTACGACAGCGGTGACAAGTCCGCCTTCACCGCCGGCGGCAAGGGCCTGGGCACGCAGCTGATCCACCAGGCCGGCGGCCGCAATGTGTTCGCCGATCTGGACGATGTGTTCGGCGATGTCTCCTGGGAGCAGGTCGTCGACCGCAGGCCCGAGGTCATCGCGATCTACGACTACGCGGGCGACAAGAGCGTCGAGCAGAAGAAGCGGTACCTGCTCTCGCAGCCCGCGCTCGCCGACGTCCCCGCCATCAAGCACAAGCGGTTCGTCGTGCTGCCGTTGACCGCGACGCTGGTCGGTGTGCGGTCGGCGTACGCGGCGGAGGGTCTGGCGCGCGGGCTGCATCCGGAGAGCTTCAAGTGACGGCGCCCGTCGTGGTCGACAGGCGACCGACGGGCGTGCGGCAACGGCACACGGGACAGGGGGCACGCCTGACCGCCGCCCTGGTCCTGCTCACCGCGCTGCTCGTCGTCTCCCTCACTGCCGGACTCGCCATCGGCTCGGTGCATGTGCCACCCGGTCAGGTGTGGGGCATCGTGACGCACACACTGGGCGCCGACTGGTGGGGCGACGCGGACTGGTCGCGGGCGCGGGAGACGATCGTGCTCGACGTGCGGGCGCCGCGTGTCCTGCTCGGCGCGGTGACCGGGGCCGGACTCGCGGTCGTCGGCACCGCTCTCCAAGCCCTGGTGCGCAACCCGCTCGCCGAGCCGTACCTCCTCGGTGTCTCCTCCGGCGCCTCGCTCGGCGCGGTCGCGGTCCTCGTGTTCGGGGTCGGCGTGTTCGGGGCCATGTCACTGTCGGCGGCCGCGTTCGCGGGCGCACTCGGCGCGCTCCTCCTCGTCTACGCCACGGCGCGCACCGGCGGACGCATCACGTCCAGTCGCCTGATCCTGTCCGGTGTGGCGGTCGCGTCGATTCTCAGCGCGCTGCTCAACCTGCTGCTGCTCACCACGGACCGCGGCAACGAGGCACGTACGGTCCTCGCCTGGACGCTGGGCGGACTCGGCGGCGTGTCCTGGAACTCGCTGTGGCTGCCGGGGTTGGCCCTGCTCCTGGGAATCGGTGTCCTCATGGTGCAGGCGCCGAACCTGAACCTGCTGCTCGCGGGCGAGGAGGCCGCCACGACGATGGGCCTGGACGTGTCCCGCTTCCGCGCCCGCATGTTCGTGCTGGTCTCGCTCGTCACCGGTGTGCTGGTCGCGGCGGCCGGGCCGATCGGCTTCGTCGGTCTGATGCTGCCGCACATCGTGCGCCTGCTCGTCGGCGGCGACCACCGGCGGGTGTTGCCGACGGCGGCTCTCGGCGGCGCGGTGTTCCTCGTGTGGGCGGACATCGCGGCGCGGACGGTCGCCGCTCCGATGGAGATCCCGGTCGGTGTGCTGACGGCGCTGTGCGGCGGCCCGTTCTTCCTGTGGCTGATGCGACGGGACGCCCGGCGCAAGAACGCGGGAGGTGCCGGATGACGGCCGCCGATCTCCACATCGAGAATCTGACACTCACGGCGGGCGCCCAACGACTGGTCGACGACGTCTCGTTGACCGCCCGGCCCGGCGAGACCATCGGCCTCGTCGGCCCCAACGGCAGCGGCAAGTCCACGCTTCTGCGGGCCGTCTACCGCGTACTGCGCCCGGACGCGGGGACCGTACGCGTGGACGGCGCCGACGCGTGGTCGCTTCCGGTGCGCCGGCTGGCCCGTACCGTCGCCGCCGTCGTGCAGGACGCGGGGGCCGACGTGGAGCTGACGGTGGGCGAGGTCGTCGCGATGGGCCGTGCCCCGCACAAGCGCCTGCTGGCGGGCGACACGGCCGAGGACGCCGGCCTGATCGAGGCCGCCCTCACCTCCGTCGACGCGGCCGACCTCGCCCACCGCCCCTTCGACCACCTCTCCGGCGGCGAACGCCAACGCGTCCTCATCGCCCGCGCCCTGGCCCAGCAACCGTCCCTGCTCGTCCTGGACGAACCCACCAACCACCTTGACATCCGCCACCAGTTGGAGATCCTCTCGGCCCTGCGCCGCCTGCCCGCCACGGTCCTGGTGGCTCTCCACGACCTCAACCTGGCGGCCCACTACTGCGACCGTTTGTACGTGCTGCGGGGAGGCGAGGTCGTCGCCTCGGGCCCACCGGGCGACGTACTCACTCCGCAACTCCTCTCCGAGGTCTACGAGGTGTCCGCCGAGGTCGCCGTCCACCCGCGAACACGTCGGCCGCAGGTGACGTATCTGCCGAAGGCCGACGGTGCCGACGGGGCCGGCGAGTCTGGCGGGGGCTTTCGATAGGGCGGCCCGTGCGGTGCGGGAATCCGCGTGGGTGCCGGCGGCGTTGGATCAATCGTCAGCCGTAGGCAATAGGCCCCTGCTTCAACTGCTCGGGGCTCCGCCCCGGACCCAGCTGCTCAATCGCCGCAGGGGCTTGAATGGACCGCTTCGACCGGGAGACAGCCCTCATGTCAGAGCCAGAGATCGACGCCCTCGTGTTCGACGTGCTGGGCACGCTCGTCGACGAGCCCGCCGGAATCCGCGCCGGCATTCGCCAACTCGTCCCAGCACTGGCCGACTCCGATTCCGAGGCCGAGGTCGACAAGCTCCTCGCGCTGTGGCAACAGCACATCGAGCGCGAGCAGCAGCGCGTACTCGACGGTGACAGGGCCTACCTCGCGAGCGACGTCCTCGATCTGGAGGCCGCCCGGCTCGTCGCCGATGCCGCCGGGGTCGACGATCCGGCCGCGGTGGCCCAGTTGGCCCTGGCCGGGCGCAGGCTTCCGCCGTGGCCGGACACGGTGGCAGGGCTCGACCGGCTCGCCCAGCGGTTCCCGTTGATCGGGCTCTCCAACGCGAGCCGGACGGCGCTCCTCGGCCTCAACGCGCACGCGGGACTGCGCTGGCACCAGGCGTTGTCCGCCGAGGACGTCCGGACCTACAAGCCGGATCCGGCGGTCTACCAGTTGGCGGTCGCCGTGGCCGGACGACCGCCGGAGCGGCTGCTGATGGTCGCCGCCCACGCCTGGGACCTGCGCGCGGCCCAGGCCCTCGGCCTGCGCACCGCCTACATCGCCCGCCCGGTCGGTGACCCGCCCGTCGCCTCGGACCGGTTCGACCTGTACGCCGACGACCTGACCGGGCTCGCCGCCCAGATCGGGGCGTGAGAGGCCCGACTTCAGATGTGTGCCAGGAAATCGGCGATCTGCGCCGCCACGGTGTCGGGGACGAGCGACGGCGCGAAGTGCGTCTGGCCGGGGAGCGCTGTGTACGTGACGTGGGGCAGCGCGGCAGCGAGCCGGTCGAGGGCCGCCGGCATCGGCTGCCAGGTGTCGGCGCCTCTCATCAGCAGGGTCGGGGCGGTGACATCTGACCAGCGCTCCACGTCCGGCGAGTCGGCGATCAGCGATTCGAGGTCGCGACACCAGCCGGGCGCGTCATCGGGTCCGGCGTCCGGTTCGGTGTCGGGGGTGTCTCCGGGGTCGTCGGTGTCGCCCGGCTCCATCAGGTCAAGGAGCGCTGCCGGGACCCGGGCCACCTTCTCGGCCAGCAGGCGGTCGGCGCGCCGCCGGTCGCCCCGCGCGGTCAGCTTCTGGAACTCCGCCAGTACGGGGGCCAGTTCGGCGCCCACCGCGTACAGCGGCGGCTCCCACAACACCAGTGAGCGAACCGGCAGACCGGCCGCCGCCGCGTGCAGAGCGACGTTGGCGCCGTAGGACATGCCGACCACGTGCACGGGGCGGCCGATCTTGGTGATGAGTGCGTCGAGATCCGCCACTTCGTCGGCGAAGCTCTTGGGTGAGCGGCCCGGTCCACTCGGGGCGTAGCCGCGGCGCACGGGCGTCCACACCTCGTAGCGGTCCGCGAGGAGTTCGGCCACCGGCTCCCAGGAGTGCAGCCCGCCGCCGGAGCCGTGGACCATGACGACCGGTGGACCGGCGCCGAACTGCCGGTAGGCGATGGCCGTCCCGTCGACGGACTCAAGTGACACGACTGGCCCGAAGAGGGACTCGGGCGACTGGAACTCGTTCGGCATGCCAGGACCCTCGCACGCCGCGTCGGAACGGGGCCACCCCATTTCGCAGCCCGCTCCGAGCGGCGCAAGGAGCGACACGGCCCCGCGCCACCCTCCCCCAATGAACCCTTGGGTGACACTGAACCGACCATACGAAGCGGAGAGGTTGGATCATGACGCACGCGGTTGTCGCAGGGCTTGACGGAATTCGGGACGACCTGGCGGATCTCTACCGGGACCTGCACGAGCACCCGGAACTGTCCCTTCAGGAGAAGCGGTCGGCCGAGCTGCTCGCGCGGCGTCTGCGGGCCGCGGGCGTCGACGAGGTCGTCGAACACGTCGGGACGACCGGCGTGGTCGGCGTGCTGCGCAACGGCGAAGGCCCGGTGGTCATGCTGCGCGCGGACTTCGACGCGCTTCCGGTGGAGGAGAAGACCGGGCTCCCCTACGCCAGTGTCGCCCGCGGTGTGGACCGCGAGGGCAAGGACGTGCCGGTGATGCACGCGTGCGGGCACGACATGCACGCGGCCTGTCTGGTCGGGGCGGCGAGCCTGCTGGCCGGGACCCGCGATCAGTGGCGGGGCACGGTGCTGCTGGTCCTCCAGCCCGCGGAGGAGCTGGGGTGCGGCGCCCAGGGCATGATCGACGACGGGCTGTTCGAGCGTTTCCCCACGCCGGAGGTCGTCCTGGGTCAGCATGTGGGGCCGCTGCCCGCCGGGTTCATCGGCCACGGCAGCGGTCCGGTGATGGCCGCCTCGGATTCGCTCGATGTCACCTTGCACGGTCGCGGCGGGCACGGCTCACGCCCGGAGGCCGCCATCGACCCGGTCCTGATGGCCGCGCATGTCGTGACCCGGTTGCAGGGTGTCGTCGCCCGCGAGGTGCCCCCGGCCGAGACGGCGGTCGTCACGGTGGGCCGACTGCAGGCCGGCACCAAGGACAACATCATTCCCGACGACGCCGAGCTGGGCATCAACATCCGCTCCACGACGGCGGCCACCCGCGAGCTCCTGCGCTCAGCGACCGAACGCGTCGTCCGCGCCGAGGCCGCGGCGGGCGGTGCCACGCGCGATCCCGACCTCGACTGGACCATCAGCGTTCCCGCCCTGGTCAGCGACCCGGATGCCACCGCCACCACGCTGGCGGCCTTCGTCGGCCACTTCGGCGAGCAGCGCCTCTTCCCGCTGCCGCCGGTCAGCGCCAGCGAGGACGTGGGGGTGTTCGGCGAGGCGATCGGAGTGCCGACCGTCTTCTGGTTCTGGGGCGGCCTCGAAGCCGAGACCGCCCTGGCCGCGCTGCAGTCCGGCCGGCTCGACGACCTGCCGGCCAACCACTCCCCGCACTTCGCCCCCGTGCTCGAACCGACCCTGAGCACGGGCGTGGAGGCGCTCACGGTCGCGGCGCTGACCTGGCTGGCCACGCCGTGACACGACGGACCCGGGCGGGCCTCGCTAGTAGTACCCCTTCGACCCGTCGATCAGTTCCCGCACGATGTCCGCGTGGCCCGCGTGCCGGCCGGTCTCCTCGATGAGGTGGATGAGCATCCAGCGGAGGTCGACCTTGCCGTCGCCGTACTTGGGGTGGCGGCCGGTGGCGTCGAGGGAGGCCGTGGCCACGATCTCGTTGCTGCGGGCGCACTGGAGCTCGTAGTCGACCAGCAGTTGTTCGAGGGTGACGCCGTCGGTGCGCCAGTCGGCGTCCTCGTCATCCTCGTCGTCCGACTCGCCGAAGGCCGGATTCACGGTCTCGTCGCCGCCGAGGAACAGCACCTCCAGCCAGGTGTGTTCGACCCAGCGCATGTGGCTGACGAGACCGGCCATCGTCATGGCCGGCGATGTCGGGACGACGGCGCGGCGCGCGTCCTCCTCGCTCAGTCCCGCGCACTTCCATCGCAGGATTTGCCGCTGGAGGTCCAGCCATCCGATGAGCGCCGTGCGCTCGTCGGCCTGGAACGGAGGGCGTTCAAGTGAAGGGGCCATGCCCGTCGACGCTAGCGTGCACCGCCCCCGGACGTCTTCGGGTTTTCGGCCAGGCGCGGGAGCGGGCGTGCGCCGCGTGCGTGTAACACCCACCGGCCTCTCGGCGCTGTCCCCAAAAGGGGCTCCTCGGCAGTCGGCGGCCGAGGAGCCCCATTCGGTGCCCGGACCGGGGTGCGGGGCGGGTGACGGGCCGCCACCGACAGGTCGGCCGATCACCCGCCCCGCGCATGCTCGCGTCCACCGGCACGCGGGGGAGGGCGGGCCAAATGGAGCGAGCAGCTCGGAGGAAGTCCGAGGCGTTCTAGGGCAGTCGGGGCCGCGCGGCCCCCTGGGCGCCGGCGTGACGGCTTCCGCCGTCGGTGCGGGACGACGCGGCACGCATCGAACGGGCCTTTCTGCGCGCCCAGTTGGCCGTACGCGCGGTGAACTGCTGCCAGGCACGGGTGCGCCGGGAGGCACGCAGGTCCTCGAAGAGGGTGTCGTAGCGTGCCACGACCGGCTCGGGGTCGTAGCGGTGCGCGGAGTCCATGGCAGCGGCGCTCATTTCCTTGCGGCCCGCCTCGTCCCCGATCAGGTCGAGCGTGGCCGCGGCGAGCGCCCGCGCGTCGCCGACCGGGACGAGCCGCCCGTCGACGCCGTCCGTGATGATCTCGGCGGGGCCAAGCGGCGCGTCCGTGGAGACGACGGGGACGCCGCAGCGCATGGCCTCGACGAGCGTCATCCCGAAGGACTCCGCGTCCGAGGCGCTGACCACCAGCGAGGCACGGGCGAACTCGGGCTCTATCGGCGCGACGGCGCCCATCAGGCGGGCCCGGCCGCCGAGCCCGAGGGCCGCGACCAGTTCGCGCAGCCGCTGCTCCTCTCCCCCGGCGCCGTAGATCCGCAGCTCCCAGTCGGGCGCCTGCGCCGACACCTCGGCGAAGGCCTCGAGGAGCAGGTCGTAGCGCTTGCCCGGCGCCAGCCGGCCCGCCGCCGCGATCACCTTCGACGTGCCGTCCGGGGCCGGCCCGGGCACCGACGGCACGATGTTCGGCACGCATCGCACGCCGACACCGGGCAGCGGCATCCGCTCCCGGTACACCCGCGCGTCCGCCTCCGTCATCGTCACCACCGCGTCGAGCGAGCGGTAGTGGTGGCGCAGCACGGCCCGCAGCTTCTTGCTGTGCGCGTCGTGCCGGAGGTGTTCCTGTGCGATCCGCAGCGCACGCTTCGGGCCCCACAGGGACAGGTACACGTTGATGCCGGGCCGGGTGCCGATGACGACATCCGCGTCGCAGTGCCGCTCCAGGTACTCCCGTGCGCGCTGGTCGTGCAGGAGCGTGTACTGCTTGTGACGCTTCTCGGCGGCCGGGAAGTCCCGCGCAGGGCTGCCGGAGGCGGCCAGTCGGGTGTCCTCGCTGTCCGCGCGCGTGTCCACCAGCGGTACGAGGGTGATCCGGGGGTCGAGCGCGAAGCGGGGGTTCGCCCGGTGCCGGGACATCGAGACGATCTCCACCTCGTGGCCGCCGTGCTCGGCGAGCGCGGCGGCGAGGTTGAGCGTGGTGCGCACCGTTCCGCCTATGGCGTACGCGTTGTGCAGCAGGAACGCGATCTTCATGTGCAAATGCCTTCCTCGGCGGGCGCACGGTGCGGGCCCGTACGGCTCCCGATGTCCCTCGACATCGGTGACAGCCTGCGCGGCGCGGGTAAGGGAGCCGCCCCTCGCCGGTGAGAGGCGGGTAAGAAGCCCTCCGGTCGGCGGCCGAGCGGTCGATCCGGGCAGGCCACGAGGGCAGACTGGGCCATGTGTCGCCACAAACCGTTCCACCAGCCGCCCGGCCGTCCGATGCGTCCGTCACGCCCGCGGTGCTGCTCGCCGAGGACGACCGGGCGATCCGGCACGCCCTCGAACGCGCCCTGACCCTGGAGGGCTACACCGTCACCGCCGTCGCCGACGGCGTCGAGGCCCTGGCCGCCGCACACCGCGCCCGCCCCGACATCCTCGTCCTGGACGTGATGATGCCCGGCATCGACGGCCTCCAGGTCTGCCGCGTACTGCGCGCCGAGGGCGACCGCACACCGATCCTCATGCTCACCGCTCTCGTCGAGACCCCCGACCGGATCGCCGGACTCGACGCCGGTGCGGACGACTACGTCGCCAAGCCCTTCGACGTCGAAGAGGTATTCGCCCGCCTGCGCGCCCTCCTGCGCCGCACCGCGCCCGCCCCCGACGAACCGGCCGACCACCGGATCACCGCCGCCGACCTACGCATCGATCCGGCCGCGCGACGTGCCTGGCGCGGCAGCCGCGAACTCGAACTCACCCGCACCGAGTTCGACCTCCTCGAACTCCTCGCCCGCAACAGCGGCATCGTCCTCGACCACGCCACCATCTACGACCGGATCTGGGGCTACGACTTCGGGCCCGGATCCAAGAATCTCGCCGTCTACGTCGGCTACCTGCGCCGCAAGGTCGAAGAACCCGATGGCCCGCCCCTCATCCACACCGTCCGGGGCGTCGGATACGTCCTGCGGGAGGGGTGAGATGCGGGAGCGCACAGGCACCGGGGAACGGGAGACCACAGGCACCGGGGAGAGAGCTGTGCCCGGGGGCCGGCGGCCCGAGAAGCGGTGGCGGGCCCGCAGCCTGCGCACGACGCTCGCCATAGCGTTCGCCCTGGTCGCGGCCGGTGTCACCGCGCTGGTCGGCGTCCTGTCCTACGACTCCGCCGCCCGGCTCGTCCGCGTCGACCAGGAGGCCGTGTTCGACGAGGTCGTGCACGATCTGCGCTCCCAGGTGCGTCAGCAGGACCTCACCCCCGGCGACTTCACCTCCGCCGACCCGGACCACGACGGCCCCCGCGACGACCTGACCCGCCCCGTCGGCACCGACGTCCAGATCCTCGGCCCCGGCGGCACGATGATCGACAAGGGCAGTCCACCGCTCCCGGTCGACTCCGACGCCCGCCGGGTCGCCGACGCGGACACCGCGGGCACCCACGTCGCGGACGACGACGTGCCGGTCGGCGGCGACGAGTACCGGATGGCGACGGTCGCCCTCGGTGACGGGCGCGGCGCGGTGCAGGTGGCGCAGGAGTTCAGCGACACCGAGGACCTGCTGCGGGAGCTGCAGAAGCGCACGCTGCTGTTCGCCGCCGCCGTCGTCCTCGCGGCGGGCCTGTTCGGTTGGTGGCTGGCGCGCCGCATCACCTCGCGCCTCGTGCGCCTCGCCGAGACCGCCGAGCGCGTGGCGTCGACCGGGCGCCTGGACGTCGCGGTGCCGGTGACCGGCAGGGACGAGGTGGGCAGCCTGGGCCGCTCCTTCGACCGGATGCTCGGCCGGCTCGCCCGCTCCAAGGACGACCAGCGCCGCCTGGCCCAGGACGCCGGCCACGAACTGCGCACACCGCTCACCTCGCTGCGGACGAACATCTCCCTGCTGCGCCGAATCGACGAGCTCCCGCCCGCGTCCCGCGACGAGTTGGTGGCCGACCTCAGCGACGAGTCCCGCGAACTGACCGATCTGGTCAACGAGTTGGTGGACCTCGCGGCTGGCCACCAGGACGACGAGCCGCCCGCCGAGGTATCTCTCGGCGAGATCGCCGAGGACGTCGCGGTCCTGGCCCGCCGCCGCACCGGCCGCACGGTCACGGTCCGCGCCGATCCGGACACCACGATCACGGGTCGCCCCGCCCAGTTGCAGCGCGCCCTGACCAACCTGGTGGAGAACGCCGCCAAGTTCGACGCCGACGGCACGGCCCCCGTCGAGATCACCGTCACCCGCATGCCGGGGGCCGGTGTCCGGATGGAGGTCCTCGACCGGGGCCCCGGTCTCGCCGAGGTCGACACGGAGCGCATCTTCGACCGCTTCTACCGGGCCCCGGCCGCGCGCAGCCGCCCCGGCTCGGGGCTCGGGCTCTCCATCGTGCGGGAGGTGGCGGCGGCCCACGGCGGGGTGCCGTTCGCGGCGCGGCGGGACGGCGGCGGCGCGGTGATCGGCTTCACCGCCCGAGAGGCGGCCCCGGACTGAGTCGCGGGGCGGCGCGCCGCCCCGCGGGTCACAGGCTTTGGTGCTCCTTCTGCCTCAGCGGTTCGGACGAACTCTCCGCGATCGGCGCCCAGTTGGGCTCCTGCTGTCGGGCGGGTGCGCTGCCGGAGTCGATGGCCCACCGGGCGATCACGAACGAGAGGGGTGTGGCCAGTACGCCTGCGACCAGCGCCGTGATGTTCTTGTCCGTTCCCAGGGAGTGCACGCCGAGGTAGAGGAGCGCTCCGCTGAACACCATGTTCACGAGGCTCGACAGGGGGAAACGGAAGAAGCCCCGCCAGGTCGGCTTCGTGCGGCAGGTGATGTAGCTGTTCAGCAGGAAGGAACCGACGACGCTGACCGTGAACCCGATGACGTGCGCGACCAGATACGGGATCAGGCGGTTGAGTGACACGTACACGGCCATGTACACGGCGGTGTTGACGATTCCGATCAGGCCGAAGACGACGAACTGCCGGAAGGTGCGCAGCCCGGCCGATGACCGAACCTGCTCCTTCGGGCGCACGATCGCGTCCACGGTGAGCGGGATTTCGCTTCCGGGGGCGGGCACGGTACTGCCGCCGCGCGAGTTCTCGTCCGTCTCGCGCACCACATAGGGCGGGCGGCGTTTTGTTTCTCCGTAGATCCGGCCCACGTATTCACCGATGACGCCGAGCGTGGCGAGTTGGATTCCGCCGAGGGCCACGATGGCGATCAGCAGCGTGGCGAATCCGGGGACGTCCACTCCGTGCCTGACCACATTGACGGCGATCCACAGTGCGTACGCGAACGCGGCGAAAGCCAGGCCGAGTCCCACATAGATGACCAGGCGCAGCGGACGACTGTTGAAGGAGATCAGTCCGTCGATCCCGTAGTTGAGGAGGCGCCGTCCGCCCCATTTCGACCGGCCCGCGGCGCGGTTGACATTGTGGTAGGTGAAACTGACGGTGTCGAAGCCGATCCAGGAGAAGATTCCCTTGGAGAACCGGTTGGCCTCCGGAAGGGCGAGGACCGCGTCGACCGCACGGCGGGACAGCAGCCGGAAGTCCCCTTCCCCGTCGACGACATCGACGTCCATGCAACGCCCCATGGCCTGGTAGTACGCCGAGCTGACGGTCCTCCGCAGCAGCCCCTCGCCGGACCGGTCCCGGCGGGCCACGACCTGGTCGTAGCCGTGCCGGCGCAGTTCCAGCATCCGGTGGAGAAGCCCCGGAGGGTGCTGCAGATCGGCGTCCATGAGGGCCACGGCGGCACCGCGTGACATGCGCAGCCCCGCGAGCATGGCCGCTTCCTTGCCGAAATTCCGGCTGAAAGATGTGTAGCGGACGCGATGGTCCTCGGCGGCCAGGGCGCGCAGTTGAGTACGGGTGGTGTCGCGGCTCCCGTCGTCGACGTAACAGATCTCGAAGGAGCTCCCCGTTCCTTCCAGGACTTCCATCAACGCACAGTGGAATGTGTTGATCACTTCTTCCTCATTGAAGCACGGCACTACAACTGAGATCCGACACGCTTCCATTCGCCACCCCGGCAGGTGTGAGACCAGCATTTGCGACTACGGCCACCACCATGACCCATCAGGTCAAGACAACGGTAAGAAGGCAGGCCGAACGCGCCGGGAGCAACCCGTACCGCGTTATCTTTCGATCAGGCGCACCGGAGAAACCGAACGTCAGCACAGTGCAAACCGTATTTTCGTGCCGTGGAAGATTTCCCGGCACCGACCGAGAAGGGGCGGCCTGTGGTGCACGCACCGGAGAAGGCTGTTCGAGACGAGCGTGCCGCTGTCGCTCCGGAGTCACGGACGGCATGGTGGCGGACGGCCGCACCGCTGGGGCTGCTCGCCGTGCTGCCGCTCGCCGTGCTCGGCTACGCCGCGTGGAACGCACGCCTGGTGCGCACCGGCGGGGACGACTGGTGCTTCCTGCCGGTGGTCCACGACGGCGGACTGCCCGCCATAGTGGGGAAGTTCTACCTCCACGACAACGGTCGGATCGTCAACGCCGTGCTGGTGTGGGCGTATGCGCGCTTCGGCGAGACGGGCCAGCGGTGGTTCGCTCCGGTCAGTGGCGTGCTCGTCCTCGCGCTCCTGTGGGCCTTCACGGCAGCCGTGCTGCGCGCCACACGGCTGCGGGTCCCCCGGGGTGTCCCGCTTCTGGTGGCGGCCATGGTGACCGCCTTGTTCCTCTTCGGCTCCCCCAACACCTACAAGACGTTCTACTGGCCGGCCGCCTCCGTCTCGCACACGCTGCCCCCGGTGTTCGCCTGCGCGGCGGCCGTCCCCGTGCTGCTGGCGGCCTCGCGGCGGGGCAAGCTCCTCGCGCTGGGCACCGTCGTCCTCGCGGGGGTGTCCCTGGGGCTCGTGTCGGAGGAGACGAGCGTCGTCGCCGTGACCGCCCTGGCGTGCACGCTGCTGATCAGCGGACGCGTCTTCCCTGGAGCACGGCGGCGGTTCCTGCGCCTGTGCTGCACGGCCGGCATCGCGAGCATCGTGCTCGGCACGCTGATCCTCTACACCTCCCCCGGCGCCACGCGCCGCCGCGAGCGCAAGCACGCGTCGACGATGTTCACCCCCGACTCACTGCTGGGCGCCCTGCACGGCTTCGCCGAGATCGCCGCCACGGTGCTCACGACCTGGTGGTACCTGGGAGCGGTCGTGGTGGGTGTCGTCCTGGGCATGGTGTCCCCCGGCGTCATGGGCCGGGTCCCGCCCGTGCGGAGGCAGGTGCCGGTCCTGGCCGCGGGTGCCGGCGCGCTGCTCGTCTCCGGCTACGTGTGCACGGTCATCACGTACCCCGTGTTCAAGCACCACGTGGTGTCGTCGACCCGCCTGTGGAACGACTACCTGCTGCTGTACCTCCTGCTCCTCGTCTTCGCCGGCGCCCTCGCCGGGCACGCGGTGCGGGGCCGAGTGCGGCGGACGGCGCCGGCCCTGGCCGCCGGGGGCGTGCTGTACGCCGTCGTGTGCGTCGCCCTGACGGCGTCACTCGCGGGCCTCGGGTCCACCATGCAGGCGCACGCCCACGACTGGGACCGCCAGGACCGCTGGATGCGCGCTCAGGCCGCGGCCGGCGCCCAGGTCCTGCCGTACAAACGACTCCCCCAGAGCAGGATGACCGAGCCGTTCCGCCACGGCGGGAAGGCGAAGTGGCCCGCTTCCTGCATTGCCACCTACTACGGCGTGCAACACATCAAGCAGGCCCACAAGCTGCCGTGACTCAGACCCTCCGCCCGGCCTGGGCGAGGAGGCGTCGGGCCCGTTCCAGGACGGGCCTGTCGACCATCTGGCCGTCGACGGTGGTGACGGTGTCACCCGCGGCGAGTACGGATCGCGCCCAGGCAAGTTCGGCGTCGGAGGGTGCGAATCCCGATGCCACGGGCGGGAGTTGGGCCGGGTGGATGCACAGCTTGCCCGCGAAACCGAGACGGCGCCCGTGCGTGACGTCGGCGGCGAGGGCGTCGGTGTCCCGTACGCCGGTGGTGACTCCGTCGATCGGCGGGCACAGGCCGGCGGCCGCGGCCGCGAGCACCACCTGGGAACGGGCGTGTGCCAGCGCGAGGTGGTCGTCGTGCGCGACGCCGAGGTCGGCGGCGAGGTCCACATTGCCGAAGGCGAGGCGCACCACGCCCGGCGCCTCGCTCACCGCGTGGGCGCGCAGCACCCCGCGCGCGGTCTCGATGAGGGCGATGACCGGACAGCGCCCGGCGGTCCGCGCCGCGATCTCCGAAAGGGCCTGCGGGTCCTCGGACTTGGGCACCATCACCGGGCAGCCGTGTTCCGCCGCCATGGCCAGGTCGGCCTCGGACCAAGAAGTGCCGGGGGCGTTGACGCGCACGACCGGCCGGTGGCCCGCGGCCAGCCAGGCGGCGACATGCCCGCGGGCCGCATCCTTGTCGGCCGGGGCGACCGCGTCCTCCAGGTCGATGATGACCAGGTCTGCGCCGGAGGCGTGCGCCTTCGCGTAGCGGTCGGGGCGGTCGCCGGGCACGAAGAGGAAGCTGCGGGCGGCCGCGATCGCCTCGCGGCCGTCGTCGGATGCGTCGCTCATACGAAGGTCACCTCCGCGGAGGCGTGCCGCGCCTCCCGGTGCGTGGCGACGGCGAGTCGGGCGCCCTCACCCTCCGGTGTCCCGGCGGCCAGCAGGTGTTCGCCGGCGAAGGCGGGGCGGTGCAGGCGGTAGGAGAGCGAACGCACTTGCCGCTGCGGCGAGTTGCGGCGCACCAGGTCCAGCATCAGCAGCGCGAGGAGTGGGCCGTGGACGACGAGGCCCGGGTAGCCCTCGACGTCGCGGCAGTAGGGGGCGTCGTAGTGGATGCGGTGGGCGTTGGCGGTCAGCGCGCTCACCCGGAACAGCTGGCGCTCGTCCGGCTGGGCGCGCAGCTGCCAGGGGGCCTCGGAGTGCGGGAGGGCCGTGCCGTCGACCGTGGCGGGGTGGCCGGCCGCCGCGCTGCGTCCTGAACGGTAGACGATGTCCTGTTCCTCGACGAGGCAGGTGCGGCCCCCCTGCCGGAACTCGCGGCGCTCGGTGACGAAGAGCAGTTCGCCGCTGCGGCCGCTCTTGGGCGTGACGGAGGCGAGGCTGCAGACGCGTTCGGCCGGTTCGCCGAGGCGCAGCGGCTCCTCGACACTCACGCGGCCGCCCGCGAACATGCGCTGCCGGTCGGGGATCGGCGGCAGGAAGCGGGCGTCGGCGAGGTGTCCGTCGGGGCCGAGTTCGCTCTGCGCGGGCCACTCCAGGAAGTACAGCCACTGCCACAGCGGAGGCAGGGGGTCACCCGCCTTCGCGGCCGGTTCGGGCAGGTCGAGGACGGCGGAGAGGGCGGCTGCCGGGCCCGGGGGCAGCATGTCCTCGTCCGTCGTCGCGGAGGGCGCCCAGGACTCCACGTAGGAGCCGATGGACGGTGTGTGGGCGGCGCGTTCCATGGTGGGGCTTGCCTTCCGTTGAGGGGCGGGTGTCACGCGGGGGTCGTGGCGGAGGGCTTGGCGGGGGCGGCCGTGGCGCCGGGTTCGGTCTCCAGCTGGGAGTCGCGGGACGGTTCGCGCACAAGGAGCGTGGCCAGCAGTGTGAGGCCGACACATCCGGTGACGTACCAGAAGAAGACGGTCTCGTGCCCGTTCTGCTTGAGGGCCAGCGCGATCGGCTCGGTCAGTCCGCCGAAGGTGGCGGTGACGAGGGCGTGCGGGAGGCCGACGCCCAGCGCGCGCACCTTGGTGGGGAACATCTCGGCCTTGACGATGGCGGCGAGGGCCGAGTACCCGGTGACGAAGGCGAGGGCGAGGGTCATCAGGAGGAAGGCGACCCACGGGTTGCCGGTGTGCCCCAGGAAGGTCATCACGGGGACCGTGAGCACCATGCAGCCGATCGAGAAGCCGAACATGACGGGACGGCGGCCCACCCGGTCGGACAGCGCGCCGACCAGCGGTTGCAGCAGCATGTAGACGAAGAGGGCGGCGAAGCCGATGACCGTGACGGTCGACTTGGGGATGCCCGCGGTGTTCACGAGGTACTTCTGCAGATAGGTGGTGTACGTGTAGAAGGCGACGGTGCCGCCGATGGCGAGGCCGAACACGGCGAGGAGTTGGCGCGGGTACTCCTTGAACAGGGCGATGAGTCCCTTGCGTTCGCCCGCGGTGGCGCGGGCCTGCTCCTTCTGGAAGTGTGCGGACTCCTCCATGGTGCGCCGCAGGTACATCACGGTCAGGCCGGCCACCGCCCCGATGACGAAGGGGATGCGCCAGCCCCAGCTCGCCAGTTGGGCCTCGGTGAGTGCGTTCTGCAGGACGATCGCCACGAGCAGCGCGGAGAGCTGGCCGAGCACGATGGACACGTACTGGAAGCTGGAGTAGAAGCCGCGCCGTCCGGGCGGTGCCACCTCGGAGAGGTAGGAGGCGCTGGAGCCGAACTCGCCGCCGACGGACAGGCCCTGGGCCAGGCGGGCCACGACGAGGAGGGCGGGCGCCCACAGGCCGATGACATCATGTCCCGGCGACAGGGCGATGACGAGGGACCCGGCGCTCATCAGCAGCACGGAGAGGGTCAGCGCCCGGCGGCGGCCGAACCGGTCCGCGTAGGCGCCGAGCAGCCAGCCACCGAGCGGGCGCATCAGGAAGCCGACCGCGAACACCACGGCGGTGGACAGGAGTTGGGCGGTCTGGCTGCCCTCCGGGAAGAACACCGGGGCGAAGTAGACGCTGAAGGTGGCGTAGGCGAACCAGTCGTACCACTCGATGAGGTTGCCCAGACAGCCGCGCACGACGTTCGCGGTGACGCGGGAGGGTGGGCTTGCGGCTGCTGTCTGACTCATCCGTGGCGTCTCCGTACTCAGTGCTCGATACGAGGTGGTCGGGCGGCTCAAAACGCCACTCATCATGAGCGCTGATGCGGGATGCGGAACAATAGAAACTCGTGATGTGTCCATGCTGCGGGCGCATGGGAGTCCACTGGCACGGTGGTCCGCCGGGTTCCCTCACATCGGGGCCCCCTTGAGGAACGCGAGGACCATCGCTCCGGCCTCCTCCCGGCACTCCTCGAAGTAGGCGTGGCGCGCGCCGGGGAACAGCCGCGTCGTGGCGTCGGGGATGCGGGAGGCGAGCAGCGGCACGTTGTCGGGCGGGGTGAGCCGGTCCTCCTCGCCGTGGAGGATGAGGGTGGGCGCCATGATGTACGGCAGCGCGTCCCACGCGTCGTGCCCGGTGCTGGCGCGGAGGTGGCCGCGGCGGGCGTGCGGCGGCATGTGGGGGTCGCCGAGTGTGCCGTACGGGCCGGGGTGGGCGGCGCGCCAGGCGGGTGTGTACATGAGGTCGGTCAGCGCCTCCTCGGCGGCGCCCGGTTCGGTGCGGGTCAGCGCGCGGCGCACCTCCTGGTCCCGCTCCACCGCGTGCAGCCCGCCGGGGGACGTGCAGCCGAGGACGAGCCGCCGGATCCGCCCGGGGTGGCGTGCGGCGGCCCACTGCGCGACCCGGCCGCCCATGGAAGTGCCGTACAGGTCGGCACGCTCGATGCCCAGCGCGTCCAGCACGGCGATCACGTCGTCCGCGAACTGCCAGGTGGAATAGCCCTCTTGGGCCTCGGGCCTGCCACTGTCGCCCGTTCCCCGGTAGTCGACGGTGATCGTGCGCCGGGCCTGGTGGAAGTCGCCGCGCACCGCGTCCCACCAGTGGTGGTTGTTGGCCTGTCCGGCGAGGAGGACGAGCGGGTGTCCGGTGCCGCGGGTCTGGTACGCGAGGGTGGTGCCGTCGGCGGCGGAGGTGGTGCCTTCGAGGTGGTCGGTGTCCGGCATGGTTCTCCTGGGGTGCTGATCGTGGAACGTTTCGTGGTGGTCGTGTGTCATCGCTCCGCCACCTCTTCGTCCGCCTCGGGAAGCCGCGCCGAGGGCCATCTGCCGCTCTTCACGGCGGCGTTGACCTGGCGTACCAGCTCCCGCGCGACGACGTTCACCGCGGGCGGTGTGCGTCCGGTGCGGGGTGTGCCCAGCACGATGGAGCGCCATGCGGCGGGCTCGCACAGCGGCGCGGCGCTGAGCCCGCCGGCCGCGACGTCCTCGGCGACGCCCACGCCGGGCAGTACGGTCCAGCCGTGTCCGGCCCGCGCGAGCTGCTTCTGTACGGGCATCGAGTTGGTCTGCGCCGCCACCTCGATACGGACGCCGGCGCGGGCCGCCGCCGATTCGATGAGCGCACGCAGCGCGTGCCCGGACGTCGGCATCACCAGGGGGCGCGCCGCCGCCTCGGCGAACGGGACGGGGCGCTCGGCGGACAGCCCGGCCGACGGCGGGGCCGCCACCCACAGCCGCTCGCGCACCAGGGGCCGTACGTTCAGAGAAGGCGCGCTGGCGAGGTTGTAGAGCAGGGACAGATCGAGGTCTCCGTCGTCGAGCCACTGCTGCAGATGGCCCGAGTACGCGGTCATCACCCGCAGCTGCACGCCCGGGTGGGCCTCTCGCATGGCCGTCACCAGGGGTTCCGCGAGCAGTTCCAGGGTGCTCTCCAGCAGGCCGACGGTCACGATGCCGGACACCTCGCCGGGCGTCGGCCGCACCTCCGCGCGGGCGCGCTCCAGCTCGTGCAGCGCCCGCCGGGCCCGCTCCACGACGGCCGCCCCGGCCTCGGTCGGCCGCATGCCCTGCCGGGTCCGCTCGAAGAGCGGCACACCCAACTCCTCCTCCAGGGTGCGGATCTGGCGGGTGACGGCGGGCTGCACGAGGTGCAGGACCGTCGCGGCCCTGGTGACACTGCCCACCTCGGCCACGGTCACCAGCGCCTTGAGCTGTTTGATGTCCAACTCGCCCCGCCCCTCTCCAGCCATCCGCGCCGCGCATGACGGCATCACGATTTGCTATTTCCCGAGCATTGCCATGAAGACCCATGATGTTAGTCGTCACGGAGCAGCCGCTGCCCGGCACCCCGTGCACCCCACATGACCACCCTCGCACCTGGAGGTCACCGCATGACAGGGACGACCGACCGCGCCGCCGCGCCGCCTCAGCATCCGCTGTCCGGGATCACCGTCGTCAGCCTCGAACAGGCCGTGGCCGCTCCCTACGCCACCCGCCAGCTGGCCGACCTCGGCGCCCGTGTCATCAAGGTGGAGCGGCCCGACGGCGGCGATTTCGCCCGCCGCTACGACACCACGGTGCACGGCGAGTCGAGCTATTTCGTCTGGCTGAACCGCGGCAAGGAGTCACTGACGCTGGACGTGAAGTCGCCGGCCGGCCGCGAGGTCCTCGACGAACTCCTCGCGGACGCCGATGTGTTCGTGCAGAACCTCGGCCCGGGCGCCGCCGCCCGCCTCGGACTGGACGCGGACACACTGGCCGCGAAGTACCCGCGCCTGATCCCGTGCACCGTCTCCGGCTACGGCACCAGTGGGCCCTGGGCCGACCGCAAGGCGTACGACATGATGGTGCAGTGCCAGACCGGCCTGGTGTCACTCACCGGCACGGCGCGGGAGGCCGCGCGGGCGGGTGTGTCGATCGCCGACATCGCCGCCGGGATGTACGCCTACACCGGCGTCCTCACCGCCCTGTTCACCCGCGCGACCACGGGTGCCGCGCGCGCGGTGGAGGTGTCGCTGTTCGAGGCACTCGCGGAGTGGATGGGCCAGCCCGCCAACTACACCCGCTACGGCGGGACGCAGCCGCCGCGCATCGGCACCCAGCACGCCACCATCGCCCCGTACGGCGCCTACACCGCGCGCGACGGCAAGCAGATCCTGATCTCCGTACAGAACGAACGCGAGTGGCGGTCGCTGTGCGAACAGTTCCTCCAGCAGCCGGAGTTGACCGCGGACCCGCGCTTCGCCACCGGATCCGGGCGCGTCGCCCACCGCGACGAGCTGAACGTCCTCATCGCCGAGCGCTTCCTGCGCTGCGACGGTGCCGACGCCGCCGAGGCGCTCGACGCGGCAGGCATCGCGAACGCGGGCGTCAACGACGTCGCCGAGTTCCTCGACCACCCGGTGCTCGCGGGGCGTGGGCGCTGGCACGAGGTCGGCACGCCCGGCGGCCCCGTCCAGGCGCTGCGGCCCCCGGCGGACCTGGCCGGAATCGACCCCCGGATGGACCCGGTCCCCGCCCTCGGCGAGCACACCGAACGACTCCTGGCGGAGCGGGGACGCACCGCCGAGCAGATCGCGAGCCTGCGCTCGGCCGGCGCGATCTGACACTCCGGGCACGATCGGACACCACCCTCCCCCGGACACCGCGACAAGACAGCAAGCAGAGGAGAAGAACCCGTGAGCACCCTGGACGCCCTGGACACCGACGAGCGGTTCGTCGTCGAGACCGTGCACGACTTCGTCGACAAGCACGTCAAGCCCGTCGTACAGGAGTTGGAGCACACCAACACCTACCCCGAGGCCCTCATCGAGCAGATGAAGGAGATGGGGATCTACGGGCTCGCCGTCCCGGAGGAGTTCGGCGGCACCCCGGTCTCGATGCCCGCCTACGTCCTGATCACCGAGGAGCTCGCGCGCGGCTGGATGAGCCTCGCGGGCGCCATAGGCGGCCACACCGTCGTCGCCAAGCTGCTCACCCTGTACGGGACCGAGGAGCAGAAGGCGAAGTACCTGCCCCGCATGGCGACCGGCGAGCTGCGCGCGACGATGGCGCTGACCGAGCCGGGCGGCGGCAGCGACCTCCAGGCCATGCGCACCACGGCCCGCCGCCAGGACGACGGCACGTATGCCGTGAACGGCTCCAAGACGTGGATCACCAACTCCCGCCGCTCCGGCCTCATCGCCCTGCTGTGCAAGACCGACCCGGACGCCACGCCCTCCCACCGCGGCATCTCGATCCTGCTCGTCGAGCACGGTCCCGGCCTGACCGTCTCCCGTGACCTGCCCAAGCTGGGCTACAAGGGCGTCGAGAGCTGCGAGCTGTCCTTCGACGGGTACGTCGCCGCCGCCGGCAGTGTCCTCGGCGGGGCGGAGGGAAAGGGGTTCGGCCAGATGATGAAGGGCCTGGAGACCGGCCGCCTGCAGGTCGCCTCGCGCGCTCTCGGCGTCGGCCGGGCCGCCCTGGAGGACTCGCTCGCCTACGCGCAGGAGCGGGAGTCGTTCGGCAAGCCGATCTGGCAGCACCAGGCGATCGGCCACTACCTCGCCGACATGGCCACCAAGCTCACCGCGGCCCGCCAGCTGACCCTGCACGCGGCCCGGGAGTACGACGCGGGCCGACGGGTCGACATGGAGGCGGGAATGGCGAAGCTGTACGCCTCAGAGGCGGCAATGGAGATCGCACTGAACGCCGTGCGCATTCACGGCGGTTACGGCTACTCCACCGAGTACGACGTCGAACGCTACTTCCGCGACGCACCGCTGATGATCGTCGGCGAGGGCACGAACGAGATCCAGCGAAACGTCATCGCGGCTCAGCTCGTCAAGCGAGGGGGCCTGGACTCGTAAGAGGGGCCCAGGTGTAGCGGACGCGCACGCCGTGGTCCTGGAGCCAGCTGGTCTCTCTGTGCCGCAGTTCGTGCGCGGACTCCGGGGCGATGGCGGAGGGCCAGCGGACCAGGACCGCGGTGACGTCGCCGGTCTGCACCAGCTGCCGCACCCGGCGCCAGCCGGTGCGCCGGGCCGGGTCCGGCTCGCCGTAGGTGTCGGTGACGACCTCGGCGATCGTCAGGCCGCGCTCCTGGGCGAACGCGCGGCCTTCGGTCTGCGCGCACTGCACGGCCTGCCCGGACGCGCCCGGGGCCCGGTCGGCACATACGTACAACACGGCGGGTGAAACGGTGTCGCCGTGGGGGGTCATGGTCGCCTCCTGTAGGTGGACCGAGGAAAATGGATTCCTCGCCGCGCGACGGTGAAAGAGCGGGACCGGGCGGCCCCTGCCGGTCTCCATGGGCTCAGGAAAAGGCCGTCAACTCGGCCCAGACGACCTTTCCTTCGGCTCGTGTCGAGCGCGCCGAGCCCCAGCGGTCCGCGAGCTGCTGGACGAGGAACAGGCCCCGCCCGCCCTCTTCGCCGGGTCCGGCACGGCGCTCGGGCGGTTGCACCGGAGTCGGGTTGTCGTCGTGGAGTTCGATGCGCAGACTTCGCTCGTCGCCGGTCAGCTTGAGGCCGCACAGGACCTGATCGCTGTCGGTGTGCAGCAGCGCGTTCGTGGTCAGCTCGGACACCAGCAGCACCGCGTCGCAACAGGTGTCGCCGGGCACCTGCCAGGACCGGAGCCGCTCCCGCACGGTGTCGCGCGCCGATCTCGCACTCGTGCGCAGCGCGGGCAGCCCGAACCAGAACTCGCGGCCGGGCGCGGTGGCGCCCAAGGCGGGGGACGGAGCCGGGGCCAGGGGCGTGGGGACAGTCACGAATGTCGCCTTCCAGTGCCTTCCGCGGAGCGGGCGCGGTGTGGGGGTGCGGGCTACAGCTCGAGCTGTGAGCGGCACAGGCCCAGGCAGGCACCCCGCGGTGGGGCGCCCACGCCGGCATCGGCATCGCGCGTCCCCGCAGGGGCGGATGCCGCGTCAGAGCCGTGACTCGACCGCTCACAGTGCAACTATGCGCGTGATCGTACTCACGCTGCAACCGACTCCCTGATAATTTCATCTTGCGGGGTATCACTCTGGCGTCATCATCAAGTCGCTGCAAGAATGGTCTTGTTGATGAACTCTCAGGAGGTTGGGCGTGAGTGAGGCCCGTTCCGGCACCAGCGCGCCGACAGTGCTGCGCATGATCCTCGGCCGCCGGCTGCAGGACATGCGACTGGCTGCCGGTGCCTCGCTGGAGGACGCGGCAAGAGCTCTGCGCGTAAAGACTCTGACGATCCGCCGGCTCGAAAAGGCCGAGGTCGCGCTGAAGCCTCTCTATGTGGAGAAGCTCCTGGAGACCTTCGGTGCGGGCCGCCAGGAGATAGACGAGTTCGTCGACCTGGCCGAGCAGGCCAACGAGCCGGGCTGGTGGCACTCCTACCGGGACGCCGTTCCCGGCTGGTTCACCGCCTACGTCAGCCTGGAGACCGACGCCAAGACCCTGCGCACCTACGAACCCCAGTACGTCACGGGCCTCTTGCAGACCCCCGACTACGCGCGCGCCGTACTGCGCGGCGGGCTGCCGAACGGCAGCGAGGAGGACCTCGAGCGCCGCGTGGAGCTGCGGCTGCGCCGCCAGGGCCTCCTGGACAAGGAGGACGCCCCCACGCTGTGGGTGGTCATGGAGGAGGCCGTCCTGCACAAGGAGGTGGGCAGCGCCGACGTGATGCGGGAGCAGATCGAGCGCCTCCTGGACGTGTCCGAGCTCGCGCACATCAGTCTGGACATCGTGCCCTTCTCCGCGGGCGCGCATGTGGGGGCGTGCGCCCCGTTCACGTACTTCCGGTTCGAGGAACCAGAGCTGCCCGACATCGTCTACAGCGAACTCCTGTCCGCATCCGTCTATTTGGACCAGCGCCCGGACGTGGTCGCCCATCTTGAGGCGCATTCGCGTATGGCGCTGCTGACGTCGTCGGATGACAGCAGGGCGCTCTTGAACCGTATGCGCAAGGAGTACTCAACATGACGGTCGTCGAAGAGGGCGTCTACAACGGGATGCCGGCCCGCCAACTCGGCGAGCAGGGCTGGGAGCGTCCCTGGAGCGGGCCCAACGGTGGGCAGTGCGTCGAGACGAAGTTGCTCGCCGATGGCCGCGTGGCCGTCCGGCAGTCGACCGATCCGGCCGGCCCCGCGCTGATCTACACGCCGGAGGAGATCGCCGCGTTCGTCCGCGGCGTCAAGCAGGGCCTGGCCGATCACCTGGCCGCCGGATGAACGGGCGGCCGGCGGCAGGGGCGTCGACGCCGGTCGCCTCCCCGGTCCGCGGATCGACCGATACACAGCCGACAGTCACACCTACGAAGGGGAGCACATGACCACCAGGCAGTCCGGCCGGGACCTCGACACGAGCAAGGCCCACTCGGCCCGGATGTACGACTACTTCCTCGGTGGCAAGGACCACTTCGAGGTCGACAAGGAGGCGGCCATGGTCGCCGCCAAGGCCCACCCCGGCCTGCCTGTCACCGCGCGCGAGAACCGCGCGTTCATGCACCGGGCCACCCGTGTGCTGGCGCAGGAGCACGGCATCCGCCAGTGGCTCGACATCGGCACCGGCATCCCCACCGAGCCGAACCTGCACCAGGTCGCCCAGTCCCTCGTGCCCGAGGCCCGCGTCGTGTACGCCGATAACGACCCGCTCGTCCTCAAGTACGCCGAGCGCCTCATGCGCAGCACGACCCAGGGTCGCACGGCCTACGTCGAGGCCGATGTCACCGACCCGGACTCGCTGATGGACGCCGTGCAGGACGCCGAGGTCCTGGACTTCGACCGGCCCGTCGCCCTCACCCTCAACGCGCTGATGCACTTCGTCACCGACCCGCACGACCCGTACGCCATCGTGCGCCGGCTGCTCGAGCCGCTCGCGCCGGGCAGCGCCCTCGCCATGAACCACTGCACGCCCGACTTCGACCCCGAGACGTGGAACGGGGTGGCGGAGGCGTACACCAACTCCGGGACTCCGGTGCAGTTCCGCTCGCACAGCGACGTCCGCCGCTTCTTCGACGGGCTCGACCTGATCGAGCCGGGCATCATTTGCTGCCACCGCTGGCGTCGCGACAACCCCGAGGACGGCACGGAGATCGCGGACGCCGAGATCAGCCTGCTGGCGGGCGTGGGCATCAAGCACTGAGGGGGACGCGGCGGGGCCGCGTGTGCGGCCCTCAGCCGCGCCGGTTCCCGCGGTACCGGCGGGCCAGCAACAGACCGCCCGCCACGACGACGGCACCGCCCGCGACCGCCCCGGCGATGGCCAGTGGGGAGGTCCGCTCGCGGCCGTGGATGTCGGTCTCCAGCGCGACGCTGTCGTTGCCGTGGGTGCGGTCGTACTTGCCGATGACGCGGACCGTGCCGCGCGCACCGGGCACATCGTCGTCGATACGGACGCGGACGGTCACGGTCGTGCGCGCGCCCTTGCGGCCGTCGATCTGCTCGAACGCGTCACTGCCCAGGCCGCACCGCCACGCACGGGATCCCTTGGCCGGGCGCTTGCACGCGTTGTCCATCGGATCACCGTCCACCGTGTAGGGCGTGCCGGTGATGGTGGTGCCCTCGGGCGGGACGATCTCGATGCGGTCGGGGCTGATGCCGGGCAGCTTGCCTCCGTTGACGTTGCGGGCGCCGATGCGCACCTGCACGGTCTGTCCGACCTTGCCGCGAACGGCGCCCTCGACGACGGGGGCGTAGTCCAACTGCGCGGTGCCTCGCACGATCAGTGAGCCCGAGGCGGTGTCGGACGTGATGTCGCCCATGGGAACGCGTTCGAGCTTCAGCTCGGGGCCGCTCCCCCGTCGCGAGTAGGCCGCCTTGTCCCGTACTTCATAGGGCAGTTGATAGCGGACGCTCTCCGCCGGCATGTCCCTTTGCAGGTGGCCGGTCATCGGCTGGGCGATCCGCCAGGCGCTGTGCGGGGGCAGTGGTGTGTCGAACTCGCACCAGGCGAGGTCAAGCCCGTGCGGCTCCTCGTCCACGGCCCCGTCGTTGCCGGCCGTGTACCAGCAGTTGCGATACTTCCGGTCCACTGTCAGGTGACCGCCATAGGTGCCCAACTTCAGCGCGAACCGCTCGACCGGCCAGCGGCTGTCGTTGACGAGGCCCGGCCGCAGTTCGACCGGCGCCCCTGGCTCGACCAGACCGGGCACCCGCTCCGCCCCGGCCGAGGTCAGGTCCGGCGGCTGGATCTCCATCCGCATGTCCGCCCGCACCGCCTCGGCGTTGTCGGCGCGGGCGGTGAGGTGCACGGTCCCGCCGTCACCGGGGGCCGCGCCGTCCTTGCCACGCAGGTAGAACGGGCTGAAGTGCGTCGCGTAACGCAGGGAGCGCGGGTCGAAGCGGCAGCGGAACACGTCGTCGTCCCCCGAGCACCGATGCCCGGGAGTCATCGTGCCGACGTCCCGCAGCTCCCGGGCATCGACGGTGATCTCGACATCGCGCGCCACGCCGCCGTGCGGCCGCACCAGCATCCTGGGCGCCTCGAACCTCGCGTCGGCGCCTTCGTCGGCGTCGTAGAGGCCGGACGCCTCGGGCACGTCCAGCGTGAGCCGGACCTGGCGCTCCGCGCCCTCCGCGGCGAGCACCGGCACCGCCGCCCCGGTCACGGCCAGCAGCGCCCCTGCCACCAGTGCCGCGGCCCGCGCCCCGAGGCGTCGGCCATGTCCACGTATGCGCAATGTCGCTCCCCCGTGCCCGGTCGGTCCCACACGGCCCCTTGGTCGACAGGGCCGGTGAGGGCACCCTACGAGGTCCCGTCCGGGCAGCTGGACCGGGGCACCCTGGGGACGCTCGCAGAGCCGGCGGCGGCCGACCGATGACTTTCGGCATACCGGACGGTCCACACCTCCGTACGCCTGGAACGCGCGAGAGCGCCCGTAACCTCCGGAGGTCCCATGTCCACCACTACCGGCAACGCCCTGCCGCCCGTCGTCGACCGCGGCACGTGGGAGAAGGAACTGGCGGCGCTGCGGGTCCGCGAGAAGGCCGCCACACGGGAGCTCGACGCCATCGCCGCGCAGCGGCGCCGGCTGCCGATGGTCGAGATGCCCGACTACGTACTGGAGGGCGAGGACGGGCCCGTGCGGCTCGCCGAAGTCTTCGGTGAGCACCCGCAGTTGATCGTCTACAACCACATGTGGCACGAGGGCGCGGAGTGGCAGTGCGGCGGCTGCACCGGCTTCACGTCGCAGTTCACGCGGCTCGCGGGGCTCGAGAAGTTCGACGCCCGCTTCGTGATCGTCACGCAGGGGCCGATCGACGAGGCGCTCGCGTACCGACGCAAGGTCGGCAACACGATGACCTGGTACTCCACCGCGAACAGCCCGTTCGGCGCCGATGTCGGCGCACCGCCGAACGCCGGGTTCGCGGTCAATGTGTTCCTGCGCGACGGCGACACCGTGTACCGCACCTGGCACACGGACGGCCGCGGCACCGAGCAACTGAGCTATCTGTTCGGCCTGCTCGACCTGCTGCCGTACGGCCGACAGGAGGAGTGGCAGGACTCCCCCGCGGATTGGCCCAAGTCACCGACGTACAGCCGGTGGGCGTCACCGCAGGAGATCGCGGCGGCGTACGGCGAGCGTGCCTGAAGCCGGGCCGAAGTCAGGCGTCCTCGACACCGAGCACGCGGTGCACGGTCTGCTGGGCTTCGTAGAAGTCGGTGTCGGAGACGTCCGGGTCGTCCTCGGTCTGTTCGAGCCAGTCCGACATCTCGTCGGGCGACCAGCGGTCGAAATCCTTGGGGATGTCCAGTGTCGTGGTGTTCATGCGCAGCCGGGCGACGGCTGTCGCTTCCTCGACGCTGATGGTGTTCACTTCGGTCATCGCGCCCCTCCCATCGGGTCTTCACGGGATCGGACCGGCGACCTTGCCAGACGCGCCCGGTGGGTGTCCAACCGTGACGTCACACACAGTGAGGAGCGGCCACCAAGTCCTGGTCCCGAGTGCGTGGTTGACGTGCACGAACGTCGCGGCAGGCCACTCAGGCCCGGCCGTCCGCGCCACCCCGTACGACGAGGACCGGACAGTCGGCGAGGGCGGCGGTGAGGGGCCGCCCGGCCTCCCTGCGCAACTCGCCGATGTTGGACACCAGCGGCGCCAGCGCTCCGTGGTGCTCCGGGCCCTCGGCACTCCACGTGTTCCAGACATGAGGGCGTCGGCCTGTCCGCGCAGCGCTTCCGCCGCCGTGGCGAGCCCTGCGGCGCGCATCTTCGGCCAGATGAAGGCGTGCACGAGATGCGTATTCAACTCGACTGTCCCCACGACCAGTTGGGCGGCGACGTCGAGATCCTGTACGCGGACGTCCGGGTGCCGGTCCAGCCCCGAACAGCCACGACAACCGCGCGCAGCTGTCAAGGCTTGTGCGCAGGTCGAGGTGGCCGCGTGCCGGACGTCTTCGCGCCCATGCCCGGAAACACCTCCAATCGCTCCTCGCAGTAAGCCCGCAGCCCCGCCACGTAGGAACGGATCGCCTCGCAGGCGTAGTGCGTGCGGTCCCAGCCGGCGTACAGGGGGACGGTGAGCGCGCCGTCCGTCGCGTTGACGACCAGTTCCTTCAAGCCGAAGCGGGCGTGGTCCGTCGCCAGGCACACGCCGCGGCCGGCGGCGGCGAGTGCCTGCGCGAAGACGGAGGAGCCGGTCTCGGTGACCTCGGCGGGGGCGACGCCGGCCCGGGTGAACGCCTCGTCGACGACGAGGCGTGCGGCGTTGGAGCGAGTCATGAGGATCAGCGGCTCGGTGACCAGTTCGTCGAGGTCGACGCTCGTGCGGTCGTGCCACGGGTGGCCCGCGGCGACCTGGGCGGTGACCGGGGTGTGGCCGAGGTAGACGGACTCGAGGGGCGCGGGGGCGGGTGAGGTGGAGATGCCGAAGTCGACGTCGCTGTGCTGGGCGAGGGTGTCGAAGACCTTGTTGGGCTCCTCTTGGACGGCGTCGCGCAAGGCCGGAACTCCCCCGCCCTGTGCCATGTAGGGGGCGAGGAGGTAGGAGAGCGTGGCGGGTGCGGTCACGACGGTCAGCGTGGCCGCCTCGCCGTCCCGCGCCGCCACCATCATCTCCGCGGCCTGCTCCGCCCTGCGCACCAGGTCCTGGGCGACGGGCCGGAACCTCCTTCCGGCCGCGCTCAGTGTCAGGACGCCGGGCCGTCGGTCGAAGAGGTCGACGCCCAAGTCGTGTTCCAGGGACCGGAGTTGGCGGGACAGTGAGGGCTGGGCGATGTGCACGCTGCGCGCCGCGGCGGTCACGGATCCGGTTTCGGCGACCGCCAGGAAGTAGCGCAAGATCCTCAGTTCCATGGTGTGTCGCCTCCGCGCCGCAGGTGGGATGAGGTGCACCGCCCATACCTGTGAGGCATGGCCAGCGTACGGATCAAGTATTAGACGGCATGGGCGGGCGCCAGCAAACTGACTGCACCCGACAACCGCTTCTGAAGTCCCGCGGAGACCCCATGACCGTTCCCGTACGTGCCGACGGCAATGCCCGCCGCGCGGGCCTCGCCTCGTTCGTCGGCACCACCATCGAGTGGTACGACTTCTACATCTACGGCACCGCGTCCGCGCTGGTCTTCGGCAAGCTGTTCTTCCCCGACGTCAGCCCTGCCGCTGGTGTCCTCGCCTCCTTCGCCACGTTCTGGGTGGGCTTCCTGGCCCGCCCGCTGGGCGGCATCATCTTCGGTCACTTCGGTGACCGGATGGGCCGCAAGGGCACCCTGGTCACCACATTGCTGCTGATGGGGGCCGCCACCTTCCTGGTCGGCGTGCTGCCGACGCACACGCAGATCGGCGTGACCGCGCCGGTGCTGCTGGCGCTGCTGCGGGCCGTGCAGGGGATCGCGGTCGGCGGCGAATGGGGCGGCGCGGTGCTGATGGCATCGGAGAGCGCGCCCAAGGGGCGTGCCTCGCTGTTCGCGATGCTCGTCCAGCAGGGCTCCCCGGCCGGCGCGATCCTGTCCACGCTGGTGTTCCTGGCCGCGGGCACTCTGGACGACGCCGCGTTCGCCTCATGGGGCTGGCGCGTGCCGTTCCTGCTGTCGGGGCTCCTCGTCATCGTCGGGCTCGTCATCCGCCTCAAGGTGGCGGAGTCCGGGGAGTTCGAGAAGGTCAAGGAGAGCGGCGACGTGGTGAAGCTGCCGGTCGCCGAGGTGCTGCGCACCGCCTGGCGCACGGTGCTGCTCGGCATCGGCGCCAGCATCATGGGCATCTCCGCCGCCTACTTCACCAATACCTTCGTCCTGTCGTGGACCACCAACGAGCTGCACATGAACCGGCAGACGATGCTGTACGTCATGCTCGCCGTGTCCGTGGCGCAGTTCCTGTGGCAGCCGCTCGCCGCGCTGATCTCGGAGCGCGTGGGCGAGGCCCGCTTCATGGTGTGCTCGCTGCTGGCCAATGTCGTCGTCGCCGTCCCGATGTTCCTGCTGATCAGGACCGGCGTGCCACTGCTCGCGTTCGTCGGCATCACGCTGGCCGTCGTCACCGGCTCCGGCTACTACGCGGTCCTCGCCGGGTTCCTCGCCCGCGCCTTCTCCTCCCGCGTCCGCTACACCGGCATCTCCCTTTCGTACCAGCTGTGTTCGACGCTGATCGGCGGTACGACACCGTTGGTCGCGCAGTCGCTGCTGACGTCGGGCGGCGGGTCGATCTGGCCGGTCGTCGGCTTCTACGCCGTGCTGCTGCTGGTGACAACGGTGTGCGTGGCGGCGCTGGCCCGCCGCACGGACCGTATCCATGGCACGGAGCCGACGCTGCGGGCGCCGGCCACCGCCTGAACCACCGCACTCTCGCCATTACCCCTCCCCCACAAAGGAGTTGACCGCCGTGCGCCTCGACGCCGTCTTCCACAACGGACACTTCACCACCCTCGATCCGTCCCGCCCGCACGCCCGCTCCCTCGGTGTCATCGGCGGCCGCGTCGTCGGCCTGGACGACGAACTCGAGGGCTGCACGGCCGACACGGTCGTCGACCTGGGCGGCGCGCATGTCGTGCCCGGCTTCAACGACGCACACCACCACCTGAGCATGGTCGGCCAGAACCTGCGCCAGCTCGATGTCTCGCACGCCGCCTGCCCCACGCTCGACGCTCTCTACGTCGCCGTCGCCGAGCGCGCCGCCACACTGCCGGCCGACGCATGGGTCCTTGGTTTCGGCTACGACCAGAACAAGATCGGCGCCCATCCCACCGCCGAGGCCCTGCACCGTGCCGCGGGGGGCCGCCCCGTCTGGCTGATGCACACGTCGCACCACATGGCGGTGGCGAGCACGGAAGCGTTCGAACGGGCCGGGTACGCGGGCCGGGCGGGCGTGCCGGATGTCGTCGGCGGCTCGGTGTGGCGCGACGAGGACGGTCTCGCCACCGGCCTCCTCCAGGAGACCGCCGTCCAGCTCGTCGAGCGCCTGATCCGCCCCGAGCCCGCCGAGGAGTGGGTCGCCAACATCGCCGCGGGCTCCGAAGCCGCTCTCGCACTCGGCCTGACCAGTGTCACCGAGCCCGGTATCGGTGTCAGCGACGGCATCGGCAACGGGCCGACGGACCTCGATTCCTTCCACCGCGCCCGCGAACACGGCTTGCTGGGCATCCGTATGACGGTGATGCCGTACATCACGGCGCTGCGCGACCGCGGCGCCTTCGAGCCGGGCAGCAGCTGGTACGGGCTCGATCTCGGCCTGCGCTCCGGATTCGGCGACGAACACCTGCGCGTCGGACCCACGAAGATCCTCGCCGACGGTTCCCTCATCGGCCGCTCCGCCGCCATGTGCTGCGACTACCACGACACCCCGGGCAACAGCGGGCTCCTCCAGTACGAGGCCGAGCAGATCCGGCACTACATCCTGGAAGCGCACCGCTGCGGCTGGCAGATCGCCACCCACGCCATCGGTGACGCCGCGCTCGACGTGGTTCTCGACGCGTACGCCGAGGCGCAGCGCCTGCACCCGCGCACCGATGTACGTCACCGAGTCGAGCACGCGGCCGTCACCAGCGACGCGCAGGTCGCCCGGATCGCCGAACTCGGCCTGGTGCCAGTGCCGCAGGGCCGCTTCCTCTCCGAGATCGGCGACGGCCTGCTGGCCGCGCTCGGCCCCGAGCGCTCCCAACTCGCGTACCGTATGCGCTCGTTCCTCGACGCGGGCGTGGTTCTGCCCGGCAGCACGGACGCTCCGGTCGTCGCCGCGTCCCCGATCCTGAGCATCCACGACATGGTCAACCGGCGCACCGCCTCGGGCGCCCCCATCGCCCCGCACGAGGCGGTCACCGTCGAACAGGCCCTGTACGCCTACACGGTGGGCTCCGCGCACGCCGTCCACGAGGAGCACCGCAAGGGCACGCTGCGTCGCGGCATGCTCGCCGACTTCACGGTCCTCGGTGACGACCTGCTGGCCGTGGCACCGGAACGCATCCGGGACGTGGGAGTCGTGGCGACGGTGGTCGGCGGGGAGGTCGCGTACGGGGAGGAGCGGCTCGCCACGGGGTGACGCGAGGACCGTGGCGCGGGGGCGCGCACGCGCTGCCGGTCAGCGGTGCTTGATTCCGGGCTGGGCGTTGGGGGCGAGGGTCGGCCGGGTGACGGGGGCGTCGCCGAGGGCCTCGTCGACGGCGGCCAGCAGGTCGTCGGACAGGTCCACGCCGGAGGCCGCGGCATTGGCGTGCACCTGTTCCGGGCGGGAAGCGCCGGTGATGGCGGACGCCACTTCACTGCGGCGCAGGACCCAGGCCAGGGCCAGGGTGGGCATGCTCATCCCGGCGTCCTCGGCGATCGGGACGAGCCGCTGGACGGCTTCGAGGATGGCATCGCTGTAGACGAGGTCCTGCGAGACGGCCATGTCCGCGGAAGCGAACCTGCTGCCCTCGGGGACGGGCTGTCCCGGCTTGTACTTTCCGGTCAGCACGCCCTGGGCGAGGGGTGACCAGACGATCTGCGAGATGCCGTTGTCGGCGCACAGACCGAAGACCTCGGCCTCGGGGGCCTGCCAGAGCATGGAGTACTGCGGCTGGGAGGAGACGAACAGGTCCGGTCCTGCGATGTCGATCGCGGCCCGGATCTGCTCGGGGGTCCACTCGCTGAAGCCGAGGTAGCGGGCCTTGCCTTCCTCGACGACCTTCCGCAAGGCCTCGATCGTGTCCTCGATCGGTACGTCGGGGTCGAAGCGGTGCGCCTGGTAGAGGTCGACGTAGTCGGTCTTCAGCCGGGTGAGGGAGGCGTCGATCTGCTTGGCGATCTGCGCCGGGGACAGCCCCTGGTCGGCCGGGTCGTCGGACATCCGGCCCCACACCTTGGTGGCCAGGATGTACGAGTCGCGGGGGTGCGCGGAGAGGATCTCGCCCCAGGCCGTCTCCGCGGCGCCCTGGCCGTAGACGTTGGCGGTGTCGAAGAAGTTGATGCCTGCGTCGAATGCCGCCTCCGTGCAGGCGCGGGTCTTGTCGGCCTCGATACCGCCGGCGAAGGTGAGCCAGGATCCGAGCGAGATATCCGACACCCGAAGGTCCGAGCTGCCGAGCTTGCGGTACTGCATGGATGCTCCTTCTTGCTTCTGTTGTGGCGCGGTGGCGGTCGGATGATTCGCGGGCCGCCGGTTCCCACTCTGACGCGGGTCAGTGGGCTTTCGCCTGTTCCAGGCAGGAATGCGACGACGGGGCTCACTCGGAGACAATCTGAAGCAGGTGTGCCGTCGGTGGCTGGGACTCCATTGTTCTTCCGAACCACCGGTGTCAGCATTGGTTCACAATTCGGTTGGCAGTCCTCGGGAGCACACGTATGGCACGCACCGCGCGATGGATGGCAGGCGGAACGGCGGTCGCGGCCGTCGGGGCCGGGACGGCCTGGCTGTGGCGGCATCAGGAGGAGGTCGCGTTCCGGCGGCCCGTGAACGAGTGGACGTTCACGCACATGTCGATGGTGCTCCCGGTCGCCACCGTGCCCGCCGCCCGGCAGCCGCGCCCGCTGCCGGTCGGAGAGCTTCCGCCCGGATTCACCTACGAGTTCCGTGGCGAGTGCCGGACCTTGGAGGAGTTGCACGCGCGGACGCACACCACAGGGTTCGCCGTGCTGCACCGCGGGCGGCTGGTGCACGAGAGCCATCCGGGCCGGTTCGGCGGGCCGGCTCGCCGCTTCCAGCTCTTCTCGCTCACCAAGTCGGTGACGTCGATACTGCTGGGAATCGCCCTGGCGGACGGCGCGTTGGGCTCGCTCGACGACAAGGTGGTGGCGTACTGCCCCGAGCTCGCCGGGTCCGCGTACGACGGGCCGACGGTCGCGGATCTGCTCGACATGACGAGCGGGGCCGGCGGGGTCGAGGACTACGAGGACCCGCAGGCCCCGGTCAACCGTCTGATGCGGGCCGTGACCGGGCGGGGGTCGGTGCTCGACGTGGTCCGTTCCGTCGACACGGGCGCCGCCCCCGGCACGTTCTTCAACTACTCGACCCTCGACTCGCAGGTCCTCGGCTGGGTCCTCGAAGGCGCCACCGGCGTGCCGTTGGCGCGGTACGCCGCCGAGCGGCTGTGGAACAGGATCGGCGCGGAGACGGACGCGTACTACGGGCTCACGCGCGGGCGTCCACGGACCGCCGTAGGCGGCGGATCGTTCAACGCGACGGTCCGGGACATGGCCCGGGTGGGGCTGCTCATGGCGCGCGGCGGTGCCGTCGACGGGCAGCAGGTCGTCCCCGAGGAGTGGGTCGAGCGCGGGCGCGGGAGTGAGGTGGAGCTGCTGCGGCCGGGCGCGCTCGGCGAGTTGTACCCGGCGCACTACGGCTACGCGAACCAGTGGTGGAACCTCGGCGGTGAGCGCCGCGCCTTCACCGGGCTCGGCATCTACGGGCAATTCCTGTGGGTCGATCCGGTGGCCGACGTCGTCGTGGTGAAGACGAGTGCCTGGCCGGTGGCCGAGGATCCGGATCGGGACGCAGAGACCGTGGCGGCGCTTTCGGCGCTGGTCAGCCACCTGGAGACGGCGGAGTGACATGGTGGGTCGGTGCATAGGACTGGCGCCATGACCGACCACGGCGGCAGCGGCACGCCGGCTCCGGCCGCCCGAGCCGCCCGGCGCGGTCGGCCGCCCTCCACCGCCCTCAACCGGGGCCGGATCCTGGACGCCGCCCGCGCGCTCGTCGAACGCGAGGGCCCGGACGCCCTCACCCTGCGCCGTCTCGGCGCCGAACTCGGCTCCAACCACACCGCCGTACTGCGCCACTTCTCCGGCAAGGAGGAGATCCTCCTCGGGCTCGCGGAGCAGCTGATCGAGGAGGCCGTCACGGGGTACGAGCCGGCCGGCTCCTGGCGCGAGACCCTGGCCGGTCTGGCCCGCCGCGTCCGCAGGGCCTGCCTCACCCACCCGCAGGTCGCCGCCGTCGTGGCCGGCCGGGTATCGCGCCGCGACGCCGAGTTCCGGGGCGCTGACCTTGTCATCGGCGCGCTGCGGCAGGCCGGTTTCGGCGACCGCGAAGCGGCCCGCTATTACCGCGCGCTCGCCGACACCGCTCTCGCCATGGGCGCCCAGGAGGCCGCCGTCGCCGCACTGGACGGCGCGGCCCGGGAGGGCGACAGGCTCGCCTGGCGGCGCGAGTACCTGGCGGTGTCGCCGAGCGCCTATCCGCACCTCGCGTCGGTCGCCCCGCACCTGGCCGCCGCGGACGAGGACGACCAGTTCGAGACGGTCCTCGGTCTCCTCCTCGACGCGGTGGAGATGCGGGCACCGCGGCAGTCCTGATGAGGCGATGCGGCCCCCCGCGACCGACCCCGTCGGGTACGCGCGGGCACAGCCGCGGGATAGCGTCGGTTCGCGGGCCGGATCTGAACGTGGCGGCGCCGTGTGTGGAACACAGTGGAGAGGGAGACGGGAGTTCATGGGGCCAGTAGAGGGGGCGTTGTCTGTCATGGCATTCGGCGCGGTGTTCGCGATCGCGGGCGCCGGGAGCCTGTACAAGACGCGCCGGCTGCGGCGCAACGGGGTCCGGACGACCGGCACCGTCATCCGGTTGGACGCGAGTTCCGGCGGCGACGGGACCTCGTACCATCCGGTCGTGCGGTACCGGGCCTGCGACGGTCGGCTGGTGGAGAGCCGGTCCTCGCTCGGAAAGGGCAGGTCCTCAAGCCTTCACCCCGGCACGCCGGTCACGGTTTTCTACGATCGGGCGAAGCCCCGACGTATGGCCATCGACGGCTACGCGGGCGCCAGCATGTTCCTGTTCGCCGTCTTCGGCGCCGTAGTGATCGCGGGCGGCGCGTTCCTGCTCGGCCGGGCGTGACGTGACGTGTTGCCCCAGGGCCTGATCCAAACGACAGGCCTAGGTCCCCGGACCTCGTCCGGAAGTCCGCGGCAATCGTTCATGGGGCCGATGCCGTGCGCGGCCGGGCCGGGCAATCTTGCGGTGGATCGGACCCGTCGACAAGGAGCGCACCATGTCGTACTTCCCGGACATGCAGTACCCGGAGCCCCGCTACCACGGCGACAAGGGAGAAGTGAGCGCGTCCTTCCGCTCGGCCGACGCCCCGCCGGAGGTGTCCTCTCCCGGCGGATCCACCGCCTACCTCGCCACGCAAGAGTCGACCGGCGGCGAATTCGGGCTCTACAAGGGCGTGTTGGGCCCGCGGTCCGCCGGCGCGAAGACCCACTTCCACCGGGCGATGTCGGAGTCGTTCTACGTCCTGTCCGGCGAACTCGAGCTCTATGACGGCGAGAAGTGGGTGACGGGCCGGGAGGGGGACTTCCTGTACGTGCCGGCCGGCGGGCTGCACGCTTTCAAGAACGTGACGGACGATCCCGTGTCCATGCTCATGCTCTTCGCCCCCGGCGCCCCGCGCGAGGACTACTTCGAGCGGGTCGCGGAGATGTCGCAGCGCAGCCCCGAGGAGCTCAAGGAGTTCCGCGTCCGGCACGACAGCTACTTCGTGGAGGACTTCGACTTCGGGGCGGGGCAGGCGAAGTAGCCGCTTGCCCGACGACCCGGGTGAGACACCAGTGGACGGGACGGGACGGGCGAGACACCACGGGCCGGGACCGAAGGACTTTGGTCCCGGTTTGCCCGTATAGCGACGGGCAGGACGTCCGGTGCGTCCGGCCCACCGCCGGTCCCTGACCTGCGCCGTCCAGTGGAAGCGACCGAACATGCTCGCCAGCGATCCGACCGACTCGACGACCCCCACGACCCCGGCCTTCGGCCCGAACGGCTGCGCCGACCACCTCGCGGATCTCGCCGTCGCCGCCTTCACCCGTGAGGTGTTCCTGACCCCGAAGCCGGGGCTGCCCGACTGCCGGACCGCGCAGACCCGAGCCAACACCGTGTTCTCCGCCCTCGTCGAGACCGGTGTCGGCCTGCATGGCGCGTTCCGCGCCGCCGCCGTCGCCGGGGCGGACCTGGACCGGCTCTCCGCCGCGTGCCGCGATGCACAACAGCAGGTCCCCTACGTCGGCTCCCTCAACGGTCTCGACGTCGCCGCCCGCGCCCTGTGCCTGCTGTCGGCGGCGTGGGCGCAGGGCGCGGCGAGCGCGAGCGAGGCCTGCCACCTCGCCGTACACCTCGACTCACGGATCGAACCGTCCGGAGACTTCCGCGACAGCTACCGGGCTCTGACGACCCTCGACAAGCGGCACCACCTGTCCGCCGCACTGGCCGCCCTGCCGGGGCTGCGCCGGGCGCGGGACCAGGGCATCGCCGAGGACACCGCGCAGCTCGACGCGCTCCTGACCCTGATCGTCTCCATCGACGACCCGCGCGTGCTGCGCGAGAACGGGCCGCTGGCCCTGCGTCTGATCCAGGAGGGCGCGGCCGCCGTCCTGGCCGCGGGCGGCGTCGGCACCGAGGCCGGGCGCCACCTCCTGAACGAGCTCGACGCCCAGATGGGGCACTACAGGATCTGCCCTGCGGCCGGCGGCGCCCTGCTCACGGTGCTGCTCTTCCTGGACTCGGTCGTCGAGCGCCCGTCGCCGGTCCCGGCCTGACCCGGAATTCGCATGGCGTACGCAGACTGGCCCGCCCCGGCGCGGCCATCAAGGCTGAAGGGCACCGACCCCGTCGCGCACAGGAGGCACTCCCCCGTATGGACGCCACCTCGCCGGCGCCCGACGCCCGCACCCACCTGGCGCTCCAGTCGATCCGGGAGCTCCTGCGGGCCCAGCGCCGACGGATCAGGAAGTACGCGGAGTCGTATCAGGAACAGGCCCAGGAACACGACCACGACCACGACACAGTCGAGACGACGGCCGTCGTCTCGTCCACGCCCCTGCCGCCCACCCCCTCGGGCCGCGAGGTTCTCGACGCCATGCCCGTGCCGGCGCTGCTGGTGGCCCCGCTCCGGGACGACGATGGCCGCGTCCGGGACGCCCTCTACGTCGCCCAGAACGCGGCGTCGCACACCTATGCCGCCGACCGCCTCCCCCATGGGGGCCTCCCACGGTGGCAGGGCCCCGTGTCACTGTTCGAGCGGTTCCCCTCCCTGGCCGGGACACCGCTGCCGGGCATGCTGGCCGACGCCCTGAGGGAGCGTTCCCCGCAGGGGCCCACCTTGATCGAATGGGTCGTGAGCACGACGGGCGGGCCGGTCCGGATCAACGATCAGATCCGGGTCGCCCCGTGCGGTGAGCACCTGTTGATCACCTGGGACCGCGGCCACCGCGTGCACATGGCGGCCGCCGCCCAGCAGCTCGTGCGCACCTGCTGGGCGGAGTGGAACCTCGGTGACGGCGGGGTCGACCCCTCGCGCGGATTCCGGCGGGTGCTGGGCCTCGACAGCCACGCGGCCTTCCCCACCCTGTCCGGCCTGGCGGCGACCGTGGCCCCGGAGAGCCTGCCCGAGCTGTACCGGACGCTGTACGACGTCATCCTGCGCAAACGCACGAGCATCTGTGAGCTGCGCCTGAACGGACCCGGATCCCGGGTGATCAGGATGACCGCCGAGCCCGTACGCATCGCCCCCGGCAGCCTGGTGTGGGCGCTGCGGGCCGTGCTCACCGACGTGAACGCCGAGCGGCGCCGCCGCGCGAGCGCCGAGCGTGCGGAACGCGAGGCGCGGCGCCAGCGCGAGCGCGCCGAGGCCGTCGCCGAGGTCGCCGGTGTCCTGCGCGAGGCGATCCTCCCCCACTTCCAGGGCGAACCGGCCGCCTCCGGCCTCGAGGCCACCGCCGTGTACCGGCCCGACGCCCGGGAGGCCGGGGTCGGCGGCGACTGGTACAAGGCGCGCAGGCTCCCCGGCGGGCACCTCCTCGTCGCGCTCGGCGACGCCCGCGGGCACGGTCTGGCCGCGGTCACCCTCATGGCGAAACTCCGCTACGCGCTGGCCGGCCTCGCCTACACCGAGCAGAGCGTCGAGCAACTCACGCAGTGGCTCAACGAGTTGGCCTGTGCCGACGGCACCGAGTCCACCGCGACCGCGATCATCGCCGGCTACCACCCGGAGCGGGCCCTGCTGCGCTGGACCTGCGCGGGCCACCCGCGCCCCGTCCTCGTCCGCGACGGCACGGCCCGCCAACTGCCGGACCCCGACGGCGGCCCCGGCCTTCCGCTGGGCGTCCTGCCGGGAACCACGTACACCGCCGAGGAGGCGCACCTGCGCGTGGACGACATCGTCCTGATGTACTCCGACGGGCTGACCGAGCGCCGCGACAGCGACCCCGACCTCGACACGCGGCGCTTCCTCGACGCGGCCCAGCGGTGCCTAGGCGGCGTAACCCCCGGCGCGGGGCACGAAGCGCTCCAGGAGTACGCCGAGCGCATCGTCGGCGAGCTCGACGGTCCGCACCGGTCCGACGACGCGACGCTCCTGGTCCTGCGCCGCACCTCGACGTCCCCCGCGGCGCCTTAACGACCGCTCAGCACCCTCCCCGCGACATCGGCGCACCTGGCCGGAACAACCACGTTTCGCGCCGTGGGGGTTGTCCGGGGACCGCGGGCCTCTTAACGTTCGATCAGTCCTGGATCGGGTCCCCGCGCAGGCCGTCGCGGCGGAGTGACCCGGGCCGTCCGGCAGCCGTCGACGGGAGCCCCGCGTGTCCTACGTGTCCGCCACAAGTGACGCAAGTGACGCAACTGATGGACCTGATGGACCTGACGCATCAGGCGTCTCAGGCATCACCACTTCACTCAACGCCGGTCGCCGTCTCTCCCTCGCCCACCAACTGGCTCGCCAGGCACGGAGAACTCCCACCGCCACCGCCTTGCGCCACCGGGACCGGGAGATCACCTACGCCGCCCTCGACGCGCGGGTCAACCGCCTTGCGCGCGCCTACGCCGCGCGCGGCGTCGGACCGGGCGACCGGGTCGCCGCACTGACCACCAACCGGATGGAGACGGTGGAGGTCTGGTTCGCCGCGCTGCGGCTCGGCGCGATCGCCGTGCCGGTCAACTTCCGCCTGGTGCCCGCCGAAGTGGCCCACGTCCTCGGCGACTGCACACCGACCGTGTTCGTGGTCGACGAGCCGCTGACCGAACTGGGCCTGGAAGCGCGGCGCCTGGCGGTATCCGACTGCAAGGTGCTGCACCTGGGGGACGGCGAAAGCGGCGCACCGGACGGCACGGAGAACCTCGCCGCGGTGCGCGACGCGTACGACGACGGGCCTGTCGAGGCCGACGTCGACGAGAACGACCCGGCGTTCCTGATGTACACCTCGGGAACCACAGGACGCTCCAAGGGCGCCGTGCTCAGCCACCTCAACCTGGTCGTGAACACCCTGCACATGGTGGAGGTGCAGGCGCCCCGGCCCACCGACCGGAGCCTGCTCAACATCCCGATGTTCCACATCGCGGGCGTCGACTCGGTCGTCGCCTCCATGCTCTACGGCACCTGCACGGTCATCGGCGCCACCGTCGGCTTCGACGCCGCCGAGACGGTCGACCTGCTGGAACGGGAGCGGATCACAGGCTGCTTCCTCGTGCCCAGTCAGTGGAAGGCGATCTGCGAGGTGCCGGGCATCCGGGACCGCAAACTCGTGCTGAACAGCCTGAGTTGGGGCGCGTCCGTCGCCCCGTCGTCGGTGTTGGAGGCGATGAACGACACCTTCCCCGGAGTCGTGATCCGCAGCGCCTTCGGGCAGACCGAGATGGCGTCCGTGACCTGCTACCTCGGCGGCGAGGACGCGGTGCGCAAGCTCGGCTCCGTCGGCAAGCCCGTGCGGCACGTGGACGCGCGGATCGTGGACGAGGAGATGCGGGACGTGCCCGTGGGCGAGGTCGGCGAGATCGTCTACCGCGGCGGCAACCTCATGCTGGGCTACTGGAACAACCCCGAGGCCACCGCCGAGGCCTTCGAAGGCGGTTGGTTCCACTCCGGCGACCTGTGCCGGATGGACGACGAGGGCTACATCTACGTCGTCGACCGCAAGAAGGACATGATCATCTCGGGCGGCGAGAACATCTACTCCGCCGAGGTCGAGGCCGTCATCGACCAGCACCCGAAGGTCGCCGAGGTGGCCGTCGTGGGCGTGCCGCATCCCGAGTGGGTGGAGACCCCGCGCGCGTATGTCGTGGCCAAAGACCCCGCCGACCCGCCCACCGAGGCGGACATCACCGAGCACTGCCGCGAACGGCTCGCCTCGTACAAGAAGCCGACCTCGGTCGCCGTCATCGAGGCGCTCCCGCGCAACGCCGCGGGGAAGGTGCTCAAGGTGCGGCTGCGCGAGGCCGCCCGCGACTGACAGGACACCCTCGACGCCCCGCGACTGGACGGATCCGCATGCCTGACGACACACCTGGTGAACTCACCGACCTGCGCGCCCGCGTGACCGCCTTCATCAACGACGAGGTGATCCCCGCCGAGAAGGCCCTCGGCGGCCGCACCCCCGAGGCCCGCGCCTCGCTCGCCGCCCTGCAGGAGCGGGCGAAGAAGCTGGACCTGTGGATCCTCGGCCACCCGGTCGAACTCGGCGGCAGGGGCCTGCCGTTGTACGACTTCGCGCTCCTCAACGAGATCATCGGGCGCTCCGAGTACGGGCAGCTGGCCGTCGGCACGTACACCATGCAGGACTCGATCATGCTCGACCTCTACGCCTCGAAGGCGCAGCGCGAGCGTTGGCTCAAGCCGCTCGCCAACGCCGAGATCAGCCCGAGCGTCGGCCTCACCGAACCGGAGGTGGCCGGCTCCGACCCCACCCGGATCGCGACGACCGCCGTGCTCGACGGCGACGAGTGGGTGATCAACGGCCACAAGTGGTTCACCACCGGGGCCAGCCGGGCCGCCTTCACCACGGTCTTCGCGCGCACCGACGAGGACGCCGCGAATCCGCACGGCGCCGTCTCCGCGATCATCGTCCCGGCCGGCACCCCGGGCCTGGAGATCTCCCGCGTCCTGGAGACGATGGGTGACACCGAGGGTGACCACTGCGAGCTGCGCCTGACCGATGTGCGGGTCCCCGCCGACCATCTCCTCGGCGAGCGCGGCGAGGGGTTCACCATCGCGCAGCGCCGCCTCGGGCCCGGTCGCATCTTCCACTGCATGCGCTGGCTCGGACAGGCCCAGCGGGCCTTCGAGTTGATGGTCGAGCGCGCCAACACCCGTTACGCGCACGGCTCGTTGCTTGCCGAGAAGGGCGAGATCCGGCGCTACGTAGCCGAGTCGGCCGCCGAGATCCAGGCGGCCCGGCTGATGACCCTGGACGCGGCGCGCCGCTACGACCAGGACGGGCAGGCCCGCCTGGAGATCAGCATGGTGAAGTTCTGGGGCGCGCAGGTGCTGCACAACGTCGTCGACCGTGCCATCCAGGTGCACGGCGCGCTCGGTGTCACGGCCGACACACCACTGGAGGCCATGTACCGGCGTGCCCGTTACGCGCGCATCTACGACGGTCCCGACGAGGTGCACCGCATGGTCGTCGCGCGCAAGCTGCTCGCCGATGCGAGCAGGGCGCCGTGGGCGGGGCTGCCCGCGTGAGTGAACCGTTGCAGGAGGAACTGCGGGCCCGGCTCGCCGAGTTGTGGGGCGGACCCGTGTCCTTGGAGGGCTGGCGGCGCCTGTCCGGTGGCGCCAGCCGGGACACCTTCTCCCTCGACGCCACGGCGGCCGACGGCGTCTCACACCCCCTCATCCTGCGCTGCGACCCACCGGCCAGGCCGAGCCCCGAGGTGATGGCGCGCGAGGCCGCGGCGCTTGCCGCCGCGGCGGAGGCCGGGGTGCCCGTGCCCCGCCTCGTCGACCACGGCACGGGGCTCGGCCCCGCCTATCTGCTCATGGAGCGCGTCGACGGCGAGACGATCCCGCGCCGCCTGCTGCGGGACGAGCGGTTCGCGGCCGTGCGGCCGAAGCTGGCGCGCGAGCTCGGCCGAGTCCTCGCGCGCGTCCACACGATCCCGGTCGAGTCGGTCCCGGGCCTGCCCGAGGTCGACCCACTGCACCAACTGACCGACCTCTACGCCCAGTTCGACGACCCGCGCCCGGCTCTCGAACTGGGCTTCCGGTGGCTCGCCGACCACCGCCCGCCGACCGTCCGCCCGGCCCGCGTCGTGCACGGCGACTTCCGCAACGGCAACCTGATGATCGACGAGACGGGCGTACGCGCCGTCCTCGACTGGGAACTCGCCCACCTCGGCGATCCCGTCGAGGACCTGGGCTGGCTGTGCGTGAAGGCCTGGCGGTTCGGCTCCGCCGAGCCGGTGGGCGGCTTCGGCCCGCGCGAGGAGCTTCTCGCCGGGTACGCCGAGATCGCCGGGGCCCGCCCGAGCGAGGACGAACTGCACTGGTGGGAGCTGTACGGCACGCTCCGCTGGGCCGTGTTGTGCCGCATGCAGGCCGAGCGCTTCCTGTCCGGCGCCGAACAGGCCGTCGAGTACGCCGTGTTGGGGCGCAAGGTCTGCGAGCAGGAGTACGACGTGCTGCTCGCGCTCGGCGTCACCGCGCCCGCCGCCGTACCCGACGTCCTCGCCGCCCGCTCCGACACCGCCGCCGCTCCCCCGCACGACCGGCCGGGCGCCGACGCGCTGCTGCGCTCCGTCCAGGACTTCCTCACCGAGGCGGCGGCGGGCGATCCCCGGCTGCGTTACCTGTCCAGGGTGGCGGCGGGCGCCGTCGCCGTCGCGCGGCGCGAGGCCCTGCTCGCGCCCGCCCAGGCCGAAGCCCACGCCGGGAGGCTGGCCGCGCTCGGCCGCGCCGACGACCGTGATCTCGCCCAGGCGATCCGCGACGGCGCCGTGGACCCCGACGACCCGATGGTGCTCGATGCCGTACGACGCGGCGTCCTGGACAAGTTGGCCGTCGCCAACCCGGCGTACGCGGGACAGGCGGTGGGGTGAGCCCCAAAAGGTGTTACGGAAACAGCGTTTGTGTCACGCGAACAGAAGCCACGTAGTGGGAACAGAGCCGAGGGAGCACGCGCATGACCAGCACGACCACCGTCGAGTCCGCCGAGGCGGCCCGGCGGGTGACCGTCACCGTGACCGACGGTGTCGCCGACGTCCGGCTCAACCGGCCCGACAAGCGCAACGCGCTGGACCCGGCCATGTTCGAGGCGCTCGTCAGCACGGGCGAGCGGTTGAAGACCGAGGAGGGCGTCCGGGCCGCCGTGCTGTCCGGTGCGGGGCCGGACTTCTGTGCCGGGCTCGACTTCGCCTCCTTCGAGGCGATGCGCGACGGAGGACGACTGTCCGGACTCGCCCAACTGCCGCCGTCGGACGGGCCCGCGCAGGCGGCCGGGCAGCGCGCCGCGTACGTCTGGGCCGAGCTGCCCGTGCCGGTGATCGCCGCGCTGCGCGGCAACGCGCTCGGCGGCGGGCTCCAGGTCGCGCTCGGCGCCGACATCCGCATCGTCGCGCCGGATGCCCGCCTCAGCGTGTTCGAGGTGGCGTGGGGCCTGGTGCCGGACATGACGGGCACCCAGCTGCTGCCCGAGCTCGTGGGCCGCGACGTGGCGAAGGAACTCACCTTCACCGCCCGGGTCGTGGGCGGCGAGGAGGCCGCGCGCATCGGCCTGGCCACGTACACGGCGGACGATCCGGTGGCCGCCGCGCTGGAGACGGCGGGCCGGATCGCGGCGCAGAGCCCGCACGCCGTACGCGCGTCCAAGCGGCTCCTCGACCTCGCGGGCCGCACCGACCTCGCGACCGGCTTCGCCGAGGAACAGAAGGAGATCGGTGCGCTGATCGGCAGCCCGAACCAGGTCGAGGCGGTGGCGGCCCGCTTCGGGAAACGGGCGCCCCGCTTCACGGACATCTGACTCCCACCCGCTACGGCACCTCCTACGGCACCTCCTACGGCACAGAGATTGAGGATCCACGCATGACGGACGCCCAACAGGCCGACGCGGGCCGCGACTTCACCGAGATCCGGTTCCAGGTCGCCGACCACATCGCCACCATCACCCTGCACCGGCCCGAGCGCCTGAACGCCTTCACGCACACCATGGCCGCCGAACTCATCAGCGCCTTCGACCTGACCGACGCCGACGACGACGTGCGCGCCGTGGTCCTGACCGGCTCGGGGCGCGGGTTCTGCGCGGGCGCCGACCTGGCGGGCGGAGCCGCCACGTTCGACCATGACGCCGTCGGCCGGGCCGGCGGGCGCACGGACTTCGGCACCATCGACGGTGTGCCGCGCGACGGCGGCGGGTGTGTGGCGCTGCGCATTGCCGCCAGCGTCAAGCCGGTCGTCGTGGCGGTCAACGGACCTGCAGTGGGCGTCGGTTCGACGATGACGTTGCCCGCCGACATCCGGATCGCCGCCGAGTCGGCCCGCTTCGGCTTCGTCTTCGCCCGCCGGGGCCTGGTGCCTGAGGCGGCGTCGAGCTGGTTCCTGCCGCGGGTCGTGGGGATCTCGCAGGCGATGGAGTGGGTGGCGACGGGCCGCGTCTTCGACTCGGCGGAGGCGCTCGCCGGCCGCCTCGTCTCACGCGTCGTACCCGACGACGAACTCCTCACCACCGCCTACGCGCTGGCCACGGAGATCGCCGAGAACACCTCCGCCGTCTCGGTCGCGCACTCGCGCCGCCTGATGTGGTCGATGCTCGGCGCTTCCTCCCCCTGGGACGCACACCGTCTCGACTCGGCGGCCATGCAGCGACTCGGCCAGGGGCCCGATGCCGCCGAGGGTGTCATGTCGTTCCTGGAGAAGCGGCCCGCGAAGTTCCCCGCGGTGCTCGCCGACCACGAGGACACCCTGCCGTCCTGGCCCGGCAGGCCGGACGACGTGCGGTGAGCGCGGCACGGGCACGCTGACCTACCGGTCGTCGAGGTCGCGCACCGCGTCGTGCGCGGCCTCACTCTGGTGCAGCACCTGCCGCCGCAGCTCCTCGACCGGCAGTTCGTTCTCGCCCATCACCCCGGCCGCGAACCGGGCCGCCACCCCGGAGCCGATGCACGCCGAACGCCAGCGGGAGAACGCCACGTAGTACGGCAGGTCCGACACATCGAGCCCCGACAACTTGGCGTAGGTGTCGACGAGTTCGGCCCGGTCGCAGAAGCCGGACGCCGTGCTCGGCCCCGCCGTCGTCGGCGGCACCGTGTCGCCCGGCTGCTCCCATGTGGAGACGAGCCAGCCGAGGTCCGCCAACGGGTCGCCCAGGGTGGCCAGTTCCCAGTCGAAGACGGCGACCACCGTGCCGTCGGGGCCGAAGGACAGGTTGCCGGGCCGGAAGTCGCCGTGCACGATGCCCGAGCGCTGCTCCGGCACCCGGGCGAGCAACGCGTCGTGCACCGCGTCGAGGAGCTCCAGGTCGGGGGCGCCGGAGCGGTGCACCTGCCGTTGCCAGCGGTGCAGTTGACGTTCCACGTAGCCGCGGGGGCGGGCCATGTCGCCGAGGCCGGCCGCGAGCGGATCGATCCGGTGCAGGTCGGCGAGGACCTCGACGAGGCTCGTGCCCGCCCGGCGCCGTGCGGACCGCGGCCAGTCCCGTACGGCGTCCCGGTCGGCGCCCACCGTGCCCTCGACGAAGTCCATGACGTAGAACTCCGCGCCGGTGACCGAGGTGTCCGCGCAGTAGGCGAGCGGCTCGGGCACGGGTACCGGGGTCGGCGCGAGGGCGGTCTGGAAGCGCCACTCGCGGCTCATGTCGTGCGCGGTGCTGAGCACGCCGCCGGTCGGCGGTCTGCGCAGCGCCCGTACGGTGCCGGTGGCGTCGGTGACCCGGTAGGTGAGGTTGGAGCGGCCGCCGGAGACGAGGGCGAAGGTGAGTGGTGGGACGAGGCCGGAGACGTGCGCGGCCAGCCACTCGCCGACCGCGGGCTCCACACCCGTGGTCATGAGTACCGCGCCTTGAGCTTGCCCTTGACCAGCTTGCCCGTCGGCGTGCGCGGCAATTCGTCCACGAAGTCGACGCTGCGCGGCGCCTTGTAGTGCGCGATCCGTTCCCGTACGTACGCGATCAGGCGCTCCTCCAGGTCGGGGCCGGGTGTCACACCCGGAGCGGGCTGCGCCACCGCCTTGACCGCCTCGCCCATCTCCGGGTCGGGGACGCCGATCACCGCGACATCGGTGAGGTCGGGGTGGAGGGCGAGGACGTTCTCGATCTCCTGCGGGTAGATGTTCACCCCACCCGAGATGATCATGAAGGTTCTGCGGTCGGTGAGGAAGAGGTAGCCGTCCTCGTCGAGGTGGCCCACGTCGCCGAGCGTCACCCAGTCCGCGTGCTCCGGGTGCTGCGCGCCCTTGGTCTTGTCGGGGTCGCCGAGATACTCGAAGCTGCCGTCGCCCTCCCGTGCGAAGTAGACGGTGCCGGTCTCCCCCGCGGGCAGCACGCGCCCCTCGTCGTCGCAGATCCGGGGCTGTCCGAGGATGGGCCGGCCGACCGAGCCCGGTTTCGTGAGCCACTCCTCGGAGGTGATCAGCGTCATGCCGATGCCCTCGGTCGCGGAGTAGTACTCGTACAGCTTCGGCCCCCACCAGTCGATCATCGCGCGCTTGACGTCCGGCGGGCAGGGCGCAGCGGCGTGCACGACGACCTTGTGGCTGGAGAGGTCGTAGGCGGTGCGGACCTTCTCGGGCAGGCGAAGGAGGCGGATGAAGTGGGTCGGCACCCACTGGCTGTGCGTGATGCCGTAGCGCTCGATGGCGCGCAGCGCGTCCTCGGGGTCGAAGCGCTCCATCATGACGACGGTGCCGCCGAGCGCGTGCACGGAGGCGCCGTAGCGCAGCGGCGCCGCGTGGTAGACGGGCGCGGGCGACAAATACCTCGCGTCCTCGTCGAAGCCGTAGAACAGGCGCAGGAGTTCGACGAGCGTGTCGCCGGGTTCGCCGACCTGGCGGTCCGGGAGTTCGGGGCGGATGCCCTTGGGGCGGCCCGTGGTTCCGGAGGAGTAGAGCAGATCGGCGCCGCGCGGCTGGTCGGCGGGCGGTTCGGCGGAGGCTCCGGCGAGGGCGGTCGCGTAGTCGTCGTAACCTTCGACGGCGCCCCCGTAGGCGAGCCGTACGCGGGCCGAAGCGGGGACCTGCGCGGCGACGTCCCGGGCGAGATCGGCCAGGGCGCCCGAGACCACCAGGGCCGCGGCGCCGGAGTCGGCCACGATGTACGCGATCTCGGACGCGGACAGGTGGTGGTTGACGAGGGTGATGTAGAGGCCGGAGCGGACCGCCGCCCAGTAGACCTCGTACGCGTGGATCGAGTTGTCGGTGAGCAGGGCGACCACGTCGCCGCGGCGCAGGTCCGCCTCCCGGAACACATGGGCGAGCCGGATGGAGCGTTCGTCGAGCTCCCCGTAGGTCAGCTGTTCGCCGGTCGACGCCATGATGACGGCGGGCCGCTGCGGACTCTGAAGGGCATGGGCACCTGGATACACGGGACGCCTTTCGCATGGACGTGAACGCCGGTGGCCGTGGACTCTTTCTAAGTCACCCCGCGAGGCGGCAGCAAGACATGCGACGCAATGAATTGATCGTTCGTTCAGGGCGGGCGCGCGGGTCTCAACTCCCTTCGGCCCGGCCGGAGTCCGCGGCCGTCCAGCGCCGGAAGGCCCGCATGAAGCTCGACGGCTCCGAGTAGCCGAGCCGGTGCGCCAGCTCCGCGGCGGACAGCCGCTCGTGCCGCAGACCGTCCTGGACGAGGGTGAGGCGTACGTCGTCGAGCAGCCGCCGGTAGGTGGTTCCCTCGGCGGCGAGCTTGCGGCGCAGGGTGCGCGAGGTGACGTTCATACGGCGCGCGATGTGCTCGATGCCGGGGTCGGGGCCGCCGCCCGCCAGCAGGTGCCTGCGCACCGTGCGGGCCGCGCCGCTGCCGCTCGCCCGCTGCGCCACGAGACGTTCGCACAGCTCCTGGCAGATCTGCGCGGTGTGCGGATTGCCGTGCGGCAGCGGGCTTTCGAGGATGTCGCTGTCGTAGACGAGGGCCGTCGTCCCTGCGCCGTAGCGGACGGGCGCGTCGAGCACCGTGGCCGGCCCGGCACCCGGCGGCTCGGGGAAGGCGAGGTCGACGCGGCGCAGCGGGACGGGCGGGCCGCCCGCGAACACCTGGCGGCCGAGGACGATGTTGGCGGCGCAGTCCCGTTCGACGAGGAAGCGCCGGACGTCGGCGGGGATCCGGCCGCCGTCCATGCGGTGCAGGACGTCGCCCGCCGCGTCCACCACGGCGCTGTGCCGGGCGAAGCCGAAGGTCAGCGCCGAGTAGCGCAGCCCGCACCGGAACACCTCGCGCATCGTGGGCGCGCTGAGCAGCGCGTAGCCGAACAGGCCGAACGTGGTGACGTGGTAGCGGGCGCCGACCTCGATGCCGAGCCCCGGGCGGTCGCCGAGCCCGTACAGCAGATTGCGGACGACGGCGATCTCCTGCGAGGCCTCGACGAGATGGTGCGGGTCGCCGAGCGCGCCCGCGTCGATGCCCGAGCCCGCGAGGCAGTCGGCGGCGCCCAGGCCGCGTTCCGCGGCGAAGTCGAGCAGCAGGACGACGCCCGAGGCGGCGCGCGGGAAGTCCCAGTCGATGAAGCCCTCGGCGATGACCTGCGGCTGCGCGGCAGCCGTGTCCACCGACACGGTCATGACCGGCCCTCCGTTTTTCGCCGTCGCGCTACCAACGCCCGCGTCCGTCAGGGGAGTTCATGACAGCACGGGGCTCTCGACGGCCACAACCCGGCTGCGTGTCCGAATCTGTCCCGGCGTTGTCCGCTTTGGTCATGGAGGCGGTCGGGCGTGCCGCCATAGCTTGAGGCAAGTGTGTCCGGCCCCGTCCGACCGTCCGGTTCCGTGACGAGGGCATGGTCGGGCGCGGCAATGGTGCCGAAGGCGGGGAGGATGCGCATGCAGACCAAGGGAGCCCTGCTCCACAAGCCCGGCGAGGACTGGACGGTCGAGCCGATCGAGGTCGGCGACCCGGTCGCCGGCGAGGTGCAACTGCGCCTGGCCGCTTCGGGCTTGTGCCACTCCGACGAACACTTCCGGGGCGGTGCGAACCTCGCCGCCACCTATCCGCTCCTCGGCGGCCACGAGGGCGCGGGCGTCGTGACGAAGGTCGGCGCCGGTGTCTCCGGTGTCGAGGTGGGCGACCACGCGGTCCTCGGCTTCATACCGGCCTGCGGGGTGTGCCGCCCCTGTTCGCAGGGCCTGCAGAACCTGTGCGACCAGGGCGCCAATCTGCTCACCGGGCAGTCCATCGCCGACAACACGTACCGCACGCGCACCGCGGGCGGCGCCCCGGTCACGCCGATGTGTCTGCTGGGCACGTTCGCCCCGTACGTCACCGTCAGCCAGTCCTCCGTCATCAAGATCGAGAAGGATGTGCCGCTGGAGACGGCGGCCCTGCTGGGCTGCGGCGTCTCCACGGGCTGGGGCTCCGCCGTCTCCATCGGCAACACGCGGCCGGGCGACACGGTCGTGATCGTCGGTGTCGGCGGCGTGGGCATCAACGCGGTGCAGGGCGCGGCGGCGGCCGGCGCGCGGTTCGTGATCGCGGTGGACCCGGTCGAGTTCAAACGGGACAAGGCACGGGAGTTCGGCGCCACGCACACCTTCGCCTCGATGGAGGAGGCCGCGGGGCCCGTCGCGGAGCTGACCTGGGGCGCGCAGGCCCACACCGTCATCCTGACCGTCGGCGAACTCCAGGGCGACCAGCTGGCTCCGGCGCTCGCCATGACCGCCAAGGGCGGCCAGGTGATCGTGACGGCCATCGCGGACATGACGCAGATCGACGCCAAGGTCGGCCTGTTCGACCTGGCGCTGATGCAGAAGCGGATCCAGGGCGCCATCTTCGGCGGCATCAGCCCGCGCACCCAGGTCCCGCGCCTGCTTGAGCAGTACCGCGCCGGGCAGCTCAAGCTCGACGAACTCACCACGCGCACCTACCGCCTGGAGGAGATCAACCAGGGCTACCAGGACATGCGCGACGGCAAGAACCTGCGCGGCGTGGTCCGCTACACCGACGCCGACTACTGAGCCACCACACGACCGATACGGGCGGGCCGAAGCCGGCCCGCCCGCTCCCCGTCCGCGTACCGTTCACCACCCCGAGGGAACCCGCAGATGCCCGACACCAGCAAGCTCTACATCGGCGGCCGCCCGACCGCCTCGGCCGGCACCGGCACCATCGACGTCATCAGCTCCAGCACCGAAGAGGTCATCGGCGCCGTCCCGGACGGTGTGCCCGCCGACGTGGACCGGGCGGTCGCGGCGGCCCGCGAGGCGTTCCCCGGCTGGTGGGCCACGCCGGTCGAGCAGCGGGCGAAGTATCTGGAGGAGATCGCGGGCGGGCTGATGGCGCGCGCCGACGAGTTGGCCGCGCTGATCTCCTCGGAGATGGGCGCGCCGCTGTCCTTCGCCAAGGCGATCCAGGTGCCGCTGCCCGTCAACAGCTTCGCGCAGGCCGCGGCGGTCGCCCGCACGTTCGCGTTCGAGCGCGAGGAGGGCAGCACGACGATCGTGCGCGAGCCGTACGGTGTCGTCGGCGCGATCACTCCGTGGAACTATCCGCTGCACCAGATCGCCGCGAAGGTCGCGTACGCGCTCGCGGCGGGCAACACCGTCGTCGTCAAGCCCAGCGAGGTCGCGCCGCTGAACGCCTGGGTCCTTGCCGAGATCATCGACTCGGCGGGGCTGCCGCCGGGCGTCTTCAACCTGGTCAGCGGCACGGGCCCGGTCGTCGGCGAGGCCATCGCCGCGCACCCGGACATCGACGTCGTCTCCTTCACCGGCTCGACCCGCGCGGGCAAGCGCGTGGCGCAGCTCGCGGCCGACACGGTCAAGAAGGTGGCCCTGGAGCTCGGCGGCAAGAGCCCGAACGTGCTGCTTCCCGACACGGACTTCGGGGCCGCGATCCCCCAGGCCGTCCAGGCCGCGATGATCAACTCCGGTCAGACGTGCTCTGCCCTCACCCGCCTCCTGGTGCCGCGCGAACGCCTCACGGAGGCCGAGGAGCTGGCCCGTACGATCGTCGAGTCGATCCCGGTCGGCGCTCCCGGCGACGAGAAGACCGTGCTCGGCCCGCTCGTCTCCGCGACCCAACTGGAGCGTGTCCGCGGCTACATCGACCGGGGCGTCGCCGAAGGCGCCCGCCTGGTGACCGGGGGCAGCGACCCGCTCCCCGGCCTGGACGCCGGCTACTACGTCAAGCCGACCGTGTTCTCCGACGTCACCACCGACATGGTGATCCACAAGGAGGAGATCTTCGGCCCGGTCCTGTCCATCGAACCGTACGAGGACGAGGACGACGCCGCCCGCATCGCCAACGACACCCCCTACGGCCTCGCCGGCGGCGTCTGGTCGGCGGACCCGGACCGCGCCCGCGCCTTCGCGCGCCGGATCCGCTCGGGCCAGGTCCAGGTCAACGACGGCCAGTTCAACCCGAACGCCCCCTTCGGCGGCTACAAGCAGTCCGGCATCGGCCGCGAGTACGGAAGCCTGGGCCTTGAGGAGTTCCTGGAGGTCAAGGCGATCCAGCACTGAGCGCGCGGCCGGCGGGGCGCGTCCTGGAAGGTCACAGGCCGCCCCGTTCGCTCACCTGACGGGCCACGTCACGGAGTTTTATGTTCTTCTCCTGCGAGTAGCGGCGCAGCGTGGCGAACGCCTGGGCTTCGGTCAGGTCGTGGCCGGCCATCAGGATGCCCATGGCCTCGCCGATGATGTGGCGGGTCTCGACGGCGCGGTGCAGGGAGGCGTGTTCACGGGCGCTGGAGAAGGCCACGGCGGCGTGCGAGGCGAGGAGCCAGCCGGCGGTCTCGCTGGCCTCCGTGAACGCTCCGGGCTTGGCGGAGTAGAGGTTGAGGGCGCCGAGGTCGCCCTCGTCCTCGGTGTAGAGCAGGAAGCCCATCATGCTGCCGATGCCGAGTTCGTGGGCGCGCGGGGCGTACGAGCGCCAGCGCGTCGTCTCGGTGGAGAGGTCCTTGATGCGGAACACGGGATGCCCGGTGCGGGCCGCGTCGAAGCACGGTCCCTCGCGAAGGCGGCCCTGGAGCCGGTCGCTCTCGACGACGAGGGGATCGGTGGCGACCAGCGTGTCGACCTGGCCCTTGCGCAGGACGAGGATGCCTGCCGCGTCGCAGTCCTCGAGCTGGTCCACGGCCCATGCGGTGATCTTGTTCAGCGTCGCGTCCACGGACTCCTGGGCCAGGAGTTCACGTGCCATGGACGCCATGTTCAGGGCAAACTCACGCCATTCCACGCCGCGCTCCTCGACTTCGGGGTACATGACTCACTTACGTGGGCCAGCCTGCCACGTCCGCCCCGGCCGGAACCTGTCGCGGTCCTCGTCGTACCGGGCCGTGATCTGCGCGTCGCGCTCGGCGTTGAGCAGGCGCACCCTTGACACCCCTCGTCCCGCCCTGATTGCTTGACCCCACCACGCACACCGAATGGTCGGTCGGCAGGGCCGGCCGGAGAGGATGATGCCGGAGTGACGGAATCCGCCGAACCGGGCCCCGCTGAGCGCATGTTCGCCGCGGACCTGGCCTCGCAGCTCCTCGGCATCGAACTCCTGGAGCACGGGGCGGGGCACGCCGAACTCCGGATGAAGGTGTCACCTTCCATGGTCAACGGCCACGGCATCGCGCACGGCGGCTACGTCTTCCTCTTCGCCGACACGGCCTTCGCCTGCGCCTGCAACAGCGAAGGCCCCGTCACCGTGGCCTCCGGAGCCGACGTCACCTTCGTCGCGCCCGCGTACGAGGGCGACGTGCTGGTGGCCACCGCCCGCGAGGTCACCCGCTTCGGCCGCAGCGGCCTGTACGACGTGCGGGTGACGCGTGGGGAGTCCGTGATCGCCGAGTTCCGTGGGCGCAGCCGCAGCGTCGCTACAGACCCAGCTCGCTGAGGCCCGGATGGCCGTCGGGGCGGCGGCCGAGCGGCCAGTGGAATTTACGCTCCGTCTCGGCGATCGGCAGGTCGTTGATGGAGGCGTGGCGCCTGCGCATCAGACCGTTCTCGTCGAACTCCCAGTTCTCATTGCCGTACGCGCGCTTCCAGTTGCCCGCGTCGTCGTGGCACTCGTACGCGAAGCGGACCGCGATGCGGTGGCCGTCGAACGCCCACAGCTCCTTGATCAGCCGGTAGTCGAGCTCCTGGTTCCACTTGCGGGTGAGGAAGGCGACGATCTCGGCCCGCCCAGCGGGGAACTCGGCGCGATTGCGCCACTGGCTGTCAGGCGTGTAGGCGAGCGCGACACGCTGCGGGTCGCGGGTGTTCCAGCCGTCCTCCGCAAGCCGCACCTTCTGCACGGCCGTCTCGCGCGTGAAGGGCGGGAGCGGCGGACGGGCGGTGGCGGGCTCGGACGCGGGGGCTGTGTGGTCGTCGGTCATGGGGTGACTCCTCCCCCGTCACAGCAGTTCCAGAACCGTCGCGTTCGCCATGCCGCCGCCCTCGCACATCGCCTGCAGGCCGTAGCGGATGCCGTTGTCCTTCATGTGGTGCACCAGCGTGGTCATCAGGCGGGCGCCTGAGCCGCCGAGCGGGTGGCCGAGGGCCATGGCGCCGCCGTTGGGGTTCAGGCGCGCGTAGTCGGCGCCCAACTGACGCTGCCAGCCGAGGGAGACGGAGGCGAAGGCCTCGTTGATCTCGTACGTGCCGATCTCGTCGAGCGAGAGGCCCGAGCGCTGAAGGACCTTGGCGGTGGCCGGGATCGGGCCCTTGAGCATGGTGATCGGGTCGACGCCGGTGACGGTGCCCGTGTGGAAGCGGGCCAGTGGCCTCCAGCCGTTGCGCGCGGCCACCTCGGAGGTGGTGACAAGAAGGGCGGCGGCGCCGTCGGAGATCTGCGAGGCGTTGCCCGCCGAGATGACACCGTCCTCCTTGAACGGTGTCTTCAGCCCGGCCAGCTTCTCGACCGTGGTGCCGCGCCGTACGCCCTCGTCGGTGTCGAAGAGCGTGCCGTCGGCGAGGGTGACCGGAGTGATCTGGTTCTTGAAGCGGCCCTCGTCGATGGCACGGGCGGCCTTCTCGTGCGAGTCGGCGGCGTGCTGGTCGAGTTCGGCGCGGGTCAGCCCGAACTCCTCGGCGATCATCTCGGCGCCGACGCCCTGGTTGAAGACGACGTGGTCGTAGCGCTCGCCGACAAGCGGGCCGAACGGTTTGCCGGCCTGGCCGCCCGCGCGCGTGGAGCCCATCGGGACGCGGGACATGGACTCGACGCCGCCCGCGATGGCGATGTCGTACTGCCCGGCGATGACCCCGGCGGCGGCCTGGTGGACGGACTGCTGGGAGGAGCCGCACTGGCGGTCGATGGTCAGTCCCGGCACGGATTCGGGCCAGCCGGCGGCGAGCACCGCGAACCTGCCGACGCCGCCCGCCTGCTCGCCGACCTGGGACACACAGCCCCAGATCACGTCGTCGACGGTGGCCGGGTCGAGGCCGTTGCGCTCGGCGAGCGCCTTCAGGACGTGGGCGGAGAGGTCGACGGGGTGGATGTCGGAGAGCGCGCCGCCCGGCTTGCCCTTGCCGACGGGGGTCCGGATGGCATCGACGATGACTGCGTCACGCATGCGGGAACTCCTTGGTGAGGTACGGGGGTTGACGTGCGGTCTACTTCGGGGCCATGCGGATCGCGCCGTCGAGGCGGATGGTCTCGCCGTTGAGCATCGGGTTGGTGACGATCGAGTCCACCATGTGCGCGTACTCGGCCGGCTGCCCGAGCCGGGCCGGGTGCGGCACCTGGGCGCCGAGCGAGTCCTTGGCCTCCTGCGGAAGCCGGCCGAGCAGCGGGGTCTCGAACAGGCCGGGCGCGATGGTCATCACGCGGATGTTCATGCGCGCGAGGTCGCGGGCGATCGGCAACGTCATGCCGACGATGCCGCCCTTGGACGCCGAGTACGCGCACTGGCCGATCTGCCCGTCGAACGCGGCCACGGAGGCGGTGTTGACGATGACACCGCGCTCGGCATCGACCGGCTCGTTGCCCGTCATGGCCTGAGCGGCGAGGCGGATGACGTTGAAGGTGCCGATCAGGTTGATCTCGACGACCTTGCGGAAGGTGTCGAGGACGTACGGGCCCTCCTTGCCGACGGTGCGCCCGGCGGATCCGATGCCCGCGCAGTTGACGGCGACGCGCAGCGGGGCGAGTGCGACGGCGGCCTCGACGGCGGCGGTGGCATCGGCCTCGCTGGTGACATCACCGGCGACGAAGGTGGCGCCGAGCTCCTTGGCCACGCGTCCGCCGTCGGAGGTCGGCAGGTCGAAGATGACGACCTTGGCGCCCGTGGCGGCGAGCCGCTCGGCGGTGGCGCGGCCGAGGCCTGAGGCGCCGCCGGTGATCAGGGCGGAGGACTGGGCGTCGAGCTGCATGGCAGGTCCCTTGTTCGTCGTGGCGGTGGGGAGGGGTCAGAGGCCGAGCGACTTGGCGATGATGGTCTTCATGACCTCGTTCGTGCCGCCGTAGATGCGCGAGACGCGGGTGTCGGCGTACAGGCGGGCGATCGGGTACTCGGTGACGTAGCCGTATCCGCCGTGCAGCTGGAGGCACTTGTCGATGACGCGGCCCGCGACCTCGGTGCAGAACAGCTTCGCCTTCGCGGCGTCGGCGACGGACAGCTCGCCCTCGTCGTGCAGTTCGAGGGCCCGGTCGGCCATCAGCTGCGCGGCCTCGACCTCGGTGGCGCACTCGGCGAGCACGAACTTGGTGTTCTGGAAGTGGGCGACCGGCTTGCCGAAGACCGTGCGCTCCTTCACGTAGTCGGTGGCGAAGCGCAGCGCCGCCGCTGCCGTGCCCGAGCCGCCCAGGGCGATCATCAGGCGTTCCTGGGCGAGGTTGTGGGAGAGATAGGAGAAGCCCTTGCCCTCCTCGCCGAGCAGGTTCTCGGCCGGCACATGCACGTCCACGAAGGCGAGTTCGGCGGTGTCGGAGGCCTTGAGGCCGATCTTCTGGAGCTTGCGGCCGACGGAGAAGCCCTCACTCGCGGACTCCACGACGAGGATCGAGAGCCCCCCGCGGCGGTCCTCGGGATCGTAGGGCGTGGTGCGTGCGACGACGAGGACGAGGTCGGCGAGGGCGCCGCCGGTGATGAACGTCTTGGCGCCGTTGAGGACGTAGTGCGTGCCGTCGTCGGAGAGTTCGGCCTTCGTCTGGATGTTGGCGAGGTCGGATCCGGTGCCGGGCTCGGTCATGGCGATCGCCGTCATGAGGTCGCCGGAGGCGAAGCCGGGCAGCCAGCGCTCCTTCTGCTCCTGCGTGGCATACCGCAGCAGGTACGGCAGGATCAGGTTCGAGTGCACCGAGTAGTTGCCGAAGGTGACACCGGCGCGGGTCGTCTCCTCGACGGCCACCGCCGCGAACTTCAGGCTGTCCTCGCCCGCGCCGCCGAACTCCTCGGGCACCTGGATGCCGAGCACGCCCAGCTCGCCGAGCCTGCGGTAGAAGTCGCGCGGCGGGTGCCCCTGTTCCTCCCACTCCTGGTGGACGGGGGTGACTTCCTTGGCGATGAAGTCCCGCAGCATCCGGCGGAACGCCTCGTGGTCCTCGTTGAACAGCGTACGGCGCACAGCGGCCCCTTCTGCCTGTGTAGAACGATCGTTAAGTTACGTCGGCGTGCCGCGCCCTGACAACCCTTGCGCGAGTCCGCGCGTCACCGGGGAGCGGGCACGTGGAGCAGCGCCTCCTGGGTGACGGAGGCCACCAACTCGCCTTCCCTGCTCCAGAATTCGCCGTGGGCCAGGGTCCGCCCGTCGCCGGCCACGACGCTGTGGCACGCGAACAGCAGCCACTCGTCGACGCGTGCCGGGCGGTGGAACCACATGGCGTGGTCGAGCGAGGCCAGCGAGATACCGCGCGGACGTGGTTCGCCGTAGGCGACCAGGGCGGTGGGGGCGAGCGGGGCGTCGCAGATGTAGGCGAGGACGCCGGCGTGCGGGCCCGGCTCGTCCGGCATGGCGCCGACCGTGCGCATCCAGGCGTAGCGGTCGATGCGTCCGGCGTCCGGGTCCCGCTCGATCGGTACCTCGCGGTACTCGACGGAGGTGCTCAGCGGATGGTCCTGCGGCCGGTGGGCCCAGCCATTTCCCAGGCCCTCGGGTCCCGGCACATCGGGCATGCAGGGCTGTCGCCAACTGCCGCCGGGCTGCGCCTGTTTGAACGAGACGCTCATGGTGAGCGACTCCTTGCCGTCCTGGAACGCGGTGACCTGTCGCATCGAGTAGCTGCGGCCGTCGCGTACGACCTCGGGCTCGTAGCGCACAGGCCGCTCCGGCGACAGGGCACGCAGGAAGTAGGCGTGCAGCGAGTGCACCACCCGGTCGTCCGCCACGGTGCGGTGCGCGGCGTCCAGGGCCTGGGCGAGGACGGCGCCGCCGTAACCCCGGGCGGCCGCGCGACCGGAGTGGCAGTGCCCGTGGAAGACACCGTCGTCGGCCGCCTCGACCTGGATGTGCCGGCCCTTCCCGAGCTCACCGAGCGCGACAGGGGGCGCGTTCTCTGCCCCCTGGGACGCGCTCCGGGCCGTCGCCTCGTCGACCATGCGACCGCTCACGCCTGGTTCACTCCCGTTCCGTCGGCGGCCGCGTACCGCTGCCGCAGGTCCGTCTTGAGGATCTTCCCGGCTGCCGAGACCGGCAGTGCCTCCAAGAAGTGGATCTCCCGCAGCCGCTGGTACGGGGCGACGTGCTCGGCCACGAACGCCATGAGTTTCTCGGCCAGTTCGGGCCCCGCCGGATGCCCGACGCGCGGCACGACGTACGCGACGGGGATCTCGCCGACCCCGGCACGCGGCGCGCCGATGACGCCGGCGCCCGCGACGGCGGGGTGCCGGTGGAGCAAGTCCTCCAGCGGCGTCGGATAGACGTTGTACCCCTTGTAGATCAGCATGTCCTTGGCCCGCCCGACCAGGTACAGCCAGCCGTCCTCGTCGACGCGCCCCAGGTCGCCGGTGCGCAGCCAGCCGTCCTGGAACTGCTCGGCCGTCAGGTCGGGGTGGCCCTGGTAGCCGTCGGTGACCTGCGGGCCGCGCGCCCACACCTCGCCGGTCTCGCCGACCGGCAGGGCGGGCCCGCAGCCGAGCTCCCTGATCTCGACCTCGGTGTCGAAGACGGGCGCGCCGACGCTGCCCTCGGGCACCGGGTTGTCGTCGACCAGCGGGTGCGCGGCGAGCGCCATGGTGGCCTCGGTGAGCCCATACCCCTCGACGATCGTCGCGTGGGGGAAGAGCGCGCCGAGACGGCGCATGGTGTCCGTGTCGACGGGCGCGGCACCGGAGTTGACGCTGCGCACCGAGGACAGGTCGAGGTCCTCGACGCCCGGCAGCGCGAGCAGAGCGTGGAAGAGGGCGGGCGAGCCGGGGACGGACGTGACGCCGTGCTCTTCGATGAGCCCCGCGAAGCGACGGGGTTCGAAGCGGCCCGCCATCACGACCGTGCTCGCCACGGCGACGCTCACGGACTGGCCGACCAGGCCCATGGCGTGGAAGAGCGGGGCGAGTGCCACCGCGGTCGACGTGCCCAGGTCCATCGTGTGCGAGGTGCGCGCCGCGGGCACGGAGTCGAGCGCCACCCGCCCCTCGTCGTCGGTAGCTGGCACGGCGGCGCCGCGCCAGCAGGCCATTTGCAGTGCGTTGGCCAGTACGTTGCGGTGCAGCACGCGGACCGCCTTGGAGCGCCCTGTCGTACCACCGGTGAAGGCCAGGTGCGCCAGATCGTCCCCGCGCACGGCCACCCGCTCCCCCGGGTCACCCGACAGCAGCTCCTCCAGGGGTACGCCGCCGGGTTCGGCTCCGTCGTCGGCGGCGGGTGCGGTGGCCGTGGCCGGGACGAGGACCGTCAGGCGGACGCCCGGCGCGGCGGCCTTCGTCAGAGCGGGCACGGTCGCCGGGTGGGTGAGCGCGGCGACGGCGCGCGCCTCGTCGAGCTGGTCCCGCAGCGCCGCCGGTGGCAGCGCCGGGTTGAGGGGGACGACGACCGCTCCGGCCAGCAGGATGGCGTAGTACGAGACGGTGAACCAGGCCGAGTTGGGCTGATGCAGCGCGACGGCGTCACCCTTGCCGACGCCCCGTGCCCGCAACCCTGCGGCGATCCGTAGCGCGGTGTCGTACATCTCGCGGTAGGTGAAGGTGAGTTCGCCGTCGCGCAGGGCGGTGCGGCCGGGGTGGCGGTGGGCGGTCCCGGCGAGCAGGTCGCCGACGGCGGCTTCGGGGTAGCTGAGACTCTGGGGCATGCCCGGAGGTACGTAGCGCGTCGTCAACCGACGATTCCCTTCTGGCGGAGTGTGTCGATGTCGTCGGGGTCGAGCCCGGCCAGCGTAGTGAGGACCTGTGCGGTGTCGGCGCCGACGCACGGGGCGGGGGCGGGCTCGGCGGCTGGTGTGGTGGTGAAGCGCGGGGCGGGCGAGGGTTCGTGGCCGCCGTGCGCGCCGCGCCGGTAGGTCGAGCGGGCGCTGTTGTGGGGGTGTTCGGGCGCCTCGTTCAGGGACAGGACCGGGGACACGCAGGCGCCCTGCCCGTCGAAGGCGCGGGCCCACTCGTCGCGGGTGTGCGTGGCGAAGAGGCGCGCCAACTCGTCTTTCATTACTGCCCAGTTGTCGCGGTCGTGCTGGCCCGCGAACCGCTCGTCACCTTCGAGGCCGAGGACGCGCAGCAGCGCCGCGTAGAACTGCGGCTCGATGGCGCCGACGGCGACGTGCCGGTCGTCGGCGCAGCGGTACACGGCGTAGAAGGGGGCGCCACCGTCGAGCATGTTCACGCCGCGCCGGTCCTGCCAGCCGCCCTTGGCCAGGAACCCGTACGTCATGGCGAGCAGCAGCGCGGTGCCGTCGGTCATGGCGGCGTCGACGACCTGTCCCACGCCGCTCGTCCGGGCGTGCAGCAGCGCGCTGACGAGGCCGAGTGCGAGCAGCATGCCGCCCCCGCCGAAGTCGCCCACCAGGTTGAGCGGCGGCACGGGGTCCCCGTCGGCGGGTCCCATGGTGTGCAACGCCCCTGCCACGGCGATGTAGTTGATGTCGTGCCCGGGCTCCTGGGCGAGGGGCCCGTCCTGTCCCCAGCCGGTCATCCGCCCGTACACGAGCTTCGGGTTCGCGGCGAGCAGGACGTCCGGTCCGAGGCCGAGCCGTTCGGCGACGCCGGGCCTGAACCCCTCGATGACGGCGTCGGAGCGCGCGATCAACTGCCGTACGACGGCGGCCCCTTGGGCGTCCTTGAGGTTGACGGCGACGGAGCTTCGGCCGCGCAGGATGACGGGGTGGGGGCTGTCCTTGCCGGCGTCGGCGGGGCGGTCGACCCGGATGACCTCGGCTCCGAGGTCGGCGAGCAGCATCCCGCAGAACGGGGCGGGCCCGATGCCGCCCAGCTCCACGATCCGTATCCCGGCGAGCGGCCCCGCGCTCACCGGCCGGTCCAGCGCGGGGCGCGCTTCTCGGCGAAGGCGCTCGCGCCTTCCCGCGCGTCGTCGGAGGTCATCACCGGGCCCGCGATCTCCCGCATGCGCTGCCACTCCTCGTCGGCGGGCCAGTTGGGCGCGTTCGCGACGATCTCCTTGGTGGCGCGGACCGCGAGGGGCCCGTTGGCGGCGATGGAGCGGGCGAGCGCGAGCGCGCCGTCGAGGGCGGCGCCGGGTTCGGTGACCCGGTTGACGAGGCCGTACGTGTGGGCGCGTTCGGCGTCGAGGAAGTCGCCGGTCAGGGCGATCTCCAGGGCGACGGAGTACGGGATGCGCCGCGGCAGCCGAAGCAGTCCGCCCGCCGCGGCGACGAGCCCCCGCTTGACCTCGGGTATCCCGAACTTGGCGTCGCCCGCCGCCACGACCATGTCGCAGGCGAGCGCGATCTCGCAGCCGCCGGCCAGGGCGTATCCCTCGACGGCGGCGATGACCGGCTTGCGCGGCGGTGCCTCGGTGATACCGGCGAGGCCGCGCCCCTCGATCGTCGGGGTCTCGCCCTTGAGGAACGCCTTGAGGTCCATTCCGGAGCAGAAGCTGCCGCCCGCGCCGGTGATCACACCGACCACCTGGTCGTCCCTGCGGTCGAGTTCATCGAGCGCGGCGGCCACGCCTTCCGCTACGACACGGTTGACCGCGTTGCGGGCTTCGGGGCGGTTGAGTGTGATGACGGTGATCCCGTCGGCACGGAATTCGCTGAGCACGGCGTCGGTCATTGCGGGCTCCCGGAGTGGGTCGCGGACTGCGTACGCTGCGACGGAGCGACCGACGACCGCTCCGCCCGGCACGGCTCGGCCTCGCCCACCCCGCATTGAACATTCGTTAAGCTACGAGGGTGGGTGCCGGGCTGTCCAGACCCTTGATCAACAATCAAGCCCCTGCGGCGATTGAGCAGCGGGGTCCGGGGCGGAGCCCCAATCTTTCCAGCCCCGCCGGCGCTTGAGGCGCGGGGTCCGGGGCGGAGCCCCGAGGGCGTAACGCCGGGTTGGGCGGCGGAGCCACGGCCACCGCGAGGAACGCCGCGGCGCTCGCCGACGCCACGCCCCGTCAGCGGCGCGTGACGAGCACCGGGCACTCCGCGTGATGCAGCAGCGCCTGGCTGACCGAGCCGAGCAGCAGCCCCTGGAAGCCGCCCCGGCCACGCGCACCGATCACGATGAGGCTCGCTTCCTGCGACGTCTCGATCAGGCTCGGACGCACCCGGCCGTGCACCGAGCGCGCCTCGACCTCGACCTCGGGGTGACGGCCCCGGCCCGCGGCCAGCGCCCCGGACAGCGTCGCCTCGCTGTCCTCGCGCAGCTTGTCCGTGTCGAACCAGAGCGGCGCGGGGCCGCCGGGGCCCGCTGGCCCCGTGCCGCTCCAGGTGTTCCACACGTGCACGGCCAGCAGGCCGGTCCCGCGTCGCGCGGCATCGTCGTAGGCCTCCTCGACCGCCGCCTTCGCGGCGTCCGAGCCGTCGACGGCGACCGCCACAGGGCCGTCCGGCTTCGCCCGGCCGCGTACGACGAGGACAGGGCAATCCGCGTGCGCGGCGAGGTGCACGGCGACCGATCCGATCATGAGACCGGAGAAGGCGCCCAGGCCGCGACTGCCGACGACGACCAGGTCCGCGTCCCGCGAACGGGCGGCCAGGACGGTGAGCGCTTCGCCGGTGACGACCTCGCCCTGGACCGAGCCGAGGTCCGGCTCTTCGGCGCGGGCCCGTTCGACCGCCGCCGCCACGATCTCCTCTGCCCGGCGGCGCAGGGCCGGCTCGGCTGTGGTCTCGGACGCCGAGCCGTGCGGAAACTTCACCATCGGCCAGGTGAACGCGTTCAGGATGCGCACGCCGAGCCCGCGGCTCCGCGCCTCGCGCGCGGCGACCACGACCGCCTCCAGGCTCGATTCCGACCCGTCGACTCCGACCAGTAGATGGCCCGCCATGTGTGCGCTCCCTCGTCGGCTCCGCTGTCCGCCTGCGTGACGTCACTCTCCAGACTGACCCGCGGGGCAGACCTTCGCACGGCAGGAGCACGGGGTGCCACGGCGGCACGGAAGGTCCACTCCGGATCGGCGGCTGCCTCCGGCCGTGCGGGCCGCATGGGCGAGGTGCCCTGGAGCCCCTCGCCCATGCGGCGGCGTTCGTCGGCGTTCGGGCCCGCTAACGTGCCTCGCCCTCGACGCCCTCGATCTCGATGTCACCGGAGCGCGTCGGCACCGCGTCAAGGCGCGCCAGCGTCTCCGCGTCGAGGGCGAGCGCGCCCGCCGCGACGTTCGCCGCCAGGTGGTCGGGGCTGGCGGTGCCCGGGATCAGGAGGACGTTCGGGGCGTGGTGCAGCAGCCAGGCGAGGCCGACCTGGGCCGGTGCCGCGCCCAGGGCCTCGGCGGCCGCGGTGACGGCGGGTTCGTCGGTGACCTTGGGCATGCCGGGGAAGGCGCTGCCCAGCGGGAAGTAGGGCACCCAGGCGATGCCCTCGGCGAGGCAGAGCCGCAGCAGCTCCTCGTCGTCGCGGGCCACGAGGCTGTACGCGTTCTGCACGCAGGCGATCCCGGCGGGCAGGCCGCGGCGCAGTTCGTCGAGGCCCACGTTGCTGAGCCCGATGGCGCCGATCTTGCCCTCGTCGCGCAGGGCGGTCATGACGGCGAGCTGGTCGTCGATGTCGACGACCTGGTCGCCCTCGGCCCGCAGTCCGGGACCTGTCTCGGCGCGGCGCAGGTTGACCAGCGGGACCTGGTCGACGCCGAGGCTCTTGAGGTTGTCCTCGACGCCGGCCCGCAGCTCCTCGGGCCGTTGGGCGAGCCGCAGCGGCACAGGGCCACTGGAGTCGGGGGTGGCACCGACCTTGCTGACGACGAGGACGCCGTCCTCGGGGCGCAGCGCCTCCCGGATGATCTCGTTGGAGAAGCCGTCTCCGTAGAACTGGGCGGTGTCGATGTGGTCGACACCCAGCTCGACGGCGCGGCGCAGCAGCGCGACGGCCGCGGCGCGGTCGGGGTCCAGGCGGGGCAGCTGCATCGCGCCGAACCCGACACGCGAGACGTCCCGGCCGAGAAGCCGTCCGGGGCCACCGGGGCGCGGGGTGCCGTTCGCGGTGAACGCGGAGGGAGAAGAAGCAGAAGAAGACGCGGAAGAGGTCATGGGAATCCCGCCTCGTGCGAAGATGGATGAAACGGAGGAACCTCCGTTACGCCGAAGGTAGCACAACCGGAGGAGCCTCCGCTTTGCCTGCGTCCCCATCCGGGTCGCCTGCGTCCCCACCCGGGTCGCCTGCGTCCGCATCCGATTCGTCCGCGTCCCCACCCGGCCCGAATCCGTCGCCCAGCGGGGCCAGGACCGACCGCCCCGCCCGCGCGGACGCGCGCCGCAACCGGGAGAGACTCCTCGCCGCCGCCCGCACCGCCTTCACCCGGGACGACACGACGGTGGCCCTGGAGGCGGTCGCCCGCGAGGCGGGCGTCGGCATCGGCACCCTCTACCGGCACTTCCCCACCCGCGAGGCCCTCGTCGAGGCCGTCTACTCCGCCGAGCTGGACGCCGTGACCTCCGCCGTCGAGCCCCTGCTCGGCGAGCTGCCGCCGCACGAGGCCCTGCGGGCGTGGATGGACCGGTACGCGGAGCTCGTCACGGCCAAGCGCGCGATGGCCGGTAGCCTCACCCTCGCCCCGGCCTCCGGGCGCGGCGTCACCGCGAACACCCGGGAGCGTCTGACCGCCTCGGTCGGCGCGTTCCTCGACGCCGGGGCGCGCACGGGCACCCTGCGCGGCGACGTGCCCGCCGACGACGTGATCACCATGCTGCTCGGCGTGTTCCTGTCCACGACGGCCGGCGACCGCGCGGACCGCGTCCGCCCGCTGCTCGACCTCGTGGTGGACGCGCTGCGCCCGCGCGAGGAGACGGAGCGGCCCCACCCCCCGGAGCCGCGTGGCTGATCAGCACCGCCCCCGTCCCCCGCACACGTTTCACCCCGCACACCTCGGCAAGGCACCCCACCGAAGGTGATCACTGCGTGGGGAGGCCAGATGCGGACAGTCGGTCATGGCACCGGCCGAGGCGACAGCACGGACCCCGGGGCGGGCGGTTCGCGGCGGCGCGCGCTGCTCGCCGCGGGGCTCACGTCAGCGGGCGCGCTCATCGGCGGATGCGGCAGGTCCGGGGCCGACGACCGGCCCTCCGGCACCGAGCGGGCCGCGCGCGAACCCTCCGAGGCCTCGCGCTCCCCCTCACCCCGCCCCACCCGCCGCCGCCCCGAACTGCCGCGCGGCGGTCGCCGGTTGTTCCCCGAACACCGGCTCGTCGGCTACTGCGGGCTGCCGGGCGCGAGCGCGCTCGGCCGGCTCGGCACGGGTGACCTCGACGACCGCGTCAAGGAGCTCGATCGGCGTGGGCGCGCGTACGCCGACGGGCGCCGTGTACTGCCCGTCCTGGAGCTGCTGGCCACCGTCGCCAACCCCGGCGCGGGCCCCGACGGCACGTACCGTACGCGCACACCCGACGCAACGATCCGCACCTTCCACGAGGCCGCGCGCCGACACAAGGCACTGTTGCTCCTCAACATCCAGCCCGGCCGCGCGGACGCCCTCGACGAGGTGAAGGCCCTGGAGAAGTGGCTCGTCCGGCCGGACGTGGGCATCGCCCTCGACCCCGAGTGGGAGATGGATCCCGGCCAGATCCCCGGCGACACGTACGGACACACCAGCGGCGCCGAACTCACCCGGATCGCCGCCCATCTCGCCTCGCTCGTGGACCGCCACGACCTGCCGGAGAAGCCGTTCGTGTACCACCAGGTCGCCGAGTCGGTCGTCCACGACGAAAAGAAGCTCGACTTCCCCGACGGGGTCGCCGTGATCAAGAGCGCCGACGGCATAGGGAGCCCACAGCTCAAACGCCACACCTGGGACCGCCTGGTCGACCGGATACCCGACAGGCTCAGCACCGGTTTCAAGCTGTTCTTCGAGGAGGACACCGAGGGCGGCACCCGCCTGATGACCCCCGACCAGGTCCTCGGCCTGCGCCCACGCCCGTCGTACGTGATGTACGAGTGAGGTCGGAGCGCGCACCCTCAGGCCTGGTCACCGCTGTCGGTCGACTCCCTGAAACGCGCGGCCAGTTCACTGCGTGAGGGGATGCCGCGCTTGGAGTGGACCCCCGATCCCGGACATTCCCCCAGGGTTGACCCAGGGGGTATTGATATCGCGGACATCTCAATAGCCTGCAACAAGATATTTGTGGGGTATGGGGTCCGCTCCCTACGCTGAAGCGCAACGAGGGCCCCACCGAACCGCAACAAAGGGGCAGTCGGATGGAATTGAGGCACCTGCGCTACTTCGCGGCCGTCGCCGAGACACGTCACTTCGGCAAGGCCGCGCAGGCGCTGCACATGGCTCAGCCGCCGCTCTCCCAGGCGATCCGCCGCCTGGAGACGGAACTGGGCGTGGAGCTGTTCACCCGCACCACCCGGCAGGTGTCCCTGACCGGCGCCGGCGAGGTGTTCCGCACCGATGTGGAGCGCATCCTCACGTCCGTCGACGAGGCGGTGGCCCGCGTGGGGCGGTTCGCCACCGGCGTCGAGGGCGTGCTCCGGGTCGGCCTGACCGGATCCGCCTCGTACCGCCAACTGCCCACCCTGGCACGCCTTGTGAAACACGAGATGCCGCACGTACGGATGGAGGTGCACACGGAGATGCTGACACCCGCCCAGGAACTCGGCCTCATCGAGCGGCGCCTCGACGTCGGCGTGCTGCGCCCGCCGATCCGCCAGGAGGGCATCGCGCACCGGCTGATCGCCGACGAGCCGCTCATCGCGGCGGTCCCGGAGGGCCACTGGCTCGCCGACGCCCAGGCCATCCGCGTCGAGCAGCTGCGCCACGAGGACTTCGTCATGTACGGCGCGACGCTCGGCTCCGTCGTCAACGACGCCGTCGTCCGCTCCTGTCTGGCCTCGGGCTTCTATCCGCACCGCGCGTACGAGGTCACCGAGACCTCGGCCGCGCTCGCCCTGGTCGCCGCCGGCCTGGGGGTGGCGGTGCTGCCCGACTCGATCCGCTCCGCACCCCGCGAGGGCGTGGTGTGCCGGGAGATCGAGGACGCGCTGACCGTGCCGCTGGCGCTGACCTGGCGCCACGACGACGACTCGCCGCTGATCCGGCAGCTACTGGACGTACTGGAGCGGCACGACTTGTTTGCGAGAGAGACCGAGGGATCCCTATGAAGATCGATGGAATGTCATGAAGATCGTCAAGGTGGAGGCCATTCCCTTTGCCATTCCCTACGTCAAGCCGCTGCGGTTCGCGAGCGGCGAGGTGCACACCGCCGACCACGTACTGGTCCGCGTGCACACCGACGAGGGCCTGGTGGGAACGGCCGAGGCGCCGCCCCGCCCCTACACGTACGGCGAGACGCAGGACTCCGTCGTCGCGGTGATCGAGAAGATCTTCGCGCCGCAGATCCTCGGACTCACCGTCCTGGAACGGGAGATGGTGCACGCCCGCCTCGACCGGACCGTGGGCAACCCGGCCGCCAAGGCGGCCGTCGACATGGCCCTGTGGGACCTGCTCGGCCAGTGCGCGGGACTGCCGGTGTCCGGGCTGCTCGGCGGCTTCGGCGACCGGATGCGCGTCAGCCACATGGTCGGCTTCGCTCCGGCCGCCGCGATGGTCGCGGAGGCCGAGCGGGTCCGGGACACGTACGGCATCACCACCTTCAAGGTGAAGGTCGGCCGCAATCCGTACACCGAGGACGTCGCCGCCTGCCGGGCGCTGCGCACCGCGCTCGGCCCTGACGTCGAGCTCTACGTCGACGGCAACCGCGGCTGGTCGGCGTCCGACGCGGCCCGCGCCCTGCGCGAGATGGCCGACCTGGACCTGACGTTCGCCGAGGAACTCTGCCCCGCCGACGACGTGTTGGGCCGGCGGTGGCTCGTCGCGCAGAGCCAGGTGCCCTTCATCGCCGACGAGAGCGCGACCCGGGCCGCCGAGGTCACCCGCGAACTGCTCGGCGGCTCCGCGACGGCCATCAGCATCAAGACCGCCCGCACCGGCTTCACCGCCTCCCAGCGCGTGCTGCACCAGTGCGAGGGCCTCGGCGTCGAGGTGGTGATGGGCAATCAGATCGACGGGCAGATCGGCACGTTGTGCTCGGTCGCGTTCGGCGCTGCCCACCGCACCTCCTCGCTGCACGCGGGCGAGCTCTCCAACTTCCTCGACATGTCCGACGACCTGCTCACCGAGCCGCTCACGATCGCGGACGGCACGCTGCGCGTCCGCGAGGGCGCGGGTCTCGGGATCGCCATCGACCCCGAGAAGCTGGCCCGCTACCGCCTGGACGTCTGACACACCCGACGCACCTCCACCGAATCAAGGACGGGACACACCATGACGGACACCGCCACCGAGCAGGCCACGGCCTCCGCGTCAGGGAACGCGGCCACCGAGCAGTTCCGCAGCAAGCAGCGCGCCGGTGACCCGGTCGCCGACACGGGGCGCGTGAACACGCTCGTCTCCGAACTCCTGGGCGCCACCCACGACATCATCCGCCGCCACAAGGTCACCTACGCCGAGTACGACGCGCTGAAGTCGTGGCTGATCCAGGTCGGCGAGGACGGCGAGTGGCCGCTGTTCCTCGACGTGTGGGTCGAGCACGTCGTCGAGGAGGTCGCGAACGAGGAGCGGGAGGGCACCAAGGGCACCATCGAGGGCCCCTACTACGTTCCCGACGCGCCGGAGCTGCCCGCCGAGGCAACGCTTCCGATGCGTGAGGACGAGGGCGGCACACCCCTCCTGTTCCAGGGCCAGGTGCGCACCGTTGACGGCACGCCGCTGGCGGGCGCCACCATCGAGATGTGGCACGCCGACGACGACGGCTTCTACTCCCAGTACGCGCCCGGCCTGCCGGAGTGGAACCTGCGCGGCACGGTCGTCGCCGACGCCCAGGGCAACTTCAAGATCCACACGGTGCAGCCGGCCCCGTACCAGATCCCGACCGACGGCTCCTGCGGCAAGCTCATCTCGGCCGCGGGCTGGCACGCCTGGCGCCCGGCCCACCTGCACCTGAAGGTGTCGGCCCCCGGCCACCACCTCATCACCACCCAGCTGTACTTCAACGGCGGCGAGCACGTGTCCGACGACATCGCCTCCGCCGTCAAGCCCGAGCTGATCCTCGATCCGACGCCGGTCGCCGCGGGCGACGGGCGCGAGGTGACGTACGACTTCGTTCTCGACAAGGCGTGATGCACGATGCTGTTCGCTGTACGCATGGACGTCGACATCCCGCGCGACCTCGCGCCGGACGAGCGCTCCGACCTGGTGGCCCGCGAGAAGGCCTACTGCCAGGAGCTGCAGAAGTCCGGTGAGTGGGCGCACATCTGGCGGTGTGTCGGCCAGTACTCCAACCTCAGTGTCTTCGACGTCGCCGACAACGAAACGCTGCACCGCATCCTGTGGGGCCTGCCGCTGTTCCCCTTCATGTCCATCGAGGTGACACCACTCGCCCAGCACCCGTCGGACCTCGCCGCCGGGAGCCCGGGGCGATGACGACCGGCGCCGCCGCGTTGCCGCACCACGAGGTGAGCGGTCCGGCCGACGGGCCGCCGCTCGTCCTCGGCCCGTCCCTGGGCACGTCCACGGCGGTCTGGGCCGACCAAGTCGCCTTCCTGGCAAGGGACTTCCGCACGATCTCCTACGACCTGCCGGGCCACGGCGGCTCCCCCACCGGCCTCCTGCCGGAGGCGGAGGCGGGCGGCACCACGGTCGCCGACCTGGCGGCCCTGGTCCTCTCCCTGGCGGACCACCTCGGCCTGGACCGATTCCACTACGCGGGCATCTCACTGGGCGGAGCCGTCGGAGCCCACCTCGCCGTGCACCACCCGGACCGCGTCGCGTCCCTTGCCCTGGTCTGCTCCTCGGCGCACTTCGGCCCGCCCGGGCCCTGGCACGAACGGGCCCGCCTCGTCCGCGACCAGGGCACGGCTCCGCTCCTCGCGACCTCTCCGGGCCGCTGGTTCGGCGACGAGACCCTCGCCGTCACGGACACCGGCCGCCGCCTGCTCGACACCCTCGCGGCGACGGACCCGGAGGGCTACGCGGCCTGCTGCGACGCCCTCGCCGCCTACGACCTGCGCCACCGCCTCGCGGACATCACCGCGCCCACCCTCGTGGTGGGCGGTGCGCAGGACGTGGCGACACCACTCCCCCACGCCCGCGAGCTCGCGGCCGGGATCCCCCGGGCACGACTCGAAGTGCTGGAGTGCGGTCACCTGGCCGCGGAGGCGGGCGCGCCGCTGCTGGAGGCGGTGAGGGGGCACGTGGTCAGCACACTCGGCCGCTGAAATATGATCACGCCATGCCAGGCGGCGATCGAGACGGAGGTCGAGGCATGAAGATCTCGCAACGAGCGCGGAACGTCGCCCCGTTCTACGCGATGGAGTTCAGCAAGCAGGCGGCGGCGCTGGAGGCCGAGGGCCACCACGTCGTCAAACTCAGCCTCGGGGAACCCGACTTCGGGGCACCGCCCGCGGTGCGGGAGGCGATGCGCGAGGCCATGGACGGGCGGCCGCTGGCCTACACGGCGGCGCTGGGGCTTCCCGCGCTCAGAGAGGCGATCGCCCGCTTCTACCGGGAACGGCACCACGTCGAGGTCGACCCGTCCCGCGTCGTCGTGACCGCCGGCGCCTCGGCCGCGCTGGTGCTGGCCACCGCGGCCCTCGTCGACGCCGGCGACGAGGTGCTCATCGGGGACCCCTCGTACCCGTGCAACCGGCAGATCGTCGAGAGCTTCGGCGCGGACGTCACCCTCGTACCCACCACCGCGGAGACCCGCTTCCAGCTGGACGCGGCAGCGGTGCGGGAGCACTGGACGGACCGGACGTCGGGCGTCATGGTAGCCACACCGTCGAACCCGACCGGTACCTCCGTGCCGGTCGACGAACTGGACGCGATCTGCCGGTTCGCCCGCGAGCGCGGCGCGTGGCGGCTCGTCGACGAGATCTACCTCGACCTCAGCGACCACGACGAGCACGGCCGGCCGCCGCGCAGTGCGCTGTCGGTCGACCCCGACGCGATCGTCATCAACAGCTTCTCGAAGTACTTCGGCATGACCGGCTGGCGGCTCGGCTGGTGCATCGCGCCGAAGGAGCTGGTCCCCGCGATGGAGCGGCTGGCCCAGAACTACTTCCTGTGCGCGTCGGCCCCCGCCCAGCAGGCCGCCCTGGAGTGCTTCACCCCGGCGTCGCTGGCGGTCTGCGAGGAGCGCCGCGCCGAGTTCGGCGAGCGGCGCGCGCTCGTCCTCGACGGCCTGCGCCGGATCGGCCTGCCCGTCCCTGTCCCGCCCGACGGTGCCTTCTACGTCTACTTCGACGTCGGCGGCACCGGTCTCACCTCCTGGCAGTTCTGCGAACGGGCCCTGCGGGAGGCGCACGTGGCCCTCACCCCTGGCCGCGACTTCGGCACGGACACGGCGGACACCCACGTACGGCTGTCGTACGCGGCGTCGGCCGATGAACTGCGCGAGGGCATGGAGCGGCTGGGCAGGTTCGTCACCACGCTGCGGTGACCCTCGTAGTCCCCCCTATAGGGTTCGATCATGAGCGAAAGCACACCTCCGGAGGCTGCCGGGTACGACCGTGCCGCCGTGCTCGGTGAGCGCCTGAAGGAACGCATCTACGCTTCGTTGACCCTGCTCGCCGTGCTGGTGGGCCTCGCGCAGGGCGGGCACAGCACCCACATGGGGGCCACGGTGGCGGTGACGGCCACCGCGCTCGGTCTGTGGCTTGCGACCCTGGTCGCGGACATGCAGGCGCACCCGGTCGTGCACGGCAGCCGCCCCACCCTGCACGAGATCCGGCACGAGCTGTTCACCAGCAGCCCGCTGCTGACCAGTGCCATCGGACCGCTCCTGCTGATCGGCGTGTCCGCCCTGGGAGCCGTGGATCTCACCACCGCGCTGTGGATCGCCGCCGGCAGTGAGGTCGCCACGCTGGCCCTGTGGGGATTCGTCGGCGGGCGCCGGGCCGGCGCCGGCGCACTGCACGCCGTGGTGACATCGGCCCTGAACGCCGCGATCGGCCTGGGCGTGGTCTCCGTGAAGCTGCTCGCCGGTCACTGACCTTCGCGCCCGGGCGGCCCGCTTCAGAGCGGATACGTGATGACCTCCGAGAAGCTCATGCTGACCCCGCCCGGCGCGACGAAGTTGGCGATGTCCTCGGCGCCCGCCTGACCGGCCGGAGTGGCCAGCGCGGCGAGCGCGTCCTCCTTGGAGTCCCAGTCGAGCACGGCCACAAGGAAGTGCGGCGGCCGCGAGCCGTCGGGCATCTCGGACACGCTCCACTGGAAGGACCGCAGCCCCGGCGTGTGCGAGGCCAGCGGCGCGTGCACCTCCCGGTAGTGCTTCAGGAACTTCTCGGGGTCGGCGGGGTGATCGTAGATGACGGTCATCCGGTACATCGGTCGGCCTCCTCGTGGCACGGTCAACTCAGTGCGAGGGCCGTGTCGTCCGGCCCTCCCGCACCACTGTCACCTTCCCCGGCCGCGACGGAGCAGTCCGGCTGCTTCTGCCTACTTCTGCGAACCGTCCTGTCCCTTGTCCTGGTCCATTCCGAGATGCTTCCTGGCCTGCTCCTGGGCGGAGTCGACCTGGGAGCTGTACTTGCCCTGGGTCTTCTTGTCCACGGCATCACCCGCCATGTCGATACCCTTGCCGGCCTGGGATTCGTGCCCCTTGAGCATCTGCTTGATCTTGTCCAGAGCGGACATGGCAACCTCCTCGTGGGCCTCTACTGCCACGTCCAGGATCGCTCTTACGGGCGTTGCCCGCATGCGCGCGCCCTCGAGCTCGTCCCCGCCTACACGTCGAGCCGTCCCCGCTCGACGCGGAAGGTGTGGGTGGTCATGGCAGACCCGGAGGGCAACGAGTTCGACGTCCTGCGCACGCCGGCGCCGTCCGAACAGCCACACCGCGCACCCCACTCTCACCGCCATCCCCATATCGGTCATACTCGATGAAACACGCACAACGTCGCAGATCGAGGAGTCCGTCATCACCATCACAGGACCCGCGCCCAGCGCAGCCGTTGAACGAACCCCCGGCCTCTCCCGGCTGTGGCACGGCGTGTTGGCCGTCGTTGTCGCGGCGGCGCTCGTCACGCAGCTCGTGCTCGTGTTCAGCGGTGGGTCCGCCGCCGGGGCCGGGGACACGACAGGGGACGAGGCCGACGCGCTGACCCGACTGGTGCGCATGCTCAGCTACTTCACCATCCAGAGCAACATCCTCGTCCTGGCCTGCTCCGTGTCCCTGGCGCTTCGCTCCGGCCGGGACGGCCCCGTGTGGCGGGTGTTGCGGCTCGACACGCTCCTCGGCATCACGATCACCGGTCTGGTGTTCGCGATCGTCCTCGCGCCGCAGATCCACCTCGAGGGTGTCTCGCTGTGGATCACCGTGGGGCTGCACTACGTCGCGCCGCCGATGACACTCGTCGGCTGGCTGCTGTTCGGGCCGCGCGGGCGGATCGACGGCGTGAGCGTGGGGTGGGCGTTCGTGTGGCCCGCGCTGTGGATCGCGTACACGCTGGTGCACGGTGCGGTCACGGACTGGTACCCGTATCCGTTCCTCGACGTGCACGCGCGCGGGTACGGTCTCGCGCTGCGGAACATCGCCGGGGTGCTCGTCGTCGCGGGCGTGCTGGCCTGGCTGTTCGCGTGGATCGACCGGCGCCTTGGTCACCGGCTCAAGCGGCCGCTGCCACTTCCCGATCACTTCTGACTCGGCAGCGCACCACCGTGCGCTCCGAGTCGGCGCCGTGCGCGTTCAGGGCCAGGACCTTGACGACGTGTTCGCCGCGGGCCATCGGGGTGCGGGGCGTCCAGGACCAGGCCCCGTCCTCCGCGACCCGCGCCCTGCCCAGGAAGCGGGCGTTCTCCCAGAGTTGGACCTGCGCGGCGCCGACCGCGACCCCCCGCGAAGCGCACCGGTTCGTGGCCCGCCTCGGGCGCCGTGACGCGCGGGGCGTCGACCCAGGTGCCGGGCGCGGCCGTGGCCCTGAGGTGGCCGTCGAGGGCGGGACGGTTCGTGTCGGGGTCCTCGTAGCCGTTGCGCGCGAAGCCGATGCGGGGCGCGATGCCGTCGATCAGGAGGTTGACCAGGGCCATGACGACCGGGACGTTGCGCCGTGCCACGCGGTCGTGGGCGGGGGCGTGCGGGGAGTCGGTCAGGATGAAGTTGAAGTTGTCGTAGTCGGCGAACAGGGTCAGGTGCGGCTCGATCTCCGTCCTGTACTGGGGGTCGCCCACCGCGGAGAGCAGGTAGATGTTGGCGTCGCGGTGCTCGCTCTCCCGGACCAGCGACGGCAGCGCCTCGTCGAGGGCGCGCACCTCGGCGTCGCTCGCGTCCCGGCCCAGCATGTAGGCGGCCGTGCGCGGGTGGAGTCGCTCGACGTAGGAGCCGATCCTGAACTGCGGGACGACCGACACGATGTTGCGGTAGCCGTACTTGAGGCCGAAGTGCAGGGCCGCGCTGCCGCCCTTCGACGTACCCAGCAGGACGCAGTCCTCGCGGGTCAGGTCGAGTGCGTCGACGAAGCGGTCGATGGTCGCGGCGACGGCGTCCTCGATGCCGAAGTCCCCTTCCTTGCACAGGTAGTAGCTGTTGTGGCCGTCGAAGCTGTCGCGGATCCACAGGACGTTGGCACGGAGGGTGTCCAGGACGCCGGTGGACCAGCCGTACTCGTCGGGGGCGTCGAAGTTGGCGAAGACGACGACCAGGCGACGGTTGCCGCCCCGCGCGTGGAAGAAGCGGTAGTCGACGGGGACCGGTCCGGCCGTGTCGGTGCCGGTGAACATGCGGCGGCCGTGGGCCGTGGAAGTGCGGGACATGCGCGAGTCGTTCCTCTGCTCGTTGGGGGGTCAGGCCGCGCGGCGGAAGCGGCCACGGGAAGGCAGGGCGGGGAGTTTCGGCACGCCGAGCATCCGGTCGACGACACGGGCCGAGGCCGAGCCGTCCTCCAGGTCGCAGTACCGATCCGCGAAGTGGCGGTACTTGAGGGCATACGTGCGGCTCAGGGAGTCGATGTCCCTTACGGCGTCGACGAGTTGGCGTGAGGTGTGCAGCAGCGGGCCCGGCGCGGACGTCTCGAAGTCGAAGTAGAAGCCGCGCAGCGTGTCGCGGTAGTGGTCGAGGTCGTACGTGAAGAAGAGCATCGGCCGGCCGGTGTTGGCGAAGTCGAACATCAGGGACGAGTAGTCGGTGACCAGGACGTCCGTGACGAGCATGAGGTCGGCCATGTCGTTGTACGTGGACACGTCGAAGACGAATCCGTCGCCCGCGCCCGGCACCGGGTCCACGACGTTGGGGTGGCGGCGCACCAACAGGGCGTGGTCGTCCCCGAGTCGGGCCCGCGCGTCGTCGAGGTCGATGCGGAAGTCGAGCGTGTACTTGCCCGCCGCGTGGTACTGGTCGTCGCGCCAGGTCGGCGCGTACAGGACGACCTTCTTGCCCTCAGGCAGGCCGATCCGCTCGCGGACAAGCGCGGCGCGCCGGGCCTGCTCCTCCTCCGTGTGGTGGTGCACGTCGTTGCGGGGATAGCCGGTCTCCAGCATCTCGCCCTCGAAGCCGAAGGCGCGGCGCAGGATGGGGGTGCTGAAGGAGTTCGGCGAGACGAGCATGTCCCACTGCCCGACCTCGGTGGCCAGGCGGTCCAGGTAGCCCTGGTCGGAGAAGTGCACCGACTCGATGTCGTGGCCGATCTTCTTCAGCGGGGTGCCGTGCCAGGTCTGGACGACGGTCTGGCCCTCGCGGCGCCGGAACCAGGCCGGGAGGTGGTTGTTGTAGACGAGGTACCGGGAGCGGGCCAGGGCCTCGTACCACTCGGGCGACCACATGCGGACGGCGCGGGCGTGCTCCGGAACCTCGATCTGGTCGTCGCGGACGACCCAGAGCAGCTCCAAGTCCGTTCCCCGACGCACCAGTTCGTCGAAGACGGCGCGCGGGCTGTCGGCGATCTGTGTGCCGCGGAAGCTGTCGAAGAGGACGGCGGAGCGCACCGGGCGCTTGCGGCAGTGCGGGTAGTGCCGGGTGCGCAACCGGCGCTGTGCGTACGGTCCGCGCGCGGCGGCCGGGATGCCGGAGTGGGAGCGCAGCGTGAACCGGTCGTGCTGCTGGGCCTGCACCTCGAAGTGGCGCCCCGCCAGGGTCCGTTCGCTGGGCAGTCCGGCGACGAGGTCGCGGCGGGCCTTGAGTACGAGGTCGCGGGCGCGGCCCGGCACGCGGAACGCGAAGTCCCAGCGGCCGGCCGCGAGCGGCACCGCGCCGTTCAGCCCTTCGACGCGCGAGGGGTCGAGCGCGAACCGGAAGCGACCGGCCACACACTCCACGGGGAAGTCCCTCTCCTCGCCCTTGGCACGGGATCGCACGACGAGGCGCAGGTCCGCCCGCTCCTCGGACGACAGGTGCTCCTGGCCGGGGTAGGCGCCCTCGACGGTCAGGCGGCCGTCGTCGGTCCAGGCGCAGCGGTCGGCGACCGGCAGTTCGTCGCGGACGAAGAGCACCAGGTAGCCGGGGGCGTTGCGCAGGACGACGACCTCGCGGTCCGCCGCCACCCGGTCGGGCAGCGGGTGGGTGCCGTCGGCGGTGTCGGGGGCGACGACCGGGTACAGCGGCCGCTTGCGGCCGGGTATGTGCAGCGAGGTCTTCCAGCCGTTGCTGCCCACGCGCCGTACCTCGGGGGTGTCCGCGCCGACCGCAGGTGCCAGTGCGCGCAGCGGGATCCGTGTGCGGAACGTGCACCAGCCCTCGCCGCCGTCCTTGAAGTCGACCGGCGCGTCGTACTCGGCGGCGCCCGTGAGCGCGCGGACCCGCAGCGTGGCGGCCGGCGGCGCCTCGGGCCCGAGGAGCACACCGCGCAGCTCCAGGTGCTCGCCGCTGACGCGGTGTCCGGTGATACGGGCACGGACGATCTCCACGCGGAGCTTGAGCGCGCCGTCGACGAAGAGCGGGACGACGCGGATGTTCTTGTCGACGTAGAAGTCCCGCGGGTGGGAGGCGCTGCCCGTGTCACCGGCGATGAGCGACTTGTACCGGAACAGACCGCGGCTGAACGCGCCGACCGCGACGTCCCAAGTGCCCTCCACCCACCGGCCCTTGTGCTTGAGGCGCTCCGGGTCGATGGTGGCCTCGAATCCGGACCAGTCATAGGAGTAGCGCTGCTGACCCGAGTGCTCGGTGGCCTCCGGCGCGTAGGTGGTGCGCGCGGGCAGCGCGAGGAACCGGCCCTGCTTCTTCTGCCGCAGCGCGACCGCCTTGAGTGAGTGGCGCCGCCTGCTGACATCGAGGTTGCGGATGTAGGCGCGGCCGGCGATCCGCAGCTTGCCGCCCTCCCACTCCGCGCTGACCAGCGAGCCCCGCAGGGTGAACTCGGGGCCCAAGCGGTAGGCGCTCTTGGGCACGCCGGTGCCGCGGTCGTCCAGGTGCGGGTACGCGAGGTGGCGTCGGAGCCGGCGGCGGACGGGCAGCGAGCCGCGGTTACCGCGCTCGAATTCGAGAACGGACAGCAGTTCGTCCAGCTTGCCCGCGCACACAAGGCTCCACTTCACGCGGTCGACGGCGCCCAGCTCCTCGACGATGCCCTCGGCCGCTTCGTCGACGAACGTGGCCGCGTGCCGCATGAAGTAGGCGCGGGTCTCGTCGTCGGCGTCCGACAGCACGTTGAGGTGGATCATGAGGTCGGACTCAAGGCAGGACCGGTCGTAGCGCCGCTTGTGCTCGACGTACTCCTCGGTCTCCCGCGCCCGCTCGGCGAGATAGCGGCTCACCGAGCCGACGGCGGTGATGCGGTCGCGGACGTTGCCCAGGGCGTGGTTCGTCTGCGTGATCGACGGGGCGGCGCCCCGGTCCCTGCGCCGCCAGTGGTAGACGGGCGTACCGACGACATCGACGCGCTCGGCGCTGTAGTGGGCGACGAGGTTGACCCACACGTCCTCGTACAGGATGCCCTCGGGGTACGTGATTCCGGTGCGGTCCCAGAAAGAGCGGCGGAACACCTTGTTCCACACGGTGCGGTCGAAGATCAGGCCGTGCTGCCGGGTGATGTGGGTGCGCCGCCGGTCCCGGCCCAGGTGCTTGTGGTGCAGGGTGGAGGGCCAGGAGGTGCGGGAGTTCATCATGCGGACGTTGCCGGAGACGAAGTCGGAGCCGCTCTTGGTGAGCGTGCCGATCAGCAGTTCGTACGCGTAGTCCGGGATGACGTCGTCGCCGTCCACGAAGGCGAGGAACTCGGCGTCCGGGTGGATGGCCCGCAGGCCGGTGTTCCGGGCGTGGCCGGGGCCGTGCGCCTCCTGCCGGACGAGGCGGAAGCGCGGGTCGGCGGCGCAGTGCCGGGCGGCGAGCTCGCCGGAACCGTCGGTGGACCCGTCGTCGACGAGGACGACCTCGAAGTCCGTGAAGGTCTGGAGCGAGATCGAGCGCAGACACTCCTCGAGATAGGTGTCCACGTTCTGGAACGGTACGACGACGCTGAGTCGCGGCGCGGCCTCGGGCATGGTCCCTCCGGGTTCGACGGGGTGCGGGTCGCGGGCAGGAGCCGAAGCTCTGCGACCAGCAATATCCATCAAAACGGGGCAATCCGGGACCACTGTGGGAGACGTCGGGGCGGATTGCGGGTGTCCTCCGGGAATCGCGTGGCGACGAGCCCCGGAGGACATCGGAGAGCGCCCCGACAAGACCAGGCCGGTCAGGCCGCCGAGCACCCCCGCTTCTCGAAGGCGGCCTTGCCGGTGTGGCTGCCGTCGGGCAGATACGGGCCCATCACCCGCTTCTCGTCGTCACCGGTCCTCGTGTTCTGCGGGACGTGGGTGAAGCCCTTGGCCGGAAGCATGTTGCGCATCAGCACATAGCCGTCGTTCACGTGACCGGCCCCGTCGCCCTTCTCGGGCCAGGCGATCCAGTCGACTCCGCACGCGGCCGTGGCATTGCGCGGCCGGTCCTCGGGCCTGCTCACGACGACCGTGTAGTAGCCGTGCTTGTCGGGGTGCAGCTGCTCGTCGTACAGACAGCTCTGCTTCCCCTCGACGCGGGTGCTCCACGCCTCGTACGCGCACATCGACCAGTACCGCAGCTGCCCGGAGCCCATCCGCTTGTCGCCGTCGTGCGTGGCCGGGGTGGTCGGGATCCTGCCGTGCAGGACCGCGACCGGGCCGAGGTCGCGGCTGAGGCGGGCGGAGACGTAGGCGTTGTCGAGGTTGGAGTACTGCCCGACGGAGCGGGGCGGGGCCGGGGTGCACTGGTCGTGGTACGTGCAGTCGCGCAGCCATTGCGTGGTGTACGAGGCATGCCAGCGCACCGGCTCGGAGGCCGGGAAGCCGACCGGTTTTCCGGGCTGTTCACGCAGCGCGTTGTATTCGTCGATGGGCTGGACGCGGGGGCCGCCCTGCTCGCCGGGTTCCAGAGCGTCGCAGACCTTCGAACCGGTCACCTTCGTGCCGTCGGCCAGGGTGAGCACCGGCTCGGGCAGGCCGACGCCCCCGCTCGCGTCGCGGCCGCGGTCGGGCACGTACACGCGGTAGACGAGCGACTGGGCGTTGCTGCCCGGCTTGCCCGCGTACAGGGTGTTGGGCTGCTGGTCCGCCGGATCCTTCGGCGGCGTGTTCGGGTCGACCTGGACGGTCCAGGAGCGCTTGGGGAAGGTGCGCTCGGCGCCTGCCAGGAACGGGTTCCGGGAGCCCGGATCGGGTTGGATCTGCTGGTCGTTGAGAGCCGTCAGCGGGGTGGCCGCGACCGGTTCGTAGGAGTTGACGGACTGGTAGCGGGCGTGCGCGTAGGCACCGTCGAGGGTCAGCTTCGCGCCCTCGGGGAGCGTGTAGTGGCTCGACCAGTACAGGGCGCCCGCGTCGAGGTAGGCGAAGTTGAACTTGTCCTGGTCGGAGGTGAAGGGGCCCGTCCAGAAGCAGGACGCGGCGCTGTCGGAGGTGGCGGGTTCCTTGCGCTCGGCGGCAGCGGAGCCGAGCGGGGCGAGGACGGCAGCGGGCAGCAGGCAGGCCGCGGCGGCGAACAGCAGTCGGTGCCCCCGGCGCCCGGGAAGTCTCATCGGGAATCTGAATCGCACGGCGCTCCCAAATCACGTCATGTGGACCGCCGGACGGTCGGGCCGACGGTGGCGCGAATCTAAGCAGCGTTTAGCGTTACGTCAATGGTTTGTGCATGGTCAGGACCCCATACGCACATTCAACTCGCCGTAATCCCGGCCCACACGCAGTGTCCGCCCGCGACCGTGCGGCTGCCCCACGCCCCGCCGGTGACCCGGTCCACGAGCAGCAGTCCGCGCCCTCGCTCGACCGAGTCCGGCGCGACGGGGGCGCGGCACAGGACGGCGGCGGGCAGGCCGGGGCCGCGGTCGAGGACCTCGACACACAGGGTGCGGCTCACGGTGAGACGCAACTGGTAGGGCCCGCGCGCGTGTTCGCAGGCATTGGCGACGAGTTCGCTCGCCACGAGGACGGCCGCGTCGACGGTGTGTGCGTCGACGGCGTACGCGTGGAGCGCCTGCCGCACCCGCTCACGGGCCTGGGCGGCGGCGAGTTCGACGGACTGGTTCCAAGTCAGCAACGGGCGGGAGCGTTCCGCGTATTCGGGCAGCGCCTGCCCACCGGTCGTGGCGCGCTGCTCGCGCGGCACGTTCGCACGGTAGACGTACATGACGGTTCCTCCGGATCTCTACGTGGGAGTGGCATCCCTGCCATGACATACGGCGCCGCCGGGAATGCGGCTCGGATACGGCGCGCGATCGTCGGGAGTTCTGTGGGAGTTCGCCGGGAGGGTGCCGCCGACCCCGCGTCGCGTACGGTGTGCGCAGCTCAATGGAGTGGCGAGGCGGTCACGGGAGGCGGACTTGGCGGACAGTGGCGACGGCACGACGGGCGCGGCAGCGCCCCGCAAGAAGGCCGTCAAGAAGGCAGCCATGGACAGCGAGGCCACGAGCAAGCTCCTGGAGCACGCCGCCCTCGAACTGATCGAGCGCGACGGCGTGCTGGCGGGCCTGAATCTGCGCGAGGTCGCCGACCGGGCCGGAGTCAACCGCGGCCTCGTCTACCACTACTTCGGCTCCCGCCGTGACCTGCTGCGAGCGGCCTTGCAGCGCACGGCGGCCGAGCGGCGGGCGCGGCTCCTCGTCGAGGAGGGGCCGCGGCGTTTCGGTGACCGGGTGGCCCGCTCGGTGCGCGGCTGTGTGCGGATGGCGTCCTCGGTCCGGCTGCTGATGATGCTGATGCTGGACGGCGACACCAAGCTGAAGACGATGCCGTTCCGCGAGCGGACCCAGGAGCGGCTGCGCACCGACATCGACAGCGGATACGTGGCGGGGGACGTGGACCCCGTGGCGCTGCACGCCTTCCTTCAGTCGGTCAACTACGGCTATGTGCTGACACGTTCGTCGCTGGCCAAGGAGTTCGGCATCGGGGTGCGGGATCTCGACGACCGGTTCGTCGCACTCCTCGAGCGCATGAGCACGGGGGTCGACGGGCCGGCCGCGGCGGCGGACGACAGCGCCGGTCAGGCCTCGCGCTCGGGGTCGAACACGTAGCCGTAGCCGCGCTTGGTGTGGATCGCGGGCGGGCCCAGTGGGTCGAGCTTGCGGCGCAGATAGCGGATGTAGGTGTCGACGGCGTCCCTGCCCTGGTGGTGCGGGCCCCACACCGCGCCGAGGATCTGCTGCCGGGACAGCACCTGCCGGGGGTGGGCCATGAGGAATTCGAGCAGCCCGTACTCGGTGGGGGTCATCTCCACGGCGGTTCCGTCGCGGGTGACGGTGCGGGTCTCCGCGACCAGCGCGATGTCACCGACGCGTACTTCACCGGGCCCGGGCCCCTTTGACCGCGGCTCCGCCTGTGGCACGGCGGCCTCGCGTTCCCAGACGCAGCGCCGGACCAGCGCCCTGATGCGCATCTGGATCTCGGTGGCATCGGCGGGCACGACGATGTAGTCGTCCGCGCCTGCCGCGAACGCGGCCACGCGCCGGTTGGACTCCGTGTGCCGGGTGAGGAGCACGACGGGCACGGTGTCGCCGCCGCCACGCAGCTCCCGCACCGCGTCGATCGCGCTGCCGTCCGGCAGCTCCGTCACGCTGATCACCAGGTCGGGGGCGGCGTCCGCGGCCCGCTCGACGAGCTCGGCCGCGGTCACCGCCGTCACAGCGTCCAAGCCGAGGATTTCCTTGCACAGCGTGGCCGCCCGGTCGGCCGGGACGCTCTCGCCGCACCCCAGGAGAGCCTTGCGAAATCTTCCGTTATCTGCGGAATGCACTATTTCAGTCTATGCAGAACCCCGGGGAGCGCGGAGGCCGGACCGGCGCACAGCCGGCCTCAGGACCACTCCCGCGCACCCCTGTCGTCACTGCCCCACCGCGTGAAAGGATGCGCGGGCACAACTCCGACACAGCACGCCCGCAGGAGGCCCGCATGCGTAGGAGGACGGGCGGGCTGATCACGACCGGTGACGGGACCGTGGTGATGCTCGCCGAACAGCGCCCCGGCGCCGACGGTCAGTGGCGGATCACCGCCCGCACCCAGGCCGGCCGGCAGATCGCCGAGGTCCGGTTCCGGCTGTGCGAGGACTGCGCGGTGGGGCGGATCCATGCGATCTGGGTGGACGAGTCGTGGCGCCGGGAGGGCATCGGCCACGAGTTGCTGCGCGGCGCGATCGCCGTCGGTGACGGCTTTCGCTGGACCACCACGCTGCAGTCGTCCATGGGCCGCCGCTTCTTCGTCGCCACGGGCGCCACGGAGGGTGTGGAGCTGTTGCACGGCCGGCCGCTGTGCCCGCACATGTTGGGGCGGTGGGGCCGGGCCTGGGCGAGACGGGCGGCGGCCTGAGCCGGTCGCCGTCCCCCGAATCTCTGCTGCATGGACCGACACCCCCTGGGTACGCGGGGCGCCGTCCGCCCGTACTCCAGAGGGGATATCGACCATGCACGAGAACTCCATCCCACAGAACGGCCACTCCCCCGCGCAGCAGGCGCTCAGCGCCCTCACCCTGAACACGGAGGACCAGGGCGCGCTCGACGCACTCGCCGAGTGCGAGGTCCTCGTACCCGTGCCCGACGAGGTGGGCGAGGAACAGGACTCGGCCTCCGCCGCGCTGTCCCTGCCGGTCATCGAGCAGCCAGGCGGCGAGCAGTTGGTGCCGTTGTTCACGTCCGAACTGCGCATGTCGGAACTGCTTCCGTTCATCTCGCGCTGCACACCGGTTCCGCTGGGCACGCTCGCCTCGCGCTGGCCGACGGAGCTGTCGATGACGATCGACGCGGGTTCGCCCGACGCCCTGACGCTCAACGGAGAGGGTGTACGGGAGTTGCTCGGCCACCGGTCCTGAGCCGGCCCCCTGCCCCACGGAGACAACCGACGACCGCAGAGGAGGCCCCGTGCCCTTCCGTGACCGTACGCACGCCGGTGAAGAGCTCGCTCTGCGGATGCTGGAGTGGGCCGACTCCAGCGATCTCGTCGACCCGGTCGTGTTCGCGCTGCCACGCGGCGGCGTCCCCGTGGCGGCGCCCGTCGCGCACGCGCTGCACGCGCCCCTCGACGTCGTGGTCGCCCGCAAGATCGGTGTGCCGGGCCGGCGCGAGACCGCGATCGGCGCCGTCGTCGGCGAGGAGCCGCCACTGTTCGACCGGGCGGCCCTCGAACTCCTGGGCCTGAGCGAGGACAAGCTCGGCCCCGATGTCGCGGAGGCCCGCGCCGAACTGCACCGCCGCACCCATCTGTACCGCACCGGCCGCCCCGCGCCGCCGGTCGAGGACCGGACGGTGATCCTGGTCGACGACGGGCTCGCCACCGGACTCACCGCCACGGCGGCTCTCCTGTCGCTCCGCCGCCGGGGCGCGGCCCGCCTCGCCCTCGCGGCGCCCGTCGGCAGCCCCCAGACCGTGGCGGACCTGCGCGGACACACAGGCGACGTGATCTGCCTCGAACAGCCGCCTGACTTCCACGCCGTGAGCGAGGGTTACGAGCGGTTCCCGCAGGTCTCGGACGCGGAGGTGCTGGACGTCCTGTACGCGTTCCACGCCCAGGAAGAGCGCCACGAGAAGAGCGGCCGCGGCGGCTGACCGCACGTTCCTGGCAGCCCGCGCGCCGCGTCACCACCCGGTGAGCACCAGATGGTTCACGAGCAGGGCGAGCCCCACCTGTGAGGCGAGCCACGGCCTCGCCCGGGGGAGGAACGCGCAGGCGGGGACGAGCCACATCGCGAAGGGCAGCCAGATGCGTTCGGTCTCCGCCTTGCTCATGCCGGACAGGTCGGCGGCGAGCAGGGCGAGGAGTGCGGCTCCGGCAAGGAGGGCGAGCCGCGCCCCACCGCCTTCCCTGTCGTCCGGCCTGACCAGAAGCCCGACCGCCCGCCGCAGCCCCGCCACCGTCGCGACGCCGACGACAAGGACCGTGCACGCGAGATTGGCCCACACCCAGTAGCCGTACGGCCGGATCCCGCCTGCGCCCTGGTAGTAGCGGGTGGTCAACAGGTGATACGCCTCCCACCAGTTGAATCCGGCGAGCGTGAACGCGGCCGGCACGACGACGAACCCGGCGCAGAACAGCCCCGCGAGCACCACCGGCCGCTCCCGCACCCTCCCCCGCCCGAGGAACAGCACGGCCAGCCCGATGACGGCGAACAGCGTGAGCCCGTACGAGAGGTAGCAGGTCAGCCCGAACAGCAGCCCTGACCCGGCCGCCCACCAGAGCGAACGTTCGCTGACCGCGAGCGCGAGCAGCGCGACCGCCCACGCGGCGACGGCGGCGAAGTAGGCGTCCGCCGAGGCGCCCATCCACACCGCGCCCGGCACGACGACCAGGAACGGGGCGGCGCGGCGCGCCAGTTCCTCTCCGGCGAGCGCCCGCACGGCGACGAGCACGGCCACGCACGCCGTCGCACCGACGGTGATGCACCACAGCCCCGCCCAGCCGCCTCCGCCGAGCCCGACGCGGTCGAGGAGGACGAAGGTGAGCGGGGCGGCGGGCGGATGTCCTGCCGTGTGGGCGGGCCAGTGGTCGGGCGCGTCGATGAGGATGTGCCGCGTGTACTCGCGCAGCGCCGCCGGGATGTCGTGGAAGCGGTCGATGACCTGTAGGTACTCGTACTTGGTGGTGAGTCGTTTCGCGATGCCGCGGTGCCAGCCGTCGATCAGGGCGAGGGAGAGGATCCAGGCGGTGGCCGTGGCCCATGCGGACGCGAGCAGGGCGCGCCAGCGGAGCCGGGCCGCGAGCACGGGTCCGTACGCGACGACGGCGGCGGCCACCGCGAGGGCGGCGGGCGTGCCGGGGCCGATGTGCGGGAGCGACTTTCCGTACAGCGGGGGCGCGCCGACGTGCAGGGTGCCGTAGGTGTCCTCGATGTGGCGGCCGACGAGCGCGGCGGTCAGTACGAGGAGGAGCGCGGCCGCGGCGGCGTACAGGTCGCGTCGTGCGGAGGATCGGTCGGTGCGGGTGGTCACACGGGAACGCTAGGCTGAGAGGCGTCCCGCACTGCGCCGACCGGCCCTGATGTCAGCGTTTCGTCATGAGTCGCGCACCCCGATTCACCCGGCTCGCGTCCTACGGTCGACACATGCGTGACACCCCCGCCTCGCCCTCCTTCTGGCGCAGCCCGCTGCGCGGCCCCTGGCTCACCTCCGTGCTGGGTCTGGTGCTGATCGTCGGCATCACCGTGCTGTTCGTGACGGGCCTCCTCTCGTACGCGGCGTACAACCCTGGTCTGTCCTCTCTCAACGACAAGACACCGGACAAGGGGATCCTCGGCTTCTACCTCTTCGACTGGCCGACGGATCCGCACTGGCTGTACCGGCTCACGCAGGGCGTGCACATCACGCTCGGCATCACGCTGATCCCCGTGCTGCTGGCGAAGCTGTGGTCGGTGGTGCCGAAGCTGTTCGCGCTGCCGCCGGCCCGCTCGCTGACACACGCGCTTGAACGTGTCTCGCTGTTGCTCCTGGTCGGCGGCGCCCTGTTCGAGTTCGTCACGGGTGTGCTGAACGTGCAGCTCGACTACCTCTTCCCCGGCTCGTTCTATCCGCTGCACTTCTACGGGGCGTGGGTGTTCTTCGCCGCGTTCGTGGCGCACGCCGTGCTGAAGGTTCCGGCGGCGGTGCGCAATGTGCGTCGCGCGCGCGAGGAGGGTGAGTTGGTGGCACCGCGCCCGGATCCGCCGACGGTGTCGCGGCGTGGTGCGCTGTGGTTCGTCGGGGGTGGCTCGCTGCTGTTGTTCGGGACGACGGCGGGGCAGAGCTTCGACGGCCTCGCGCGCCGCACCGCGCTGCTCGCCCCGCACGGCGGCGCCGACCCGGCCGAGGGCCCGAACGGATTCCAGATCAACAAGACCGCCGCCTACGCGGGCATCGACCGCGCGGAGACGGCCGAGGACGCGTGGCGTCTCGTCGTGGTCGGTCGCTCGGGCCGCACGGTGCGCCTCAGCCGCACCGAACTGACCCAACTCCCGCTGCACAGCTCGGCGTTGCCCATCGCCTGCGTCGAGGGCTGGTCGACGTCCGACCAGTGGTGGCGGGGCGTGCGACTGCGCGACCTGGCGGCGCTCGTGGGCCACGAGTCCGAGCCGCCGGATGTGCTCGTCGAGTCCCTGCAACGGCGCGGCGCCTTCCGGCACGCCGCGCTGCGCGCCAACCAGGTCGCCGATCCTCGCTCGCTGCTCGCCCTGTACGTCAACGGGGAGGCACTCTCCCCCGACCACGGCCACCCGGCGCGCGTGATCGTGCCTGCCGCGCCGGGCGTACTCAACACCAAGTGGGTCGCCCGGCTCACCTTCGGAAAGGTGTGACCGTGATGTCACTCTTGCGTCGCATCCCTTCGGGCAGACGCGTCCCGTTGGGCAGCCCGCTTCAACTCCTGTTGCTGCTCTGCTCGTTCGCGCTCGCCGGATATGCGGGCGTGCGGCTGCTGGCCGACGACTGGTTCGGGGTCGCGTTGTGGTTCGTGGGGGCCGCCCTGGTGCACGATCTCGTGCTGGTGCCGCTGTACGCGGGGGTGGACCGGCTGCTCGTTCGCGGGTTCGCGGCGGCCGGGCGGCGGGAGCGCGTGGGGTACGTGCGGGTTCCCGCCGCCCTGTCGGGGCTGCTGCTGCTCATCTGGTTCCCGCTGGTCAGCGGGGCGGTCGACGAGCGGTACCGGTCGGCGACCGGCCGCTCCGCCGATGTGTACCTCGGTCACTGGTTGCTGGTCACGGCCGCACTGTTCACGGGGTCCGCGCTGCTGTTCGCGGTGCGGGTACGCAGCGCGGCGAAGCAGCGGCCGCCCACGGACCACTGATCGACGGGGCGCAGACCGGCCCCGGCCGCGTACCGGAGCAGGGCCGGGGTACCGAGCCGGGCCCAGGGGAAGGGGTGGCCCCCGGACTGTCCCGGCTGCTGCGCCTGTCCCGGTGAGTCGGTGACCTGCACGCTGGCGCGCTCGTCCACGTCGACGGGTGCCGTCTCGGCCACCAACAGGCCGCCGGAGGCGAGGAGTTGGGCGACGCGGGTGAGCAGGGTGTGCGGTTCGCCGCCGATGCCGACATTGCCGTCCATCAGGAGCACGGTGTTCCAACGGCCCTCGCCGGGCAGCGGGTCGAACACCGAGCGGCACAGCGCCTGGCCGCCGAGGCCCCGGCTGTGGGCGACGGCGGCGTCGCTGACGTCGACGCCGAGGGCCGTACGGCCCCGCGCGGCGAGTTCCGCGACGAGCCGTCCGGGCCCGCAGCCGACGTCGAGCACGGCGCCCTCGCAGCGGTCGAGCACCTGCCGGTCGACGGCGTCGGCCCGCGCGCACCAGCGTTCGACCTCCAGTGGCAGCAGCCAGCCGTCGGTGCGGCGCAGGAAGAGGGGTCCGCGCCCGGAGCGCAGGGCGGCGGAGTACGGATCGGCGCCCGCCCAGGGGGCGGCGGGCGCGCTCACGGCGGATCCTATGCGCGCTCTCACTGGTGCACCCCCGTCGTACATCGCGCCAGGCGCGCGGCGAACCGGCCGTGCGGCGCCTGCGCGGCCACGGCCGCGGCGTCGTCCGCGGTGTCCACGTCGCGCAGCGGCGGCAGGTCGCGCACCCTGAGGCCCGCCTCGACGAGCCGGGCGCGCTGTGCGGCACCGGTGTACGCCGTGGACATCGGCACACCGCGCAGCAGACCCGGGTCGGGGTCGGCCAGGCCGAGGGCCCAGAAGCCGCCGTCGAGCGCCGGGCCGAACCAGGCGTCGCAGTCGGCGAAGTCGACGGTGAGCAGGTCGGGGTCGACCTGCGGAGTGTCCATGCCGATGAGCAGCGCGGGCCCGGCGCACCCGGCGAAGGCGGCCGCGAGGCGTTCATCGAGGCCGCCCGCGCACTGCGGCACGACCTCGAAGCCGGGCGGCAGCCAGGGCCCGGGTTCCCCGTCGAGGACGAGGACGCGGCGGGCGGCCGGTGCCTGGGCGACCGCGTCCAGGGTGTCGGCGAGCGCGGCCTCGGCGAGGTCCGCCGCCTCCTCGGGGGTGAACGGCGGGGTGAGGCGGGTCTTGACCCGGCCGGGGCGCGGCTCCTTGGCGATGACCAGGAGGTCGTGAGGGGCGCTCACCTGACGCTCCCTTCCCGGTCTTCCCGTTCGGGCGTCTCGCCCAGCACCCGGCTCATGTCGCGCACCGCGTGCCAGGTGCCGCGCCAGGTGCCGGTCACCTTGGAGGCGCCGGTGCGCGGCAGGTACGGCACGTCGTGCTCGGAGATTCGCCAGCCGGCGTCGGCGGCGCGCACCACCATCTGCAGCGGGTAGCCGCTGCGCCGGTCGGTGAGGCCGAGTCCGAGCAGCGCCTCGCGGCGTGCGGCGCGCAGCGGCCCGAGGTCGTGCAGGCGCAGGCCGGTCCTGCGGCGCAGCATGCGGGCGAGCGCGAGGTTGCCCGCGCGGGCGTGTGCGGGCCAGGCACCGCGCGCCGTCGGGCGACGCCGTCCGAGCACCAGGTCGGCCTCGCCGTCGGCCACTTCGCGTACGAAGGGGACGAGCAGGCCGGGGTCGAGGGAGGCGTCGCAGTCGCAGAAGCACACGATGTCGGCGTCGGACGCCGTAAGGCCCGCGTGGCAGGCGGCGCCGAATCCGCGCCGCTCTTCGCGCACGACCTGGGCGCCCAGGGAGCGGGCGATCCCGGCGGAGCCGTCAGTGGAGCCGTTGTCGACGACGAGGGCGCGCCAGTGCGGCGGGATCCGGTCGAGGACCCAGGGCAGGGCCTCGGCCTCGTTGAGGCAGGGAAGGACCACGTCGACGGTGGTGGGTGGGCTTGTCACGGGTCTCACCCTACGAGCCCGATTCCGACATTTCGGGTGCTAGATCCTTACGAAACACGGACGTCGGCTCCTCGGGCCCGGCCGGGACGCCTCGGAAGCCCGGCGCGGTGCGAGGCTGGTGACATGCAGCAGCCATACGAGCCCACGGGGCCGGCACCCGACGACGGCGCGGGCCGCGTCCTCGTCGTCGACGACGACCCCACCGTCGCCGAGGTGGTGGCGGGATACCTGGACCGCGCCGGCTACCGGGTGGACCGCGCGGACGACGGCCCCACGGCCCTCGCGCGCGCCGCCGCGCACCGGCCCGACCTGGTGGTGCTCGACCTGATGCTGCCCGGCATGGACGGCCTGGAGGTGTGCCGCCGAATGCGTGAACGCGGCCCCGTCCCGGTCATCATGCTGACCGCGCGCGGCGACGAGGACGACCGGATCCTCGGCCTGGAGGTCGGCGCGGACGACTACGTGACGAAGCCGTTCAGCCCGCGCGAGCTGGTGCTGCGCGTGGAGTCGGTGCTGCGCCGCGCCCGCCCCGCCACCGACCGGCAGCGCCCGCTGGTCGCGGCGGGCCTCACGGTCGACCCGGCGGCGCGCCGGGTCACGCGGGAGGGCGCCGAACTCGCCCTGACACTGCGCGAGTTCGACCTCCTGGCCTTCTTCCTGCGCCATCCGGGGCGCGCGTACAGCCGGGAGGACCTGATGCGCGAGGTGTGGGGCTGGGAGTTCGGCGACCTGTCGACGGTCACGGTCCACATCCGCCGGCTGCGCGGCAAGGTCGAGGACGATCCGGCGCGCCCGCGCCTGATCCAGACGGTGTGGGGCGTGGGCTACCGCTTCGAGCCGGCCGGCCAGGTGGTGTGAGTGACCATGCACGACACCCTCCTCATCGCCCTGTACGCCTTCGCGGGCGCCGCCGCCACGGGCCTGGCCGGGGCGGGTGCGCTGCGGCTGCTGCGGCGGCGCTCGCTCACCGCGTCGCTCGCCGTGGTCTCCACCGTCGGCGTGGTGGCGATGCTGGCGGGCACACTCGCCGTGGCGTGGGCGATGTTCCTGTCGGCGCACGATCTGACCGTGGTGACGCTGGTGGTCGCGATGGCGGCGGCCGTGTCGCTCGCCACGGCGCTCGTCCTCGGCCGCTGGGTCGTGGCCCGCAGCCGTGAACTGGCCGTCGCCGCGCGCTCGTTCGGCGACGGCGGCGACTTCGCCGCGCCCGACGCGCCGGCCACCGCCGAACTGGAGGAGCTCAGCCGGGAGCTGGCGGCGACCAGCGCCAAGCTCGCCGCCTCCCGGGAGCGCGAGCGCGCCCTGGAGACCTCGCGGCGCGAGCTGGTCGCCTGGATCTCGCATGATCTGCGCACCCCGCTCGCGGGGCTGCGCGCCATGGCGGAGGCCCTTGAGGACGGCGTCGCCGCCGACCCGGACCGCTATCTGCGCCAGATGCGCACGGACGTCGAGCGGCTCAACGACATGGTGGGCGACCTCTTCGAGCTGTCCCGCATCCACGCGGGCGCGCTGCCGCTCGCCCCCGCCAGGATGTCCCTGTACGACCTGGTCAGCGACGCGCTGGCGGGCGCGGACCCGCTCGCCCGTGAGCACGGGGTGCTGCTCGTCGGCGAGCAGGTGGAGCCGGTGCCGGTGGAGGTCGACGGAAAGGAGATGAGCCGGGTCCTGGGCAATCTCCTCGTCAACGCGATCCGGCGCACCCCGGCGGACGGCACGGTCGCCGTCGCCGCGCACCGTTCGCCGGAGGGCGTGGTGGTGTCGGTCTCGGACGCCTGCGGCGGTATCCCCGAGGAGGACCTGCCGCGCGTCTTCGACACCGGCTGGCGCGGCACCCACGCCCGTACGCCCCCGGCGGGCGCGGGCCTGGGCCTCGCGATCGTGCGCGGCATCGTGGAGGCGCACGAAGGCCGGGCCACGGTCCGCAACATCCCCGGCGGCTGCCGTTTCGAGGTGACGCTACCCAGCACCGAAACCTGGACCTCTGCTTGACTTGGACTGATTCCAAGTTAGGATCTGGACTACGATCCCGTCCGATCCGCATTCCTCTGGGTCGCTCCCACGAGCAGGCCCGGGTGGCGCGCAGAAGGAGCCAGCCTTGCCCGAGAACAACCAGAAGCCGCTGACCACGGTCGCCGGAGCGCCGGTTCCGGACAACCAGAACTCCGTGACCTCCGGGCCCCGCGGCCCGATGCTCCTGCAGGACGTGTGGTTCCTGGAGAAGCTCGCCCACTTCGACCGCGAGGTCATCCCCGAGCGCCGTATGCACGCCAAGGGCTCCGGCGCGTTCGGCACCTTCACGGTCACCCACGACATCACGCGGTACACGACCGCGAAGATCTTCTCCGAGGTCGGCAAGCAGACCGACATGTTCGCCCGGTTCTCCACCGTCGCCGGCGAGCGCGGCGCGGCCGACGCCGAGCGCGACATCCGCGGTTTCGCCCTGAAGTTCTACACGGACGAGGGCAACTGGGACCTGGTCGGCAACAACACCCCGGTGTTCTTCTTCCGTGACCCGCTGAAGTTCCCGGACCTGAACCACGCGGTGAAGCGCGACCCGCGCACGAACCTGCGCGACCCCGAGAACAACTGGGACTTCTGGACCAACCTCCCCGAGGCGCTGCACCAGGTCACCATCGTGATGTCGGAGCGCGGCATCCCCGCCTCGTACCGGCACATGCACGGCTTCGGCTCGCACACATACAGCCTCATCAACGCCGAGGGCGAGCGGTTCTGGGTGAAGTTCCACCACCGCACCCAGCAGGGCATCAAGAACCTCACCGACGCCGAGGCCGAGGCCCTGGTCGGCAAGGACCGCGAGTCCCACCAGCGCGACCTCTTCGACTCGATCGAGAACGGCGACTTCCCGAAGTGGAAGCTGTTCATCCAGGTCATGCCGGAGGCCGACGCGGAGAACTACCGCTTCCACCCCTTCGACCTCACCAAGGTCTGGTCGAAGAAGGACTACCCGCTGATCGAGGTCGGCGAGTGGGAGCTCAACCACAACCCCGACAACTACTTCGCGGACGTGGAGCAGGCCGCCTTCACCCCGGCCAACGTGGTCCCGGGCATCAGCTACTCGCCCGACAAGATGCTGCAGGGCCGCCTCTTCTCCTATGGCGACGCGCAGCGCTACCGGCTCGGTGTGAACCACCACCAGATCCCGGTCAACGCGCCGAAGAACCCGGTGAACTCCTACCACCGCGACGGCGCCATGCGCGTCGACGGCAACCAGGGGGCCACGCCCGGCATCGAGCCCAACTCGTACGGCCGCTGGCGGGAGCAGCCCGCCTACCGCGAGCCGAGCCAGGCCGTGGGCGCCGTCGCCGACCGGTTCGATTTCCGCGAGGACGACGACAACTACTTCGAGCAGCCCGGCAACCTGTTCCGGCTGATGAGCGCCGAGCAGCAGCAGGTCCTGTTCGCGAACACGGCGCGCGCGATCGACGGCGCGTCGCAGGCGACCGTCGAACGGCACATCGCCAACTGCACGCAGGCCGACCCGGCCTACGGCGAGGGCGTCCGCAAGGCGATCGAGGCCCTGGCCGCGGGCGAGCTCTGAGCATGAGCGGCAGCTCTCCGAGCGGCAGCGCGCTGACGCCCGAGCAGACGGAGCGGGTCCTCGCCCTCGCCATGGATCTGGCGCGCGAGGGCCGCTCCGCCGAGCTCGTCGAGTTCGTGCGGCACGGGCTGCCCGTGGACGTCACCGACGCGCAGTCCAACAGCCCGCTGATGCTGGCCGCCTACCACGGTCACGCCGACACGGTCCGCGCACTGCTCCAGCTCGGCGCCGACCCGGATCTGCGCAACGCACGCGACCAATCACCGGTCGCGGGCGCCCTGTTCAAGGGCGAGGAGGAGGTAGTAGCGGTGCTCGTCGAAGCGGGCGCGAATCTCGACGCCGGCACCCCGTCGGCGCGCGCCGCGGCCACGATGTTCGGCCGCGAGCACCTGCTGGCCCGCTGACCGCAGGTCACCCGGCCATCGCGGCCCGCGCGAACTCCCGTACCCCGTCCGCGAATCGCACCTCCGGCTTCCATCCGAGCTCGGTGCGGAGCCGCGCCGAGTCCGCGGTGATGTGCCGGACGTCGCCGAGCCGGTACTCCGTCGTCACGACGGGTTCGGGCCCGCCGTACGCCGCCGCGAGCGCCGACGCCATCTCGCCGACGGTGTGCGGCGTGCCGCTGCCCGTGTTGTAGGCGCGCAGCGCGCCCGGCTCGGCGTCGGCCTCCAGGGCCACCGCGTTGGCCTCGGCCACGTCCCGTACGTGCACGAAGTCGCGGCGCTGGCGGCCGTCCTCGAAGACGCGGGGGGCCTCGCCGCGGGCGAGCGCGGAACGGAAGAAGGAGGCGACACCGGCGTACGGGGTGTCGCGGGGCATCCGGGGCCCGTACACGTTGTGGTAGCGCAGCGAGAGTGCCGTCCCGCCGCTCGACCGCGCCCAGGCGGCGGCCAGGTGTTCCTGCGCGAGCTTGGTCGCGGCGTACACGTTGCGCGGGTCGACGGGGGCATCCTCGCCCACGAGGCCGGGCGCCAACTCGGCGCCGCAGTCGGGGCACCTGGGCTCGAACCGCCCCGCGTCCAGGTCGGCGGCGTCCCGCGGCCCTGGCCGTACGGCCCCGTGCCGCGCGCAGGCGTAGCGACCCTCCCCGTAGACGACCATCGACCCGGCGAGCACGAGCCGCGGCACACCGGCCTCGGCCATGGCGGCGAGCAGCACCGCCGTGCCGAGGTCATTGCGCGAGACATAGTCGGCGGCGTCGGCGACCCCGTCGCCAAGACCCACCTTCGCCGCTTGGTGGCACACGGCATCGACACCTGCCAGGGCGCGGGCGACCGCGTCGGGGTCGCGCACGTCGGCGCCGGGGTCCTCCCGTACGTCGAACACGACGGGCTCGTGCCCGCGCGCGGCCAGCGCCTCGACGACATGGGACCCGATGAACCCGGCACCGCCGGTGACCAGAACTCGCATGCCGCCACGCTAGATCCCCCGACCCCGCTCACCACGGCAACGGGCCGATGCGTCACGACTCCGTAAGACCCCGTGGCAGACCCCCTTGACATGTTTTGCATAATGCAAAGGTCGGTATTTTGCATTATGCAAACGTGAGGTGGGAAACAGAGTGAGCGGCACAGGAGGCGGCCTGCGGGCCAGGCGCTTGATGCTCGGCGGCCGGGGTTCGACGATGCTCCTCGCGGTGCTCGTCGGCGCGGGAGCGGGACTCGGCTCGATCGTCTTCCGCTGGTGCATCCAGACGTTCACGCGGCTGTTCTCCGGGCACGGCGACTACGCGGCGGCCCCCGGCAGCGCCAACCCGCACGCACCTTGGCTCGGCCCCTTCTTCGTCCTCGTCACGCCCGTCGTCGGCGGCCTCCTCTACGGCCCGCTGGTCAACCGCTTCGCCAAGGAGGCGCGCGGGCACGGCGTGCCGGAGGTGATGCTCGCGGTCGCCAAGCGCGGCGGCCGGATCAGCCCGAAGGTGGCCGTGGTGAAGACGCTGGCCTCGGCGCTGACCATCGGCTCGGGCGGCTCGGTGGGGCGCGAGGGACCGATCGTGCAGATCGGCTCGGCCCTCGGCTCCACGCTCGGCCGCGTCACGGGACTCTCCGAGGAGCGGCTGAAGCTGCTCGTCGCGTGCGGAGCGGCGGGCGGCATCGCGGCGACGTTCAACGCCCCGCTGGCCGGTGTGTTCTTCGCGATGGAGCTGATCCTGCGGACCTTCACCGTCGAGGCGTTCGGCGCGACCGTCCTGGCCAGCGTCACCGCGAGCGTGATCGGCCGGGCCGCGTTCGGCGACGTGGCGTTCCTGAGCCTGCCCGACTTCCCGGTCCAACACCTCGGCCAGTACGCCCTGTTCGCCGTCCTCGGCATCGTGGCGGGCGCTGTCGGCGTCGGCTTCTCGCGCGTCCTGTACGCGATCGAGGACGCCTGCGACTGGCTGTGGCGCGGCCCCGAGTGGCTGCGCCCCGCGGTCGGCGGACTCGCGCTCGGCCTGGTCCTGCTCGCACTTCCCGAGATGTACGGGGTCGGCTACCCGGTCCTGGAGAAGGCCACGGAGGGCGGGTACGCGATCGGCTTCCTGCTGCTTCTGCTCGTCGGCAAGATGATCGCCACGAGCCTGACCATCGGCATCGGCGGCTCGGGCGGGGTGTTCGCGCCGAGCCTGTTCATCGGGGCGATGCTGGGCGCCGCGTTCGGCGCGGTCGCGCATGGCCTGATGCCGGGAACCGCTGGGGCCGTCGGCGCGTACGCGCTGGTGGGCATGGGCGCCGCCTTCGCGGGCTCGTCCCGCGCACCGATCACCGCCGTGGTGATCCTCTTCGAGCTGACCGGCGAGTACTCGATCATCCTGCCGCTGATGCTGGCGATCGTCCTCGCGACCGCCACCAGCCGCCTGCTCACACGCGACACCATCTACACGCTCAAGCTGCGCCGTCGCGGCATCGACCTGGACGGCCCCGCGCCGGGAGCCCCGCTCGGCGACCAGCGGGTCGCCGCCGTCCTGGAACCGCTCCCCGCTCCCCTGCACTCGTCACTCCAACTGGGCTCCGCGGCACAGCTGTTGAGCCGCTCGGGCCACGGCGCACTGCCCGTGCGCGACGACTCCGGCAGCTACGCCGGCGTCGTCACGGCACAGGCGGTGGCCGAGACACTGGCGGAGCAGCAGGACGGGGCGCCGACCACCGTGGGGGAACTCGCCCTGCGCACACCCCGCGTCACCACGGATCAGCCGCTCTCGACGGCGCTGCACACACTCCTCGCGGCGCCCGGGACCGGACTCCCGGTGATGCACACGGAGAAGGACGAGCCGGTGGGCTGGCTCAGCCACCAAGGGGCGCTGCGGGCGCTGCACCGGCCGGCGCCCGAACAGGCCGCGTCCGCACAGGTCGCCTCCGCACAAGGGCAGCCGGCACAGGTCCAGCCCGCGTAGGTTCAGCCCGCGGAGCCCGTCGGCAGATCGGCCCAGCCCAGCGGGTGCAAGGTCGGGTCCGGGTCGCCGGGCGCCGAGGGCTCGCCGCCGGCCTCGTTGAACGCGTCCAGCGCGCCGATCAGCGAAGCGCGCTGCTCCGGGTCGAGGCGCTCCACGATCCCCGCGATGTCCTGGCGGCGTCGCGCGGTCACGTTCTCGACGGTGCGGCGCCCCTCGTCGGTCAGTTGCAGGAGCGTCTCGCGGCGGTTGGCGGGGTTCGCACTGCGGTCCGCGAGTCCCGCCGCGATCAGCCGGTCCACCATCCGCATCGCGGTGGACGGCGCCACGTGCAACTGCTCCGCGAGCGTGACGAGTTTGGTGGCGCCGCGCGTCGAGAGCACCACCAGCATCCGGAACTGGGCCAGCGTGACCCGGTCCTCGACCTCCGCGAGGGACCGGGCCGACACGGCGACGAGCAGCCGCGACGCGGTGAGCACCGCACGGGTCACCGCGTCCACGTCGTCCCGGCCCTCGGGCCGGGCCCCGTTCCCGCTCTCAGCCATGCGCCCTCCTCGCGGTGTCGACACCCGCCAGTATGAGGTCGATGCCGGCCAGGAACTGCGTCCGGTCGTCGTGCTCGGGCAATTCCGCCGACACCTGCCGCAGGAACGGGTGGCGCGCGGCGTCGAGTTCCGTCCACCGAGCGGCGATCCCGCCGAGGAACGTGGAGCGGTCGGCCCCCACCGGGAGCGCGAGGCGGGCGTTCGCGGCGTTCTGGGCGGCGGCCCCGAGGACGTAATTCAGCAGCGCGGACGCGGAGTTGAGCTGGTCGGCCCGTGCAACGCCGAGCTCCTGGAGCCGGCCTCCCAGGCCCTCGAAGATCTGCAGCAGCGCGGACCCCCACGGCTCACGGGAGAGCTGAGTGCCTACCCACGGGTGCACGTCGATGGCGTCGAAGACGCCGAGCGCCAGGGTCCGGATCCCCTCCCGCGGGCCCTCGCCGCGGCCCACGTCCGTCACGACGCGCGTGACGACTCCGTCGGTGGCCGCCGCGAGCAGTTCGTCCTTGTTCGCGACGTGCCAGTAGATCGCTCCGGCGCCGGTCGCCAGGCGCGCCGCGAGCGCGCGGAAGGTGAGCCCCTTCTCGCCCTCGGCGTCGAGGATCCCGATCGCCGCGTCGACGATCCGCTCCTTGGAGAGCGCGTCGGTGCGCCGCTCTGTCCGCTGTGCCCTGGTCGCCATGCGTCACATTTTGACACGACTGGAACGTTGTTCCAAACTGGCACTGGAACAACGTTCCAGTGAACTCCCGGCTCTCCCGACTCTTATGACCCTTCCGGCTCTCCTGACACTTCCGGCTCTCCTGACACTCCCGAAATGGAGCAAGATCATGAATGCGCACACCACACCCATCACCATCGTCGGCGCGGGCCTCGGCGGCCTCGTCCTCGCCCGCGTCCTGCACGTCCACGGCATCCCCGCGACCGTCTACGAAGCCGACCGCTCGCCGGACTCCCGCACCCAGGGCGGCCAGCTCGACATACACGAGGCCGACGGGCAGGCGGCCCTCGCGGCGGCCGGGCTCACCGAGGAGTTCCGCGCGATCATCCACGAGGGCGCCGAGGCGCTGCGCGTGCTCGACCAGCACGGCAAGGTGCTGCTCGACGAGCCCGACGACGGCAGCGCGAGGCGCCCCGAGGTACTCCGCGGCGACCTGCGCCGGATCCTGCTCGACTCACTGCCCGAAGGCACGGTCCGGTGGGGACACAAGATCACCGGCGTGCTGCCGCTCGGTGACGGCCGCCACGAGCTGGCCTTCGCCGACGGTTCGACCGTCACCACCGGCCTCCTCGTCGGCGCCGACGGCGCCTGGTCCAAGGTCCGCCCTCTGGTCTCGGACGCCACGCCCGCCTACACCAGCACGACGTTCGTCGAGACCTACCTGCACGACGTCGATGCGCGGCACGAGGCGGCCGCCGGGGCGGTCGGCGCCGGCGCCCTGCTCGCCCCCTCTCCCGGCAAGGGCATCAGCGCGCACCGCGAGGCCGGCGGCATCATCCACACGTACGTCCAACTGGCCCGCCCCGCTGCCTGGTTCGCCGACATCGACTTCACGAACGCCGACGCGGCGAAGGCCCGCATCGCCGCCGAGTTCGAGGGCTGGGCCCCGGAGCTGACGGCTCTGATCACGGACGGCGGGTCCGCCCCGGTCGCGCGCATGATCCACACGTTGCCGGACGGGCACCGCTGGGACCGTGTGCCGGGCGTGACGCTCCTGGGCGATGCCGCGCACCTGATGCCGCCGTCCGGCGACGGCGCCAACCTGGCGATGTTCGACGGCGCCGAACTCGGCGGGGCGATCGCCGCGCACCCCAGCGACATCGAGGCGGCGCTCGCGGCCTTCGAAGAGGCGATGTTCGCCCGCACTTCCGGCTTCTACGAGGACGCGCGTGAGATCTTGGACCTCTGCCTCGGCGACCGCGCGCCGTACTCGCTCGTCGACTTCTTCACGGGTGCCGGTGAGAGGGTCGCTGGTGAGCCCGTCGCCGGTGAGTCCGTCGTCGCCGAGAAGGAGACGGGGCACGACGCCGCGCGAGCCTGACCCGACGGGGAAGCGGCTTCTGCGGTCGCGGCCGCAAGGCTGCACCTCCGGCGCCGCCCATGGTGCGGCGCCGACCTTGGCGGGACAATGTGCCCGATCCGCCCCTCGTCGGGACGGACCCCGCACACTCGTCGAAGGCGGCGCCCGTGAACGACGACGGCTATTACGACCTGGGATCCTTCCACCGCGAGATCACCACCGGGTCGCCCGAGGCCCAACGGTGGTTCGACCGGGGCCTGTTGTGGGTGTACGGCTTCCATCACGAGGCGGCCGCCGACTGCTTCGAGCGGGCCATCGAGGCCGACGAGCAGTGCGCCATGGCCCACTGGGGCCTCGCCTACGCCCTGGGACCGAACTACAACAAGCCTTGGGAGGCGTTCGACGAGCGTGATCTGACGTCGAGCGTCGAGCGCACGCACCACGCGGTCCAGCGCGCCACGCTCGCCGCCGCCCGCGCGACACCGGCCGAGCAGGCGCTGATCGACGCCCTCGCGTCCCGCTACCCGTCGGCCGGTCCCGTGCCCGATCAGTCGGTGTGGAACGAGGAGTACGCGCAGGCCATGGGCAAGGTCTACGCGGACCACCGGGACGACCCTGATGTCGCGACGCTGTACGCCGACGCCCTGATGAACCTCACGCCCTGGCAGCTGTGGGATCTGCCCACCGGCCGCCCCGCCGAGGGCGCCCGCACCGTCGAGGCGCGAGAAGCGCTCGAACGCGCGCTTGCACAGCCCGACGGCCGCGACCATCCCGGCCTGCTGCACCTCTACATCCACCTCATGGAGATGTCACCGACGCCCGAGCTGGCGCTCCCGGTTGCCGACCGGCTCCGGGGCCTGGTGCCCGACTCGGGCCATCTGCACCACATGCCCTCGCACATCGACGTGCTGTGCGGCGACTACCGGCGCACCATCGCGGCCAACACCCGCGCCATCGAGGCGGATGAGCTGACACTGGCCCGCGACGGCGCGATGAACTTCTACACGCTCTACCGCTGCCACAACGTCCACTTCCGGCTCTACGCCGCGATGTTCGCGGGTCAGGCGGAGGTGGCGTTCGACTCCGTGGACCGGCTCGAGGCGGCGGTCCCCGAGGAACTGCTGCGCGTCGGCTCCCCGCCCATGGCCGACTGGCTGGAGGGCTTCCTGGGCATGCGGGTGCACGCCCTGGTCCGCTTCGGCCGCTGGCAGGACCTCATCGACCTGCCGCTGCCCCACGACCCGGAGCTGTACTGCGTGACGACGGCGATGACCCACTACGGCCGGGGCCTCGCCCTCGCCGCGACGGGCCGCACACAGGAGGCGGCGACCGAACGCGCGCACTTCACGGCGGCCGTGGAGCGGGTACCGGAGTCCCGCACCCTCTTCAACAACACATGCCTCGACCTCCTCGCCATCGCCGCCGCGATGCTCGACGGTGAACTCGCCTACCGGACGGGCGACTGCGACCAGGCGTTCACGGACCTTCGCCGCGCCATCCACCTCGACGACACCCTCCCCTACGACGAGCCGTGGGGCTGGATGCAGCCGACCCGGCACGCGTACGGGGCGCTACTCCTGGAACAGGGCAGGGTCACGGAGGCCGCCGCCGTCTACGCCGCCGACCTGGGCCTCGACGACACCCTCCCCCGCTCGCTGCGCCACCCCAACAACGTCTGGGCGCTGCACGGCCACCACGAGTGCCTGCTCCGGCTCGGCCGCACCGCGGAGGCCCGGATCATCGCCCCGCAGCTGACGACGGCCCTCGCGGTGGCGGACGTCCCGATCCGCTCGTCGTGCTACTGCCGCTTGGACGCTGCGGGCACCGAGGAGGAGGACGACTGCTGCTCAGGCCCTGCGTAGCGCCCTGGGCGAACACCACCGCTCACTCCTGCTCCTCCAGCAGACAGAACCCGCCGCCACGGCAGCCACCGCACACCTCCCCCTCACTCCGCCCGCTCCCATGACAGGCCGCGCACAGCCCGTCGTGCCACGTCGTCCCGTCCAGCGCGTGGTGCGGGCGCGGATAGTGCGTGTCGGGCAGCACGCACTCCACCTGTGTGTCCGGATGCCGCCGGACACACAGGTCCCGGCCGGGCTGCCCACGCCGAGCTTCCTGACTCATCGCTCCTGCTTCCCCTTTCCGTCCGACTCCAGAGAAGCATCCGCCACTGACAATCGGGCCCCGTCAGGCAGCGCCGCCGGTCCCGGTATCAGGCGCCGGCACGCTCCGCGGTGACCACCACCGCCGTGTACGGCAGGGTGAACCCGCCGCCCATCGCGTCGATCGCGGCGCCCGTGCACGCAAGCAACTGCGCCAACTGCTCCGGCCGGTATGTGCCCGCCTCCCCGCTGGTGCGCATCTGTTCCAGCCACGCGTCGCGCGTGTACGTGGCCTCCCAGCCGAAGTGCCACTCCTCGGGTTCGCCGAACAGGGCGGTGTCGCGCAGCCCGTCGGCGACCTTCGCGAAGATCGGCCCGTACGCGTCGAGGGTGGGGCGGGCCCACGGGTTGCGCGGCGAGTCGGGCAGGGCTTCGCGGTGGGCTGCGGCGAGGGCGTCCGCGAGGTCGGGTCCGGGGCGGAAGACGTTCCAGAAGAGGGCGAGACGTCCGCCGGGCCGGAGCACCTCGGCCGCCTTCGCGGCTCCGGCCACCGGGTCGACCCAGTGCCAGGTCTGTCCCGCGACGACCGCGTCGAAGGTGCGGCCCGCCGCGTCCCAGGTCTCGAACCGGCCGATCTCCACGTCGAGCCCGTGGCCGCGGGCGTACTCCGCCATGCGCGCGTCGACGTCGACGCCGAGGACGGTGCTGCCCGCCGCCCGGAACTGCCGGGACACGATGCCCGTGCCGCAGCCGACGTCGAGGACGTCGTGGCCGGGCGCGGCGGCGGCGATCCGGGCGACGAGGGCATCGGGGTAGCGTGGCCGGGTGCGGTCGTAGCGCTCGGGGTCGGCGCCGAAGGACTCGGCCATGGCGCGCGCCTTGTGCGGTTGGTTCGCAGCGGCCCCAGAGGGCTTCACGTCACGAGTGGGCATGCGCCCACCATAGTGGGCGCATGCCCACTCTTCTAGTCTGGCCCGAACCGAATGAAGGAGAAGCGCAGGTGCCGACCGGTGTGGCCATACGCGATGTGCGCGAGCAGCTCTTCGACGCGGCCGAGCGCGTCCTCATGCGGGACGGGGCCGCCGCGCTCACCAGCCGGGCGGTCACCACGGAGGCGGGCTGCGCGAAAGGCGTGCTGCACCGCCACTTCGCCGACTTCGACGCCTTCCTGGCCGACCTCGTCATCGACCGCGCGGGCCGCATGGAGGAACGGGCCGCCGCGCTCGCCGCGTCCGCCGGCACCCGTACCGTCGTCGACCTCCTCACCGAGGCACTGACGGACCTGTTCACCCCGGTCGTCGTCGCCATGGTCGGCCTGCTCACCTTCCGCGACGGCCTGCGCGTGCGGCTGCGGGCGGCCGGACGCCCCGGCGTCACGGTCCTGTCGGACGCCACCGCCATGGTCCGCTCGTACCTCGAAGCGGAGCGGCGGGCCGGCCGGTTGACGCCCGACACCGACATCGACTCCCTGGGCCTCACCCTGATCGGCTCGGGCCACCTGCTGTACGCGAACCGGGAGGACGGCCCGCCCGCGGAGGCGGACGTCCGCCGCGTCGTCACGTCCGCCGTCGCCGGGGCGCTCCCCCGCTAGAAACGGACGGCCCGTCAGGCGCCCGCGTGCACGCCGATGCCGCCGGAGACCGCGAGGTTCTCGCCGGTGATGCAACCGACGGCGTCCGACGTGAGGAACGCCACGGCCTCGGCGATGTCGGCAGGAGCACCGACGCGACCGAGCGGGACGCTTCTCGGCGGCGGTCAGGTTGCGCGCACGGGTCAACCGGCCAGCACCGGCGCCCCGTTCCGGTCCCCGTTCCCCCGCTTCAGCCCGACCCGGATGGTGAGTGCGGCCAGTGCCATCATCACCGCACCGAAGACGGCGGCCACAGAGAACATCGAGAAGCCCAGGTCCGCGTGGCCCGCCGCGAGCAGCTGGCCGCCCATCCACGGGCCGAAGACGGCGCCGAAGCGGCCCATGCCCGAGACCCAGCTGAGCGCGGTGGGCCGGTCCTCCTCCAGGTGGTGGGAGCCGACCGTCGCGTACACCATCGTCTGGCCGCTGAACAGGAGCAGCCCGGCGAGGAAGACGACGCCGTACAGCACAGCCACCGACATGTGCACGCCCATGAGGTAGACGAAGACCGCGGTCAGCGCGAACCAGATGATGACGATGCGGCGCGGTCCCACGCGGTCGGCGAGGCGGCCCGCGACCAGCATGCCGACGATGCCGCCGACGTTGAGGAACGTCGAGAAGAGCAGCGAGTCACCGGTCTCGTAGCCGAGGTCGCCCATGATCTTCGGCAGCCACTGGCCGACCCCGTAGACGAGCAGCAGGCCGGCGAAGGACGTCAGCCAGAAGCACAGCGTCGTCAGCCACTGGCGGCCGCGGAACAGGGCCTTGATGCTTTGCAGTTTGTCGGTGGCGTGGCCCTTGGGCTCGGGCAGTTCGAGACCGTACGTTCCCGCGAGGGCCTGCGCGTCCGTGGTGCGGCCGCGGGTGAGCAGGTTGGTCGGCGACTCGGGCAGCAGCTTCAGGGCGAGCGGCAGGAAGATCAGCGCGGGTATCGCGCCGACGAGGAACGCGGAGCGCCAGCCGAAGTCGTCGATCAGCCACAGCGCGAGCAGCGGGGCGACGGCGCCGCCGGTCTGGTGGGCGGTCATGATGACACCGGTCGCGAGCGCCTTGCGGGCGCCGGTCGTGAACTCCATGCCGTACGAGATGGCGATCGGCAGCAGCGCGCCGAGGCCGAAGCCGCACACCAGGCGGAAGAAGCCGAACACCCCGGCGCTCTGCGCGAATCCGCAGCCGACGGTGGCGACGGTGAAGACGACGACCGAGGTGAAGACGGTCTTGCGGCGGCCCACCCAGTTGCTGACGGTGCCGGACAGGATGGTGCCGACCAGCATGCCGAAGGTGGTGTAGCTGCCGATGTCACCGGCGGTGGCGTCGGTCAGGCCGAGCGCCTTCGACCCGAGCATGTGCGGCAGCGCGGAGCCGTAGATGAACGTGTCGATGCCGTCGATGAACACCAGCGCCCAGCACAGGGCGATGACGATGGCGCGGCTGCGGCGGGAGGGATCCGCGGCGGGCGCGGAGGCCGCGTTTTCGGGCAGGGCGGAGCGGTAACGCGAGGACATCGTTGTTCCTCTCGTCCGGGCTGTCCGGTGGCGGCCCGGTAATGGTGGGTGGGGATTTACGGGGACGTGCGGGTCAGGGCTGGATCGGCGGAGTCCCATGGGTGTGGAAGGACTCGATGGTCTTCAGGCCCCAGGCCTGGCCCTTCTTGCGCTCTTCCTCGGTCCACGTGATCAGCGGCCAGTCCGGCGCGAGCACGAGACGGGTGAGCGGGTTGCACAGCTCGATGCGGTTGCCGCCGGGCTCGTAGACGTAGAGGAAGAAGGTCTGCTGGATGGCGTGCTTGTGCGGGCCGGTCTCGATGAACACGCCGGTGTCGATGGCGAGATCGGCGGCGCGCAGGATGTCCTCGCGGTTGTCGGTCGCGAAGGCGATGTGGTGCAGGCGGCCGTTGGCGCCGGTCCAGTCCTCGGTGTAGACGACGTCGTACGACTTGTTGGTGAAGGTCAGCCATTTGCCCGCGATGCGGCCGGTGTCGAGCCGGATCTGCTCGGTGGGGCGCGCGCCGAGGACGTCGGACTGGAAGTCGGCGTTGAGGGCGACGTCCGAGGCCAGGAAGTTCACGTGGTCGAGGCGGCGGACGCCGACGCCGCGGTTGGGCTTGGCCTGCGGCTGGTTCTTCAGGGCCGGCTTGAGCTCGTCGGGCGCCCGGTAGTGCTCGCTGTCCCAGTAGAGGGCGAGTTCGTGGCCGTCCGGGTCGGTGGTGACGAACAGCTTGCCGATGCCGGGCTCGTCCTCGGTCCAGTGGCCGGTGCCGCCGGACTCCTCGACCGCCTTGACGCGGCGTTGCAGCGCTTCCTCGCTGGAGGTGCGCAGCGCGATCCGGCCGAGGCCCGGCTGGTCGCGGGCGGTGAGGACGAGGCTGTGGTGCTCGTAGTCGTCGAAGGTGCGCAGGTAGACGGTGTCGTCGCCGTCCTGGCCGCAGACGGTCAGGCCGAGGAATTCCGAGAAGAAGGCGACGCTGGCGTCCAGGTCCGGGGTGAACAGCTGGGCGTGGCCGATGTGCGCGATGTCGCCGAGGGGCGGGGTCATCGGGATTCTCCTGACGTGCGTGCGGGGCGCGGGAAGACCGTGCCGTCGAAGAGTTTGCGGGCCGTGCGGACGACGGCGGTCCTGCGGGCCGCGGGAACACCGCCCGGGCCGGTGGTGAGGCTGCTTTCGATGTCGGTGGAGCCGGTGGGGTGCTCGATGCGCAACCGGTCGCCGTCCGTGGGCGGTTGGGCGATGCCGTCCGCCACGCTGCCCTCGATACGCAGCCCTGCCGCGACGCTCGCGGCGCCGAGCACCCCGATGGCGGTGTGGCAGCGCACCGGGATGAAGGTGCGGGTGGTGACGGCGCCGCCGTGGCGGGGTGGGGCGAGCAGGGTCACTTTGGGGACGGTGGTGTCGGACACGTCACCGAGGCCCATCAACTCCCCTGCCGCGAGCCGGATGTCACGCACCCGCGACGCCAGTTCGGCATCCGTCTCCAACTCCTCCGGCTCCTCGTATCCGGTGACCTTGAGGGAATCGGCGGGGACGAGCACAGTCGGCATGCCGTTGTCGACGCACGTCACCTCGACGCCTGCGACGGTGTCCCGGAGGTGTCCGGTGGGCAGCAACCGCCCCTCCCCCGGCGGGAATTCGATGACGACGTCGACCCCGGCCGCAGGCCTTCCCGAGAACGTGGCGGTCGCCCGGTCACCGGAGTTCACCATGCGGATACGGACCGAGGCCTCCGCCTCCCCCGCCGGCACCAGGCCCCGCTCGACCGCGAACGGGCCGATGCCGGCGAGGATGTTGCCGCAGTTCTGACGGTCCGACACCACTGGTTCTCCGACGCCCACTTGGAGAAACAGGTAGTCGACGTCGGCGCCCGGGTCCTGCGAAGGGGACACCACGGCCACCTTGCTGGTGAGCGGGTGGGCGCCGCCGATGCCGTCGATCTGGCGGGGGTCGGGGCTGCCCATCACCCGCAGCAGCAGGTCGTCGCGGGCGGCCGGTTCGGCGGGCAGGTCCTCGGCGAGGAAGTAGGCACCTTTGGAGGTACCACCGCGCATCACCATGCAGCGCGGTTCCTCGGGCCCGGTCACGACCCGGCTCCGGTGTGCTCCTCGTACGTGCGGTACTCCACGCCGAGCCGCTTGAGGGTGTCGCGCAACCCGTAGCGGTCCAGGCCCAGTTGCCCCTCCAGGAAGGCGGCGCGGGTGGCGGCCTCCTTCTCCTCGCGGGCCTGCGACTTCCCGGCGGCCTCGCGGGCGAGCTCGCGCGGCACGACCACCACACCGTCGTCGTCGGCGACGATGACATCACCGGGACGGATCGTCTCGCTCCCGATGACGACCGGTACGTTGACGCTGCCGCCGGTCGCCTTCACGGTGCCCTGCGCGGACACGGCCGCCGACCAGGCGTGGAAGCCCATGTCGCGCAGCTCGGAGGTGTCCCGGATACCGGCGTTGGTGACGATGCCGCGCACACCGCGCTTTTGCAGTGCGGTCGCGAACAGTTCGCCGAACATGCCGTCGGTGGACGGCGAGGTGGTGGTGACGACGAGGATGTCGCCCTCGCCGCACTGCTCCACGGCCGCATGGATCATGAGGTTGTCGCCGGGCCACGACAGCACGGTCACCGCGGTCCCCGCGATGCGGGTGTCCTGCTGGTTGGGGCGCAGATGGTGGCCGAGGAGGCCGGTGCGGCCCATCGCCTCGTGGACGGTGGCGACTCCGTATCCGGCGAGCGCCTCGACGTCCTTGGCCTCGGCCCTGGGCGGGTTGGTGACGATGACGCCGGGCATCAGGCGAGCTCCTTCGCGATCTGCGGGTACGGGCGCATGTACGCCTCGGCCATGGTCGTGTGGGCCAGGCCCAGGTTGGGCCCGGCGTTGCGCTTGAGCTGAACACCCCGGCGTACGGCCAGGTCGGTGTAGTACTCCCACAGGTGCTGCTGGGCGCCCAGGCACTCCATGGCCCTGCGCTTGGTGTCCCACACCTCGGTGATGTCGAGGAGGACCTCAGGCTTGAATCCGCTCATCTCGGGCTGGTGCGGCTCGAAGTAGAAGACGGGCGGGGCGCCGATGACCTCGCCCTCGCCGGGGTAGCCGATGGCCTGCGCGAGGACACGGGCCTGCAGCGCCATGCGGTTGGCGGCCGGGTGGTCGCCGTTGTACGGGTCATCGACGGGGTGTGTGAGGACGACGTCGGGCTGGGTGTCGCGGTAGACGGTGACCAGCCGGTCGGTCAGCTCGGCGCTCTCGACGAGGGGGTAGTCACCGGCGTCGAAGAAGTGCACGTCGGCGCCGAGCGCGGCGGCGGCCCGCTCCGCCTCGTCGCGGCGCAGCGCCTTGATCTCGTCGAGCTTCTTGCCCTCCCGCCAGGCCTTGGCGGACTCGCCGCGCTCCCCGAACGTCAGGCACGCGATGCTCACCTTCTCGCCGCGGGCGGCGGCGAGCGCGATGGCACCGCCGGCCCGCCACACGAAGTCCCCGGCGTGCGCGGTGACGACCAGGGTCGATCGTGGCGGGGTAGCAGGCTCGTGGCCGTTGCTCATTGCTGCATCTCCTTGGTGACAGGTGTGCGCCCGTCCCCCGGTGCAGCGTCAGTCGGCGCGCAACACGTCGATCACACTGCGGAGGTGGGCGCGGACGGCCGTCTCGGCCGCCTGCGGTTCCCTGGCGCGGATCGCCTCGATCATCGCCAGATGCTCGCCCAGGGACTGCTGCGAACGCCCCGGACGCAGCGCCAACTGGAAGCGGTGACGCACCAGTTGGGCGTTGAGCCGCTCCAGGAGGGTCACGGCCGTCCGCTGGCCGGAGATCTCCCGGATGCGGGCGTGCAGCTCGTGGTTGAGGTCGGAGTAGGTGAGCGGGTCACCGTCTCCGACCGCCTTGGACATGGCGTCGCCGAGCGCGGTGAGCTCGTCGAGCTGCGCGTCGGTGGCCTCCTTCGCCGCCTTGGCCGCGCACAGCCCTTCGAGTGCCATCCGGCACTCGGTGATCTCCACGGCCTCCTCGACCGTGACGACCCGCACCCGCGAGCCGCGATTGCGGATCCGCTCGACCAGGCCCTCCGCGGCCAGCTCGAGCAGCGCGGCACGGATGCTCGCCCGCGTCACGCCGTACTGCTCGGCGAGTTCGTTCTCCACCAGCCGCTGGGCCGGTGACATCTCGCCGCGCAGGATCGCCGTCCGCAGTTGATCGAGCGCGTACTGCTTGGCCTGCTCTCCGGAGCCCGGACGGGCTTCCTCCGGCATGTGCCCTCCCTGAGTGAGTGCGTGTCGACGCTAAATCTAGGCGAACAGAATTGTCAACGATTTTGTTCGCAACTCATACGCAGCTCACAGGAGGGCGGGTCCGCACCGCGCGTTCACCCCGCGTACGCGCCCTCTTGGGGTGCTGCCCCCTTCCCCCTCACGCCAAGATCACAGGATGCTTCCGCCATGTACGCGACATGAAGGAGCTTTCACGTGATCACTCCACGGATGTCCCTGCTGGTCCTCGCCACCGCCGCCACGCTCGCCGTGACTACGACGGGCCCGGCGCAGGCCGCTTCCCGGGCGCTGCCCGCCGTAGCCCCGCGCGCCGAGACAGCCGCCCTGCACGACGACGCGGCGGGCGGCGACGCGGACGCCGACGACCCGGCGATCTGGCGCAACCCCGCGGACCCCGACCGGAGCCTCGTCGTCGCCACCGCCAAACAGGGTGGCCTGCGTGTCTACGACCTCGACGCGCGCGAGGTGCAGTCGCTCCCGGCCCCCGCGGGACCCGGCGCCGACGACACGCCGGGCCGCTTCAACAACGTCGACCTGGTCCACAGCTCCGGCCTCGGCGACCTGGCCGTGACCTCGGACCGGGGCAACGACCGCCTGCGTCTGTACCGCATCGACCGCGACCGGTCCGGCGGCCCGCTCACCGACGTCACCGACCCGAAGGCGGCCCCGGTCTTCTCCGGCTCCCAGGACGAGATCAACGAGCAGCGCACGGCGTACGGCCTGGCCACCTGGACGGACCGTACGAGCGGCCGCTCGTACGCGCTGGTCAGCCGGCGCGAACGCACCCGCCTCGCGCTCCTTGAACTCAAGGCCAACGCCGACGGCACGGTCGGCTACACCAAGGTCCGCACCCTCGACCTGCCCTCCGCTTTCCGCCTCCCGAACGGCGCCTCGTGGTCACCGTGCGGCGAGCCCGGCGAACTGCCGCAGGTCGAGGGCATGGTGGTGGACCCGGCGACCGGCACGCTCTACGCCGGCCAGGAGGACGTCGGCATCTGGCGGCTGCGCGCCGACCTCGGCGGCACGCCGAAGCTGATCGACAAGGTGAAGGAGTACGGGGTTCCCGGCACCTACGACGAGGCGAGCGAGGAGTGTGTCGCGGGCGCCGACCCGGGCTTCGGCGGCAAGCGCATCACCGCGGACGTCGAGGGCCTGACCCTGGTCGACGAGGAGGACGGCGACGGCCTGCTGCTCGCCTCCACCAGGGCGACAACACCTTCGCCGCCTACGACCGCGAGGTGTCCGACGCCAACGAGTACGAGGGCGGCTTCCGCGTCACACCTGCCTCGCCCGGGCTCGACGGCTCCGAGGAGTGCGATGGCGCCGCCGCGCTGAACGAGCCGCTGGGCCGGCGCTTCCCGAACGGCCTCCTGGTCGTGCAGGACGGCCACGACGCGCCGGGCGATCCGGACCGCCCGTCCACCAACTTCAAGTTCGTGGACCTCGGCGCGGTCACGGACGCCGTCGACGACTGACGGCCCCGGCGGGCCGTCAGGGTCCTTTCAAGAAGCGCCTCTCAAGAAGGGCCCTGGTCGAACGGCCCGCCCCACGGCGCCTCCAGCGCCGCACGCAGCGCACCGAGCGCCTCCTCACCGATGCGCTCGCCCAGTCTCGCCTCAAGACCGTCGAGGGCGCGGCGCGCCCGCTCGTGCGCGCGCCGCCCGCGGACCGTGCGCCGCACCAGACGCTGACGGGCCGAGGCGGGGTCCGGCACCTGCTCCAGGAACCCGTCCTCGATCAGCGCCCACACCGCCTGATGGACGGTCTGCCGGGTCACGCCCATGCGGCGGGCCAGCTCGGCGACGGTGGTGCCGTCCGCGTCGAGCATCGCGAAGAGCTGCATCTGGGTGGGCGTTATCGGCGCCTCCCCCTGCGCCCGGAGGGTCGCGAGCAGCCCGTCCTCGAACCAGCGCCTGGCCTCGCCCAGCAGCTGCGGCAGATCACGTCGGGGCTCGCTCGTCATGCCTTCCGTCCTTCCGGGTGGACCTCGTCACGGCCTCTTGCCCGTGGACCGCCTCGCGTGTCAGGCTACCTGACATGGATCGTCAGGCACCCTGACACGAGCGAGGACGACATCATGACCATGGAATTCGCGACGCGCTATCGCAGCGCCTCCCGCATACCGGCCGACCCTTCGAAGCCGTACGTGATCGAGAAGGGCGAGGGCGACCGGGCCCACCTCTTCGGCGATCTCGTCACCGTCTACGCGGGCGGCGAGCAGACCGACAACACCTTCAACTTCTTCACCGTCGAGGGCCCGAAGGGCGACATCATCCCGGCCCATGTGCACGCGGACACCCACGAGGTGTTCTACGTGACGCAGGGCGCGGTCCGGCTCTTCGCCGAGGACCCCGAGGGCGAGCAGCTGGAGCGGCTGCTCACGCCGGGCGACTTCGGCTTCGTGCCGAAGAACTGCGCGCACGCCTATCGCATGGAGCGCCACCACTCCCAGGTCGTCGGCGTCGCCGCGGGTCCCGGCGGAACTTTCGAGCGGTTCTTCGAGACGCTGGGCACACCGGCGGAGGGCATGGGCCTGCCGGCCCAGCCGTTCGTCCCCGAGCCGCACAAGTTCGGCACCGTGCCGCAGGAGTACGACGTGCGCTTCCTGCCCGACCACCAGTGGCGGACCTCGTGACGCCGGGCGAGCTGCGGAAGTTGATCGCCGCGCCGCACCCGGATGTCGCGCCGCTGCCCCGGGCGACCGAGTGCGCGGGCGGCGTGCGCGCGCTGCGCGGCGTCCCGTACGCGGACGTGGAGGGCGCCCGCCCGCTGGAACTCGACGTGTGGCTGCCCGCCTCTGCGGGCCCGGCCCCGCTGGTGCTGTTCGTGCACGGCGGGGCGTGGCGGCGCGGCCGGCGTGACGACATGGGTGTGCGTACGCGGGAGTGGGCCCCCGGACCGTTCGAGCAGCTCGCGGCGGCGGGACTCGCGGTGGCCTGCGTGGACTACCGGCTCAGCGGCGAGGCGACGTTCCCGGCGCCGCTGGACGATCTGCGGTCGGCGCTTCGCTGGCTGGGCCTGCGCGCGGGAGAGTTGGGCATCGACCCCGAGCGCGCCGTCGTCTGGGGCGAGTCGGCGGGCGGCCACCTGGCCTCGCTGCTCGCGCTCACGCACGACGAGCCGCGGCTCGCGGGGGCCGTGATCTGGTACGGCCCTGCGGACCTGACAACGCGGCGCGAGCCGTTCGACCCGGAGAACCCGGCCACTCCCGAGGCGCTGCTCCTTGGCGCCGCACCCGCATCCGTTCCGGAACTGGCGGACGCCGCAAGCCCGTTGAAGCGGGTGCACGCGGACGCACCACCGTTCCTCGTCGTCCACGGCTGGGCCGACTCGATGGTGTCGTGCTCGCACGGCCGCGATCTGGCGGACGCGCTGCGGGCGGCCGGAGCGCCGGTCGAGCTGTGGACGGTGCCGGGGGCCGACCACGGCTGGCACGGCGCGGACGAGGCCGAGGTCCGGCGGATCTTCACCGCCTCCCTGGACTTCGTACGGCGGCGGACCTGACCACCCCTTTGCCCCGCACCCTTGACCTGGCAGATTGGTGTGCCCCTGCTCCCTGGCGAAGAGGTGCGTGATGAGCCCGCAGTTCGGTGACTACCAATTCGAGATCTACCTCGACGGCCTGCGCGGCGTCACACCCACGCAGCCGATGGACTACGCCACCCTCGAACAGCGGGCGCAGGCCGCCCTCTCCCCCTCCGTCTGGTCCTACGTGGCCGGGGGCGCGGGCGACGAGCACACGCAGCGCGCCAATGTGCGGGCCTTCGAGCGGTACGGACTCGTGCCCCGGATGATGGTGGGCGCCACGCAGCGCGACATGTCCGTGGACCTGTTCGGGACGCGGCTCGCCTCGCCGCTGTTCATGGCGCCGGTCGGCGTGATCGGGCTGTGCGCGCAGGACGGACACGGGGACCTGGCGACGGCGCGGGCCGCGGCGCGCACCGGCGTTCCCATGGTGGCATCGACGCTGACGGTCGACCCGATGGAGGACGTCGCGGCGGAGTTCGGCGAGACACCGGGCTTCTTCCAGCTCTACACACCCACCGACCGGGCGCTCGCCGAGAGTCTCGTCAAGCGGGCGGAGGCGGCCGGCTACAAGGGCATCGTGGTCACGCTCGACACGTGGGTCACCGGCTGGCGCCCGCGCGACCTGTCGACGTCCAACTTCCCGCAGCTGCGCGGCCACTGCCTCGCCAACTACATGTCGGACCCGCGCTTCCAGGAGATCGCCGCGAGCACCGACCCCACGGACCTCGTCCGTTCCTGGGTCGGCCTCTTCGGCAACCCGCTCACCTGGGACGACCTGCCGTGGCTGCGCTCGCTCACCGATCTGCCGCTGATCCTCAAGGGCATCTGCCACCCCGAGGACGTGCGCCGCGCCAGGGACGGCGGCGTGGACGGCATCTACTGCTCCAACCACGGCGGCCGCCAGGCCAACGGCGGGCTTCCCGCACTCGCCGCGCTGCCCGGCGTCGTCGAGGCGGCGGACGGCATGCCGGTGCTCTTCGACTCCGGGGTCCGCTCGGGCGCCGATGTCATCAAGGCTCTGGCGCTCGGTGCGACGGCGGTGGGCGTCGGCCGCCCGTACGCGTACGGACTCGCGGTCGGCGGCGAGGACGGTCTCGTCCATGTGCTGCGCTCGCTGCTCGCCGAGGCCGACCTGATCATGGCGGTGGACGGCTATCCGACGCTCGCGGATCTCACGCCGGAGTCACTGGTCACGCTGGGCTGAGCCACCGGTCACGCCGGGCCGGGCCCGCCGTCGCGGGACACCGCGTCGACCAGGTTCGCGAGCGCACTCGCGGCCTTCGCCAGTCCGTCGTGCGGGGTGACCGGTTCGTCGAGGTAGCCGTCGCGGCGCAGTTCCAGCATGAGGGCGCTCACGCGCGGCTCCCTGCCGTAGTGCGCCAACGGGACGTACGCGCCCGCGAAGGGGGTGTTCTCCGCCGTGTCCCCGTACGCCGCGAAGGCCTCGCGGGCCGCGGCGAGGAGGGTGTCCGGAGTGTGGAACGGGTCGGTGCCCAGGCAGACCGGTGGGCGCCGGTCCGTTCCGTGCAGTTCGTAGGGCAGGGCGTGGCTCGGGTAGGAGTGGACGTCGATGACGACCGCCCGGCCGGTCGCGGCCAGCCGGTCGGCCACGGCCCGTGTCATGGCCTGCGCGTACGGGTGGAAGTACGTGTCCAGCAAGGCGTGCTCGTCCGCCGGGGGTTCGGGGCGCAGGGGCTGGCGGTGTGTGGTGCGTGTGTAGACCGCGCCCATGCCGACGGCCCGCATCTCCTCGCGTGCGTCGGGGAACCGCTCCGGGTCGACGACCAGGCGCGAGCGTTCGTTGACGAACCGCCAGGGTGTGACGCACGCCGCCCGCGCGGCGCGTTCCGCGACGACGTCGGTGTGCGCGTCGGTGATGAGGTCCAGTTCCCGTTCCAGGGCCTCTCCTTGAAACAGCAGGCCCTCGCGTACGCGCGCCGGGATCTCGCGGGAGGCGTGCGGTACGTGCAGGAGCACCGGGGAGGACGGGTCGCCGGGGTGCAGCCGGTACGTTTCCATGACTTCCACTCTCCCACCCCGTCCACGCTCTGGGACAGGTGGTTTCGAGGTGTGGGCGCGGGGTAGGGAGCCCGATCGCTACTACTGAATGGACAGTGAGTAGCTGGAGCGCGACAGGAGTACCTCACCTTGCCCGAAGCACCTTCAGAACTCGTGCGTCACCTGTGGATTCCGCTCGCCGACGGCACGCGCCTCGCCGCCCGCGTCTGGCTCCCGGAAGGCACCGCACGCCCGGCGCCCGCGATCCTCGAGTACATCCCGTACCGCAAGAACGACGGGACGGCCGACCGCGACAACAGCCTGCACGCACGCTTCGCCGCGTCCGGCTACGCCGCCGTCCGCGTCGACCTGCGCGGCAGCGGCGACTCCGACGGTCTGATGCTCGACGAGTACGCGCAGCAGGAGCTGGACGACGGCGTCGAGGTCATCGCATGGCTCGCCGAGCAGGAGTGGTGCGACGGCACCGTCGGCATGATCGGCAAGTCGTGGGGCGGCTTCAACGGCCTCCAGATCGCGGCCCTGCGCCCACCGGCCCTGAAGGCGATCGTGACGGTCTGCTCGACGGACGACCGGTACGCCGACGACGTGCACTACACGGGCGGTTCACTGATCGCCTCGGAGATGCTGCCGTGGGCCTCGACGATGCTCGCCTACAACGCGCGGCCCGCCGACCCGGCCGTGGTCGGCGACGACTGGCGCGAGCGGTGGCTCGAGCGGATGGCGGACACCCCGGTGTACGTCGAGGAGTGGCTGCGGCACCAGACCCGCGACGCCTTCTGGAAGCACGGCTCGGTGTGCGAGGACTTCGGCGCGATCGAGGCGGCGGTACTCGCGGTGGGCGGCTGGTACGACCCGTACTGCGGCGCCGTGCTTCGGCTCCTTGAGGGTGTCGGCAACGCTCCCGTGCGGGCGCTTGTCGGGCCGTGGGCGCACACGTACCCGCACCAGGCGGCTCCCGGGCCCGCGATCGACTTCCACGGTGAAGTGGTGCGCTGGTTCGACCAGTTCCTGCGCGGCGAGGACACCGGGGCCCTGGACGATCCGGCGCTGCGCGCGTGGCTGCCCGAATGGGCGGCGCCCGGCGGCGACAGGGAGCAGCGGTCCGGCCGATGGGTGGCCGAGCGGCGGTGGCCCTCGGAGCGGATCGAGCGGCAGGAGTTCGCCCTGGCAGGCGAGTCGGCGGGCGAGGCCGTCGGGCACGACCCGCTGCGCTTTCGCGACGCACACCTCGACAGCACGCGCGTGCTCGGCACGGCGGGCGGCAGCTGGCTCCAGTTCGGCGACGCGGCCGGGCAGTTCGGCCCGCAGGGCGGGGACGACGGGCTCGCGCACTGCTTCACCACGACGCCGCTCGACGAGCGCGCCGAGATCCTCGGCGCGCCGTCCGTGACGCTGCGGGTGAGTGCCGACAGGCCGGCCGCGCAGCTCGCGGTGCGCCTCAACGACGTTGCCCCGGACGGCAGTTCACGGCTCGTCACCCGCGGCCTGCTCAACCTCACGCACCGCGAGGGCCACGCGGAGACACTGCCGCTGGAGCCCGGTCGGCCCTACGACGTGACCGTGCCGCTGGTGGGGACCGCGCACGCCTTCGCGCCCGGACACCGCATCCGGATCGCGGTCTCGTCCTCGTACTTTCCGCTGGCCTGGCCGTCCCCCGAGCCGGTCACGGTCACCCTGCACGCCTCCCCCTCCGCCGCACTCCACCTGCCCGTACGGCCGCCGACGGACGCGGACGACGAGCTGCGCGCCTACGGGAAGCCGCAGCCCGACCTGCCGGTCGAGCTCTCCACGTCGGGCGACGGCTCGTCGCGGCGGATCGAGCACGACCCGGTCTCCGGCCGCACGGTCGTCGAACTCGTCGTCGACGACGGGGAGTTCAAGGACCTCACCGACGGCCTGTGGAAGCGCGGCGACGCCGTCGACCGCTTCTCGCTCACCGAGGGCGACCCGTCCTCCGCCGTCGTGGAGTGCGAGCGCACCGAGGAGGGCGGGCGCGGCGACGACTGGCACTGGAAGGTCGTCACACACAGCCGGATGACCTCCGACAGCACCTCGTTCACCGTCGTCAACACCCTCACCGCCTACGAGGGGGACACCCGCGTCTTCCATCGCACCACGGACGCCGTGATTCCCCGGCAGGGAGTCTGAGCATGCGCAGACGCACGTTCCTGACCGGTTCGCTCGGTGTCGTCGCGGCCGCAGGGGTGGCCACGGCCACCGGGTCCGCCGCCGGCACGGGGCCCGTGATCACGGTCGGCTCCAAGCAGTTCACCGAGTCGTGGGTGATGGGAGAGCTGTACGCCCAGATCCTCCGCAAGCGCGGTTTCGACGTCGTCCTCAAGTCCAACGTGGGCAGCGCCGACCTCATCGACCGCGCGCTGCGCAACGGGCAGATCGATCTCTATCCGGAGTACACGGGCGTCATCCTTCAGACGTTCGCGATGCCCAAGCACATGCCGACGACGGCGCGTGACACCTACGTGGCCGCGAAGAAGTTCGAGGCGGGGCGCGGGATTTCGCTGCTGCCGCCGACCCCGTTCCAGAACCGCAACGCCGTCGCCGTGCGCACCACCGACGCCCGCAAGCACGGGCTGAAGACGGTCGGCGACCTCAAACGCCTGGGGAAGATCTCGTACGCCGAGTACCCCGACAACATCACGGGCCCGCTCGGCTTCGACGCCATCGTCAAGGCGTACGGGCTGCACGACATGAAGGTGCGGCCGCTCAACATCGGCCTCCAGTACCCGGCGCTGAAGAACGGGGACGTGGACGCGGCCGACGTGTTCACCACCGACCCGCAGCTGCGCCGCTACGACTTCACCATCCTCGACGACGACCAGGCCATCTTCGGGTTCCAGAACGTCTCCCCCGTCGTGCGGACGTCTCTCGTCGAAAGGTACGGCGAGCGGCTCACCGAACCGCTGAACGCCGTCGACGAACTGCTCACGGAGGAAGCCATGCAGGCCCTGAACGAGGCCGCCGCGATGATGCGGCTGAGCCCGGCGAAGGTCGCCGACCGGTTCCTGAGAGCGAACAAGTTGATATGACCGTGACCGAGGAGCATTCCACGATGCAGACCGCCGGCGCCGCAGCAGACATCGTCTTCGACGCGGCCACCAAGACGTACGACGGCACGGCCGAGGCGGCCGTCGACGCACTGTCCCTGACGGTTCCCGCGGGCGAGATCTGTGTCCTGCTCGGCGCCTCAGGGTGCGGCAAGACGACTGCGCTCACCCTCGTCAACCGGCTCACCGAGCTGACGAGCGGGGACATCCGGATCGGCGGCAGCAGCATCCGCGAGCAGGACGTCATCGAACTGCGGCGCGGCATCGGCTACGTCATCCAACAGGCCGGTCTCTTCCCGCACTTGACGATCGAGGAGAACGTCGCGACGGTGCCGCAGGTGCTCGGCTGGAAGAAGCCGCGGATCGCGGAGCGTTCGCGCGAGCTGCTCGAACTGGTCGGCCTCCCGCACAAGGAGTACGCCCACCGCTACCCCTCCCAGCTCTCCGGCGGCCAGCGCCAACGCGTCGGCATCGCAAGGGCGTTGGCGGCCGATCCGCCCATCATGCTGATGGACGAGCCGTTCGGCGCGCTCGACCCGGTGACGCGCGAACACGTGCAGGACGAGTTCCTGAAGCTGCAGGAGCAGGTGCAGAAGACGACGCTGTTCGTCAGCCACGACATCGACGAGGCCGTCCGCATGGGCGACCGCATCGCGATCCTCGCCAAGGGCGGCAGGCTGCTCCAGTACGACACCCCGGAGCGGATCCTGCGCGAGCCGGCCGACGACTACGTGGCCCGCTTCGTCGGCACGGACCGGGGGCTGAAGGCGCTGACGCTGCGCACCCTCGGCGACCTGAAGCTGGAGCCGGCGGACAAGGCTTCGGACGACGGTGCGCTGCGCACCGGCGACACACTGCGCACCGCCCTGTCGGCGCTGATGGCCGGCGGCGCCGAGCGGCTGCCCGTCACGGACGAGACCGGCAAGCCGGTCGGCTTTGTCACCGTCGAGCTGATACGGGAGGCGGCGTGATCTCGCTGGCCAGTGGCCCCGTCATCCCCGACTTCGGCACGGTCAGTTCGTGTGTGCGCGACAACGGTGTGTTCTGCGTCGACTGGTTCACCGCGAACTTCTCCAGCGTGTTCGGTCCCGCCCTCGTCCAGCATGTGCGCCTCACGGTGATCGCGGTCGGGATCGGTTTCCTGATCGCGTTCCCGCTGGCGCTGCTCGCGCACTTCCGGAAGTGGCTGGTCAGACCGCTCGGCGGACTCACCTCCTTCCTCTACACGATTCCGCCGATGGCACTGTTCACGCTGCTCGTCCCGGTCTCGGGCCTTTCCGTGCTCACCGCCGAGATCGCCCTGGTCTCGTACACGCTGATGGTGCTGTTCAAGTCGACGGTCACCGGGCTCGGCGAGGTGCCCGAGGACGTCCGCCGGGCCGGTGTCGGCATGGGGCTGACCCGGCGCGAAGTCCTGTGGCGCATCGAGCTGCCGCTCGCGCTGCCCGCCGTGATCAGCGGCCTTCGGGTGGCGACCGTGACCACGATCAGCGTGGTCGAGATCGCCGCGTTCATCATCGACCAGGGCCTCGGATCGCCGATCATCCAGGGCCTCCAGTCGCCGTTCAACACACAGTTCATCGGGGCAGGCCTGCTCGCCGTGGCGCTCGCGCTCGCCGCCGACGGACTGCTCGTGCTGCTCGGCCGGGCGCTCACACCGTGGGCCAGGACGCGGAGGACTGTCTGATGCACACCTTCCTCGCGAGTTTCACGTTCATGGCCGACCACCTCGGCCTGCTCCTGGACCGTACGGTCGACCATCTGCTGCTCTCGGCGGTGGCCGTCGCCGTTGCCCTGGTGATCGGGGTGCCGCTCGGTGTGTGGCTCGGGCACCGCGGCAAGGGCTCGTTCCTGACCGTGAGCATCTCCAACATCGGCCGTGCGCTGCCTTCCCTGGCCCTCATCGCGATCTTCCTGGGGCTGCTCGGCATCGGCTTCGTGAACGTCATGACGGCGCTGGTCATCATGGCGATCCCGCCGGTGCTCACCCATGCGTACCTGGGTGTGGAGCAGGTCGACGCGGACCTGGTGCGGGCCGCGCGCGGCATGGGGCTCACACAGTGGCAGATCCTGTGGCGCGTCGAACTGCCGCTCGCGCTCCCGGTGTTGTTCACCGGCATCCGGATCGCCGTCGTGTACGTGATCTCCAGCGCGACCCTCGCCGCCGTCGCGGGCGGCGGCGGGCTCGGCGACATCATCCTCAACCAGGTGTCGTACGGACTGTCCGGTGTCATCGCGGCGGCGCTGTGGGTGGCGGTGCTCGCACTGGTCGCCGACGGCCTGTTCGGGGCCGTCGGCAACCGGCTCGCGCCGCGTGGGACGCGCGTCTAGAACGGCCGTCTAAGCGGGTCGGGGGAAATAGAGGCACATCCCCCGACCCGCTTAGATCCCCGCGTCGCAGCAGCCCTCGCGGCGCATGAGGCGGCCCACTTCCAGCCAGTCGTCACCGGTGGCCCTCAGTGTTCCGGCGGCCACCGGTTCGAAGGAGCCGACCAGGTCGGCCTGCTGGAAGGGGACGCCGCCGCGCAGCACCGCCGTCGTGCGGATCAGGTCATCGAAGTCGGTGAACGGGTCGCCGTCGACGATCGCGAGGTCGGCGAGCTTGCCCTCCTCCAGGGTGCCCAGGTCCGCGTCCGCCCCGAAGACCCGGGCGGGCATCAGCGTCGCGGTGTGCAGGGCCTGGGCCGGGGACAGTCCGCCGCGGTGCAGGGCGCGCAGCGCGAGGTGGAGGTGCAGGCCGACGGGGACGAGCGGCTGGTCGGTGCCGAGCGCGATGTTCCCGCCCGCCGCGAGAACACGACGGTAGACCGCGATCTCCCGGTCCAGAGTGGCGAGTTGGGCCCCGGTGGGCGCGGCCTCGGCCAGCTTCTCCACGGCGGCGGTGTCCCACGGCGGCATGAGCCGCGTGACGCGCAGGTCGTCCGCGAGCGCCGGATCGGCGCCGATCAGCGGCTGCGCGGTGAACGGGGTGGCGATGAGATGGAAGTCGCCGGTCCTCGAATAGATCTCCTCGACGTCCTGGCCGGCGTGCCCGGTAGCCGTCGTCGCGTGCCCGAACTCCAGGCGCTGCGTGGCCTGGAGATGGGTCGTCAGGTCCTGGCCGAGCTGGATCCCCGGTGTGCACAGGTGGCTGCCGCTGCGCACACCGAGCCGCTCGTGGGCGAAGGATGCGGCCTCCTTCATCAGCCAACCCGGTGCCCGCACATAGGTCTTGACGAAGTCCCAGTCGAGCGCGGCGGCCCGGTCGAGCGAGCGGCGCAGGCCCGCGCGGGTGCGGTGGGCGCGGCCCATGCTGTAGGCGACGCGCGGCCCGTCGAGCAGTTCGCCGGTGGCGAGGAGCCTCGGCCCCGCGAGCGCCCCCGCGTACACGGCCTCGCGGATACGCGCCTGCTCGTAGGCGAAGCCGCCGAGGGAGACCGCGGTGGTGATGCCGTAGGCGAGTTGGAGCGCGGTCTGGCGGCCGCCGTAGGTGGACTGCCAGGGGTGGGTGTGGGCATCGAAGAGGCCCGGGATCACGGTCCTGTCGGAGGCGTCGATGCGCTTGACGGACGTCCGGTTGCCGGCGCGGTGCGGGGTGACGGCGGCGATGCGGCCGCCCTCGATGGTGAGGTCGACGTCGTCGCGGACCTCGGATCCGGTGCCGTCCCAGAACCGGCCCGCGTGCACGACGGTGTCGGCGGGGCGGGGGCGGCGGTGGTCGAGCGGGATCCTGACCGTGCGGGCGGTGCCCTTCGCCACGTCGAGGAGGCGGAGTCGGCCCGCGCTCAGGTAGAGGATCCGCCGGCTGTCGGCGGACCAGCTCGGGTGGTCGGCGGCCTCGTCCGTGACCTGGCGGGGTTCGCCGTCCGGGGTGCCGTCGGCGCGTACGGGCAGCAACCACAGCGCGGACTCCACGACCACGGCCATGGTGCGGCCGTCGGGCGACCAGGCGGGCCCGGAGTCGTAGCGGTCGGCGATCGAGACATGCGGGGCGACCTGGTGGACGACGGCCTTCCCGCTCTTGGTGTCGACGACGCGGATGAGGTTGTAGCCCTCGCGGAAGCGCTGGTTGAGGCGGCCTCGGTCGCACAGCGCCACGTATCTCCCGTCGGGCGACCAACAGGGTCTGCCCGGCAGTCCGCCGCTGCCCATCGGTGCGGCGAGGACGCGTTCGGTGCCCGCGCCGAGGTCACGCAGAACAAGGTTGCCGGACATGTCGATGCACGCCAGGCGCTGCCCGTCGGGCGAGAGCGCGGGGAACACGCGCCCGCCCTCGGCGAGCACGGTCTCCTTGCCGCTCTCCAGATCATGACGGCGTACGGAGAACAGGCCCGCCCGGTCGTCGGCGTAGACCAGCGCCTTGCCGTCGGGCGTCCAGGTCGGGGCGAGTACGTAGCGGGTCTGCGGGGCCTGGACGACCTTGCGCGGGGCACGGCCACCCGAAGTGGCGCCGATCCAGAGGGAGTTGATGGCGGCGAAGGCCACCTGCTCGCCGTCGGGCGACAGGGCCGGCAGGTGCGGGGAGCGGACCTGCCGGACTCCCCCGCCCTCGAAGTCGTACCGCTTGACGCGGTAGCGCGGGCGGTCGACCGGGAGCTTCGCGGTGAACGCGACCCGCTCGCCCTCGCTCGGGGCGGCGGGGCGCACGAGGCGGAAGCGGCCGTCGACGGTGAGGAGCAGGGTGTCGGGTCCGGTCCAGCGTGGCGGCACGGGGGCGACGTCGCCGGGCACGTCGACCGGTTTCCCATCGACGACGAGGCTGCAGGTGGCGGTTCCATTGATGGCGGCGGTGGTCCGCAGGTAGGCCAGTGGCCCCTTCGCGCGCGGGGCGACGGCGGGGGTCATGACCTGGGCGCCGGAGTCGTCGGCGTGTTCGGTGGTGACGGCTCCGGCGCCGTCGGCGGCGACCGAGGCGAGGGTGGACGCCTGGAGGGTTCCGGCGGCGGTGACCACTGCTCGTACGAAGAGCACGCGGGTGCCGTCGGCGGACCACGTCGGGTCGAAGTCCTCCCAGGCGCCGCCCTGCCCGGGGCCTTCCTGACCGGGAGCGCCGGTGAGGCGGGTGAGAGTTCCGTCGCGTACGTCGATGGTCCAGATGCGGTACGGGGCGGCGTGCTCGGGGTCGCCGCCGCGCTCGGAGGCGAAGGCGATGCGGCGGCCGTCCGGGGACCAGGCCGGGCCGCGGTCGTCCCAGGGCCCGTCGGTGAGCTGCTCCGGGGTGCCGCCGTCTGCGTCCAGGAGCCACAGGTGGAAGCCGCCGCCCTGGTAGCCGCAGACGACGAGCCGCTTCCCGTCGGGGGCGAACTGGGGGCGGGTGGGCTCTAGTTCGGGGGTGGTGAGCGGTCTCGCGGTGCCGCCCTCGCGCGGGATCGACCACAGGATGTTCTGGATCTCGGCGACGAAGCGGTCGCCGGACGGGGCGAGGGTGGCGGCGCCGTTGGTGGCGGCGGTGAAGGAGAGGGACGCGGGGGCGGCAGCCGCGGCGGAGGCAGCCGTCGCCGGCTCGAGAAGTGCGCCTGCGCCCGCGGCGACGGCGCCGGCCGTCGCGGTGGTGGTCTGCAGGAAGCGGCGGCGGGTGAAGGAGGGACCGGAGGAGACGGGGGTGGTGTCGCGGGTGGTGTCCATGAGACTCCCATTGCACGGAGGGCGTGTGGACCCACGGGGCCGAGTGGCCCGTGGGCCTTGCGGGACCGAGCTGTGCGCGAGTCGGAGAAGGGACGCACAGCAACATACGTGTCACCCGCAGTGAGTCAACATGGCCGACGCCGCGAACCGGTCGACGGACACACGGAAGCCGGGGAATACCCCACCCCGTACCTCCGTTGAAGGCGTCGAGCAAGGAGGAAACAGTGGAGCAGAAGTACTACACGCACGGGACGGCCGCGGAGCGCTGGGACCGTGCCCAGATGTTCTTCGACGCGAAGGAGTACGCGAACGCCGCCCGGATCCTCGACGGTCTCGTCGAGGAGGTTCCCGAGCAGACCGGCCCCCGCCTCCTCCTGGCCCGTTCGTACTACCACTCGGCTCAACTCGGCCGCGCCGAGAGCGAGTTGCGCACCATCGTGGAGCGCGACCCGGTGGAGCACTACGCCCGCCTGATGCTCGGCCGCACGCTGGAGCGCCAGGGCCGGGACGCCGAGGCGGGACCGCACCTGCGGATGGCGTCGGCCCTCGCGGGCGAGTTCGACTAGTCGCGCCGTACGCCGGCACAGCACACGCGGGTCCTGCCCTCTGGGCAGGACCCGCTGACGTCGAATGCTTCAGACCCCCTACTCCTGCGGCACCTTCCCGGCGGCGGTGCCCACCGCGACGCCCAGGACGATCAGCGCGATGCTGATGTAGATCTCGTAGCCGTCGACGTACACGTGCCTCATGAAGCCCATGAGCGGGATCCACGTGCCGAAGGCTTCGTGGACGATGCCCTGCACTCCGCCGAGGATGAGCGTGAAGCTGATGAAACCGAGGATGCCCTTCATGCCCTGAACCGTAGGAATCCCTGCTCGGGGCCGTTATCGGTCATCGGTATACGGGGACGGCGGACTTGTCGTCCGAAAGTATCGACCCTGCGCCCCACAAGGTGCGAAGGTCGACTGACAAAAGCTTGCGCGTGCGTGCGAGCGAGCCCCACAAGCCATTACGAGGCCCGGCCGCACCCCCCTGGCCTGTGACTCGGCTAGCCTTACTGGACGATGAACCGCACAGATCAGACCGCCCAGCCCGCGCCGGACCCCCGACTGACCACTCCCTGGGGAGACGTCGGCCTCGGCCGTTTCCCGGAGAACCCCCGCGACTTGTTGCGCGCGTGGGACGCCGCGGACACGTATCTGCTGCGGCACCTCGCCGAGACGGAGACGGATCTGACCGGGGCGGTGACGGTGGTGGGCGACCGTTGGGGCGCCCTGGCCACGGCACTCGCGGGGGACCCTGGCTGCACGCCGACCCTGATCTCGGACTCGTACCTCGGCCAGCAGGCGACGTACGCGAACCTGGCGCGGAACGAGCACACGGGCGCCGCCCGTCTTCTCACCACGCAGGACACCCGGCCCCAGAGCATCGACGTCCTCCTGGTCCGCGTCCCGAAGAGCCTCGCCCTGCTCGAGGACCAGCTGCACCGGCTGCGCCCCGCCGTGCACGCGAACACGGTGGTGATCGGCACCGGCATGGTGAAGGAGATCCACACCTCGACGCTGAATCTGTTCGAGCGGATCATCGGCCCGACGCGGACGTCGCTGGCGGAGAAGAAGGCCCGCCTCATCTTCACCGAGCCGGACCCGTCCCTCACGCCGGCTCCGAATCCGTGGCCGCACACCTATCAACTCCCGGCCGACATCGGACCGTTGTCGTCCCGTCCGGTCGTCAACCACGCGGGCGTGTTCTGCGCGGAGCACCTCGACATCGGCACGCGCTTCCTCCTCCAGCACCTCCCGCAGGGCACGGACGCGCGCACGATCGTGGACCTGGGCTGCGGCAACGGAGTGGTGGGCACGAGCGCCGCCCTCACCCACCCGAACGCGGACGTCCTCTTCACGGACGAGTCCCACCAGGCAGTGGCTTCGGCGCAGGCCACATACTCCGAGAACGTCGGCGACCGCCCCGGCAAAGCCGACTTCCGCGTCGCCGACGGCCTCGCCGACACACCTCCCGCCTCCGCGGACCTGATCCTCAACAACCCCCCGTTCCACACCCACCAGGCCACCACGGACGCGACAGCCCACCGCATGTTCACCCAGGCCCGCGCGGCCCTCCGCCCCGGCGGCGAACTGTGGGTGGTCGGCAACCGCCACCTCGGCTACCACGTAAAACTTCGCCGCCTCTTCGGCAACAGCCAACTGGTCGCCAGCAACGCGAAGTTCGTCATCCTCAAGGCGGTCAAACGCGAGCCCCGCGGCCGCCGGTAGGCATCCGTGGCCCAGGCCCGCCCGTCCGATACCGCCACCGGCAAGAACACTGCACAATGCGGTCCCATGACTGAACCGCACCCGCTCCTGGCGTACTTCACCCGCGCGTCCGACGCCCGGTTCCCGCCCTGCGACGGCGGCGTGACGGTGCTGCCGCCACTCTCCAGTGGCCTGGAATGCTCCGTCGCCTTCACCGGACACGCGGTCATCGCCACGGCCCTGCCCACCGCCGATGTACGAGCCCACGCCCCCGACGGCTTCGGCGCCTCCCTGGCCCCCGACTTCCTGCGCCGCCTCGCCGGACCCGCGGGATGGATCGGCTGCACCGACGCGATCCTCGCCGCGCGCGGCACCGGAGGGACCCCGCGCCTGGCGGATCTGACACACGAGGTGACCGACCACCCACGGGTGCGCCACGCCCGCGAGCTGCGGACACATGTCGAGGTCCACGGCGACGAGCGCGGCCTCGTCACCCTCGCCGACGGCCTCGCGGGACGACGCGAGCTGAGCATCGAACTCCACGCATCCCGCGACGGCAGCCGAGGACACGGCCGCGCCCTCCTCACCGACGCCCTCTCCCTGGTCCACGAGGGCGAAGCGGTCTTCGCCGCGGTGTCCCCTGGCAACGCGCGCTCCCTCCGGGCCTTCTTGGCTTGCGGCTTCACTCCGCTCGGAAGCGAGGTGATCGTCCGCCCGGCCCGCCCCGATCACCCCGAACGCCCGGCGCCCCAAGCCTTGTAGGAACGAAGCGCTCCGGGTCACGATGCCCGGATGAAGAGTGATCTTTTCGCGAGTGAGTACATGGTGCAGCCCGCCGTCGCGCCGGGCATGACCGTTCAGAACGCCAAGTCGATCCGGTATGTGATCGACGGCGAGATGATGGCCCGGCAGGGGGCGATGGTCGCGTACCGGGGGAATTTGACGTTCGAGCGGAAGGGGCAAGGCGTCGGCGGCATGCTGAAGCGCGCTGTCACCGGGGAGGGGCTTCCCGTGATGAAGGTGCGTGGGCAGGGCGAGGCGTGGTTCGCGCAAGAGGCGCAGAACGTGTTCGTCGTGGACATCGAGCCCGGCGACGTGTTCACCGTCAATGGCCGCAACGTGCTCTGTTTCGACCCCACGCTGACGTACGACATCAAGACGGTGAAGGGCGCCGGGATCAGCGGCGGCGGGCTGTTCAACAGCGTCTTCACCGGGCACGGCCGGCTCGGACTCGTCTGTGAGGGCAATCCGCTGGTGCTCCCGGTGTCGCCGCAGCAGCCCGTGTACGTGGACACGGACGCGGTCGTCGGGTGGACCGCGGGCCTGCGTACGTCACTGCACCGTTCGCAGTCACTCGGCTCGATGATCCGCGGCGGCTCCGGTGAAGCGGTTCAACTCATGCTGGAGGGCGAGGGGTTCGTGGTCGTCCGCCCCAGCGAGGCGACCCCGCAGAAGCCGCAGCAGCACTAGGACGGCATCGGACAAGAACCAGCTCAGACGACCAGGACCCGGCGTCCGCGCGCGTGCCCGGCACGGCTGTCGGCGTGGGCCGTGGCGGCCTCGGCCAGCGCGTACGACTTCTCGACCGGGATGTGCAGCTTCCCGCGCGAGATGAGGGCCACCGCCTCGGCGAGGGCTTCCGGCACGCTCCCGGCCGCGCCGGAGAACCGGACTCCGAACTCGGGCGCACCGAGGTCGGCGATGGAGATCACCTTCTGCGGGTCCCCGGTCAGCTCGACGAGTTCGCGGATCACCCCCGAGCCGGCCAGGTCGAGCGCCGCGTCGACCCGGCCGAGCTCGCGCACCCGCTCCACCCAGCCCTCTCCGTACGTGGTGGCGTGGGCGCCCAGGCCACGCAGGTAGTCCTGGTTCGCGGCCCCGGCCGTACCGATCACCTTGATGTCGCGGTCGCGGGCGATCTGCGACACCGCCGACCCCACTCCCCCGGACGCGCCGCTGACGAGCAGCGTCTGCCCCGGCCGGACACCGACCTCACGGATGAGGCGCAGCGCGGTCTCCACCACGGAGGGGTAGCCCGCGGCCTCTTCGAACGTCAGCCCCTCGGGCATCCGGGCCCAGGCCGTGAGCACCGCGAACTCGGCGTAGGTGTCGACGCCTTCGCCGAACACGCGGTCCCCGACCTCGACCCCTTCGACGCCCTCGCCGACCTCGTCCACCACCCCCGCGGCGTCCTGCCCGACCCCGGAGGGCAGTTCGATGGGGTGGGCCCCCAGGACCTGGCCCTCGCGGATCCTCCAGTCGACAGGGTTCACACCGGCCGCACGCACGGCGATACGTATCCGGCCCGGCCCCGCGTGGGGCTCCTCGGCATCGATCAGACGCAGCACATCCGGGCCGCCGAACTCGGCGAAGCTCACTTTTCTCATGCCGCCGACCGTAGCACTAACCGTTAGTCTTTCATGACGGATAGGTTTTTGAAGTTGTACGTCTTTCGCATCTGCTAGCGTGCGGGCATGACCGAGCCGCAGTCCGGACGTCGCGAGCGCAAGAAGGCCGCGACCCGCCAGAACATCGCCGAGACCGCCCTGCGGCTCTTCCTGGATCGCGGGTACGACGCGGTGGGCATCCGCGACGTGGCCGCCGAGGCCGACGTGGCCGTCACCACGGTCTTCTCCCACTTCGCCTCGAAAGAGGCCCTGGTGTTCGAGCAGGACCAGGACTTCGAGCAGCGCCTGACACGGGCGGTCACCGACCGGGCACCGCACGAGCCGCTCGTCCCCGCCCTGCGTCACGAGATCGAGGCCCTGGTCCGGCACTGCACAGCGGACAGCGCCGCACCGATCTGGCAGATGATCGAGTCGTCGCCGGCCCTGCGGAAGTACGAGGAGTCGATGCGGCTGCGGCACGCGGAGTCGATCGCCGCGGCCATCGCCGACGACCCCGAACTGCCGTACAGCACCACGGCCTGCCGGACGATCGCGAGATTCGTGATCGACGCGTTCGCGCTGGCCCGCGAGGCGGCCGATCCGGACTCCGCGCTCGACGAGACCTTCCGGATGATCGACGCCGCGTGGGCGGCCTGCCGCCCCGTCGCGACCTGAGCCGGGCCAGAACCCCCAGCCCAAAGCCGCCCGCGAGCCGCCGTCTAGAAGGCGGCGCGCGGTGCGTTCGCGTGTTCCTCGACCGCGATCCGCGCCAGCTTCGTCAGCATCATGCCGTTGCGGACCGCGACCAGGTAGTCCACCGGAAGCCCGTGCATCCGCGTCCCCGGACCCCTGAGCGGGTGCCAGTCGAGGACGAAAAGGGTGTGCTCGGCCCACGGGACGAGGTTCATCGCGATGCGGGCGGCCCCGAACGGGTCCGCCTTCGCCTCGAGTTCGAGTCGCTGCTCCGGCTCACAGATCCGGACCGTGCTGGTGTCGTCGAGGGTCAGCGGGCCGAGGCCGACGCGCACCTTCAAGGCGGAGCCCACGGCCGGCCAGGCGGGGTCGACGTCCAGCACCTGCCGGGTTCCCGTCACCCACTCCCCGTAGCGGTAGCCGTCCGAGAGCAGCGCCCAGACCTCGGAGGGTGAGCTCAGGATCAGTCGACGGGTCCTCGCCATGGGTTCCGTCACCCTCCTGTTTCCACGGTCCCAGCGGTATACAGCAACGCACACGGATACCGCATTTCAGGACAAAACTAACAGCGGCTTCGTCGCCGCGCCTGAGCAGGCCGGCCACCCCCGATCCGGCACCGACGGTCGCGTACACACCGGGGCTCCGCCAGAATGTGCCCGATGACTGCGACGGCCGGACCCACTCCCGACGCCGCCCCCGGAGTCCGGCTCTCGTCGGCGCGCGGGCGGTGGATCCTCGCGTGTGTGGTGCTGGCGTCCGGCATGGCCATGCTCGACGGGACGGTCGTCAATGTCGCCCTCCCGACCATGGGGCGGGACCTCGGCGCCTCGCTCTCCGCGCTGCAGTGGGTCGTCAATGCCTACATGCTGACGCTGTCCGCGCTACTCCTGTGGGGCGGCGCGATGGGCGACCGGATCGGGCGCCGGCGGGCGCTCGTCCTGGGCGTTGCCTGGTTCGCGGTCGCCTCCGCGGCGTGCGGACTCGCGCCGAACGAGGGCACGTTGATCGCGGCGCGGGCGCTGCAAGGCGTCGGCGGGGCGCTGCTGACGCCCGGGTCGCTGGCGTTGGTGCGGTCGGTGTTCCATCCCGACGACCAGGCGCGGGCGGTGGGCGCTTGGTCGGGGCTGACCGGTGTGGCAGGGGCACTCGGGCCGTTTCTCGGTGGATGGCTGATCGATGGGCCCGGGTGGCGGTGGATCTTCCTCATCAATGTGCCGATCGCCGTCGTCGTGCTGGTCATCGCGGTGCGTTACGTGCCGGAGAGCCGGGACGCCGCGGCCGCGGACGCCCCGTTCGACCAGGTCGGCGCCGTGCTCGCGGCGGTGTGTCTGGCCGGGGTGAGCTTCGCGCTGATCGGGTCGTCGGGCGGCGCGTTCTCCGTGACGACCGGCCTCGCCGCGCTCGTCGGCGTCCTCGCCGGTGTCGCCTTCGTGGCCGTGGAGCGGCGGCGGGCAGCGCCGATGCTGCCGCCGTCACTGTTCCGCTCGCGGCTGTTCAGCGCCGCGAACGCGATGACACTGTGCCTCTACGCGGGGATCGGCGGCATCCTGTTCATGCTGCCCGTCCAGCTTCAAGTCGCCCTGGGATACGACGCGTTGGAGGCCGGGGTGGCCACCTTGCCGGTGACCGCGCTGATGCTGTTGCTGTCGCCGAGGGCCGGCGATCTGGCACGCCGGGTGGGCCCGACGCCGCCGCTGGTCGTGGGGCCCGTCATCGCCGCGGCCGGGGTGCTGCTGATGCTGCGGATCGGTCCGGGGTCGCCGTACGCGGCCGATGTGCTGCCCGCGGTCGCCGTTCTCGGGCTCGGCATGAGCCTCTTCGTGGCGCCGCTGACGACGACGGTCCTCGCGTCGGTCGAACCGGAGCACGCCGGACTCGCCAGCGGCGTCAACAACACGGCGGCGCGGGTCGCGCAGCTGCTGGTGGTCGCCGCGCTGCCACTGGCCGTCGGCCTGTCGGGCGATGCCTATACGCGGCCCGAGGCCGTGGACACGTCGTTCCACCGGGCGGCGGCCGGCTGCGCCGTGCTGTTCGTGCTGGGCGCCGCCACGGCCGCCCTGTTCATCCGGCCACGCGCGGTACGCCCGCGCCTGGAGGACGCGCCCCGCCCGCAGTGCCGGTCCCATCTCGGCGTCTCCGCACCGGCGTTGGAGCCGGGCAATGAGCAACGCTGAGGGACTTCACGGAGCCGCCGGTCAGTGTTCGGATCAGTCATCGTGAACGACGACTCCCTCAGCGACCCGGACCTGGCGGACAGCATGGAGCGGAACCTGGCGGAGCACGCCTGCCACCTGCATCGCACCATGGGCGGCGCGAGCGTCACTGAGACTGCCGACCTCCTTGTCTCCGACAGCGGCCTGGACGACGACACCTTCAACATCGTTGCCGCCGCCCGCTTCACCGACAGCACCGCGACGGCGCGTATCGGCGAGACGCTACGGGCGCTGGCTCCCACCGGGCGCCCGTTCTCCTGGTGGGTCGGGCCCGCCTCGACGCCACCCGACCTCAGCGCCCGGCTGACGGCGGCCGGCCTGCCCGCCGCCGAACGCGAGACGGCGATGTGGGCCGAACTGGACGACACCCTGCCATCGCCCGCCGCCCCAGGCCTGGACATCCAGGCGGTGGCCACGCCGGAACAGCTCGCCGACTACGCCGCGGTGCTCGCCGCGAACTGGACCCCGCCCGCAGACACGGTCCGCCGCTTCTTCGCCCGAGCCGCTCCGAGAGCCCTCGACCCGCGCTGCCCGGCCCACTACCTGCTCGGCTACGTGGACGGCCGTCCGGTCTGCTCGGCCGAGGTGTTCCAGCACGCGGGGGTCGCCGGGATCTACAACATCAGCACCCTGTCGGCCCACCGCCGGCGCGGCTACGGCGGCGCCATCACCCTCGCCGCGCTCCACACGGCGCGCGAAAGGAACCACCGCGTCGCGGTCCTGCAAGCGTCCGACGACGGCGAGCCCGTCTACCGGCGTCTGGGGTTCCGCTCCTGCGGCCAGTTCACCGAACACGCCGTCACCGCTTGAACTGGCGCCGACCGGCGGGCGACATGCTCTGGCTGTCAACTCCAGGGGTTCACAGAGTGGTTGACCGATCGACGCGGGACAGGATGCGCTGACCGCTCCGGCGGCTACGGTCGCTCCGGTCGCTCCGGTCGCTCCGACAGCGGGGACGCCGCGCGGAGTTCGGGCCCGCGCAGCCTCAGCAGCTCCTCGAACTCCCGCATGCGGCCCGCCTGGTACGCGGCGATGCTCTCCGGCTCGTACACGTAGAAACCGTCGTGGTCCTGGAGGCCGCGGCGACGGCTCGTCATGTTCTCCTCGACCACGGCCGGCGCGCGGAACCGGTCGCCGAGCCGGGCGGTCAGGTACCGGGAGGCGTAGTACAGGATGTCTCCGCCGCCCCAGTCGATGAACTCGAGCGGGCCCAGCACGGAGAAGCGCGTTCCGAGGCCCGCGCGGACCGCCAGGTCGATGTCGGTCGCGGTCGCGACACCCTCCTCGACCATGCGGGCGGCCTCGTTCATGACGAGGGCCTGGAGCCGGGGGACGATGTAGCCGGCCGCGGGACCGCAGACGACGGGGATCTTCCCGATCCGGCGCAGCAGTGCGGTCATCCGCTCCACCTGCGCGGGGTCGGTACGGTCGCTGCGGCTGACCTCGACGAGGGGCATGAGGTCGGCGGGGTTCAGCCAGTGCGCGTTCAGGACGCGGCTCGCGTCGCCGACCAGGTCGGCGATCTCGGTGACGAGGAAGGTCGAGGTCGTCGAGGCGATGAGTGCGTCGCCCGACACATGTGCGTCGACCCACGACATGATGTCCCGCTTGACCTCGATGACCTCGGGGACGGCCTCGAACACGACGTCCGCGTCGGCGAGTCGGGCCTGTGCCGCTTCACGGTCGCACACGTTGAGTGTCGCCGGCCGCCCGGAGCCGACCCCGGACCGCAGGTGCTCCCGCACCTGTTGCCCGGCCGCCTTCCGGTAGCGCGTCCGGTCCTCGTCCGTCTCCTTGACGTCCGCGAGAGTGACATCGAGACCCGCGGCCAGGACGGCGCGCGCGATGCCCTGCCCCATGCGCCCGGCCCCGACCACCACCACGTCGATGCGTTGCTCCGTGTCCGTCATGCCGGCACCCCTTCGTGAAGCAGCTTGGTCAGTTCGGGACGGGAGAGCCGGTCCAGGCCGAGGGACTCCAGCGTGCGGCCGTCGGCGTACAGGTCCCTGCCGGTGACGGCGGACGCGACGCTCAACAGGCCCTGCGCGACGGGGGTGGGGACGTCGGCCCATCGCCCCACCGACACGAGGAACGACAGGCCGAGGCGGGTGTCCTCCAGCATGTAGCGGTGGCCGAGCAGGTCGATCCGCTCCCGCCAGTCGCCGCTGTCCGTGAGACGTTCGTGGGCCGCGCGGCCGTACATCCACTCGTCGCCGTCCGCCGCGTAGTGGTCGGCGAGCGGGAAGTGCGGGGGCGCGTAGCCGAGCGCCTCGCGGACCGCGATCCGTTCGGCGTCCAGGGCGTCGGTCACCCGGCGGATGGCCGGCTGGGTCCCCTCGTTGTGGATGTCCCAGGACGAACTGTGCTCCAGCGGACCGGCGTTCATGAGGATGAGCGGGGGATGGATCACAGGCCCTGCGTTCATGAGCGCGCCGCTGAGGCTGTCCTCGACCGGCTCGACGGACGGATAGGCCTCCCGCAGCACGCGGAACGCGGCGTCGGACGAGCGAGCGGGGAGGACGCCGGTGGGCAGCCGCGTCGCGTACCCGCTCACGACCACATCGGACGGTCCGTGCGTACGCGCCAGATAGGGCAGCGTGCCGGTCTCGGCGAACGCGACGTCCGCCGTGTTGCCCGCCTCGGCCATTGCCTTCGCGAAGACCACCGTTCCGAACGTGCCCGGCGGCAGGAACACCACCTGCCCGTCCCGGAGCAGCGGTGCCACCCGGGCCGCCAGGTCCTCGTGCACGGTGGCCGGCAGCGGTACGACGACGAGTCGCGCGCCGCGTACGGCCTCCGCGAGGTCCGCGACCGGACGGATGGCCCCGGCGCCGGCCGTGTCGCTCACCGGTACGTTCCTGCTGCCGCGGTGGTCGCGGACGCCGAGGGCGCCGAGTTCGCGCAAGGCGTCCAGTGCCTTGGTGTCCCGCCGCCACCAGCACACGGTGTGCCCGTTCTCCGCGAGTTCCGCCGCCGCGGCGAAGCATCCGTGCCCGCCGCCGAGGATGGTGATGTCCATGTGTGCTTCCGTTCCCTTCAGTTGAGCGTACGAAGCGTGGAATCCGGTGTCCGGGCGGCGAGCCGCTCCTCACGGGCGAGGCTGCGGCGGAAGTGTGCGCAGCCGCGCCACAGCAGCACGATGCTGCCGACCGACGCGACGCCGTACACGAGAGACAAGGATGTGCCGATGCGCCGACTCGATCCGAGCAGTTCGTCGGTGACCAGCGCGACGAGCGTCGTGCCGAGGCCCACGGCGGACAGGTTCGAGATGAGCAGGAAGACCGCGGACACCTGGGCGCGCATCTGGTTCGGGCTGAGCACCTGCATCGCGGCGGTGGACGCGGGCATCGGGAACGAGGCGAAGAACATCGTGACCGCGAGCAGTGCCAGCGACAGCCACAGGGGTCTGACGTGCGGGAAGACGATGACCGGGACGAGCATGCCGATCGCGCCGATGACACCGGCGCGCATCGCACCGTCCGGGTGACCGAGCTTGGTGAGCCGGTCGACCAGCCATCCGCCGAAGAGCACTCCTGAACCGTTGGCCAGCAGGACGACACCGCCCAGCACGTAGCCGACCTCGGTCGCGCTCAGTCCGAACGCGCGCATGTAGAAGGCCGGTACCCATGCCATCAGGCCGAGCAGCACCATCGCGTAGCAGGAGAAACCGGCGTAGTGACAGATGAACGTCCGGGCATGGCTGCGCAGGAAGGTGAACACATCGCGCATGGCCACCTTCCGCACGGCCCCCGCGGAGTCCCGTGCGAGGCCGCTCCGCACCGGGTCGCGGACCGTCAGCAGGAACACGAGCGCGACGAGCAGTCCGGGCATCCCGATGATGAAGAACGTCAACTGCCAGGCGCGTACGTCGCCGACGAGCGGCAGGGTCACCTGGTCGACGTCCTTGAGCAGCCCGATGACGTACCCGCCGATGACGAACGCGGCGCTGCCTCCGATGAACGAGCCGAGCGAGTAGATTCCGGCCGCCCGGCCCAGCCGGCTCTTTGGAAACATGTCGGCGAACATCGAGTACGCGGACGGGGTCAGCGACGCCTCGCCCACGCCCACCCCGACCCGGGCCAGGAACATGTGGGCGAACCCCTTGCTCAGCCCGGAGAGCGCGGTGGCCAGGCTCCACAGCGCAATGCCGATGGAGATGATCACGGGGCGCGAACGGCGGTCGGCGAGCGCCGCGATGGGCAGCCCCATCACCGAGTACAGGACGGAGAAGGCGAGCCCGCTCAGGAGGCTGAACTGGGTGTCCGTGAGGCTGAGATCGCGCTTGATGGGCTCGATCATCAGCGACAGGGCCTGACGGTCCACGAAGGACAGGACGTAGGCGGCCGTACAGATGCCGACGATGTAATTCTTGTACCGCTCGGACATGCGAGGTGCGGGTTCGAAGTCGATTTCGGACAGCTGCGACTGCTCGGTCATGGGACGGCGCCTCATCGGGTCTAGGTGCGACGAGTTGAACCGGATCAAGAGGTTCAGAGGCTAACCACGCCCAACTTGCCCGGCCATCCCGGGAATCCCGGTGCGGGGTCGGGGATTTCCCGCATCCCGTGGGGCGGTCAAGAGTCGATCCGCAGAGGTCCTAGAGTGGGGGCGGTCTTGAAACAGCAAGGAAATGGGGCACACGTGGTCGACATGGCAGCCGCGGCGCAGAAGGTCTTCGACCGGTACGACGTCGACGGGGACGGACAGTTGACTGCCGAAGAGTACCGGCAGGTCGTCGCGGAGCTCGGCGACACGGGTGTCACCACGGAGGCCGCGCAGGCCCTCATCGACACCATCGACACCGACGGTGACCGTCAGGTCTCCTTCGAGGAGTTCCGCGCCTCCATGGGTCTCTGACCCCTGACCCGCGCCACCACTTGTGCCCCCGGACCAGCCGGCCCGGGGGCACGGGTGTGTACGGCTGGTGTGTCGCGGCCGGCCGCGTAAGCGGCTCAGCGGGCTCCTGGCCCCGCTCGCCCGGCGCCGGCCGCCTGGGCACGCGGGCGCCACCAGTGGTTGCGGCGCGGGTGCAGCGCCCTGCCGAGCCGGCGGCCGATGACGAGGTACCCGAGGAAAGCGCCCGCCGCGTTGAGGATCACGTCGTCGATGTCGAACGCCCGGCCGGCGACCAGCAGCCCCTGAGCGGTCTCGACGGCCAGCATCACGAACGCCGTCATGAGCACCACCCGGACGAAGCCCCGGGTGCGCGGGAAGAGCACCGGCAGCAGCACTCCGAACGGCAGCCCGAGGAGCACGTTCCCGCCGACCTGCTTGATCGTGTCGCGCCAGACGGGCTGGTCGAAGTACAGGCGGATCGAACTGCCCGGATGCAGGTTGGTGTGCGTCAGCGCTTCCGATCCGGGTGAAGGTACGAGCGTGGCCTTCGCCAGGGCGACGGCGAAGGCGACCATGCAGACGAAGCCGACCGCCATGGCCAAGGCGCGGACCAGTTGCCGGCCCCACGAGTACCGCCGCGTACGGGATTCGAATTCCATGTACCGCCGGTTACCACGAAGTTGGCGCCGCACACGCGGGCCCTGGTTCCCGGCGAAGACCTCGCACAGCCTTGACACGCTCACGACCACTTGTATGGTCTAGTCCAAGCAACGGCCGTTCAGCTCAAGGGAGTTCGGAGTTCACCCGCGCCACCCGCCGGGTGAACTCCCTCCTGCCCCCACCCTTCGCGCCTCTTGGCCCCACCCTCGAGAGGCCGACCCGAGCGTGCGCCCCCACTTCACGCACGCCCTGGGAAGACCTGAAGTGAAGGAGTACGCATGAACGCCAGGAACATGAACGCCAGAAGGAAGACCGCCGCGCTCATCGGCGCGGCCCTGGCCCCGGTCATCGCCGTCAGCCTCCCCGCCGGTTCGGCGAGCGCCCACGGCTACATCTCCACCCCGCCCAGCCGGCAGGCGCAGTGCGCGGCAGGCACCGTGTCCTGCGGTGAGATCACCCACGAACCGCAGAGCGTGGAGGGCCCCAAGGGGCTGACGAGCTGCAGCGGCGGCAACAGCCGGTTCGCCGAGCTCGACGACGACTCCAAGGGCTGGAAGGCCACTCCGGTCTCCCGCAACGCCACCTTCGAATGGAAGCTGACGGCGCAGCACGCCACCAGCACCTGGCAGTACTTCGCCGGTGGCCAGGAGATCGCCGAGTTCAACGACAACGGCGCGAAGCCCGGCGCCACGGTCACCCACGAGGTGGACTTCGGTTCCCTGACAGGGCATCAAAAAGTCCTGGCCGTCTGGAACATCGCCGACACGGCGAACGCCTTCTACGCCTGCATCGACGTGAACGTGGGCGGCTGAACGAGCACCTCGGTACGGCGGCGCCGCGGGTCTTCCCCCACGGCGGACCCTCGCGGGACCGTCACAGTCCGCGGCGCCGCACCCACCACCACCTCCACCCCCCACCACTTCTCCCTCGATCGGAGTGCTTCGCCATGCGCTTCCGCATGCTCACTCTGCTGACCGCGACCGCATCCGCCGCCACCCTCGGAGCACTGACCCTGGCCGGCCCCGCGTCCGCCGAAAAGGTCGACGCACAGGCCGACTTCGTGGTCAGCCAGAGCCAGTTCGACCAGATGTTCCCTGGCCGGAACTCCTTCTACACGTACGAGGGCCTGACCGCCGCCCTCAGCGCCTACCCGGGATTCACCGGGACGGGCAGCGACACCGTGCGCAAGCAGGAGGCCGCGGCCTTCCTCGCCAACGTGAGCCACGAAACCGGCGGCCTGGTCCACGTCGTCGAGCAGAACACCGCCAACTACCCTCACTACTGCGACAGTTCACAGCCGTACGGCTGCCCGGCGGGCACCGACAAGTACTACGGACGCGGCCCGATCCAGCTCAGCTGGAACTTCAACTACAAGTCCGCGGGCGACGCGCTCGGCATCGACCTGCTCCACAACCCCGACCTCGTACAGAACGACGCGGCCGTCGCCTGGAAGACCGGCCTCTGGTACTGGAACACGCAGACCGGCCCCGGCACCATGACCCCGCACAACGCCATGGTCGGCGGAGCCGGATTCGGCGAGACCATCCGCAGCATCAACGGCACCCTGGAATGCAACGGGGCGAACCCCGGACAGGTCCAGAGCCGTATCGACAACTACAAGAAGTTCAGCCAGGTACTCGGTGTCGATCCGGGCGCGAACCTGAGCTGCTGAACCGGAGCTGCTGAATCTGAGCTGCCGAACCGGAGACACCGCCGTCGGTGGGACGGCGTCGCGTGCCCGTGGCGGAACCACCGCCGCGGGCGCGCTTGCCTCGCCGCGTCGTGGACCGCGCGACGGAATGGTGTGCCGAAGCGCTTGCCGGGAAGCCGTCCCGAAGTGCGCCGAGTGATCAATGTGCGGAGACTCGGCCCTGACGAGAAGAGATGAGGACGACAGGGAGAGGCGGCATCGGCACGTGGCCCACACACCTTCTGACGGCCCGACCGGCGGCCCGGCGGCCAGAGGCCGCAAGCGTATGCCGGAGACAGTCGCGGGCATGCCCCAGCATGTGCGGGAGGAACTGGCCCGCCGGCTGCGGCGCACCAAGCGGGCCTACCGCAAGCAGGATGTCCAGGTCGTCGAGAAACCACTGCTCAAGCGGGCTGTCGGCGCCTCGGCGCTCGGCAACTGCATGGAGTGGTTCGACTTCGGCGTCTACAGCTATCTCGCCGCGACCATCGGCAAGGTGTTCTTCCCCGGCGCCTCCCCCGGCGCCCAGCTGATCTCGTCCTTCGCGACATTTGCTGCCGCATTCGTGGTGCGACCGCTCGGCGGCCTGGTGTTCGGCCCGCTCGGTGACCGCATCGGGCGGCAGAAGGTGCTCGCCACCACCATGATCATGATGGCGGCCGGAACGTTCTCGATCGGCCTCATCCCGAGCTACGCGTCGATCGGCATGGCCGCTCCGATTCTTCTGCTGGTCGCCCGAATGGTGCAGGGCTTCTCGACCGGTGGCGAATACGGCGGCGCCACCACCTTCGTCGCCGAGTACTCGCCCGACCGCCGGCGCGGTTTCCTCTCCAGTTGGCTCGACTTCGGCACCTTCGTCGGGTACGCCCTGGGTTCCGCGCTGGTCACCGTGTTGAACGCGGCTCTCACGGACGACCAGATGCTGTCCTGGGGCTGGCGCCTGCCGTTCCTGATCGCGGGGCCGCTGGGCATCATCGGCCTGTACATGCGGATGAAGCTGGAGGAGTCCCCCGCCTTCCAGCAGCAGCTCGACGAACACGAGAAGAACCTCGCCCAGGACTCGGTCGGCAGTGAGTTCAAGACCATCGTCCGCGCACACTGGCGCCCCCTGTTGGTGTGCATGGGCCTGGTCCTGCTCTACAACGTCACGAACTACATGGTCACGGGCTACCTACCGACCTACCAGACGGAAACGCTCGACCGCTCCAGCGGCTCGGCGGACATCCTGGTGCTCATCGGCATGGTGTGGATCGTCATCCTCATCACCTTCCTCGGGCGCCTCAGCGACCACATCGGCAGGCGTCCCCTGTACGCGGGCGCGGCGATCGCCATGATCTTCCTCGCCATCCCGGCCTTCCTCCTCATCAAGGCGGAGGGCACGTGGCCACCCATCTTCGGCGTGCTGATCCTGTCCACGCTCCTCGCGTGTTTCGCCGCGCCGAGCGCCGCCACGCTGCCCGCGCTGTTCCCGACCGCGGTGCGGTACGGGGCGATGGGCATCGGCTTCAACTTCGCCGTGGCGGCGTTCGGAGGCACCACCCCTCTGGTGACGGAGGCACTGGTCAACGCGACCGGCAACAAGCTGATGCCCGCCTACTACCTGATGGCTGCCGGTGTCATCGGCCTGATCACGGTCAAGTTCCTGCCGGAGAGCGCTCAGCTGCCCCTCAACGGCTCCCAGCCGATGGTCGGCTCGGCAGCGGAACAGAAGGAACTCATCGACACATCCCAGGACCTGTACCGGTACGCCAAGGAACAGTCCTCGACACACTGACCGACTCCGCTGCCTCCTGCCACGTCACGCCACCGTTTTGCGAGCAACGTAGACGGTGTTGGTCGAGGCCCCGCCCTGGAGCGGATTGTCGAACTCGACGACGTGTGCGGAGGTCTCCGCGAACGCCTCCGCGAGCACCGAGCCGAACTCGTCGTCCGGCGGATCGTTCGACCACAGCGCGAACACCCCACCGGGCAGCAGCAGTTCGGCCAGTGCGGTCAGACCGTCCCGGCGGTAGAGCGCGGCATGGCTGGGGTGCAGCACGTGCCGCGGCGAGTGGTCGACATCCAGCAGGATCGCGTGAAAGCGCCGACCGGGGGTCTCGGGGTCCAGCCCGCGCGGCGCCGCACCGGCGCCGTCGTCCGTGCTCCCCGCCGCCATCGCGAAGAAGTCCCCGCGCACCAGCCGGCACCGGGCGTCCGATGCGATGGCCTCGCCCAGGGGTACGAGCCCTCGCCGGTGCCAGTCGATCACCTCCGCGAGAGCGTCGACGACGATCAGCGAGCGCACCCGCGGATCGTCCAGCGCCGTACGGGCCGTGTACCCGAGGCCGAGTCCGCCCACGACGACATCGAGCGGCCCGTCACCCGCCTCGGCCAGGCCGAGGCGGGTGAGTTCGACTTCCCCCATGGTGAAGAGGCTTGACATCAGATACTCGTCACCGAGCTTCACCTCGTAGACGTCCTGGCCCGACACCGGGTCCCGCCGCCGTCGCAGGCTGATCTCGCCCATGGGCGTAGGACGCCAGTCGATCTCCTCGAAACGTGCGCTCATCCTGGGTCCTTCTCTGTCGTTGCGCGCTGCCGCCGGCGGATGTGGGGTGCCGCCCCAGGAACGTACCCCTGTCGCATGGTTCACCCATGCACTGTCGGCCGGAGGGTTCCTCAGGCCGCCGTCAGCGACGCCAGGGCGCGGTCCATCGCGGCGTTGAACTCTTCCGGCGTCAGCGACAGCCGGGACTTGACGTCCCGGCTCCACTGGTCGGCGAGGACCTCGGCGGAGCCCGCCTCCACACCGTCGAGCGCCGCGTCGGCCAGGTCCGACGGCGCGATCTTGGCCACGGGCCAACCCGCGGCCATGTCGGTGTCGGCCAGGCCGAGGTGCACCGCCGTCACGAGCGTGCCCTGCTCGGCGAGCTCCAGGCGGACGCCGTTGGTCATGGCCCAGGCGGCGGCCTTGGTCAGGTGGTAGGCATTGGCGCCCGCGCCGCCGAACCACGACATGGCGGAGAGGACGTTGACGATCGCGCCCCCGCCGTTCCCGGCGAGCGCGGGCGCGAGCTCCCGGATCATTCCCAGGTGGCCGAACACGTTGGTCTCCAGCTCGTACCGCACCGCGTCCAGCGAACCGGTCACCAGGTCGGTGCCCGTCTGGATCCCCGCGTTGTTGACGAGCAGCGAGACGTCCGTGGCGGCCTCGGCCGCGGCCCTCACGGACGCGGGATCGGTGATGTCGAGGGGCAGCACCTCGACCCCGGGCAGGTCCACGGTCTCGGGCCGGCGAGCGGTCGCGTAGACCTTACGGGCGCCGCGTTCGAGCAGGCGCTGGGCGAAGGCGCGGCCCAGGCCGCGGTTGGCTCCGGTGACAAGGGCGACTGAGTTGTTGATGTCCATGCCCGGTACGCTAAAACCTGACGCTGACGTCAGAGGCAAGCGCCGACCGTCGGGGCCGGGGTGAGAGGAATCACTATGACCGTCACAGAGGCCGCGACCGAGCGAGCGACCGAGCGGCTGATCCGCATCGGCGAGGTGGCACGAGGTGCCGGCGTCTCGGTACGCGCCGTGCGCTACTACGAGCAGCAGGGACTGCTCGTCGCGGAGCGCAGCCCCTCCGGCCAGCGCCTCTACCGGCAGGACGCCATCCCCCTGGTCCGCTTCTTCCAGCAGATGTACGCCGCCGGCCTGACCAGCCGAAGGATCACGGAACTCCTCCCGTGCTGGGACTCCGGGCACACCGATGCCGAGCAGCGGGCCATGCTGCGCGCCGAGCGCGACCGCATCCAGGCCAAGGCCGACGTCCTGCAGGCCGCCCTGGACCGCCTCGACGAGGTCATCGCGATCTCGGACACGCACCCGTAGGCGCGATCGGCCGGACGTCGCACCAGCGATCCACGGCTGGAGTACTCGTTGGAGTACTCACCCTCAGATTGGAGTACTCACCCTCAGAAGGGGCCCGATCTCACCGCACCACGACGGGCACGGTCACCATCACCGTCTCCGGTCGCGCTCCGGGACGCGCCTGGTGCACGTCGCGGTACGAGCCGTCCGCCCGGCGTCGCTGGTACACGAGCGTCAGCCGTGCCGCGCCCCTGCGGAGCCCGCGGAGCGTCACCGTGCCGTCCTCGACGCGTACCGACGCCAGGCCGGCCGGGCGCAGTTCGGCCCGCACCCGGTTCTCCGGTGCCGACAGGTCGAACGCGGCGCCCGCGGCACTGCGCACCGTGCAGGCGACCTCGGCCGCCCCACCCACGCTCACCGCGGCCGGCCGGGCGGTGACCGTGAACGGCGCGGTTCCGGCGGGTACGGGTTCGTCGCCGGTGGACTGATCGATGGTGAGCAGCGGGTGCCCCGCGGCGTCCATGTGGTGATCGTCGATGCGCAGCCGCTCGGTGTAGACGACGCGGTCCGGCGACGTGGGCGAGGTCCGGCCGTGATGCACGTAGTACAGCTCGCGGCCGTCCGGTGACGAGGTCAGGCTGCCGTGGCCGGTGGAGTACATCCCGACGCCGGGATCCTGCGAGAGCACAGGATTGTTCGCGTATTTGCGCCACGGGCCCAGCGGATGCTCCGCGACGGCGTAGCCCACCCCGTAGTACTGGTTCTCGAAGTTGTTGGCCGAGTAGGTCAGGTAGTACACGGTGCGCCGCTCGCCGGCGTGGACGTAGGTGTGCCGCCAGGCCGTGGAGCCCTCTTCCCAGCGGCGGTCCTTCTTCGAACCGCCGGACGTCGCATGGTCGTTGACGTGTGCGTCCTCCCATGACTGGGGTTCGGCCGCGTAGGTGAGGACGGGTACGAACCCGTCCCGGCGCCGCGCCTCGGCTCCGGCCCCCGCGTTGGCGTCGACGTAACGGGGGTGGATGGTGGGCATGGTGGCGCCCTCGGGGTCCCGCCACCAGTCCGTCGTCAGCTCGACGGCAGCGATATTGGACTCCTCGACGTACTTGCCGAGCCGGGTGTCCCACACCCAGTTGCGGTAGGCGTTGCTGGAGAAGTAGAGGTAGATCCGCCCTTCGTCGAAGAGCAGGTTCGGGTCGATCATCGGGATGTAGGAGCCCAGCGGCGCGGTGCGCCCCTCCTCCTCGGTGGCCGGCGGGGTGAGCTGGTCGGCGCCCATGATCAGGTTGACGTCGTGGTAGTCCGGTTTGTACGGGTGATAGTCCAGCGGCCGGTCGTCGATGTTGCGGAACGGGCCCTCGGGCGTGCGGGAGACGGCGACCCCGATCGAGCAAGGCTCCTCGAAGTCCGCGTAGCCGAAGTACTGTTCGCCCAGCGCGCTGCCCATGCGGGCCGCGTAGAACAGGTAGTAGAGGCCGGTGTCGGCGTTGCGGCAGACCTCCGGCGCCCAGAACCAGTCCTTGCCCCACTGCTTCGGGTCGTCGGCGCGCAACGCGCCGCCGGGTAGCCGCGCCCACGTCGACAGGTCGGGCGAGCGGTGCACGCCGAAGTAGTAGCCGTCGTCCGAACCGCCCGTGCAGTACGCGTAGTAGTAGCCGCTGGGCTCGTCGAAGAGTACGTAGGGGTCGCCGCCGGACGTCGTCGCGTCGTTGGCGTACGTGGCATCGGTGGCGGTGGGCGTGTGTGCGCCGCGGCCGGGCCGCCCCCACTCCGAGGCGAGGGCAGCGCCGGGCGTCAGGGCCGCGGCGGCGAGAGCGAGCGTCCCACCGAGGACGGCACGTCTGGCGGGCGGGAACGAAGAGCTTGCCGACTCGCGGCTCATGACTCCACCTTCTTCAACGGTGCGGCGAACAAACGAAGTTGGGGCTCGCGGTCCCGTGGTCAGCAGCCCCCGCAGTTGTAGAACGTCACGTCCCAGTGGTTTCCCTCGTCCGCGTACACGTTGCCGGACGCGGCCTTGTACTGCGGGGCGCCGTCGCCGCGCAGACCGATGTAGGTGAAGTGGTTCTTGACGTAGCTCGTGACGCAGGTGTTCTTGCCGAAGTCCAGCTTGTAGCCGTTCCAGTGCGAGTACGTGCCGCTCGCGTGGCCGGTCTCGGTGCCACCCGTGATGTTGAGCGCGCACCCGCTGGCCGACTTCAGCGTCTGGGCACCTTGGGCGGTGGCGAGATTGAGCTGGTCGAACGACGTGCACGTGGACACGTTCCGGTCGGAACAGCCGCCGGACGACGACCAGGTGATCCCGACCGACCTGAACATCGACGTCGCCGTCGCATGCGAGATCTTCGTGGCGGCGAACGCGTCGGTCGAGGTCGCCAGCACGCCGAACCCGGGGGCGACGAGAGCGCCCGTGGTGAGGGCGAGCGCGGTGAGCGCGGAGCGGATACGCATGGGAATCGCGGCCCTTCCTGCCAGTGCCTGAACGGGGTGTGACAGCTGTGACGCAGGTGGATCGGCACAGATCGTGCCAGGGTCTACGCGCGTGCGGAAGACCTGGGACGACCGGGACCGCGGCGGCCGACCGTCCTCACCGGCCGCCCTCGCTCTACGACCGCCACCCCGCCTTCGCGGCGGCCCGGCCGATGAGGGCGGACCCGAAGTTCGGGTCCGACATCGGGTCCGTGTGGGGCGTGCTGCTGCGGAAGCCGCCTTGTGCGAACTCGCCGCCCAGGCTCAGGGTGGGGCCCTGGGCCGCATGTCCACTGTCCGTCACGATCACTCGGTGGTGCCGCAAGCTGCTGACGGTGCTCTTCGTTTGCGGGTTGCAGGTGACTTTCCACAGGTAGACCCTGTCCTGCCCGCCGTCGCCCAGCACCTGCTGCCAGCGCGGGTCTGCCAGATCGGGTACGACGTCCAGACGCGACTGGGTGACCTCGATCCGGTAGGGGGCTCTGGCGGCGGCCAGTTCCGCGCGTGCATGCCAGATCAGCGCGTCGCCCGCGGTACCGCCTGCCTGAGGCGGGACCACGGCGGGTACGGGAAGACGGTCCGCGATCTCGCACAGGAACTGCAGCGCGGCTTCGATCTTGTCGGGAGACTGCTCGCCCTTCTCCCACGCCATCACCTCGTCGCCGATGAACCGCAGCCCGAAGTCCTTGCTGCGCGGGTCGGCGAGCAGGAATGCGGCGAGCGGACCCTGCAAGGCGGCGACAGCGGCGCCTTCCTGTAGTCCGCGGACCGTGAACTGCTCGTCGAACTCGGGGTGTCCGATGCGTAGGTCGTCAGGGCCACCGAAGGCACGCGAGACACGGCTTGTCCGGCGTACGGAGAAGTCGCCGACAGAGTAGGGAAGTTGTGTGGCCCACGCGGCGACGACGATCGGTTTCCCATTGTCATCGTCGCCCGCTCCAGGGAACGACAAACGCGGCACGGAGGCCTCGAAGGAGCAGGCAGGGCGGCCGCGGTAGGTGCCGTAGCAGTAGTCGGAGGCAAGTCGTTCCGGGGTCCCGCCGGGCGGGAACGGCTCGTCACGCATCAGCCTGGCGACGTCCCCGTTCCGGGGGCGCTCGTTGAGCTGCCAGCCGAGCCGCTTCGTGAACTGGCCATACTTGCCCAGCTCCCCGCGCCGCTTCCGGCGCCGCCAGAGCGAGGAGACGACACCGAGCAGCACGACGAGGACCGCCGTGACCATGAACTCCTGCACGCCTTCGGACACTGCGTCATCCCTCCCCGTGCGCAGCGCCGCTCCGCCCGGCAGGGCCGACGGTACGCAGAAAGTCCTGGAAGTCATCAAGCACACTCGGCAGCTGATCGAAACGCGCAGTGAGCGCAATCTCGATCTCCGCCAGCCGGCGCGGCTGCTTCGGGTCCTCAAGGAGCAGAATCAGCTGGCTCTGGGCGAGATTCTCTGACCGACCGTTGACGTTGGCATCGATCCGGAGGTTCTGCACGACACCCGGTGCCTCGAACAGGCTCGGCTTGAAGTGAGTCCCCACATCGGTGCGCTTGACGAGGGTGACCGGACCGACCGTCTCCTGTAGCCGCTGCACCGACTCGTCAGCGACGCGGTGCAGACTTGCGCCGTCTTCACGAACCGTCCCGGTCACGGTGATGTTCGGCGTGAACCCCGAGCCACGCGACGCGACATGCAGCGCCACAAAGGCGGCTTGCGGCGCACCGACCTCATCGGGCGGCGCCGCCTGCCAACCCTCGGGGACCTCACAGGTCAGCGGTACCGGAAGCGTTCCCGGCATGGTGGATCAACTCCTATGGATATACAGGTACGTGAAGCGAGGGCCCTCGTCGCGGCGAGTGGCGGGGTGCGCCGATCTGATGCCGGTGCGCTAGAACCACGAGTCGACCGTATCGGTCACGCCCCCACCCCAGTCCTTGACCGCATCCACTCCGTCACCCACAGCGTCCACGACCTTGCCCGGGTCCACCTCGACCTGCCCGCCCAGCTTGCCGCCCAAGCCGAGCCCGGCACCCACGTCCCCGCCGATCACCAGCTTGCCGTCCTCCATCCCCGCGTCGACATGTGCCGAGACGCCGGCGCCGGCCCAGCTCTCAGCCATGCCACCGACGCCGACACCAGCCACCGAGGCGTGCCCCTCCGCCGATGCCTTCGCCCCGGCAAAGGCATCGCCGCCGAGTGCCGCCCCGCGCTCCTCGGCGACCTCCGCTGACGCCGGCCTGAAGGTGGCGGGTGGCGACGAGTGGGTGGAGGACTTCACCTCGCTCGAGCAGTTCTTCGGCGAGCCCCTGAGCGGACCTCTGTCCGAGCGTTGTGAGGTCGCCGCTGCCGGTCCGGGCCTGACGTAACACGACTTGACGTGACGTCAGCGCAGGGTCTCGCCCTTCAGGTCGAGCAGCTCCGCCGCGGCGATCTCCAGCTGGGCCGGGTCGTGGCGAGGTACCTCCTCCGCCGAGACGGCACCGAGGTAGAAGGTGAGGAAGGTGTCGAGGACGATCCAGTCGGGCTCGAGCTCGGCCAGTTCCTCGAGGTCGCGCCGGATCTGAGCGACCGTGCCGTGCCCGGTGAGCCGCCCCTCCTCGGGAACCGGCTGCTCGGTGATGTGCAACGGGATGCGGGGCGCGAGGGCGGGCGTGGGACGCCCGGCCTCCTCGGCGGCGGCCTTGAGCTTGGGCAGCCGCTCCCGGATTTCGGCCGGGCCGAGACCGAACGGGTGCCAGGCGTCGCCGAAGCGCGCCGCCCGCCGCATCGCGGGGCCGCTGAGGCCGCCGACCCACACGGGCGGGTGCGGGTCACGGGCCGGGGCGGGGCCGGTGGTGATGTCGGTGTAGTCCAGGTGCTCGCCGTGGAAAGAGATCAGCGGCTTGGTCCAGTGGTCCTTGATGGACGTCAGGTACTCGTCGGTGATCCTGCCGCGGGCCGCGAAGTCGATACCCAGCGCCTGGAATTCCTGCTCCGACCAGCCGACGCCCACGCCGAACACGAACCGCCCGTTGCACATCTGGTCGATGTTGGCCGCGACCCGGGCCGTCTGCAGCGGGTGTCGGTACGGGAGGACGATGACCGTGGTGCCCAGCTCGATGGTCGTGGTGCGGCCGGCGAGGTAGGCGAGGGTGGTGAACGGGTCGTAGAACGGTGGCGGGAAGACCGGCAGAGCCTCCTGAGGAAGCGTCACGTGGTCCGAGATCATCGCCAGGTGGAACCCCAGCCCCTCGGCGCGGAGAACCCAGTCCTCCATGGACGCGGGGGTGGTGCCCGGCCCGTAATTGAGCACATTGATCCCGAACTTCACCGACGGGTCTCCTCTCGACGGGCGCACGGCAGCACCGATTGGCGAGCCCACGCCGTAATTGCTGGTCGGAGATGCCAGGCTAACCAGGAGACGCGGCGAGACACGAAGCGGGGCCGGGGAGCGGGAGGCCGTGTAGTCGGCTGCGGTAAGCCCGAGTTGACCTGGGATTACGCAAGAGCGTCTCCCAGCACCTGAACCAGGAGCTTCGTTGCCCGGTGATGTGGTCTACGTGATGCGGTCCACGCCGTTTGTCCTCAACCGCGGTACGTCTCCAGCAACCGCCGTTAGGTACAAACCTGGACGCCCGCGCGATCGTCCTCAACGAGCAGCCTAAGAGGTCGTAACAAAGCTGCTGATCATGAGTGTGTCGGCCGGTCTACTCGTAGGTCTGGTTACGGGAAACCGTCAGTCGCGGCCATGGATCGTGTCGGATGAGCTGTGGTCGCTGATCGAGCCGTTGCTGCCGGTGCCGGGTCCGAAGAAGGCCGAGGGTAGGCCGCGGGTGCCGGACCGGCAGGCGTTGTGCGGGATCCTGTTCGTGCTGCATACCGGCATTCAATGGGAGTACCTGCCGCAGGAGTTGGGTTTCGGCTCGTGGATGGCGTGCTGGCGTCGCCTGGCCGCGTGGAACGAGGCCGGCGTGTGGGAGAAGCTGCACCTGGTGCTGCTGACCCGGCTGCGTCCGGCGGGCGAGCAGGACTGGTCGCGGGCGGTGATCGACGCTTCGTATGTGCGGGCGGCCCGCAGGGGCCCATAAAGCGGGCCGAGCCCGGTCGATCGCGCCCGGTGCCGGCCGTGGCGGGTGTGGTCGGGCGCCCCCGCGAGAAGCCCACCTTGCTGTTCGCCGACCGCGGTGACGACCACGACAAGTACCGCCGCCTGGTGCGACAACGTGGCATCCGTCCCGTGATCGCCGAACGCGGACAGCCGCACGGCACCGGCTTGGGAACCTTCCGCTACGTGGTCGAGCGCACCATCGCCTGGCTGCACGGCTTCCGCCGCCTACGCATCCGCCGGGAACGACGCGACGACATCCACGAAGCGTTCCTCAGCCTCGCCACCTGCCCGATCACCTACCGTCACGTCCGACGCCTTTGTCAGCACCTCTTAGTGGGCCGACGGAGGCGAGAGGACCGCAGTGCACATGCGCTCCACCCTCCCCGGCGGGGAAAGGGGTGCTCTCGCCACCCTGGCCTGGGTAAACGACCTGGTTGTTGCCGTAACGGCAGCGTGGAGCCCCGGGCCGATGACGGGGCAACGACCGTGGGGAGGAGCGGGGAGGTGCCGTCGGGTTTCTCTACTGGGCGACGTCGATCAGGACGCGGCCCCGGCCACCGGCGTCGATACGGTCGTGGGCCTTGGCGATGTCGGCGAGCGGGAAGCGGTCGCCGACATCGACGGTGAGGGCGCCGACGGCGGCCGCGGCGGTGAGATCCCGGGCGGCCTGGCGTCTGGCCTGGTCGGGGAAGTCGTCGCTGCCGAGCAGGCGCAGGGTGACGTTGTTGAACAGCAGGGTCCAGAACGGGATCTCGGTGCGGCCCTCGCGGGTGGCGTACGCGGCGATGGTGGCGCCGTTCGCGGCGACGGCGTCGTCCAGGTCGGCGTTGTCGGACAGGGCGACCTCGATGATCCGGTCCACGCCGCCGGGTGCGTGGGCGCGGATCGCGGCGGCCGGATCGCCCGAGTCGAGGGCGACGGCGTGGGCGACGACCGCGGGATCGATCCGGTCCAGGTCGGTGCCGCGTCGCACGGTGCCGATGACCGTGGCCCCGCCCCAGCGGGCGAGCTGGGCGGCCAGGGAGCCGACCCCGCCCAGAACGCCGTTGACGAGCACGAGTTGGCCGTCGACGGGGCCGTCGGCGAAGACGGTGCGGTGCGCGGTGATGCCGGGGATGCCCAGGCTCGCCCCGAGGTCGTCGGACAGGTGGTCGGGCAGCGGGACGGCGAGGTCGTCGGGGACGACGGTGTACTGGGCGGCGGTGCCGAAGGGACGGTAGGACTGGGCGCCGTACACCCACACGCGCTGCCCGACGCGGCGCGCGTCGATGCCGTCGCCGACGGTGTCGATGATGCCGGCGGCGTCGCTGTGCGGGATCACCCGCTGATAGGGCATGGCCGAGCCGGTCCAGCCGCGCCGCTTCTTGGTGTCGCCGGGGTTGGCGCCGGAGACGGTGACGCGGACACGTACCTCACCGGGGCCGGGGGTGGGGTCGGGTGCCTCTCCGTATTGGAGCACCTCGGCGGCAGGGCCCTGCTGGTCGTACCAGGACGCAAGCATGTTCAGTCCTTCCCATCACGAGTGTGGGTCTGGGGGCGGGGCTGCTCGTCCGCCCCTGGGATGGCGTCGCCGGCCAGGACCTCGTGGAGCCAGGCGCGTTCGGCGCGGCTGGTGGCGCGGGCGGTGAGCATCATGCCGCGCCGGTAAGGGTCGGCGACCTGCTCGGCGCGCAACGGTGTGTCGCCGTCGTAGAAGAAGCCGGCGGGAACCTGAAGGAAGTCCAGGCGGCGGCGCAGCACGGCGTGCTGCTCGGCGGGGTCGGGCAGCAGCGAGAGGAACGCCAGGATCACGAACCAGCGGGAGAAGTCGGTGATCTCGTGCTCGGCCGGTTCCCGCAGCCGTCGCAGCATGTCCTCGCGTCCTGCCGCGGTCAGGTTCAGCACGTACCGGCCGCCGCCCGCCTCGGGTGCCGGGCGCCGTTCGATCAGCCCGGCCTTGGTCAGCCGGTTGAGCGCCGGGTAGAGGGTGCCGTCGCTGACCGGACGGCTGTAGCCGGTCAGGTCCGTGATGCGGCGTCGCAGCTCGTGACCGGGCAGGGGGCCTTCGGCGAGGAAGCCGAGTATCGCGAGTTCCAGCATGACCCCAGGACCTGAGGAAGAAGATCATGACTGCCGCAACTCCCCGCCAGGCCCACGTCGTCTCCGCCGACGGAACGAGGATCGCCGTCACGATCACCGGCCAGGGCCGCCCCCTGGTCGTCTCCCCGGGTGCCCTCAACGCCGCCCAGGACTGGCAGGTGCTCGCCGACCTGCTGGCCCCGCGCTTCGCCACGTACGCGATCGACCGGCGCGACCGGGGCGCCAGTGGCGACCACGACGAGCACACCATCCAGCGGGAGGCCGACGACATCGCCGCCGTCCTCGACCTCGCCGGCCCCGAAGCGATCCTGCTGGGCCACTCCTACGGCGGACTGGTCACCCTCGCCCACGCCCTGGGCCGGCCCCCGGCGGCGTTCGTCCTCTACGAGCCCCCGATCCCGCTGGGCGGCCCCGTCGGCGGCGACGCCCTCGCCCCCTTCGAACAGGCCGTTCAGGCCGGCGACCTCGACCAGGCCCTCACCCTCGGGCTGCGGAACTTCCTGAAGCTCCCCGACGAGGCCATCGAGGAGTTCCGCCAGACCCCGTTTTGGGCCATCCGCGCCTCCATGACCCCGACATGGGCCCGCGAGATGCGCGCGATGGACAGCTTCGGCGATGACCTCGCCCGCTTCGCCGCCCTCGACACCCCGACGCTCCTCGTGATCGGCGAACTCAGCCCCCGCTGGCTGACCGACGTCTCCCGCCGCCTGCACCAGGCCCTGCCCGACGCCCGCCTCGTCCAGATCCCCGGCGAAGCCCACGACGCCTTCCTCACCGGCCCCCACGCCCTCGCCGAGGTCATCACCGCCTTCGCCGACGGCCACGGCGAGCCGGGTTCTGCCCGGTAGCGCGGGCAGGGGTGCCGCTCGCGCTCCGGCGCGGTCGCGGGCACGTAACCACACCGGCCGCTTCACCAACGTGCCCCGCCTCGCCAAACTCCTGCGCGTGCTCACCCCCGCCGACCTCGGGCCCGGCCAACCCTGGCGTCTCGGAAATGGCTGAGGTGATGGACAATCCAAGCGGGGCTGAAGATCGTGTCGCGGGTGTTGCCGTCCTGGTGGCGGATGCCGTTGTGTTCCAGCCACAGACCGAGGTCGACCGGGTCGATGTCGGCGAAGCGCTTGAAGAGGGCCGCCTTGCCCTCCATGACCGGTATGGCGGCCATCGGACCGATGTCGCCGAGGCCGAGCACCGCGGAGCCGTCGGTGACGACCGCGACGGTGTTGCGCTTGATGGTCAGGCGCCGGGCGTCCTCGGAGGTCTTCGACGATCTCGTCCGCGTGGGTGGTGGAGGTTGCCGCGACGGTGATGTCGAGTCCGAGGCGGTCGGCGTCGGAGGAGATGACGTCGAGCGCGGTGACCGAGCCGCCCAGGGCCTCCATGGTGGCTGTCAGTTGCGAGACGGCGCTGCCGCCAGCGGGGACTTCGAGCCGGATGGTGATCGAGTAGGAGACGCTGGGCGCGCTCATCGGGACAGTCCTTGTCTTGATGTGTGGGGCAAGGCTGTTGGCAGTCCCCTGCCGGTGAGGGGATGGGAGATCGGGTCAGTTGTCGGCGCCGACCTTGGCCTCGTCGCGCGAGGCGGGCGGCGCAGGCGGCGTGGTCTTGTCCGGGTGCAGGACGGCGTGCGCGCGGTCGGCGTCGAAGTCGTTCTCCCACTTGCCGATCACGATGGTGGCCACCGCGTTGCCGAGGACGTTGATGAAGACGCGGCCCTCGTTGAGGATCCGGTCGACGCCCACGATCAGTGAGAGCGCGGCCAGCGGGATGTGACCGACCGCGGTGACGGTGCTGGCAAGGACGATAAAGGCGCCGCCGGCGATGCCGGCGGTGCCCTTGCTGGTGAGCATCATGACGCCGACCATGACGAGTTGCTGCTGCCAGGACAGGTCGATGCCCATGGCCTGGGCCAGGAACATCGAGGCCATCGTGAGGTAGACGGCGGACCCGTCCAGGTTGAACGAGAACCCGGAGGGGATGACGATGCCGACCACCGGGCGGCCCACGCCCAGCGTCTCCAGCTTCTTGACCAGCTGCGGCAGGACGGCCTCGCTGGAGCAGGTGCTCAGGGCGACGAGCAGTTCGGCCTTGAGGAAGCGCATGAGGGCGAACAGGTTCATGCGGCAGGCCCTCATGATGGCGCCGAGGACGACCAGGACGTAGAGCACGCAGGTCGCGGTGAACAGGATGATCAGGTAGGCGAGTTGCTTGAGGCTCTCGGCGCCGTACGTGGCGACCACCGTGGCCAGCGCGCCGAAGGTGCCCAGCGGGGCCAGGCGCATCACCCAGCCGACGATGCGGAAGACCACGTCGGAGAGGGCCTTGATGCCGCGGGTCAGCGGGGCGCCGTCCTCGCCGGCCATGTTCAGGGCCACGCCGAAGACGATGGAGACCATGAGCGCGGACAGGATCGCGTCGCCCGTGATCGCACCGAGCAGCGAGGTGGGGATCAGCGAGGAGATGAAGCCGGTGAAGGTGGCGTGTTCGGTGGCGGTCTCCGGCACGTCGTCGGCCCGCAGCGTGGAGGGGTCGACGTCCAGGCCGGTTCCGGGATGGAAGATGTTGGCGACCACCAGGCCGATCAGCATGGAGACCAGCGACAGGACCAGGAAGTAGCCGATCGCCTTCACGCCGATGCGGCCGGCCTTGCGCAGGTTGTCCATGGAGGCGATGCCGGTGGTGACCACGCAGAAGACGACCGGGATCACGATCATCTTGACCAGCGCGATGAACCAGTCGTTCAGCGGCTTGAGTTCCTCGCCGAACCCGGGCGCGACCAGTCCCACGGCGATGCCGAGGACGGCGGCCAGGACGACCTGGAACCACAGTTCACGCAGCAGGCGGCCCAGCCTCGACCGGGGCGGTCGGTCGGTGGCGGTAGTGGATGTCATCGTTGGTGCTCCCTTGCACGACGATCGTGTGTAGCCCTGTCCCGTGGGGGTGCCGGGGACTGCGTACTGCGGCTCGGGGTCCCCGGTGTCGTACGTGGCGCGTGGATGGAGCTGCGCCGGCGCGCCGGCGCCCGCCCTGCGGCGGGCGCGTGGTCGCGGTGCGGTGAGGTTCAGCTGTGCAGGGCGCGCAGCACCTTGTGGAAGGCGGCCTTGCCCTCGAAGCCGATACCGGGGATGTCGGTGAGGCCGACGCGGCTCTTCTCGACGACGGCGTCGTCGGCGAAGCCGCCGGTGGGCTGGAACTCGCCCGGGTAGGACTCGTTGCCGCCGAGCTTGAGGGCGGCCGCGATGTGCAGCGAGAACTGGTGGCCGCCGTGCGGGATGCAGCGGCGCGAGGACCAGCCGTGCTGCTTGAGCATGTCCTGGATACGCAGGTACTCGGTCAGACCGTAGGACAGCGCCGGGTCGAACTGCAGGGTGTCCCGGTCGGGGCGCATGCCGCCGTAGCGGATCAGGTTGCGGGCGTCCTGGAGCGAGAAGAGGTTCTCGCCGGTCGCGATCGAACCGCTGTAGTGCTCGGCGACGGTGGCGTTGAGGTGGTAGTCGAGCGGGTCGCCGATCTCCTCGTACCAGAACAGGCCGTACGGCTCGATGGCCCGCCCGTACTCAAGGGCGGTCGCGAGGTCGAAGCGGCCGTTGACGTCGACGGCCAGGCGGGAGCCGTCGCCGTCCAGGACCTCGATGACGGCCTCGATGCGGCGCAGGTCCTCGGCGAGGTCGGCGCCGCCGATCTTCATCTTGACGACGTCGTAGCCCTGGTCGAGGAAGGCCTTCATCTCGGCCTGGAGGTCGGTGAGGGTCTTGCCGGGGGCGTAGTAGCCGCCGGCGGCGTAGACGAACACCGAGGCGTCGGGGGTGCCGTCGCCGTGCCGTTCGGAGAGGTAGCGGTACAGCGGCTGACCCGCGATCTTCGAGGCCAGGTCGAACAGGGCCATGTCCACGACGCCGACCGCGACCGAGCGCTCGCCGTGGCCGCCGGGCTTCTCGTTGCGCATCATCAGCTCCCACGCCCGGGCGGGATCCAGCTCGCCGGCCTCGTTCAGGAGTCCCCCGGGCTCCGCCGCCATCAGGCGCGGCAGGACCCGGCGGCGCAGGATCTCCCCCGCGCTGTAACGGCCGTTGGAGTTGAAGCCGTAGCCGACCACCGGCTTCCCGTCGCGGATGACGTCGCTCTCGATCGCGACGATCGAGCAGTCCATGGAGGAGAAGTCGATCCAGGCGTTGCGGATCGAGGAGCTGATCGGGACGACGCCCTCGTACACGTTGGTGATCTTCACGGCAGCGGCCTTTCTCGTAACTTATAAGATGTGAGGGCTGTTAGGCTGGACCTTCCCCAAGGGAGCTGTCAAGGGTGGGGACCTCGGGAAAAGGAGCGGTCACAGGGCGATGCCGAGCCAGAACATGTTCCTCAGCAAGAGCGACCTCGCCTACGCGGAGCTGCGCGACCAGATCCTCAACGGCAGCCTCCCGGCCGGCTCACGCCTGGCCCAGTACGATCTCGCGGACTCGCTCAACATGAGCATCACGCCGCTGCGCGAGGCGATCCGCCGGCTGAGCAGCGAGGGCCTGCTGACCGTCGACACGCATCGGGATGTGCGGGTGTCCACGATGACCGCGGACGAGGCCCGCCAACTCTTCGAGGTGCGCCTCTCCTTGGACCCCACGGCCGCCGAACTGGCCGCGCGGCGGCGCACGGAGACGGATATCGCCGCGATGCGCGCGGCGGTCGACCAGCTGCTGCCGGTGACCCGCCAGTGGGGCGAGGACGCCCTCACCGCCCACCGCGTCTTCCATCAGACCCTCTACCGGGCCTCCCGCAACGATCTGCTGATCAAGATGCTGGACGACCTGTGGGACAAGTCCGACCGCTACCGCCGCCTCGGCCTTGATCTGCCGCCCGGCGACGAGCCGCGCACCCGCGACCACGAAGAGCACCGCCGCCTGGTCGACCTCATCGTGGACGGCCAGGCCGACCAGGCCGCACAGCTCATGCGCGATCACATCACCAACAGCCTTACCGCCACGGCCATCAGCGCTCTCGAGGACCGCGAGACCCACGCATAGGCGCCTGACTACTCGACGGTCCTACCTACCGGCAGTTCGTTGAACCCGTCGGTAGAGATCAAGGGATCTGCCGGTGGTGACGGCGCCGAGGAGTGCCTGGAGTTCGAGCGGCGGGTCCTGGTCGGTCCATGCGTGCCACCAGCGGTGCAGGGTCGTGGCGGGAGTGAGCCCGGCCCCAGCGGCACGTAACGCCCTGGGCCAGCAAGGAAGTTGGGGCTGGTGGTGTGGTGCGGAGCCCCCTCTCTGGTGTCTCGGCCGGGCAGGGATCCGGCGCGGTGGCATCCGGCGGTCCGGGCGGGGCGAGCCACTGGTCCCAGAAGAAGGAGAACGCGCAGCTCACCAGGGTCTGGTGGCGGCGGATGGCGCGGCCGGAGCGGGCCTGGAAGGCAGCCCAGCCGAGTTCGTCCTTGATGTGTTGGTAGCTCTGCTCGATCCAGGGCCGCAGCCCGGCGAGACGGACGATCTCGGCGAAGTCGGCGGGCGGATGTGGGCTGGTGGCGGCGTGTTGGGTATCGGGGTGGGGCAGGTTGGTGGCCGGGCACCAGGCGGCCTTCTCGGGCAGAGTGTCCGGTCGGTGGTGGCCACCGCCAGGCGGCAGGGGCCATCGGGGCCATAGCCGCCGAGGCGGGTGTCGGCGGCCCACCAGGTCTCGGTGCGCCCGTCGCGGAAGCGGCGCTCGACGGGCGACCAGTCGCCGGGATGGTCAGGGCCGGTGCCGGCCAGGGCGCGGGCGGCGTCGATCGGGGTATGCGGCTTATCGACGCGGGCCCGGGTGCCACGATACGGCCCGGGTGCCACGGTGCGGCCTGAGCGCCACCACGGCCAACGCGCTGGACTGGCCCGGCGGCCCGTTGGGGTCGCCGGTGCCGCGTTGGCCGTGAGCGGCCTGTCGCTCGCCGTCAGGGCCCTCCTGCGCAAGTTCCGCAAGCACCTGAAGATGTCCCAGATGTCGAGGCGGCCCCGTCAGGCGGTCGATGCGGACGGGGCCTTCGGCGGCACAGCACGGGGCGCGGTCTTCTGCGTCGCCGGCGCCATCGCCATCGCCTTCGCCATCGCCATCGCCATCGCCATCGCCTTCGCCGCGGCCATCCGGCCCGAGTCCGGCAAGGCCAAGGGCGTGGACGACACCCCGCGCGCCTTCACCGACACTCCCGCCGGGCCCTGGCTGCCGGCATTGATCGCGCTCGGCCTCATGGCCTTCGGCGCGTTCTCCTGGGCCAACGCCCGCTGGCGCAAGGCCTGACCGGCGGAGAGGCGAACCCACTGCGCGTACGACGACAAGATCACAGACGCCAGGACCGGCCGGAGTTGGGGTGTCCCCGAGCCGTACCGAAAGGGCCACCGGGCCACTTCTCTCAGCAGCGGGACGCCGCGTCCTCGTTACCGCTCAGACGGTGAACTCCCGGATCACGGTGTTCCTGAAGACCGCCTTGCCGTCGATCGTGAACAGCGCGAGCCGGGTGTCCGTGAGGTAGGGGAACGCCTCCATCGAGTGGGTGTGCCGGCCGTCGTCGATGAACACCTCGACCGAGGTGCGGTCGACCAGGACGCGCAGCGTGACCTTGTGGGCCGACGCGTCGAAGGGGCTCTTGCTCTCCTGCCACTTGCCGGAGGTGTCGGGGTTGGCGGCGCCCCGGCGGTTCACGAAGGCGTAGTCCCCGTACACGCCCGCGTCGATGTGCCGGCTGCCGTCGGCGGATCTGCGCAGCTGGACGCCCGCGCCGGTCAGCTGGTCCCAGGTGATCTCGGTGGACAGTTCGTACGCCGTACCCGTGTAGTCGAGGACCAGTTGGCCGTCGACGGTCACGTCGCCGAGGTCGACGGTCCGTGAGACATGCTGGTCCAGGGCCTGCACCGGGCGGGACGCCAGGTAGTGGGTGCCGGACGCGGCGCGGTGCAGGGTGATCTCGCGGACGATCGAGTCCGTGCCGTTGAAGCCGTCGGCGTCGATGGTCGGGGTGGTGTTGGGGTAGTCCCAGTTGTTGAGCCAGCCGATCGCGTAGCGGAGGGCCGGGTCGACGGCGCCGTTCGCGGCGTGCTTCTCGAAGGTGACGGCGCCGTACCAGTCGAAGCCGTGGTCGAGCCACTGCGGGTCCGGCGCGTCGGGCGTGAACGTGGTGCCGTCGAACTCACCCGTCCAGTACGCGTAGGTGTTGGGCAGGCCGGCCGCCTTGCCGTTGGCGCTGACCCCGAGCACCCACTTCGCGGTGCCGGCGGCCGTGGTGATGCGGAACAGGTCGGGGCACTCCAGGACGCCGATGCCCTCCTTCACGAAGTCGCCGACGTGCGTCCAGTCCTTGAGGTTCGCGGAGTGGTAGAAGCCGACCTTGGTGCCCTCGGCGAGCACCATCACCCAGCGGTCGCGCTCCTCGTCCCGGATCACCTTGGGGTCGCGGAAGTCCTGCACGCCCGGGTTGGGGACGGCGGGATCGGTGCCGTGGTTCTTGAAGGTGCGGCCCTTGTCGGTGGAGTACCACAGGTACTGGGCCTGGCCGTTGGTGGTCCCGTCCGGCTCCATGGTCGCAAGGACGACGACCGCGCCCGCGCCGAAGCCCGCGGTGTTGTCCGTGTCCACCACCGCGGAGCCGGACCAGACATCCCCGTTGGCGGTGGTGTCCTTGGGGATCGCGATACCCCGGTCCTTGAACGAGACCAGGTCGGTGCTGGTGGCCAGGCGCCAGGCCGTGCCGGTGGAGGTGCCTCCGGCCAGATAGTCGGCGTTGTAGAGGTAGTAGTAGTGGTACTCGCCGTCGATCCAGATCGGCTTCTGCGGGTCGTTCTTCCACTGGTCGGGGACCGTGAAATGGCACTCGGCCCGGTAACTCGCGCTCTGCTTACCGGACTTGGCGGGCAGGGCGGCCGCCGATCCCGCGGGTATCGCGGCCAGCACCGCGCCCACGGCTCCGGCCCGGATCAGCGTCCTTCTGGTCATGTCTCGCATCGTCACTCGTCCCTTTCCTGACACGTTTCCTGACATGGCGGCTCTGGCTCGTGACACCGGCGACTCAAGCTCGTGACACTGGCGGCCCAAGGCGGGACCTCGCTCGTCGGCGCCGGTCCACGCTGGGACAGGACTGTAGACCTAACTCGTTAAAGGTCAAGAGACCTAACTCGTTAAAGGTCAAGCGCGGCAGGGTCCTTGACACCGGCGTAACGGGGTTCTCATCATCTGGGTCACGGAAGTCTACTAACACGAGTTAGGCCCGTCACGAGTGAGGCCCTCCGATGACCGACTCGCCCCACCCTCCCGACCGCACCTTCCCCCGCCGCACCCTGCTGCGCTACGGCGGCTACGGCGGCTACGGCGCCGGCGCCGCCGCACTCGCCGGCACCGCAGCCGGCTGGGACCGGCTCACCGGCGCCGACATCCCCGGCCGGGACGGCGACTCGCTGGTGGTCGCCACGCTCGGCTCCACCTTCGACCCGGCGGCGCAGCGCACTCTGCGCGAGGGGTTCCGGAAGCTGCATCCCGACATCAAGCTGCGCCTGCTGCCGATCCAGGCCACCGACTGGTCGGACTTCTTCGCCAAGATCCTCACCCAGATCGCCGCGGGCACCGAACCCGACCTCGTCTATGTCGCCACCGAGGGCGTGCAGCTCTTCGCCCAGCGCCTCGGTGTCCCGCTCGACGGCCTGGTGCGGCGCGACGCGGACGAGCTGCGCGAGTACTTCGCGGACGTCCATCCGTCCCTCGTCGAGTCGATGATGTACGAGGGGAGCCTCTATCAGCTCCCCGTCGAGTTCAACGCGGCCGACATGTATCTCAACAGCGAGGTCCTGAAGAAGGCGGGCGCCGAGCTGCCGCCGCCCGACTGGACCCGCGACGACTTCACGGCGCTGCTGCGGGACATGAAACGCACCGGCGGCTCGCACTTCACGCCGTACTTCTGGACGAATCGTCTGTGGGGCGGAGTCGTCCCCTGGCTGTTCGCCAACGACACGAACATCCTCGCCGAGTCCAAGGCGCCCGGCGGCGACTGGCTCTGGGACGGCTTCTATCCGGCGGCCCAACGCCGTGGCCGCGGCGGCGGTTTCCGCTGGCGCGCCCCGCAGGCCACTCATGAACGCGTGGAGGAGGTCTACGACCATCTGGCCTCGCTCATCCAGGACCGGCTCTGCTCACGCCCCGAGGGCGGCAACGGCGACAACCTGGTCGGTGTCTTCTCCACCGGCCGCGTCGGTGTCACCCCGGCGGGCGGCTTCTGGGCGGGCGGACTGCACGACGCGGGCATGCGGCGCACGGAGTACGACGTGCAGTACTTCCCCCGCTGGCGCACCCAGCGCCACCAGTTCGGCGCCGCCGGCTTCGCGCTCCTGCGCACGTCGAAGAAGCAGGACGCGGCCTGGGAGTTCATCAAGTACTCCGTGCGCAAGGACGTCCTCGCCGAGCTCTTCGTGGCCAACCAGACGACCCCGGCGCGTCGTTCGATGGCTCAGGCGGACCGCTACGCGAAGACGGGCCCGACGAACTGGCAGGTCTTCTACGACACCCTCGACAAGTTCCCCACCACAGGACCGATCCCGGCACCGCCCCAGGTCGCCGAGGTCGAGCAGCTCCTCCTCAAGCACACCGGCACCGCGCTCGCCGATCCGCGCGGGGTGCGTCCCGCACTGCGGCGGCTGCAGGGCGATCTGGAGAAGGCCATGGAGCGTGACGCATGACAACCACCCAGCAACGGGCAGAGGCTAGGGCCGCCGTCGGGAAGCCGGAGCCCCGGCCCACCGCCCGGGACCGTGGATCACGCCTCCTGGCCGCGCTCTTCCTCGCGCCGACCGTCATCGGCGTCCTCGTCTTCACCGTCGTACCGATCGTCGGGTCCGTCGTCCTGAGCTTCTTCCACTGGAACGTCATCGACCCGCCGACGTTCGCCGGGACCGACAACTACCGCGAGGTCTTCACCGACGACACGGTCCGCGTCTCGTTCACCAACACCCTCCTCTTCATGTTCTTCGCGGTCGCTCTGCAGCTGCTGCTCGCGCTCGCCCTCGCGCTGGCGCTCAACAACCGGCTGCCCGGCTGGCTGCGTTCGGCGTTCCGCTCGGCGTTCTTCTTCCCGCTCGTGCTGTCCGCGGCATCCATCTCGGTGGTCATGAAGTATCTCTTCAACCAGGAGTTCGGGGTGGTCAACTGGCTGCTCGGCCATGTCGGCATCGACCCGATCCCCTGGCTCACCTCCGAGAACTCCGCGATGGCGGCGGTCGTCCTGGTCTACGTCTGGCAGCAGTTCGGCTTCTCCTTCCTGCTCTTCATCGGGGGACTCAACAACATCCCCAAGGAGATCCACGAGGCCGCGTCGCTGGACGGGGCCACCGGCATCCGCAAGCACCTCGCCGTCACCCTGCCGCTGCTCTCGCCCACCCTTCTCGTCGCCTCGGTGGTGGGCATCATCAACGCCCTTCAGGTCTTCGAGCAGCCGTACGTCCTGACCGACGGCGGGCCCGGTGACTCCACCCGCACCGTCGTGATGGTCATCTACCAGAGCGCCTTCGAGCAGCTGCGGTTCGGCGAGGCCTCGGCGGTCGGCGTGCTGCTCTTCGCCCTGATCCTCGCGGTCACGGCCCTCCAGTTCCGGCTCAGCCGGCGATTCGTCCACTACCAGTGAGCCCGGTGATCCCTGTGAACCGTATGAAGTACGGCCTGTCCTCCTGGGCGCGGATCACCGGCCTGACCGTGGTCGCGCTGCTCACCCTCGGTCCGGTGATCTGGACCGTGTCCACCTCGCTGCGGACCCCCGCCGAGTCCTTCGACCTGCCCCCGCAGCTCATTCCGTCCGCGCCGACGACCGAGGCGTACCGTCAGGCCTTCGCGCAGATCGACGTATGGCTGTACGCGCTCAACTCGACCCTGGTGACCGCGCTGATCGCGGTCGGCCAGATGATCACCGCGGGGCTCGCCGGATACGCCTTCGCGCGCCTCGATTTCCGGTTCAAGAAACCTCTGTTCGGGCTCGTCCTCGCGACGATGATGGTGCCGTTGCAGGTCACGATCGTCCCTGTGTTCCTCGTCCTGAAGTCGATGGGCCTGACCGACACACTGCTCGGACTCATCATCCCCGCCTGGCCCACCGCGTTCGGGACGTTCCTGATGCGGCAGTACTTCCTCGGCATGCCCAAGGACCTCGGCGAGGCGGCGATGATCGACGGTGCGGGACCCTGGCGGATCTTCCGCTCGGTGTACGCGCCACTGGCCGCGCCCGGCCTGGCCATCGTGGGCGTCCTCGCCTTCAACTACCACTGGAACGAGTTCTTCCGCCCGCTGATCCTGGAGACGTCGACCGAGAACTTCACGCTGCCGCTCGGCCTGGTGTCGCTCCAGGGCAACCTCGGCACAGGATCCGTGTCCGTGGTCCTCGCGGGTGTCGTGCTCTCCATGATCCCCGCCATCGCCGTCTTCGCCGTCGGCCAGCGCCCGCTGCGCGAGGGCATCACATCCGCTGGAGTGAACCGTTGAGCACGCCCCGCCTCGAAACCGACGTCCACGCCCCGCGCTTCCGGGTCAGACCGCCCGCGAACTGGATCAACGACCCCAATGGGCCCTTCCGTTGGCGCGGCCGCTACCACCTCTTCTACCAGCACAATCCCGACGCCCCCGTGCACACGAACATGCACTGGGGCCACGTCTCCAGCGCCGACCTCGCACACTGGGAGCACCACCCCATCGCGCTCACCCCGACACCGGGCGGCCCGGACGAGGGTGGCTGCTGGTCGGGCTGTGTGGTGGCCGACGCGGGCATCCCCACCGCCGTCTACACCGGCATCGACCACGCGCACACCGGGCTCGGCGCCATCTGCCTGGCCCAGGCATCCCCCGACTCCCCGGAGTTGACCACCTGGCACACCCTGCCCGAGCCGGTCGTCCCCGGACCGCCACCGGGCCTCGACGTGACGATGTTCCGCGACCCGTTCGTCTTCCGGCACGACGGGCGCCGCTGGGCGGTAGTCGGCGCGGGGCACGCCGACGGCACACCATCGGTCCTCCTGTACGACTGCGACGACCTCACGTCCTGGCGCTTCGCCGGAGTGCTGGTGGATGGACACGATCCGGTGGCTCAGAAGGCGTTCGGCGCCGGCGCGGTGGGCTGGGAGTGCCCTCAGCTGTTCGAGGGGGACGGCGGCGACTGGACACTGGTGGTGTCGCTGTGGGACGGGACTCCGGTGTCGACGGGGTACCTGACGGGGCGTCTCACGACGGCGGGCGACGGTGACTTGAACGGCTTTACGCCTCACGTGGGCGGTCCGCTCGATCTGGGCAGGGACTGCTACGCGCCGGCCGTGCTGCACGACACCGCGGCGGGCCGGAGTCTGCTGTGGGGCTGGTCCTGGGAGGCGCGGGGGCAGCGGGAGGTGGACGATGCCGGCTGGTCCGGTGTCCTGACGGCGCCACGGGTCGTCGGCACGCACCCCGACGGCACGGTACGCGTCAGCCCGGCACCGGAGCTCCAACTGCTGCGCGCGCACCGGCCGTTCGTGACGGAGCAGGACAGCCGGGCGCCACTCCCTCTCGCGTACGACATCGAGGTCACCGCCGTCGCCTCCACCACGGTCACCCTGCTGCGGGCGGCGTCGGGCGCGGAGCTGACGCTGACGCTCGACCCGACGGCGGGCACGGCGACGCTGGACCGCACCGGCTGGCCCCGCGAACGACCCGACCGCGCGGCACCGATCACGCTGAAGTCAACTCCGGCCTCGCCACCGGGACTTGACGTCCGCATCCTGGTCGACGGCTCCTTGCTCGAGCTCTTCGTGGCGGACCGCGCGGTGGCGACAGAACGTATCTACAGGCGCCCGGACGACGTCGCCGAGCTGACGGTCGCCGGAGAAGGCGCGAAGGCCACCGGCTGGGAAGTGACACCGCCGGGGCACGAGTGAACCGGCCTCGGCACAGCGCGCCCCGCGGACGGGCCGCGCTCCGCGCCCTCACGAACGAGGCGGCCCCACCGAGTCACGCACCACCACGGGACACTCCAGACGCCGGACCTCCACGGCAGGCGGCGTGGCGTTCTCGATGGCGTCCAGAAGCAGCCCCGTCGCCACCTCCCCCATCGCACGGTGCGGCAGCGCGACGGTGGTCAGCGGCGGGTCCAGGAACTCCGCCATGTGCTCCTGATCGTCGTAGCCGACCAGCGAGAGCTCACCGGGGACGTCGATGCCGAGCCGGGCCGCTGCGTGCAGGACGCCCGCCGCGACCCGGTCGTTGTAGCAGACGATGCCCGTGGGGCGCTGCCCGGCGGGCACCCCGTCCAGCAGGCGCATCGCTCCCGCGTAGCCGGCGGAGATCTCGCCTCCGCCGCGCACGATCCGGTCCTCGCCGGCGCGCTCCCCCACCGTCCGCAGCGCGTCCCGGAATCCGCGCAGGCGCTCCGCCGACGCGATGTCGTCGAGCCCGCCGACCAGGGCGACTCTGCGATGCCCTGCGTCGAGGAGGAGCTTGGCCGCCGCCCGGCCGCCGGCCCGCTCGGCGGGGATCACCGCGGCCAGCGAACCGTCGCCGGGAAGGCAGTTGGCGAGCACCGCGAAGGTGCGCTTCAGACCCGCGGGGACACGGGTGGAGCGCAGGGACATGGCGGCGTAGATGATGCCGTCCACCCGCCGGTCCAGGAGCTCGGCGACGGCCGCGTCCTCCTTGGCCGGGTCGCCGGTGGAGTCGACGGTGAGCACCAGGTGTTCGCGGTTCCAGGCGGTCTCCATAGCGCCGCGCAGCAGCGCCCCGGCGAACGGCGACGAGGCGATGTGGTCGGTGACCAGGCCGATCACGGCTGTTCGACGGCGGCGCAGACCGCGGGCGACGGCGTTGGGCCGGTAGCCGAGTTGCTCGGCGGCCTTGCGGATGCGCGTCTGGGTGGCGGGCGAGAGATTGCCTTCGGCCCGGCCGTTGAAGACGAAGGAGACGGCGGTGTGCGAGACACCGGCGAGACGCGCGACGTCCTTCGACGTCGGCCGCTCGGACCTGCCCGCGTCCCTGCCCGGGCTGTCGGCGTTCTCGATGTTCCCCGCCCCCTTCGATGCCGCACGCGTGCCCCGTCTTGATCCACGTCAGACTAGCCGCGCCCCCTGCGTCCCGACACGGCCGCACGCTCCGGCGATACTGGCGGTGCCGATCGTTGCCCGCAGCCACCCACCGATCCACTCATCAGGAGAAGACACGACGTGAGCCGCCCCACCGCCCTCGATGTCGCCGAGCTTGCCGGGGTGTCACGCGCCGCCGTGTCCTTCGTCTTCAGCGGCCGCGCCGAAGGCAATCTCTCCGCCAAGACCCAGGCGCGGATCAGGAAGGCCGCCGATCAGCTCGGTTACCGCCCCGACGAGGTGGCGCGCTCGCTGCGCAAGCAGCGCAGCGCGGTGATCGGACTGCTCAGCGACGAGATCGCGACGAGCCCGTTCGCCGGCCGTCTGGTGCTCGGCGCGATGGAGGCGGCCCGTGCGCGCGGGCACCAGGTGCTGCTCCTGGAGTCCCGCCTCGACCAGGCCGCCGAGGCGGAGGCGGTCGCCGAGCTGCGGGCCCGCCGGGTGGACGGGATCGTGTACGCGGCGATGTCCATGCGCCGTACCGACGTACCCGAGGGCATCGCCCCGTCCCGGGCGGTGCTCGCCAACTGCCTGCCGCGCAAGCCCGGTTCGTACGCCTCGGTCGTGCCGGACGAGCGCAAGGGCGGCCGTTCCGCGGTGAACGTGCTCATCGAGGCGGGACACCGCGACATCGCGCTGCTCGGCGGCTCGACCGGTGACATCGCCGCGTCGGACCGGGCGCGCGGCTTCCGCGACGGACTGCGGGCCGCCGGGATCACCGCCCGCGAGGAGTGGGTGCTCCGCGCGGGCTGGCAGATCGACGAGGGGTACGCGGCGGCGATGCAGGTGCTCGACGGTCCTGCCCGGCCGACGGGCCTGGTCTGCGCGAACGACCGGATGGCCACGGGCGCGCTGCTCGCCGCGGCCCGCCTGGGCATCGACGTACCCACCGAACTGTCGCTGGTCGGCTACGACGACCAGGACCAGGTGGCCGGCCACCTGGTCCCCGCCCTGACGACCATCGCGCTCCCGCACCACGAGATGGGCGCGACAGCGGTCCGCATGCTGCTCGACGCCTCCGAAGCGGACGAGCCGGTGGCCCGGGAGACCGCGCGCCGCCTGACGTGCCCCGTGGTCACCCGGGACTCGGTCCGCCCGCCGACAGGTGCGCACTGAAGGAGCCGCAGCAGCACGCTCCCACCACGGGCTGCCGACGGCTCGTCGCGCGGAGCCGCTCCGGCCCTGATCCACGACTCCGCCGGCGCAAAGCCCCGCATCATCAACAAAGGGCCCCGGTGGCAGTCCGCATCTCACTCGCGTTCGGCGGCTCGGCCCCCGCCCGAGAGCAGGTGATCGCCGCCGCGCGGGCGGCGAAGGCGAGCACCTCCCTCCACATTCGGCCCGGGACCGAGGCGAGGGCCCCCGCCGAAAGGAGGTCCCGCTCGGACAGCGCGTACAGCAGCGCGGCATTCACGGTGTCGCCCGCGCCGATCGTGTCCACGACGTCGACACCTTCGCCGGGCACGGAGAACTCCCGGCCGTCCCGGGTGAAGACCGTCAGCCCGTCGCCGCCACGGGTGATCACGACGGCGGCCGGGCCTGCCGCGAGCCACCCCTCGACATCGGACCCCAGCCAGTCCGCATCCTCCTCGCTCAGCTTCAGCAGGGAGACGTACGGCAGCCAGCTCTTGAAACGGGCCCGGTAGGCGCCCGCGTCCGGGATGAGGCCTGCCCTGATGTTCGGGTCGAGCGCGATGAAGATCCCGCGCCCCGCCTCGCGCCGCATCAGCTCCTCGTACGCGCTCGCCCCCGGTTCGAGGATGAGCGAACATGTCCCGAGCGACAACGCCCCTGTGTCGGCGGCCAGTTCACCCGGCAGCTCGAAGAGCCGGTCCGCGCTGCCCTCGACGTAGAAGCTGAACGCGGCCGAGCCGCCCGCGTCGATCGAGGCGAGGGCGAGCGTGGTCGGCTCGGGGCCGCGCTGGATGAGTCCGGTGCCCACCCGCTCGGCGCGCAGCCGCTCGACGAGCGAGGTGCCGAACGCGTCCGTCGAGATCCGCGAGCAGAAGGAGACCCCCGCCCCGAGCCGCCCGAGCGCGATGGCCGTGTTGTACGGGCCACCACCGCGCGCGGGCAGCAGGGACGCGGTCACGTCACCATGGGCCTGCGGCACCAGGTCGATCAATGCCTCACCGGCGACGACGATCACAGGGGTGTTCCTTTCGCAAGACTGCTTGTGCTGAAGCTGCTTGTGCTGAAGCCGCTCGTGCAGAGAGGGCGGGGGCTCAGACCTTGGCCGGTTCGTGAGCCTGCTCCGTGGTGGCCATCGGCGCCACGGCCTCCGGCAACCCCTTCCCGTCGGTCCGCAGGGTGCGGACCGAGAGCAGGGTGAACGCGGCGACGAAGCCCGACATGATCAGGTACGTGTGGGCGTAGCCGATGCTGTCGTAGCCGATACCCGCGAGCGGGGAGATGACGGCCGCGCCGATCTGCGTCGCCAGCTGGAAGCCGACGAGGTAGATCGAGGACGAGAGCCGGGGCTCGAAGTGCCGGTTGATGTACTTGAAGATCGCGATCAGCATGATCGGCAGCTCGACCGCGTGCAGGAGTTTCACCGCGGAGATCGCGACCGGATCGGTGACCAGGCCGGACAGACAGATCCGGGTCGCCATGACGAAGCCGGAGACGAGCAGCGACCGCTTCGGCCCCAGCCGGTTGACCAGGAACGGCGCGAGCGCCATGCCGCCCGCCTCCAGGAAGACCTGGACGGAGTTGAGGTCGCTGTACATGCGGTTGCCGTCGGCGGTGGTGGAGAAGAGCGAGGCGAAGTACGAGGGGAACATCGCGTCGTACGTGTTGTACGTCGCCGTCACCGCGACCACGAAGAGCAGCAGCCCCCAGAACGCCGGGTACGCGAGAAGCGACTTCACGTCGGCGACCGAGACGGACGAAGCGGCGTGGTCGACGGCGGCGGCCCGGCGGCCGTTCGTCACGCGGATCGCCACCAGGAGCACGAGGAAGACGGCGGCGGCGACGGAGGCGGCCCAGAAGTTCAGGTCGGGGTCGATGTTGAAGAGGCGCCCCGCGAAGAAGGTCGCCGCGGCCCAGCCGAGCGAGCCGAACATCCTGGCCCGGCCGAACTCGAAGCCGTGGAAGCGGCCGAGGCGCTCGGCGTAGCTCTCCAGCGTGGCGACGGCGACCGCGAACGCCATGGCCAGATAGGCGGAGCCGACGATCAGGCCGATCGCGAAATGGGTCTTCAGGAGCGGTCCGTAGACGTAGATGTACATCGGGCCGACGAGCAGCATCAGCCCGCCGATCCAGTACAGGAGGTTCTTGCGCAGGCCGAGACGGTCCTGGATGAAGCCGTAGACCGGCATGGTCACCAGGCAGCCGATGGCGTTGGCGCTGACCACCAGGGAGCTGCGGCCCGCGCTCAGGCCGATGTCCTGGGTGAGCCAGATGGAGAACAGTGACCAGGACAGCGACCAGGTCACGAAGAACATGAAGAGTGCCGCGCTGATCAGGGTGAAGTTCAGGCCGCGCCTGCTTCTCCCCGGGGCGGTCGCGGCGGGGCTCTGAGCGGCTCGGCTCCCGGTGGCCGGGCTCTGGGTGGTCATGGGCGCTCCCTCGCGCTGGGCACTGCGGTGTCCCGCGCAGCGCCGACTCATGATGCCGGAACAGACTGTTCCGGCGCTTTCCTTACACGTGCTAGGGCGGGTCAACTATCACGTGTTAGGTTCCGGTTGGCAAGAGGCCGATTTCAAGAAAGTGACATCACCATGACTGAGGCAGACGACCGGAACATCCCGAGTCACCATGTACGTCCTGCCGCCGGGCAGTGGTGCAACGACCCCAACGGGCCGCTCTTCCACGCCGGTCGCTATCACCTCTTCTTCCAGCACAACCCCGGCGCCCCGGTCTGGGGCGACATCCACTGGGGCCATGCGTCGAGCCCCGACCTGGTCACCTGGACCGACCACGGCATCGCGCTCGCACCGACCCCCGGCGGCCGGGACGGACGCGGCGCCTGGTCCGGCTGCGCGGTCGTCGACAACGGGGTGCCCACCGCCGTCTACACGGGCATGGACCGCGACGACGGCATCGGCTCGGTGATGCTGGCCCGCGCCACGGACGACCTGATCACCGAGCTGAAGGCCGAGCCCGAGCCGGTTGTCACGGGACCGCCGCCCGGCCTCGACCTCGTCGCCTTCCGCGACCCGTACCTCTTTTCGTACGAAGGACAACGCTGGGCCCTGATCGGCGCGGGACACCGGGCGAGCGGGGCCGGGGACGTGCTGCTCTACCGCGTGGACTCGCTCACCGAGTGGACCTACGCCGGTTCGCTCGTCGACGCCGCCGACCCGGTGGCGGGCCGGATCGCCGGACCCGCCACGGCATGGGAGTGCCCAGCACTGCTGCCGACGGGCGACGGCCGCTGGGTGCTGCTCCTCTCGCTGTGGATCGACGACATCACGTACTCGACGTCGTACCTCGTCGGCGACCTGCGAGCGGCGGGTGACGGCCTGCGCTTCGTGCCCGCGACCGGCGGAATGCTCGACCACGGCAGGGACTTCTACGCCCCCACCACCCTGGTCGAGGACGACCGCACCCTGCTGTGGGGCTGGAGCTGGGAGTCACGCACCGAGCAGGAGTCCCTGGCCGCGGGCTGGGCGGGTTGCCTCACCCACCCGCGCGAGATCGGCGTACACCCGGACGGCACCCTGCGGCTCGCCCCCGCCCGCGAGTTGACCGCACTGCGCGGGACGCCGCTGCCCGTCGGCGCGGAGCTTCCCGCGGCGTACGAGATCGAACTCGATGTACGGGTCGCCCGGCCCGACAGCGAGATCGTCCTGAGCCTCGGCGCGGCGGTGTCCCTCCGGGTGAACCCGACCCGCGGGACGCTCGTCCTGGACCGCACCGGCACTCCCGCGACGTCGCCGCATCCGCTGCCCCGGACATCCGAGGCGATCGCGACCGTGCCCGGCGGCACACGGTCCCACCTACGGGTCCTGGTGGACGGCCCGCTGATCGAGGCGTTCGTCGACGAGCGGGCGATGCTCACGGAGAAGGTGCATCCCGCTCCCATGGGGCGATACGAGGTGACGGTGGTCCGGGGCTCGGCGGAGGTGGGGACGCGGGCCTGGAAGTACGACAGCCGGCACTGAGGTGTCCCGCCGGAACACGGCGCGGCCGGGCACGCTCATGGCGTGGGCGGGGGGCATGTCAGCCACGCCGGCACCACCCGGTACTCAACCGCGATACGTCTCCAGCAGCCGCAACCACACCTCGCTGATCGTCGGATACGCCGGCACCGCGTGCCACAAGCGGTCGAGGGGGACCTCGCCTGCGATGGCGATCGTCGCCGAGTGGATGAGTTCGCCGACCGCGGGGCCCACGAACGTGACGCCCAGGAGGATCTCGCGGTCGAGGTCGACCACCATGCGGGCCGTGCCGCGGTAGCCGTCGGCGTAGAGGCCGGAGCCCGCCACGTTCGCCATGTCGTAGTCGACCGCGCGGACGCGGTGGCCCGCCGCCTCCGCCTCGGCGAGGGTGAGGCCCGCGCTCGCGGCCTCGGGGTCGGTGAAGACGACCTGGGGGACGGCGGACGTGTCGGCCGTCGCCGCGTGGGCGCCCCAGCGGTCGGTCTCCAGGAGCGGGACGCCCTGCGCGCGGGCCGTGATCGCGGCGCCCGCGATGCGCGCCTGGTACTTGCCCTGGTGGGTGAGGAGCGCGCGGTGGTTGGCGTCGCCGACGGCGTAGAGCCAGGTGCTGTTCGTGACGCGGAGGCTGTCGTCGACGTCCAGCCAGGAACCGGGTTTCAGACCCACCGTCTCCAGGCCGATGTCCTCCGTGCGCGGCGCGCGGCCCGTCGCGAAGAGGATCTCGTCGGCTTCGAGGGTCGTGCCGTCGTCGAGGGTTGCCGTAACCGTGCCGGCGGGCGAGCGGTCCACCGATGCCACCGAGACTCCCGTGCGGACCTCCGCGCCCGCCTCCCGCAGCGACTCCGCGACCAGCTCGCCCGCGAACGGTTCCATGCGCTCCAGCAGGGCGCCCCCGCGTACGAGCACCGTGACCTGCGAGCCGAGTGCCTGCCAGGCCGTGGCCATCTCCGTGGCGACCACGCCGCCGCCGACCACGATGAGGCGGCCGGGCGCCCGGTCCGCGCTCGTGGCCTCCCGGCTGGTCCATGGCTTGACCGCGTCGAGGCCCGGGAGCGGCGGCAGGGCGGCGCGGGTTCCCGTGCACACGGCGACCGCGTGGCGTGCCGTGAGGGTGGTCACCGTGCCGTCGTCGGCGGTGACCGTGACGCTGCGCGGTCCGTCGAGGCGACCGTGGCCGCGGTACAGGTCGATGCCGGTGGACTCCAGCCAGCCGACCTGGCCGTCGTCCTTCCAATGTGAGGTGTAGTCGTCGCGGTGCGCGAGGACCGCCGGGGCGTCGAGCGGGCCCTGAACCGCCTGGCGCAGGCCGGGCACCCGGCGGGCGTCGGCGCGGGCGATCACCGGGCGGAGCAGCGCCTTGCTGGGCATGCACGCCCAGTACGAGCACTCTCCCCCGACGAGCTCGCTCTCCACGATGGCGGCGCTCAGACCGCCCGCTCGCGCGCGGTCGGCGACGTTCTCCCCGACCGGTCCCGCTCCCAGCACTACGACGTCGTACGCGATGGCTTCCGTCATGCGCCCCAGTCTCTCAGTGTGGTCCCATGTGTGCGTGCCGAGCACATGGGTACGAGCGCGGAATACGTCCGACATCCGGACTGTTGCGTGCACAGCGGCTTTGCCCCCGACGGCTTCGCCCCGAACCCCGGAAGCAGGAAGAGGGAAAAACACCATGAGCAGCACCACCACGGAGCTGACCAAGGAGAACTTCGATCAGACGGTTACGGAGAACGAGTTCGTACTGATCGACTTCTGGGCTGACTGGTGCGGGCCCTGCAAGCAGTTCGCCCCGGTCTACCAGGAGGCCGCGGAGGCCAATCCGGATCTGGTGTTCGGCAAGGTCGACACCGAGGCACAGCCGGAGCTCGCCGCCGCTTTCGGGATCCAGTCGATCCCGACTCTGATGATCGTGCGCGACCAGGTCGCCGTCTTCGCGCAGCCGGGCGCGCTGCCGAAGGAGGCGCTCGAGGACGTCATCGGCCAGGCCCGCAAGCTGGACATGGACGAGGTCCGCGCGTCGGTCGCCGAGCAGCAGGCGAAGGCCGAGCAGGAGGGCCAGGCCCAGGGCCAGGGTCAGGAGGGCTGAACCTCCTGACCCGTCACTCGACTGTCCCCGAGGCAGTCGCCCATTGGGCGGCCGCCTCGCGGCATGCCTGCCCCTCTGTCGACGAGAAGCGCGTCAGGCCGACTCGCGCGCCACCAGCGTCACCGCCAGCGCCTCGCGCGGTTCCGGATCCGCGTCCTGGTCGGCGTCTTGCTCCGGGTCCCTGACCAGGCGGTCCACCAGTTCGGCGAGCTCCCGGCCAGAGGGCAGATCGAGCCGCACCGTGCTCAGGCGGGGGCGCAACAGCCGGCCCAGCATCAGATCGTCGGCGCCCATCACGGCGACGTCACCGGGGATGTCGACGCCCAGGTCCTGCAACGCGCGCATCAGCAGCATGGCGTATTCGTCGTTGTACGCGAACACGGCACCCAACCCCAAGTCGGCTACCTGTGCGGCGACTTGGGCCGCATCCTGCTCGTCGTACGCGAGCGGCAGCGACACCGCCTCCGCACCCGCCTCGCGCACACCCTCCAGGCGCGGCACCGCGAACGTGTCGAGGCCCGCCTCCTTCGGCATGACCACGCCGATGCGCCGGTGGCCACCGGCCAGCAGGTGCTCGCCTGCGACGCGACCGACCTGCCGGTGGTCCGTGAGCAGGGCGTGCGCGCCCTCGACGGGCTCCGGGCCGAGCGTGATGACGGCGCGGGCGCCGGAGCGGCGGAGCACGGCGATGCCGTCGGGGCCCATGCCGACCGGGCCGAGCACGGCCACGGGGCGCAGCTCGGCCCAGGCGCGGGCGGCGGCGTCGCCGCTGAGGCCCACGCTGCCGTACTGCACGACGGTGTAGTCGAGGCGGCTCAGCGCCCACTGCAGTTCGTTGAGGAAAGCGCTGTACAGCGGCCCGATCGGCACGTCGGGGGTCGGCACGAGGACGATCCTGGTGTGTCCCGCGCGCAGGCTGCGGGCGGCGGCGTGCGGGACGTAGCCGAGTTCTTTCGCTGCCTCGTGGACGCGCCGCCGGGTCGGCTCACTGATCCGGACGGCGCTGGTGTTGTTGAGGACGTAGCTGACGGTGGCGCGCGAGACCCCGGCGAGGCGCGCGACGTCGGCGCTCGTCGGCAGGGCGCCGGACACGGGCTTGTGGGGCGCGGACGGCTGGGCGGAGTGCTGCTTCGGTATCTGCACCATGACGTACGGCATCCTTGCAGACGCCGCCCAGCGGCCGTGCCCGGCCCTGTTCCAGGGCCTGATCCAATGCCCTGGGGCCTGATCCAAGCGACAGGTTCTAGCCCCGCGCGAGTGTCTTCCACAGTTTCGGGTCCTCGAAGTTCAGCGCCCACAGGACCGTGTTCCGGACGCCGTATTTCCGCAGGATCGGGAGGTGTGCGGCGGTGCCGGCGGCGTCCTGGTACCAGACGGTACGGCGGGTCGCCTTCTTGCCCTTGCCCTCCTTGTACGTGAAGTGGGGGGTGCGGGACTCCGGGTCGAGGGCGTAGCGCGCGCCGACCTTGCGGCGCAGCGCCTCGGCCGACTTCGACGTGACGTGCCGGGCGCGCTCCTTGCCGCCCCGGCCGCCGCCCACCTTCCAGTTCCAGCCGTACGCGGGCAGACCCATCTCCAGCTTGGCGCGAGGGACTTGGGCGGTGGCGCGGGACAGGATCTCGTCGTACCACTGGGGCGAGGCCAGCGGTCCCGGCTTGCCCTCCGCGGAGTGCAGGTTGTACGCCATGATCCGTACGCGGTCGGCGGCGGCGCCCAGCCTCTCGTAGTCCCAGATGCGGCCCGTGGAACGGGTCTTGGGCATCACGGTCAGGAAGCACTTCTTGCCGGAGGCGTGCAGGCGCGCGCAGAGTTGGGTGGCGAAGGCGGTGTAACCGGCGCGCACCGCCCGGTACTTGTCGTCGGGTGCGACGGCGATCGACTCGTAGTCGATGTCGAGCCCGTCGTAGGCGCGGCTGCGGACGACGTCGAGGAGCGCGTCGATGTGGCGGGTGCGGGACTTGCGGCTGTTCAGGACCTTGGCCAGGGCGCCCGGCTTCATCGTTTCCATGACCGTGGGCACGACCTGGATGCCGCGGGCGTGCAGTCCGTTGATGATGCGGCGCTCGCCCGCACCGGTGTGGCCCGCGACGCGGGCCGCGGATTTCGTCTCGTACCAGAAGGGGCTGATGGTGCGGATCTGTGCGGCGTGGTCGAGGGCGTTCTGGTAGGCGGCTTCCTGGTCCCAGTACGGGAGCCATGCCGAGACGGTGCGCGGCGGCGCGGCTTCGGACGCGGCGGGTCCTGTGGGCGCCGCGGCGGTGAGGGCGAGGGTCCCGGCGAGGACGCAGAGGGCGGTGCTGTGGCGTCGTTTCATGGGGCGAGCCTGCGGCCCATCCGGCGTACCCGCCGCAGGGATTGGGCCGGTCGGCGTCTAACGTGACCCGCGTGACTGCCTACACGGATGACCAAGCGTACGAACACCCCGGCCGCGGCGGCGCGACGGCCACGGTGGAGGCCGAGCCGACCCGGGTCGGCAAGGTGCGCACCGAGTACGCGCCCGCGCACGACGGCGACCCGGATCCCGGCGAGATCGTGTGGACCTGGGTGCCGTACGAGGAGAACGACGGGCGCGGCAAGGACCGCCCGGTGCTCGTGGTGGCCCGGGAGCCGGGCGGCACCCTGCTGGCGGTGCAGCTGTCCAGCAAGCGGCACGACGGCGACCGCGAGTGGGTGGCGCTCGGCTCGGGGCCCTGGGACAAGGACGACCGGGACTCGTGGGTGGACCTGGACCGGGTGCTGCGCGTGCACGATGAGGGGATGCGCCGTGAGGCCTGCGCCCTGGACCGCGGCCGGTTCAACACGGTGGTGCTTCGGCTGCGGGAGCGCTACGGCTGGCGCTGAGAGCCGGTGAAAGACCCCCCGTTGTCCGCCCGCACGAAGGCGCGCTCGAAGGCGGAGCGGGTGGCCGCGTCCTTCGTGCGGTCGAGAACGGCGAACACGACCTGCTCGAAGTGGTGCGCGAAACGCCCTTCGAGCAGCGTGCGGAACGCCCCGGCCACCTGCCCCGGATCGTTGCGGAACACCCCGCAGCCCCAGGCCCCGAGGACGAGCCTGCGGTACCCCTCGGCCGCCGCGACCTCCAGTACGCGCTCGGCTCGCACGGCCAGGGCCGCCGGTATCTCGTGCACCCGCTCCGGGGTGCGCTGTGCGATCACTCCCGCGTTCGGCGCGGGTGACGTCAGGAAGCCGGCCTCGAACGGGGCGTCGAGCAGCCGGCCCTGGTCGTCGCGGAAGACCGGGACGGCCGGTGCGTGGATGACGCGGTCGCTGTAGAAGGCGTCGCGGTGCTCGCGGTGGTGGGCGTAGAACCCGGGAACCTCGATGAGGCAGGCGTACAGCGCGGAGCAGCGGCAGAGCGCCTCCTCCTGGGCCTGCGCCCCGTTGAGGTAGCCGCCTCCCGGGTTGCGCGCCGAGGCGAAGTTCAGGACTGCCACCGGCTGCGGCCGCTCCCCCGTCATGCGGCGTGCCGCCTCCAGGCTGCTCTCGCCCGTGACCTCGACATCTGTCCCGTCCACCGGCGGTATCGGTGGCACGGGCACCGGGTCGGGCCCGAACATCCTGGTGCCCGCCCGCGCCCGCGCCACCGCGGCGCCGATCGTCACCACGCGGCCCCCGTCGTCCGCGTACTCCCCCGACTCGACGATCTTCTCCGTGCTCCGCGCGAGCTCGCGCAGTCGCGCGCTCACGCGGCCCTACCTTCTTGAGTGGGTCCCGTGGTCTCCCCCGTCGTGTTCATACATCCATCGTGTACGCACAGTGACCGCTCGGGCAACAGGTTTTCGCCGCGTCCGGGGACGTCTCAGGGAAGTCCCTGAGAAGTCCCGGCAAAGTCCCCGGGTTGTCCAGAGGCACTCTTGTGCGAGCCGCCCGAACCGTCTTGGGTGGAGGGTCTGCGTCGCCCGGAAGGGGCCTGTTTGTCGGCACCCGGCCGAATCGACGGGATGGCCCCCACCGGGGACCATGGAGAACGTGCGAACCAGGAGGAATCCCCCCATGAGTGAGGGTGACTGTACGGCGCTCGGTGACGTGGTCACCGAGGCCGAGGCGGAGGCCCTGGTACGGGGCATCTGCTTCAAGACCGGACCACCGCGCAAAGTCGGGGTCGAGCTGGAATGGATCGTGCACGAGCCGCGCCCGCCGCTGAAGCCGTGGCTCCCCTTACCACCCGAACGACTCGACGCGGCATATGTCGCACTGCGCGCCCTGCCTCTGCGCTCGGCGCTCACCGTGGAACCCGGCGGGCAGCTGGAACTCAGTTCGCTCCCCGCCGCCTCCCTCCCCGAATGCGTCTCGGCCATGCGGGCCGATCTGACCGCCGTCCGCACCGCGCTCCGCGGTCACGGACTCGCCCTCTTCGGCCACGGCACCGACCCGTGGCTGCCGCCGCGGCGCGTTCTCCGTCAACCCCGTTACGACGCCCTGGAGGCATCGCTCGACCGGGCCGGGCCCGCCGGGCGCTCCATGATGTGCTCGTCCGCGTCCGTGCAGGTGTGTCTGGACGCGGGGCACGAGGAGCCGGGTCCGCAGGGGCTCGGCAGGCGCTGGCGGCTCGCGCATCTGCTGGGCGCCGTCCTGGTGGCCGCGTTCGCCAACTCGCCGATGCTGTCGGGGCGTCCGACCGGCTGGCGCTCCACACGGCAGCTGCTGTGGGAGCGGATCGACGTGGGCCGGTCCGGCGGCGTGCCCCTCGACTTCGATCCGCGCGAGGCGTGGACGAGGCACGTGCTCGACGCGCCCGTGATGTGCGTGCGCACCGCCGAGGGGCCGTGGCAGGTACCGGACGGGCTGACCTTCCGCGAGTGGGCGCGCACGGGCGCGCCCCGGCCGCCGGCCCGCTCGGATCTCGACTACCACCTGACCACCCTCTTCCCGCCCGTGCGCCCGCGCGGGCACCTCGAACTGCGCATGATCGACGCGCAGTCGGGCGACGACGGGTGGCTGGTGCCGCTCGCCGTGACCACCGCCCTGTTCGACGATCCGCAGGCCGCCGAGACCGCGTACCGCGCGGTCAAGCCGCTCGCGGAGCGGGCGGGTCCGCTGCCCGCCCCGCACAATCCGCTGTGGCGCGACGCGGCCCGGCTCGGCCTCGCCGACCCAGAGCTGCGCGAGGCCGCCACGGCCTGCTTCACGACGGCGCTGGAGGCGTTGCCGAGGCTCGGCGCGGACCCGGACACCCGACAGGCGGTCGCGGACTTCACGCACCGCTATGTCGTCCGCGGCCGCTGCCCCGCCGACGACGTGCTCGATCTGCTCACACGACAACCCGCCCAGGGGAGGACCGTCCGATCATGACCGCTGAGGAGAACGTCACCACGGACCCGGAGGCGCTCCGTGGCCGTGCCGCGGACGCCCTCGAGGCCGCCCGGCGCCGCACGACGCTGCTGACGAACTGTGTCGACGAGGGTGAACTGCGCGCCCAGCACTCGCCGTTGATGTCGCCGCTCGTCTGGGATCTCGCGCACATCGGGAACCAGGAGGAGCAGTGGCTGCTGCGCGCGGTCGCGGGCCAGGAGGCGATCCGTCCCGAGATCGATCCGCTGTACGACGCCTTCGAGCACCCGCGCTCGGAGCGCCCGAGCCTGCCGCTGCTCGCGCCCGAGGAGGCGCGCGGCTACGCGGCGGACGTCCGCGGCCGGGCCTTCGACGTACTGGAGAAGGCCTCGTTCGAGGCGGAGGGAACGCAGCGTCTGACGCGCTCGGGCTTCGCCTTCGGGATGATCGCCCAGCACGAGCAGCAGCACGACGAGACGATGCTGATCACCCACCAGTTGAGGCGGGGCGGCACGGCGCTCACCGCGCCCGCCCCCGAGCCTCTGGCGCGGCCGTACGACGGACCCGCCGAGGCGCTCGTCCCTGGCGGCCCGTTCACGATGGGCACGACGGCCGAGCCGTGGGCCCTGGACAACGAACGTCCCGCGCACACCCGCCTGGTGCCGCCGTTCCACATCGACACGACGCCGGTGACGAACGCCGCGTACATCGAGTTCGTCGAGGAGGGCGGCTACCGCCAGGAACGCTGGTGGGACCCGGCCGGCTGGGCGACGGTGTGCGAGCACGGCCTTCAGGCGCCGCTGTTCTGGCGCCGCGAGGGCGGGCAGTGGCTGCGCAGGCGGTTCGGGGTGACCGAGCCCGTACCGCCGGACGAGCCGGTGCTGCACGTGAGCTGGTACGAGGCCGACGCCTACGCCCGGTGGGCGGGGCGCCGCCTGCCGAGCGAGGAGGAGTGGGAGAAGGCGGCCCGGCACGACCCGGCCACCGGGCGCTCGATGCGCTACCCCTGGGGCGACGCGGACCCGACGCCGGAGCGCGCCAACCTGGGCCAGCGCCATCTGCGCCCGGCCGCCGCGGGCAGTTACCCGATGGGCGAATCCCCGCTCGGTGTAAGGCAGTTGATGGGTGACGTATGGGAGTGGACGTCGAGCGACTTCCTGCCCTACCCGGGGTTCGTGGCGTATCCGTACCGCGAGTATTCGGAGGTGTTCTTCGGGCCGGAGCACAAGGTGCTGCGCGGCGGCTCGTTCGCCGTGGACGCGGTGGCGTGCCGGGGCACGTTCCGCAACTGGGATCTTCCGGTCCGGCGGCAGATCTTCTCCGGGTTCCGCACGGCCCGCGACGCCGAGCCCCAGGAGCGCGCCTGATGTGCCGTCACCTGGCCTATCTGGGGCCGCCCGTACCGCTCGGCGAGATCGTCGACCGGCCTTCGCACAGCCTGTTCCGCCAGTCGTGGGAGCCGCGCAGGCAGCGCCACGGCACGGTCAACGCCGATGGTTTCGGGGTGGGTTGGTACACGGAAGGCGACCCGGTGCCGGCCCGCTACCGCCGCGCGGGGCCCATCTGGGGCGACGCGGCCTACCAGGACCTGGCCCGCGTCGTCCGCTCCGGAGCGCTGCTCGCGGCTGTTCGCGACGCGACGCTCGCCGGGGCGGACGGGGAGGCGGCAGCGGCCCCGTACGCGACCGGGCCCTGGCTGTTCAGCCACAACGGCGCGGTGCCGGGCTGGCCGCAGTCCCTGACCTCCCTGACACCCACGCTGCCGCCGACGGACCTGCTCTCCATGGAGGCCCGCTGCGACGCGGCCTTCCTGTGGGCGCTCGTCCTGCACCGGCTGCGGGCGGGCGACGCCGCGGGACAGGCGCTCGCCGACACCACCCTGGAGGTCGCCGAGGCCGCGCCCACCGCCCGCCTCAACTTCCTGCTCACCGACGGTGAGACGATCACCGCCACGGCCTGGGGCGACACCCTCTGGTACCGCACGGAGCCGGGCCGTTCCGTCGTCGTCGCCTCCGAGCCCTACGACGACGATCCGCACTGGATCGAGGTCCCCGACCGCACCCTGCTGGCCGCGAGCCGCACCGACGTCCTGTTGACCCCGCTCAAGGAGCCCTCCGCGTGAGCCCGTTCCGCATGACCCGCACCCTGCCCGAGGACGCGACCGACGCCGCGCTCCGGTCCGACGTCCTGCACGGCCTGACCTGCTCTCCCAAGACGCTCCCGCCCAAGTGGTTCTACGATGCCCGCGGCAGCGAACTCTTCGACGAGATCACCCAGTTGCCCGAGTACTACCCGACCCGGGCCGAGCGCGAGATCCTCATCACGCGCGCCCACGAGATCGCGGCGGCGACCGGTGCGCGCACGCTCGTCGAGCTGGGCTCCGGCTCGTCCGACAAGACGCGCCACCTCCTCGACGCGCTCACCGACCTCACGACGTACGTACCCGTGGACGTGAGCGAGAGCGCGCTGCGCGGCGCGGCGGACACCCTCCTCGCCGAGCGGCCCGCGCTCGACATCCACGCCATGGTCACGGACTTCACGGCCGCGTTCGACCTGCCGGAGACTCCCGGGCCACGCCTCGTCGCCTTCCTCGGCGGCACCATCGGCAACCTGCTGCCCAAGGAGCGGGCCGCGTTCCTGACGGCGGTGCGGGGCCTGTTGGCGCCGGGCGACTTCTTCCTCCTCGGCACGGACCTGGTGAAGGACGAGGCGACGCTGGTGGCGGCGTACGACGACGCGGCGGGCGTCACGGCCGCGTTCAACAAGAACGTGCTGACCGTGATGGACCGCGAGCTGGGCGCCGACTTCCGTCCCGAGGCGTTCGAGCACGTCGCTCTGTGGAACGCCGAGTGCGAGTGGATCGAGATGCGGTTGCGCTCCACCACGGCGCAGACCGTGAAGATCCCGGCCCTCGACCTGGAGGTCGACTTCACGGCGGGCGAGGAGGTCCGCACGGAGGTATCGGCCAAGTTCCGCCAGGAGGGCGTGAAGGCGGAACTGCACGAGGTGGGGCTCGAGTTGGGCCACTGGTGGACGGACGCAGAGGGAAGGTTCGCACTGTCACTGAGCAGGGCGTCGGCCGGCCTTCCCTAGGAACCGGCCGAGGAATCGACTCAGGAGCCCGCCGAGGGCTCGGCGGGGCGGTCCGCCGTGACCAGCCAGCACGTGCTGCGCAGCCGGACCGCCCCGCCCGCCGCCTCGAACCCGCGCAGGTGGTCCGTCAGGGTGCCGCTGGCGCGGGCCCCCGCCTCCGCGCCGGCATGCTCCATCAGGTGGCGGCCGGGGCCCGTCCCCAGCAGGAACTCCGCCGCGTCCTCGGCGCTGCTCCCCCACGTCCCGTACGCCTGCGCCTGGTTGGCGGTGACGCCGGTGAACCCGGCCGCCGTGAGGACGTCGCGGATGCGGTCCGGCGACGCGAGGGAGAACATGCCGGGCAGCCCCGGCCGCCCGAAGTCACCGACCGGCAGGATGTCGCGCAGCGCCGCCATCGCCGCGACCCAGTCGTTGAGCGCCGCGTCGGCCGGGCAGACGAAGGCCAGTCGGCCGCCGGGGCGCAGTGCCCTGCCGACGTTGGCGAACGCCGCTTCGGGGTCGGCGTAGAACATCACGCCGTAGCGGCTGATCGCCGCGTCGTACGCGCCCGCCTCGAAGGGGTACGCCTGCGCGTCGCCCTGCGTGAAGGAGGCGTTGGTGACGCCCTCCTGCTCGGCGCGGGTCCGGGCCTCGGCCAGCATCGGTCCTGACAGGTCGAGGCCCTGCGCGTGCCCCCGAGGCGCCCGGAGCGCGGCGAGGCGTGTGGTCTGGCCCGATCCGCAGCCGAGGTCGAGGACCCGGTCGCGCTCCGTGAGGGCGGCGGCGTCGAGGAGCGGCTCGTTGAAGCCCTCGTTGACCGCGTTCCAGCGGTCCTGGTGACGGGCCCAGTGGGCACCTTCGGGACCGTTCCACGCCTGCGCCTGCTCTGTGTTGATGATGTCCCGCACGGGGGCCTCCTCGGGTGGGAGCGGAGAATGGGCGTACGCCCAAACAATATGGGCGCATGCCCAAACTGGCAATCCCCGCTACGATCCGAAGGGTCGTGCCCCTCGCGGGCAGCGGAGCCGGAACGGAAGAGGGGCCCATGTCACCGCGCGGAGTGGCGACGCCGGACGTACGCGAGCGCCTGTTCGCGGCCGCCGAGCGCGTCGTGCAGAGGGACGGGCCGGGCGCGCTCACCAGCCGGGCCGTCACCACCGAGGCGGGCTGCGCCAAGGGGCTGCTGCACACGCACTTCGCGGGGCTCGACGAGTTCGTGGCCGAGCTCTGCCTCGACCGCTTCGCACGGACCGCGGCGAAGGCGCAGGCACTGCCGGGGCTCGCCGGTCGGGGCACGGTGGCGGGGAACGTCGACGACGTCGCCCTCGCACTGTTCGAGTCCGGCGGCCCCGCCATCTCGGGCCTCGCCATGACCCGCCCCGCCGCCGCGCTGCGCGTCCGCGAGGCCCTGGAGAGCGGGGCGCCCGGCTTCGCGGCGATCCAGGAGGCCGTCACCGCCTACCTGGAGGCCGAGCAGGAGCTGGGGCGGGTGGCACGGACCCTGGATGCGGGCACGGTGGCCCTGGCCGTCGTGGGCACCGCCCACCATCTCCTGATGACCAGTTGGCCGGGCGCACCGGACCCGTGGCCCGCCATGACGCGCCTGGTCGCGTCGCTGGTGGACAAGACCTAGTCGATGGTGAACACCTGGGGCCTCTCGTTTGGATCAGGCCCTAATTGCGCTCGTCGAGCCGGTGGGTGATCTCGCGGGAGGCGCGCTCCGCCTCCGTCGACGGGTCGCCGCCGGCGAGGACCTTGGACATGTACTCCTTGATGGGGTTGTCGCCGGCCTCCACGTTCGGCCACAGCGGTGAGCCGGGCGTCGCCTTGCCGTGGGCGGCGCCGACGGCCATCGCGGCCACGCCCGGCTCGCCCGCGACCGCGTCGGCGAGGGTGGTCTTGTTCGGCACGTAGTTCATGGTGCGGGCCAGTTCGGTGTTCCACTTCCCGCCGGCCAGCGCCTTCACGACCTCGACGGCACCGTTCCGGTCGTCGGTGTTCGCCGGTACGACCAGGTCGGAACCGCCGGTGAACACCGTGCCCGGCCTGCGGGACGTCTTGCCGGGGATCGGGAAGTAGCCCAGCTTGCCCTTCAGTTCCGGGTTCTTCTGGAGGATGCGCTGGGTGGCGCCCGGCACGGAGATGATCTGCGCGATGTCGCCGCGGGCGAACTGCTCGGCCTGCGGCGGGTGTTCCTCGTCGGCGTCCTTGGGGCCCCCGCCGAGGGCCTGGAGCTGCCGGTAGAAGGCCATGCCGCGCAGCGCCGCGGGGGTCGCCAGGGCGCCGGACCAGACGCCCGCGGACTCCTGGGCGAGGTGGCCGCCCTCGTCCCAGATGAACCCGGAGAGCGTGTACCAGTCCTGGCCCGCGAGGTAGATGCCCTGAGTGTCGCCGGAGTTCAACTTCCGCGTCACGTCCAGCCATTGGGCGCGCGTGGTGGGCGGCTCGTCGACGCCCGCCTGCCGGAAGAGGTCCTTGTCGTAGATGACGACGCGGTTGGCCGCGTACCAGGGGATGCCGTACTGCCGGGATGAGTCGACACCGGGTTCGGCGAGGCCGGGCAGCCAGTCGTGCATGCCGAGGTCGCGCGCCGACTCCAGGGAGAGGTCGAGCAGGCCGTCCCCCTCGACGTACTGCGGGACCTGGGTGTTGCCGACCTCGATGACGTCGGGCGCGCCGGACTCGCCGCCGTGCCCCTCGTCGAGCGCCTTGGTGACCTTGGCGCCGATCCCGGTCCAGTCCTGGATACGGATGTCGAGCGTGATGTCGCCGTGCCGGGCTTCGAAGTCCTCGGTGAAACGCTTGAGGAAGTCCTCCGAGGCGCTGCCCCGCATCAGCCACACGGTAACCGCGTCCTTCCCCTCCCCCGTGCCCGGCAGGGCTCCGCATCCGGTGAGCAGGGCGCCGGTGGTGAGAAGGGAACCGTAAGTCAGGGCAAGGCGGCGGGAGTTCACGTGGGTCACTTTCTGCCTGCGGACAGGGAAGATCGACCCGGCGTGGGGGATGAGCACACTGCTCGTACGGGTGTTCAGGGAGTTTGGTATAGACCAACGGGAGGGTCAAGGGGTGCGGCACCGACTCCGCGGCGCCCGGCACCCCCGACCCTCCCCCAGCGAAGTGCCCGAGGTCAGGCGACCGGCCTGGCCAGGCACGTGGCGAGCCGCTTCTCGGCTGTTCCCAGCAGCTTCTTGGCGCGGGCACGCTCGGCGAGCAGCTGCGGGTCGACCTCGACACCGTTCAGCGCCGCGGAGGCCGCACGCGCCTCCTCCCGCGCCTGCGCGAGCTCGCGCTCGGCCGTGTCGCGCTCCTTGACGGCCTTCAGGTAGTCGGCGCTGTTGGGGTCGAACCCGTCCTCACGCTCCAACTCCCGCACCCAGTCGCGCGCTTCGGTGTACACCGTGGACTGGTACTCCACCGCGCCGTGCGCCCTGGAGTAATCGTGCTCCAGCGCTTCCATCCGCGCCTCCACCGGAGTGATCCGGGCATTCAGCCCGTCGACCGTGTCCTGGTGCCGGTTGACGGTCGCCTGGTAGCGGTGGCACGGAGCCGGTTCGGCCGTCGCCGCGATGGCCTGTGCCGCACCGGTGGCCCCGAAGGCCATCAGGGTCAGGGTGGTCAGGACAGCGGCACGGGTGAGTCGGCGGTGCGTCAAGATGAGCCTCTTTCACGGACGTGCGCACGGGCGGGCCGCGCGCGGACAGTTGGTCTTGCCGAGAGCATTCATGACCGGATGCCCGGGTCGGCTACGCGGGGTGAGCGGTGGTGTCATACGGATGGCGGGCCGCGCCGCGCTGGGGCACGGTGGAACCATGTCGAACCACACGTATCGCGTCACCGAGATCGTCGGCACCTCTCACGAAGGCGTGGACGAGGCGGTCCGCAATGGGATCGCGCGTGCCTCACAGACCGTGCGCAACCTCGACTGGTTCGAGGTCACGCAGGTCCGAGGGCAGATCGTCGACGGCCAGGTCGAGCACTGGCAGGTCGGCCTGAAGGTCGGTTTCCGCCTGGAGGACGACGAATCCTGAGCCTCCACGGGTCGGTCCCGGGAATCCCCGGGGCGCCACGGCGTTGAACCAAGGTGTGAGCACCGTGATCGAATCGACCCGCTTCTCCGTCCTGGACCGTTCCCGCACCCGTGCGGGCCACTCCGATCAGGACGCGCTGCGCGACACCGTCTCCCTGGCCCAGGACCTGGAGCGGCTCGGCTATCACCGGCTGTGGGTCTCGGAGCACCACGGTGTGCCGGGCGTCGCCGGTTCCGCGCCGACGGTGCTCGCGGCGGCCGTCGCCGCGGCGACGCGCACCATCCGCGTCGGCACCGGCGGCGTGATGCTGCCCAACCACCAGCCCCTGGTCGTGGCAGAGCAGTTCGGGGTCCTGGAGTCGCTCTTCCCCGGCCGGATCGACATGGGGCTCGGCCGCTCCGTCGGCTTCACGGGCGGGGTCCGCAAGGCGCTCGGCCGGGACAAGGACGACGCCGACGACTTCGCGGCGCAGCTCGACGAACTCCTGGCGTTCTTCACCGGGACCTCACCCACGGGTGTGCACGCCCGCCCCTCCGAGGGCCTGGCCGTCCCGCCGTTCGTGCTCGCGATGGGCGAGGGCGCCTCGATCGCCGCCCGCGCCGGTCTGCCGATGGTGATCGGCGACTTCCGCTCCCGCGAGAAGATGCTGCGCGGCATCGACCGCTACCGCACCGAGTTCCGCCCCTCCCCCTGGGCCGCCGAGCCGTACGTCGTGATCTCGGGAACCGTCGCCGTGGCGGGCAGCCGGCCGGAGGCGCTCCGCATCCTCGCCCCGGAGGCCTGGTCGATGGCGCACTCGCGCACACACGGCACGTTTCCGCCGCTGCCGCCCGTCGAACGCATCGCGGGTTTCGAGATGACCGAGAAGGAGCGGGAGCTGTACGAGTCCGGGCTGCTGGGCCACATCGTGGGCACGGAGCAGCAGGTCACCGACGAGCTGGAGATGGTGATCAAGGAGAGCGGGGCGCAGGAGGTGCTGGTGACGACCAGTACGTACGACCGTGAAGCCCTGCTGGAGTCGTTCCGCCGCCTGGCCAGGATCGCGCGCCTGACGCCCCGCTAGTCCACTCCCAGGCCGTGCAGCAGCATCGGCAGCGACGCGTGCAGTTCGCGCTGCCAGTACGGCCAGGTGTGGGTGCCGGGACCGTAGAAGTTGGTGGTGAGGTGTGTGGCTCCCGCCTTCTTCAGCTGGGCGGCGAGGGCGTGGTTCTGGCGGTTGAAGTCGGCCTCCAGGGCGTTGCTGGCGCCCGGCGGGTCCAGGGGGCCCGCGGTGCCGTCGCCGCAGGAGAGGTACACGGGCAGCGACTTGAGGCGCTTGGACAGGTAGTACGGGTCGTGGGCGGCCCAGATGTCCCGCTGCGCGACCGGGTCTCCCCAGATGCGCAGGGGGTCGTTGCCCTGGCCCGCGAAGAAGCCCATGATGCGGCTCGTCGACTCGTCGTTCAGAAGCGGGTGCGCGGAGCCGGAGTAGGCCGCGGCCGCCTTGAACATCCCCGGGTGCCGGGCCGCGTACAGGAGTGCGCCCTGGCCGCCCATCGAGAGGCCCGCGACGACGCGGCGGGAGCCCGCGCCCCAGTCGCTCTCCAGGAGGCGGCGCAGGTCACGGGTGTGGAAGGTGTCCCAGGCCGGGTCGCCACCCTCGCCGTGGTTCCACCAGTCGCTGTACCAGCCGTTCCAGCCGGCCTCGGGCATCACGACGAGGACGTCGCGCAGGCTCTCGACGGAGGCGACGTCCGTCATATTCGTCCAGGACGTGTAGTCACCGCAGCAGCCGTGCAGCAGCCACAGGGTGGGCCAGTGCTTGCCGCGGTCGTCCGGGTCCCAGCCGTCGGGCGTGAGCAGGCGGACCTTCACCGTGCGGCCGCCCAGGGCCGATGCGCGTACGGAGAGGTCCACCTGGCGGTCGGCGACCTGGGTGACGTCGACGACCTCGGGGGCGGGCCGGGCCCGCGTCGCGGCGACCGCCGACGGGGCCGAGCCCAGCGTGAGCAGCAGAGCGGCGAGGACGAGCAGCAGGCGTCTGGTGCGGAGGGTCAGGGCGGCGGTCATGGCGGCTCCCTCGGATCATCCGGGTCGGATCATCCCGGTCGAATCGTCCGGCTCGAATCGTCCGGTGCTTGCGTCAGTGTGTGCCGGGGAGCACCAACAGGGCGTCCCCGACCGGGCGTTCACCGGTCGCGTCGGACGGGTCATTGATCACTTGGCCGTCGACGACCATCGTGGTCGAGCCGCCGCCGTCGAGGTTGATGGCGTCCCGCAGGCCGAGGGACCTGGCGACGTCGGCGGCCTCGTTGATGCTCAGGCCGAGGGATCCGGTGCCGCGGCCGTCGGCGGTGACGAGCACGGTGCGGCCCGCGGCGTCCGTGCCGGCGAGAGTGCGCGGGTTCCGCTTGTGCACCCAGCCGTAGTAGAAGCTCGGATTGCCGGGCTGCACCATGCCGTCGGTGGCCGGGGTGACGTGGCGGCGGCCGTCGCGGACGAGTTCGGGACCGCCGTTGAGGATGCTGGTCGAGCGGGAAGCGGTGACGGACCGCCCCTTGGTGTCTTTCAACCCGCTCTGGATGCGCAGGGGTTGGCCGGTCCTCGCGAGGGCGGTCAGTTGCGCCGCGTACACGCCCGTGGCCTGGACGCTGCGGCCTCCGGCGGGCAGGGTGCCGCCGCGCGGCGAGCGCACCTCGACGACGTGGCCGGTCCGGTCCAGGACAGCCTCGGCGCCGTCGCCCTTCGGTGTCTGTGCGCCGAACTCCGGGGTGAACGCGACGAGTTCGTCGGGGTCGGTGCAGGTGGTGTCGTGCAGTGGCCGGGCGGTCGGGGTGTCGTCGGCGGTGCCGCCGCAGTTGCGGATCAGGCCGGGGACGCGGTCGATGCCGTCGAGTGGCAGCTTCGTCCCGCCGGCGCGGACGCTCCCCCGCCAGGTGAACCGCTCCACCCCGGTGCCGCGCGCCGAGTCGTGGACGACGAGGCCGGGGCGCCCGTTCACCGCCTCGCTCAGCAGGCGGCCGTTGTAGACGCCGACTCCGGCCGGGTCGCCGGGGGCGCCCGCCTTGGGGTCGAGGACGAAGAAGCCCGCGTTGACCCCGGCCGTCGCGCCCTCGGCGGCGGCGAGCGCGCCGGCGGTCTCGCGGTTCTCCAGGTCCGGGCCGTACGTGGCCTTGAGGCCGCCGTCGAACTTCTTCGGGTCGACGGTGAGGACGTCGACCCGCCAGGGTCCGCGGTCCCCCGCATTCCCGTCCCAGCCGGTGTACCAGGCGGACCCGGTGTACCCGGCGGCGCGCAGGCGGGTGCGTTCGGCGGTGGCGGCGGCCTCGGTCGGGAAGGTGCCGACCCGGACCCGCCAGCCGAGGACTCCGCCCGCGTAGTCGGCGGTCGCCGCCGTGGTGACCTTCTCCGAACGGGCCTCGAAGCCGTCCGTACGCAGGTCGGAAGCGAGTTCGGCGGCGCTGGCCCCGTCCTTCAGGGCGGTCGGCGGCGCGTCCGGATCGGGCGAACCGGCGCCGCCAGGTATGGAGACCTCCACCGTCCACGCCATGGCGGGAGCGTCCGCGCCGCGCACGATCCGGGTGAGCGTCACGCCCGGCTGCAGCGTGCGCGTCGTCCTCCTCTCGGACAGATCGGCGGCGCCGAGCGGCAGGCCGCCGTGCCGGGGCGCGGACGGGTCCGGTGGCGGCGAAGCCGGTGCGGGTGCCGCACCCAGGAGGGCGAGAGCGCACATCGCCGCGCCCACGCCGAACAGTCTGCCGTTCACGAACCCCCCACTGCTCGAAGGACGACCTCCGTAACGGTGCGTGAGCCCATGACCACCAGTCAAGGCGTGTGCGCATCATTCATCGGCCGTTCGCCGTGCCGCCGCTGCCGCGACGTGGGTGGATCATGGAGTACGACACCGTGAGAGCACAGCCCTCCGTACGACCGGGAGCCCGCCCCATGCACCACCCCACCTCGACCGACCCCCGCCACGACGGTCTCGTGCGGGTGCGCGGCGCCCGCGAGCACAACCTCCAGGGCGTCGACGTGGACATCCCGCGGGACGTCCTCGCGGTCTTCACGGGCGTGTCCGGCTCCGGCAAGTCCTCGCTCGCCTTCGGCACGATCTACGCGGAGGCGCAGCGCCGCTACTTCGAGTCGGTCGCCCCGTACGCGCGCCGCCTGATCCACCAGGTGGGCGCGCCGAAGGTCGGCGAGATCAGCGGACTGCCGCCCGCGGTGTCGCTGCAGCAGAGCCGTTCGGCGCCGACCTCCCGCTCTTCGGTCGGCACCGTGACGACACTGTCGAACTCGCTGCGCATGCTGTTCTCGCGGGCCGGTACGTATCCGGAGGGCGCCGAGCGCCTCGATTCGGACGCATTCTCGTCCAACACGGCGGCCGGGGCCTGCCCCTCATGTCACGGCCTCGGTCAAGTGCACCGCACCACCGAGGAGTTGCTGGTCCCCGACCCCTCGCTGTCGATCCGCGAGGGGGCCATCGCGGCGTGGCCGGGGGCCTGGCAGGGCAAGAACCTGCGGGACGTCCTCGACGCGCTCGGGTACGACGTCGACCGGCCCTGGCGGGAGCTGGCGCGGGCGGACCGGGAGTGGATCCTGTTCACGGACGAGCAGCCGGTGGTGACCGTGCATCCGGTGCGGGACGCGGGCCGCATCCACCGCCCGTACCAGGGCACCTACATGAGCGCGAACCGGTACGTGCTCAAGACCTTCTCGGACTCCAAGAGCCAGTCGCTGCGCGCGAAGGCGGAGCGGTTCCTGGAGAGCACGCCGTGCCCGGTCTGCGGCGGCTCCCGGCTGCGCGCGGAGGCCCTGGCCGTCACCTTCGCGGGCCGGACGATCGCGGAGCTCGCCGGTGTCCCGCTCGCGGACCTCGCGGGTCTCCTCGCCACCGAGGGCGGCACCTCCGAGACGGCGCGCGTGCTCACCGAGGATCTGCGGGCCCGCATCGCCACGGTCACGGAGCTCGGGCTCGGCTACCTCAGCCTCGACCGGCCGACCCCCACCTTGTCGGCCGGTGAGCTCCAACGGCTGCGTCTGGCAACCCAGTTGAGGTCGGGGCTGTTCGGCGTCGTGTACGTCCTCGACGAGCCGTCGGCCGGACTCCACCCGGCCGACACCGAGTCCCTGCTCACCGTCCTGGACCGGCTGAAGGCGTCCGGCAACTCCGTGTTCGTGGTCGAGCACCACCTGGACGTGATGCGGCACGCCGACTGGCTGGTCGACGTCGGGCCGAAGGCTGGCGAGCACGGCGGCCGGGTGCTGCACAGCGGTCCGGTGGACGGGCTGCGCGAGGTCACGGAGTCGGCGACGGCCCGCTACCTCTTCGACGAGGAACCCGCCGCCGAGCGCCAAGTCCGCACTCCCAAGGGCTGGTTGAAGGTGGGCCCGCTCACCCGACACAATCTTCGTGAGGTCACCGCCGCGTTCCCGCTGGGCGTCTTCACCGCCGTCACGGGTGTCTCCGGGTCCGGGAAGTCGACGCTGATCGGCGAGATCACCGAGGACCTGGAAGGTGTCGGCCGGCTCGTGGTCGTCGACCAGAAGCCGATCGGGCGGACGCCGCGCTCCAACCTGGCCACGTACACGGGCCTGTTCGACGTCGTCCGCAAGGTGTTCGCGGCCACCGATGAGGCGAAGGCGCGCGGTTATGGCGTCGGCCGCTTCTCGTTCAATGTCACCGGCGGGCGCTGCGAGACGTGTCAGGGCGAGGGCTTCGTCAGCGTCGAGCTGCTGTTCCTGCCGAGCACGTACACGCCGTGCCCGGACTGCGCGGGTGCCCGCTACAACCCCGAGACGCTCCAGGTCACTTACCGGGGCCGGAACATCGCCGAGGTCCTCGACCTGACGGTGGAGTCGGCGGCGGAGTTCTTCGAGGCGGCGGACGACGAAGCTGCGCGGCCCGTGCTGCGCAGCCTGCGCACACTCCTCGACGTCGGCCTGGGCTATCTGCGGCTCGGCCAGCCGGCCACCGAGCTGTCGGGCGGCGAGGCCCAACGCATCAAGCTGGCCAGCGAGTTGCAGCGTGTACGGCGCGGGCACACCCTGTACCTCCTCGACGAGCCGACGACCGGTCTGCACCCGGCCGACGTGGAGGTGCTGATGCGCCAACTGAACGGCCTCGTCGACGCCGGGCACTCCGTCGTCGTGGTCGAGCACGACATGGCGGTGGTCGCCGGGGCGGACTGGGTCGTCGACATGGGTCCCGGCGGCGGGGCCGAGGGCGGGCGGGTCGTGGTCGCGGGGCCGCCCGCCGCCGTGACCGCCGAGACCGCGAGCCGGACCGGGGTCTACCTGCGACGTGCGCTGGGGTCCTGAGCGTCGGTGAGTGCAGGTGGTCCGTGCGGTGCGCGTCTCCCCGACGCGTCCTGCGCGGCCGCGGCCAATGACCTGCGGTCCGCGTGGCCGCCCGCGGCGAGCAGCGGGCGGACCTCGACGTGGGCGACGATCCGCCGCGCCGAGACCACCCGCCACAAGGCCGCGAACAGGGTGTCGTCGCCGACGAACGCGGGTGCGGTGCTGACCGTGCCGTCCGGCAGGCGGTAGCCGAGCCGCACCGGCTGCACCGGAACGCCCGCGTCCAGAGCGGCCTGGAACGCGGCCCGGCGGAAGGTCCCCCGGGCCCGGCCGCACCACGTGCTGCCCTCCGGGAACACCGCCACCGCGCCGCCCCGTTCCAGAACCGCGGCGAGTCGGGCCACCGTGCCGGGCAGCGCCCGCAGCCGGTCGCGGTCGATGAACACCACGCCAGCCCGCGCCGCAAGGAGTCCGGCGACCGGCCACCGCCTGATCTCCTTCTTGGCCACCATCCGGGCCGGCCGGACGGCCGCGAGCAGCGGGATGTCCATCCAGGAGATGTGGTTGGCGACCACCAGAAGACCACCGGAGGGCGGCGCCGCGCCGGTCAGGCGCAGCCGCACCCCGGTGGCACGTACGACCGCCCTGGCGAACAGCCGCACCCAGCTCGCGGGCACCCACCGGCCGAACGGCAGGAACACGACACCCACGACCAGCACCGCGAGCAGCGCCGCGAGGCGCAGCACCGCGCGCGGCACCCGCACCCCCGCGCTCTCGTCCCGCACGCACGCGCTGGAGCAGGGCGCGGTGGGCAGCCAGACGCTCATCGGGCCGGGGCGAGCGAGAGAAAGTGGTTCAGATAGCGGGCGTTCATCCGGCGCATCGAAAGCAGTACGTACAGATCGGCGACCCCGAAGTCGGGGTCGTGCGCGGGTGTTCCGCACACCCAGGCGCCGAGCCGCGTGTAGCCGCGCAGCAGTGGCGGCAGCGCGGTGCGTCCGGCGGGGCGGGCGACGTCGTCGGGGCGCCAGGCGCGCAGCGGGGTCACCCGGTACTCCTCGGGCGCGAGATGTGCGGCGCGCACCCGGTCCCAGGTCGCCGCGGCGAGCGCGCCGCCGTCGGCGAGCGGGATCGAGCAGCAGCCCGCGAGCCACTCGTGGCCGCGGTCGACCATGTAGCGGGCGATGGCCGCCCAGATCAGCCCGATGACGGCGCCGTCGCGGTGGTCGGGGTGCACGCAGGAGCGGCCGGCCTCGACGAGGTCCGAGCGGATCGGGGCGAGTGCCCTCAGGTCGAACTCGCCCTCCGAGTACAGCCGGCCGACCCCGGCGGCACGCTCGGGCGGCAGCAGGCGGTAGGTGCCGACCACGTGGCCGGTGGGCGCCTCCCGCACCAGCAGATGGTCGCAGTGAGCATCGAACATGTCGACGTCGAGTCCGGGGTGCGGGGTGTCGAGGCGGGCGCCCATTTCGAGAGCGAAGACATCGTGGCGCAGCCGTTGGGCGGCGCGGACGTCGGCGTCGTCCTGGGCAAGGCCGACGGTGTAGCGGGTGGGGGCGACGGGTCGTATGGGACGGTCGAGCGTACGTGCGCCGGTCATGACTGACTCCTGGTCACGTGCCTGTCGGCGGAGGTGGGGGGCCGACGTGGTGCGGCCTTCCGCCTCAGTTCTTCCGATCCCGGTTGGCGTGTACGTGACCAGCGTGTCGTGCGCGGATGTGGGGAGGTTGAATGCCCGGGGTGGGCCCCCTTGATGCCCGGCGCGGGCCGGAAACTCCCGGCGCGGGCCGGAAACGATGACGGGACCGGGGGTTGAGCACCACGTCCGGTCCCGCCCACCCCGCGCTCTTCGCGGGACGTTCATTGAAGGGTCAGCGGCTGACCTTTCGGTTCGCGCGCAGCCACTCCTTGTTCATGCTGGTGATGGAGAACAGCGGGATGCCCTTCGGGCAGGCCGTCGCGCACTCGCCGGCGAGGGTGCAGCCGCCGAAGCCCTCCTCGTCCATCTGCCCCACCATGTCGAGGACGCGGGTCTCGCGCTCGGGTGCGCCCTGCGGCAGCACGTTGAGGTGGTTGATCTTCGCCGAGGTGAACAGCATCGCCGCGCCGTTGGGGCAGGCCGCGACGCAGGCACCGCAGCCGATGCACTCGGCGTGCTCGAAAGAGAAGTCCGCGTCGGGCTTGGGAACGGGTACGGAGTGCGCCTCGGGGGCGGCGCCCGTCGGGGCCGTGATGTAGCCGCCTGCCTGGATGATCCGGTCGAAGGCCGAGCGGTCCACGACCAGGTCCTTCACGACCGGGAAGGCGGAGGCGCGCCACGGCTCGATGTCGATCGTGTCGCCGTCCTTGAAGGACCGCATGTGCAGCTGACAGGTGGTGGTGCGCTCCGGGCCGTGCGCGTCGCCGTTGATGACGAGCGAGCAGGCGCCGCAGATGCCCTCGCGGCAGTCGTGGTCGAAGGCGACCGGGTCGTCTCCCTTGAGGATGAGCTCCTCGTTGAGGGTGTCCAGCATTTCGAGGAAGGACATGTCCTGGGAGATGCCGTCCACCTCGTACGTGGACATGGTGCCTTCGGCGTCGGCGTTCTTCTGGCGCCAGACGCGCAGGGTGAGCTTCATGCGTAGCTCCGCTGAGTGGGGTGGACGTACTCGAAGACCAGGTCTTCCTTGTGCAGGGTGGGGGCTTCGCCGGTGCCGGTGAACTCCCAGGCCGCCGCGTAGGAGAACTCCTCGTCGACGCGCGCGGCCTCGCCGTCGGGGGTCTGCGACTCCTCACGGAAGTGGCCGCCGCAGGACTCGGCGCGGTGCAGCGCGTCGAGGCACATCAGCTCGGCGAGCTCGATGTAGTCGATGATGCGGTTGGCCTTCTCAAGCGACTGGTTGAACTCCTCGCCGACGCCGGGCACCTTGATGCGGCGCCAGAACTCCTCGCGGATCTGCGGGATCCGGTCGAGGGCCTTGCGCAGGCCGGCGTCGGTGCGGGCCATGCCGCAGAACTCCCACATGAGCTCGCCGAGTTCACGGTGGAAGGAGTCCGGTGTGCGGTCCCCGTCGACCGCGAGGAGCTTCGCGAGCCGCTCCTCGGTCTCGCGCACGACCTCGACGGTGGCCGGGTGCTCGGCGTTCACCTCGTCGGTGTGCGGGTGCTTGGCGAGGTAGTCGTTGATGGTGGCCGGCAGGACGAAGTAGCCGTCCGCGAGGCCCTGCATCAGCGCGGAGGCGCCGAGCCGGTTGGCGCCGTGGTCGGAGAAGTTGGCCTCACCGATCGCGAAGAGGCCGGGGATGGTCGTCTGCAGGTCGTAGTCGACCCAGAGTCCGCCCATCGTGTAGTGCACGGCGGGGTAGATCCGCATGGGCGTCTTGTACGGGTCCTCGTCGGTGATCCGCGCGTACATGTCGAAGAGGTTGCCGTACTTGGCCTCGACGGCCTTGCGGCCCATCCGCTCGATGGCATCGGCGAAGTCGAGGTACACACCCTGCCCGCCGGGGCCCACTCCCCTGCCCTCGTCGCACACGTTCTTCGCGGCGCGGGAGGCGATGTCACGGGGCACGAGGTTGCCGAACGCCGGGTAGATGCGCTCCAGGTAGTAGTCGCGCTCGTCCTCGGGGATCTTGTTCGCCGGGCGGTCGTCGCCCTTCGCCTTCGGCACCCAGATACGGCCGTCGTTGCGCAGCGACTCCGACATCAGCGTCAGCTTCGACTGGTGGTCGCCGGTGCGCGGGATGCACGTCGGGTGGATCTGCGTGAAGCAGGGGTTGGCGAAGTAGGCGCCGCGCCGGTGGGCGCGCCAGACGGCCGTCGCGTTGGAGTTCATGGCGTTCGTCGACAGGTAGAAGACGTTGCCGTAGCCGCCGGAGGCGAGCACCACGGCGTCCGCGAAGTACGTCTCGATCTTGCCCGTGATCAGGTCGCGGGCCACGATGCCGCGGGCCTTGCCGTCCACGATGACGAGGTCGAGCATCTCGGTGCGCGGATGCAACTCGATGTTCCCCGCGGCCACTTGGCGGCTCAGCGCCTGGTACGCACCGAGGAGGAGCTGCTGGCCCGTCTGGCCACGGGCGTAGAAGGTGCGGGACACCTGCACGCCGCCGAAGGAGCGGGTGTCGAGGAGGCCGCCGTACTCGCGGGCGAAGGGCACACCCTGCGCGACACACTGGTCGATGATCTCGACGGAGATCTGCGCCAGGCGGTGCACGTTCGACTCACGGGCGCGGAAGTCGCCGCCCTTGACGGTGTCGTAGAAGAGGCGGTGCACCGAGTCGCCGTCGTTGCGGTAGTTCTTCGCGGCGTTGATGCCACCCTGCGCGGCGATCGAGTGGGCGCGGCGCGGCGAGTCCTGGTAGCAGAACTGGACTACGTGGTAGCCCTGTTCGGCCAGCGTGGCGCCGGCGGAGCCGCCGGCGAGTCCTGTGCCGACGACGATGACGGTGTGCTTGCGGCGGTTGGCCGGGTTGACCAGCTTGGCCTCGAAGCGGCGGGTGTCCCAGCGTTCGTTGACCGGGCCCGTCGGGGCCTTGGTGTCGACGACCGGTTCGCCGGTGGTGTACTCCGCGTACTGCGTGTTCACAGTCATGTTCCTCAGCTCACCAATCCGGTCATGACGCCCACGGGCACGGCGATGAAGCCGAGCGTGAGCACCACGGCGAGTACGTTGCCGACGGTCTTCAGAACGCGGTCACGGGTGCGGCTGCCGACACCGAGGGTCTGCGCGGCGCTCCAGAACCCGTGCTGGATGTGGAAGCCGAGGGCGAGCATCGCGACGATGTAGATGACGTTGCTGTACCAGGTCGAGAACGTGTCGATGACGTTCTGGTACGGGTGCAGGTGCTCGTAGCCGCCGGGGTGCACCGTGCCGGTCGTCAGGTCGAGGATGTGCCAGACGATGAACAGGCCGAGGATGATGCCGCCCCAGCGCATGGTGCGCGTCGCGTAGTCCGAACGCGGCTTCTTGTGCGCGTACTTGCTGGGGCGCGCCTTCATGCCACGACGGCTCAGCTGGTACGCGGACGTGGCGTGGGCGACGACGGCGACGACCAGCACCACGCGGGCGATCCACAGCCCCCACTCGTAGTGCAGCACCGGGGACCCCATGGTGCGCAGCCAGGAGGCGTAGTGGTTCATCTCGTCGGGGCCGAAGAAGATTTTGAGGTTCCCGATCATGTGCGCGACCAGGTAGAGCAGCATGACGAGGCCGCTCACCGCCATCACTGTCTTCTTGCCGACGGAGCTGTCCCAGATCGTTCGGGGCATGGACGGCCGTCGGTCCGTCCGCGTTGCCAGAGCCATGGGTCAAGACGCTAGAGCCCGAAGGCCCGATCGGTCCAAGACATGGTGCGCCTCATTTCGATAGGCAATCGCTATCGACGGGTTATGGTGGCCGATATGCAGTTCCAGCAGCTTCAGTACTTCGTCGCGGTCGCGGAGACCCGGCACTTCACCCGCGCCGCCGAGCTGGTGCATGTCGCCCAGCCTTCGCTGTCCCAGCAGATCCGGGCGCTCGAGCGGGAGCTGGGGGTCGATCTCTTCCTGCGCGCCCGGGGCAACATCTCGCTGACGGACGCCGGCGAGGCGCTGCTTCCGCTGGCGCGGCGCATCCTCGCCGACGCGGACACCGCGCGGCACGAGGTGCAGGAGCTGGCGCAGCTCAAGCGGGGGCGGGTGCGGCTGGGTGCCACTCCGTCGCTGTGCACGGGGCTGTTGCCGGACGTGCTGAGGTCCTTCCACGACCGGTATCCGGGGATCCAGCTGATGATCGAGGAGGGCGGCTCCCACGACCTCGTACGAGAACTCGCGCGCGGCGCCCTCGACCTCGCGCTCGTCGTGCTCCCGCTGCCGGCGCCCGCGCCCGCCCTGACGACGGTGGAGCTGCTGCGCGAGGAGTTGGTGGTGGTGTCGTCCAAGGACGCGCCCGCGCCGGGGCGGGGCGGTGGGAAGTCCGTGCGGATCTCCGACCTGGAGGGCGAGCGGCTCGTCATGTTCCGGCACGGGTACGACCTGCGGGAGCTGACCGTGGCGGCGTGCCGGGGTGAGGGGTTCGAGCCGGACTTCGCGGTGGAGGGCGGGGAGATGGACGCGGTGCTGGGGTTTGTGCGGGCGGGGCTCGGGGTGGCGGTGGTGCCGTGGATGGTGGCGCATCGGGCCGGGGCGGATTTGCGGGTCACGGCTCTTGCCAAGCCGGGGCTGAGCCGCACGATTGCGCTCGCGCACCGGTCGGATGTGGCGCCGCCGCGGGCTGCGCGGGAGCTTCAGCGGATGCTCTTCGAGGGGCGGGAGTGAGGGGTGCGGTCGGCCGGGGTTGCGGTTGCGGGGCTCTGCCCCGGACCCCGCGCCTCAAGCGCCGGCGGGGCTGAAATTACCGAACCGGCGTTACGGACGCGGGGCTCCGCCCCGGACCCCGCGCCTCAAGCGCCGGCGGGGCTTGATTAACCCGTCGCGTCCGCCAGGGCCAGGTCGTGGAGGCGGTCCGGGGGGCCGGGGCGGGCGTAGTACCAGCCTTGGGCGGTGTCGCAGCCGAGGTGGCGGAGTTGCTCGGCCTGCGCGCCGGTCTCCACGCCCTCGACGGTGACCGACAGGCCGAGGCTGTGGGCGAGCGAGACGATGCCCTCGACGATCTTCAGGTCGACGGGGTCCGCGGGGAACTGCTGCATGCCCTGGGTGAAGGAGCGGTCCAGTTTGAGGACGTTCACGGGCAGCCGACGCAGGTTCGCCAGGTTCGAGTAGCCGGTGCCGAAGTCGTCGAGGGCGATGTCGACGCCCATTTCGGACAGGCGTCGCAGGGGCTTGAGGAGGTCGTCGTCCGCGCCGATCAACGCCGACTCCGTGACCTCCAGGCACAGCGCGTCGGGTTCGAGGCCGAAGCGCTCCAGGATGTCGACGGTCTCCGCCACCAGGCCGGGGTGGGTCAGCTGCATCGGGGACAGGTTGACGTTGATGCGGAACGGGCCCGCCTCCTCGTACCGGTCCTGCCAGATCCGCGCCTGTCGGACCGATTCCTCCAGCACCCAGCGGCCGAGCGGCACGATCAGACCGGTGTGCTCGGCGAGCGGGATGAAGCGGTCGGGGCCGAGCACGCCGTGCTGCGGATGCAGCCAGCGGACCAGGGCCTCGGCGCCGCGCACACTGCCGTCGCCGAGGTGCACCAGGGGCTGGTACTCGATGAAGAACTCGCCGCGGTCCAGGGCGGCTGGCAGCGCCGTCGTCAGGCCGTGCCGGGTGATGGCGCGGGCGTCGGCCTCGGGGTCGGCCAGCTCGTAGCGGTTGCCGCCCGCGGACTTGGCCCGGTACATCGTGATGTCGGCGCTGCGCAGCACCTCGGCGGGGCTGCGCTCGGCGGCCGGACCCTCGACGATGCCGACCGAACCGCGCACGGTCAGCTCGCGCCCGTCGATGCGGATGGGGGTGGCCAGTGCGTGCATGATGCGCCCGGCCAGTTCGTCGACCTCGGCCTCCGTGTCCTTGCCGGTGGTCAGCGCCACGAACTCGTCGCCGCCGAGCCGCGCGACCATCTCTCCGGGACCGGTGGCGCAGGCCTGGAGACGGTCCGCGACCTCGACGAGGAGCCGGTCCCCCGCCGCGTGGCCGAGGCTGTCGTTGATGGTCTTGAAGCCGTCGAGGTCGAGGTAGCACAGGCCGAAGCGCATACCTCCGCCCGCGCTGAGCACCTTCTCCAGGCGCTCGAAGAACAGGGTGCGGTTGGGGAGCCCGGTGAGCGCGTCATGGGTGGCTTCGTAGCGCAGCCGCAGGTTCAGCAGGCGGCGCTCGGTCACGTCCTCCATGAGCGCCAGCTGGTACTGGGGCGCGCCGTCCGCGTCGCGCAGCAGCGAGACCGTCAGGTTCGTCCACAGGGCGGTGCCGTCCGGGCGCGAGTAGGCCTTGTCCACCCGGTAGTGCTCGCGCTCTCCCTGCACCAGCTCGTGGTACATGCGCCAGATGTGCGGAGCGTCCTCGGGGTGTGTCAGCTCGTGGGCCTTGCGTTTGAGCAGCTGCTGCCTGCTGCCGCCGAACATCCGCACCATCGTCTCGTTGACCTCGACGATGGTGCCGTCGAGGTCGGCGATCCCGATGCCGATCGCGGCGCCGTGGAACACCGCGCGAAACTTGGCCTCGCTCGCGTGCAGGGCCTCGGCGACGGCGCTGCGGGCGTCGAGCGCGGCGCGCGATATGGCCTCCTGTTCGGCGCGGGTGCGCTCCCGCAGCGCGGCCGCGAACCCGGCGGCCATCGCGTGCTGGATACGGGAGCAGCGCGAGCGCAGCTCCTCCGCGCGCTCCGCCGACGGCGTTTCGTCGCCACAGTGCCGGACGAGATGTGTCTCCACCACGTCGAGGGTCTGCGTGAGCGCCTCGGGGTCGGTGCAGTGGGCGTCGACCAGGGCCGCTCCGACGGCCTGCGCCTCCGCGCTGTCCAGAGCCCGCGCGCCGAGTACGGTGCGCAGCCGGCGCACGAGCGGCACGAGTTCCGCCTCGAACTCGTGCCGGGTCAGCGAGGTCGCCGTGACCGGGAAGATCGCCCGGCTCCAGAGCACGGCGAACTCGCGCACTCTGTCTTCCGGTCCGCCCGAGGCATCACCGCCGATGCCGTCGTCAGTCCGTGCCGACCTGCCCGTCCGGCCGGCTTTTCCGGCCGGGGATCCGGGGTTCGTGCCCCGGGAGGATGCAGCAGTCACGCCTTGCGCCCCACTCCCACATAGCCCGCGAACGTGTACGGGTCCTCGTCCTCTGGGGCGGTGTCGGGCCGCCACACCGGCATCGCCACGATGCCCGGTTCGACCACCTCGTACCCCTTGAAGAACCGTTTGATCTCGTCGCGGTTCCGCATGATCAGCGGATTGCGGACATCGTTTCGATAGACGTCGACCATCCCGTCCGCCCGCTCCGTCTCTATGGGCATGCCCTCATTGGAGGCATGCGTCACAATGAGCAGGCTGCCCGGTGCGAGCGCCTCGCCGAGTTCGGCCACGGCCGCGTACGGGTCGTCGGCCTCCGCGATGAAGTGCAGTACGGCGACGAGGAGCAGCGCCACCGGCCGTTCCAGGTCGATCAGTTCGGCGACTTCGGGGCTCTCCAGGATCTCCCGCGGCTTGCGGAGGTCCGCCGTGACGACTCCCGTGTGCGGGACGTCCTCGAGGACCGCCCTGCTGTGCGCGACGGCGACCGGGTCGTGGTCGACGTACACCACGCTCGCCCCGGGGCTCGCCTGCTGGGCCACCTCGTGCACATTGCCGAACGTGGGGATGCCGGAGCCGATGTCGAGGAACTGCGTGATGCTGGCCTCGGCGGCGTACCGCACGGCCCGGCGCATGAACGCCCGGTTCGCCTGCATGATCTTCGGCAGCCCCGGCAGGAACTCCATGGCCTTGCGGGCGGCCTCCCTGTCGACCTCGAAGTTGTGCGAACCGCCCAGGTAGAAGTCATAGATACGGGACACACTGGGCACCGAGATGTCGATGCCCTGTGGGGCCCAGGCGGGTCGCTGCATCAAGGTCTCCATGGCGTAGGCGTGCCGGTGTTCGAGCCGAGGCTACTGATCCACCGCCAAAGGAGCGAGTCAAAACGGAAATTGACCATCCGTTCCCGGTCACTGCCTCCGTCACGTGCCAAACGGCAACGATCAGAAACCATCCCGAAACCTTCTCTTTCCCCGACTTCCCCGACGAAAAGAACCGGCCCGCTCCCTCCACACGGCCTGACCTGGCCATGCGGGGAACGGACCGGCGACGAGCCAATTCCGTTGACGACTCTACTGTGAGCGCCTCACCGAACGCACTTGCCCCTCCTGGTTGTTACTTCGGAGCGCCTACCGGCTTTCCATTCGGAGCCGCCGCGTACCAAGTACCTCCTACGCCCTGCCCGTTCGTGTCACCTGGCTTTTTGTCGCCCGAGAAGGTGTAGACGGGCCAGCAGTTCAGAGTCTGCTGCTTGGTTCCGTCGGGCCTTGTGAAGGCCATGTATCCCTTCAGTGGAATGTTCTTCGTGTCGTTCTTCGCAACCGGAGCGAGCGCGGGCCACTTCTCGGCGCAGGCGCCGACACAGTTCGACTTGATGGGCCACGCCGAGTCCTTGAGGAAGCGGTAGACCGTCATGCCGTTCTTGTCGACGACGACCTCGCCGAGCTTCGGGTCGTTGCGTGTGGACAGGCCCTCGAGGTCGGCGGGCACGGCTCCGGCCTCCTGCTCGGCCTTCTTGTTGGCCTTCTTGCCGTCGGGGGCCGCGGCCCACCAAGTGCCGCCCACGCCCTGGCCCTTGACGTCGCCGGCCTTCTTGTCCATCGCGTAGTGGTACATAGGCCAGCCGTCGACCGTCAGCTGCTTCGTGCCGTCGGCGGCGGTGACCTCGCCGAGCAAGGACTTGTCGACCCCGGGCGCGGCCTTGGCGCCGCTCGCCGGCACGGCCGGCCACGCCTTCAGGCAGGCCGCGTCACAGTTCGACTTGGGCGGCTCGGCGGTGTCCTTGTCGAAGCGGTACAGGGTCATACCGTCGCTGTCGGTGAGCACCTTGCCGAGTTCCTTGCTGTCCCACGAGGCCAGCTGCCCCGCGGACTTGGTCTTGGCCGCGCTCTTGTCCGTACTGCCGGACGAGCCGTAGCCGTCGGAACCCGAGCCATAGCCGTCGGAGGACCCGTAACCGCCCTGCGCGTCGGCCGCGCTGCCCACGTTCTGGCCCGTGGCCGCCTGATCGCCCTGGTCCTGACCGCACGCCGTCGTCAGCGCCAGCAGGGCCGCAGCTGTCGCTACGAGCGAGGCGCTCCGCCAGGAGGTCTTCATCTCAACTCCCGCACATTGCTTGGGTGTTGTGCGAGCCCGGGTGGGCCGCACATGGCCCTAGGTACGCGCGGCGGTGACGGCTGTGTTCAATGCGGGGGAAGATTTCTTCGGGTGCGGCAGTGACGTGCCGCTGGGGCACAGGTCCGGTAGCAGGCCCGCGTACGCCCGCAAACCCGAATGCTCCCGCGCCCCACCATCGGGGCATTCCGGGTCCGTGTCGGCGTGCCGGGGCCCGCCGCTGCCCAGGATCATGGTCGTGCATCCATCCAAGCGCTCCGGGTCAGCCCTGGTCACCCGCGTCGTCGCGGTGCTCGCCACCGCGTGGCTGTGCGGCGCGCCGAGCGCGGCCGCCACCGCAGCGCCGGTCGCCGTCCCGGCCGACAACTGCGCGTATGCCTCGGTGGACGGCGGCTCGTCGGGCGACGCGGTGGCGGTCTCCGGCAGCGGCGTCGTCTGCCGCGCGGGCCCCAGCACTCCCCCACCGAAGAAGCCCGCGCCCAAGCCTCCGCCTCCCAAGCCGGCACCTCCACCGCCGCCTCCGCCCCCGCCTCCACCGCCCCCTCCGCCGACACCGACGCCTCCACCACCACCGCCCCCGGCTCCCGAACCGCCCCCGAAACCCGAGCCGAAACCGACGCCGACCCCGACCCATACGAAGCCCCCGCCGCCAAGCCCGAAGCCGGTGCACTACCCGGCCTACCGCCCCACCGCCCACCGCGCCCCACCGCGCGGCGGCCCGTCCCTGGTCACGCTCACCCTGCTCATCACAGCGCCCGCGGTGCTCGCTGTCGCCGCGCTGCGTCCCCGCTGAACTTGTTGAACCTTTGTGGAGCTGTCGATGTCGGAATGGCTTGTTCTCGCCCTCGCGATGCTCGCGGTCTGCGGTGTCGTCCTCGTCGTCCAGGTCCTGCAACAGCGCAGGATCGGCGATGACGACGACCCGTCCGAGACCCCCGACGTCATCGAGTACATGACGATGATGATCGGCGTGGTCTACGCGATCGTCCTCGGCCTCGCCATCGCGGGCGTCTGGGAGGGCCGCAGCGCCGCCGAGGACCACGTACGCAGTGAGGCGCAGGCGCTGCATGAGATCCATGAACGCGTCCGGGTCTATCCGGCGGAGGTACGGGACGACATTCGCGCGGATGTCGACAGGTATGTCAGCCATGTCGTCACCACCGAGTGGGATTCCATGCGCAACGAGGGCGAGCTGACCGCCAAGGGCGACACGCTGCTGCAGAAGGTGCGCGAGGACGTCACGGACTTCGAGCCGAAGAACGACTTCCAGGCGCAGGCCTACCAGCCGCTGCTCGACCAGGTGACGGCCGCCGACGAGGCACGCGGCGCCCGCTCGGACTCGACGAGCGCCACGATGCCGGGTGTCGTCTGGTTCGGTCTGGTCGTCGGCGCCCTGGTCACCATCGGCATGATCTTCGCGTTGCAGATCAGGCGCACCAAGCGCGAGCTGGTCCTCGCCGGGCTCTTCTCGTCGCTGATCGCGTTCCTGCTCTTCCTGATCTGGGACCTCGACGCCCCGTACAGCCGGGGCGTCGCGGCCACGGCGGAGCCCTTCCTGATGCTGTTCCCCGGCGCCCACTGAGCGGAAGCCACCTGACCGGCCCACATGTGTGCCCCGTTCGTACGACACGGATCGCGGCCGTACGGGGGTGTCCTTAGCGTTTCCGGCATCGAGGGGCCTGTCCCCGGCGCGCGGAACCGGTCCGCTGCCGCTCCTCGTGGATCCCGGAGGAACCCCCAATGCACGCGATACGTGCCGCATCCGCCGCCGTGCTCTCGCTCACCGCCCTGACCCTGACCGCGCCCTCGGCCGTCGCCGACGACTCCGGATCGTTCCGGCCGAGCATCTCCCCCACCACGATCGCCGCGGGCGGCAAGGTGACCCTGTCGGCCAGCGGCTGCAAGGGAAAGACCGAAGTGTCGGCCGGGATCTTCGACTCCGTCACGATCGGCCCCGGCGAGGGCCCCCGCACCGTCCCCGTCGACTGGGACGCGAAACAAGGCGCCGCCTACACCGTGACGTACACCTGTGACGGCGGCCAGCCCCGCAGGGTCGACCTCACCATCGCCACCGGCCGCCCCGACTCCTCCCCCAGCCCCGTGCCCCAGGGCGTCAAGGCCGGCATCGGTGGCAGCGCCGGAGGGCTCGATCTGCAGGAGGTCGCCCTCGGTGGCGCCCTGATCGCGGGCGCGCTCGGCACCGCGTACGTCGTGGCACGCCGCCGCACCGGCGACAAGAGCGCCTGACCCGCCGCGCCTCCCCATGTCGAACTGGCGCTTCGCGGACGAGGAACGGCCCAGCAGGCGTGCCCCGTGGGGCGTGCTCGCGCTGGTGCTGCTCACCGGGCTCGCGCTCGTCCGCAGCGGTTCGGGGCAGCTCGACGAAGGGCCGCCGCAGCCCGCCTCCGCCGCGGCCGCCGAACGGCGCACGCCCGAGCCGGCGCGCGCGAAGGCCGCCCGTCCGCTGCCCTTCTCGCTGGTCGACCGGGTCCGGATCCCGGCGATCCGGGTCGACGCCCCGGTGACGGAGGTCGGCCTGGACGCGGAGGGCTGGATCGACGCGCCGCCGCCCGAGGAGGCGAATCTGGCGGGCTGGTTCACGGGGGCCGCGGCGCCCGGTGAGCGGGGCACCGCGGTCGTCGTGGGCCACGTCGACAACGCGCGTGGCCCCGCCGTCTTCTACGGCCTGGGCTCGCTGCGCGAGGGCCACCACGTGGAGATCCGGCGCAGGGACGGCAGGACGGCCGTCTTCCGGGTCTACGGGGTCGAGGTGTTCGCGAAGTCCCGCTTCCCGGGCCGCACGGTCTACCGCTCGCACAGCACACCGGAGTTGCGGCTCATCACGTGTGGCGGCCATTTCTCGAAGCGCGACGGTTACGAAGGCAATGTCGTGGCGTTCGCCCGCCTGGTGTCGACGCGCTGAGGCCATGCCTCTGGTGTCGTGTCACACCCCGTAGGGGCGCGGCACCGTCATCCGGTACCCGGCGTCCAGCAGGCGCGGCAGATAGCTGCGTACGGCGGTGAGCGTCTGGGAGCGGTCGCCTCCCGCGTCGTGGCCCAGCACGATGACCCCGGGTGCGGCGCGGTGCACCACCCGCGAGATCACCGTCGGGGCGCCGGGGTTGTCCCAGTCGAGCGAGTCCACGGTCCAGGCCAGCGGCTCCATGCCGAGTGCGGTGCCCAGCTCGAAGACGTTCCGGTTCCACGCTCCGTAGGGCGCCCGGAACCAGAGCGGCGGCTCGCCGATGGTCCGCTCGACAAGCTCGCTGGTGCGCTCGATCTCGGCGCGGATCCGCGTCCGGTCCAGCTTCAGGAGCAGGGGGTGCGTCCAGGTGTGGTTGCCGATGACGTGGCCTTCGCCTGCCATCCTGCGCAGCAGGTCGGGGCTCTCCCGCGCCCTGCCCCCGCACACCAGGAACGTCGCGCGCACGTCGTGCTCGCGCAGGATCCGCAGGATCTCGGGGGTGTACGCGGGGTCGGGCCCGTCGTCGAAGGTGAGTGCCATGGCGCGATCGCCGGGCTCGGTGTCCAGCCTCAGGACGGGCGCGGTCCGCACCTTCGGGGCGGCGCGCCGCGGTCCGCCGGGTCCGGACATGGGGCGCAGCCGGTACGTGGACGGTTCGCGCACGGGACGGGCGGCGCTGCCCGCCGGGGCCGGGGCGGCGCCTTGCCGGTCCGTGTCGGCACAGCCCGTGAGCGCGGCCAGCCCGACGGCGGTGAAGCCGCGCAGCAACGCGCGCCGTCCCGTGGCGTCCTGATGCTTTGTCATGATCAATGCGTGACACGGCTCGCGGAGGCCGTGCACGGAACCACCGGATGGGACGCGGGAAAGCACCTGATCGGCGGCTTCTCGGTTAACCTCTGCCGCGTGACCGAAGAGCAGCCTCATCAGTTCGAACGTGGCACCGACGGACCGAAAGTGATCGTCGTCGGTGTCGACGGCTCCGATTCCTCGTTCCGCGCGGCGGCCTACGCAGGGGGCCTGGCCCGCAGGCAGCGGGCACTGCTCGCCGTGGTCTATGTGCAGCCCGTGATGACGGGCGGCGCCGCACTCGGGGTGCCCGTCGCCGAGACCACCGACGAGATCGCGGAGGGGCTCATCGCCTACATCCGCGAGGCCACGGAGCGGGTCAAGGGCATATACGACGTGCGCTGGGAGTTCCACACCTTCCGCGGCGACCCGTTCAACGGCCTGGTCACGGCCGCCGATGAGCTGAAGGCGGACGCGGTGGTGGTCGGCGCGTCCGAGCAGGCGGGTCACCGCATCGTCGGCTCGGTCGCCGTACGTCTGGTGAAGGCGGGCCGCTGGCCGGTCACGGTCGTCCCGTAAAGATTTCCGCGGGTGCCTCTACGGCGCTGCTGTCTTCCGAACCCGCTGTCTCAGGGGCATCATGATCGGCCGTCAGCCGTCGTCGCAGCAGCGAAGAGGTGAGGTCCTCATGACCGTCCCCCCGAAGATCCCGAGAGGGCAGGGCGTACTGCGCCGTAAGCCCATCGAGCAGATCGAGGACACGGAGTCCGGCGGGAAGCTCACCCGTTCCCTCGGCCTGTGGCAGCTCACCTCGATCGGTGTCGGCGGCATCATCGGCGCGGGCATCTTCACCCTCGCCGGCACCGTCGCGAACGGCACGGCGGGGCCCGCGGTCCTCGTCTCGTTCCTCATCGCGGGCATCGCGAGCGCGGCGGCCGCCCTGTCGTACGCGGAGTTCGCCGGGATGATCCCGAAGGCGGGGTCCGCGTACACGTACGGCTACGCAGTGCTCGGTGAGCTCGTCGGCTGGTTCATCGGCTGGGACCTGCTCCTGGAGTACACGGCGATCGTCGCGGTCGTCGCGATCGGCATCTCCGGCTACTTCAGCTTCCTGCTGGGCGAGATGGGGCTCGACCTGCCCAACTGGATGCTGGGCGCGCCGGGCACCGGCGGCGGCCACAAGGTCGACCTGTTCGCCGCCGCCCTGTGTCTGCTCATCGCGTGGCTGCTGAACATGGGCATGAAGAACGCGGCCCGCTTCGAGACCTTCGTGGTCGTGCTCAAGGTCCTCGTGGTGCTGCTCGTCATCGGCGTCGGCGTCTTCCACATCAACTCGGACAACTACACGCCGTTCTTCCCGTTCGGCGTCAGCGGCGCGTTCACCGGCGCCGCCACGGTCTTCTTCGCGGTCTTCGGCTACGACGCCATGTCGACGGCGGCCGAGGAATCGAAGGACGCACAGCGCCACATGCCGAAGGCGATCATCTACTCGCTCATCATCTCGATGATCCTTTACGTGCTCGCCTGCCTGGTCCTGACCGGCATGCAGAACTACAAGGACATCGACCCGGAGAGCGGGTTCTCGACCGCGTTCAAGTCGGTGGGCCTGAGCGGCCTCGCGGACGTCATCGCGGTGGGCGCGATCATCGGCATCCTCACCGTGATGTTCACGTTCATGCTGGGCGTCACGCGCGTGTGGTTCGCCATGTCGCGCGACGGCCTGCTGCCGAAGTGGTTCGCGAAGACCCACCCGACGCGGCACGTGCCGACCCGCGTGACGTGGATCGTGGGTGTCTGCTCCGCCGCCATCGCCGGGTTCCTGCCGATCGGCGAGGCGGCCGAACTCACCAACATCGGCATCCTGCTGGCGTTCGTCGTGGTCTGCGTGGCGATCATCGTGCTGCGCTACCGTCAGCCGGAGCTGCCGCGCACCTTCCGCACACCGGGCATGCCGTTCGTGCCCGTCGTGGGCATCGTCTTCTCGATCTGGCTGATCACGTTCCTGCAGTGGCAGACGTGGGTGCGGTTCGCCGTGTGGTTCCTGATCGGTCTGGTCATCTACTTCGGCTACTCCTACAGGAAGTCCGAATTGGCCCGCACAGCCGACTGATTCCGCACTGGCCCGTCGGGACTCCGCCCGTCCCGCTCACCGCACCGCTCGTCGAGGGCTTCGCCCCGCCCGCCGCAGATCCCCGCGCGTCCCCTGGGCGCGCGGGGATCGCTGCGTTGCCATACGGCCATGACGACGGCGCTCACGACACCCACGACGACGGAGGAGGACCTCGCCCAGGTCCAGCGGGAGCACGGCGGTCCGCTGTTCTCGTTCCTGCTGCGCCTGTGCGACGGTGACGCCCAGCGCGCGGAGGACCTGGTCCAGGAGACGTACGTACGCGCCTGGCAGCATCCCGAAGCCCTCGATCCGCGCTACGAGTCGGTGCGGCCCTGGCTGTTCACGGTCGGGCGGCGGCTCGCCATCGACGCCCGCAGGGCGCGGCTCTCGCGGCCCGCCGAGGTGGGCGACGCGGTTCTGGAGAACGCGCGCGTGTGCGCGGACCACGCGGAGCGTTCGGCGGCCGCTCTCGACGTCCGGGACGCCGTGGCGACCCTCACACCCGAACACCGCGCAGTCCTGCTCGAGGTCTACTTCAGGGGCGCTAGTGTGGCGGAGGCCGCGGACACGCTCGGCATTCCCCCCGGTACCGTCAAGTCCCGTGCGTACTACGCGTTGCGGGCGTTGCGGCGCGTCCTTCCGGGTTACGCATCCGACCTGCGCTGAAACCGAAGGCCGGGTCAAGCATTGGTAAAGCGCCTTGCTCCGCACACCCATTCCTCGGTTGAGTAATCCGCTGTCCTCCCCGGTGAGTTGAGACGGGTGGGTCCGGGGGCCGAAGCAGCACGCGGACCGGAGGAAGGCAGGAAGGCGATGCGGTACGGGAGCGAAGAGGGCACGGACGGCACGTCCGGCGCCGGAGGTGGGCCGGGCGGCGGACTCGTCGTCCCCATGGCGTGGTTGTACGCGGAGTACATCGCGGACGAGTTGCTGCGGACGGGCGACCTGATGCCGCCCACGTCCTTCGAGTTCAAGGCGGGCCGTGACGCGCTCGCGCTGACGATCTTCCTGTCCGACGCGGGCGACGAACTCTCCGGGATCCGCGTCGTGTCCCAGCTGGAGAACTGGCTGTCGCTGACGGCGTACGACCAGCCGTGGCAGTCGTGGGTACGGGACCGCTTCACCGAGCGGCTCGACCAGGACGCGCGGGCCCGGCGGCCCTCGCCCGACCTGCTGCTCGCCGAGGCGGCGTGGAGATGGCTGGAGGAGACCGAGCTGCTCGCCCCCGACCTGGACGCGGTGCCGGTGCCGGACGAGGAGGACGGGCCGCAGGTGTGGACGCCGGCGTGGCAACTGGGGTTACCGCTGGGCCACTTGGCGATCTCGCTGTTCTAGGCCCGCTGCTCCGGCTCGCTGTTCTGGGCGCTCGCGACGGCGGCCTACGGCGCGTACACGCCCGCCCGGTACTTCGGGATCCGGATGGTGATCTTCATGCCCGCGCCCTCCGCGGTCTCGATCACCAGGCCGTACGCGTCGCCGAAGACCTGGCGCAGGCGTTCGTCGACGTTCGACAGGCCGATGCCGTGGCCCTGGCCGCCCTCGCCGCGCAGGATCGCCCGGAGTTCGCCGGGGTTCATGCCGACGCCGTCGTCCTCGATGACGACCTCCGCCTCGGCGCCCGCGTCGGTGGCGCCGATCGAGATGCGGCTGCGGGTGGCGGCGCCCTCCAGGCCGTGCTTGACCGCGTTCTCGACGAGTGGCTGAAGGCACAGGAACGGCAGCGTGACCGGCAGGACCTCCGGGGCGATCTGCAGGGTGACGGCGAGGCGGTCGCCGAAGCGGGCGCGGACGAGGGCCAGGTACTGGTCGATGGAGTGGAGTTCGTCGGCGAGCGTGGTGAAGTCGCCGTGGCGGCGGAAGGAGTAGCGGGTGAAGTCGGCGAATTCCAGCAGGAGTTCACGGGCCCACTCGGGGTCCGTGCGGACGAACGAGGCGATCGCCGCGAGGGAGTTGAAGATGAAGTGCGGCGATATCTGCGCGCGCAGCGCCTTGATCTCCGCCTCGATGAGGCGGGTGCGGGAGCGGTCGAGCTCGGCGAGTTCGAGCTGGACCGAGACCCAGCGGGCGACCTCGTCGGTGGCGCGGGCGAGCACCGCGGACTCCCGGGCCGCGTAGGCGACGACGGCCCCGAGCACCCGCCCGTCCGCGACCACGGGCGCCGCCACCGCCCACCCCAGCGGGCAGTCGTCGTTCGGGCAGCCGCAGTCGAACGCGGCGCTGCGTCCTCCCGTGAGCACCGTGTCGACCTGGTCCATCACCTGCGCGGCGTGGGCGTGTTCGGCGGCTCCGTCCCAGGCGAGGACCGTGGAGCGGTTGGTGACGGCGAGGGCGTCGGTGCCGAGCAGCGTGCGCAGGCGGCGCGCGGACTTGCGGGCGGTGTCCTCGGTGAGGCCCGCGCGCAGCGCGGGCGCGGCGAGCGAGGCGGTGTGCAGGGTCTCGAACGTGGCGCGCTCCACGGGCGTGCCGACGTCGCTGCGCCCGTCGGGGTGCGCGGTGCGCCGCCCGAGCAGGAACCCGGCGCCCAGCAGGAGGGGGCACAGGGCGATGAGGACCGCGGTGACGGTGCCGCTCACTCGGGACCACCTCCTGTCTCCCCCGCACGCGCCCGCGGCGTCCGGCCGTCGCCCAATGCCTCCAGGCCGCGCCCGGCCGCGCCCAGCGACTCCGGGAGGTGCAGCCGCGTCATCGTCGCCGTCGTGTGCGGCGGGATCGCGTCCCGGGTGGCCAGGGACCCGAGGATCATCGCGAGGAAGCCGACCGGCACCGACCACACGGCCGGCCAGGCGAGCAGCGTGTGCAGCCAGCCGGAGGTGACCGGGCCTGCCACCGTCAGTGTCACCGCCACCAGGGCCGAGCCGCCGCCGAGGAACAGGCCCGCGAGCGCGCCGGGCGGGGTGAGGCGGCGCCACCAGATGCCCAGGATGAGCAGCGGGCAGAACGAGGACGCCGACACCGCGAACGCCATGCCGACCGCGTCCGCGACCGGCACCCCGTCCACCAGGAGCGCCCCGCCGAGCGGCATCGCGATCGCGAGCAGCACGGCGAGCCGAAAGTGCCGTACGCCGCGCGCCTGCAGCACGTCCTGGCTGACGACTCCGGCGACCGCCATCGTCAGCCCCGACGCGGTGGACAGGAACGCCGCGAACGCGCCGCCCGCGACCAGCGCTCCCAGCAGGTCGCCCGCCACCCCGTCGAAGACGCGCCCCGGCAGCAGCAGCACGGTGGCGTCGGCGTCCTGGGTGGCGGTGAGTTCGGGCGCGTACAGGCGGCCCAGCCAGCCGTACACGGGCGGCAGCAGATAGAAGAGGCCGATCAGGGCGAGGACGACGACGGTGGTACGGCGGGCCGCGCGGCCGTTGGGGCTGGTGTAGAAGCGGACGACGACGTGCGGCAGGCCCATCGTGCCGAGGAACGTGGCCATGATCAGTCCGTATGTGGCGTAGAGCGGGTGGTCGGCGCGGCTGGTGGCGAGCGGCTGGCCCGCGCCGACCCCGGCGGACGGCGGGGCGAGGGTCGCGGCCTCCGGCGGCGGGGCGCCGTGGCCGCGCCAGGCCAGCAGGAGGAAGAAGGCGGGCACCAGGAGGGCCGTGAGCTTGAGCCAGTACTGGAAGGCCTGGACGAAGGTGATCGAGCGCATGCCGCCCGCCGCGACCGCGAGCACCACGACCGCGGCGACGAGCGTCGCCCCGAACCAGCGGGGCGCCCCCGTCAGGATTTGCAACGTGAGTCCTGCGCCCTGGAGTTGGGGCACCAGGTACAGCCAGCCCGCCCCGACCACGAACAGGCTGACCACGCGCCGCACCTGCCGGGATTCGAGCCGCCCTTCGGCGAAGTCGGGCAGCGTGTACGCGCCCGAGCGGCGCAGCGGCGCCGCGACGAAGACGAGCAGGACCAGGTAGCCGGCCGTGTATCCGACCGAGTACCAGAGCATGTCCGGGCCGTGGATGAGGAGCAGGCCCGCGATGCCGAGGAAGGAGGCGGCCGAGAGGTATTCGCCGCTGATCGCCGCGGCGTTGAGGCGGGGCCCTACCGTGCGGGACGCGACGTAGAAGTCGGACGTCGTGCGGGAGACGCGCAGGCCGAAGCCGCCGATGAGGACGGTGGCGAGGACGACGACGGCCACCGCGGGGATCGCGTACGCCTCGTTCACGGCGCTTGGTGGTCGGCGGGGCGGCCGCGTACGAGGTCGGCGAAGTCGCGTTCGTTGCGCTCGGCGCGGCGCACGTACCACCAGGCGATCAGCACGAGGAACGGGTAGCAGCCGAAGCCGAGGACGAGCCATTGGACGGGCGCGTTGCGCAGGGCGCCGAAGAAGAGCGGGAGGGCGGCGACGGGGACGGCGAGGAGCATGAACGCGGTGATGCCGGCGCGGAGTTGGCTCCGCATGAGGGAGCGGACGTAGGCGGCGCCCAGTGTGGTTTGTTCGTCGATCTCCCACTGCGTACGGGGGCCTGCCGGGCCGGGGGGTCGGCGGGGTTCGCCGGTCACGGTTTCGCGTTGCGGGTGATCGGACACGGGCGGAGTTTAGGCAGGTGGGGTGGGTTCGCGGAAGGGGGTGCTTGCGGTGGGGCGGCGTTGCGGTCGCGGGGCTCTGCCCCGGACCCCGCTGCTCAATCGCCGCAGGGGCTTGAATTGCCGGCACCGGGCTTGAATTACCGGCACCGGGCTTGAATTGCCGGCACCGGGCTTGAGGGGCTCACGGTCTGCGCATCAGGAGTTCGCGGACGCGGCTTGCGTGGCGGCGGCTCACGGCGATTTCGGCTGTGCCGACCCGGACGGTCATTCCGCCGCCGTCCAGGCGGAGTTCATCGATGCGGTGGAGGGCGACGAGGTGGCTGCGGTGGACGCGGACGAAGCCGAGTTCCTGCCAGCGTTCCTCCAGGGTGCTGAGCGGTATCCGCACCAAGTGGCTGACGCCGTCGTCCGTGTGAAGGCGTGCGTAGTCGCCCTGCGCCTCGGCGTAGGTGATGTCGGCGATGGCCACGAGCCGGGTGATGCCGCCGAGTTCGACGGGGATGCGGTCGGCGACGGTGGCCGGCGGCGCGCTGCTCGCGACGCGTTCGGTGACCCGGCCCACGGCCTCCGCGAGGCGCTCGCGGCGCACCGGTTTGAGCACGTAGTCGACGGCCTTCAGGTCGAAGGCCTTGACCGCGAAGTCCTCGTGGGCGGTGACGAAGACGACGAGCGGCGGGCGGGCGAAGCCCGCGAGGAGGCGTGCCACGTCGAGGCCTGTCAGGCCTGCCATCTGGATGTCGAGGAAGAGGACGTCGATCGCCCCGTCACCGCCGGGACCGTCCTCCAGGGCCCGGCCGATGCGGCGCAGCGCCTCGTTGGCGTCGGTGGCGCCCTCGGCGCTGCGCACCCGCGGGTCGGCCCGCAGGAGGTACAGGAGTTCGGCGAGGGCGGGTTCCTCGTCGTCGACGGCCAGTGCGCGCAACATGCGGCGGAGTGTAATCGCGTGGTCGCTTGAATGAATCAGCCGCCTCCTGCGTACCGGTGGGCGACAGACGGAGGAAGGCATGTGGCCCCTGGAACGGCATCGCGACGTAGGCGCCTACGCGCTGGGGGTTCTCGACCCCGCGGAACGCTTCCGCTTCGAGGACCACCTTCCCGAGTGCGCCGCGTGCGCGTCCCTGGTCGGCGAACTGGCGCCCACGACCGGCGCGTTGGCGCTGTACGCGCGGGCGACGCCGCCGTGCGTGGAGGTGCTCGCGCGCCCGGCTCCGACCTTTCTCGACCGGGCCGTGGACCGGCTCGGGGCGCTGCACCGCAGGACGCGGCGCCGGCTCTGGGGTGCGGCCGTCGCGGCGGTCCTCGTGCTCGCGGCGGCGGGGCAGGGCGTCGCGATGCTCACCGGGATCGGTGCGGGTTCCGGGCACACGGCGACCCTGAGCGGGCACGACACCGGGAGCGGTGTGGCGGCGACGGTGACGGCGGACGACCGGGACTGGGGCACGCAGGTGGGCCTGGACGTCCGGGACCGGGGCGGGCCGCGGGTGTGCGAGCTGGTCGCGGTGGGCCGGGACGGCTCGGAGCAGACGGTGGCGACGTGGACGGTGCGAGGGGAACCGGTGGCGCTGGACGGCGGAGTGGCGGCCCGGCCCGCGGACCTCGCGCGGTTCGAGGTGCGGGCGGCGGACGGGCGACCGCTCCTGACACTCCCGATGCGCTCTTCCTAAGGCCTCACTTCAGCAGCCGCGACATCCGACGGTCCGCGAGCAGCTTGCCGCCCGTCTGACAGGTCGGGCAGTACTGCAACGCGCTGTCGCTGAAGCTGACCTCGCGGACCGTGTCCCCGCACACGGGGCACGCCTCCCCGGCCCGTCCGTGCACGCGAAGCCCGCTCTTCTTCTCGGCCTTGAGCTTCCCGGCGGCGACCCCACGGGAACGTTCGACGGCTTCGGTCAGTGTCGAGCGCGTCGCCTCGTACAGGGTGTGCACGTCGTCGGCGCTCAGCCCGGCGGTCGGCTTGAACGGGGACATGCGGGCGGCGTGCAGGATCTCGTCGCTGTAGGCGTTGCCGATGCCCGCGATGAGTGACTGGTCGCGCAGGGCGCCCTTGATCTGGCGCCGCTCCCCCTTGAGCAGCCGCGCGAAGACCGCCTCGTCGAAGTCGGCCGCGAGGGGGTCGGGGCCGAGGCGGGCGATGCCGGGGACGTCGCCGGGGTCCCGGACCACGTACACGGCGAGCTTCTTCGTGGTGCCGGCCTCGGTGAGGTCGAAGCCCTCGCCGGTCTCCAGGGCGACGCGCAGCGCAAGGGGTCCCTTGCCAGGTTTCGGCGGGCCGTCGGGGAGCCGCTCTTTCCACTGCAGCCAGCCCGCGCGGGCCAGGTGCGTGACCAGGTGGGGCCCGTCCTCGGTGCTCACGTCGAGGAACTTGCCGTGCCGGGCCACGGCCGTGACCGTGTGGCCCTCCAGGGCGGTGAGCGGCGGGTCGTACGTCTTCAGGACGCTCACCGCGACCGGCAGGACGCGCACGATGTCACGTCCCACCAGGTGCTCGGTGAGGAAGTCCTTGAGCGCGTCGACCTCGGGGAGCTCCGGCATGCCCTCCAGCCTCTCACTCGCGCGCGGGCACCACGAATTCGCACCAGACGCACTTGCCCGCGCCGCGTGCCTCCACGCCCCACACGTCGGCGAGCTGGTCGACGAGGAGGAGGCCGCGCCCGGAGACACCGTTCTCGCCCGCCTCCCGGCGGCGCGGCAGGGCGCTGGAGGCGTCCTCCACGTCGACCCTGAGTCTCCGGTCGGCGCCGGTGAGGACGCGCAGGGTGACGATCGCGGGTCCTTCGGTGTGCAGGAGGGCGTTGGTGATCATCTCGTCGGCGACGAGTTCGATCTCGTCGGCGTTCTCCTTCGCCCCCCAGGCGCGGACGGCGTGCCGGATCATGTGGCGGGCGGCCGCGAGCGCCTCCGGGTCGCCCGGCGGCACGTGTTCGGTGAGCCGGCTGCCGCGCTGCACCGCGCCCGCGCCGCGGCGGCGCAGGAGGAGCAGCGCGACGTCGTCCTCGACGTCGCGTTCCTCGCACGACGCGACGAGCCGGTTCGCGAGCTCGTCGAGGTCGTCGGGCCCGGTTCCGATCAGTGTGGTGAGGCTCTGGAGCCCGTCGTCGAGGTCGGCGCCGGGCTGTTCGACGAGGCCGTCGGTGCACAGCACCAGCGCCTCACCGGGGTCGAGTTCGGCGGTGGTCACGGGGTACTCGAGGCGCCCGAACTCGGCGGACAGGCCGAGCGGGAGTCCGCCCTCCACGGCCAGCCTGCGGCAGTTTCCGCCGGGCAGGCGCAGCAGCGGGTCGAGGTGCCCGGCCCGCACGAGCTGGACGACGCCGGTCGACAGGTCGGCCTCCGCGTACAGGCAGGTCGCGAAGCGGTCGGTGTCGAGTTCGTGCAGGAAGGAGGAGGCGCGGGCCATGACGGTGGCGGGTGTGTGGCCCTCGGCGGCGTAGGCGCGCAGCACGATGCGCAGCTGTCCCATGACGGCGGCGGCGTGCGTGTCGTGTCCCTGTACGTCGCCGATGACCACGCCGACGCGGCCGCCGGGCAGCGGGATCACGTCGTACCAGTCGCCGCCGATGTCCCGGCCGAGGGAGGCCGCGCGGTAGCGCACGGCGAGGTCGGCGCCCGGCACGTCGGGGATGGTGCGCGGCAGCATGGCCTGTTGCAGGCCCTGGGCGAGGTCCTTCTCCTGCTCGTAGAACATGGCGCGCTGGAGGCTCTGCGCGATGCTGCTGCCGAGCGCGACCAGGACGTTGCGTTCGGACTCGGAGAAGCCCTCGCGGTCGTGGTAGAGCAGGCCGACCGCGCCGATGGGCCGGGCCTGCGCGATGAGCGGCAGGTAGGCGGCCGAGCTGATCCCGAGGTGGGAGATGTGCGGCCACAGCTCCGGGTACGCCTGGGAGAACTCCTGGGCCGACTCGATGAAGCGCGGCTTGAGAGTGCGCACGACCTCGCTCATGGGATACGGGGCGTCGACGGGCGTGATGCCGGTGCCCGGCACGAAGCTGCCCTTGGGCCCCTCCGCGAGGAGGTGGATGCGTCCGGCCCTGACCCGGCCCATCACGAAGCTGGTGGCGCCGAGGTGCTCGATGCCGTGGGTCTCGCGCAGCACGTCGATGACCTCTTCGACGGTGCGGGCGTGGGCGAGCGCGGCGGTGGTGTGCTGGACGACGCTGGTCTCGCGCCTGCGGGCCGCTTCGCGGGCCTGGCGTTCGGCGTGCACGGTGGCGTCGTTCAGCTCGTCGGTGGCGTCGCGGACGATGCCGACGATGCGGCGCGGGCGGCCGTGGTCGTCGCGGCGGATGTAACCGCGGGTGTGGGTCCAGCGCATCGCGCCCGCGCGCGTGCGGATACGGAAATACGTTCCGTAGGTCTCCTCGCCGCTCTTGAGGGCCCGGGACACGAGGGCGTCGAGCCGACCGCCCTCGCTGGGCGGAACCCGCGTGCCGAGGGTGACGGGCCGGTCGTCGTATTCCTCCGGAAGGATGTCGAAGACCTCGTGGGCCTGGGCGTCCATCGCCATGAGGCCGGTGTCGAGGTCCCAGTCGAAGCTGCCCATGCGCAGGCCGCGCCCGTACGCCTCCAGAAAACCCCGCGAGGAGTCCTCCGGGCCCTCCCCGCCTGGGGCGCTCCCGGGCTCCGCGCCGCCCCCGACACCCTCGCCCATGGGCCCCACGCTAGGCCGGGCCCCCTTCGCCCGCACGTCGTGACCTTGCCCCACGACGGGGCACACACTGGAGGCATGGACTGGTTCGGCGCTTCGGACTACTGGCTGGCCCGCCTGGTGTTCCAGCGGGGCCTCGCGGCGCTCTACCTCCTGGCGTTCGTGGCGGCGGCGCTCCAGTTCAGGGCGCTGCTCGGGGAGCGCGGGATGACGCCGATCCCCCGGTTCGTGGCGCGCGTGCCGTGGAAGGCGGCGCCGTCGCTGTTCCGGCTGCACTACTCGGACCGGTTCTTCGCCGCGTGCGCGTGGGGCGGGGCCGTGGTGGCGGCCGGGCTGCTCGCCGGGGTGGACGGGCTGCTGCCGCTGTGGGCGGCGATGCCGCTGTGGCTGGTGCCGTGGGCGCTGTATCTGTCGATCGTGAACGTCGGCCAGACCTGGTACGGCTTCGGCTGGGAGTCGCTGCTCCTGGAGGTCGGCTTCCTGGCGGTGTTCCTCGGGAACGACGAGGTGGCGCCGCCGGTCCTGGTGCTGTTCCTGCTGCGCTGGGTGCTGTTCAGGCTTGAATTCGGGGCCGGGCTGATCAAGCTGCGCGGCGACGAGTGCTGGCGGAAGCTGACCTGCCTCGACTTCCATCACGAGACACAACCGATGCCGAACCCGCTGAGCTGGTTCTTCCACCATCTGCCGCGCCCGCTGCACCGCGTGGAGGTCGCGGCCAACCACGTCACCCAGCTGGCGGTTCCGTTCCTGCTCTGCACGCCGCAGCCGGTCGCCACCTGGGCGGCGGCCCTGATGATCGTCACCCAGCTGTGGCTGGTCGCCTCGGGCAACTTCGCGTGGCTGAACTGGCTCGCGATCGTCGTGGCCACCTCCGCGCTCGATCTGTCCGCCCTGCACACACCACCGGCGCTTCCCGAGGCCCCGCTCTGGTACGAGATCGTGGTCAGCGCCCTCACGGCGGGGGTGGCGGCGCTCAGCTACCGGCCGGTGCGCAATCTGCTCTCCCGCCGCCAGTCCATGAACCGCTCCTACGACTCCCTGCACCTGGTCAACACGTACGGGGCGTTCGGCTCGGTCGGGCGGGTCCGGCAGGAGATCGTGATCGAGGGCACGGCGGAGGAGGTGCCGCGCCCCGAATCGGGCTGGCTGGCCTACGAGTTCAAGGGCAAGCCGGGCGATCCGCGCCGCCTGCCGCGCCAGTTCGCGCCGTACCATCTGCGGCTCGACTGGATGATGTGGTTCGCCGCGCTCTCGCCCGCGTACGCCAGGCCCTGGTTCGAGGGGCTGGTCGAGCGGCTCCTGGAGGGCGACCGGGACACACTGAGGCTGCTGCGCCGCTCCCCCTTCCCCGCCGACGCGCCGCCCGTGCACATCCGGGCGCGCGTGTACCGCTACCGCTTCACGTCGTGGCGGGAGTTGCGGGAGACCGGGGCGTGGTGGGAGCGGACCTACGTACGGGAGTTCCTGCCGCCGACGCGGCTGAGGTAGACGCGGCGGGCGGTCTCCCCGAAGACATGCGGGTCCACGCCACCGACCAACTCCCGTGCTGTGTCGAAGACTTGGTGATACGTGGCCGCGAGTGTGCACACCGGCCAGTCGGAGCCGAACATGACGCGGGCTGAGCCGAAGGCGTCGACGACCGTGTCGGCGTACGGCCGCAGGTCCTCGACGGTCCAGCCCGACGGGTCGGCCTCGGTGACCATGCCGGAGAGCTTGCAGACGGTGTTGGGCAGTGCGGCGAGCGCGCGGATGTCGTCCCGCCACGGGGCGAGGCCGCCCGAGGCGATCGGCGGTTTACCCAAGTGGTCGAGTACGAAGGTGAGTTCGGGGTGCTCGGCGGCGGCCTTGGCGCAGGCCGGCAGCTGGTGCGGCAGCACCACCAGGTCGTAGACGAGCCCGGCGTCCGCGACGGCGGCGAGCCCGCGCCGCACGTCGGGACGGAGCAGCCACTCGGGGTCGGGTTCGCCCTGCACCTGGTGCCGGATGCCCACCAGGTGCCGCCCGCCCGGCAGCTCCCGCAGCCTGTCCAGGGTGTCGCGGACGCCGGGCCGGGTCAGGTCGGTCCAGCCGACGACTCCCGCGACGAGTTCGCCGCGCCCGGCGAGCGCCAGGAGTTCGGGCGTCTCCTCTGCGACCGTCACCGTCTGCACGAGCACGGTGGCGTCGACACCCGCCGCCCGCAGCTCGGGGGCCAGCTCGTCGAGGGTGAACGTGCGGCGGATCGGGGCGAGTTCGGGCCCGGTGATCCAGTCCTGGTCGCGTACGGCCAGGTCCCAGACGTGGTGGTGCGCGTCGACGATGCCCGGCGTGGGCATGTCCTCCAGCGTACCGCCGCTCCCCGGTGTCATGGCAGCTCCCACACGACGGGCAGTCCGGCGTCCGCGCCCTCGGCGGAGTAGTCGTGGACGACGTCGAGGAGTGCGTCCATGCGGGCCTGCCAGGCGATGTTCACGGGGAGCTTGTCGAGTTCGGCGAGCATGCGGGCGTAGTCCTCGCACTCGATCACGTGGAACAGGTCGAGGCCGCTGCGCCAGATCGTCCACTGCCGCGCGCCCGCCGCACGGATCGCGGCGACGAGTTCGTCCGGCACTTCGCGGTGGGCCGTCTCGTACTCGGCTATTCGGTCGGCGCGGACCTTGGTGTGCAGGGCGATTCTCACGCGTGCGGCTCCTGTTCCGAGGGGACGGGTACGTCGGCCGGGAGGAGGCGCTGGTCGCGGGCCTCCTGCCAGAACGCCGCGGGCACCTTCGAGGTGAACTGCTGTGCCGTGTCGGCGACTTCGGCCGCGGAGCGGGTTCCGACGAGCACGCTCGTGACGCCCGGGTGCCCGAACGGGAACGCGAGGGCTGCGGCCCGTAGCGTGGTGCCGTGGCGCTCGGCGAGGTCCTTCAGCCGCTGGGCGCGGGAGACGACCTCCGGCGGGGCCAGGGCGTAGTCGAAGGTGCCGCCCTGCTGGGGGTCGGCGAGCAGTCCGGAGTTGAAGACGCCGCCGATGACGACGGAGACGCCGCGTTCGGCGGCCGCGGGCAGCAGATCCTTCAGGGCGCGCTGATCGAGCAGGGAGTAGCGGCCCGCGCACAGGACCACGTTCACATCGGTGTCGCGGACGAAGCGGGTGAGCATCGCGGACTGGTTCATGCCCGCGCCGACGGCACCGACGAGCCCTTCGCCGCGCAGCCGCTCCAGCTCGGGATAGGCCTCGCCGAAGGCCTGCTCCGCATGGTCGTCGGGGTCGTGGAGGTAGACGACGTCGATGCGGTCCAGGCCGAGCCGGCCGAGGCTCTCCTCGATGGAGCGGCGCACCCCGGCCGCGCTGAAGTCCCACACGCGACGCGTCGTGGCGGGCACGGCGAAGCCGTGGGCACTGTCGTCGCCCCCGCCGTCGTACGGTTCGAGGAGCCTGCCGACCTTGGTGGACACGGTGTACGAGCCCGTGGGCCGGCTGCGCAGATACGCGCCGATCCGGCGCTCGGACAGGCCGAGGCCGTAGTGCGGCGCGGTGTCGAAGTAGCGCAGGCCCGCGTCCCAGGCCGCGTCCAGGGCTAGGTGGGCCTTGTCGTCGCGGACTGGAGTGTAGAGGTTGCCGATGCCCGCGCCGCCGAAACCGAGTGCGGTGACCGGGACTTCGGTGCGGCCGAGCGTGCTGGTACGCATGCGGATCACTGGTCCACGGGGCGAAGGCGAAGCCCCTGCATGCCGCCGTCCACCGCGACGGACGTGCCGGTCGTCGCCCCGGACAACGGGCTCGCCAAGTGGGCGATGGCGCCCGCGACTTCGGCGGCGGAGACCAGGCGTCCGGTGGGCTGGCGGGCTTCGAGGGCGGCGCGCTCGGCGGCCGGGTCGTCCGCCTTGTCGAGGAGCCGGCCGACCCAGGGGGTGTCGGCGGTGCCGGGGTTGACGCAGTTGACGCGGATGCCCTCGCGTATGTGGTCGGCGGCCATGGCGAGCGTCAGCGAGAGGACCGCGCCCTTCGACGCCGCGTACAGGGCCCGCTGCGGCAGTCCCGCCGTGGCGGCGATGGAGCAGGTGTTGACGATCGCCGCGTGCTCCGAGTCCCGGAGCGCGGGGAGCGCGGCCCGTGCCACGCGGACCATCCCGATGACGTTGACGTCGAGGACCCGGTGCCATTCGGCGTCGTCGTTGTCGGCGACGGTGCCCTGGGCGCCGATGCCCGCGTTGTTGACGAGTACGTCGAGGCCACCGAGGTCGCCGGTCGCCGTGGCCACGGCGGCGCGCACGGCGGTGTCGTCCGTGACGTCGGCGGCGTACCCGCGCAGCGGCTTCTCCACGTCGGTGATGTCGCGGTCGAGCACGGCGACGTCGGCGCCGCGTGCGGCGAGCAGCTCGGCGGTGGCCCGGCCGATGCCGGAGGCGCCGCCGGTGACGAGGGCCTTGAGACCGGCGAAGTCCTGAACACTGTGGACGCTGGCATCGCTCATGCTGCGGCTCCGTTCGGGTCGGTGGTGCCCTGTTCCCGTGCGGAAGGGCCCGCGAGGTCCTTCGCCCAGAACTCGCCGTCCGGGTAGGTGAATTCGGCGATGGACGAGGGGTGCATGGTGGCGGAGAAGCCGGGGGCCGTCGGGGCGGCGTAGTGGCCCTGGCGGACGACGACCGGGTCGACGAAGTGCTCGTGCAGATGGTCGACGTACTCGATGACGCGGTCCTCGGTGGTGCCCGACAGGGCGACGTAGTCGAACATCGACAGGTGCTGGACCAGTTCGCACAGACCGACACCGCCCGCGTGCGGGCAGACGGGGACGCCGAACTTCGCGGCGAGCAGCAGGATCGCCAGGTTCTCGTTGACGCCACCGACCCGCGCGGCGTCGATCTGCAGGATGTCGATGGCGCCGGCCTGGAGCATCTGCTTGAAGACGACGCGGTTCTGCACGTGTTCGCCCGTGGCGACCTTCACCGGGGCGACACCCCGGCGGATGGCCGCGTGCCCCAGGATGTCGTCCGGGCTGGTGGGCTCCTCCACCCAGTACGGCTCGAACTCGGCGAGGGCGTTGGTCCATTGGACAGCGTCGCCGACGTTCCAGCGCTGGTTGGCGTCGATCGCCATGCGGATGTCGGGGCCAACCACCGCGCGGGCCGTGCGGCAGCGGCGGATGTCGTCGTCGAGGTCGGCGCCCACCTTCAGCTTGATCTGGGTGAAGCCGTCGGCGACGGCCTGCCGGGCGAGACGGGTGAGCTTCCCGTCGCTGTAGCCGAGCCAGCCGGGCGAGGTGGTGTAGCCGGGGTAGCCGCGTTCGACGAGGCGCGCGGTGCGGTCGGCGGCACCCCGCCGTCCGGCCCGCAGCAGTTCCAGGGCCTCCTCGGGGGTGAGGGCGTCGGCGATGTAGCGGAAGTCGACCTGGGAGACCAGCCACTCGGGGTCCGCCTCGGCGAGCAGCCGCCACAGCGGGGTGGCGGCGCGCTTGGCGGCGAGGTCCCAGGCCGCGTTGACGACGGCGCCGATCGCCATGTGCATCACGCCCTTCTCGGGCCCGAGCCAGCGCAGTTGGCTGTCACCGATCAGGTCGCGGCTGAGGCTGCCGGGATCGGCGCACAGCTCGTCGAGCGGGCGGCCGATCACGTGGTGGCTCAGGGCCTCGATGGCGGCGACCTGGACGTCGTTGCCGCGCCCGATGGTGAAGGTGAAGCCGTGCCCCTCGTGTCCGTCGGGGTCGTCGGTGCGCAGCACGACGTACGCGGCGGAGTAGTCGGGGTCGGGGTTCATGGCGTCGGAGCCGTCCAGCTCCCGGGAGGTCGGGAACCGGATGTCGTACGTGTCGACGGCGGTGACGCGGGGCGGTGTCGAGGACAACGGGGTGCCTTTCGGGCGGGGGCGGAGGTCGGTCCCGGGCAGGGGCCAGCCCTGGGCGCGGGTCAGTCCTGGGCGCGGCCGGTGGTGACACGGGCGACCATGAGGGCGAGCAGGATGATTCCGCCGTAGATGGCCTGGATCCAGAAGGACGGCACCTGGGCGAGGGTCAGCATGTTCTGTACGACACCGAGCAGCAGTACGCCGGTCAGGGCGCCGAACATGGTGCCCTTGCCGCCGTCGAGGCTGATGCCTCCGATGACCGCGGCGGCAAACACCGTGAAGATCATGTTGTTGCCCTGGTTGGCGCTGATGGCACCCACGTATCCGGTCTGCATGATGCCGCCGACGGAAGCGAGGACGCCCGCGACCACGAAGACACCGAGCATGACGCGCTCGACGCGGATGCCTGCGGCGCGCGCGGCCTCGGCGTTGCCACCGATCGCGTACAGGGCACGACCCACGCGGTGGTACTTCAGGACGAGCCCCGCGATGCCGAACGCGATCGCCGCGAACCACACCGACATCGGGACCCGCAGGAACGTGGAGGTGGCGAGCGCGAAGAACGCGTCGGGCATCCCGAACAGCGTCTTGCCCTTGGTCGCCCCGACGAGCAGTCCGCGCAGCACGATCAGCATCGCGAGCGTCACGATGAACGCGTTGAGCTTCAGCTTGACGACGAGCACACCATTGAAGGCACCGATGCAGGCCCCGGCCACGAGCACCGCCAACAGCGAGACGGCGACGGGGAATTCGGTGCCGAACCCGGACTGCGCGACGGGCAGGACGAGCAGGGCGCCGAAGGCGGGCGCGATACCGACGACCGATTCGAGCGACAGGTCGAACTTGCCGCTGATCAGCACGAGGGACTCCGCGAGAACCACCATCGCGAGGGCGGCGGATGAGCCGAGGATGGTGATGATGTTCTGCTCGGTGAGGAACGAGTCGTTGAGGACGGCGCCGAGGACGATGAGGAGCAACAGGGCGGGTACGAGGGCGAGTTCGCGTGCGCGGCGGAGGAGGACGTTCTTGGCACTATCAAGCCCCTGCGGCGTTTGAGCAGCGGGGTCCGGGGCAGAGCCCCGCGGCCTGGGCACCGGAGTGTCCGCAACTTTACGGGTGGACGTCACTGGAAACCCCCTCGATCGACGCGATCAACGCATGGTCCGCCCACCCGGCCGGGTGCTCCGCGGCGACGCGACCGTGGAACAGCACAAGCACCCGGTCACACCGCCGCAGGTCGTCGAGCTCGTCGGACACGACGAGAACCGCCGTACCGTCGTCCCGCGCACTGTCGACCCTCCGCAGCAGCGACTCCTTGGACTTCACATCGACCCCGGCCGTCGGATTGATCAGCACGAGCAACCGCGGGTCAGAGGCGAGCGCCCGGGCCATCACCACCTTCTGCGCATTGCCACCGGAGAGATCGGACACGGGCTGGTCGGGCCCCTCCGCATGGATATCGAGCCGCTCGATCAGCTCACGGGCGAACCGCCGGCGGCGATCCGTGCCGATGAACCCGCGTCGGCCGAGCCGCCCGAGCACCGACAGCGTGGAGTTGTCACCGATGGACATCCCGGTGACAAGGCCCTGGTCGTGCCGGTCGCGCGGCACACACCCCACCCCCGCGGCGAGTGCGGCGGACACATCACCGAAGGGCAGCGGACGCCCGTCGAGCCGGGCGGCGCCGGAGGTGGGTGTGTGCAGTCCTGCGAGGGACTCCGCGAGCGCGATCTTGCCGCTGCCGCTGGAGCCCGCGAGCCCAACGACCTCGCCGCGCCGCACGGTCAGGTCCACGTCCTCGTACGTGTCGGAAGTGAGCCCCGCGACTTCGAGCACGACGGGCGCGGCCGCGTCGTCGGCCGCCTGCTCGACGACCGCCTCCGCCGCGGCCGCGGCCTGTTCCGCGACCGCCTCCCCCGCCATCGCCTCGACGAGCGCGGGCCGCGGCAGTTCGGAGACCGGCGCCGTGGTGATCCAGCGTGCGTCGCGCAGGACGGTGACCGTCTGGCACACCTCGTACACCTCCTGGAGGTGGTGCGAGATGAACAGGAAGGTCACGCCCGAGTCCTGGAGGGCCCGCATGCGGGCGAAGAGGCGCTCGATCTCGCGGCTGTCGAGCTGTGCGGTCGGCTCGTCGAGCACGATGAACCGGGCGCCGCCGCTCAACGCCCGCGCGATCTCGACCATTTGCCGGTCCTCGACCTTGAGGTCGGCGGTGCGCGCGCCGGGGTCGACGCGCACGTTCCAGGTGTCGAGCAGTTCGCCGGCCTCGGCGTCGAGCTTCTTCCAGCTGAAGAAGCCGCGCCGGGAACCCGGCTGCCGGTTCAGGAACAGGTTCTCCGCGACGCTCAACTCGGGTATGACGGTGGGCTTTTGGTAGACGCAGGCGACCTTGGCGCGCCACGCCTCCCGGTCGCCGAGCGGCGGCGCGGACTCCCCGTCGAAGGTGAGCGTTCCCGCGTCGGCGCCCTGCAACCCGGTGAGGACCTGGACGAGCGTGGACTTGCCCGCGCCGTTGCGCCCGACGAGCGCGTGCGACTCGCCCGCGTGCACGGTGAGCCGGCCGTCGGCGAGGGCGACCGTGGGTCCGTAGCGTTTGACGATGCCACGGGCCTCGACCAAAGGCGGGGTGGCGGCGGTCACTTGACGGTGTTTCCCCACAGCTCGGAGTCGTCGACGTTCTTCTTGGTGACCAGCGGGGCGGGCAGCTGGTCCTCAAGGGTGCCGCTGGGCAGCTTCACGATCTTCGAGCCGTGGTCGGTGGGACCAGGCTTGAACTTCTTCCCCTGCATCGCCGCCTTGATGTAGTACATGCCGTACTTGGCGTACGTGTCGGCGGGCTGCGAGACCGTCGCGTCGATCTGGCCCTTGCGGATGGCGTCGAACTCCTGCGGGATCCCGTCGTTCGACACGATCGTGATGTGCTTGGCGGACCCCGCCTTCTCCAGCATCCCCTTGGCCTTGAGGGTCTGCAGGGTCGGCGCGAGGTAGACGCCGCCCGCCTGCATGTAGATCCCCTTGATGTCGGGGTTGGCGTTGAGGAGGGTGTCGAGCTTGGAGGCGGCGGTGTCCGACTCCCACTTCGCCGGGATCTCCAGGACCTTCAGCTTCGGATACTTCTCCTTCACGCAGTCCCGGAACGCCTTGGACCGCTCGCGCCCGTTCACCGACGCGAGGTCGCCCATGATCTGGACGACCTTGCCGGACTTCACGTGGTCGCCGAGGTACGTACAGGCCTTCTTGCCGTACGCGACGTTGTTGGCCCGTACGACCATGGCGACCTTGCCCTTGTCGGGCGCGACGTCCACGGCGACGACCGGCACGCCCTTGCGCTCGGCCTGGTCGAGCCCGGCGCCGATGGCGGCGCTGTCGAGCGGCGCGACGACAAGGCCCTTCACGCCCTGATTGAGCTGGTTGTTGATGTCCGTGATCTGCTGCGAGGGGTCGCTGTTGGAGTTGACGGTCTTCAGCGCGTCCACGCCCTCGGACTTCGCCATCTTCGGCACGTAGTCGTTGTACGACTGCCAGAACGGCGAGGTCAGGAGCGGCAGGACGACGCCCACCTTGCCCTTGCCGTCGCCGCCTCCGCCCCCACCGCCCGCGCCGGCCGCGGTGTCCTTGGTGCTGCCGCAGGCGGCGAGGGTGAGGGCGGCGCAGCCGAGCAGGGCCATCGCGCCCAGCCCCCGCATTCTGGAACTGCGGGCGCGTGCCGCCCTGTTCCTCCCGGTCGGTCCCTTCGGGTCCATCGTGGTGCCAGTCGTGCCAGTCATCGGACTGCTCCTCGGCTCCTGAAGTCATGGGCGCGGCCGGCCCCCGCCCCTCCGGCCCGCGCCGAGATATTTATCAGACCACTTCGGTGCCCCAACACCCTTCGTAGGCAAGTTTTCTCGGTATTTACGCCCTCTGGTGCCGCGAAGAGGTCCGACTTCCCCCGTAGTGGTCCGACCACCTGGCTGGCTACACTGCGCGGCATGCAGAAGGCCACGGTCACCCAGCGGGCCATCGACCAGCTCAAGGCGATGATCGGCAGCGGCGAGCTCCAGCCGGGCCAACGGCTGCCCACCGAGCGGGATCTGGCGGCGCAGCTCGGCATCTCGCGCAGCTCCATGCGGGAGGCGATCCGCGCGCTCACCGTGCTCGGCGCCCTGGAGGCACGGCACGGATCCGGCATCTATGTCACGCAGTTGGAAGCCGGTGACCTCCTGGAGACGTTCGGCGTGGTCGCCGACCTGTCGCGTGGGCCCCAACTCGTGGAGCTCCTGGAGGTGCGCCGCATCCTGGAGTCGACCGCCACGGCGCTCGCGGCGGCGCGCATCACCCGTGCGCAACTCGCCGAGGTCGAGGACCACTTGGCGGCGATGGAGGCGACCGACGACCCGGAGGAGATCCTCTCCCACGACCTGGCGTTCCACCGGACGATCGCCGTGGCCGCGGGCAACGACACGATGGCGGCGATCCTGGAGGGCCTGTCCTCCCGCACCTTCCGCGCCCGTGTCTGGCGCGGCTACGAGCAGGAGGGCGCCTTCGAACGCACCCGCCGCGAGCATGCGCGCATCCTGCGGGCCCTCTCGGCCCACGATCCGGAGGCGGCGAGGGCTGCGGCGGCGGCGCATGTGGGTGAGGTGGAGGAGTGGCTGCGGGGGCAGTTGGGCTGAGCGATCAGGCCGACCGGGGTTGACGTCGCGGGGCTCTGCCCCGGACCCCGCTCCTCAATCGCCGGAGGGGCTTGATTGTGCGGCGACCTCCAGTGCCGTCAGCAGCAGTTCCAGCGCCACCCCGAACGAACTCCCCGCCATCAGCGGCAAGTGCTTGCGCGTAGCCGCCAGTTGGGGGTGCGCGTCCGCCGACAGGTTCGCGTACTCCCCCGTCCACGCACGGTCGTCCGCCTCCCGCCGATCCGCGGGAAGCGCCAGATACGCGGCGTCGAGGGCCGCGTGGCCGAGGACGGTGTCGACGAAGGCGGAGTAGTGGCGCACCGCGTCCTCGGCACCGAAGCCGGCGCGCCTGAGCAGACCGATGCCCGCGTCGACGGCCCGGAACTCGTGCGCCCGCCGCGTCACCCGGTACGCCGCGAGCGCCGCCACCCGTAGGTGCGCGCGGTACCCGCGGTGGATACGCAGGCCGAACTCGCGCAGCCCGTCGCGCCAGGTCATCCGCTCGGGGTGGAAGCCGTCCATGGCCTCGCCGATGATCCGGTCGGAGACGGCGAGCAGCAGGTCGTCCGTGCTGTGGAAATAGCGGTAGAGCGCGCTCGGATCGCAGCCCAGGGCGGCCCCGATCCTGCGCACGCTCAGCGCGTCGCCGCCGTGCTGTCCGACCAGGCGCAGCGCGCAGTCCACGATCACATCCTCGGACAGCAGCACCCCCGACTTCGTCGGCTTGCGGCGCCGCCGCTCCGCCGGGATCCGCCCTTCCGTCATGGCCATCGCCCCTCCCTCGTCCAGCAGTTCCGCCTTATGACAACACCATTGACGCAAGCTGACAAGGCCGATTTGATCGCGGTCACCGCCCCTCACGCACCTCCCTCTCCCCTGTCCCGCTTGCCTCCCCTGCCGTCAGGAGATCGATCATGAGAAGCGAACCACCGGGTCTGCGCCGCTCCCTCGGCGTCGTCGACGGCATCGCCATCGCCGCGTCCAGCACCGCCGCGACCACCAGCATCGGCATCGGGATGGGTTCCCTCGCCGCGACGGTCGGGCTGCACGCACCGGCGGTCCTGCTCGTGGCGTTCTTGCCGATCCTGGGGATCGCGGTGGCCTACGCCCGCCTCAACCGCCAGGAGCCGAACATGGGCAGCGGCTACATCTGGGTGGGCCGTTCGCTCGGTCCCTGGCTGGGCTTCCTCACGGGCTGGGTCACGCTCGTCGGCACCCTGATCTTCATGGCGTACACGAGCGCGGTGACGGGCTCGGTCTTCCTTCAGTTCGCCAACAAGGCCCACCTGCATACGGTGTTGGGGCTCGGCCTCGATCCGAACTCGACGGCGCTTTCGACCGTCGTCGGCCTGCTCGTGCTCACCGCCGTCACCGTCACCGCGGTCACCGGCGTCCGCAAGGCGACCCGACTTCAGGCCTGGCTGCTCGTCTTCGAGTACGTGGTGCTGCTCGGGTTCTGCGGCTGGTCCCTGGTCACCGGCTCGCACGCCTTCCAGTGGTCGTGGTTCAACCCGTTCGACATCCATGGCGGCACGGCCTTCGCGCAGGGACTGGTCCTCGCGGTGTTCTTCTTCTGGGGCTGGGACGCGGCGTTCACGGTGACGGAGGAGACGAAGGACGTGCGCGACGCGGGGCGCGGCGGCCTGATCGCCCTGTTCGCGATGCTCGCGCTGTTCCTCTACGGTTCCGTGGCCTTCCAGCGCGAGATGTCGCTGCACGAGCTGGTCGAGCAGGGCCCGCAAGCTCTCACCTACCTCGGCGCGAAGCTCGCCGACGAACCGGTGGCCAGCCTGCCGCTGCTCGCGCTCCTCTTCTCGGCGGTGGCGTCCCTGCAGGCCAGCGTGATCCCGACGGCGCGCGGACTGCTCGCGATGGGCCGGGACCGCACGATGGGGCAGGTGTGGACGCGGGTCAGCCCCCGTTACGGTTCGCCGGCCGCGGGCACCGTCGTCGTGATGTCGATCGCAGCCGTGGTCGCGCTGCTGGCGCTGGCGATACCGAAGTTGAACGAGATGATCCTCGCCGCCGTGAACTCCATCGGGCTCACCGTCGCCCTCTACTACGGCCTCACGGCCCTCGCCTGCTCGGTCCGCTTCCGCTCACTGCTGCGCACCGCGCCCCAGGAGGCGGTGCGCGCCGTCCTCGTGCCGGGGGTCAGCGCACTCGCCCTGCTCGGCATCGGGGCGTATCTGGCGTACTCGTACGCGACGATGAGCGAGCACTTCGAACTGTCGCCGGACAACGGTTGGTTCATGCTGGCGGTGCCCGCGGCGATCGTGGTGTCCGGTCTGGTGATGGCCGCCGTCGCCAAGTACGGGCGCCGGTCCGCGTACTTCAGGACCGGTCGCGGCACGGACGCCGACGCCGTCGAACTCGTCGGACCGACGGCCAACTGACCGCCACCCCCCTCGTAACACCCGCACCTGCACCCGCACATGCACTAGGAGTTGAGATCATGCCCGCACCCGCCGACCTCGTCTTCACCGGAGGCCCCGTCCACACCGGCTCCCCCGCCCGCTCGCGCGCGACCTCCGTCGCGGTGCGCGGCGAGCGGATCGTCGCCGTCGGCCACGACGAGGTGCGCGAGTTGATCGGCCCGCGCACCGAAGTGGTCGACCTGGCAGGGAAGTTGCTGATCCCCGGGTTCCAGGACGCGCACGCGCACCCCGTCGGGGCCGGCATGGAGATGGGCCAGTGCGACCTGAGCGGCGCGACGACGCTCGCCGAGTACCGGGAGCGGATCGCCTCGTACGCGAGCGCGCACCCGGACGTCGAGTGGATCACCGGGGGCGGCTGGGCGATGGAGGCGTTCCCGGGCGGTCTGCCGACGGCTGCCGAGCTGGACGCCCTGGTGCCGGACCGGCCGGTGTATCTGGTCAACCGCGACCACCACGGCGCCTGGGTCAACTCCCGCGCGCTGCGGGCCGCCGGCCTCGACGCCCGCACACCGGACCCTTCGGACGGCCGCATCGAACGCGACAGGGACGGCACCCCGACGGGGATGCTCCAGGAGGGCGCCGCGAACCTCGTCGGACGGCTGCTCCCCCCGGTCACCCGCGAGGAGAAGATCGCGGGGCTGCTCCGCGCCCAGGAGTACCTGCACTCCGTCGGCGTCACGGCCTGGCAGGACGCCATCCTCGGCGATCACGCCAACCTGACCGACCCCACGGACGCGTATCTGGCGTGCGCCGACGACGGGCGGCTCACCGCGCGTGTCGTGGGCGCGCTGTGGTGGGACCGGGCGCGCGGCACCGAGCAGATCGAGGAGCTGCTGGCCCGGCGCGAGTCCGGCACCTGTGGCCGCCTCCGCTCGACGACGGTGAAGATCATGCAGGACGGGGTCGCGGAGAACGGCACCGCGGCGCTGCTCGGCCCGTATCTCGACGGCTGCGGCTGCCGATCGGACAACAGCGGCATCAGCTTCGTACCGCCCGAGGCGCTGAAGAAGTACGTGACCGAACTGGACGCCCACGGTTTCCAGGTGCACTTCCACGCGCTCGGCGACCGGGCCGTCCGCGAGGCACTCGATGCCGTCGAAGCGGCACGGGAGGCCAATGGCTGGACGGATACGCGCCCGCACCTTGCGCATCTCCAGGTGGTGCACCCTGATGACATCGGCCGGTTCCGGGAGCTGGGCGCGACGGCGAACATGCAGGCGCTGTGGGCCGCGCACGAGCCGCAGATGGACGAGCTGACGATCCCGTTCCTCGGGGCGGAGCGCTCGGCGTGGCAGTACCCGTTCGCGGCGCTGCTGCGGGCCGGGGCGACGCTTGCGGCGGGCAGCGACTGGCCGGTGAGCAGTCCGGATCCGTTGCAGGGGATCCATGTGGCGGTGAACCGGGTGTTGGCGGATGCGCCTGCGGGGACGCCGGTGTTCCTGCCGGAGCAGCGCATCGGTCTCGGCGACGCTCTCGCGGCGTACACCTCCGGCAGCGCGTACGTGAACCATCTCGATGCGGAGACCGGGGTCGTCGCGGCGGGGCACCTCGCGGACCTCGTGGTCCTGGACCGGGACCCGTTCGCCGGGGCCGCGACGGAGATCGGCGCGACGCGGGTCGCGCAGACCTTCGTCGGGGGTCAGCGGGTGTTCTCCCGTTGACCCTCAACGGTGCTGGGGTCTCGGGGCTCTGCCCCGGACCCCGCGCCTCAATCGCCGGCGGGGCTTGAAATGTCCCGCCGATCTCAATCCACGCTGGGCAGAATGTGCGGCTCCGCCAAATCGTCCTCGTAGCCCGCGAGGCGAATCGGCGCCGACCTCGCCCACACGTCGAGACTGCCGAGCTTCTCCGGCCTACGACGGCCGGCCCGCTCGGCTCGGTCCTTCGGGCTCTGTTCGCGATTCGTCTTCTCTGGTGTCACCGCGCACTCCTTGTGTGTCGGGTAACCCGCTTCGGCAGTCCGGCCCAGCGTCGCGCGGGGTCCGGCGCCCGATCGGGCTTGTGTAGAAGGCCAGTTCGGGCGCGGTGGCGCCGGTTGTCGCTGGTGGGGTCGGCCGTGGTTCTCGGTCTCTCCCTGTACGGCCACCATGGGTCAAGGTGTCGGACCCACTTGCGGTAACCGTGCGGCTACAGCCTAACCATATGAGCGGGGGTCCGCTCACTGGGGCTGGAATCTCTCCGTCTTTCGGAGGTCGCCCGGCGTTCATTCAGCCATGGGCGCCCCACCCCGCGCGACAGGTTTTCGCTCGTACGGGGGCACTTCAGGACAACGCGGCGTGTCGCCATGCGGTGTTGACGCGACCCCGGGCGTCGCCCGAGGTCACCGAGGCGCGTGGGGCGGGGCGGCCGACGCGGGAGAATGGCGTCAACTCGCCCCCTGCCACCGGGCGCTACTCGCTCTCGAACGGCACGCCCTCCCCGCGCCCACGCAGGGCCCGTACGAGGAAGAACGCGCTCACCAGTACGACGGCCGCGACGAGCACGAGCAGGTCCGGGACCCGGTCGCCGATGCCGCGCGCCCACTGCTCGGCGGCGAACGAGTTGTCGACGTCGAGGAGTCCGGGAAGCGCCGTCGTCCCGTCGAAGACAAGGAACAGCGTCCCGAGCACCAGGAAGAACAGGCCGGAGGCGAGCGACGTCGAGTGCGTCTCGAAACGGCCGATGCGGACCGGGCGGCCGCGCAGCCACCGCTTCTTGCCCAGGTCGAACCGTTCCCACAACAGGGCGAGCAGGAACAGCGGCACGGCCATGCCCAGGGCGTACACCGCGAGCAGCGCCCCGCCGTACACCGGGTGCCCGCCGAGCGCCGCGACGGTGAGGACGCTGCCGAGGATCGGTCCCGCGCAGAAACCGGCGAGGCCGTAGACCGCTCCGAGCGCGTACACCGACACCGTGTTGGTGGGGCGGATGCGGCCGGAGAGTTCCGACATGCGGCGCGAGGCGAAGCCGCGTCCCGCGATCTGCAGCACACCGAGCGCGATGATCAGCCAGCCTCCGATGGAGACGAGCAGGTCACGGTTGCCGTAGAAGAAGCGGCCCGCGTACGAGCCGGCCGCGCCGAGCGGGACCAGGGTGGTGGCGAGCCCCAGGTAGAAGACGCCGGTGCGGGCGACGAGCCGGGTCGGGCTGTCGATGGAGTACGCGAAGAACGCGGGCAGCAGCAGGGCGCTGCACGGGCTGAGCAGGGCGAGCAGGCCGCCGAGGAACGCCGCGAAGTAGCCGATGTCGCTCACTTGTCGCCGCCGGACTTCCCGGACTGCGCCTTCGCCGCCTCGATGACCTGCTCGAACGCGGCCTCGGGCTGCGCGCCCGCGAGGGGCTGCCCGTTGATGAGGAAGGACGGCGTGGAGGTGGCACCGAGTGCATACGCCTCGTCGCTGTCCTGCTTCACGGCAGCCTGCGCCGCCTTGCCTTCGCGGTCGGTGCGGAACCGGTCGAGGTCCTTCACCCCGGCCTCGCGGGCGAGCGCGTCGAGGCGGTCGGCGCCGAAGCCCTTGTCCTTGGCGCCGTCGGCGTAGGCCGCCTTGTGGAACTGCCAGAAACGGCCCTGCTGACCCGCCGCCCACGCGGCGCGCGCGGCGGACTGCGAATCGGCGCCGAAGATGGGGAAGTTGCGCCACTCGATGCGCAGCGTGCCGTCGTCGACGTACTTCTTCACCAGGTCGGGTTCGGTGTCGCGGGCGAACTTCCCGCAGTAGCCGCACTTGAAGTCGGCGTACTCGATGAGGACCACGGGCGCGTCGGCGCGGCCCTGCGCGAGCGGGTCCTTGGCGTCGCGCCGGGCGAGCTTCGCGAGCTTGTCGGTCAGCTCGTCCTTGGCCTCGGCGGTGTCCCCCTGCGCATCGGACACGTCGGCCACGTCCGTACGGGCCTCGGGCCTGGTCGCGGTGTACGAGACGGTGCCGAGGAGGATCGCGGCCACGGCGACGGCGGCGGCGATCGCGGCGGAGCGGCGCTGCTTGGAGCGGGCGGTGGTGGTGTTCTTGGGCATGACGAAGTCGTCCTTGCGTGCGTGAGAAGTGCGTGATGACACGTGGGGCGGGGTGTCATCTACACGCGCAGGACGGACAGTTCGACCGGTGAGGGCGGGTCGTTGGGCGGCGGTGGGCCACGGCCCGCCGGGGGCGGCGGCACGATGCCCGTGAGCGGGGCGGTGGCGCCGTGCCCGTGCGCGTACGCGAGCGGGGCGAGGAGTTCGTGGGCGCTCGTGCCGCGCGTGGGCACGCCCTGGCGGCTGTCGGGGGCGTGCTGTCCCTGCGGGGCGCAGTCGGTCGTGCCGCCGGGCGACGACAGCTGCTGCACGGACGCGAGGGCCGGGGCCGGCTCGACTGGCGCGCCGCGGAAGTCGCTGCCCCATGCCGCGCCCACCACGGTGACCAGGAAGGTCACCAGGAGAGCGGGAACGGTGAGGCGGCGCATGCGGGCAATTCTGCACCATGGGCGAAAGGGGACAGCGTTCACGTCCTGTTGACCGGTGGGTCGGCTCGGCCTCGGTTCATCATGGTCTGCTTTTGGACAGGCTGCGGAAGAGCTTCGGGAGGAGTCATCCATGGAACGCGTCGAACTGCGCACCGTCGAGGAGCTGATGGCCTCGTTGAACGCCTGTCGGGGCGCCTGGGACGCCCCGGACCGCAGCGGGGACCCCGTCGATCTGCACGATCACGCGCTGCAGACGGCGGCGCTGCTGCGCCGCTCCCGGCCCAGCGACAAGGAGTTGCAGGTCGCCGGGCTCGTCCACGACATCGGGCATCTGCTCTGCCCGGGCGACGACGCGGGGCACGCGGACCGGGCGGCGGACGCGGTGCGCGGGCTGCTCGGCGAGCGGGTGGCACGGCTCGTACAGCTGCATGTGCCGGCGAAGCGGTATCTGGCGACGACCGAGCCGGGACGCGGGCTGTCCGCGCAGAGCGCGCTGACGCTGGGCGTTCAGGGCGGACCGATGACGCCGTGGGAGGTGGCGGCGTTCGAGGCGGATCCGCACGCCGAGGACGCGGTGACGGTGCGGCAGGCGGACGACGCGGGCAAGGTGGTGGGCCTCGACGCGGGGGACCTGGAGGACTGGCGGCCGGTGCTCGAACTCGTGGCGGCCGCCCACGCCTCGTACGTGCGGTAGGCGCCGCCCAGCGGTTCGGGTGGCCCTGACGACACCGCGTCAGGTCTCGTGGGCCGGACCACGCCCGGTCGCGCGGCGGTTCGGCCCTTCGGGCAGGACCGCCAGTGCGGTGTCCGCGATGTCGCGCAGTGTCTGCGGGTCGAGGCCGGCCTTGCCCACCGCCTCGATACCGCGGACGACCGTCAGCAGCAGGGCCGCCAACCGCTCCGGATCCGCGCCGCCGTCGATGTCGCCGTGGCGCTGGGCGGCGCTGATCTCCGTCCGCAGCAGGGCCAGCAGCGCCGTCATGGTCTCGGCCGACCGCCCGGCGACCGTCGGATCGTGCTCGGCCATTTCCGCCGCGCCCTTGGCCAGCAGGCACCCGCGGCGCTCGGTGTCGGAGGCGGTGTACTCCGCCATGAGGCGCACGTATCCGGACAGCCGGGCCAGGGCCTCCGCGTCCGGGCCACCCGCCAGCCGCCCCTCGGCCACCTCGACCACCGCGGTGCACCAGTCGCCGAACACGCGGTGGAACAGCTTGCTCTTGTCGCCGAACGCGCCGTACAGGCTGCCCTTGCCAAGGCCGGTCGCCCGGGCGATGTCGTCCATCCGCGTTCCCACGTAGCCGGTCGCCCAGAACTGTTCGCGGGCCCGCTTCAGGACTTGGCGTTCGTCGAATGCGCGTGGTCTCGGCATGTTCTCAGCCTATCCATTCTTGACTCGATCGTCCATTACTGCCTAGGTTGTGGACGATCGATTCCACAACTCAAGGGGTTCGACATGTCAGGCGTACTGCAGGAGAAGGTGGCCGTGATCACCGGAGGAACCAGCGGGATCGGGCTGGCCATCGCCCACCGCTTCATCCGGGAGGGCGCACGGGTCTTCGTGACCGGCCGGGACGCCGACCGCCTCGACGCGGCGGTCAAGGAGATGGGTCCGGCGGCCACCGGCGTACGGGCCGACGTCGCGGACCTGGCCGACCTGGACGCGCTCTACGCGCGAGTCCGCGACGAGGCCGGGCACATCGACGTGCTGGTGGCCAATGCGGGACTCGCCGCGGACGCCTCACTCGGCGCCCACACCGAGGCGAACGTCGACCTGACGCTCGCCGTCAACATCAAGGGCACTCTGTTCACCGTCCAGAAGGCGCTTCCGCTGCTGGCGGAGAACGCCTCCGTCCTGGTCATCGGGTCGAGCAACAGCGTGCGGCCCAATGAGCAACTCGAGGTCTACAGCGCCTCGAAGGCGGCGGTGAGCAACCTCGTGCACAACTGGTCCCGGCAGTCCCGGGAGCGCCGATTCCGGGTCAACGTGCTCAGCCCTGGACCTACGCGAACCCCGGGCCTGCTGGGCGCCGTGGGGCCGGACGTCGAGACGTTCGCCGAGGCCGTCGTGCCACTGGGGCGGCTGGCCGACGCCGAGGAGATCGCCGAGGCCGCCCTCTTCCTGGCTTCGGACGCCTCGTCGTTCGTCACCGGCGCCGAACTCTTCGCGGACGGCGGCTCCACCCGGGCCTGAACGACGGCCGGTGCCGCGCATCCGGATCCCGCGCCCCCGCTGGATGCTCATCCACCCCGTCGGGGACACCGCACGACACGCGGCAGTCGCACGATCCGCCGGACAGGCGCCGGACCCGCCTCCACAAACGACCCACGAACCATGCACGGCTGACACATCGTCATCCACCGGTCGCTCGTGAGACCGTACGCGCATGCCTGCGTCCTCGACGGCCCCCACGGGTCACACGCGTGTGCTCGACGGCAGGGCGGCCGTCGTGACCGGCGCCTCGCGCGGCATCGGCCGCGCGATCGCACAGGAACTCGCCGACCACGGCGCCCTGTTGTGCGTGACCGCCCGGGATCCGGACGGGGTGCGGGAGGCCGTCGCGGCGCTGCGGGCGCGCGGCGCGGAGGCGGTGGGGGTGCCCGGGTCCGTGGCCGATCCGGCGCATCTGTGGGAGGTGACGGAGCGGGCGATGGCGGAGTTCGGGCGGGTCGACATCGTCGTGAACAACGCCGCGACCAACCAGCCCTACGGCCCGCTCATGGACGCCGACCCGGAGATCTGGCGCACGGCCTTCACGATGAACGTGGAGGCGCCGCTGCGACTGGTGCAGTGCGCGTGGCGGGCGTGGATGAGCGAGCACGGCGGCGCCGTCGTCAACGTGTGCACGGAGGGCGCGGGCCATGTCGGCCCGAACGTCGGCGCGTACGGCACCAGCAAGGCGGCGCTGCTGCACCTCACCGCTCAACTGGCGGGTGAGATGGGCCCGTTGGTGCGCGTCAACTCCGTCTCCCCCGGCCTCGTCCGCACCGAGATGGCCCGCTTCGTGTGGGAGCGGGCCGAGGAGTCGGCTGCGGCGGGGCTTCCGTCCGGGCGGATCGGGGAGCCGGAGGACGTGGCACGCGCGGTGCGCTGGCTGGTGTCGGACGAGGCGTCCTGGATAACCGGCGCGGAGCTGCTGGTGGACGGCGGTACGCGGGTGCGCGCCGCCTCAGCGGGCGGCGCGTCGAACGATGCCGTCCACCGGCAGCTGCGTCAGAGCCTGTGAACAAACCCCCGTCGTCCGCCCGAAGGGCGGGCGCTGCGGCGTCCGGTGCGTGCGATCGCAAGGCGCCGGAGCGCTCTAGTAGCGGAGCTACTCGGGCGTTTCGGCAACGCCGCGAGCGTGCGTGCCGGACGCCGCAGCGCAGACGGGGGTTTGTTCACAGGCTCTTTACCACTTGCCGGGCTCGTAGTCCTTCAGGAAGACGCCGTACACGTCGTCGCCGGCCTCGCCGCGCACGACGGGGTCGTAGACGCGGGCCGCGCCGTCGACCAGGTCGAGGGGGGCGTGGAAGCCCTCCTCGGCGAGGCGCAGCTTGTCGTAGTGCGGGCGCTCGTCGGTGATCCAGCCGGTGTCGACGGAGGTCATGAGGATGCCGTCGGCCTGGAACATCTCGTGGGCGCTGGTGCGCGTCACCATGTTCATGGCCGCCTTGGCGGCGTTGGTGTTCGGGTGGCCCGCGCCCTTGTAGCCGCGGCCGAAGACGCCCTCCATCGCCGAGACGTTCACGACGTACGCGCGTCCGCTCTCCGCCTTCTTCGCGGCGTCGGACATGGCCGGGCGCAGCGCGCTGATCAGGATGAACGGCGACGTGTAGTTGCACAGCTGGGTCTCGAGCAGCTCGACCGGGGAGATCTGGTCGATGGTCTGCACCCAGGTGTTGGACTCGACGACGTCGGGGACGAGGCCGCCCGCGTCGATCGCGGAGCCGTCGAGGTGCCGCTCGACGCTCGCGTTGCCCGCGACGAGCGCCAGGTCGGCGACCTTCTGGGCGTCGATGCCGCTCGTGCCGATGGGCAGCGCGGCGATGCCGTCGACGGATCCCGAGTTGAAGGCGCCGATGACGTGGTGCGGCGGCAGCTCTCCCGCGGGCAGCGGCGCGCTCTCGCCGTCGACGAGCGCGGCGTAGGCGGAGGGCAGGCGGCGCACGGTCTGCGTCGCGTTGTTGATGAGGATGTCGAGCGGGCCCGCGGCGGCGACCTGCTCGGCGAGGGCGACTGCCTGTCCGGGGTCGCGCAGATCGAGGCCGACGACCTCCAGGCGGTGGATCCAGTCCGTCGAGTCCTCCATCGCCTTGAAGCGGCGGATGGCGTCCTTGGGGAACCGGGTGGTGATCGTGGTGTGCGCGCCGTCGCGCAGCAGGCGCAGCGCGATGTACATGCCGATCTTGGCGCGGCCGCCGGTGAGCAGGGCGCGCTTGCCGGAGAGGTCGGCGCGGGCGTCGCGCTTGGTCCGGTTCAGGCGGGCGCAGGCGGGACAGAGCTGATGGTAGAAGTAGTCGACTTCCACGTACCGGGTCTTGCAGGTGTAGCAGGAGCGGGGGCGCTGGAGTATCCCCGCGAGCCGGCCTTCCTCGGTCTGCGAGGAGGGCAGGATGCCCTCGGTCTCGTCGTCGATGCGCTGCGCCGAGCCGGTCGCCGTGGCCTCGGTGACCGCCTTGTCGTGGGCGGTCTTGGCGGCGCGGCGGTCCTGGCGGCGGCGCTGCTTCACGGTCCGGTAGATGCCGGCGGTGGCGCGGCGGACGGTGATCGCGTCGGGGTGGTCGACGTCGATCTCGTCGAGCTCCTCCAGCACGCTGAGGCAGACGGCGAGCCGCTCGGGGTCGATGCCGGGGCCGTACGCGACGACGCCGCCGTTCTCGGCGGCTGTCGTGCCCTCGGGGGTCCCCGTGGCCTCGGCGGGCTCGGCGGCCTGGTTGTCCTCTGTCACGGTCATCGCCGCTGCTGTTCCTCGTGTCGCTCGTGCCGCGAGGAATCCTTGAGTGCCGCGCGGCTGCCAAAAGGCGGCACCTTACAGGTCGCTCGGTTGATCCCGCCAGATCCGGAGGATACTGGCGGGAGCGGCGTCGACCCAAATGACGGCCGTCAGCACCAGCGGCTCCGTCAGTTCGCCGCCTTCTCGCACGCCGCCCCGAGCGCGGCCGCTTCCTCCCGGACCGCCCGCGCCAGCACATCGAGATCCGGTACGGCGCTCGCGTCGGCGACGAGCCCGTAATGCACCCGCCCGCGGTACGTCGACACGGCGACGGCGAGGGACTGCCCCTGCGCCAGCGGCGCCAGCGGGAAGACCTCGGTGAGCAGGCAGCCACCCAGTTTCAGGCCGAGGCTGGGCAGCGGGACGCTCGTGACCAGCAGGTCGAAGAGGAGGCGGGCGTTCTGGCCGACGAGGGGGCCGCCCAGGCGGAGGCCGAGCGGCGGCACATGGTCGGCGAGCAGGGCGACGGCGCCCGCGCCGCGCGTGGGACCGACGTCCTTGCGCCGGTTCATGGCGGCCCGTACGAGCCGCAGCCGCTCCACCGGGTCGGGCTCGGCGACGGGCAGCCGGACCAGGTAGCCGGAGAGCCGGTTGCCCTGCGGGTGGGCCGTGCGGGGCCTGCGCCGGGAGACCGGGACGAGGGCGCGGGGCTCGACGCCCTCGGTGCCGTCGCCGCGCTCGTCGAGCCAGCGCCGCACGGCTCCGGCGACCACGGCGATCAGCACGTCGTTCACCGTGCCGCCGACCGTCTTGCGGATGCGGTGCACGTCGTCGAGGTCGAGCACGACCCCGGCGGTGCGCCGGGTGCCGCTGGCCTTCGAGGTGAGCGCGGGCGACGTGCGTACGCCCCAGGTGGCGCGGGCGACGGAGGCACCGATGGACGCGGCCTGCGTGGCGCTGCCGACCAGCGTGCGGACATGGTCGGGGTAGCGGCGCGGGTCGAGGTCACCGAGCGTGATCTCGCGCAGGCCGGGGAACGGCAGGCGCAGGCCGCGGCGCGCGGCGGGCGCGTCCTTCGGGGTGCGCCCGGCGGGCAGGTCCATGGGGTCCATGACGCCCGCGGCGAGGGTCAGGGCGCGGAGCCCGTCCGCGAGGGCGTGATGGAACTTGAAGAGCACGGCGAACGACGCGCCGTCGGCGGCCGGCAGTACGTGCGCCTCCCACGGCGGGCGGCCGCGGTCGAGCGGGCGCTCCATGAGCGCACCCGCGGCGGCGTGGAAGTCGTCGACGGGCCCGGCCAGCCACACGTGGTCGAGCGGGTCGAAGTCGGCGGCCGGCACGCGGGCCGCGCCGCCGACCGGTACGAGCACGCCGGCGATCCGCATGCGCAGGCCCGCCACGCCCGCGGCGCGGGTGGCGAGCAGCTCGAAGGCGTGCCGGGCGGCGCCGGGGTCGTCGGCCTCGAACACGCCCAACGCCCCCAGATGCATGGGGTGTTCGGCGGTCTCGATGTTCCAGAAAGTCAGGTCGAGTGGAGCGAGCAAGTCCGAACTCAGAGAGGTCATGAAGGGCTCTCGCGTCGACGACGGTGAGCCCGCAGTCAATCGCCAGCAGTCGATTACGGTCAAGTACGATCATGCCACTCTGCGTTAACAACTGATGAAGACCCGCCCCTCTGGGAGAGGCGGGTCTCATGTGGCGCAGAAGACGACTCAAGTGACGTGTCTTTTAGGTCACTTGAGGGCCGGCGGCGCCGCGTCGGGACCGGTCCCCCATGCCGACGGCTCGCCGCCGACGGTGAAGGACAGGTTCCGCAGGCCCCGCAGATCCTTTGTGGTCAGGTACGTCTTGTCGTACGCGGCACCGTCCGCCCGCGCCGACTGGATGTACCGGTTGCCCTCCGAAGTACCGGGCGCCCGAACGGTCAGCGCGCCCTTCGGGTAGTAGCGCCGGTCGAGCTTGACGTCGACCCGCTCGAAGACGGGCGTCGACAGGCTCCACGTGTCCGTACCGGGCTGCACCGGGAAGATCCCGATCGACGACAGGACGTTCCAGGCGGACATCGTGCCCAGGTCGTCATTGCCGGTCATCCCGGTCGGGGTGTCGGTGAACAGGGTGAGTGCCGCGTGGACAACGTCCGTGGTCTTCCACGGCTGCCCGGTCGACAGGTAGGTGTACGGCGCGATCAGGTCCGGCTCGTTCTGCGGGTTGTACTTGTCCGCGTTGTAGTAGTCGTACGGGCCGTTGACCCACACCTCGCGGGCGGTCTTGGCCGGGTCCTTGACCAGCTCGTCGTACGCGAAGAACGAGTCGAGCCGCTTGTTCGCGGCCTCCTTTCCGCCGATCAAGCCGACCATGCCGGGCAGGTCCTGCGGCACGAGCCACTGGTACTGCCAGGACGTGCCCTCGTGGAACCCTTCGCTCTTCGCCGGGTCGTCGGGCCCCGTAAAGGCGCCCGACGCGTCGCGCGCACGGAAGAATCCGGTCGAACCGTCGAAGATCTTCCGGTAGTTCTGCGCCCGCTCGGTATAGCGGGCGGCGTCCTCGTCGTGCCCCAGCTCCTTCGCCATCTGGCCGAGCATGGCGTCGGACAGGGCGTACTCCAGGGTGGCCGAGGCACCGTGGTCGTAATCGGAGTCACCGGGCTTCACGTGCTCGCGGTCCTTGATGTACGGCGCGAACCCGTCGGCCAGGTACTCCTTGTTGGCCTCGCGGCCCACGGGGGCGGAGTCGGCCGGCGGCACCCCGTCGGCGTTCTTCTTCAGGGCCCGGTACGCGTCCTCCTCATGCCCCTTGAGCAGGCCCTGCTGGTAGGCGTTGGTGAGGAACGGGGTGACCGGATCGCCGGTCATGATGTTCGTCTCGACCGTTCCGTAGCCCCACTTGGGCAGCCAGCCGCTGTCCTTGTCGATCCGGATCACCGACAGGGCCATGTCCCGCGACTCGTGCGGGGCGAGCAGCGACAGGAGCTGCGCCTGGGTGCGGTACGTGTCCCAGAGCGACCAGTTCTGGTAGTACGTGAACCCCTTGGCGCGGTGGATCCTCTGGTCCCAGCCGGTGTAGCGGCCGTCGACGTCGCTGCCGATGTTCGGCGCGAGGAACGAGCGGTACAGCGAGGAGTAGAAGGTGCGGCGCAGTGTCTCGCTGCCGCCCTGCGCCTTGACATCGTCGAGCCGGTCCTCCCACGCGGACCGCGCCGCGCCGCGCACGGAGTCGAAGGAACGGCCGCCCTCCGCACGGAGGTTGAGTTCCGCGCCGTGTGCGTCCACGTAGGAGATGGCGGTGGTCGCCTCGACGGTGCGGTCCTTGCTGGTGTCGAAGCGGAGATACGCGCCGTTGCGCTCGGCGTCCGCGGCCGAGGACCTGGAGCCCTCGGTGACGGTGTCGCCCTTCCAGGTGCCGCTCGTCTTGAACGGCCGGTCGAATTTGGTGATCGTGTGGAGCGTGTACTGCTTGGTGTCCTGGCAGAAGCCGCTGCCGGTGATGGAGGTGCGCACGGTCCGGCTGTCGAGGATGTCGACCTTGGTGTGCACGGTCTTGTGCAGCGACTGGCCCGCGTTGATCATCACGTTGGCCTTGTCGGTGGCCGGGAACGTGTACTTCTGCACCCCGGTCCGCTTCGTGGCGCTCAACTCGGCGTCCACACCCGACTTCAGGCCCACCTTGTAGTAGCCGGGCGAGGCCTTCTCGTCGTCGTGGCTGAACTCGGCCGCGTACTTCGCGTAGTCCGTGCTCCCGATGTCACCCACGGTCGGCAGCACCGGCAGATCGCCGCCCAACCCGCAGCCCACGCCCGAGAGATGGACGGTGGAGAACCCTCGGATGTGGTTCTCCGAGTAGTCGTAGCCGGTGTTGTGCCCGGTGTCGGGCGAGAACTGCACCATCCCGAAGGGCACGGCGGCGCCCGGATAGGTGTTGCCCTCGTTCTCCGTACCGATGAACGGGTTGACGAGGTCGGTGAGTTGGCCGCCCTCGGCGGCGGCCGAGGCCGCGGCGGGCGCGGCGAGCCCCGCGCCGAGCAGGGCCGCGGCAGCCGCCAGCACGCCCAACGTGCGGCGGACGGGTCTTCCTGTGGTGCGTCTACGCATCCTGCATCCTTCGACAACGTTGTCGGCGTGGGCGATCATTCTTCGTGCGGCCCGACGGCCCGTCAAGACTTCGCGGGCCGCCAGGAGTCCGGACGCCCTGGGAACGAGGGGCGGGCCCGTGCGCACGGGCCCGCCCCAGGGACGTACGGATCAGGAGCAGTTCGCCACGGTGTCCTGCGAGGCGTCGCGGATCAGCGCCTGCTGGGCGTCGTGCACGCGCTTCACGTCCGGCTTGACGACCCGGCGGTCGTAGGTGAGCAGGCCGTTCAGCTCGCCCTCGACGTCGGAGATCTGCGTGTAGACGGCGCCGTTGCCGCCCTTGCAGGCCAGCTTGTGGACCTCGTCCAGCTTCTTGAGGTAGTCGTCCGTGTACGTCGCCGGGTCCACGTCGACGTAGGACTGCTGGACCGACCAGGCGTGGCCCGGCACCGCGAGGCCGAGGCCGCCGTACTCGCCCGCGACCAGGGCCCGTTCGCCGTCGGGGTGCGGTGGCAGGGCGGGGCTCGGGTAGCCGTGTTCGTCCATGATGTCGCCGGCGCCGCCGTCGCGGCCGAGGTTGAGCCCGGACTGGCCGTTGATCAGGCGGGTCGGGTCCCAGGACTTCGCCTGCTCGGCGATGCGGCCCTCGTCGTACTGGCCCCAGCCCTCGTTGAAGGTGACCCACATGACGACCGAGGGGTGGTTGATGTGCTGGTCGATCATGGTCTTCATCTCGCGCTCGTACTCGGCGCGCGCCGCCGTCGACGGGTTCGTCCCGGCCTCCATCGCCGGCATGTCCTGCCAGACCATCAGGCCGAGCTTGTCGGCCCAGTAGAACCAGCGGTCGGGCTCGACCTTGATGTGCTTGCGGACCGAGTTGAAGCCCATCTTCTTGTGCATCTTCAGGTCGTACGCCAGCGCGTCGTCGCTGGGCGCGGTGTGCAGGCCGTCCGGCCAGAAGCCCTGGTCGAGGGTGGCCATCATGAACATCGGCTTGCCGTTGAGCATGGTGCGCGGGGTGCCGTTCACCTTCTCGACGGAGATCGAGCGCATCCCGAAGTAGCTGCCGACCCTGTCGGCGCCGACGCTCACCTTGAGGTCGTACAGGAAGGGGTCGTCGGGCGACCACAGATGCGGCTTGGCGATCTTCAGGGTGAGCGGCGCGCCGGAGGTACCGGTGGCGGTGGCGACCTTCTTGCCGTCCGCGTACGCCGTCGCCGTGACCGGAACGCCGTCACGAACTCCCGTGGCGGACACGGCCACTTCGCCCGTCTTCACATTCGGCGTCACCTTCAGGTCGGTGGCGTGGTCGGCGGCGACCGGCTCCATCCACACGGTCTGCCAGATGCCCGAGGAGGGCGTGTACCAGATGCCGCTGGGGTCGAGGCGCTGCTTGCCCATCGGCGGGTTCTCGGCGTTGTCCGCGTCGGTCGGGTCGTAGACGCCGACGATCAGTTCCTGGGTGCGGCCCGGCTTGAGGGCGTCGGAGACGTCGGCGCTGAACTTGTCGTAGCCGCCCTTGTGATCGGCGACCTTCGTGCCGTTCACGTAGATCTCGGACTTCCAGTCCACGGCACCGAAGTTGAGCCGCAGCCGCTGCTTGTCGCCGACCTTCCAGTCGGCGGGCACGGTGAAGGTGCGCCGGTACCACATGCGGTCCTCGTGGCGCTGGACGCCGGAGAGCTGGGACTCGACCGGGTAGGGCACGAGGATCTTCTCGCCGAGGTTCTTGCCGACCGGCGGCTGCTCACCCTCCTTGGCTGCCGCGAACTGCCAACTGCCGTTGAGGTTCTTCCACTTGTCGCGGGTGAGCTGGGGCCGCGGATACTCGCGATGGGCGTTGGCCGGGGTGACGTCGTCGCCCCACTTGGTGCTCAGCTCGTGCGTCGAGTGGTTGGGGCCGCTGGACCAGAAGGAGCCGACGGCCGTGCCGTCGCTGCCGGTCAGTCCGCCCTTGCCGTCGTACGTGACGTCGGCCTGGCCGGAGGCGTCGCCGTCCTTGTTGCCGACGACCGGTTCCTTGAGGCCGACGACGAGGGCCCGTGGGTCGTCCGGGTCGGCCTTGACTCCGCTCAGCGGCCACTTGGCGCCGCCGATCACGGCGTTCAGGTGGTCGCCCACGTCCGCGGGGACCGCGCCGAGCTTCTGCGCGAAGTCCAGCTTCAGCGTGCGTCCGTCGCCGAGCACGGTGGTGCCGATGGCGCCGTCGTACTTCCAGTCGTCGGGCAGCCGGAACGCGGAGGACGGGATGGCCTTCTTCTGCGCGCCGGGTTCGGTCCAGCGCAGGTGCAGGTTGGAGCCGCCGTAGTGCTCGAAGTACTCGACCTTGATGTCGACCGCCTTGCCCGCGGTCAGCTCGACGGGCTGTGAGGTCTGTTCCTTGTCCCAGTCGTCGACCCAGTGGTCGATGACCAGCTTGTTGTCGACCCACAGCCGGAAGCCGTTGTCACCGATCATAGACAACGTTGTCGGCCCGGACTTCTCCGGCACCAGTTTTCCGGTCCAGCGCACACTCGCGTCGTCCGCCTTCCCGGTCGCGGACGACAGGCGGGACTCCAGGCTGTTGAAGTCGATCTGCGGGTCGAAGCCGGTGGCCTTGAGCTCGTCGAAGTCGAAGGCTCCGGCGGCGGACTGGGTGTAGTACTCGCCCTTCAGGCCGTGCGGCACGACGGGGTCGTCGTCCGCGGTGGCCGCGGCGCCGGACGGGGCCACCGCGAGCACGCTGAGGCCCAGGGCCGCGGTGAGGAGGAGGGACAGGTGTCTTGCGCGACGTCTGAGGGTTCGAGGTTCTCCGGGACTTCTGAGGCTTCTGGTGCGCACGGATCCTCCAGTACTGGGACGCATCGAGGAAGAGTGGCGGCTCGCCGCTCAGGTCTGTGCAACTGCGGTGTATTGCGTTGGACTTCGTTGAACATTGTTGAGAGGACGGGCAGTTGGCATCACAGCACGGGCGAGCGCCTGCGGCAAGACCGCGGGAACGAGCCATCGGCTTCACGGCCGGCCGTCCCGGCTGAAACCACGGTGAAACCGGGTTGAGTCCGCCGTGCCGCACTCTCTGCCGCATGACCACCACGACAACGGCACCTCATCCCCTCGCCATCGCGGCGAAGGGGCTCCGCAAGGCCTACGGGGACAAGACCGTCCTCGACGGCGTCGATCTCGCGGTACCGGCCGGCTCCGTGTTCTCGCTGCTCGGGCCGAACGGCGCGGGCAAGACCACCGCCGTCAAGATCCTCTCCACGCTCGTCACCGCCGACGCGGGCGAGCTGTTCGTCGGCGGCCACGAGCTGGCCGCCGACCCGCAGGCGGTGCGCGCGGCGATCGGTGTGACCGGGCAGTTCTCGGCCGTCGACGGACTGATCACCGGCGAGGAGAACATGCACCTCATGGCGGATCTGCACCATCTGCCCCGGCGCGAGGGCCGTCGGCTCGCCGCCGAGCTCCTCGACCGCTTCGGCCTCACCGAGGCCGCGAAGAAGCCCGCGTCGACGTACTCCGGCGGGATGACTCGCCGCCTGGACATCGCCATGACGCTGGTCGGTTCCCCGCGGATCCTCTTCCTCGACGAGCCGACGACCGGGCTCGACCCGCGCAGCCGCCACACGATGTGGCGCACGATCCGCGACCTGGTCGCCGACGGCGTCACCGTCTTCCTCACCACGCAGTACCTGGACGAGGCCGATGAACTCGCCGACCGCATCGCCGTGTTGAGCGAGGGTCGGATCGCCGCCACGGGCTCCGCCGAGGAGCTGAAGCGCCTCGTGCCGGGCGGCCATGTGCGGCTGCGGTTCACCGACCCGGCCGGCTACCGGGCCGCCCTCGCCGCGTTGCGCGATGTCACCACGGACGACGAGGCGCTCACCGTGCGGATCCCCAGCGACGGCACCCAGCGCGAGCTGCGCTCGGTCCTCGACTGGCTGGACTCCGTCGGCGTCGAGGCGGACGAACTGTCCGTGCACACCCCCGACCTCGACGACGTGTTCTTCGCCCTGACCGACCGCCCCGCCCTTGCCGAGGAGGCCTCCCGATGAGCACCCCCCTGTCCCTCGCCGTGCGCGACTCGTCCACGATGCTGCGCCGTAACCTCCTGCATGCCCGCCGCTATCCGTCGCTCACCCTGAACATCCTGCTGACCCCCATCGTTCTGCTGCTGCTCTTCGTGTACGTCTTCGGCGACGTGATGAGCGCGGGGATCGGTGGCGGTCCGGCCGACCGCACCGCGTACATCGGCTATCTCGTGCCGGGCATCCTGCTGATGACCATCGGTGCCACTCCTGCCGGAACCGCGATCTCCGTCTCGATGGACATGACGGAGGGGATCATGGCCCGTTTTCGTACGATGGCCATCCACCGGGGGTCCGTACTGATCGGGCATGTCGTGGGCAGCGTGCTGCAGGCGGTCGCCGGTGTGCTGGTCGTCGGCGCCGTGGCGGTGGCCGTCGGCTTCCGTTCCACGGACGCGACGGCCCTGGAGTGGCTGGCGGCGTTCGGCCTGACGGTGCTGGTGGCCGTGGCGCTGAGCTGGGTGGCCGTCGGGATGGGCCTGGCCAGTCCGAACGCCGAGGCGGCCAGCAACAACGCGATGCCGCTGATCATCCTCCCGTTCATCTCCAGCGCCTTCGTGCCCATCGACGCGATGCCCGGCTGGTTCCAGCCGGTCGCCGAGTACCAGCCGTTCACTCCGCTCATCGAGACGCTGCGCGGGCTGCTGCTCGGCACCGGGATCGGTAACAACGGGTGGCTCGCGGTCGCCTGGTGCCTGGGCCTGACCGCGCTCGGGTTCTTCTGGTCGCGGGCGCTGTTCAACCGCGATCCGGTGTAGCGGGCGCGCGGGCCGCGTCCCGCAGCTCGTCGCGTCCCAGGGCGGCGTACTCGGCGACCGCGTCGGTGTACGCCGCCCGGTCGGTGTCCTCGGCCGCCCGCCTGGCCCGGTCCGCCGCCATCGTGGGGTGGAAGTCCCGCAGCACCCACAGTCGTTCGGCCAGGGCGATAGTGCGTACGGCTCCGGGGGTACGGTCCGTGAGCCCGGCCGCGCCGAGCGCGTGCAGCACGGTGCCGAGGACGGGGAGCGCCACATGGGCGGCGGCCGGTCCGGCGAGCACGGCGCGCAGCCGGTCGACCGTGTCGGAGACCGGGGCGAGGTGGCCCGCGTACGCGTGCGCCGTCACCGCCGTCGCCTGGATCTGCAGAGCCCACGGGTCGTGCCACGGCTCTCCGTCGTACTGCGCTCCGGCGACCGGCAGCCGGGCGACGGCGCGGCGCCACAGTTCGAGCCCGGCCCCTATGTCGCCGCGGGCGAGCGCGATCTCGGCGCGTACCCCCAGGTCGGGGCTGTAGAAGGGGTCCTTCTGCGCGGTGCCATCGGCTTCCGCCCGCCGCAGCCAGGTCTCGGCCTCGTCCGGGTCCCCGCGCTGCAGGCAGGCGAGCGCGAAGCCCCAGCGGATGCCTACGTAGTCGTTCTCGTCGCCGAACCGGGGCAGTGCCTCGCGGGCCGCCCCGAGGTACCGGTACGCGGCGTCGCCGTCGCCCGTCGTCAGGCAGAGCTGGCTCAGCCGTGAGTGGCCCATGACCTCCAGGGGCGGGCTGTCGACCGGCCCCAGGACGTCGACGACCCGCCGCGCCGAGGCGAGCGTGCGGCCGATGTCGTGCTCGTACTCCCAGACGTAGGTGGCGACGCTCTCGGCGACGGAGGCGACCAACGGGTACTGGCTGTCGCAGAGTTCGCGCAGGACGTCGTAGCCGGGAGGCCGCATCTCGGGTACGGCGACCAGCACGACCGCGATGGCACGCAGCAGCGTGTCCGGCGGGGCCGGGGCCAGCCGGCGCAGGGTGACGAGGTGGCGCAGGACACGCGGGGCGTGGTCCACGATGAGGCTCGCCGCGCACAACACGGCCGCGGCTCGGGCCACTTCGACGTACTCGGGTTCGGGGTGGTAGTGCGAGAGCGGGGCGCCGGTGTCGGCCGCGAGGGCGGAGAGGCGGGCGAAGTCGGAGTCGGTGGACCACAGGGCGGCGAGCACGGCGGTGACGGCGGCGGTGGTGGACCCTTCCCCGCGGGCCAGGGCGTACCGGAGGGCGGCGACGAGGTTGTCCTGCTCGGACTTGATCAGCTCCCGGGTGTCCGGGGATCGCGGGCCCAGCAGTGTGTCGTGCTGACGGACACCGAACTCCCCCGCCCAGGCGCAGAGTTGGCCGACAGCCCGCTCCTCCTCGCCGGATTCCGCGCACCGGGCCGCGCTGAACTCCCGTACGGTCTCCAGCATCCGGAACCGGACCCCTGCCGGTGTGTCGGCGACGGTCAGCAGCGACTGCTCGACGAGCTGTTCCAGCACGACCAGAGCGTTCTCGCCGAGGACCCGTTCCGCCGCGTCCGCGGAGAACCCGCCGGGGAAGACGGACAGCGTGCGCATGGCGGCGCGGGCCTCGTCCGCGAGCAGGTTCCAGCTCCACTCCACGACGGCGTGCAGGGTGCGGTGGCGCTCGGGCACGTCGCGCACGCCGCCGCGCAGCAGGGCGAAGCGGTCGCCGAGGCGGCGCGCGATCTCCGGCACGGACAGGGTCCGCACCCGTGCCGCGGCCAGCTCGACGGCGAGCGGCAGCCCGTCGAGGTGTCCGCACAGTTCGGCGACCGTGGCCGGAGGCAGGTCGACGCCGGGCCGCGCGGCCCTGGCCCGCTGCACGAACAGCTCGGCGGAAGTGTCGGGCCCCAGTTCCGGCAGCGCGTACACGGCCTCCGACGTGAGCCCCAGCGGCGACCGGCTGGTGGCGAGCACGCGCAGCTCGCGGGCGCGGGACAGCAGCGCCTGGACGAGGTCGGCGACGCCCGCGACGACGTGCTCGCAGTTGTCGAGGACCAGCAGCGCGGGTCCGGCGCCGAGGGCCCCGACGATGCCGGACACCGGGTCGACCGGCGCGGGCCCGCCGACGGCGCCGTGCCGCCCCTCCCCCACGCCGAGCGCGGAGGCCACCTCCGTGGCGATGTCCGCGTCCGCGGTGACGCCGGCCAACGGCACGGCGTGCACGACGCGTTGCCCGGCGCGGCGGGTCACGGCGTACGCGAGCCGGGTCTTGCCGAGGCCGCCGGGGCCGACGACGGTGACGGCCCGCGCGTCGCCCAGCAGCCGCTCCACCGCGGCGATGTCCTGGTCGCGGCCGAGGAGCTGGTTCGGTTCGTGGGGTACGCCGTGCCGGACGACGGACGGCTCGTCACGCAACAACTCGTCATGGACAGCGCGGAGTTGGCTTCCGGGGTCGGCCCCCAGCTCCTCCCGCAGTCCACGGCGGTACGTCTCGTAGCGGGCCAGCGCGGTGGGCGGGCCCGCCGTGGCCGCCTCGGCGCGCAGCAGTTCGGCGAGCACCTCCTCGTCGCGCGGCAGCCGCGCGAGGGTCTGCGCAAGCGGCCCCGCCGCCTGGGCGTACCGGCCGAGACGGGCGAGTGCGAGGGCTCTCGCGCGGACGAGGTCCCGGCGGACCGGGGCACGTTCGGCGCGCAGCGCGGTCACGGGATCGTCCGTGTCGCCGTCCTCCTCCGGGGCGCCCTCCCACAGGGCGAGCCCGGTCTCGGCCGCGGCCAGCGCGCCGGCGTGGTCCCCGGCCCTGGCCCGCTCCGCGCACACGGCGGCGTGCCGCAGCAGCGCGGAGCTGTCGACCTGGTCCTCGGTGAGGCCGAGCCGGTATCCGGTCGGCGTGCTCACGATGACGTCGGCGCCCAGCTGGGCCCGTGCCCGCGCGACGAGGACCTGCACCGCCTTGCCCGGCCGCTGCGGCAGTTCCTTCGGCCACAGCCCTGCCACGAGCCGCTCCGTACTGCATCCGGTGCGCGGCTCGCCGGCGAGGAGGGCGAGCAGGCCGCGCAGCCGGGGCGCGGTGACCTCCTGCCCGCGGTGGGCGACGCGGGGCAGGAGGGTCAGGTCGGTGGTCATCCGTGCAGGTTAGCCAAGGGCGCGGGGTGCGGGTCTCAGGCGGTCGAGCGCGGGGCCGACGCGACCGGGGCCGCGGGCCCCGTCGGCGTGGACCGGGGCGGGCGTGCCAGGAGTTGCATGCCGACCGCCGCCAGGCAGGCCACCGCGGCGCAGCTCCAGATCGTCACGTACGCCGACAAGGTCGGGGTGTTCGTCGAGCCGATCACCAGTGCGCCGAGGACGACACCGAACGCGGCGCCACCGACGCTGCCGCCGAGTGTCTTGAAGTTGTTGTAGACGGCGGTGGCGCTGGCCGTGCGGTCGGCCGCGCTGCTCTCCACGATCACCGTGGGCAACCCGCCGAGCGCGAGGCCGACGCCGAAGCCCACCAGGGCGTTGGCGACGGTGAACGGCACCAGGCCCGTGTGCAGCGCGATCAGCCCGCCGTATCCGCAGGTCAGCAGCGTGAACGCGAGCAGGAGCAGGCGGCGGTAGCCGATCCGTTCCGCGAGGTTCGCGCACAGCGAGGAGCCGAGGAAGGCCATGAGGTGCGGAATGAGCCCGCACAGGCTGATCTGCCAGGCCGCGAGGCCGAACCCGTAGCCGGTCCCGTCCGGTGAAGTGGCCATGAAGCTGACCGCGACGGTCTGTCCGCCCAGCAGGACGGCGCCGAGCGCGAACCCGGAGGCGTAGTACGGGGCGCTCGCGCGGCGGCCGAGGGCGCGCACGTCCACCAGGGCATCGGGGCTGCGGAGTTGGAGGCGGGCCCATACGTACAGCAGGGCGACGGCCGCGGCGAGGCCGCCCAGTGTGGGCGCCGACGCCCAGCCCCAGCCGGAGCCACGGGAGACCGTGCCGAGCAGCAGGACCAGGGCCACAGCGAGCAGGGCCGCACCCGACCAGTCCATCCGCCCGCTCGCCCGCGTGCGGGACTCGGGGATCGCGGTGAAGGACAGCGCCACGCACGCGACGGCCAGCGCGGCGAGGGCGAACAGGGTGGGGCGCAACTCGCCGAGGAGCGCGAGCAGCGGTCCGGCCAGCGCGTGGCCGAGCACTGAGCCGAGGGTGAGCGAGCCGACCAGGAGGCCGACCGCCCGGCGCCCGCCGTCGACGCTGAGCCGGTCGCGTACGAGACCGATCTCCAGCGGAAGGAGGGCGGCGAGGGGACCCATCAGGGCGCGGCCGAGCAGCAGCACACCGAGGTTGGGCGCGCACGCCACGAGCAGGGCGCCGACGGCGATGGTGCCGAGCGCGATCCGGATCATGCGCCGGTGTCCGTACAGGTCGCCGAGGCGGCCGAGTGCCGGAACGCTGACGGCGGCGGCCAGGTACTGCACCGAGGTGATCCACTGGGCCTGTCCCGTGCCGATGCCCTGCCAGTGCTGGATCTCGGGGACCAGGGGCACGGCGGCGCCCTGGAGGAAGCCGCTGATCAGCTCGAAGGCGACGAGCAGGCCGACCACGGCGCGCACATTGCCCGCCGGCGACGCGGTGGGTGCGCTCATGCGGCGGCTCCCCGGGCGAGGCGGCCCTCGGCGAGCGCGGCGAGCAGCGCGGCCTGGCGCGGCAGCACGTGGTCGTCGAAGACGGCGCGCGGCGAGTGGTTCACGGCGGCGCGGGCCGGGTCGGCGCCTTCGGGGGCGGCGCCGACGAGCAGCATTGCGCCGGGCACGCGCTGGAGGACGAAGGCGAAGTCCTCGGAGCCGTTGGCCGGCTTGGGCGATTCGTGGACCTGCTCGGCGCCGAACAATTCGCGGGCGGTGTCGAGCGCGAAGCCGGTCTCGTCCGGCTCGTTGACGGTGACCGGGTACTGCACGGTGTACGTCACCTCGGCCTCGACGCCGTGTGCCTCGGCGATGCCGCGCACCAGGCGGGGCAGGCCCTCGATGAGGCGTGCGTGCGCGGGTTCGGAGTAGCTGCGCACGGTGGCCTCGAACGTCGCGGTGTCGGGGATGACGTTCTGCTGGGTGCCCGCGTGGAAGGTGCCGACGGTGACGACGGCCGGGTCGAAGATGTCGAAGCGTCGGGTCACCCAGGTCTGGATCGCGGTGACGATCTCGCAGGCCACGGGGATCGGGTCCTTGGCTCCGTGCGGGGTCGAGCCGTGGCCGCCCTGGCCGCGCACGGTCACGCTCAGCACGTCGGAGGCGGAGGTGACGGTGCCGGCCCGGCTGGAGACCATGCCGCCGGGCAGCCGGTCGGCGGCGACGTGCAGCGCGTACGCCGCGTCGAGTGGCTTTCCGGCCGCGTCCAGAAGGCCCTCGTCGATCATCACGCGGGCGCCGCCGAAGCCTTCCTCGCCGGGCTGGAACATGAACACCACGTCGCCCTCGAGGTGTTCGCGGCGTTCGGCCAACAGCCGTGCGGCGCCGACGAGTCCGGCCGTGTGCAGGTCGTGGCCGCAGGCGTGCATCGCGCCGGGCAGCTCGGAGGCGTAGGGGACTCCGCTGTTCTCGGTGATGGGCAGGGCGTCCATGTCGGCGCGCAGGAGGACGGCGCCGCCGGGCGCGCCGCCGCGCAGGACGGCGGTGACCGAGCTGAGGTCCTTGCCGGTGGTGATCTCCAGGGGCAGTCCTTCCAGTGCGGCGAGGATCTTTTCCTGGGTGCGGGGGAGGTGGAGGCCGAGTTCGGGTTCGCGGTGCAGGGCGCGGCGCAGCGCCACGAGTTCGGGGTGCAGGTCGTGGGCGCGCTCGGTGTACGACGGTGCGGTTACGGGCGACATGCGGGAGCAACCTCCTGAGGGGGTGAGCACAGCGGAACGTGCGGTGGCGCCGTGGTGCCGCGCCTGTCAGCCGGGCAGCAGCAGCTGCCGGGCGATCCCGTTCTTCTGGATCTCGGAGGATCCGGTGAGCACGCGGAACATCCTCAACTTCCGGAAGATGGACTCGACTTCGGCGCCGCGCACGAGGCCCGCCTTGCCGTGGATCTGCACGGCCTCGTCGGCGATCCGGAAGGCGTTCTCGGCGACGAACAGCTTGCACATAAAGGCTTCCGTACGTGGTTCCCTGCCCGCGTCGAGATCGGCGAGCGCGTCGTACGTCATGCTGCGCGCCGCGTAGTACGAGGTGGCCATGTCGGCGAGCTTGTGCTGGATGGACTGGAGCGCGCCGAGCGGTGCGCCGAAGACCTGCCGGGTGCGGGCGAAGTCGACGGTGAGGGCGAGGGCGCGGCGGGCCTGGCCGAGGACGGTCGGGCAGTGCAGCAGCCGGTTGGTGGTGACGCGGCCGAGCCCGATGCGCAGACCGTCGCCGACCTTGCCGAGCAACTGCCCGGGTTCGACACGGCAGTTGTCGAGCACGATGTCGCTCTCGATGTGCTCGCCGGACATCGGCGTCTCGCCGGGCAGCACTGTGCAGCCGGGGGTATCGAGGTCGACGAGGAACGCGGAGAACGCCGGCTTGGCGTCCTCGGGCGCGTCCGGCTCGGGCGCCATCCGTGCGATGAGGACGGAGAAGTCGGCGAACGGCCCTGCGGAGGAGAACACCTTGTGTCCGGTGATCCGCCAGCCGTCGCCTTCGGGCGTGGCGAGGGTGTTCATGGCGCGTACGTCGGAGCCGGCGTCGGTCTCGGTGAGCGAGAAGCAGCAGGCCCGTTCGCCGCGGATGACCGGCTTCAGATACGTCTCGATCTGGCGGTCGGTGGCGTACTGGAGGATCGAACCGGCGCGCAGCGGCCCGCCCATGTCACCGAGCACGCTGTGCTGCAAATTCCGCCCGGAGGCACCCACCTCCTCCTTCAGGGCCGCGAGTTCGGTGTACGTGAGGTCCTGGCCGCCGTGCTCCTTCGGCAGGTGGATGCCGTAGAAGCCGAGTGCGCGGCTGCGCCGCCAGACGGGTTCGAGCTGGACGCGGGTGTACCCGCCCTCCGGGGAGAGACCCAACTCGCTCTCGTAGTCGGCGAGTTCGCCGTCGAGGTATTCGCGCAGTCGGCCCACCAGGTCCTGGAGCCGGGGATTGTCGTCGTACGTGGGGGTGAGGGTGAAGGTCATGGTGGTGCTCGTCTCCTGTCAGTGCACGCGGCGCTCGGCGCCGACCCAGTGGCGCGCGCGGACGGCGCGGCGGTCGATCTTCCCGTTGCGGTTGACGGGCAGCGCGTCCACGAACTCCACGGACCGCGGCTTCTTCACGCGGGCGAGGCGTTCGGCGCAGAAGTCGATGACCTCGCCCTCACTGACCTCGGCGCCGGGCTTGCGCACGACGACCACCTTGACGGCCTCGCCCCACTTCTCGTCGGGCACACCGACGACACACGCCTCGGCGAGGGCGGGATGGGCGTACAGGACGGCCTCGACCTCGCTGCAGTACACGTTGTAGCCACCGGAGATGATCATGTCTTTCTTGCGGTCGACGATGAACAGGTAGCCGTCCTCGCGCAGATATCCCAGGTCACCGGTGTGCACCCAGCCGTCCTTGAAGGTCTCGGCGGACAACTCGGTTTCGTGCCAGTACGCGGTCACGCAGTCGGGACCGCGGGCGACGACCTCGCCGATGCTCCCGGCGGGCAGCGCGGCGCCCGCCTCGTCGACCACGCGTATCTCCGTGTCGAAGACCGGCCGCCCGCAGGACAGCAGCAGGTCGGGGTCGGTGGTGGTGCCCGCGACGACGTCCTCGCGGGTGAGCACGGTGATGCCGCTGGTCGTCTCGACCTGGCCGTAGCCCTGCATGACGATCGGCCCGAACACCTCGACGGCCTCGCGCAGCCGCTGCGGTGAGACCGGGGCGCCGCCGATGTGCAGGGACCGGAGGCCGGACAGGTCGGCGGTGGCGGTCTTCGGGTGGGCGAGCACCATGCCGAGCATGGTCGGCACCAGGAACGTCGAGGTGATCCGCTCGGTCTCGACCGCGGCGAGGAACAACTCGGCGTCCCAGCGCGGCAGGACGACGACGGTGGCGCCGGAGGCGAGCAGAGCGAGCAGCGGCATGCCGGGGGCGTGCGTGATGGGTCCGGCGGCGAGGTAGCACTCGCGGGTCGCGGGTGAGGCGTCGGAACTCATCATGCGCTTGCGCATGTTGGCGAGCCGGTTGCCGTGGGTCTGCACGGCGGCCTTCAGCTTGCCGGTGGAGCCGGAGGTGAAGTTGAGGACGGCGGCGTCATGCTGGTCGACCTCGACGGCGACGGCCCCCTCACCTCCTTCGGCGAGCAACTCCTCGTAGGCGAGGGCCTCTTGGTCGCCGTAGTCGACCAGGAGGCAGTCCACCGACGCGCGCTCCAGGGCGGCGCGGGCGGCTTCGACGCGCTCCCCGTCGACGAACAGGACGCGCACGTCGGCGTCGTCGAGGATGTGCGCGACCTCGTCGACGGAGAGCCGCGGGCTGATCGGCACCCGCACGAGGCCGCTCTTGGACAGGGCCATCTCGGTCTCGACGGCCTGCGCGCAGTTGCCCGCGTACGTCGCGACCGCCTGCCCCGGGGCGAGTCCGCGCCCGATGAGCGCGGAGGCCAGGCGGTTGGTGATCCGCTCCAGCTCTCCGTAGGTCAGCCTGCGTTCACCGCAGATCAGGGCCTCGCGTTCCGGCCAGAAGGTGCTGCTTCGAGTGATGTACGTGCCCAGGTTCAACGGGCTGCTCCCACGCTCGTCGGCTCAAATCGCCATGGCGACCAGTTGGAGACAGCGTGTCTACAAACCTTCGGGGTGTCAATGATCGGGTGTACGCTTCCGAGATCGACCGGGGGACGCGAGAGGAGTCGGACCATGCCGCCGGAAGCGGGCGATCGCCGAGTACGCCGCACCCGACGCCTGTTGCGCGACGCGCTGGTGTCGCTGTCCCTTGAGCGGGGCTACGCGACGGTGACCGTGGAGGACATCACGGAGCGGGCCGACCTGGGCCGGGCCACCTTCTACAAGCACTACACGGACAAGGACGACCTGCTCGACCGCGTGGTGACCGATCTGCTGGACGAGCTGCAGGACCGGCTGCGCCCCCTCGTCAGCGCCTCCGAGACGGGCTTCACCGGCAAGCCGGCCCTGGAGATCTTCCGGCACGCCGACGAGGAGCGGGACGCCTACCGGATGATCCTGCGCGGTGAGGGCGACGGCCGGGCGCTGCGCCAGTTCACGCGGGCGCAGACGGAGGCGACCGCCGGTGTCTTCCGGGCCCGCGCGGAGCACGAGGGGGTCTCACCCCGGATCAGCGTCGACGTCCTGGCGCGCGCCTGGGTCGGCGAACAACTCGCCGTACTGAGCTGGTGGTTGGAGGAGGACCCGCGCCCGATGCCCCCGGAGGAGGCGACGCGGATGCTCCTCGACCTGTCGCTGCGCGGCCGCTACTGGGCCAACGGCTTCGAGGGCGAACCACCGGCCCCCGACCCCGCATAGCGCTCAGTGCACCGCCTGCCCCTTGCCCAGCGCGATCACGCCCGTCTTCGACACGGTGTACAGCTCCGCGTCCCGGCTCGGATTGACACCGATGGTCGCGCCGACCGGGACCTCGACGTTCTTGTCGAGGACGGCGCCGCGCACCACCGCTCCCCTGCCGACCCGTACGTTGTCGTGCAGGACGGAGCCCTGGACGACGGCGCCGTCCTCGATGACGACGCCCGGTGAGAGCACGGAGCGCGTGACCTGGCCGCGGATGACGCAGCCGGGGCTGACGATGGACTCGCTCGCGATGCCGCCCGCGCAGAACTTGGCGGGCGGCAGCTGGCCGGGGTGGGTGTAGATGGGCCAGCGCCGGTTGTCGAGGTTGAAGACCGGGGTGTCCGAGATGAGGTCCATATGGGCTTCGTAGTAGGCGTCGAGGGTGCCGACGTCGCGCCAGTAGCCGTGGTCGCGGTCCGTCTCCCCCGGCACGTGGTTGCCGTCGAAGTCGTAGAGCTGGGCGACGCCGCGCTCGGTGAGCATCGGGACGATCGAACCGCCCATGTCATGAGCCGAGTTGGCGTCCTCGGCGTCGGTCTGGAGCGCGTCGACGAGGACCTTGCTGGTGAACAGGTAGTTGCCCATCGACGCGAAGACCTGGTTCGGAGTGCCGGGCAGCGGCGGCGGGTCGGTGGGCTTCTCCAGGAACGCGTCGATACGTGTGCCGTCGCGGGCCGGGGTGATGATCCCGAAGGACGAGGCCTCACGGCGCGGCACCCGGATGCCCGCCACCGTGACGCCCGCGCCCGACTCGATGTGCTGGGCGAGCATCTGCCGCGGATCCATCCGGTACACGTGGTCGGCGCCGAACACCGCGATGTAGTCGGGCTGTTCGTCGTGGACCAGGTTGAGGGACTGGAGGATCGCGTCGGCGCTTCCCGAGTACCAGCGCGGACCGAGTCGCTGCTGGGCGGGGACCGGGGTGACGTAGTTGCCGAGCAGGCTCGACATCCGCCAGGTGGTCGTGACGTGCCGGTCCAGCGAGTGCGACTTGTACTGCGTCAGGACGCAGATGCGCAGGATGTCGCCGTTGACGAGATTGGACAGGGCGAAGTCGACCAGGCGGTAGGTGCCGCCGAAGGTCACCGCGGGCTTCGCCCGGTCCGCGGTGAGCGGCATCAGCCGCTTGCCCTCCCCACCTGCCAGTACGATCCCGAGCACCGAAGGTCCGCCGCGCATCCCAACCCCCCTGTGATTCATGTGCCGTTGAGGATCTCCTCGTACACGTCGACCGTGCGCCGGGCGATCGCGTCCCAGCCGAACGCTGCCGCCGCCCGCTCCCTGCCCGCCTCGCCCATAGCCCGCGCCGCGTCCGGATCCGCGACGACCCGGTTCAGGGCGTCCGCGAGCCCCGCCTCGAAGCCTTCCGGGTCCGCGGCCTCGTACGGGACGAGCAGCCCCGTCTCGCCGTCCGCGACGACCTCGGGGATGCCGCCGACCTGCGAGGCGACCACGGCGGTGCCGCAGGCCATCGCCTCCAGGTTGACGATGCCGAGCGGCTCGTACACGGAGGGGCACACGAACGCCGAGGCGTGCGTGAGCAGTTGGATGACATCGGTGCGCGGCAGCATGGACGGGATCCAGCGCACCCCGTCACGCGTGGCCTTCAACTCGTCGACGAGCTCCCGGAATTCGCGACCGACCTCCGGAGTGTCGGGAGCGCCCGCGCACAGGATGATCTGCACGCCCTTCGTCAGCTGCTTCGCCGCGCGCAGCAGATGGGGCACGCCCTTCTGCCGGGTGATGCGGCCGACGAAGAGGATGTAGGGGCGCTGCGGGTCGATGTCGTAGCGGCTCAGCACGTCCGTGCCCGCGTCGGCGTGGTAGAGCGAGACGTCGATGCCGTTGTGCACGACACGGACCTTCTTGGGCTCCAGGGCCGGATAGCAGGCGAGGATGTCCTTGCGCATCGCGTGCGACACCGCGATCACACCGTCGGCGGCCTCGATCGCGGTCCGTTCCGCCCACGCCGACAGCGCGTAACCGCCGCCCAGCTGCTCCGCCTTCCAGGGGCGCAGCGGCTCCAGGGAGTGAGCGGTCAGCACGTGCGGGATCCCGAGGTGCAGCGCCGCCAGATGCCCGGCCAGGTTGGTGTACCAGGTGTGGGAGTGCGCGATCTCGCGGCCTTCGAGGGCCGCGGCGATGGACAGGTCCACGGAGAGGGTGCGCAGCGCGTCGTTCGCCCCGTCGAGCGTGGGCCAGGCCCGGTGCCGGCGCACACCGTCGGCCGTCCCCTCGCCCCATGTGTGCACCTCGAGGTCGACGAGGGGGCGCAGCTCGCGCGCCAGGAACTCGACGTGCACTCCGGCGCCGCCGTAGACATCCGGCGGGTACTCCCTGGTCAGCAGTCCCACACGCACGCGCGGCCCCCGTAATCGTCGGTCGGCGACACTCGCTCCGGATCGCTGGTCTAAAGCGCACCCCATGGTCACCCATGGAGGGGCCCCTGCGGAAGGGCGCGGACGCCAACTGGGCCCGAGTCTCCCGCTGGTCCCTGGGGCACCCGCCCTGGGGATGAATCAGGACGCGGCCTACTCCAACGGGAGTAGGACCCAATGCGTGCTCAAGTCGGACGACACGGAGGGCGGAAAAGAGCGATCGTGGAGGGTATGAGAAGCGACCGCGCGCCGCACCGCACCCCCAGGGGCGCCACATGAGCGACCTGGTGCTTTCCGTGCTGCTCTCGCTCGTCTCCGCCGTCGCGTACGCGGGCGGGGCGATCGTACAGGAGCGCGTGGCCGCGACGTCGCCCAAGGCGGCGTACGCCCCGCTGCGCCGGCCCGCGTGGTGGGGCGCAGGCGGACTGAACGGGCTGGGCGCGTTGCTGCACGTCGCGGCGCTCGCCTTCGGCCCGCTCAGCGTCGTGCAGCCGCTGGGCGCCCTCACGATCGTGCTCGCGCTGCCGATGTCGGCGCTCCTGGTGCGCCGCAAGGCCGGGGCGACGGCCTGGCGCGGCGCGATCATGGCGACGGTCGGGCTCGCGGGACTGCTCTCGCTGACCGGTTCCACGACCGAGCAGTCGCTGGACGGGACGCAGCGCCTCTTCGTCGGCCTGATCACGGCGGGCGGCGTGCTGGCCCTGATGTCGACGGCCCGCGTGGCGCACCGGCACCCCGTGGTGCGCGCGGTGCTGCTCGCGGTGGCGGCCGGCGGCGCGTTCGGCATGGCGTCGGTGTTCACGAAGTCCGTGACCGAGAACTGGACCGGACAGCCGTTGGAACAGCTCGCCACGCTCCTGGCGATCACCGGCCTGGCCGGGGCCGGGATGCTGCTGTCGCAGGCCTCCTACCGGGGCGCGGGGCTCGCCGCGCCCCTGGCGACCGCGACGGTCGTGAACCCTGTGGTGGCGGCGACCATCGGCCTCACGATGTTCGGCGAATCGTTCCGGTACGGCACGATCGGCACGGTGCTCGCGCTCGGCTGCGGTGTCGTCGCGGCGGGCGGCCTGATCCTGCTGACGACGGAGCGCATCGGGCGCGGCCGCCGGGCGGGCACCTCGGTCGCCGCCGTCCCGCACGGAGCGTCACCGGCGATCCCGCCCGTGGTGCCGGACAGCCCGGCCGGGCTCGACTCGGTGCCGCTGCCGCCGCGCACGCCGGGAGCCCGGCAGGAGCCGCCGTGCGGGGGCTGGACGGCCGAGGACATCCGGTCCTGACGCCTGCTGTCGGGCCGGATGCGGGATTCAGATCCTGACGCCGCGGGCCCGCAGATACGCCAGCGGGTCCACGTCACTGCCGAAGCCGGGCCCCGTCCGCACCTCGAAGTGCAGATGCGGGCCCGTGCTGTTGCCGGTGGAGCCGGAGCGGGCGATGCGCTGGCCCGCCACCACGCGCTGGCCGCTCTTCACGGACAGCGCGGACAGGTGCCCGTACTGGCTGAACTTGCCGTCGGCGTGCCGGATCACCACTTCGTAGCCGTACGCGCCTCCCCAGCCGGCCGAGACGACGTGTCCGGCGGCGACGGCCTTCACGGAGGTCCCGGTGGGCACCGCGAAGTCGACGCCCGTGTGGTACCCCTTCGACCAGGAGGAACCGGCGGCGCGGTAGGGGGTGCCGAGGGACGCGGCGACGGGGGCGACGACGTTGTGCGTGGTGGCCTTCGCCGTGTCGGCCTTCTTGGCGACGGGCTTCGCGGCCTTCTTCTCCGTCTTCTTCGCGGCCTGCGCCTTCCCCGGCACCGCGAGGCGCTGCCCAGGGGTGATCAGGTCCGGGTCGGCGCCGATCGTGGCGCGGTTCGCCGCGTACAGCGCACGCCAGCCGCCCTTCACGGACCGCTCCGCCGCGATGCCGGAGAGGCTGTCGCCGCTGATGACGCGGTACATCTGGGCGCGCCCCGCCCGTGACTGCGGCGTGGTCTGCGGCCGCACGTCCGGCGCGGCGGCGTTGTGGCTGAGGCCGGCGCGCTGCGAGCACACCGGCCAGGCGCCGGGCCCCTGCCCCTTGAGCACCTTCTCCGCCACGGCGATCTGCTGGTCCTTCGTGGCGAGGTCGGCGCGCGCCGCGTAGGCGGTGCCGCCGTACGCGGCCCAGGTGGAGCGGGTGAACTGGAGGCCGCCGAAGAAGCCGTTGCCGGTGTTGATGTTCCAGTTCCCGGAGGACTCGCACGCGGCGACCTTGTTCCACGTGTGCGCGTCCGCCGCCTGAGCCGTGCCCGCGCCGATGATCGGGATGGCCATGCCCACGCCGCCCACAGTCACGGTGAGCGATGCCCGGTTGACCCGGCTCGGCTGGTACCGGCGGTGCCGGCCGCGTAACGCCATGAATGCCCCCTCAGCCACACGTAGGAGCGGCAAATTAGCCGCTCCTACGGAGGTGGACAAGAGAGCCCTGAGCCACTTTGGCGGGATTCAGCCCCTCAAGTGCCCAGGAATCCAGCGAAGTTGTGCGGCCTGCTGGAAGGGGCCGCCGCCCTCGTGGTCGTTGAACGCGTACACCTCGATCGACTTGTCGGCGCCCGCCCAGTGGTTGTACGCGCCGAAGACCGTCGACGGCGGACAGGTCAGGTCCTCCAGGGCGGCGGAGAACAGCGCCGGCGCCGTGGCGCGCGCCGCGAAATTGATGCCGTCGAAGTAGGAGAGCGTGCGGAAGGCGCGCTCGTCCTCGCCGATGTGCGCCTTCAGGTAGAGCGCGATCTCCCGGTACGGGTGACGCTCGGTGAGCGTGGCCGCGCGCCGGAAGTCGCACAGGAACGGCACGTCAGGGGCTGCCGCCAGCAGATCCGGCACGAGTCCCGCGACTGCGATGGTGATGCCGCCGCCCTGGCTGCCACCGATGACGGCGACCCGCGAGGCGTCCACGAGCGGGTGCGAGCGGACGGCGTCGACGGCGCGCACGGCGTCCGTGTACACGCGGCGGTAGTAGTACTCGTGCGGGTCCTGGATGCCCTTCGTCATGAAGCCCGGCTGGGACGGCGTGGAGCCGACCGGGTCGGGGGTGTCACCGACGCTGCCGCCGCTGCCCTGCCCGCGCGTGTCCATCACGAAGTGCGCGAACCCGGCGGCCGCCCACTGCAGGTGGGTGTGCGGAAGGCCGCGGCCGCCGCCGTAGCCGATGTACTGGACGACGGCCGGAAGCGGCTCGTTCGTGCCTGCCGGAAGGACCAGCCAGCCCTTCACGGGATGCCCGCCGAAGCCCGCGTACGTAACGTCGAACACGTCGACCGCCGTGTACGGGACGTCGACGGGCTCGAAGCGTGCGTCCAGGTCGTGCTCCCTGGCCTCGACGAGGGTCTTCTCCCAGAAGGCGTCGAAGTCGTCGGGGGCCGTCAACTCCGGCTGATAAGTGCGCAACGCGTCGAGTGACAGGTCGAAATGAGGCACGCACGGCTCCAAATTCGTAGAGAGTCCACGGTGGGGATCGGAGGCAAACCTAACCCGGAGCCCCATCCCGTCTGAACAGAATCTTTCAACTTCCCAATCCAGGAGCGACACGCATGAGCACTACAGCCCAGATCGGTGTCACGGGCCTCGCTGTCATGGGGCGCAACCTCGCCCGGAACTTCGCCCGCAACGGCTACACGGTCGCCCTCCACAACCGCACGGCGTCCCGCACGCACGCGCTGATCGAGGAGTTCGGCGAGGAGGGCATCTTCGTACCGACCGAGAGCGCCGAGGAGTTCGTGGCCGCGCTCGAGCGGCCGCGGCGCCTGGTCGTCATGGTGAAGGCGGGCGAGCCGACCGATGCGGTGATCAAGGAGTTCGCGCCGCTCATGGAGCCGGGCGACATGATCATCGATGGCGGCAACGCGCACTTCGCGGACACCCGGCGCCGCGAGAAGGAGCTGCGCGAGCAGGGCATCCACTTCGTCGGCACGGGCGTCTCCGGCGGCGAGGAGGGCGCGCTGCACGGGCCGAGCATCATGCCCGGCGGCAGCGTCGAGTCGTACGAGTCCCTGGGCCCGATGCTGGAGAAGATCTCCGCCAAGGCGAAGGACGGCGCGCCCTGCGTGACGCACGTCGGCCCCGACGGGGCGGGCCACTTCGTGAAGATGGTGCACAACGGCATCGAGTACGCCGACATGCAACTCATCGGCGAGGCCTACCAGTTGCTGCGCGATGTGGCCGGATACTCCCCCGCGCAGATCGCCGACATCTTCCGCACCTGGAACACGGGCCGCCTCGACTCCTATCTGATCGAGATCACCGCCGAGGTCCTCTCGCACGTGGACGAGGCGACCGGGAAGCCCTTCGTGGACGTCGTCCAGGACCAGGCCGAGCAGAAGGGCACCGGCCGCTGGACGGTGCAGATCGCGCTCGACCTGGGCGTGCCGGTGTCCGGCATCGCGGAGGCGGTGTTCGCGCGCTCCCTGTCGGGACACGCGGAACTGCGCACCGCGTCACGGGAGTTGGCGGGGCCCACGGCCGTGACGCTGAGCGAGTCGGAGGCCGCGGCCTTCGCCGACCGCGTCGAACAGGCCCTGTACGCCTCGAAGATCGTGTCGTACACGCAGGGCTTCCACGAGATCTCCGCCGGCAGCGAGCAGTACGACTGGAACATCGACTCGGGCGCGGTGGCCCGGATCTGGCGCGGCGGCTGCATCATCCGCGCCGCGTTCCTCGACCGGATCACGGCGGCGTACGAGGCGGAGCCGGACCTGGTCTCGCTCCTGTCCGACAAGAGCTTCGCCGACGAGATCGCCGCGGCGCAGGACGACTGGCGTTCGGTCCTGGTCGCGGCGACCACGCAGGGTGTGCCCACGCCTGGTTTCGCGGCGGCGCTCGCCTACTACGACGCGCTGCGCGCCGAGCGCCTGCCGGCCGCGCTCACGCAGGGGCAGCGGGACTTCTTCGGCGCGCACACGTACCGCAGGGTCGACAGGGAGGGCTCGTTCCACACGCTGTGGGGCGGCGACCGCTCCGAGGTCGACGCGTAGCGCCTGCTAGGCGGGTGACGGCTCGGGCTCCGGCGGGTGCGGGTCGGGGTCCGGGTCCGGCAGTGGCGGCGTCGGGGACGGCGAGGGCCGCGGTGTGGGCTCGGGCACCGGCGTCGGGAACGGGTCCGGCAGCGGGCCGGGTTCCGGCCGGTCGGGCCCGGGACCGGGTCCCGGGCCGGGGCCTGGCGTGGGGGTCGGCGGGACGGGATCGGGGAACGGTTGAGTCATCGTTGCTTCCTCCAACGGTTCGGAGGGGACCTCTCCACTGTCTCCCGGCTCGCGTGCCCACGCCCGCCGAGTCCACGCCTGCGGCCGGGTCTCAGCCGTCGGTGCGGCGCAGCCGTACGACGGGAATGTCGCGGCTCGTCTTCTTCTGGTACTCCGCGTACGGCGGGAACAGCTCCACCAGGGAGTCCCACACCCGCGCCTTGTCCTGCGCCGACAGGGTCTCGGCGCGCGCCGCGAACCGCTCGGTGCCCACGCGCAGCCGGACCTCGGGGTTGGCCTGAAGGTTCAGGTACCACTCCGGATGCCGGTCCGAGCCGCCGTACGAGGCCACGATCAGCTGGTCGTCACCGTCCGTGCCGTAGATCAGGACGGTGCGCCGCCACTGGCCGGTCTTGCGGCCCTCGTAGTCGAGGAGCAGGCACGGGGCGCCCTGCATGGTGGTGCCCTTGGTGCCGCCGGACTCCTCGTAGGTGCGGGCCTGCTCGGCGACCCAGCCGGTGGGGCTGACGACGGTTTCGGTGTCATGGTCGGTCATGTGCGCTGCCTCCTGTTCGGGATTCCTGTCCGGGGCTCCTGTACCGCCTCGGACAACTCCCTTCAACCTAAACGCTCTTGGCGCCCGCGCATTCCGAGGCGGCGGCGCCGAGTCCGGGCCGCGGGCTGGACAGCACGGGCAGCGGGGTACGGGTCAGCTCGGCGGCGTCCGCCAGGGAGGCCTGGGCGAGGACGACGACATCGGCGTCGGCGATGCCGTCCACGGCTCCGGCGACGAGCGCGAGATATCCGTCCCGGTCACCCGCGAGGAAGCGGTCCCAGGCGCCCTCCACGAACACGGTCCGCACATCCACCGCGCGCCCCGCACGCGCGGCTTCCTCCTCGACCAGGTCGGCCGTCGGCCCGAGGGTGCTGCGCACCGTGGCGACGACGGCGATCCTTCCCCGAGCTCTCAACTGCGTTCGAGCAGGGGAGACCCCATTCCCCTCGGCGACGGCCCGCGCGGCCATCGGCCGGTCCACGCGCAGCACGGGCACGCCGGCGTCCGCGGCGAGCCCCTCCGCGACGGCGCCGAGCGTGGAGCACGTGCACAGCACGGCGTCCGCCCCGTCGGCGACGGCCGCTTCGAGCAGCGCCCGGACCTCGTCGGCGACGGCTTCGGGCCCCTCGACGCCGGCCCGCACGAGCAGTTCCTCGCGTACGACGTGACGCAGTTCCAGGCCCGGGTGGTCGGTGTCGCGCAGGGCGTCGAAGACCGGCACATGGACGGGCGAGGTGTGCACGAGCGTCAGGTTCATGCCCGGGACCCTACGCGCGGATGATCACCGCGCGCAGGGCCGTCTCACCACTTGTCCGGGTCGGCCTCGAGGGCGGCCTTCGCCGCGAGCAGCAGGTCGGCGGAGGCGGCGGGCGCCTCGCCGGGGTGCCGCTCGGCCCACCGGACGACGAACGGGCACAGCGGCGCCACGGCCACCGCGTCGGCCGCGGCGATGCCGTACAGCTCACGGGCGAGCGAGCCCGCGATCCCCTTGCCCTCGTGCTCCGGCTCCACGATGGTGTGCACCGGGACGAGGGCCCGCTCGGGTTCTTCCAGTACGAAGTACTGGATGTGGCCGACGACTTCGCCGCCGGAGCGGGCCTGCAGCAGCCCGTGCTCACGGTCGTCGCGGATCTCGATGTCGCTCATGGGCTCTCCTGCGTCGTGGGCGGACCGGGTCTCAGCCCACGGTCGCAGGTCAAGGCCGGGAACGCCCAGTTGTTCGGCCGATCACGACGCGGTCATCAGGTTCGATGCCGATGCCGTGATCAGCTCGAGCGCCTGCGCCACCACCGGATGCCGAGCGCCGCCCTTGCGGGTGGCGGCGAGGATGCGGCGGGCGGGGGCGGGTTCGCCGGAGAGGGGGATGCGGGCCACGGGCCACTCGGTGTTGATGCGGGCGAGGCGCGGCACCAGGATCACGCCCAGGCCGTGCGCCACCATCGCCGTGCCGGTGTCCCACTCGTCGCTCTGGTGGCCCATGTCGGGCGTGAAGCCGGCGGCCATGCACGCCGTGACCAGCAGGTCGTGGTACGTGGTGCCCGGTGTGCCCACGATCCACGTCTCGCGGGCCGCGTCCGCCAGGACCACCCGCTCGCGCGCCGCCAGCGGATGGTCGGCCGGGACGACGAGGTCGAGCGGGTCGTCGAGGAGCGGCTGCTGTTCGAAGCGCTCGTCGGTCAGGGGCGGCGAGTCGGCCGTCACCACGACCAGACCGAGGTCGGCCTCGCCCGTGAGCAGCAGCTCGAAGCAGCGCGCCGGCTCCGCCTCCACCAGGCGGACCCCGAGCTGGGGGTGCCGCTCGCGCAGGGTCGCGGCGGTGGACGGCAGCAGACGCGTGGCGGCCGTGGAGAACCCGCAGAGGGTGAACGAGCCGGTCTGTACGTCGGCCATCGCGGCGAGGTCGCTGCGCGCCCGCTCCCACTGCGCCTCCAGGACGGCCGCGTGCTGGAGCAGCGTACGGGCGGCGGCGGTCAGTTTGATGCCGCGGCCCGCGGGCTCGATCAGCACCACGCCGACCTGCTCGGCGAGCTGCCTCAGCTGGTAGGAGACCGTCGACGGCTTGAGACCCGTGGCCTCGGCGGCCGCGGTCACGCCGCCGTGCGCCTCGACCAGCTGCAGTACCTTCAGCTTGGGATCGATCATCCAACTATCTTGCACGGTCACATGCAAGATCGTGTAATTGTGTCGATGAGTTACGGCTGGCACTCTTCCCGGGTGTTGTCCAAGAGTCCCTTCCCGCGCCGGAATCGGATCGTCCCCACGGGAATGCGCGCCTTGTTCGCCATGGTGTGGACCGTCCGCTTTCTCGCTTGGGCCACGGCGTGCCTGTTCCTCGCCGTCGTTCCCGCCGCCCTGATCACCTCGGGACAGTGCGGTCCGGCCGTCGTCTGCGGTGTTCCGCCGACCGTTCTCGTCTGCTCGGCGCTCGCGCAGCCGCTCGCCGCCGAACTCGGCAGCCGCTGCGCTCAGTTCGCCGGCCTCACCGCACTACTGGTGAGCCTTTCCGCGCTGTCGCTGACGGCGGGAACGTCGACCTGGGCGACCCTGGGCGCCGCCGTGTTCGCCGGACTCGGGCACGGGCTCGGCCGCGCCGGAGCGAGCGCCGCTCTCGGTGTGCACACACCTGGCGCCACGTATCTGGGCCTCGGCCTGCCGGTCCTCGCCACGGCGCTGCTCGCGCCCGCGAGCTCCCCGACGACCGCGACGGCCCTGGTGGCCTCGGTGGTCGCGCTGCTCGTCTTCCCGGCGACCGGCGTCGTCCTGGAGGCCGGCCGCACCGCGCGCCGGCCGCGGCAGCACCTCCCCCACCCCCTCGTCCACTGGATAGACCCGAAGCCCCTGTGCGGGCGTCCCACCCGCAGTACCGCGCAATTCTGAGGAGTAGTACGTGCCAGCCGCGCACACCGTTTCCGAGCTTCCCGACACCACGGCGGGCCCGGCCGACGAGACATTGGTGACCGACCCCAAGGTGACCAGGAGGGCCGTCGGCGCCGCAGCCATCGGAAACATCACCGAGTGGTTCGACTTCGGCGTCTTCGCCAATCTGACCCCGGTGCTCACCGCGGTGTTCTTCACCGGCGCGAGCCAGACCGTCGGCACGATCGGAACCCTCGGCCTGTTCGCGGTCGCCTTCCTGGTCCGCCCGCTCGGCGGCATGTTCTTCGGCCCGCTCGGCGACCGGATCGGCCGCACCAAGGTGCTGTCGATCACGGTCATCATGATGGCCATCGGCACGTTCGTGATCGCGTTCATCCCCGGCTACGAGACGTGGGGCCCCGCCGCCCCGCTGCTGATGCTGCTCGCCCGCCTCGTGCAGGGCTTCTCGACCGGCGGCGAGTACGGCGGCGCGATGACGTTCATCGCCGAGTACGCACCCGACAAGAAGCGCGGATTCCTCGGCAGCTGGCTGGAGTTCGGCACCCTGACCGGCTACCTCCTCGGCGGCGTCGCAGGACTTGTCATCCAGCTGCCGGGCGTCATGTCGCACGAGGACCTGCTGTCCTGGGGCTGGCGCATCCCGTTCCTGATCTCCGGTCCGATCGGCATCGTCGGGCTCTACCTCCGCCTGAAGCTGGAGGACACCCCCGCGTTCAAGGCCGCCCTGGCCAAGCAGGAGCACCGCGAGGACAACCAGACGCTCAAGGAGATCCGCCGGGTCTTCACCGACCACTGGCGTCCGATGCTGATCTGCATGGGCCTCGTGCTCGTCTTCAACGTCACCAACTACATGCTCACGACGTACATGCTGGAGTACATCGACAAGTTCGCCCCGTCGGTGAGCACCACCTGGGCGCAGTTGCTGGAGATCTCGGTCCTCGCCGTCGGCATGCTGCTCATCACCTTCGTCGGCCGGCTCTCGGACCGCATCGGGCGCAAGCCGGTGCTGTACTTCGGCTGCGGCATGCTGATCGTGCTCGGTGTTCCTTCCGTGCTGCTGATCCAGCAGAACACGCTGATGTCGGTCTTCTTCGGCCTGGTGCTGATGTCGCTGATGCTGCTCTGCTTCAACAGCACCATCCCCTCCACGCTCCCGGCGCTGTTCCCGACGGACATCCGTTACGGCGGCCTGTCCATCGCGTTCAACATCTCGGTCTCGCTGTTCGGCGGCACGACCGCCGTCGTCAACGCCCTGCTGGTGCAGGCCACCGGCGACGTCAACGTGCCCGGCTACTACCTGATGGCGGCGGGTGCGATCGGCGCCGTGGCCGCCTACTTCGCGGCCGAGTCCGCGGGCCGGCCGCTGCCGGGTTCGGCCCCGGCGGTGGAGGCCCGCGCCTGATCCGCCGTCCCACCACCCCGGTCACACCTGTTGGTTTTTGTGTGACCGGGGTTTTGACGTTGTCCGGATGATGTCGCGGGGCTGTCACAGTGGATCAATTGCGCGCACCTTCGTGCCTACGGTGTCGGTGCAGTGGACAGCGATCCCCCCACACACAGAAACGGACAGCAGTGACTCGCCACACCACATCCCGCCGCATGATCCTGGGCGTCACCGGCTCCGCCTTCCTCGCGGCCGCGTGCTCACCGTCCTCGAACGATGCCAAGACCGCCGGCGCGAAGAGTTCGCCGTCGAAGTCGGCCCCGGAATCCATCGAGGGCAAGGCCGCCGCGGGCAAGGTCCCGGGCGGCGCGCCCGACGGCGCTCTCGGCGTGAACTTCAACGAGGACCCCGCCGGCCTCGGCGCCGCCCAACTGCAGGCGCTCTCGGCCACCTGGGTGCGCGGCTTCGTCCCCGTGACGCCGGGCGACCTCGACGGGGACGTCACGCAGCAGCGCGCGGTCAAGGCGCTCCTGACGGCGCACGGTGACGGCCGCAAGACGATCCTCTCGCTCAAGTTCCCCTACTCGCTGGGGCCCACGAAGGGCCCGCTCCCCGCGCCGGGCAGCGCCGAGCTGAAGGACCTGCTGGCCCTCGTGGACCGGGTGCTGGCCGCCGTTCTCGGCAAGGTCGACATCCTGACGATCGGCAACGAACCGTTCCTGGAAACGCTGCCCGCGGAGCGCAACAAGACCCTGAACGTCTTCTACGAGGCGCTGGCCCGCCACGTCATCGAGTACCGGGGGCAGCACGGCGGCGCGGGCTCCGGAACCAGCCTCTACATGGGCGCGCTCAACAACCTCGACGACCAGGCGGGCCGCACGCCCGCGACCGAGCGGTGGCTGCGGTTCGTCAACAAGACGCCCGAGATCGCCGGCGTCGACATCCACCCGCACGTCACGTCGCTGCAGAACGCCGCCAAGTACATCAACTACGTGGTGCCCACCCTGCGTCCGGACCAGAAGTTCCTCGCCACGGAGTTCTCCCTGGTGCAGTTCTGGAAGGGCCACATGCACGACCCGGTGTCCCCGGCGTTCGCCAAGCGCTACAACGTGGACCCGGGCCGGCAGGTCTGGCAGGTGGTCGGGGACGCCATCCAGCAGCCGTTCCCGCAGGAGAAGTGGAACGACTTCGTCTCCATGACCCAGTGGTTCAACAGCAGCAGGAACTACCTCACCGAGCAGATGAAGGCCTTCCGCGACACCGGGAAGCTGGCGGTGGCGACCTACGGAGGCCTTCAGATCGAGTCGATGGCCTCGGACTGGGACGGCGAGAAGACGCCGTGGATCCTCAACCCCCTGTACGCCAACCGGACCGTGCGGCGGGGCGAGGGCGGCACCCTCGGCCGCAATGTGTGGTTCGAGCAGTTCCGCGCACTGCAGAAGGCCGGCTGAGCGCGGCCGGTCAGCGCGCGCCGGTGGGGGCGTGGCGTGCTTCGTTGCCGACCACCGTGTTGCGCAGCGATCCGAGCCGTTCCACCTCGACCTCCACCACGTCGCCGGGGTGCAGCAGCCACGGCGGCGTGCGCGCGTAGCCGACGCCTGAAGGGGTACCGGTGGCCAGCAGGTCGCCGGGGCGCAGCGTGAACGTGCGGGAGATGTGGGCGAGCGTCTCCCCCACCCCGTACACCATCTCGTCGGTACTGCCGTCCTGGACGACCGTGCCGTTGACCCGGGTCACCACGCGCAGTCCGGCGCGCAGGTCGCCGACTTCGGCGGCCGGGACCAGGGGTCCGAGCGGTCCCGAGCGGTCGGCGTTCTTGCCGAGGATCCACTGCGAGGTGAGTTTCTGGGCGCGGCGCGCGGTGAGATCGTTGAAGGTCGAGTAGCCGACGACCGCGGCCAGCGCCTCCTCCGGGGTGGCGTCCACGAGCGGCGCCCCGACCCAGGCGACGACTTCGCCCTCCCAGTCCAGACCGTCCTCGCCGGCCGGTACGGGGACCTCGGCGCCGTCGACGGTGAGCGAGCGGGTCCAGCGGGCGAACAGCGTGGGGTGCTCGGGAAGTTCCTGCCCTCGGAAGGTGCCCTCCGCCGCGTGCTTCAGGTAGTTGAGTCCGATGCAGATGACGCGGGCGTCGGGCAGCACCGGGGGCACGCATGTCACGGACGGGGCTGCGAAGGCCGGGCCCTCGGCGCCCGCGGCGAGGTGGCCCGACGGGTCGCGCCAGAAGTCCTCCAGCGAGGCGAGGACCGTGATCTCCCCTCCGTCGTCGGAGAGTTGGGCCACCTCGGTGCCCGTCCCCGTGCCCGGCCGCCGGATACCCACTATGCGCATGCACTGCTCCCTGTCCGGAGAGATCCTCCGAGCCGTCCAGTAAAGGTTCAATCCCTTTAAAGGTTCGGAGGTTTGTGCTTCGATGGCGACTATGCCTGACGTACCAGCGGCCCGACAAGCGGTTCTCGGCGGCCTCGGCTCCGCGCCCCGCCGCACGCGCGCCGAGCAGCTCGCCGCCGACCTCGACGCCCGGATCCGCTCACTGGGCCTCACGGCCGGGGACCCCGTGGGCACCCTCGACTCCCTGCGGGAGGAGACCGGTTACGCGTATTCGACGGTCAGCGAGGCGGTGCGGATCCTGCGGGACCGCGGGGCGCTCCAGATCCGTCCCGGCCGGGGCGGCGGCCTCTTCGTCGCCGACCGCGGGCCGGTCGTTCGTCTTCGCCACACGCTGCTCGACGTGCGGGACGAACCGGAGACGGTCGCCGACGCCATCGAACTCCGCGACCATCTTGAGGTGTTGGTCGACGTCGGCGCGGCCCGCTGCCGTACGGACGCGGACGTCACCGAGCTGCGCACACTCCTGGACGGGCTGCGTACGGCGCCGGACTGGGACGCGTTCATGCGGGCCAACTGGGCCCTGCACGAACGGATCGCGGAGATCTGCCCCAACCGCATGGCCGCCGCCGTCTACACCGGGACGCTGGGCCACCTCAACTCCGCCGCCTCCTCCCGTCTCGACGAGGACACGGAGGCCTCGCAGCGCTACCGGGCGGAGCGGTGCCGGGCGCACGAGGACCTCGTCGAGGCGATCGCCGCGGGCGACGAAGCCGCCGTGCGCACCGCCGTGACCCGGCACAACACGACCGCGTAGGCCCGACCGGGAGGGACACCGCATGCCGTCCGCCGAGTACCGCGACCACCTCTTCCCTGCGGGCCACCCGCGCATCGAGGCACTCAAGGGCCTTGATCCGTACGCCTATCGGGAGTTCGCGCGGACCGAGGGCACCTTCACGGGTCAGCTGATCCGGGGATGGCGGCCGTTCTACAAGAACGCCTTCACGGGCATCACCGAGGACGGCGCGGTACGCCACGGGATCCACCCCCTCGAACCGGCGAAGCCGGGCGAGGAGGCGCCCGTCGCCGACATGGCCGCAGCGGCCCGGGAGTTGCTCGACCTGCTCGACCGGGAGAGCCGGGACCGGATCCGCCACCCAGTGGACGCCGTGGAGTGGCAAACGTGGTCCAATCCGGAGTTCCTGCAGTTCGACACCGGCCTGCGGCTCGAATTCCAGCCGCCGGAGGTACGAAGCGCGGCCCTGGCCCTCGTACGGGCGTCCCTCGGCCCGGAGGGGTACGAGGAGGTCCGCACGATGATGCGGATCAACGGCTTCCTCGGTGAGGTCGTGGGCCTGGAGAACATCCTGGGCGAGTTCAGCTACAACTTCGCCCTGTACGGGACTCCGGACGAGCACGCGCCGTGGGGCTGGCAGCTGTTCGGCCACCACTGTGCGGTCAACTGCCTTGTGGTGGAGGGGCGTTCGGCCATCGGACCGGTTTTCCTCGGAGCGGAGCCGAACCTGATCGACGCCGGACCGCACGCCGGGGCGAGTGCCTTCACCGAACGGATCGCGCTGGGCCGGCGGATCATGGCGGCACTCACGCCCGGACAGTGCGCCACGGCGACCGTATATGAGCGGATGGCCGATCCGGCGATGCCCGAGGGCCGCGTGCACCCCGGTGACGAGCGACACCTCGCCGGCGCCTTCCAGGACAACCGGGTGATCCCTTTCGAGGGCCTCCGCGTACGCGACATGCCGCCCGCTGCACAGGAGTTGGTGTGGGCAGCCGTGGAGGAATTCCACAAGCCGCTGCCCGCGGGGCCACGCGCCGCCCGGATGCGCGAGGTTCGCGCACACCTCGACGAGACGTGGTTCTGCTGGATCGGCGGCCACGGACCGGCCGACGTCTTCTACTACCGCGTCCAGTCCCCCGTGGTCCTCGCCGAACTCGACCACCACTGCGGGGTGTTCCTCGACCACGACTCCCCCAAGCCGTTCCACGTGCACACCGTGCTGCGTACGCCGCACGGCAATGACTACGGCCGCAGCTGGGTGCGACAGTGGCAACAAGGGCGTCACCGGTGACCGAGGAGGACGCACGATGAGGGCCAGGGTCAGGCGGCAGGCGGGACCGCGGATCGCGATCGTGGGCGGTGGCATCGGCGGCATGGCGGCCGCGGCCTTCCTCCACCGCGCCGGGCTGGCCGTGACCGTCCACGAGCAGGCGGCCGCGCTCACCGAGGTCGGAGCGGGCCTGGTGCTCGCGCCCAACGCGATACGGCCGCTGCGCGCGCTGGGCGTGGTCGATTCCGCGCTGCGCCGGGCCGTGCCCCTCGACTGGGGGTGGGAGTTCCGCCGCTGGCAGGACGGCACCGTGCTGTCCGCCGAACGCCTCGACGGGGTGTGCGAGCGCCTCTACGGGGAGCGTACGTACACCGCGCACCGCGCCCACCTGCTCGACGCCCTCAGGTCGGCGGTGCCGGACGAGGCGGTACGGCTCGGCGCACGCTGCACGGCCGTCGAGCCGCACGCCGACGGGGTGCGCCTGACCTTCGCCGACGGGTCCCGCACCGACGCCGACCTGGTGATCGGCGCGGACGGCATGCACTCGCTCGTCCGCGCGACGGTCGCCGCACCGGAACGCCCCCGCTTCTCGGGCCTGTGCGCCTTCCGCACGGTGGTACCCGCCGACGCGGCACCCACGTTCGCACTGCGCCGCGCGCAGACGCTGTGGCTCGGCCCGGGTCATCACCTCGTGCACTATCCGATCTCCGGCGGCGCGGGCGTGAACGTGGCCGCGTTCGCCCCGTCGACGGACGAGACGCAGGAGTCGTGGAGCGCGACGGCCACGGTCGAGGAGTTCCACGCGGAGTTCGCCGACTGGGACGACCGGGTGACCTCACTCATCAAGTCCGGCGCCGTCCCCGGCCGTTGGGCCCTCTACGACCGCCCTCCGCTGCCCTCGTGGACCCTGGGCCGCATGACCCTTCTCGGTGATGCCGCGCATCCCATGTTCCCGTTCTACGGCCAGGGGGCAGCGCAGGCGCTGGAGGACGCGGCGGTCCTGGCCCGCTGCCTCACCGCCGCCCCGGACACCCCGGACCTGGCCCTTGCCCGCTACGAGGCGGAGCGCATCCCGCGCACCACCCGCCTCCAACAGGTGAGCCACGCCCGCGCCGAGGCCAACCACCTCGCGGACGGCCCGGAGCAGCGGGCCCGGGATGCGGCGCTCGGGGACGCGGATCCGTTGCTGCGCAGTGGGTGGATCTACGGCTACGACGCGTCGGCCACACCTGGGTGACCTGCGCCGTCGCCCCGCCTACACCGATCGTCGTATGCCCCGGACCCCGATCCCAGGGTTTTCCCCGTGGCCCAGGGGCCCGGCCGGGTCCATCGTGGAGACACGAAAGCACACGGGGGCTTTCGACACGGGGGAACCAACGGGGGAACAACGGGGAACCCACGGGGGACAACGGGGGACGGGGGGTGCCCGGCGCGGGCACCCCCACTGTCCGTGCGTCAGCGGAGCGTCACGGGTGGGCCGACTCGCTCAGTAGGCGCACGAGTTGGGCCCGTCGGCGCACCCCGTCCAGCTTTCGGTAGATGTTGCCGAGGTGGAACTCGACCGTCTTGACGCTGAGGAAGAGCTGTTCCGCCGCTTCGTGGTTGGTGACGCCGCGGCCGACCGCCAGGGCCACACGGAGTTCTTGCGGGGTCAGGCCGTCCAGTGGCGTGGGGCCGGAGTCGACGCGGTCGCCGCCCGCGGCGTGGAGTTCGGCGGCGGCGCGGCCCGCCCAGCCGCTCGCGCCGAGGCGTTCGAAGGCGACGAGAGCACGCTGCAGGCGGCGCCGGGCCTCGCTGCGGCGGCCGAGGCGGCGCAGCAGCTCGCCGCACGCGAAATCGGTGCGGCCCCGCTCGAACGGGGCCTGAATGTCGCCGAGTTCGGCGAGAGCGCGGTCCATGTGCCGCTCGACGTAGGCCGGTTCGAGCATGCCCCGGCAGCGCGCGGCCGCCGCGGCGGTGATGGGACGCCTGCCGCGGCCCGCCTCATGGTCCAGCACACGCAGCACCTCGTACGCCTCGTCGGTGCGGTGCAGATGGACGTAGGCCTCGGCGAGGTCGGCGGCCCAGGAGAGGTAGAGGCCGTCGCCGCGGCCGTTGGCGAGAGAGAAGGCCCGCACCTCCTCCAAGTGGGCCGCCGCCTCTTCGTATCGCCCCAGGCCGAGTTCGAGGAGGCCGAGTGCGCCACGTGCGCGTGCCGCGTCCATGGGGAGTTCGGCGGCCGCGGCCAGGGAGCGGCACTGCGCCTCGTGGCTGCGGCAGTCCGCTTCCCTTCCCAGGACCGCTTCCGTGCGGGCCTGGGCCGCCAGCGCGCGGCACACCTCGATGACGCGGCCCGTGTCCTCGCCGAGGCGGGCGGATTCGTCGGCGTGGGCGAGCGAGGAGTTCCACTCGCCGCGCCAGAACTCGACGACGGAGAGGGTGCCGAGGAGGTGGGCGAGGAGGCCGACCGTGCTGGAGGAGCGGGCGGCGTGCACCGCGCGGTCGAGGAGCGCGTGGCCTTCGGCCAGCTCCTCCGTGGCCAGGTAGCAGAGGCCGCCCACTCCTGACACCGGATAGGGGAACGACAAGTCCGGCACGGCCAGGGGCTTTTCGAGGTCGTGGAGCAGCGCGCGGCCGTCCTCTGCGTTGCCGCCGAGGAGTTCGACCAGCGCGTGCAGGAGGCGCACCGGCAGCGCCGCCGCCGGGTCGCCGAAGGTGTCCGCGAGCTGCATCGACTCGGCGGAGGTCGCGCGGGCCGCCGTGAGGTCGCCGATGGCGAGTTCGGTGAGGGTGATACCGCCGAGCATGACGGCGGCGAGCGCGGGGTCGACACGGCGGGCCTGGTCGACGGCGGAGCGCAGCTGCTCGCGTGCTCGGGCGGGGCGGCCGCGCTGGATGTCCACGTAGCAGCGCAGTTGGCGCAGGTCGAGGCGGGTGCGTTCGTGTGCGGTGTGGTCGAGGGCGCGGTCCAGGAGGTCGGCGGCCTCGTCGAGGGAGCCTGCGGCCTGGGCTGCGCGGGCGGCGGCGAGGAGGCGGCGCGCCTTGCCCTCGTCGTCGGGTGTGAAGCGGGCGGCGTGGGCGTACAAGCGGGCGGCGAGCGGGTAGGTGAGGCTGGCGGGGCCGCCGGAGGCCGCCTTCGCGAGTGCGGCGGCGACGTCCTCGTCGGGGTCGGCGCCCGATTCGGACAGGTGCCAGGCATAGCGTTCGAGCGCGGCGGGGGCGCGGGCGCCCTGGAGGGCCCGGGCGACGGTGCGGTGGGCGCGCCAGCGGCGGACGGCGGTCGCGCCGTGGTAGACGCCGGAGCGGACGAGCGGGTGCCGGAAGACGTACGCGCCTTCCTCGACCGTCATCAGGCCGGCCCGCTCGGCCGGTTCGAGGTCCGCGTAGGTCAACTCGTGGTCGCGCAGTACCCGTTCGGTGCCGGCGAGGGGGCGGGGGCCGAGGACAGCGAGCAGGAGCATGGCCTCCCGGGTGGGGCCGGGAAGCCGTGTGATGGCGCTGTGGAAAGTGCGGGCGAGGATGTCGCCGATGGGCAGCGGGGCGCCGCTGTCGGGGCGGTGGCCGCCGTGGGCGAGCAGGGCGGGGAGTTCGACGAGAGCGAGGGGGTTGCCGCGGGCTTCGGACAGGAGCCACTGGACGTCGTGCGGCGGCAGTGGCTCCGCGGCCTCCTCGGCGACGAGTTCGCGGGCCGCACCGGCGTCGAGGCCCTGGAGGCTGAGGGACTCCACGGGCGCGAGGCGAGACGCGGTCTCGTCGTTGTCGCGGGTGGCGAAGAGGGCGACCACGCCCTCGCGGCCCAGGCGGCGGGTCGCGAAGGCGAGGGCGTCCAGGGAGTACGGGTCGAGCCACTGGGCGTCGTCGACGACGACGAGGACCGGCCCGGACTCGCTGATCGCGCCCAGCAGGCTGAGCGTTCCCGCGGCGACCGCGAACCGGTCCTGGGCGACGGCCGGGCCGAGCGCCAGCGCGCCGGTGAGGGCGGCGGCCTGCCGTGCGGGGATGCGGTCGAGGTGGTCGGTGACAGGGCGGAACAGGTCCGCGAGGCCCACGTACGGGAGTTCGCACTCCGCCTCGATGCCCTGGGTGTGCAGGCGGGTGAGGTCGCGGGCCACGGATTCGGCGTAGCCGAGCAGGCTGGTCTTCCCGATACCCGCCTCGCCGCGGACGACCAGGGCGGCGCTGTGCCCGGTGCGGGCGTCGTCGACGAGGTCCGCGAGCCGTGCGCATTCCGCTGTGCGACCCACCAGCATGCGGTCAGGGTAACCCGCGGTCACGTTGCGGTGGGAGTGGTCAACTGGCCGTTGCGGCCCCGGTATTGGCTGTTTCGCTGGACCGGTCCTACGCCACGGGGCTCCGCCCCGGACCCCGCGCCTCAATCGCCGGCGGGGCTGGATCTGCTCAATCGCCGCAGGGGCTTGATCAGATCCAGCCCCTGCGGCGATTGAGCAGCATCCTTTAAGCCCCTGCGGCGATTGAGCAGCGGGGTCCGGGGCGGAGCCCCGTGACCGTGGCCACGGCAGACCCGTCACGCCGCCTCCGCGACCTCGGCTCCGCCGAACTGGGTCCGGTACAGCTCCGCATAGCGGCCGTCCGCCACGACGAGCTCGTCATGCGTGCCGCGCTCCACCACACGTCCGTCCTCCACCACGAGGATCTGGTCGGCCGAGCGGATCGTCGACAGGCGGTGGGCGATGACGACCGCCGTGCGGCCTTCGAGCGCCTCGGCGAGGGCCTCCTGGACAGCCGCCTCCGACGTGTTGTCGAGGTGCGCGGTGGCCTCGTCGAGGATGACGACGCGTTGGCGGGCGAGGAGCAGCCGGGCGATGGTCATGCGCTGGCGCTCGCCGCCGGAGAGCCGGTAGCCGCGCTCGCCGACGACCGTGTCCAGGCCGTCCGGCAGGTCACGGACGAGCGCGTCGAGGCGGGCGCGGGTCAGCACGTCCCACAGGTCGGCCTCGTTCGCCTCGGGCCGGGCCAGCAGCAGGTTCGCGCGGATGCTGTCGTGGAAGAGGTGCCCGTCCTGCGTGACCATGCCGAGCGTGGCGCGCAGCGAGACCGCGCTGGCATCGCGTACGTCGAGGCCGCCGATGCGGACAGCCCCGCCATCCGTGTCGTAGAGCCGTGGCAGCAGCGACGCGATGGTCGACTTGCCGGCTCCGGACGAGCCGACGAGCGCCACCGTCTGACCGGGTTCGGCGCGGAAGGAGACTCCGTGCAGCACCTCGGCGCCGCCGCGGGTGTCGAGGGAGGCGACCTCTTCGAGCGAGGCCAGCGAAACCTTGTCGGCCGAGGGGTAGCCGAAGCGCACGTCGTCGAACTCGACGGCGACCGGGCCCTCCGGGATCTCCTGGGCGTCGGGCTTCTCGTCGATGAGCGGCTTGAGGTCGAGCACCTCGAAGACCCGCTCGAAGCTGACGAGCGCGCTCATGACCTCGACGCGGGCGCCGGCGAGCGAGGTGAGCGGCGCGTACAGGCGGGTCAGCAGCAGAGCCAGGGAGACGACCGCGCCCGCCTTCAGGGTGCCGGTCAGCGCGAAGTACCCGCCGAGGCCGTACACCAGCGCAAGCGCGAGCGCCGAGACGAGGGTGAGCGCGGTGATGAACGCCGACTGCGCCATGGCGGTGCGGACGCCGATGTCGCGTACCCGGCGCGCACGTTCCGCGAACTCGGCCGACTCGTCTCCGGGCCGTCCGAACAGCTTGATCAGCGTCGCGCCCGGCGCGGAGAACCGTTCGGTCATCCGCGTCCCCATGGCCGCGTTGTGCGCGGCGGCCTCCCGTTGGAGGCGGGCCATGCGCGAGCCCATGCGGCGGGCGGGGAGCACGAAGACCGGCAGGAGGACGAGCGCGAGCAGCGTGATCTGCCAGGACAGCGTCAGCATGACGGCCAGCGTCAGGATCAGCGTCACCACGTTCCCGACCACGCCAGAGAGTGTGTTGCTGAAGGCGCGCTGCGCGCCGATCACGTCGTTGTTGAGGCGGCTGACCAGGGCTCCGGTGCGGGTCCTGGTGAAGAAGGCGACGGGCATGCGCTGTACATGGTCGAAGACGGCCGTCCGCAGGTCGAGGATGAGGCTCTCGCCGAGGTTCGCGGAGAGCCAGCGGGCGAGCAGCCCGATCCCCGCCTCGGCAAGCGCGATGACCGCGATGAGGAGGGCGAGGCGGATGACGTGGCCCTCGTCGTGGCCTCCCACGATCGCGTTGACCACCGTGCCCGCGAGCATCGGCGTCGCCACGGCGAGCAGGGCGGTCAGGATGCTCAGGAACACGAACTGGGCGATGCGGCGCCGGTGCGGCCGGGCGAAGACGGCGATCCTGCGAAGGGTCGCGCGGGCGAAGGGGCGGCCTTTCGGGCCGCCGTCCTGGGCATTCATGACGCTGTGCAGCTGCGTCCAGGCTGTGGTCTCCATGCTCATGCCGAAGACGTTATGACCTCAACCAAACTTGAGGTCAACAGTCGGGGTCGCGCGGACGTGATCGAACGCGGGCCGACACCCCGGTCGTACCTCTTGACCCTCGCGTAACCGGAACGTAACTTCGCTTCAATTCTTGTGCCCATTACACGAGTTGTGGGCCCCGCACGATCGGGAAGCGAAGGCATGCCGGAGCTGCGCAGACGTACCCTGCTGTCCGCCATCGGTGTCACCGCGGCCGCGGGCGCCGCCACCACCAGCCAGACCGCCACCGCATACGCCGCCGCGACGGCCCCCACCGCACCGCACGCGGCGCACGAGGCCAAGGTCCAGAGCCTCCTCGCACGTATGACTCTCGAAGAGAAGCTGGGCCAGCTCCAGCAGCTCCCCTGGTCCTACGACCTCAATCCGGGCTCCGGCACGACGAAGGCGGTCGAGGACGCGGCGCGGGCCGGGCGGGTCGGCTCGGTGTTCAGCATCTTCGGCGCGAAGACGACCAACGAGCTGCAGCACATCGCCGTCGACGAGTCCCGGCTCGGCATCCCGCTGCTCCTCGGCCTGGACGTGATCCACGGCTTCTGGACCAACTTCCCGATCCCGCTCGCCCAGGCGTCCAGCTTCGACCCGGATGTGGCCCGCTCGGACGCCGAGGTGTCGGCCAAGGAGGCCCGTTCCAACGGTGTGCACTGGACGTTCGCCCCGATGATGGACGTCACGCACGAGCCGCGCTGGGGCCGCATCGCCGAGGGCACCGGCGAGGACCCGTATCTGACCGCGCGGTTCGCGGCGGCGAAGGTGAAGGGCTACCAGGGTTCGGGCTACGGCTCCAAGGACACCGTCGCCGCGTGCGCCAAGCACTTCGTGGCCTACGGGGGCGCGGAAGGCGGCCGCGACTACAACACGGTCGACGTGTCCGAGTCGCGCCTGCGCAACCTCTATCTCCCGCCGTTCAAGGCGGCGTTGGACGCGGGCGTCGCCACGGTGATGGCCTCCTTCAACACCATCAGCGGCGTCCCGGCGCACGGCAACGCGCACACGCTCACCGACATCCTCAAGAAGGAGTGGGGGTTCGAGGGACTTGTCGTCAGCGACTACACGGGCGTTCAGGAACTGATCGCGCACGGCTTCGCCGAGGACGGCGCGGACGCGGCCAGGCTCGCCCTCAACGCCGGTGTCGACATGGAGATGACCAGCACCAATCTCCTCACCAACGGCAAGAAGCTGGTGCGCGCCGGGAAGATCCAGGAGCGGCGGATCGACGACGCGGTGGCCCGCGTGCTCCGCCTCAAGTACGCACTCGGCCTGTTCGACGACCCGTACGTGGAGGAGTCGAAGGCCATCAACGAGCCGTCGGCCGACGCCCGCAAGGCCGCGCGCACGGCGGCGTCCCGCTCCATGGTCCTGCTGAAGAACGAACAGGCCGCGCTCCCCCTGAAGAAGTCGCTCACGTCCCTCGCCGTCGTCGGCCCCTTCGGCGACTCCTCGGATCTGCTGGGTACGTGGGTGGTGCCCGCGTCGGCCGAGAAGTTCCCGTCGGTGAAGGTGCTCGACGCGGTGAAGAAGGCCGCGCCGGACGCCAAGGTGACCTACGCGCGCGGGGTCGACCCGGAGGGCAAGGACACCGGCGGCATCGCCGACGCGGTGTCCGCCGCCACGTCGGCGGACGTCACCATCGTGGTCGTCGGCGAGCCGCCGTCGATGAGCGGCGAGGCCGCGGCCCGCAGCGACATCTCGCTGCCGGGCGCGCAGGAGAAGCTGATCGCGGCGATCGCGGAGACGGGCAAACCGTTCGTGGTGGTGCTGGTGGGCGGCCGGCCGTTCACCGTCGGCGACTGGCTGGACAGCGCACCGGCCGTCCTTGAGGCCTGGCACCCGGGCATCGAGGCGGGTAACGCGATCGCGGACGTCCTGTTCGGCGCGGTGAACCCCGGCGGCAAGCTCCCGGTCTCCTTCCCGCGCACGACCGGCCAGATCCCGATCCACTACAACCACGAGTCCACGGGCCGACCGTACGACAAGGACAACAAGTACACGTCGAAGTACCTGGACCTGCCGCCCACGCCGCAGTTCCCCTTCGGGTACGGCCTCAGCTATACGTCGTTCGCCTTCGGCACACCGAAGCTGAGCCGCTCCTCGATCGCGGCGGGCGCCCTGCGCAAGGGCGACACCTTCGAGGTGTCGGTCGAGGTCCGCAACACCGGCTCGCGCTCCGGCGACGAGGTCGCGCAGCTGTACGTACGCGATGTGGCGGCCTCGCTCACCCAACCGGTGCGCAGACTGCGCGGGTTCAAGCGGGTCACGCTGGACGCGGGTGCGTCGACGACCGTCCGGTTCCAGCTCGGCGCGGAGGACCTCGGCTTCTGGACGAACGACTCCAGCGGCGAATTCCGCGTCGAGGAGGGCACGTTCGAGCTGTACGTGGGGAACAGCTCGACGGCGGATGCCAAGCTGAAGCTCACGGTCAGCTAGCCGAAAGGGTCCCCATGCCTCCCGTCCGCGTCGAACGCGCAGGCCACGTCACCACGGTCGTCCTGTCCCGCCCCGAGGCCCGCAACGCGGTCGACGGTCCGACGGCGGCTCAACTGGCCGAGGCCTTCCGCGCGTTCGAGGCGGACGACGGGGCGCGGGTCGCCGTGCTGTGGGGCGAGGGCGGCACGTTCTGCGCGGGAGCGGACCTCAAGGCGATCGGCACGGAGCGCGGGAACCGGGTGGCGGAGTTCACCGACGACACGGCGGGGCCGATGGGCCCGACCCGCCTGCGTCTGACGAAGCCCGTCATCGCGGCCGTGGCGGGGCACGCGGTGGCGGGCGGCCTCGAACTCGCCCTCTGGTGCGATCTGCGGGTGGCGGAGGAGGACGCGGTGTTCGGTGTCTTCTGCCGCCGCTGGGGAGTTCCGCTCATCGACGGCGGCACGGTCCGCCTCCCCCGGCTCATCGGTGAGAGCCGCGCGAGCGACCTGATCCTGACCGGCCGCCCCGTCGAGGCGCGGGAGGCGTACGAGATCGGTCTCGCGAACCGCCTCGTGCCGCCCGGCGGCTCCCGCGCGGCGGCGGAGGCGCTCGCCGCGCAGATCGCCGCGTTCCCGCAGGACTGCCTGCGCAGCGACCGGGCGTCCCTGCGGGAACAGCACGGCCGGGACGAGGCGGCGGCGATGAACACCGAACTCCGCTACGGCATGGGTGTGTTGGGCGGGGCGACCGAAGGGGCGGGCCGGTTCGCGGCGGGGGCAGGGCGGCACGGGTCGTTCGAGAACGACTGACCGCCTCCCCCATACCGTTTCGTAGCCCCGCACCCCTTTCCCGGCCCAGGAGTTGTCGCCTCACCCGAGCTCAAGGGTCGTCACGCCGAAGACCCGCTCCTCGGCGAACGCCCGAACCGGCCCGGTGTACATCCGGGCCGTCTCGAACCCCGGTTCCAGCCCCCGCTCCTCGGCCAGGGCGACGGCCGCCGGGTTCGACGCGGGCACGTCGAGGCCGACCGGTCGCCCCGCCGGAGCGAGCGCGTCGAACAGCACACGGGCGTCGTCCGGCGTGTCCGCGAACAGCGGCCCGATCCGCGGCATGTCGAGCCCCTCGCGCAGCACGCCGTACCCGGTGACGCGTCCGCCGACGACGCGAGCACGGACCGTGTGTCCCTGCGTGGTCAGCCAGGATTCCAGGAAGCGCGGCCGGTCCGCCGGACAGCAGGCACTGTCGTACGCGAGCAGGGGCCGGAGGTCGCCCTCGACCGGCACGACACCGTCGCCGGGACCGGGCGCACCGCCACCGCTCGCAATCCCGGTGAACCGGGTGGTGCGGTGGGCGAGTTCGAAGCCGGACTTGCGGTAGTTGCCCTGCTGGGCGACGACGCCGTCGAGCCCGACGGTGCGCCCGCCCGCGTGCGCGAGCCCCGCCCTCCAAGTGGCGATGCCATGGCCGAGTCCGCGCAGGTCGGGACGGACGAGGTAGCAGCCCAGGAACGCGTAGGCGTCCCCGTAGTTGACGACGGAGACAGCGGACACCGGCTCGCCGTCGATCCGGCCGAGGAAGAACCCGTCGGGGTCCTGGGCGAAGAAGCTGGGCCCGTCCGCCAGGCCGGGGTTCCAGCCCTCGTCGGCGGCCCAGCCACGGATCACCGGCCAGTCGGCGAGCGTGGCCCGGGAGATGTCGAGGTGTGCGGGAAGCTGGGGGACGTCACTCATGCGCGGTGCTCCTGTCTCGGATTCCACTCCGCCCCGGCATCCTCTCCCATTGCGGCCGCACACTTCGCACACATACGGCAGGATGCTCGTGCACGCGCTCGATCATGCCCGGACGACCAGGGAGTTGCAGCCACCCATGCCCTCGACGCCCGACACATCCCCCACCCCGCCGCGTATCGACACCAGCAGGCCGCACCCGGCGCGGGTGTACGACTGGTACCTCGGCGGCAAGGACAACTATCCGGTGGACGAGGAGCTCGGCCGCCAGATCACCACGCTGGAGCCGACGGCCAAGTACGCGGCGCGGCACAACCGTTGGTTCATGCACCGCGCGACCCGGATGCTCGCGGCGCGCGGCGGTGTCACCCAGTTCCTCGACATCGGCACCGGCATCCCGACCGAGCCGAACCTGCACCGCATCGCGCAACTCGCGGCGCCCGAGGCGAGCGTCGTGTACGTCGACAACGACCCGATCGTGCTGCGGCACGCGGAGGCGCTGCTGCACGGCACTCCGGAGGGGGTCACGCGCTACGTCCAGGCCGACGCCCGCGAACCGGACCGCATCATCGAACTGGCCCGGGAGATCCTGGACTTCGAGCGCCCGATAGCGGTGTCGTTGATCGCGCTGCTGCACTTCATCCCGGACGAGCAGGGCGCGTACGACATCGTGCGCACCTTCGTGGACGCCCTGCCCTCGGGCAGCCACCTCGCCCTGTCCCATGTGGCCGCGGACTACGACCCGTCGCGCACTCAGCAGACGATCGACATGTACGCGGCCGGCGGGATCACCCTCGCCCCGCGCACGCACGAGGAGATGACGAAGTTCTTCACCGGGACCGGACTCGAGCTGGTGGACCCCGGCGTGGTCTGGCTCCCCGACTGGCACCCGGAGTTGGCCGTCGACGAGGACCGGGACGGATCACCGGTGCCGATGTACGGGGCGGTGGGCCGCAAGAGCTGAAGTGGCGTACGGGGCCAGGTGACTTGACCGGGACAGGAGTCATCACGCCGACATGCATGACGAAACTCACACATGGCGATAGCCACGTGACGGACCGCAGCGAATAGGCGTGCGGATCCCCTACGCTCTTTCACATGTCCGCCATCCCAGCCTCACGCGCCGTACGGTCCGCCGACGTGGTCAACGAGCAGATTCGTGACCTGTGGGCACGCACGGGTGGGCACCTGAACCCCGAGGACCGCGCCGAGTACGAGTCGCTGGTCACGGAGTGGGCGTCCGCGATCGGCAGTGGGGTCGCGCAGCGCGCGTGACCCCACCCCGCGGCCGCTCCCGCAGTCAGGACTGCGGACGGGAGCCGTGATTCGCCGCGTGCTTGCGGCGCGCCTTCTTCTTCCGACGACGCTTCGAGGACATGGGACCTCCCGGGAAGGAATGGGGCATTTCGCCCATCAGCCTTCCATAGAGGTCATCCGGCCGCGAACGGGCGGGGTGCCGTCCTCTTGCCGCATCGCGCTGCGCTCCGTAATCAAGGTGCGCCCAGCAGTTACCTACTCCGGGGGCGTGGGCGTGTCCGCGCTGCGGTACATGGCCTGGAGGTCCATTTCGAGCTTGACCGTGGGGCCGACGACCGCGATGCCCTTGGCGAGCATCGTGCGCCAGTTCAGGGTGTAGTCCTCGCGGTGCAGCTCCGCCGTGGCGAGGGCCGCGCAGCGCAGCTCCTCGGCGTAACCGCCGTTGACGACGCCGAGGTAGCCGGTCTCCAGGTCGACCGTGCGGCTCACGCCGTGCATGGTGAGGGCGCCCTGGACGGTCCACTTGGATCCGCCGCGGTAGATGAAACGGTCCGAACTGAAGTGGAGGTACGGGTAGTTCTCGACGTCCAGGAAGTCCGCGGAACGCAGGTGGTTGTCGCGGGTGTTGTTGCCCGTCGTGATCGACGCGGCCTCGATGCGGACCTCGACGCGCGAGTCCGCCATGTCGGGCGCGATCTGGATGCCGCCCTCGAAGCGCGTGAAGCGGCCGTGGACGTGGGCCATGCCGACGTGCTTGGCGATGAAGCGGATCGCGGTGTGCGGCGGGTCGAACATCCAGGTGCCGGGCTGCGGCAGCTCCGGCGAACGGCCCACGTGCAGCTGGATGCCGGTGAGCGGCAGCGTCTCGCCCTCGACGACCTCGACCGTCTGCTGGAACGGCTCCAGGCCCTCGGCCGCGATCAGGACGCTGTAGCGGCCGGGCTGCAGCGTGACGAAGACCAGACCGAAGGGGTCGGTCGTGGCCTTCACGGAGACGCGCCCGGTCTGCGACTGGGTCATCGTGACATCGGCGCCCGGCATGGGCTGACCGAACGGGTCGGTCACCTCGCAGTGCACGCCGCCCGCCCCCTGCGGCACGGAGTGGACGGGACCACCTCCCCGCCCTGCCGAACCGGCGCTCTTCCGACGGAACAATGCGAGGGGCATGAGGGGCCTTTCTTGGACATCTGAACGAGCGCGCCCACCATGCCATGCGCCCGGCCTGCCCAAATCGGGCGGAGCCGCGTATTCCGGCAGGCGCGAACCCGCCAATTCACAAGACCCACACCTTTCCGGCCCCAACTACCCTCTGGACGTCACCCTCCTCCTCTCCCTCCTCGCGCGTGTTCACTGGTTCTCCGCAAAGCGTTGACGAAGCAGGAAGCGCTCTGGCAAGGTCGCGAACCCGGCGCCACCCCCACGTGGGACCGAGGAGATCCCCACCCGATGAAGTCAAGGCACACCTCCGCCCGCAGGACCGCACCCCACGGGCCCGCCCTGCGGCGCTTCGCCGAGACACACTGGGCCAGGGAGCCGGTGGTCGTCTCCGACGCACCCGTGCTGGGCATCGACCCGGCCGACGCCCACGCGCTCTTCCTCATGGCGGCCGCGCACCCCGAGTCCCTGCACCTGGCCACGACCGACGGTTTCCTGTCCGAGCCGGGCCCGCTGCTGCCCGGCCGGACCGACCGGGACCTCGACGGTTACGTCGCACGCCTCGCCTCAGCGCCCCTGCTCGGCGGCGACGGCTGGCTGCTGACCGCCGCCGATCCCCTGCACCGGGACTTCTCGGCGTGGTCGCGGGTACGGGACGCGCTGGCCGGGCTCTGGCGGTACGTCGGGTGGCCCGTGGTCCCGGTGGCCGCGGAGCTGGCCGTCGGCGACCGGCACCACGCCGTCGCCGAGGCGGGCGACCCCGGCGCCGCCTCCCTCACCTGGGTCATCGACGGCCAGCTGACCGTACGGGTGCGCCCCGAGCACACCGGCACCGAGTACGAACTCCACGCGGCGGCAGGTGACTTGGTGCACTGGCCCGCCGGAAGCCGGCACCTCGATCACCGTACGGGACCGTGCACGACGCTGCGGGTGAGCGTGCCCGCCCGCACGGCCTCGGCCCTGCCACTGGTCACGGAGGCCGTCCGCACCCTGCTGCGAAGACACGGTCCGCACCCGGACACCCCGGTGACACTCCCCCATCCGCTGCCCGCGAGAGCCGACGGGCGGCTGACGCTTCCCACCCAACTCGCCTACTCAGCCCGCCCGTTGGCGGACACGCTCGCCGATCCGGGCGTCGAGCGGGCCCTGCTCGCGCGCTGGGCCGGGCTGCGCTCCGCCGCGGGGCTCGATCCGGCGCCCGCGCCACGGCCCGCCGTGCCCCTCACCTCCCGGCACCGATTACTGTGCGTCAGCGAGATCATCCGGGTCGCCACCGGTGCCGATGACGCGCTGTGGGCGGCGAACGGGCAGGTGTGGCCGGTGCGGGGCCGTGCGGCCGACCGTGTGCTCAGCCGCCTGCGCACGACACACCAGGACACCACCGTGGCCGACCTGGCCCGGTCGTCGGGGCTGTCCGACGACTCTCCTCACCTGCACGGCGTGCTCCGCGAGCTGTGCCGTTCACGGGCCGTCGCGATCGCGCCACCGGAGCCGCACCCGTGACGGCGGGCGCCGCCACCCCGGTCGACGTCCTCGGACCCGTCGACCGGTCGATCGACTGGCAACGCCTCGCGGCCGACCACTGGGACCGCCGGCCCGCCCTGCTCCGCCCGAGCCGCACCCCCGGCCCCGCCGCTCCGTTCGACCGCCACGAGGTCTTCGAGGGCGCCGTCGCCGCCGGACACCACACCACGGCGGACGACGACGAACGGGTCCGGTTCGCCGTGGGGCCGCGCCGCCTCACCGACCCCGGTGATCTGTTGCCCCGGCCGGAGGACGGCTCCTTCGCCGCCTACGACCGCCGCCTCCAACGGCAGTTGGGCGGCGCCCCCTTCACCCTCGTCGTCCGGGAGCTGCACGCGGGGCACCATCCGCTGTGGGCCAGGGAGCGGGCCTTCTTCACCGGCCTGTGGGACGCGGTCGGCCGGCCCCTGGTACCCATCGGCACGACGCTGTGCCACGGAACGTCCGAGCCACCACGCCCCTCGCCCTCCCAGCCCCGCGCAGCAACGTTCCTCTACGTCCTCCACGGCCACCACCGGATCCGCCTCACGGGACCGGAGAAGCGGCGCTGGACCGCTACGGCCGCCCCCGGCGACCTGCTCTACTGGCCCGCCGGCCACGAACACACCCTCCACGGACCCCGCTCCCCCGCCACGACCGTGCACGTCTCCGTCCCGCGCGCACCCGCACCGCTCATCGGCCCGTCCTCCTCGCACGGGACGTGGGGCACGGTCGACACCCTCGTACCGGCCGACGAGTCACCCGAAGACCTGCCCGGCACCCTCCCGCCGCCCCTCGCCGCGGCGCTGCACCACCTCCGCCAGGAGACCCGTCCCGCGCCGCTCCACCGGCGCCTGGCCCGCGAGGTGCTGCGGCAGGCCACGGACGGGGGCCTGCGCCCGGTGCCGCCGCCCACCCGGCCCGGCTACTTCACCGACGACGACGCGGTGCGGGCCACGGAGCGTGTGGTGTGGATGCCGGCCGGCGGGCACCGCCTCGTCGCGGCGTGCGGACACATCACACGCACCGGCCTGACGGCGCGCGAACTGGGCGCTCTGCTCGGCCGCCTGAACAGCGGCGCCCCGCTGCCAGTGAGCGAACTGACGCCGCCCGCACGCCGGTTACTGGCACGCCTGTCTGCGTTCCGCGCCGTGGAACGGTTGTAGGGCCGCGCGTGGCGGACGGATCATCGGCATTACGTAAGGGGGCAGCAACGGAGTTGGGTCCGGGATGCGAGAAGCTTGTGCAGAATAGGTGAGGCTCCGGCCCGCCGCCCCTGTCCCCGACCGAGCAGGTATCACGTGACGAAACATCACATATCCGCCCTCGATGCCCTACTGACAGCGTTCGGCCCCCGCACGGGCGGTGCCCGTTGAGTCGCGGCGTCGAACTCCACGACCTGATTTTCGCCGGTGTCGCCCTGATCGGCGGTCTGCTGGCGGGGCTGCTGCTGCGCGCCCTGCTGCGCTGGCTCGGCGTGCGCGCCGGGCAGACGCGGTGGGCCGGGGACGATGTGATCGTCGACGCGCTGCGCACGCTGGTGCCGTGGGCGGCGGTCACGGCGGGCGCCGCCGTGGCCGCCGAGGTGCTGCCGCTCACCCCGCGTACGGGCCGGAATGTGAACATGGCGCTCACGGCGCTGCTCATCGTCGTGGCGACGCTGACGGCGGCGCGGGTGATCACGGGGCTCGTACGGGCGGTCGCGCAGTCCCGTGCGGCCGTGGCGGGTTCGGCGACCATCTTCGTGAACATCACGCGGGTCGTGGTGCTCGCGATGGGGTTCCTGGTGGTGCTGCAGACGCTGGGGATCTCCATCGCGCCGCTGCTCACCGCCCTGGGTGTGGGCGGCCTGGCCGTGGCACTCGCCCTTCAGGACACCCTCGCCAACCTGTTCGCGGGCGTGCACATCCTGGCCTCCAAGACCGTGCAGCCCGGTGACTACATCAGGCTGAGCAGTGGCGAGGAGGGCTATGTCGTCGACATCAACTGGCGCAACACGGTGGTGCGGCAGCTCTCCAACAACCTCGTGATCATCCCGAACACGCAGCTGTCGGGCACGAACATGACCAACTTCAGCCGCCCGGAGCAGGAGATGACCCTCAGCGTGCTGGCCGGGGTCGGCTACGACGTCGACCTGGAGGAAGTGGAGCGGGTGACGGTCGAGGTCGTCACCGAGGTGATGAAGGAGGTCGAGGGCGCCGTGCCGGAGCACGAACCGCTCGTGCGCTTCCACACCTTCGGCGACTCCCGGATCAGCTTCAACGTGATCCTGGGCGTCGGCGAGTTCAGCGACCAGTACCGGATCAAGCACGAGTTCATCAAGCGGCTGCACGCGCGCTTCCGCGCGGAGGGCATCCGCATTCCGTCTCCGGCACGGACGGTGGCGCTGACGACGGGCAGCCCCTCGGTCGTGATCCCGCATCAGCGGGACGCGCACGAGGCCCCGCTCGCGCCGCCCGTCTAGCGCCCTTCAGTCGTGGTCGGCGGAGGCGAGGATCTCGCCGACCACGCGGGTCGCGGTGCGCGCCATGAACGGGTTCGAGTCCCGGTAGTACGCCAGCTCGTGCACCGCGATGGTCAGCGCCCAGCCGCGCCCCCGCACCCACGCGTCGTCGTCGACCGCCACGGCCTCGCGGAAGATCCGCCGCTCCGGGCCGCCCAGGACGTACCAGGCAGCGATCAGATCGACGGCCGGATCCCCCGTGCCCATGCACCCGAAGTCGATGACCGAGCCGAGCCGGCTGCCCTGCGACACCAGAAGGTTGCCGGGCTGCAGGTCCCCGTGCAGCCACACGTCGCGGACCGCGCCGGGCGTGCGCACCGCCTCGTCCCAGAGGGCGAGGGCCGCCGCGGAGTCGATCGTCCCGGCCAGACGGCGGGTCACCTCGCGGGTCCCGTCGGCGCGTTCGGCGAGCGGCCGCCCGCGGTACGCCTCCGGTGCCCCGGTGGTGTCGATCGCGCGCATCGCCGTGACGAAGCCCGCCAGATCCCCGGCCAGCGCCTCGGGATCGCCGAGCCGCCCCACGGCCGGGTTCTCGCCGGGCAGCCAGCGGTGCACCGCCCACGGCCACGGGAAGCCGTGCCCCGGCTCCCCCTCGGCCACCTGCTCCGGCACGGGCACCGGCAGCCGGGCCGCCAGGTACGGGAGCCACCGTCGCGCGTCCGCCAGTTCGGGTTCGACGCCGGCCAGACGCGGCAGCCGCACCACCCACTCCTCGCCGAGCCGGTACAGAACGTTCTGCGTGCCGTGCGAGTCGACGTACTTCAGGGGCAGGCCCGCCCACCGCGGGAACTGCTCGTCGACGAGCGCCCGGACGAGGTCCTCGTCGATGTCCGGCTCGTCCTGGTGCAGCTTGCGTACGCCCATGGTCACCTTTCGCGGCGGGTCCGGACCTCGTCGGGAACGGGCGCGAGCGTAACCGCTGGTGTCCGTTCCCGACGATCGGTTTTCCCCGCCCGCAGGACGCAGGGCCCCGGTATCACCCGGAGACCGAGGGCCGCCCGTTCTCGATGTGGCCCATCAGGCGCCGCGCGAAGTCGGGCTCGTTCTCGCAGCGCACGATCAGGTCGTACCAGCCGTGGGTCTTCGCGGCGGGGTGCGTCACGGTGGTGCGGTCGCCGGGCGCGACGCGGATCTGCCGGGTCAGGGGCGCGGCGTCGGCCGCGCGCACGTAGGCCTGCGGGCGGACGGTGAACACCTTGGCCTCGGTGCCGTGGTTGGCCAGCGTGATGCGCAGTTCGCGGGTCTTGGCGCGCACGGTCGACGTGACCTCCGCGGTGGACGCGGCGAGGCCCGCGAACTCGCGGCGGAAGCCGCCCGGGCCGGTGACGGTGAACCGGTAGCGGTCCTTTGCCGGTGTCACGGTCAGGGCGCGGGTGCCGGAGACGTCGCGGTGCTGCGGCACGTCGAACTCGCCCTCGTACGAGTAGAGCGCGAAGTGGGCGCTGGACGTACCGGTGTTGGAGAGGGTGACCTCGACGCGCCCCTCGTCGATCCGCGCGTACGCGTCGGTCTGGTACGGCAGCGGGCGCGCGGGCCGGGTGCCGGGCTCCTGCACCGGCATTTTCTGCTCGGCCGGCGGGCTCGGCTTCCAGCGGGCGGCGGCCGGCGGCACCGGGCCGGGATTGTGCACGGCGGGCTGCTTCTCGGCGGTGTCGAAGTCGAAGGCGGAGGTCAGGTCGCCGCATATCCGGCGGCGCCACGGCGTGATGTTGGGGTTCTCGATGCCGGTCCACTTCTCCAGGAAGCGGTTGACGGAGGTGTGGTCGAACAGCTCGGAGCACACGTAACCACCCACCGACCACGGCGAGATCACCAGCATCGGCACGCGCATGCCGAGCCCGGTGGGCTGCCCCAGCCACCACTCGTCGGGCTCGCCCGGCTCGGGCACGGGCGGCGGGACGTGGTCGAAGAAGCCGTCGTTCTCGTCGTAGTTGATGAGCACGACGGTCTTGCGCCACACGTCGGGGTGCGAGGCCAGCGCGTCGAGCACCTTGTACGGGACGCTGGCGCTCGCGGCGGGCACGGAGACGCTGGGGTGCTCGGAGTCGACCGCGGACGGCACCAGGTAGGAGACCGCGGGCAGCTTCCCGGCGGCGACGTCGGCGGCGAAACGCTCGGCCAGGGTGCCGGTGGGCACGCGACGCAGGGCGCGCTCGAACAGGCTGCGTTCGGCCTTGGTGAGCGCCTTGACGCCCTCCTCCAGGAGTCCGAGCAGCCGCTTCCGCTCGGCCGTGTCACCGGCGTCGTCCGCCTTGCGGACGAGCGCGTAGAACGACTCCATGTACGTGTGCCCGCCGGTCTTGGCCAGCACCTTGCGGGCGACCGCCTTGAAGGAGGCGTAGAACTCGATCTGGTTGTCGGTGAAGTTCTCCCACTCGGTGTACGTCTGCCAGCTGCGGCCCTCCTTCTCCAGGAGTTCGGCGAAGGTGGGCCAGTCGTAGCCCTTGTGGGTGCCCTCGTCGTAGGCGTCGTTGCCGATGGCGCGCACGCCGGACGGCTCGTCGCCGGAGTTTCCGCTCCAGAGGTAATTGCGGTTGGGGCTGGTGGAGCTGTGCATGGACGAGTGGTAGGCGTCGCAGATGGTGAAGGTGTCGGCGAGCTCGTACTGCAGCGGAATGTCGGAGCGGTCGTAATACGCCATGGTCGCCGCGGTCTTGGCGGAGACCCACTGGTTCATCCAGCCGTTGTTCCAGGCCTTGTGGCCGCCGTTCCAGTCGTGGTTGAGGGCGTCGATGTACTGCAGGTCGTGCTGCTGCGCCTCGGCGGCCGCGCGCACGGAGAACGGCAGGACTCTCTTCGCGCCGTCCGGTTGCTCGAACACGGGCTTTCCGTCGGCGAGTTGGACGGCGTTGCGGTCGCCGAAGCCGCGGACGCCGCGCAGCATGCCGAAGTAGTGGTCGAACGACCGGTTCTCCTGCATGAGGATCACCACGTGCTCGATGGCGTCGAGCCCGCCGGACGGCGGCTCGGCGGCCAGGGCCCGCTGAAGGGAGGGCGGCAGCAGCGAGCCCGCCGCCGCGGCGCCGAGCGCGCCCGCACCGAGGGCGAGGGCGCGACGCCGGGACACGGGGCTGGAGAGGGGATCGGTCATGTCGGCGGCTCCTGGGTTCGGTGGCGACGGGGGGTACGCAGGGACGCTACGAGTGCAGACAGTACGGATGGTGAGCACCGGATGAACTCATGTCGGCACCACACAATCAAGCTCTGGACAAAAATGAGCATGGAATTGCTTGAATTTGACGAGTAGTGTGCGCCGCATGCTGGCAGAGCGACGACACCACCTGATCCTGCGTGCGCTGCGCTCCGGCGGGCCCGCGTCCGTCGCCGAACTCGCCGAGCAGCTCACCGTGAGCCCCGCGACCATCCGCCGCGACCTGGTGAAACTGGAGGAGGACGGACTCCTCACCCGCGTGCACGGCGGCGCCGTCATGGAGGAGGGCGACCAGCCCTTCGCCGAGGTCGCGCAGGTACGGGTCCCCGAGAAGGACACCATCGCCGAGCATGCGGCGTCCCTGATAGCGGACGGCCAGTCGGTCCTCCTCGACATCGGGACGACCGCGTACCGCCTGGCCCGCCAGCTGCACGGCCGGCGGCTCACCGTCATCACCAGCAACCTGGTGGTGTACGAGGAGCTGGCCGACGACACCGGCATCGACCTGGTGCTGCTCGGCGGCATGCTGCGCCGCGAGTACCGCTCCCTGGTCGGCTTCCTCACCGAGGACAACCTGCGCCAGCTGCACGCCGACTGGCTGTTCCTCGGCACCAGCGGCGTCCGCCCGAACGGGCAGGTGATGGACACCACCGTGGTGGAGGTCCCGGTCAAGCGGGCCATGATCGCGGCAGCCGACCGGACGGTGCTCCTCGCCGACTCCTCCAAGTTCCCCGGCACCGGCATGGCCAAGGTGTGCGGCCCCGACTCCCTCGACGTTCTCGTGACCAACTCCTCCGCCCCGGCGCCCACTTGTGCAGCGCTCACGGAGGCCGGCGTGAAAGTAGTGCAGGTATGAAACTGACGATTCTCGGTGGCGGCGGATTCCGCGTGCCGCTGGTGTACGGGGCCCTGCTCACCGACCACGCGGAGGGCCGCGTCACCGAGGTCGCCCTGTACGACCTCGACGGGCAGCGCCTCGACGCGATCGCGCGGGTCCTGGCCGAGCAGGCCGAAGGGGTGCCGGACGCGCCTTCCGTGACCGTCACCACCGATCTCGACGAGGCGGTGCGCGGCACGGACTTCGTGTTCTCTGCGATCCGGGTGGGCGGCCTCGAAGGGCGGGCGGCGGACGAGCGGATCGCGCTCGCCGAGGACGTGCTTGGCCAGGAGACGGTCGGCGCGGGCGGGCTCGCGTACGGGCTGCGGACGCTGCCGGTCGTCGAGGAGATCGCGCGCCGCATCGCCCAACTCGCCCCGGACGCCTGGTTCATCAACTTCACCAACCCGGCGGGCCTGGTCACGGAGGCGCTCGCGGATCACCTGGGCGACCGGGTCATCGGCATCTGCGACTCCCCCGTCGGCCTCGGCAAGCGCGTGGCACGCGCGCTCGGCGCCGATCCGCAGGACGCGTGGGTCGATTACGTGGGCCTCAACCACCTGGGCTGGCTGCGCGGGTTGAAGGTGAACGGCCGCGACGAACTCCCCCGCCTCCTCGCCGACGAGGCACTCCTCGGCTCCTTCGAGGAGGGCAAGCTGTTCGGCACGGAGTGGCTGCGCGAGCTGGGCTCGATCCCCAACGAGTACCTGCACTACTACTACTTCAACCGTGAGGCCGTACACGCCTACCAGGAAGCGGAGTTGACGCGCGGCGCGTTCCTGCACGTGCAGCAGTCCCGCTTCTACGACCGGATGCGCGACCCGGCGGCCCCACCGCTCAAGACGTGGGACGCGACGCGGGCCGAGCGCGAGGCCACGTACATGGCGGAGAACCGGGAGGCGGCCGGCGCGGGCGAACGCGACGAGGCCTCCCTCACCGAGTCCGGCGGCTACGAGAAGGTGGCCCTCGACCTGATGCGCGCCATCGCCCGCGACGAGCGCGCCACGCTGATCCTCAACGTCCGCAACCGCGGGGCCCTTTCGGGCCTCGACGCCGACGCGGTGATCGAGGTCCCGTGCCTGGTCGACGCCAACGGGGCGCACCCCGTCACCGTCGACCCGCTGCCGGGACACGCCATGGGCCTCGTGACATCGGTGAAGGCGGTCGAGCGTGAGGTCCTCGCCGCCGCCCGCTCCGGCTCGCGGGCGACGGCGGTGAAGGCGTTCGCGCTGCATCCGCTGGTGGACTCGGCGAACGTGGCGCGCCGCCTGGTCGACGCGTACCGGCAGGCGCACCCGGGCCTCGGCTACCTCCGCTGACGCGCCTCCCGGTGCTCGACCGAGTTCCGGTACCCGTACGCCGCGTAGACCCCGACCCCGATCAGCATCCACACCGCGAACCGGACCCACGTCACCCAGTCCAGGTTGCTGATCAGCCACACGGAGAACGCGACACCGATCGCCGGGACCCAGGGCACCAGCGGCGTACGGAAGGTGCGCGGCAGGTCGGGCCGCGTCCTGCGCAGCACAACAACGGCGATGGCCACCACGATGAACGCCATCAGGATGCCGATGTTGGTGAGGTCGGCGGCCTCCCGGATGGGCAGGAACCCGGCGATCAGCGCGGAGCCGATGCCGACCGGCCAGATCACCCGCGTGGGCACGTGCCTGCGCGGGTGGTTGCGCGCGAAGTAGCGCGGCAGCAGCCCGTCGCGGCTCATCGAGTACCAGACGCGTGACACGGCAAGCATGTTGGCGAACGCCGACGTGGTGATGCCGATGACAGCGCCGACGGCCACGACGAGCCCGAGCCCGCCGAGTCCAACTGCCCCCAGGGCACTGGAGAACGGACTGGCCACATCGATGTCCTTGTAGTTCTGCATCCCGAGCAGCACGACGCACACCGCGAGATAGATGAACGCGGCGATGCCGAGCGAGACGAGGATGGCCTTCGGCAGCACCTTCTTCGCCTCGGCGCTCTCCTCTGCGGCCGCGCTCATGGCGTCGTACCCGTAGACGGCGAAGAACGCGGTGGCGGCTCCGGTGAACGCGCCTCCTACTCCATAGGGGAGGAACGGCGTGTAGTTACCGGACTTGATGTGAAAGGCCCCGGCGACGACCACGAGCGCGACGATCCCCAGCTTCACGACGACAAGGATGGTCTCGAACCGCGCCGACTCCTTCGTCCCCCGGGACAGCACGAAGGCAAGCAACAAACACAACAGCAGCGCGAACAGATCGACGCGATGACCGGAGCCGGTACCGGGAGCGCCCAGCATCCAACTGGGCACGTCAATGCCGACGTGCTCCAGGATGTACGAGAAGTACCCGGACACCGCGATGGCGACCACGGCCACGATCGCGGTGTACTCGAGCAGCAGGTCCCAGCCGATCGCCCAGCCGACGAACTCGCCGAGGGCGGCGTAGGAGTAGGTGTAGGCGGAGCCCGCCTTCGGGATGGTGCCGGCGAACTCCGCGTAGCAGAGGGCGGCCGCGCCGCTGGCCACGATGGCGATGAGGAACGAGAGCATCACGCCGGGTCCGGCGTCCTCATTGGCCACGACACCGGCCAGCGAGAAGACCCCCGCGCCGACCAGACCGCCGAGGCTGAGGGCGACGAGCTGCCACAGGCCCATGGTGCGGCGCAGTCCGCCGCTGGTCTCCTCCTCCGAGTCGTCGACGGGCTTGAGGCGGAAGATGCCGGCGCGGGAGAGGAGTCCGCCGCCGGGCCCGGCCGGGTCGCGGGGTGGGTTGGTTGTCGTACGGGACACGGTGGCTCCTGGGAGGTGTGCGCGGCCCTGGGGTGTCAGAGCACGAAGCCGTGCGGGAAGGGATCGCTCGGGTCGAGGAGGTAGTTGGCCGTGCCGGTGATCCACGCGCGACCGGAGAACTCCGGTACGACGCCGTCCAGTTGACCGACCTTCGCGTCGCCGACGAGCCGGCCGGTGAACCGCGTCCCGATGAACGATTCGTTCACGAACTCGGTGTGCAGCGGGAGTTCGCCGCGTGCGTGCAGCTGCGCCATCCGGGCCGAGGTGCCGGTGCCGCACGGCGAGCGGTCGAACCAGCCGGGCTGGATCGCCATGGCGTTGCGCGAGTGCCGGGCGGTGGAGTCGGGGGCGAGGAACTGCACGTGCTTGCAGCCGCCGATGACCGGGTCCAGCGGATGCCGCGGCCGGTTGTGCTCGTTGATGGCGTCGGAGATGGCGAGTCCGGCCTTGAGGATGTCGTCCTTGCGGGCCCGGTCGAAGGGCAGACCGAGCTGATCCAGCTCGGTGATCGCGTAGAAGTTCCCGCCGTACGCCATGTCATAGCGCACTTCCCCGTACCCGGGCACCTTCACGGTGGCATCCAGTTCCAGCGCGAAGGCATCCACATTGCGCAGGGTGACCTGCTCGGCGACACCATCGCGTACGGCGACGCGCGCCTCGACGAGCCCGGCGGGCGTGTCGAGCCTGACGACGGTCTCAGGCTCGCTCACCTCCACCATCCCGGTCTCCACGAGCACGGTGGCGACGCCGATGGTGCCGTGCCCGCACATCGGCAGGAAGCCGCTGACCTCGATGTACAGGACACCCCAGTCCGCGTCCGGGCGGGTCGGCGGCTGCAGGATGGCGCCGCTCATCGCGGCGTGTCCGCGCGGTTCGTCGACGAGGAACCGGCGAAGCTCGTCGAGGTGTTCCAGTGCGTACGTACGCCGCTCGGCCATGGTGTCACCGGGGATGGGGCCCACTCCGCCGGTGACGACACGGGTGGGCATGCCCTCGGTGTGCGAGTCGACGGCACTCAGTGTGCGGACGGACCGCATCAGAGGGCCCCCTGCTTCTCGGACGTGCTCTCCAGCGAGGCGATCGCACGGGCCATGTCGGCCTCGACCTGCTCGCGCATCTCGGGCAGCAGCGCACCGCGCGGCGGCCTGCAGGGCCCGCCGAACCGGCCGACCTGCTCCATCCCCAACTTGATGGCCTGCACGAACTCGGTGCGCGAGTCCCAGCGGAAGGCGGCGACCAGCGGCTCGTACAGCGCCCGCGCCTCCTCCAGCTTGCCCGCGAGCGCCAAGTCGTAGAGCCGCGCGGACTCGGCGGGAAACACGTTCGGGAACCCGGCGAACCACCCGGTGGCCCCCATCAGCAGACTTTCGAGCACCACATCATCAGCCCCACTGATGATTTCAAGATCAGGCGCCTTCTCCTTGATCTCCAGCACCCGCCGCACGTCACCGGAGAACTCCTTCACGGCGACGATGTTGTCGATCTGCGCGATCTCGGCGAGCAGATCCGGCGTGAGGTCCACCTTCGTGTCGAAGGGATTGTTGTAGACCATCACCGGCAGGCCGACGGAGGCCACAGCTTCGAAGTGGTCAATGACATCACGCGAGTTGGCCCGGTACAGGGTTGGCGGCAGGCACAGCACACCGTCGGCCCCGTCCTCGGCCGCGACCTCGGCCCAGTGCTTCGCCTGGTGGGACCCGACGCCGTGCACACCGACCACCACGACACCGTCGTCCCCGACGGCCTCCATCGCCGTACAGGCCACCTTCCGCCGCTCCTCATCCGTCAGGGACGAGTACTCACCGAGGGACCCGTTCGGGCCGACGCCACGGCAGCCGTTGTCGATGAGCCATCGGCAGTGCTCGGCGTAACGGTCGTAGTCGACGGCGAGCCCGGCGGGGGCGGTGGCGTCCTCGTAATAGGGCAGGGCGGTGGCGACGACGACGCCACCGAGACCGATGGAGCCCTTCTTCTGCTGCTTCTTGCCGCTCATGAACTGCTCTCCTCTGTAAGGGAGTTGCTGGGGGACGTGGCAGTGGTTTCGGGGGCTCCGGCCAGATCGCCGAGCCGGATCGGACGGGCGATGGGCCGCCGGTGTTCGCTGGCCGGAGGCAGACCCGCGACGTCACGGTCGCCCTCGTCGGGCCCGCGCAGACGAGCACCGATCTCGGCGACGGTGGGTCCGCACATCCGCGCCTGACAGGGCCCGAGCCCTGCTCGCGTGGCGAGCTTGGCGGCGCGCGGAGCGGCGGTGGCCTCGTCGGTGGCGGCGCGGCACACGGTGGCGTAGTCCGTCTCCTCGCACCGGCACACCACGGTCTCGGGCCGCAGCCACCCGGACCAGCCCGCCCCGATGGGATGCGCACGGGCAAGGCGGGCGGCGAAGGCGCGGCCCTGGTCACGGTTGGTCCGCAGCCTGCGTACGGTGACGGTGTTCCGGTCGCCACCCGCGGCGAGCCACCCGGCGAGCGCGCCTTCCACGCGGGCGGCGGGCGCGCCGGCGATGCCTGTGATCTCCCCGGCCGCGTACACGCCGGGGCAGGTGGTGCGCTGGTCGCCGTCGACCTCGACGAACTCGCCCGCCGGGGTGGCGCGCAGCGCACACCCCGCGGCGAGCGGCAGCTCCAGTTGCGGACTGAACCCGTGCGAGACGCACACGGCATCCACGGCAACGGTGCGCTCGCTGCCGGGCACGACCGACCAGTCGGCACGCAGCCGAGCGGTGACGACCTCCTCCACACACCCGTCGCCCCGCGCCTCGACGACCGTACGTCCGGTGCGGTACGGGACCCGGTGCCGCGCCAACAGTGCGCTGTACTCGGCGAGTTCCGAGGCCTTCCCGGCCTGCGCGGCCAGCTCCCAAGGGCGCCGACCCCAGCCACGGGCAAGGGTTGCCGGGGTGCTCGCCTCCAGCACCTCCCGCACCCGCGCCCCGGCCTCGATCAGCGACGCGGCCACCGGCAGCAGGAACGGCCCGCTCCCGGCCACGACCACCTGGTCGCCGACCACCACCCGCTCCCCCTTCGCCAGCGCCTGCGCCGCGCCCGCGGTGTACACGCCGGGCAACTCCCAGCCGGGGAAGGGCAGTACACGGTCATGAGCGCCGACCGCGAGCACCAGCGCGTCGGGGTCGAGCGTGTGCCGGTCCCGGCCGCCGCCGTCGACCGGGCCGCGCAGCACGTGCACACGCGGCGGTCCCGGCTCCGCCGGATCGGGGCGCTCCAGGGCCCACACGGCGGTTTCGGACCACCAGGCGCAGCGCGCATGGGCGAGGACCCGGCGGCGGCGTTCGTCGAAGGCGCGCCAGCCGTGGTGGAGGCGCTCGGGCCGGTCGGCGGCGTAGGCCTCGGGGAGCATCCGGTGGTACTGGCCGCCGGGCTGCTCGGCCTCGTCGATCAGGGTGACCCGCGCGCCCGCGCCGAGCGCGGCATCCGCGGCGGCGAGCCCGGCCGGCCCCGCGCCTACGACCACTACGTGGCGTGTCATGTGGCCTCCGTGGGGGTGAGGTTGGGGGCTGGGGTGAGGGTGGCGGTTCGGGGACTGTGACGTGAAATGCCCATCCAGTCGTCGTTCTGCGTCACAGTCCCTCCTCGGCCCCGGCCCCGGCCCCGGCTTCGCGTGTCTGCGTACGCACCTCGTCCCCGTCCCGCGCCCGCCTGCGGCACGCGCGGACGTCGCGTTCGGGGCCGACCGTGACCAGGCAGTCGAAGCAGGCGCCGATGCCGCAGAAGACACCACGGGGCGCGCCCGTGCGCCCGGTGCGCCAGGAGCGGCGGCCGGAGGCGAGCAGGATGCCCGCGATGGACTGGCCCTCGATCCCGGCGACGGGCTCCCCGTCGACGGTGATCGTGAGCGGTGTCTCGCTGCGCCCGACGGAGTCGTGCGCCGCCGGTATGCGTCGTGGGCTCATGCCGCCCTGCCTTTCTCCGTGCGTCCCAGGACGGCGGGCCGGTCCACCCGGAACGGTGTCGCGTCGATCTCGGTCGGCCGGTCCAGGAGCAGGTCCCGCACGAGGCGTGCGGTGCCGACGGACAGGCCGATGCCCGCGCCTTCGTGGCCGCCCACGTGCCAGAGCCCGGCGAGGCGCGGGTCGGGCCCGATGACGGGCAAGTGGTCGGGTACGTAGGGGCGGAAGCCGCCGTAGGCTCGCATCACCGACACGTCCGCGAGGGACGGGAAGAGGCGCAGCGCCTTGGCGGCGATCGCGGAAAGGGCGTCGGGGCGGAGCCGGTCGTCGAAGCCGACGCGGCGGCGGGACGAGCCGATGAGGACGCTGCCCGCGCGGGTGGATTCGACGACGGCGGAGGTCTGCAGGTCCTCGGCGCTGCTGCCGACGGCGCCCACGTAGTCGGCGTCGTAGACCTTGTGGAAGACGGTGGGCGGGAGGGGTGTGGTGACGAGGACGTCGCCGCGGCGGGGGCGTACGTCGATGGGGGCGCCGAGGCGGGTGGACAGTTCACCCGACCAGGGGCCCGCCGCGTTGATGAAGATGTCCGCCTCGATGAGCTCGCCGGCCGAAGTGCGGACGGCGGTGAGGCGGTCGGCGCGGGTGACCGCGCCGTGTATCTCGCGGTGGGTGCGCAGGGTCGCTCCTGCGCGTAGGGCATCGGAGAGGAGGGCGGCCGCCGCGCCGGCGGGCTGGACCTGGGCATCGTCGGGGTAGTGGAACGCCGCTGTGTGCTCGCGGGTGACGTACGGCTCGGCGGCGGCGAGGGAGGCGGCGTCCAGGGGCTCGGCCCTTACCCCTGCCGCGCGTTGGGATGCGGCGAACTTGGCGAGTTCGCGGGCGCCGTCGTCGGTGGTGGCGACGACGATGCCGCCCTTGGGGTCCCATTCCGTCAAGTCGCGCACATCGGGGGCGTGTTCCGATATTTCGTCGACGATCTGTGGCCACAGGCGACCGGACAGTTGCGCCAACTCCAGCTCGGGGCCGGGGCCCTTGTCGGATACGAGGATGTTGCCCTCGCCGTGCGCGGTGGTCGCGGCGGCCGGGCGGCCGCGGTCGACGACCGTGGTGGCGCAGCCCGCGAGGGCCAACTCCCGCGCACAGGCGGCTCCGACGATTCCGGCCCCGAGAATGACCGCCCGCGTTCCGTACATCGAACCGCCTCCGTTCGCTTCATCGAACAGCTCGGAGGCTAGGACGGCCCTTCAGCGGGTGTCAACGGGTTCGGGAGGGGTGATCAAAAAATACTTGTAGCCATCACTCGTTCTCGGGTGCGGACTCGGGGTCGGTGGTGCCCGGCTTCGGGTGCGGGATCCCCAAGTGCGCGTGCTCGTGCGGTCGGTACTGGAGCAGCAGCACCGAGTGCACGTCGCCGTCGAGCGCCGTGTAGGAGTGCGGGAGCGTGGCGTCGAAGCCCACGTAGTCGCCGGGGCCGAGCTCGACCTCGTCGCCGTCCACGCGGACCTGGAGCCGGCCGGTCTGCACGATGGTGTGCTCGGTGCCGACGTGGCCCAGCGAGTCCTGCCTGCTGTCGGCCCGTACGACCTGGTCGTACACCTCGAGGACCAGGTCGCCGAAGTCCATCCGACGCAGCGGCCGCAGGTCGACGCCCGCGCCGCTGAGCACCTCGACCTCCTTGGCGCGCACGACGGTCAGGCCGCCCGGCGCCCGTGTCTCCAGGAGGTCGGAGACGGGCATCTCCAGGGCGCGCGAGAGACTGAACACCGTCTCGATGGTGGGGTTTCCTGTGCCCGATTCGAGCTGGGAGAGCGTCGCCTTGCCGATCTTGGAGCGCCGCGAGAGCTCCGAGATCGACAGGCCTCGCTGTGTCCTCGCACGGCGGAGATTGGCCGCCACCATGTCGCGGACCGACTCCTGAGGAACGTCCATAGCCTCTCCCTGACTCCCTTGACAGCGTTCGCTTTGACGAACACTATGCCGCACAACGCGTTTACTGACCCGAACGGTTCTCGTTCGTTTTCACGCTTGCGATTCATTCGGCGCAACAGCACCCAAGTACACGCCACTTGGAGGACTGAACGTGCGGCACCCCTCTGAACGTCTCCGCCCCCTTCCCGGCTCACAGGTCGCGATCGTCGGCGGTCTCCTCGCCGACTGGCAGCGCCGCAACCGCGAGGAGACTCTGCCGCACACGGTGGAGCAGCTCCGCGCGGCGGGCAATGTGGACAACCTCCGCAGGCTTCTGCCGGACGAGAGCGGGCCCCTCGCGTTCCGCGGGAAGTACCCGTTCCTCGACACCGACGTCCACAAGACGCTGGAGGGGCTCGTATACGAACTGGCGGGCACGAGCGGTGAGTTGGAGGGCACGCGCAGCGAGTTGGACGGCGCGGGTGGCGAGTTGGAGGGCCTCCTGCGTGAGTTCTACGAGGAGGTCGTCGCGCTTCTCGAGCGGGTGCAGGCTCCCGACGGGTACCTCAACTCCTACTACCAGGACCCCGACCAGGCCAAGGAGCCCTGGTCCGACCTCGCCTGGGGACACGAGCTCTACACCTTCGGCCACCTCGCCCAGGCCGCGATCGCCGCCCACAGGCGCCTCGGAGACCGGCGGCTGCTCGATGTCGTCGTGCGCTTCGCCGATCTCGTGGTGAAACGTTTCGGGCCTGGCGGCGAGGAGGCCGTCTGCGGGCATCCCGAGGTCGAGATGGCCCTGGTGGAGCTGTACCGGGAGACCGGCGACGAGGCCTACCTCACGCAGGCCCGGCTCTTCGTCGATCGGCGCGGGCAGGGGCGGCGCAGCGGGCTGCGGCACAGCGTCTTCCCGCCCTCGTACTTCCAGGACGAGGTGCCGCTGCGCGAACTGCCGTCGGTGACCGGGCACGCGGTGCGCATGGCGTATCTCGCGGCGGGCGCGGCGGACGTGGCACTGGAGACCGGCGACGACTCGCTGTTCGACGCGCTGACGCGGCTGTGGGCCGACATGACCGCCACGAAGCTGTACGTGACCGGGGGCCTGGGCAGCCGGCACTCCGACGAAGCGGTGGGCGACCGCTACGAGTTGCCCTCCGAGCGGTCCTACAGCGAGACCTGCGCGGCGATCGCCACCATGCAGTGGGGCTGGCGGATGTTCCTGGCCACCGGGGATGCCTGCTACCTCGACACGTTCGAGACCGTTCTCTACAACGCGTTCGCGGTCGGCCCCTCCGCCGACGGCCGCGCCTTCTTCTACGACAACCCGTTGCAGCGCCGCGCCGACCACGAGCAGCGCAGCGGCGCCGAGGCCGACGGGGAGCTGCTGCGCCGCCCCTGGTTCGGGTGCCCGTGCTGCCCGCCCAACATCGTGCGCTGGATGTCCCAGCTCGGCGAGCACCTCGCGGCCGAACGTGCCGACGAGCTCGTGATCGCGGGGTATGCCACGGCTCGGATCGACGGCCAGGAGCTGGCGGTCGACATGGTGACCCGGTATCCGTGGGACGGCGAGGTCCGCCTGACGGTCCGTGCGGCGCCGGAGCGGCCCTGCGCCCTCACCCTGCGCGTGCCCGGCTGGGCCGACGCGGGCGCCGTGCGGCTCACCGTCTGCGGGGAGGCCGTGGACCCCGGTGTGGCGGATGGCTGGGTGCGTGTGCGACGTGTCTGGCGGGACGGGGACGAGCTCGTGCTGCGGCTGCCGATGGACGTGCGTGCCCATGGTTCCCACCCCTATCTGGATGCGACGCGCGGTTCCATCGCCGTCGCCCGCGGTCCCCTCGTGTACTGCGTCGAACAGCAGGACTGCGGCGTCGACATCGACGACGTGACGCTCGACGTGGCACAGGTCGCGGCCGCCCGCCCCCGGACCGACTCGGACTTCGAGGGCGCCGTCGTCCTCGACGCGGAAGCGGGCGTCTCACTCCCTACGTCCGCCGAGCTGTATCCCGTGCTGACCGGCACCGACCCGTCCCGTACGGCCACCGCCGCCGCGAGCACCGGGCTCACCCTCGTCCCCTACTTCCTGTGGGGCAACCGCGAGGCGGCACCCATGCGGGTGTGGATCCGGCGCGCCTGACCGCCGGTCCTGCCCCTTCCTCTCCGCCTCCCCCTCGCCCCTCTTACCCTTCCCCCTCTCCAGAAGGCGTCATGAGAAAAGCCATAGCCCTGCCCGCCGCCGTCCTGTGCACCGCGCTCGCCCTCACGCTCTCCTCCTGCAAGGGCGGCGGCGCGTCCGCCGCCAAGGAGGCCGACCCCGGCGCAGCCGCCGCGACCGGTGGCACCGTGCACGTCCTGGCCAACGCCGACTTCTCCCATCTCGACCCGGCGCGCGGGTTCGACGGCGGCGTCAACAACTTCTATCGCCTCATCTATCGCACCCTCACCACCCAGGTGGCCGCCCCCGGCGCCAAGGGGACGAAGATCGTCGGTGACCTGGCCACCGACGCGGGCAAGCCGTCCGACGACAACAAGACGTGGACGTTCAAGCTGAAGTCCGGCACCGCCTTCCAGGACGGTTCCGGCATCACCAGCGAGGACGTCAAGTTCGGCGTCGAGCGCGCCTGGGACCCGGACGCGGGGATCGGTTCGCCGTACGCGAAGCAGTACATCAAGGCGCCGGCCGACTATAAGGGCCCGTACAAGTCGGGTGGCCTGTCGAGCATCGAGACGCCGGACGAGCACACCATCGTCTTCCACCTCAAGAAGGCGACGGCGCAGTTCGGTTACATCGCCGCACAGCCCACGTTCACACCGTTCCCGAAGGGCACCGGCACCAAGGCGGCCTTCGACCGTGAGCCCATCGCCTCCGGCCCGTACAAGCTGAAGAGTTATCAGCACGGCTCGAAGCTCGTCCTCGTACGCAACAAGGCGTGGAAGCGGTCGACGGACGAGGTGCGGGACGCGAAGCCGGACAGTTTCGTGTGGACCTTCGGTCTGGACCCGGCGACCATCGACGAACGTCTGATCGCCGGGCAGGGCGCCGACGCGAACGCCATCACCGGCACCGCCCAGCTCCAGCCCGCGAGTGTCTCCCGTATCCAGACCCCGCAGCTCAAGCAGCGCACCCTGTCGGGCATGACGGGATGCACCTCGTACATGAGCATCAACACGAGCAAGGGTCCGCTCAAGGATGTACGGGTCCGTCAAGCCATCGAGTACGCGGTCAACAAGCAGACAACTGTTGATGCGCACGGTGGATCGTCGCTGGCGACCGTCGCCACCTCCATCGAGCCGCCGGTCGTGCCGGGCCGCGACGCCACCGACATGTACCCGAGCAAGGGCGGCACCGGCGATGTGGGCAAGGCCCGCAAGCTCCTCGCCGCGGCGGGGCAGGCCAAGGGCTTCACGTTCACGCTCGACACCCGCGCGGCCGGTGTGGAGCAGGCCACGGCCGTCGCGGTGCAACAGGCCCTGAAGCGGGTCGGCATCAAGGTCAAGGTCAACACCATTGACACGTCAACGTTCTACGAGGTCATCGGTACACCCTCGCAACAGCACGACGGCGCGCTGACCGGCTGGTGCCCCGACTGGCCGGGCGGCAGCACCTTCCTGCCGCCGCTGTTCGACGGCCGCAACATCTCCGACAGCGGCAACCCGAACATCGCCATGCTCGACGACAAGAAGATCAACGACCGGATGGACGCGATCGAGGCGATGAGCGATCCGGACGCGCAGAACGCCGCGTACGGCAAGCTCGACGGGCAGATCATGAAGCTGGCGCCGATCGTGCCGCTGCACTACACCAAGGTCGTCTCCGTCACCGGCGACAACATCGCGGGCGCGTACTTGAGTCAGTCGTTCTCCGGCGGCGTCGACCTCGTCTCCGTCGGTCTCGCGGACCCGAAGAAGTAGCCCGCGATGTCGACTTCAGTCCTCCACGAGGCGCAGCCGGGCACAGCCGGCGCGCCGCCGGGCACCGAACTGCCCGGCTCCACCGGGCGCCGGGTGCTGCAAGCCCTGTCCCGTGATGTCGGGGCGGTGCTCAGCACCGCCTTCCTGCTCCTCATCGTCCTGATGGCACTGTTCGCCCCGCTGCTCACCATGATCACGGGGCACGGTCCCGACGCCTTCGACCGCGCGGCCGTCGACACCGACATCGGCGGACTGCCACGCGGTTCGTTCGGCGGGATCGGCGCCGAGCACTGGTTCGGCGTCGAGCCGCAGAACGGCCGCGACATCCTGGCGCGGATCGCCTACGGGGCCCGTACCTCGCTCCTGATCGCCGTCGCGGCCACGCTGATCACCACCGCGATCGGCACGGTGCTCGGGGTGCTCGCCGGGTTCCTGCGCGGCTGGGTGGACACGGTGATCTCCCGGCTCATGGACTTCCTGATGGCGTTCCCCGCGCTCATCTTCATGATCGCGATCCTGTCCGCGCTGCCGGGCAGCGGCCGGGCGCCGCTCCTTGTCGTCGTGCTCAGCGTGTTCGGCTGGCCGTATCTGGCGCGCGTGGTGCGCGGGCAGACGCTGGCGCTGGCCGAGCGGGAGTTCGTCGAGGCGGCCAGGGCGTCGGGCGCGGCCAAGTGGCCGCTGGTGTTCAAGGAGATCCTGCCGAATCTGCGCAACTCGATCCTGGTGATGGCGACGCTGTCGGTACCGGGCTATATCGGCACGGAGGCGGGCCTGTCCTTCCTCGGTGTCGGTGTCACTCCGCCGACGGCGTCCTGGGGGCAGATGATCGCGAGTTCGGTCTCCTGGTACCAGGTCGATCCCCTGTACTTCGCGATCCCCGGCTGCTTCCTGTTCGGCACGGTGCTCTCGCTGACCGTGCTGGGCGACCGGATCCGGCACGCCCTCGACGCCGGGGAGGCCGTCTGATGGCCCGTTACCTCGCCGGGCGTCTCGCCTGGGTGGCGCTCATCCTCGTAGCCGTCTGTGTCTTCACGTATCTCATCTTCTTCCAGCTCTCCCCCGACCCGGCCGTGATGATCTGCGGCAAGACCTGCACCGCCGAGCGGATCGAGACCATCAGGTCGTCCCTGGGCCTGAACCTGCCGTTCGCCACGCAGCTGTGGGACTTCCTCAGCGGCATCGTCGTCGGCCGCGACTACGGCAGCGGCGCCAACCTGGTGCACTGCCACGCCCCGTGCCTCGGCTACAGCTTCCAAAGCGGCCAGTCCGTCTGGGACATGGTGATCCAGCGCCTTCCCGTGAGCGCGACCGTCGCGGTCGGCGCGGCCGTGCTGTGGCTGCTCGCCGGGGTCGCCTGCGGTCTGCTGAGCGGCGTCAAAGAGGGCACCTGGTGGGACCGCGGTGCGATGAGCCTCGCGCTGGGCGGCTCCAGCATCCCCAACTACGTGCTGGCGCTCGCCCTGCAGTACGTGCTCGTGGTCAAACTGCGGATCCTGCCCTTCCCGGCGGCGGTCTCCTTCGGCGACGACCCGCAGATGTGGTTCGAGTCGTATCTGATGCCGTGGATCGTGCTCGCCACCGGATACGCCTGTCTCTACGCCCGGTTGACCCGCTCCAACGTCATCGACACGCTCTCCGAGAACTTCGTGCGCACCGCCCGTGCGAAGGGCCTGCGCCCGGCGCTGCTGATGCGCCGGCACGCGCTGCGCCCGGCGTTGACGCCCATCACCACGCTGTTCGGCATGGACTTCGCGGGGCTGCTCGGCGGGGCGATCATCACGGAGACCGTCTTCGGGCTCAACGGCGTCGGCAAGATGGCCTCCGACGCGATCGCCAAGAACGACCAGCCGGTCATCATGTCGGTCACGCTCCTCGCGGCCTTCTTCGTGGTGATCGGCAACCTCGTCGTCGACGTCCTGTACACCTTCCTGGACCCGCGCGTGAGGATCACCGCGTCATGATGACAACCGAGATACCGGACCAACGAAGCGCTACGGACGGCCTGTTGACGGTCGAGGGGCTGACCGTCACCTTCCCCACCGGGCGCGGGCCCGTCGACGTCGTCCGCGATCTGTCGTTCACCGTGGAGCGGGGCGAGACCCTCGGCATCGTCGGCGAGTCCGGCAGCGGCAAGTCCATGACCTCGCTCGCGGTGATGGGCCTGCTGCCGCGCGGCGCCCGCACCAGCGGCAGCGTCCGCCTCCAGGGCCGCGAGCTGCTCGGCCGCCCCGACCGGGAGCTGCGTCGGCTGCGCGGTGACGCGATGTCGATGGTGTTCCAGGACCCGCTGTCCTCGCTCAACCCCTACTACACGGTGGGTCTGCAGATCGCCGAGGCGTACCGAAGCCACCGCGGCGGCTCGCGGCGTGCGGCACGCAGACAGGCCGTCGAGGCGCTCGGCCAGGTCGGCATCCCGAGGCCCGCCGAGCGTGTGGACCACTTTCCGCATCAGTTCTCCGGCGGCCAGCGGCAGCGCGTCATGATCGCGATGGCGTTGGTGTGCGAGCCGGCGCTGCTGATCGCGGACGAGCCGACCACCGCGCTCGATGTCACCGTGCAGGACCAGATCCTCACGCTCCTGACCGAACTCCAGCAACAGACCAGCACCGGCATGCTGTTCATCACCCACGACCTGGCGGTGATCGCCAACCTGGCGGGCCGTGTGCTGGTGATGCGGGGCGGCGAGCAACTGGAGTACGCGACGACGGAGGACGTCTTCTGCACCCCCCAACACGCTTATACGCGCAAGCTGTTGGACGCGATCCCCCGCATCGACGACGAACTGGCCGAGCCCGGCGGCACGCTCGCCGACCTCACACCTCTCGGCGCGGCACAGGAGGACCCCCGGTGACCCCCGACCACTCCGGCTCCGGACCCGCGCCGCTGCTGCGCGCCCGCGGGCTGACCAAGACGTTCACCACGCGCGGCTCACTCGGCCGTACGTCCGTCACCACCGCGGTCGACGACGTGAGCCTCGACATCCACCCCGGCGAGACGCTCGCCGTGGTCGGCGAGTCCGGCAGCGGCAAGTCGACCACCGCGCGCCTGGTGGCCAAGCTGATGGAGCCCACGGCCGGAACCCTTCAGTTCGCGGGCGAGGACGTGACACACGCGAACGGCGCCGCGCTCGCCCGCTTCCGCGGCAACGTACAAGTGGTGTTCCAGGACCCGTTCTCCTCGCTCAACCCCCGGCACACCGTCGAACGCATCCTGACCGCCCCGCTCGACTACCAGCACCTGCCGGTCCCGGGCGGCCGCCGCGCCTTCACCCGCGAGCTCATGGAGCGCGTCGGCCTCGATCCGGATCACGCGCTGCGCTATCCCGCGCAGTTCTCCGGCGGGCAGGCGCAGCGGATCGGGATCGCCCGCGCCCTCGCGGTCGGACCGCGGCTGGTGATCTGCGACGAGGCGGTGTCCGCGCTCGACGTGTCGGTGCAGGCCCAGGTGATGAACCTGCTGCTGCGCCTGCAACGGGAGAACGGCTTCTCGTACCTGTTCATCGCCCATGATCTCGCCGTGGTCCGCCGGATCGCCCACCGCGTGGCGGTGATGCACCAGGGACGTATCGTCGAGTCCGGCCGCGCCGCGGACGTCTTCGACCGGCCGCGGGACGCGTACACCCGCACCTTGCTCGGGGCGATCCCGCGCATCAACCCGGAGTGGGACCGCCGCCGGCGTGCCGCTCCCCGGACCACCCAAGGAGTGGAGTCGGCATGACCGAGACGACCCCCGCCACCTCCGTGCCGAGGTCGAGCACCCCGGACCCCCGGATGCCGCGCCTGGCCGAGCTGCCCGGCTTCACCGCCTACATGGGCCAGGGCTGGGCCGAGGCCGACCGTACGCCGCCGACCGTGCCGGGCGTCGCGGAGGCGGCCGCCGCGCACCGTGCGCGCCTGAGTGCCGAGTTCGCCGGGCGGCCGCTCGTGGTCGCCGCCGGACGGGCCCCGGTACGCAGCAATGACACCGCGTACGACTTCCGGCCCGACAGCGACTTCTACTGGCTGACCGGTTGCGCGGTCGAGGGCGCAGTTCTGGTGCTGCGTCCCGCGCCGGGCGGTCACGACGCGGTGCTGTATCTGCCGCCGCCGGCCCGCCCCGGCGAGAGCGGCTTCTTCGCGGACGCGGCGCACGGCGAACTGTGGGTGGGCCCGGCCCCCGGTCTGGACGACTGGCGCGAGGCGCTGCGCGTGGAGACGGCGCCGCTGGGCGCCCTGGACGAAGCGCTCGTCGCGTGCACTCAGCAGGGCCCGCTGCTCACAGGACCGCTGGATGCCGACACGGCCCGCCGCCACGGCATCGCGGCCTCCCCCGACCTCGGCCGCACGCTCTCCGAGCTGCGCATGGTCAAGGACGCGTGGGAGATCGGTCAGCTGCGCGAGGCCGTGGACCGTACGGTCGAGGGTTTCGCGGCGGTGGTCCGCGAGTTCCCCGCGGCCGTGCGCGGCGGCGGCGAGCGCTGGCTCCAGGGCACCTTCGACCGCTACGCCCGCACGTACGGCAACGGTCCCGGCTACGCCACGATCGTGGGCAGCGGCCGCAACGCCGCGACCCTGCACTGGGTGCGCTGCGACGGGCCCGTGGCCGAGGACGCCGCGGTGCTCCTGGACATGGGCGTCGAGACCCGCAGCTACTACACGGCCGATGTCACCCGCACCTTCCCGGCCTCCGGCCGCTTCAGCTCCGCCCAGCGTTCCGTGCACGACCTGGTGGAGCGCGCGCACCGGGCCGGGCTCGACGCCGTGGGCCCGGGGCGGGACTGGGCCGACTTCCACACGGCGTCGATGGAGGTCGTGGCGCGCGGCCTGGACGACTGGGGTCTGCTGCCGGTCTCCGTGGACGAGGCGCTCTCCCCCAAGGGCCAGCACCACCGCCGCTATCTGGTGTGCGGCATCGGCCACCATCTCGGCCTCGACGTGCACGACTGCGCCCGCGCCGACTACGCGGCGTACCAGGGCGCCCGTATGACCCCCGGCATGGTGCTCACGGTCGAGCCGGGCCTGTACTTCCACGCCCATGACCTGACGGTGCCGCCGGAGCTGCGGGGCATCGGGGCGCGTATCGAGGACGACATCCTGGTGACCGAGTCCGGTTCGGAGGTGCTGTCGGCGGAACTGCCGCTGGACGCGGCCGGGTTGGAGCGTTGGATGGCGGCGTAAGCGGGCCACCCCTCGTTTATATGTCTCATATATCGAACACCGATTACCGGTGAGTGAGACACGTGAAAGGGTTGCGATCCTCGTACCGTCCGACCGGTACGAGGGTCGCCGGCGTTCGAGCGCCGGTGGACGCACACCGCAACACCCCTGGGATTGACCCGAAGATGTCCGCTTCTGCCACCGGCCCGGCCCCTGCCACGTCCGCCGCGCCGTCACCCGCCTCCGGCCCGAATCCGGCCGCGCCGGTCAACCCGCGCTCGCGGGTCCTGATCGCCAGCCTCATCGGGACGACGATCGAGTTCTACGACTTCTACGTCTACGCGACCGCCGCCGTACTCGTCTTCCCCGCACTGTTCTTCCCGAGCAGCGACCCGACCACCGCGCTTTTGTCGTCGTTCGCCGTGTTCGGCGCGGCGATGGTGGCCCGGCCGATCGGTGCGGCCTTCTTCGGGCACCTCGGTGACCGGCTCGGCCGCAAGAAGACGCTGGTCGTCTCGCTGCTCACGATGGGCATCGCCACCTTCCTGATCGGCGTGCTGCCGACGTACGGGTCGATCGGCTGGTCCGCCACGGCGCTCCTGGTACTGATGCGGCTCGCGCAGGGCTTCGCGCTCGGCGGCGAGTGGAGCGGCGCGGCGCTGGTCGCCACCGAGAACGCGCCTCCGGGCAAGCGGGCGCTGTGGGGCACGTTCCCGCAGCTGGGCGCGCCGCTCGGGTTCATCGTCGGCAACGGCCTCTTCCTGCTCATCGCCGCCCTCCTGCCGTCCGCGGCGGGCGCCGACCCCTCGCAGCCGTCGCAGGCGTTCCTGTCGTGGGGCTGGCGGATCCCGTTCCTGTTCTCGGCCGTGATGGTCGCGATCGGCCTGTGGGTGCGGATGCGCCTGGTCGAGGCGGAGGTCTTCACCAAGACGCAGGAGACCAAGCAGGTCCGCAAGCTGCCGCTGGCGACGGTGTTCCGGCACCACTGGAAGCAGCTGATCCTCGGCACCTTCGCGATGCTGGCGACGTACGTGCTCTTCTACCTGATGACGACGTTCTCGCTGAGCTACGGCCGCACCGCGAAGAGCGCCGCCGTGCCCGGCCTCGGCTACAGCTACACGACCTTCGTGCTGATGCTGATCTTCGGCGTGGTCTTCTTCGCCGCGTTCACGCTCATCTCCGGCCCGCTTGCCGACAAGTACGGCCGCCGCAAGACGCTGGCCTGGATCACCGCGGGCATCTTCGTGTTCGGCCTGGTGTGGGTGCCACTGATCGGCCTCGGCACGCTCGGCGTGGTGCTGTGGCTGGTCCTCGGCTTCACGCTGATGGGCCTGACCTTCGGCCCGATGGGCGCGCTGCTCCCGGAGATGTTCCCGACGTCCGTGCGCTACACGGGCTCCGGCATCTCGTACAACGTCAGTTCCGTGCTCGGCGCGGCCGTCGCCCCGTTCATCGCGGTGGCGCTGTGGGACGCGGGCGACGGCTCTCCGTGGCTGGTCGGCGTCTACCTGTCGGCGATGGCCGTCCTCACCCTCGTCGCGCTGCTGTGCAGCAAGGAGACGAAGAACGTGGACCTGGGGGCACTGGAGGCGGGCGAGAGCCCAGCGTAGCCACCGTCTGCGTACAAGCCCGGACCGCCCGATCGTGGGCGGCCCGGGCTTTCGCGTGTCACGACGCGGCCCTGGGCGGCCACACCCCCGCCACCAGCACGCCCTCCGCATACGCCCGCGCCACCAGTTCCGTACGGTTCGACGCGCCCCAGCGGCGCGACAGTTGGCGCAGGTGGTAGGTGACGCCGTCCGTCGTCAGGCCGGTCTCGCGGGCCGCGCGGGCCGTGGTGGCGCCCGCGGCCAGCAGGGCCAGGATCCGCGCCTCCTGCGGGTGCGGCCGCGTGGCCGGTGGCGGCGTCCGGTCGGGCACGGCCGCCGCGTCGAAGACCCGTACGGTCACCAGCAGGTCGGGCACGCGGTGCGCGGTCTCGCTCACCGTGTCGACGATCAACTCGCCCCGGCGCCGCACCCCGTCGCCGCCGAGCCAGTCCACCACCACCGTGTAGCGCGAGCGGCGGCGCGCCTTCTGCGCCCGGGCGATCCGGTCGACCTGCGCCTCATCGACCGGTGCGAACAGGTCGAGGATCGGGCGGCCCTTCAGACGGCCCGCGGTGGTGCCCCACTCCAGGGCGAACGCGGCGTTCACCAGCCGTACGGTGCCGTGCGGATCGCACACCGCGACCGGCATCGGGATCCGGTCGAACAGCACCATCGCGCGATTGCGCCACACCACCGCATCCCCGGTGTCCACCGTCGCCTCCCGCGGTCCGTACGTATCGCCTCGCGGCAATGCCATGGACGGCGCCCCGGCACAAGTCCGATACACCGTCAGCCACTACACAATCATGTAGTGAACCGGCCCTGACCAGCAGGGTGAGCGGATCAAGCTGGAAGCCGCAGGCTCTCCTTCCGTGAAAGGCCCCCCACCATGCCGGTCTCCCCCACACCCGACGACAGCGCCTACGCCGCCGCAGGGGTACCCGTCGTCGACGTCACCGCCACCGGACTCGGCCCCGGACCGCTGCAGCAGATCATGGGCCTGATGCGGGAACACGGTCCGCAGCTGGTGCGGCGGATGCACGGCCGGGACGCCCTGTTCGTCTCCGACCTCGGCCTCGTCACCGAACTCGCCGACGAGACCCGCTTCGCCAAGAGCATCGGGCCCGCGCTGCGCAACGTCCGCGAGTTCGCCGCCGACGGCCTGTTCACCGCTTACAACGACGAGCCGAACTGGGCGCGCGCCCACGACATCCTGATGCCGGCCTTCGCGCTCGGCTCCATGCGTACGTACCACCCGGTGATGTACAAGGTCGCGCGCCGCCTCGTCGAGTCCTGGGACGTGGCCGCCGGTGACGGCAGCCCGGTCGACGTGCCCGGCGACATGACCCGGATGACGCTCGACACCATCGGGCTCGCCGGGTTCGGCTACGACTTCGCGTCCTTCGACAGCAGCGAGCCGCACCCCTTCGTCGAGGCGATGGTGCGCTGCCTGGAGTGGAGCATGAAGCGCCTGGCGCGGGTGCCCGGCGGCGACTACGAGGCCGCGGACGCGGCGTTCCGCGCCGACGCCGACTATCTCGCGCAGGTCGTGGACGACGTGATCAGCGCGCGCGTCGAGAGCGGCGAGCGGCACACCGACGACCTGCTCGGCCTGATGCTGACGGCCGAGCACCCTCAGGACGGCTCCACCCTGGACACCGCCAACATCCGCAACCAGGTCATCACGTTCCTGATCGCCGGGCACGAGACGACGTCGGGCGCCATGTCCTTCGCGCTGTACTACCTCGCCAAGAACCCGGCCGTCCTCGATCTCGTACGCCGCGAGGTGGACGCCCTGTGGGGTGACACCACGGACCCGGAGCCGGACTTCGACGAGATCGGCCGGCTCACGTACACCCGGCAGGTGCTCAACGAGGCGCTGCGCCTGTGGCCGACGGCCGCCGCGTTCAGCCGGGAGGCCCGCGAGGACACACTGCTCGGCGGCCGCATCCCGCTGCGCGCCGGGCAGGGTGTGACCGTGCTGGCGCCGATGCTGCACCGGGAGCCGGTGTGGGGCGACAACCCGGAGCGCTTCGACCCGAACCGGTTCACGCCGGAGGCGGAGGCGGCGCGTTCCCCGCACGCCTTCAAGCCCTTCGGCACCGGTGAACGGGCCTGCATCGGGAGGCAGTTCGCACTGCACGAAGCGACGATGCTGCTCGCGATGCTCGTGCACCGCTACCGCCTGGTCGACCACGCCGACTACGAGCTGACGGTGAAGGAGACCCTCACCCTGAAGCCGGACGGCTTCACCCTCACCCTCGCGCCGCGCACCCCGGCCGACCGTGTCCACGCACCGCTGCCCGGCGCGTCCGCCGCGACCGAACGGCCCGGCACGCACAACGACACACTGCCGGCCCGCGTACTCCCCGGCACCCGCGCCCTATTCCTGCACGGCAGCAACTACGGCACCTGCGCCGGGCTCGCCGCCCAGCTCGCCGACGAGGCCGCCGCGCTCGGCTGCGAGAGCGAGGTCGCCCCGCTGGACACGTACGCGGACGGGCTTCCGACGGACCGGCCCGTGGTGATCGTCGCCGCGTCCTACAACGGCCGGCCCACCGACGACGCCGGACAGTTCGCCGCCCGGCTGCTCGACTCCGGCACACCCACCGAGGGTGTCACGTACGCCGTGCTCGGCGTCGGCGACCGCAACTGGGCCGCCACCTACCAGCACTTCCCCACCCGGATCGACGAGCGCCTGGCCGCGCTCGGCGCCGAGCGGCTGTGCGAGCGGGCCGCCGCCGACGCCTCCGGCGACCTCGGCGGCACCGTCCGCACCTTCACTACGGACCTGCGCACCGCGTTCCTTGAGCGGTACGGCGACCCGGAGGCCACCGCCGCGAACGCCCCCGCCGGGCCCACCACTCCGTACGAGATCCGCGAGATCGCCGGAGGGCCGCTGGACACGGCGGCGGCCCGGCACGGGCTCGTTCCGCTCACCGTCACCGAGGCGCGCGACCTCACGGCGCCCGGCCATCCCCGCGTGAAGCGGTTCGTGCGGCTCGCGCTGCCCGATGGTGTGTCGTACCGGACGGGCGACCACCTTGCCGTCCTGCCCGCGCACGAGGACGGGCTCGTCGACCGCGCGCTGAAGGTCCTCGGTCTCGACCCGGACACGCTGCTCGACATCCGTGACGCCCGCCCGCGCCGCGCCGCCCTGCCCCTCGACCGGCCGGTGACCGTCCGCGAACTCCTCACGCACTACGTCGAGTTGCAGCACCGTCCCGGCCCCGACGAGGTGGCCGCGCTCGCCGCCGCCAACCCCTGCCCGCCGGAGGCAGCCGCGCTGCGGGAGCTGCCCGCCGACGACCCCCGCACCTTCCTGGAGCTGGTCGAGGACCACCCGGCGCTGCGCGACGTCCTCGGCTGGGACCTGCTGCTCGGGCTGCTGCCGCCGCTGCGCCCGCGCCACTACTCCGTCTCCTCCAGCCCGGTCCAACTCCCCGGCCACGTGGACCTGATGGTGTCCGTGCTCGACGCACCCGCGGCCTCCGGCACCGGCCGCTACCGGGGCACGGGCTCGCACCACCTGGCGTCCCTTCGCCCCGGCGACACCGTCCTCGGCCGGATCCAGCCGTGCCGCGACGCCTTCCGCATCGGGCCGGACACCACCGAGCCGGTCATCATGATCGCCGCGGGAACCGGCCTGGCCCCGTTCCGCGGAGTGGTCGCCGACCGGGCGGCACAGCACACCCAACTGCCGTCCGCTCTCCTCTACTTCGGCTGCGACCACCCCGAACGGGACTTCATGCACGCCGAGGAACTCCGCGCCGCCGACACTTCGGGAGCGGTCTCGCTCCGCCCCGTCTTCAGCGACGCCCCGGTGGACGGCCACGCCTTCGTCCAGCACCGCATCGCCGCCGAGGCCGCCGAGATCGGCCGCCTCCTCGACGCGGGGGCGCGGGTGTACGTGTGCGGGGACGGCGCCCGCATGGCGCCCGGCGTGCGCGCCGCGTTCCGCGCACTGCACCGCGGCCGCACACCGGACACCGACGAGGCCGCCGCGGAGCAGTGGCTCACCACGCTGATGGCGGAGGGCCGTTACGTGGAGGACGTGTACGGGGGCTGAGCGTTCACGTCCTCCCGGGGGCGGCCGCTCAGTTGGCCTTGTCGGTGAATTCGGTCGTGTACGTCTTCTTCAGGTCGATGGTGGCGTTCTTCAGGTTCGGGTTGAAGGACTTCAGGACCCGCTGCACGGTGGCGGGTCCGTCGGCCGGCATCCGGCCGTCCTGGGTGAACATGGGCAGTGTGCTGTCGATGGCCTGGGCGTACAGGCCCTCGCCGCCCTGCGCGTAGTCGCTGAGCATCTTGGCCGCGATCTCCTTCGCGCTGTGCGCCGACATCCACTTCAGGGTGCGCACGAACACCTTGGCGAGCTTTTGGACGGTGTCCTTGTGCTCGTTCACCCAGTCGGTGTTCATGTACAGGCTGGAGGACGGGTACAGGCCGCCGAGCGCCTTCTGGGAGCCCTCCGGGGTGCGCATGTCGACCACGGCCTTGCCTAGCTTCTTGTCCAGGATCTGGGCGACGGTCGGGTCGGTGGTCATGCCGCCGTCGATCGAGCCCTTCTTCAGGGCGGAGATGAACGTCTGGCCGGCGCCGACGGCGACGTTGGTGAACTTGTCGGTGGAGACACCGTCGTGGACGCCGAGGTACTTGGTCAGGAAGTCGGTGGAGGAGCCGAGGCCGGTCACGCCGAGCTTCTTGCCGGCGAAGTCCTTGGGCGACTTCAGGCTGCCCGCCGCCTTGTTGGAGACGACCTCGACCTCACCGGGGGTTCTGGCGAGCTGGACGACGGACTCGACCTGCTTGCCCTTGGTCTGCAGGTCCAGGGTGTGGTCGTAGAAGCCGACGACGCCCTGGACGTTCCCGGCGACGAGCGAGGTGGTGGCGTCGATACCGGCGGGCTCGCTCAGCAGCTCGATGTTGAGGCCCTCGTCCTTGAAGTAGCCGAGGCGCTGGGCCAGCATCGCGGGCAGGTAGATGACCTTGTCGATGCCACCCACCATGATCTTGACCTTGCCGCCCTTGCCGCCTCCCCCGCCGGCGTCGGCGGACTTCGAGGAGACCTCGTCGGCGCAGCCGCTCAGGGCGGCGAGGGCCGCGAGGACCGCGGTGGCGGCGGTGAGTTTGGTGGTGAGGGTGCGACGGGACATGTGCGGCTCCTGACGGATGAACGGGCGATGCGGGGGACGGGGGTATGCGCCGGGGGCGGTTGCTAGCGGGCGTCGTCACTGGCCGGCTTCCAGCGGAAGAGCCGGTTCTCCAGGAAGGTGAGCAGGCCCTCGGCGAGCAGCGCGACGACGGCGAGGATGACCATCGCCGCGTAGACGCCCGCGGAGTTGAAAGTGCCCTGGGAGGCGGAGACGAGCAGGCCGATGCCCTTGGTGGCGCCGATGTACTCGCCGACGATGGCGCCGATGAGGGCGAAGCCGAAGCTGACATGGAGGCTGGTGAAGATCCACGAGGTGGCGGCGGGGATGACGACCTGGAAGGTGACCTGACGGTCGCGGGCGCCGAGGATGCGGGCGTGGTCGATGATGTGCCGATCGACCTCGCGGGCGCCCTGGAAGGCGTTGAAGAAGACCGGGAAGAAGACCAGGACGACGGCGGAGGCCACCTTCGAGGCCGGGCCGAGGCCGAACCAGATGAGGAAGATCGGGGCGAGGACGATGCGGGGCAGCGCGTTCAGGACCTTGATGTAGGGGCCCATGACGTCGGCGAGGAAGCGGACGCGACCGAGCGCGATGCCCAGGACGACGCCGCCGATGACACCGATGACCCAGCCGAGCAGGGCTTCGTAGAGCGTGTACCAGATCTGTTCGAGCAGGGATCCCTGCGGGGTTCCGTGCAGGGCCCACTGCTGGATCTGGTCCCAGATCTTCGAGGGCATGGAGAAGTTGAACGGGTCGATGACGCCCGCCCGCGAGAACCACTCCCACACGCCCAGGACGAAGACGAGCAGCGCGGCCCGCGACAGCAGGACGATGCCGCGGCGCCGCCGTGCGGCCCGGGCGCGTTCTTCGGCGCGCGCCGACTTGAGGGCCGGGGCGGCGGGGGCGAGGGTCGTGTCAGGCGGCATGCTGGGCGCCCCTTTCGCGAGTGATGCGGACTTCTTCGCCCAGGGAGGACCAGATCTCGCGGTAGATCTCGACGAAGCGCGGCTCCAGGCGGATCGACTCGACGCGGCGGGGCCGTGGCAGGTCGATGGTGAAGATCTCCTTGACGGTGGCCGGGCCCGCGGTCATGACGACGACCTGGTCGGCGAGGGCGATGGACTCCTCCAGGTCGTGCGTGACGAAGACGACCGAGGCGCCGGTGCCGGCCCACAGCTCCATCAGCTCGTCCGACATCAGGGCGCGGGTCTGCACGTCGAGGGCGGAGAAGGGTTCGTCCATGAGCAGGATGGACGGGTCGTTGACGAAGGTGGAGGCGAGGGCGACGCGTTTGCGCTGGCCGCCGGACAGCTGGTGCGGGTACCGGTCCTCGAAGGCGCTCATGCCGACACGGGCCAGCCACTCACGGGCCCTGTCCTTGGCCTCCGCCTTCGGCACACCGCGGAAGCGGGGACCTGCCATCACGTTCGACAGCACGGTGCGCCAGGGGAAGACGGCGTCCTGCTGGAAGACGAAGCCGACCCGCTCGTCGATGCCCCGCACCGGCGAGCCGGACAGCATGACCTCGCCCTCCGTCGGTTCCTCCAGGCCGCTGACCAGGGTGAGGGTGGTGGACTTCCCGCAGCCGGTGGGGCCGACGACGGCGACGAACGCGCCCTGCTCGACGGTCAGGTCGAGGTCGTGGACCGCGGTGTGCAGGGCACCGGACGGAGTACTGAAGGCTTTGCGGACACCGCGCAGTTCGATGGCCGGACTCGATGGACTTGGCACGCTTGTCATGCCGCGGAACGTTAGGAACGGCGACGCCGGCCGGGAAGTATTGGCCCGCAACCGCCGCTTGTGCCTGTTGCGGGGGATTCTGCTCATTGTGCCGACGGCTCGCGCACGAGCCGGCGCCCGGGGCCTTCCCCGGCCAAAACACCTGAGGTTACGGTGCGTTCGCCCCGCGAAACGTCCGATCCCGCGGGAGAGTTCCCGAAGGCAGGTGTCATCGTGGCCCGCATGCGCATCGGCTGGCCCAGGAAGGTGTTCGCGCAGGTGCTGCTCGCGCAGCTCCTCATCACCACGGGCGTCCTGCTGTTGCTGACGGGGCTCTTCCTGCAGCCACTGCGCACGCAGCTCGACGATCAGGCCGAGCACCAGGCCCTGGCCATCGCGGAGACCACGACGGCCGATCCGGCCATCGCCTCCGGCCTGTTGACGAGCGCCCCGGAGCCCCGGGGGCCGGTGCAGCGGCAGGCCGAACGCACCCGGGAGGCCACGGGCGCGCTGTACGTCGTGGTCATGGATCTGCGCGGGATCCGCTGGTCGCACACCGACGGGCGCAAGGTGGGCCACCATGTGTCGACCGACCCGTCCCTCGCGCTGCACGGGCACGTGGTGCTGCAGATCGACCGGGGCACCCTGGGCACCTCGGCGCGCGCGAAGGTGCCGCTGCGCGACCGCGCAGGCGAGGTGATCGGCGCGGTGTCGGTGGGCATCGCGTACTCCGGTGTGCAGGAGCAGCTCATGGCCGCTCTGCCGGGGCTGCTGCGCTACGCGGGCGCGGCGCTCGCGGTCGGTGCCTGCGCCGCGCTCGTGGTGGCCCGCGTCCTGCGCAAGCGCACCCATGGTGTCTCGGTCGGTGACATCTCCGCGCTGCTGTCGGAGCGGGAGGCGATGCTGCACGCCGTACGGGAAGGCGTCATCGCGCTGGACGAGCACGAACAGGTGCGGCTGGTGAACGACGAGGCCGCCCGGCTGCTCGCGCTCGAGGACGACACGGAGGGCCGCGACCTCAAGGACGTGCTTCCGCCCGGCCGTTCCCGCGATGTCATCACCGGGCAGGTCACCGGCCGGGACCTGCTGACCGTCCGGGAGAACCGGGTGCTGATCGCCAACCGGATGCCGACGCCCGACGGCGGTTCGGTGGTCACCCTCCGGGACCGTACCGAGGTGGAACTGCTGGGCCGCGAACTCGACTCCATCAAGGGCCTGTTGGACGCGCTGCGCGCTCAGGACCACGAGCACGCCAACCGTCTGCACACCGTGCTCGGCTACCTCGACCTCGACATGTCGCGGCGGGCCCGCGCTTACGTCGCCGGCCTCACCCGCGCCCGGCGGGCCTCGGCCGGAGAGGTCGCGGAGCGCATCCGAATGCCGATGGTCTCGGCCCTGCTGGCTGGAAAGTCGGCGATCGCCTCGGAACGCGGCGTGACACTGCGGCTCTCCGACCGCACCCACCTGCCCTCGGGCCTGATCGAGGCTCGGGACATCGTGACCGTCCTCGGCAATCTCATCGACAACGCGCTGGACGTGGTCGGCGGCGGGCACGCGGCCCGCCCCGCCATCGAGGTCGAGGCCTTCGTCGAGGCCGACACGGTGGTGCTCCGTGTCAGCGACAACGGGCCCGGTGTGCCCGTGGAGTTGCGCAACACCATCTTCCAGGAGGGCTGGAGCACGAAGGAGTCCCCCGCCCACCGCGGTCGCGGCCTTGGCCTCGCCATGGTCCGCAGCCTCGCCGAGCGCTACGGCGGTACCGCCCGCATCGCCGCGCGGGCCGGCGGCGGCGCCGTGTTCACGGTCGTCTTCCCCGACATCGTCTCCGGGGCAGCGCCGCCCCGGCCCGTTCCGGTCACCTCCCTCCCAGCACCCCAACGTCCAGGAGACACCCCGTGATTGACGTCCTGGTGGTCGACGACGACTTCCATGTCGCGGAGATCAACGCAGCCTACGTGGAGAAGGTGGCGGGCTTCCATGTCGTGGGAACGGCCCACACCGCCCTGCAAGCCTTGCAGACGCTGGAGAACCGGCACGTCGACCTGCTGCTGCTCGACCACTACCTGCCCGACCGCACCGGCCTCGACCTCGTCCACGGCCTGCGGCAGCGCGGCGTGCGCAGCGACGTCATCATGGTCACGGCCGCGCAGGACGTCGACGTCGTCGAAGCGGCGCTGCGCTACGGCGTGCTGAACTACCTCGTCAAACCGTTCACGTTCGAGGGGCTCCGCTCCCGCCTCGCCGGCTACGCGGAGCTGCGCCGCACCCTGCGGGACGCCGGCGGGGCGGCGACACCGGGCCAGCAGCAGATCGACCGCATCTTCGGAGCGGTGCGCGCCCCGTCGAGCGGCTCCACACCTGCGCCGCCCAAGGGCTGGTCCGGCCCCACGGTGGACCTGATCTGCGAGGTCGTCGAGGCCGCCGAGGCCCCGCTGTCCGCCCACGACGTAGCGTCCCGCACGGGCATCAGCCGCTCGACAGCACAGCGCTATCTGCGCTACCTCCAGGAGAAGGGAGTGCTCCAACTGTCGTTGCGCTACGGAGATGCCGGCCGCCCCGAGCACCGCTACGCGTGCGCACCCGGCCGGCGCTAGGGCTAGGGCTAGGGCCGATCCGGTGTTCTCCGGTAGCGGCAACGAAAAACGCGGGCATATGCAAGAGGGGGCATCCCGTGAAGAATTGATGGGAATCCTGCCCCCCATTCGCCGTTTCTCCCTGTACGGCAATGCGCGCATTCCACCGGTGAAGACCTTTCTCACAGCGGCCCTGGCCGCAGAAATGAGGTAATGAAACCGCGCATTAACGGACGCGTATCCACCGGGACTCCTGGCATCGATGCACTCCTTGGCATTGCAGGTCCGCCACCAGGAGGAAATCCATGTCCTTCTTCGCCAGGGCTTCCTGGCCGGGAGACCACCGTGACGAGTTCGTCGCCGGCGCGCTCGCCGCCGCCGTGATCATCGTTCTCGGCTACGCGTCGGGCATCGGCGCCCAGGCCGAACAGACCACAACCGGCTCCGCTCCGCCGACCGTTGAGGCCCCCGCCTCCCCGTCCGCCCCCGCCGGCTCCGACCCGGCACCGACCGGAGCACCCCCCTCGGATTCCGGGGGTGACGGAACGGGGAACGCCGGCGCGCTGCCCGTGGGCGGAATTCCCGTCGGCGGTGCGGGAGGATCGGGGGAGGTCGCGGACGGCCACGAGCACGACAATTCCAGCGGCCTTCCCGGTGACTCCGGCCATTCCGGGCACACGTCACCGACCCCCTCGTCGCCGCCGTCCTCCACTCCGTCGCCCTCGCCTTCCTCCCCCTCGACGTCACCGTCGTGCGCGGACGGTGAAGTCCGCCTCGTACAGCCGCTCTTGAAGGGCGCACTCGCCCCTGTGACCGGGCTTCTGGACGGCCTGGCCAAGGGGAGTGACGGGGATTCCGCGTCGGCGGCGTCCGGCTCGGAAGCCAAGCCCGAGTCCGACTCCCGCGAGGAGACTGCCCCCTGTGTCGGTCTGGCCTCCGATCCCGCGCTGCTCACGGAGTTGACGCCGTGAGAACCCGCTCCCTGTACGTCATCGTTCTCGCCCTCGTGGCACTCCTGTTCACGGCCCCCGCCGCCTCCGCACACACCGAACTGGAGTCGTCCTCCCCCAAGAGCGGCGCGCACCTCCGCCATCCCCCCAAGGAGGTCACGCTCACCTTCAGCGAGCCCGTCGACCCGGCCGATCTCCATGTCACGCTGGGTGGCGATGAGTTGGCGCTCGCCCAGGAGAAGAGCCGCGACACCGTGGCCGTCGCCGTCCCCAAGCGCAAGACCGAGAAGGCCGGCAGCCGCCTCACCCTGGATTGGCATGTACGCAGCAAGGGGGACGGGCATCCGACCTCCGGGTCCCTGTCCTTCGCCCTCCCCGCGCACGCCGGCTCGACCGACGCCCATGCCTCAGCGGCGGACGGCAACACGGCGCCCGCCGTCGCCCCGTCCGCCGCGGTCCGCACCGCCTGGGCGGTCGCCCGCTGGGTCGGATACCTCGCGCTGGCGCTGTACGTCGGCGGGCTCGCCTTCCTGGCGATGCTGTGGCCCCAGGGCACACGGGAGCGCAGGACCCGGCACATCCTCGCCGCGTCCTGGGTCGCCGGTCTCCTCGCCACGGTAGCGGCGGCCGGACTACAGGGCGCCTACGGCGCGATGGGCTCGATCCGCGACGCGTTCAAGGCCTCCACATACGTCGACCTGCTGGGCACCGAGGTCGGCGTCGCCCTGGCCTGCCGGGCCCTGCTGTGGGTGCTCGCGGCAGTGGTGCTCGCCGCGCTGCTGCAGAACGGTGAGCGGGCCGCACGGTCGCCGGGCTGGCGGGTCGGCGCGGCGGTCGTCTGTCTGGGGCTGCTGCGCACCACCGGCATGGCGGGGCACAACTCCGAGGGCAGTCACCCGGGTTGGGGCGCCGTCGCCGATCTGGTCCACCTGCTCGGCATCTCGCTGTGGCTGGGCGGGCTCACGCTGTTGCTGGCGGGCGTGCTGCCGCGCCGCCGCCCGGACGAGATGAAGACCGCCGTCTCCGGCTACTCGGTGCTCGCCGGGGTGTCCGTCGCCGCGATCGCGGCGGCCGGCACCGTACTCACCTGGCAGGTCGTCGGCTCGTTCGACGCCCTCTTCTCCACCGGCTACGGGCAGTTGCTGCTCGTCAAACTCGCCCTGCTGGCCGGGGTGTTGCTCATCGCCCAGCGCAGTCGCGGCTGGGTGCGCACCCGGCTCGACATCGCCGTCCTGTTGCGTGGTGACCGCGCGACCGTACGGCCCTTCGTCTACTCGGTCGCGGCCGAGACGGGGCTCGTCCTCGTCGTACTCGCCGCGACGAGTTTGCTGGTCACCGCCGCTCCAGGCCGCTGACCAGCGCGCACCACGATCAACCCGTCCAGAACCCGATCCGCAAGGATCCTTGAGGAGAAGTTCGTCCATGACTACTGACGTATCCGATCGCGACACACAGGCGCGGCAGCGCCCGACGTCCCGGCGCGGTAATCGCGTCCTGCTCGCGGCCGGGCTCGGCGCCGCCCTCGCGTCCGTGGGCTGCCTCGGCCTCCTTCAGGCGGCCGACGGAACATCGGCTCCCGCCACCGCCGCCGCCCAACCGGCCGCCGACGCACACTCGATGGCCCAGACGCAGGAGCAGCGGCCCGCCGCGGCGAAAGCGGCGGCCGACCACACCATGAAGATCGCGGACATGAAGTTCGCGCAGCCCAAGATGACCGTCAAGGTCGGCGAGACCGTGAAGTGGGTCAACGAGGACACCGCTCCGCACACGGTGACCGCGACGAGCGGCCCCGCGAAGTTCGACTCGGGCACGATGGAGAAGGGAGACAGCTGGTCCTACACCTTCACGAAGCCGGGCACGTACAAGTACTACTGCGCCGTGCACCCCGACATGGTCGCGTCGATCACGGTGGTGGCGGACGACTCCGGAGGCTCAACGGGCGGATCCGACACGGGTGGTTCGGGCAGCACAGGTGGTTCGGGCAGCACGGGTGGCTCGGGCTCCGGTGGGTCGACCGGCGGCTCCGGCGGGGGTTCGACCGGTGGCTCCGGTGGCTCGACCGGCGGTTCGACCGGCGGCCACGGGTCCGGCGGCTCCATGGGTGGCGCCAGCGGAGGGTCGAGCGGCGGTTCGAGCGGTGGTTCGAGCGGCGGCGGCGACGGTGACAGCGGCGACGCCGAGCAGTGCCACAACGTTCAGCAGGTCCTCCTGCCCATCCTCCAGCACCTCAACAAGGCCCACCTGGAGGAGTCCCCCGGCCAGCAGGTCCAGGACGCGCTGAAGCTCGACAGCTACATCAAGATGCACACCGTCTGGGTCGAATCGATCCTGGCACCCACCGTGGAAGGCGGCGGCGCCGTCCTCGACGACACGCTGAGCGTCCTGCTCCAGCACGTCAACTCCGCCCACCTGGAGGAGTCCCCGGGCCAGCAGGTGGCGGACATCCTCAACCCCGACGCGTACGTCAAGATGCACACGGTCTGGGCCGAGCACCTCCTGGCGCCGTCGATCAACTACGTCACGACCTCCTGCTGAACCGGGGTCGCCGACGAGGCGTGTGATGGCGGGCCGGCCGAATCGCAGTCGGCCGGCCCGCCACCGCCGCCATTGTCACCGCCCGACCCCTCCGAATCCAATGCCACAGCCAATGTCACAGCCAATGCCATGCCCCTCCCTCGTGAACCGAGGTGCCCGCCATGAGCGCACACATGACCACGCAGACCCTTCCCACCCCGCCCGACGCACCGTCCGCCGCACCGCCCGACCCGGACCACCCGGCCTGGTTGCCGCACCCCGGGGCGTACGCCGCGGCCGGCGACCGCTGCATCGTCGAACTCTCCACCCACCTCGGCCCGTTGACCACACTGCGGCGCCGCGTCACCGCCGACGAGGCGACCCTCACCGTCGCCCCCTTGCCCGACGACTGCGTGCTGAGCATCAAGCTCACCGGTGACGCGCTCGGCGGTGACGAACTCTCCTTCGTCAGTACCGTCCTCGAACCGCTGGCGAACGGCGCCCGGCTGCTCGCGCACGGTGAACTGGCCACGGCCGACCCGACCGTTCCCGGCGTCCCCGCGACGCTGCCCCTGCGTGTCGTGACCCGCACCGACGACCGCCTCCTCGTCATCGGCACCGCCCGCGTCCCCTACGGAGACCTGCGCCGCACCACGGGCTTCGCCCTGTCCCGCATCCGCCCCGCAGACCAGCTGCGTCTGCTCGTCGCCGCGGAGTTCGCATGCCCCGCCTGACCCACCGCGCCGCACACCTCGCGCTCGCCACCGTGCTCAGCTCCGGCGCCGTCGTGTTCCTTCCCGCACCCGCCGCACAGGCCGCAGGCCACCAAGTCCTCATGTCGGGCTACAAGTTCGGGCCCGGCACGCTCACGATCCCCGTCGGGGACAGTGTCACCTGGGTCAACCAGGACACCGCTCCGCACGACGTCAAGACCACCTCGGGCCCGGCCTCGATCCACTCGCCGATGCTCGACAAGGGCGGCAGCTGGACCCATACGTTCACCAAGGCGGGCTCGTACGGCTATGTCTGCACCGTGCACCCCGGGATGACCGGCGGAATCGTCGTCAAGGCCGCCCCGACGAGCCGCGCCCCGGCTCCCAGCACCCCGCCTCCCGCGGCCGCCCACACCCATGAGCAGCACAGTCCGGCGCCCACCAAGACGCCGAGTACGATCCCGACCACCGCGAGCTCGACGCCCACGCCCTCCGACCACCACAGCAGTGCGGCCGCCGCCGCGCCATCGGCCCCCGCGTCCCCCACACCGGAGGCGCAGGCGGAGCAGACCCCCGCGACCGAGGCCGTCGGCGCCGCCCGACCGCTCGATCCGCTGCTCGTCCTGGCCGGGGTCGTCGCCGGGTTCGCCGTGCTCTGCCTGCTGCTGGTCGGCTCCCGCTCCGCGGCGACCGATGCCGCGCACGCCCCCGAAGGGAAGTGATCACACCGCGCGGAACCGCCACCCATGGTCGACAGGGCCGATCCCGGCCCCCAGCGCGAACCCCGCCGCGATGGCCCCGGTGACGTACTCCTTCGCCCGGCGCACCGCCTCCGGCACACCATGCCCCTGGGCCAGGCCGACCGCGACGGCCGAGGCCAGAGTGCAACCGGTGCCGTGGGTGTGCGCGTTGTTGTGGCGCAGTGAGCGCAGCCAGTGCTCGCTCGCGCCGTCGGTGAGCAGGTCGACGGCCTCGCCGGGCAGGTGCCCGCCCTTGATGAGCACCCAGCGGGGCCCGTAGGCGAGCAGCCGCTCGGCGGCGTGCCGCATGTCGGCCTCGGCCGTGTCCGCCTTCACCGTCACGCCGGTGAGTTCGGCGACTTCGTCGAGGTTAGGTGTCACCACCGTCGCCACCGGCAGCAACCGGTCCCGTACGGCATCGATCGCGTCGTCGGCGAGCAGCCGGTCGCCGTGCTTGGAGACGCTGACGGGGTCGACGACGACGGGGGCGTGCGCCTCGGCGAGCAGCTCGGCGACCGTGACGACCATGTCGGGTTCGGCGAGCATGCCGGTCTTGAGCGCCTGCACACCGATGTCGTCGACGACGCTGCGGTACTGGGCGCGCACGGCCTCCGGCGGGAGGCTCCAAGCACCTTGTACGCCAAGGGAGTTCTGGGCCGTCACGGCGGTGAGCACGCTCATGCCGTGTGCGCCGAGCGCGAGCATGGTCTTGAGGTCGGCCTGGATCCCGGCGCCTCCGCCGGAGTCGGAACCGGCGATGGTCAGCACGCGGGGCGGCGCGACCGCGAGTGGTGTCTCGGTCATGCGGAGACATCCTTTCGGATACGGGGACGGGTGCGGGGGTGCGGGCCGCCGGCCCACGCGTCGGCGTAGGACCGGGCGGCGGCGCGGGGGTCTTCGGCGGCGCAGATGCCGGACACGATCGCGGCCCCTGCGGCGCCCGCGGCCCGCAGGTGCGGCAGGTCGTCAGGGGTGACACCACCGATGGCCACGGCGGGCAGCCCGCTGAGCCGGACCAGCGCGGCGAAACCGTCGCGGCCGAGCGGTTCGGGGGCGTCGGCCTTGGTGCGGGTGGCGTGCAGGGCGCCGATGCCGACGTGGTCGACACGTGCGGTGGACGTCGCCGCGTCGTGCAGCTCGGACACGGTGGCGGCGCTCAGTCCCAACACGGCCTCCTTGCCGATGAGTTGGCGTACGGAGGCCGCGGGCAGATCCGACTGGCCCACGTGGACGCCGGTGACGCGTGCGCCGCTCGCGCGCGCGGCCAGGAACACATCGACCCGGTCGTTGACGATCAGCGCGACATGCTCGGGGAGCACCTCGGCGACGTCAAGGACGGTGCGCAGGAACTCCCGGCCGCCCGCGTGCTTCTCCCGGATCTGCACGGCGGTGACTCCCCCGGCCACGGCCTGCGCGACGGTCTCGGCCACGGTCCGGCCGCGGGCCGCACACTGGTCCGGGTCGGTGACCAGGTAGACCGACAAATCGACGCCGGCACTTATCGGTTGAGGACGTGCCGTCATGACACGTCCGCCCGCTTCGCGAGATCTTCCGGGGTGAGCGCGGCGAGCGCGTCCAGGAATCCGACGGCGAAGCTGCCGGGACCGGCCGCCGTCCGCGCCGCGGACTCGGCGGCGACGGTGTACGCGGTGGCGGCGGCCACCGTCGTCGCGAACCGGTCCTCGTCCACCGCGGCGAACGCGGCCAGCACCGCGCCCAGCGCGCAGCCGCCGCCGGTCACGCGGGTCAGCAGGGCGTCCCCGTTGGCGATCCGGGCGCTGCGCGTGCCGTCGGTGACGTAGTCGACGGGCCCGGACACGGCGACCACGCTGCCCGCCGTGCGCGCGAGCTCCGCTGCCGCGCCCTCGGCGTCGTCGACACCGTGGGAGGCGTCCACGCCGCGGCCGCCGCCACCCGCGCCCGCGAGCGCGATGATCTCGGAGGCGTTGCCCCTGATCACGGTCGGCCGCAGCGCGAGCAGGTCGGCGGCGAGCGCGGTGCGCACCGGCAGCGCGCCGATGGCCACCGGGTCGAGGACCCAGGGCGTGCCCGCGTCGGCCGCGGCCCGCGCCGCCTCGGGCATCGCGGCGCGCTGCTCGGCGCGCGGGGTGCCGAGGTTGACCAGCACGCCCGAGGCGACGCGGGCGAAGGGCCCGGCCTCGTCCGGGATGTCGACCATGGCGGGCGCGGCACCCACGGCGAGCAGGACGTTGGCGGTGAACCCGGTGACCACCGCGTTGGTCAGGCACTGCACCAGGGGTGATGTGTGCTGTACGCGCCCGAGTGCCTGCGCCGCGAAGGCGACGAGGTCGTCGGGGCGGCCGGGGGACGTCTGGGGCATGGGGTGACTCCAAGTACGGGAGGTGCCGTGGTTCGCGTGCCGTGGTTCGCGTGCCGTGGTTCGTACGTTCGTCAAGGGGCAGGTCAGCCGCGTCGCCGCAGCCGCAGCGGCGCGTACACGGCGCCGGCCACGAGGAACGCCACGTAGTACGACACGTCCGCGCCGTGCAGCGCGTCCGCCACCGGGCCCACGTACAGGCTGGTGTCCATGAACGGGACCGCCGCGGCGAAGGCCGCCGCGAAGGCCAGCACGGCGGGCCAGGCGGGCTGTCGCCGCTCGCGCTCGGCGGCGAGGTCGAGCGGTGCGCCGGCGCGTGCCCTGGCCCGCGCGCGCCAGTCGACGAGGACGATCGCCACGAAGCCGGGGATCCAGTACCCGACGAACAGCAGCACATTCTGGAACCGGGCGGTGGTGTCTGCCGCGTGCATCCACAGCACGAGAGGGAAGCCGAGCGCGGCGGCGAGGGCGGCGGCCACCGGGCGCGGGATGCGCACGCCGATGGTCTGCAGGGCGAGCGAGCCGCTGTAGTCGTTCATCGCGTTGCTGCACAGCGCGGCCAGTGCCACGGCGAGAAGCCCGAACGCGCCGACCGCTCCGCCGCCGAGGATCTTGTCGACCCCGGCCGCCGTCTGGTCGGTGAGCACGGAGGCGCCCCACAGGCCGAGTGCCTGGACGGCCACGAACGACACCAGCAGGCCGAGCAGCGTGTACCAGAACATGCGGGTGCGGGAGGTGGCGGCGGGCAGATAGCGGCTGAAGTCGCTGGCGTACGGGGCCCAGGACAGGCTGAGGCTCAGCGCGATGGTGCTGGTCAGGATGAAGGCTCCGGCGCGGTCGGCTCCGTGCACGGAGCCGTGGGCGGCCGGGTGCACACCGTCCAGCAGCCTCCAGGCGATCAGTGCGAACGCGGCACCGAGCACGAAGGTCATGACGATCTGCAGCCGGTGGATGGCCTCGTAGCCGAAGACACCGAGCAGCCCCTGGGCGAGCAGCATGACGAGCACGCCGGCCCAGAACGGCCAGCCGAACAGCCGGGCCAGCGCGTCACCGCCGAACAGGCCGATCAGCGCGTCCCACGCGATGGACGACAACCACTGCAACACGCCCGGCAGCACGACGCCCCGCCCGAACGCGAGCCCGGCCAGCGGCAGTTGCCCCGCCCCGGTCCGGCTCCCCCACGTCCCGAGGTACGCGGTCGGTACCGCTCCGACCAGGGTGCCGAGCACGACGGCGGCAAGCGCCGTGGCGAAGTCGAGTCCGAGGGCGATGCCGACGGTGCCGGTGAAGACGCCGGTCATGGTCAGGTTCGGCGCGAACCACACGGTGAACAGGCGCCCGGCCCCGCCGTAGCGGTTGCTCTCGGGCACCGGCTCGATGCCGTGCCCCTCGATGCCGAGGTCGCCGGGTGCCGCGGGCATCCGCCCGTCGAAGGCGCCGCTCTCGCGGTCGGCAGGCAGGCCACTGGAAACATGCGCGACAGGCATGAGACATCCCTCCGCCAGTGCGAACTGGTTCAGGTTCGACGGGTGTGTTCTCAGCCCTCTGGTGGGGGCACCCCGTGTCCGGTTACGGCTGCCAGCCTAACGCGGTGGCCTTTCGCCTACCCCGTGGGGTGCGGAGTCGGCAATGTCGATCTCGGCGGCGGCTGGCCGACTTCTATCGGTTTGGCGCCGCCGTGACGTGTGCGCACCGCGTGAGCCGGGGCCTACGCCCGTCCGGCGACAACGAGAAATCGGGCCGAGATCCATCGGTTCCTCCGCAAACACCGCGGGAGCTTGATCATCGCATCGAGCGAATGTCGCCGACTTCCCGTGGTCCGGCAGGCGAGGCGGACCGTACGGTGCTGCTGGATCTGGACGCATTCCCGACGAATTGATCAACTCTCTTTCTTCTGTCCCGTTATTGCTGGCATGCGCGCTTTCGCCCGACCAAGGAGAGCTCACCCGATGACCGTTGACTCGACCACCCCGGACACCGCGGCGGCCCCGCCACGGCAGACCAGCCTCGGCACGGCGGCCGCCCGCAATCTCGCCACCACCACCAAGTCCGCCCCGCAGATGCAGGAGATCACCTCGCGGTGGCTGCTGCGGATGCTGCCCTGGGTGGAGACCAAGGGTGGCGTCTACCGGGTGAACCGCCGCCTGACCTACACGGTCGGCGACGGGACCATCGAGTTCATCCAGGACGGCGGCGACGTCCGCGTGATCCCCCGCGAACTCGGTGAACTGGCGCTGCTGCGCGGCTTCGACGACGTCGAGGTGCTCACCGCCATCGCCGACCGGTGCGAGCAGCGCGACTTCCGGGCCGGCGAGACACTGGTCGAGCGCGGGGCACCGGCGGACAAGCTCCACCTGATCGCCCACGGCCGCATCAACCAGTTCTCCGAGGGAGAGTACGGCGACGAGGTCGCGCTCGACGTGCTGGCCGACGGCGACCGCTTCGGTGACAACGCGCTGCTCAACGAGGACGCCCGCTGGGATCAGACCGTGGTCGCCGAGACCTCCGGCACCCTGCTCACCCTCTCGCGCGCCGACTTCGCGGCCGTGCTGTCCGCGGCGCCACCCCTGCAGGCACACGTCGACGCGTTCAAGTCGCTCGCGGGCCGGGGCCAGAACCACCGCGGCGAGGCCGAGATCCCGATGTCGGCGGGGCACGTGGGCGAGCACGAACTGCCCGGCGCGTTCGTCGACTACGAAGCGAGGCCGCGCGAGTACGAGCTCTCGGCCGCCCAGACGATCCTGCGGGTCCACACCAGGGTCGCCGACCTCTACAACGAACCGATGAACCAGACCAAGGAGCAACTGAGGCTCACCGTCGAGGCGTTGCGCGAACGCCAGGAGCACGAGCTGGTCAACAACCGGGAGTTCGGCCTGCTCCACAACGCCGACTTCAAGCAGCGCCTCCAGCCGCACTCGGGACCGCCCACGCCGGACGACCTGGACGAGCTGCTCTGCCGCCGCCGCGGCTCGAAGTTCTTCCTGGCGCACCCCCGCACGATCGCGGCGATGGGGCGCGAGTTCAACGCGCGCGGTCTGTACCCCGACCACGTCGACCTCGGCGGTCAGCAGGTCCCGGCCTGGCGCGGGGTGCCGATCCTGCCGTGCAACAAGATCCCCGTCACCAAGGAACGCACCAGCTCGATCCTCTGCATGCGTACCGGCGAGGACAACCAGGGTGTCATCGGCCTGCACCAGACCGGTCTGCCGGACGAGTACGAGCCGGGGCTGTCGGTCCGGTTCATGGGCGTCGACGAGCAGGCCATCACCAAGTACCTCGTCAGCACCTACTACTCCGCCGCGATCCTCGTGCCGGACGCGGTCGGTGTGCTGGAGAACGTGCAGATCGGCCGCTGGCCCAGCAGGTAACGGAGCAGGACCACGGCCACCCATCCCACCAAGGAGCCCTCAAGGAGTCATGGATGCCCCCGCCTGAGCCGACACCTCCGCAGTCGGGCCTGCCGGAAGCGGTCTCCCGCTTCGGGGCGCAGGTCCTGGCCGACGCCGCGGCCCGCGCCCGCGACATCGGAGCCGTCACGGGCGGCGCACCGCGCGCGGTCGCCTCGCCGGTCGCCGAGGCTCCGGCAGTCGAGGCACCGGTGGCCGATGCGCCGGCGGTCGACGCGCCGGCGGTCGACGTCCCGGCTGAGCGCCCGGACTTGGAGCGGCTGCTGCGCGGGCCCAGCGGTCTCGGCACGGCGGGGCTGCGGCTGACCCCGCGCGAGGAACCGGCATCGTCGAACCAGGAACCGGCATCGTCGGATCCGGCGCCGGACTCGGCTCCGGCTCCGGCTCCGGATCCGACGCCAAGTGCCCCTAAGGGGCGGCCCGTTCCCGGCCTGTACCACCACCCGGCGCCCGACCCCGATCCCGTACGGGTCGCGGAGGTCAGCCGCCGGATCAAGGACTGGGCGCTGGACGAGGTCGACCTGTACCCCGACGACTGGGAGGAGGAGTTCGACGGATTCTCCGTGGGCAGCTACATGGTCGGCTGCCACCCCGACGCACCCACCGTCGACCACGTCATGATCGCCACCCGCCTGATGGTGGCGGAGAACGCGCTGGACGACTGCTACTGCGAGGACCACGGCGGCTCACCCGTCGGCCTCGGCTCACGGCTGCTGCTCGCGCACACCACCCTCGACCCGCTGTACACCACGCGGGAGTACCAGCCGCAGTGGGCGGAATCCCTGTACGCGGACGCGCCCCGGCGCGCCTACCGCTCCGCCATGGAGTACTTCGTCCAGGCGAGCAGCGCATCCCAGGCCGACCGCTACCGGCACGACATGGCCCGCCTTCACATGGGCTACCTCGCCGAAGCCGCCTGGTCCGAGCACGACCACGTACCGGAGGTGTGGGAGTACCTGGCGATGCGCCAGTTCAACAACTTCCGCCCCTGCCCGACCATCACCGACACCGTCGGCGGCTACGAACTGCCGGCGGACCTGCACGCCCTGCCGGACCTGCAGAAGGTCATCGCGCTCGCGGGCAACGCGACGACCATCGTCAACGACCTGTACTCGTACACGAAGGAACTCGACGCTCCCGGGCGGCACTTGAACCTGCCGGTCGTGATCGCGGAACGCGAGGACCTGTCCGACAAGGATGCCTACCTCAAGTCGGTCGAGGTCCACAACGAACTCATGCACACCTTCGAGACAGAGGCCGCGGCCCTGGCCGCCGCCTGCCCGCTCCCGAACGTCCAGCGTTTCCTGCGGGGCGTCGCGGCGTGGGTCGACGGCAACCACCAATGGCACCAGAACAACACCTACCGCTACAGCCTGCCCGACTTCTGGTAAGAGATAGGACTCATCAGTGACCAGCACCGAACTCACCGCCACGGCCCAGAGCACCTCCCCGTACATCCCTTCGCCGGCCACCCCCTACCAGGGGGACATCGCCCGCTACTGGGACGGCGAGGCCCGGCCGGTCAATCTGCGGCTCGGCGATGTCGACGGTCTGTACCACCACCACTACGGCATCGGCGCGGTCGACCACTCCGCGCTCGGTGACGGAGCGGGTGACGCGAACGAGCAGAAGCTGATCGCCGAGCTGCACCGGCTGGAGTCGGCGCAGGCCTCGTATCTGCTGGGGAACCTCGGCGACATCGGTCGGGACGACACCCTGGTGGACGCCGGCTGCGGCCGCGGCGGCTCGATGGTGATGGCCCACCAGCGTTTCGGGAGCAAGGTCGAGGGGGTCACGCTCTCGGCCAAGCAGGCCGACTTCGCCAACGGGCGGGCCGAGGAACTCGGCATCCAGGACCACGTCAGGGCGCGTGTCTGCAACATGCTGGACACCCCGTTCGAGACCGGGCAGATCTCGGGGTCGTGGAACAACGAGTCGACCATGTACGTCGACCTGCACGACCTGTTCGCCGAGCACTCCCGCATCCTGGAGGTCGGCGGCCGCTATGTGACCATCACCGGCTGCTGGAACCCGCGGTACGGCCAGCCCTCGAAGTGGGTGTCGCAGATCAACGCACACTTCGAGTGCAACATCCACTCGCGCCGGGAGTACCTGCGCGCGATGGCCGACAACCGCCTGGTGCCACAGACCGTCATCGACCTCACCCCGGACACCCTCCCGTACTGGGAGCTGCGGGCCACGTCGTCACTGGTCACGGGCATCGAGGACGCGTTCATCAACTCGTACAGGGACGGCTCGTTCCAGTACCTGCTGATCGCGGCGGACCGCGTCTGACCGTCCGCTGACCACCGGGGAGGGACCGTTCGGGAACGGTCCCTCCCCTGCGACGTCACCCGGCGTTCGCGCGTGTGCCATGATCCGTCGACGGTGGCCGGCCCTGGGGAGGGACCGGCCGCCACGGAAACGACATGGCACTAGGAGAGTTCAGAAGTGAATTCGGGTGGGGATCACAGCGGATCGTCGCTGTCCGACGACGAGTGGGAGCGCTTCCTCCAGGAGTCGGAGGACGGCGTACGGGACGCACCGAAGGAACCGTCGGCGCGCGCCCGCATGGTGACGCGCCGCTTGCAGGAGCAGGATGCCCGGCCCGAACCGTGGCGCACACACCAGCCGGCCCGGCCGCGCCGCCGCACGGGCTGGTACGCGCTCGGCCTGGTGGCGACGCTGGCCGTGGCGGTCGTGGCGCTCGCTCCGGGGCGGGTGACGGACTGGTTCGGTGGCGGCTCGGACGCGGCGACACCACTGGCCCCGGAGAGCGCCCGCCCCACGGCACCGCCACCGGACACATCAGCAGAACTCCCCACGCTGGACGAGCCGTTCAGGGGCTCGCCCGCCGCGCGCTGGGCCTCTGGCACGGCCGGTATCACTGTGCCCGCGCCCCGGGCCACCGGCTGGATGAGCAAGGCACAGGTCGCCCGGTCCCTCGAACGCTCCCGGGACTTCCTCACCGCGTCCAGCCTGGACCCCGAGGTGCTGCGCGGCGATCACCCCGCCGAGGCCATCGCCCTCATCAACCCCCGCCAGCCGAAGGAACGCGCCTTCCTGGACAGGTCGCTGACCACACCGAGCGAGAAGTACAACCCGCTGGTGCTGTTCAGCCGCTTCGACACATCGAAGGTGGAGCTGGTCGGCGACGTGGTCAAGACCCGCGGCCGCATCACGTACCGCACGGGCGAGATGGACGCGCTCGAAGTCACCACGGACGTCACGTACGTGTATCCGGTCGTGTCCGCGGAGGCGGGCAGCGACCGCGTCACACGTGTCGTGGTCCGCCGCGAAGTGGTGATGAACTGGCCCGACCCGGCGAAGGTGATCACGGAACCGGGCACCTTCTCGGTCATCTCGAACCGCGTGAACACCACCAACGGCGGCTGCGAGACCTACACCGGCTATCTCACCCCGTCCTTCACCGCCGACCGCGACACCGGCGAAGGACCCGCGGTGGACCCGTACGACCGGAGCCCCGCGATGGACGAGCGGATGGGCGGCGCCGGGGACGGCAAGTGCGGGACCGCGACGCGGTCGTGAACCGGGAGCCCTCGTTACGCGCGGGAAACCGGAGGCGGCTCCTCCCGGTAACAGGCGCTGCATAGGAAGGTCCCCTCACCCGCGCACACCACGTGTCACCACGTGGCATGTGTATACCGCGATACGACGAGGGGCCTTGATGTCACACGAGCCGCGCGTGCCGGACCACCTTCCCGGCACACCCACCGCCCGGACCGCCGAACTGGCCCCGGTGTACGAGGCGTTGGCGTCCCGGCTCGGGCGGCGCGGCCTGTTGCGCATCGCGGCGGGGCTCGGCGCGGCCGGCGGGATGGTGGCAGCGGGCACGCAGTCCGCGGTGGCGGCACCCTCCCGTCCCGCAGCCGTCTCCCGCCCCGGACGCGTGCTGCAGCCCGGCAAGGGGCCCGTCCACGGTCAGCACTACCTGCGGGCCACGCCCGACACCGTCCGCTGGGGCTACGTGCCCGCCCGCGACGCCGAACCCGCGCTGCGCATACGGTCCGGCGAGACCCTGACCGTGGACACCGTCTCGCACGAAGGGCTGCTGGAGGACCAGGGGCGCGACCCCATCGCCTGGTTCGGGGAGCACGGCGTCGGCAGGGAACAGGTGCTGCGGGACGCCGTCGATCTCGCCCGCGACTACACACGTACACCCCGCTCCTTCGACACCGACGGCCCGCACGTCGTCCTGGGACCGGTGTATGTGGCCGGCGCCGAGCCCGGTGACGTACTGAAGGTGGAGACACTGTCGTTGCTGCCGCGCGTGCCCTACGGCGTCGTGTCGAGCCGGCACGGCAAGGGCGCCCTGGCGCGTACCCGGGACGGCGGCGCACCCGACGGCATCACACTCGACGAGGTCATGCCGCCCGTCGCCACGGACGGCCGGGCGTCCGCCGAGGGCCCCGAACAGTACGGAAACGTCTCGGTGTTCACCCCGATCCGCAGCGGCGGCGGCAGCGGGGACGGGCACGGGGTGCTGCCCCTCGACGGGCCCGGCGAGGTCACCTTCCCGCTCAATCCGCACATGGGCCTGATGGGCACCGCGTACGCCGACGCGGACTCGCTCACCGACCCGCTCCTGAACTCGATCCCGCCCACCCTCGGCGGCGGCAACATCGACATCCGCCACCTCGGATCCGGCTCCGCCTTCTACCTCCCCGTGCACGCCGAGGGCGCCCTCTTCCACACCGGCGACCCGCACTTCGCGATGGGCAACGGCGAGGTGGCGCTGACCGCGCTCGAGGGGTCGCTGCGCACGACGTTCCGGCTCACCGTCTGCAAGCCGGGATCCGGCGACGCGCCTTCGGTCGCGTACCGCTACCCGTTCGGCGAGACCGACGAGGCGTGGCTGCCGATCGGACTCTCCGATCCGGACGGCGCGGCCGGGGCCGGGGGCCAACTCTCCGACCTGGACGTCGCGATGCGCCGCGCGGTCGTCAACGCCCTCGACTTCCTCCAGTCCGACCTCGGCATGAGCCGCCCGGTCGCGTACGCGTATCTGTCGGCGGCGGCCGACTTCGAGGTGTCCCAGGTCGTCGACCGGACCACGGGCGTGCACGCGGTGATCAGGAAGCGGGACTTCGGCCAGTAGTCCTGCCACCACCGCCCGACGTCCCACCAGTTGAGGAGTTCTGTACGCATGCAGGCAGTGAATCGACGGGGCTTCCTTGCCCTCGCGGCCGCGGCAGGCGCCGGTGCGGTGCTGCCGCTCGGCGCACACCCGGCATCCGCGGCACCCGGCGCCCCCGACCCCACCGTGTGGCGGGAGTTCGGTGTCCCGCTGGTGTCCCGGACCGGGCACGGCCCGCTGTCCGGGCTCAGTGTCGCCGTCAAGGACCTGTTCGCCGTCGAGGGGCACCGGGTGGGCGCGGGCAATCCCGCATGGCTCGCCGGGAGCCGCCCGGAAGCAGCGCATGCCGAAGCGGTCGCCGCCCTGCTCGCGGCGGGCGCCGACGTCGCCGGCATCGCCCGCACCGACGAGTTCGCGTACAGCCTGGCCGGCACCAACGGCCACTACGGTACGCCGCCCAACCCCGCGGCCCCCGACCGCATTTCGGGCGGCTCGACCTCCGGGCCCGCCAGCGCCGTCGCGCTCGGACAGGCCGACATCGGTCTCGGCACCGACACCGGCGGCTCGATCCGGATCCCCTCCTCCTACCAGGGCCTGTACGGCATCCGTCCGAGCCACGGCGCGGTGTCCACCGCCGGCCTGCTGCCGCTCGCGCCGTCCTTCGACACGGTCGGCTGGATCGCCCGCGACGCGGACACGCTGCGCGCCGCGGGCCGGGTCCTGCTCCCCCGCGCCGCCGGGCCCACGCCTTCGGGCGCGGTGCTCGCGCAGGAGATCATCGACGTGGCCTCGCCGGAGGTCGCCGCCTCGGTGCGGCGGGCGGTGGCCGGCTGGCGCGGCGCCTCCGATCTGCCGCGGCCGCGCACCGTACGCTTCGACGCGGGCGTGCTGCCCGGGTGGGTGCGCGCCTTCCAGACCAAGCAGGGCGTGGAGGCCTGGCGTCAGTGGGGCCCCTGGGTGTCCCGCCACTGGGACTCGCTCAACCCCGACGTCCGGGCGCGCTTCGAAACCGCGTCCGCCTACACGTCCACCGACCTGGCCGCCGCGGAACGCGTGCTGCGCGAGGCGCGGGAGCGCGTCGACGACCTGCTCGGCGACCGGATCCTCCTCCTGCCTTCGTCGTCCTCCGTTGCCCCCACTCGGGAGGAGGCCTCCCTCGGCGGCCCCGCCATCGAAGAGACCAGGGCCAAGACCTTCCAACTCACCTGCCTGGCAGGCCTGACGGGCCGCTGCGCCGTCAGCATCCCCGTCCGCAGCCGCACCGCCCCGGTGGGCCTGTGCCTCGTGGGCCCGAGGGGCAGCGACCGGCAGCTGCTGGATCTCGCGGTGCGGGTGGCGGCGGAGGTGCCGACGACGGCCTGAGCGGGGCGGCCCGGTCCGAGACACGCGGGCCGCCACCCCGGCCGACGCTGCCGCGGCACGAATGGTTTCATTGATTGCGCAATATCGAAACCTTCAAGCGTGACGCAGCCATGCGCCGCGCCGCCGCCAGGCAAGGAGTGCCGGATGCTCTCGGATGTGGGCCCGCTGGAGCTGCTCACGATCGCCGTGATCGGTGTGCTCCTGTTCGGGCCGGACAAGCTGCCGGAGTTCCTGCAGAACGTGGCCCGCACCGTACGGAAGATCCGGGAGTTCTCCGAGAGCGCCCAGCAGGAGATCCGCTCCGATCTCGGCCCGGAATTCCAGGACTTCGACGTGCGAGACCTGCACCCGAAGACGTTCGTGCGCAAGCACGTACTGAGCGGCGATGCCGACCTCGGCCGGGAGTTGAGCGAGATCCGGGAAGCGCTCGACCCACACCGCGAACCGACCGAGGCCACCGACTCCCCGCGGGCCACCGTCAGCCTGACGAAGCCCACGGAATCCCCGCAGGACCCCCGGCCCTCCTGAGAGTCCGTACGGGCGCGGCAACGTCATCGTTGGTCGAGGACTCCGGGGGTGTCGTGCAGGACGACGCTCTGCTCCAGCGCGGCGCGTTCCATGCGGAAGCCGTTGGCCGGTGCGCTCTCGTCGGCGTAGCCGAAGGAGATGCCGAACAGCAGCTTGAGGTCCTCGGGAACGTCCAGGAACTCGCGGACCGTGTCGGCGTAGAACCCGAGCATGGTCTGCGGAATGCCGCCGAGCCCCCGGGCCGTCAGCGACAGCAGGAAGTTCTGGGCATACATGCCGATGTCTCCCGCCGCCCGCACTCCGTCGCCGAAGGCCGGCATGAAGAGGAAAGCGGCATGGGGCGCGTCGAAGAAGCTGAGGTTCTCGAGCGCCGCCGCCTTCCTGGCCGCCTTGTCCGAACGCGCGATACCCATGGACTCGTACAAGGTCGCGGCGTGGTGGTGTGCCCGGTCGAGGTAGGTGCCCTCGCCGAAGTCGGCGTAGTCGAAGGTGAAGTCGGAGGAGACCCGCTCCTCCTCATCGGCCTTGAGCAGCTCCTTGCTCAGCGTCTCCCGTGCCGCGCCGGAGACGACATGCACCGTCCACGGCTGCGTGTTGCAGTTCGAGGGCGCCGCCTGCGCGTCCTCCAGTACGCCGCGGATGTCGCCGGGCGCCACCGGGTCGGTCAGGAACTTCCGTACGGAGTGCCGGGAGCGCGCGAGGTCGGTGAAGGGTATGGCCGGCGTGGGCAAAACGCTTCCTTTCAAGATGGTCCGGTACGTGCGGGTGGCTTCAGCGGTGGAGGGAGCGGTTGAGCTCCAGGAGGTCCTCCAGCGTGGGCGGCGAGGTGAAGGCCGCCACGCGCTCCATCACGCGGTCCCGATCGTGCGGGGTCCGCTCCCAGTCGGCCGCCCGCAGGGCCGGCCCCAACTCGTCGAGGGTCAACTCGGTGCAGTAGGCGGGCGTCGCCGGATGCTGGCGCCAGGAGTCGGCCAGCCTCCCGGCGTCGAAGGGGTCGAAGCCGGTCTCGTCCACCAATTGCATGGCCACGCGCCGCGCCGCATCGGAGTCGGCGGCGACCGGAATCGCGACCCGGTCCGGTGTTCCCGCGGGAACACCCTTGGTCTTCAGGGTTCCTTCCAGGACGGCGTTCCACGCCTTGGCCACGGGCCGCCCCAGCTGCTCGACAACCCACACGCTCTCGACCTGGCCCTGGTCCACCGCCGCCACGGAGCCGTCGCGCTGGGGAACGTAGTTGCCGGTGTCGATGACGACGGTCTCGTCGGGCACGGAGGCGAAGAGGCCCGCCACCTCCGGAATCTTGGCGAAGGGAACCGACAGGATCACGACGTCCCTACCCTGGACCGCCTCGGCAGCCGTCACCGCCTTCGCCCCGAACTGCAGCACGTCCGCATCGATCGTCTTCGGGCCCCGGGAATTCGCCACGGAGACCTCGTGCCCGCCCTTACTGAAGACGCGCGCCAGCTCCGCCCCGATCGCGCCTGTGCCGATAATGCCAATTCGCATGATTTGTCCCTACTGAAACTGCGTCTCCCCCGAAGGAGAGGGGTGCGGAGTGATGACCCGACCCTGCTCCCCATCGTCGAACCTTGACATATATGTGAAGGTCAAACGGATGTGTCGACCGTCTCTCGCCACACCCGAAGGCGCCCCTACGAAGCCGCCTCGTCGGGAGCCGTGCCCGGGCCCGCTTCCGCACGCTCCAGCGCCTCGATGTAGCGCGAGAGCCGGTCGCGGGTGTCCGTGAGGCATCCGACCCTCTCCGTCATCCGGTCGCGCTCGCGCTCGAGCATGGCCCGCAACTGAGGGTCTGGATCGGCCACCACGATCTCTTGCGGCTGGTTGAGACAGGGCAGCATGTCGCCGATGATCCTCGTCGGGATCCCCGCATCGAGAAGCCCTCGAATCTTGAGGACCCGATCGACGAGGCGCTCGTCGTAGACCCGGTAGCCGTTGTCGAGCCGACGCGGGGTGATCAGCCCCTGCTCCTCGTAGTACCGCAGCATCCGAGCGGGAACCTGCGTCCTCTCGGACAGCTCGCCGATCCTCATGTCGCCTCACTTGGCGTGTCGAACTTGGTACTGACACCCGCAGACTGCCCGCCTTGGCAGCCACGGGCATCACTCCGGCAACCGCCGAGCGTACTGGTGACGCTACGCCGAAGAGATGCCGCCGGTTGCTCCGGAGGCGGCGACGCCCCCCTCCCCGTCCACCCACCGAGACGGAACTTGACCAGCGGGCGTCGACGCGAGAGATTTTCCTAGTAATCCAGTAGGAATTGTAGGCAAGGAGGGAGACGACCCGTGCAAGCACTCGCCGCCCTCCCCGCGAACGGCGGATCCGGATTCGGATTCGGCACACTGCTCGTCGCCCGTCGACACGTCGACCTCTGCCGGTACGCCAGCTCCTGCTGTCGGCGCTGACGCCGCTCCTTGCGCGCCGTATCCCGGCGCTCCCCCCTCCCCGCCCGCGCGCCCGCGCCGACCGTCCGGTCCGCCCCTCCGCACCCGGCTCCTCGCCGTGGCGTTGGCACACCCGGACGGTCCGACCGTCGCACGCTCTCGTACTCCGTGAGGTCTTCACTCCGCCATGTCCACACTCACCTTCCACTGGTTCCTGCCCACCACCGGCGACAGCCGCCATGTCGTCGGCGGCGGTCACGGCTCGACTCCCGGTACCGCCGGAGGCGACCGCCCGGCGTCCGTGGAGTACCTGGGCCAGATCGCCCGCACGGCCGAACAGCTGGGTTTCGAGGGGGCGTTGACGCCCACCGGCGCCTGGTGCGAGGACGCGTGGCTGACCACGGCGATGCTGACGCAGGTCACCGAGCGGCTGAAGTTCCTCGTCGCCTTCCGGCCCGGCCAGATCTCCCCCACGCTCTCCGCCCAGATGGCCGCCACGTATCAACGGCAGTCCCACGGACGCCTGTTGCTGAACGTGGTGACCGGCGGCGAGAGCGCCGAACAGCGCGCCTACGGAGACTTCCTCGACAAGGACCAGCGGTACGCACGGACCGGTGAGTTCCTCGACATCGTGCGCCGCCTGTGGGACGGGCAGACGGTCGACCATCACGGCGAGCACCTGCGCGTGGAGGGCGCCCGCCTGAGCCGGCTGCCCGACCCGGTGCCCAGCGTCTACTTCGGCGGTTCCTCCCCCGCGGCCCTCGACGTCGCAGCCCGGCACACCGACACGTACCTGACCTGGGGCGAGCCGCCGCAGGCCGTCGCCGAGAAGATCGCCGAGGTCCGCAGGCGGGCCGAACTCCTCGGCCGCACCGTCCGGTTCGGCATCCGGCTGCACGTCATCGCCCGCGACACCGCCGCGCAGGCCTGGGCGGAGGCCGAGCGGCTGCTGCAGGGCATGGACCCGGAGCGCGTCGCCGCCGTTCAGCGCGGCCTCGCGACCTCCGAGTCCGAGGGCCAGAAGCGGATGCGCGCGCTGCACTCCAGCGGCACCAGCTCCGACCTGGAGATCTACCCCAACCTGTGGGCCGGTGTCGGCCTGGTGCGCGGCGGCGCCGGCACTGCTCTGGTCGGCAGCCACGAGGAGGTCGCCGACCGCATCGAGGAGTACCACCGGCTGGGAATCGACGAGTTCGTCCTCTCGGGTGTGCCGCACCTGGAGGAGGCGTACTGGTTCGGCGAGGGCGTCCTTCCGCTCCTTGAGCGCCGCGGGCTGTGGAGCCACCCGGCCGCACCGACGCCCGTCGAGCCCGGCACCGTCGCGTTCGCGGGTGTGTGAGTACGGACATGAACACCCAACTCACGGACACCCAGGACACGGATACGCAGACGGGCACGGATACGCAGACGGGCACGGCCACGGACGGCGGCGCGAGGGCCGGACGCAAGCTGCGGACCGTCGTCCTGTCCAGCCTGCTGGGCACCACCGTCGAGTGGTACGACTTCTTCCTCTACAGCACGGCAGCGAGCCTCGTCTTCGGGAAACTGTTCTTCCCGGAGACGAACGGCACGGTCGGCACCATGCTCGCCTTCGCCACCTTCGCGGTGGGCTTCGTCGCCCGTCCGCTGGGCGGCCTGCTCTTCGGACACATCGGCGACCGCGTGGGCCGCAAGCGCACCCTCGCGTTCACCATGGGATTGATGGGCGTCTCGACCGCGCTGATCGGCCTCCTGCCCACCTACGAACAGGTGGGCGCGCTCGCCCCGATACTGCTGCTGGTCCTGCGCGTCGCACAGGGCGTGGCGCTCGGTGGCGAGTGGGCCGGGGCCGTTCTGCTGGCCGTGGAGCACGGGCCGGAGGGCCGCAAGGGCCGGTTCGGCAGCTATCCGCAGATCGGCCTGGCGCTCGGACTCGCCCTGGGCACAGGCGTGTTCGCGCTCCTGAGCAACGTACTGAGCGACGAGGCGTTCCTCGGCTACGGGTGGCGGGTCGCGTTCCTGGCCAGCCTGGTCCTGGTGGCCGTCGGCCTGACCGTACGGCTGAAGATCGACGAGACACCGGCCTTCCGCGCCGTGCTCGACCGGACGACGGAGCCACGGGCCGTACCCCTGGTGGAGGTGGTGCGCGATCGACTGACGCGCCGTCACCTGCTGCTCGGCATGGTGGCCCGCTGGGGCGAGGGCGTGGCCTTCAACACCTGGGGCGTCTTCGCGCTGACGTACGCGACAGGGACGCTGGAACTGCCGCGTACGCCAGTGTTGTTGACGGTGACCGGCGCGTCGCTGGTGATGGCGGCGCTCGTCCCGGTGTCGGGACGCCTTGTGGACCGGTTCGGCGCTCGGCGCACCTATCTGACGGGCATGGCCGCGTTCGGTGTGTGCGTCTTCCCCGCCTTCCTGCTGTTCCGGACCGGCGGCCTCCTGGGCTTCGCCGTGGCGCTCGTGCTCGCGCTGGGTATCGTGCACGCCTGCTTCTACGGGGCGCAGGGCACGCTGTTCGCGGCGCTGTTCCCGGTGCACGTGCGCTATACGGGGATGTCTGCCGTCTACCAGGTCTCCGGCATCTTCGCGTCCGGCATCACACCGCTGCTGGTCACCGCCTTCCTCGCCATCGGAGGCGGCACCCCGTGGCTGGCGTGCGGGTACCTCGTCCTCTCCGCGGTGGGCAGCGTGTGGGCGACGTCCCGGATCCGCGAGGAGGAGCTGTTCGTGGGAACCGGCCGGGCTGCTGCCGCGCGGGCGGGTGAGCCCGTAGCCGCGTAGCCGCGTGGAGCGAGGGCGGCGGGGCCCGCCGGGCCGACCCGCCGAGGAGTGACTCGCGCGCGGCCGCCCCCTCCCTCACTATGGTCAGCGGGAGACCGACAGTTGCCTGCCGACTCCAGGGAGATGTTCTCGCCATGCCCCTCGCGGACGCGTTCGTGGACCACCTGGACCCGGAACTGTGCGTCGTCACCGCCGAGGCCGACGGCGAGCGAGCCGGCTGCCTCGTCGGCTTCGCCTCGCAGTGCTCGATCCGCCCCGTCCGCTACGTCGTGTGGCTCTCAAAGGCCAACCGGACGTACGGCATCGCCAAGAACGCCGACCACCTCGCCGTACACCTGCTGGGACGTGAACAGCACGCCCTGGCCCGGCTGTTCGGCGGCGAGAGCGGCGACGACGTGGACAAGTTCGCGACGGTCGACCGGACCCGCGGCCCGCACGGCACCGTGGTACTCACAGCGGCCCGGGCCTGGCTCGTGGGCCGCGTGGTGACACACCTCGACGGCGGCGACCACGTGGGGTTCGTCCTCGCCCCGGAGGCCGCGGGCACCGGCAGCGCGCCCGAACGGCAGCCGTTCAGGCTCTCCGACGCCGAGGGAATCACCCCGGGCCACCCGGTCGACTGAAGACACCTACCCCTGTGGACACAACACGGTGATTCCCGAGCGGCGGGCCGCGTCCTCGGCGAACAGCAGGGGTACGGCTTCGTCCATCCCGACCGTGTGCGTCACGAGATCGGCCGGCCGCAGCACGCCACGCTCGACCAGGTCGAGGAGTTCCGGGTAGTGGCGTGCCGCCATGCCATGGCTGCCGAGGACATCGAGCTCCCAGGCCAGCACGCGGTCCAACGGAACCGCAGGAGGCGGCCCCGACAGGAGCCCGATCTGCACATGGCGTCCGCGCCTGCGCAGCGACCGGATACCCGTGTCGATCACCTCGGCCGCCCCGACCGCGTCCACGGCGACGTGGGCTCCCCCGCCGGTGAGTTCCACGATCTCGGGGACTGTGCCGTCCGAGACGTTCAGTACGTGGACCGCACCGGCCTTGGCCGCGAGCGCCAGCGCATCGGCGGAGCGGTCGATCGCGATCGGCCGCGCGCCGAGCGCGGCGGCGATCATGATGGCGCTCAGTCCGACTCCCCCGGCCCCGAAGACCGCCACCCACTCGCCGGCCCGAACCCGCCCACGCGCGGACACGGCACGGTAGGCCGTGGCGAACCGGCAACCGAGGCCGGCGGCCGCGGCGTCCGAGACGGACGGGGGAACCGCCACCAGGTTCACGTCGGCCGCCCGCACGGCCACCAACTCGGCATGCGAACCCCAGTGGGTGAAGCCGGGCTGCGTCTGGTCGGGACACACTTGCGCGTTCCCGCCCTGGCACCACTCGCAGGTCCCGCACCCGTTGACGAAGGGAGCGGTCACACGGTCGCCCACGGACCAGTTCCGCACCCGCGCGCCGACCGCGTCGACCCGGCCGACGAACTCGTGCCCAGGGACCTGCGGCAGAGTCACCGTGTCGTCATGCCCGGCCCACGCGTGCCAGTCGCTGCGGCACAGCCCGGAAACCGCGACGCGAATCACCGCGCCGTCGTCCGGCACCCGCGGATCGGCAACCGTCTCGACGGCGACAGGCCCACCGAAGCGGTGATAACGCAATGCCTTCACTTCTCTCCTCCTCCACCGCACCGAACCACTTCGTCAGGTTGAGCACCTTGCCCGAAGACGCCCCGTCCGTCGCCTGGACGACGGACCGTCCAGATGTCACGGTATCCGCATGCCATGATCCTACTGGGCGGTAGCTTCACGCCGTGAGCCTGAAAGCAGGAGCCGGAAGCCAGGAGCCGGAAGTCGAAAGTGTCAGCCACACGTCGTCAGTTGGAGGAACCCCGTGGCCCGCGTCTTCACCGTGAGCGACAGCATCACCATCGCCGTGCCGGCGGACGCCGCCTACGCGGCCGTCAGCCGCCCCGCGGACATGGGCCGCTGGAGTCCGGAGAACCTCGGCACGACGGACGAGTCACCCGCGGAGCCGGCCGGTCTCGGCACCACGTTCGTCGGCCGCAACAAGCGCGGCGCGTTCCGGTGGACCACGCGGTGCACGGTCACCGCGGCCGAGCCGGGGAAGCGCTTCACCTTCCGCGTCCACGCGATCGGCCTCAAACGGCCGTTCCTGCGTGGCCCGATCGCCACCTGGGAGTACCGGTTCGAGCCGGCCGGTGACGGCACCCGCGTGACGGAGACCTGGACCGACGACCGGCGCGGCTGGCCGACGTTCGTCGCCAACGCCTTCGACCGTGTGGCCACGTCAGGGAAGACGTTCGCCCATTTCCAAAGGCGCAACATCGAGACGACGCTTCACAACCTCAAGCGCGCGCTGGAAGCCGAGCACGACAGCGCACCCTTCGAGCACTAGACGGACGACGAGGCATGCCGTGCCGCCAGGTAGCCGAACGTCAGGCCGGAGCCGACCTGGCAGCCCGCTCCCGGGTACTCCGAGGCCGCCATGGAGCCCGCGTCGTTGCCGCAGGCGTAGAGGCCGGGGATCGGTTCGTCGTGCGGGCCGAGGACTCGGGCCTTGACGTCGGTGCGCAGGCCGAGTGAGGTGGCGAGCGGCGTGGGGACGACGGCCAGAGCGTAGAAGGGGCCCTTCTCGATGGGGCCGAGGTTGACGTTCGGGGTGTGGGACGGGTCGCCGTACTGATGGCCGAAGGGGTGGGTGCCCTTGCCGAACTCCTCGTCGACGCCGGTGCGGGCCGCGCGGTTGGCGTCGGCGGCCGTGCGCTCCAGGCCGTCCGCGTCGACGCCGATGGACGCGGCGAGGTCACGAAGCGTGCGACCCGTGTGCAGGTAGCCGGAGATGATGTGGCGCTTGAGCCGGAAGCGCTGCGTGTGCGGGTGGATCATGCCCAGGCCGTACGTGGCGAGGGCGCGGGCGTCGGTGATCAGCCAGGCGGGGATGGCCGGCGCCGACTTGTGCGCGTCGTACATCGCGCGCACGAAGCGGTGGTACGAGACGGACTCGTCGACGAACCGGCGGCCCGCCTCGTCGACCGCCACGATGCCGGGTTTGGCGCGGTCCCAGATGTGCGGGAAGACGGCGGTGGAGCCGTCCCCGCGACGGCCGACGGAGCTGGGGAACCACAGGGCGTTGTCGTCGCGGGACGCGCTGAGTGTGCCGCCGACCGCGCGGGCGAGGGCGATCGAGTCGCCGGTGGCGCCCTCGGCGGCGCGGGTGAACTGGGCTGTGGGTGTGGGGAGATGGGCGGCGCGCAGTTCGGGGCTGGCGGAGAAGCCGCCCGCGGCGAGCACCACTCCCCTGCGCGCCGCGACGCGGACGGTGCGGCCCCGATGCGAGACGACCGCGCCGGTGACACGCCCCGTGTCGTCGGTGACGAGTTCCGTGGTGTGCGCGGTGAACCAGACGTCGCCGTCGCGGCGCAGGAGTTGGTGGTAGAGGTGGGCGACGAGGGCGTTGCCCATGGCCAGGCGGGTGCCGCGCGGCCAGCCGAAGAGACGGTCGCGAGCCCAGCGGACGCCGAGCCGCAGGGCGACCGCCAGGCCCCGCGGCGCCCCGTGGAAGAGGGTGAGCAGTTGATTGACCTCGGCGCGGCGCACCATCAACGTGCCGCGGAACAGCGCGAATTCGCGCACCGGGCGGCGGACGCGGCCGAAGCGGGTCCGGCCGAGCCTGCGGCCGTCGAAGGTACGGGGTTCCAGGGCGCGGCCGATGCCGTAGCCGGGGATCTCGGGGTGGTAGTCGACGACGCTCGCGGAGTGCCAGAAGCCGACGCCGAGGCGGCGCTCCAGGTAGTCGAGCATCTCGGGGCCGTGGGCGAGGTAGCTCTCGCGCAGGGCGCGTGGTGCGCGGTCGCCGATCAGGGTGTCGAGGTAGCCGCGGGCCGCCTCGGTGTCGGCCGCGGGGTCCGGCTGGTGGCGGTGGCCGGGGATCCAGGCGGTGCCGGCCGAGTAGGCGGTGGTGCCGCCGAGCCACTCCGTCTTCTCCAGGACGAGGGCGTCGAGGCCTTCCTGGGCGCCGACGGCCGCCGCGCCGAGCCCAGCCGCTCCGGAGCCGAGGACGAGGAGATCGACTTCGTGGTCCCAGGGGTAGGTGTGGTCGGCCATGATGCGGTCTGCCTTTCCTGATACGGCTCGGTCGACACGGAAGGTCTCCCGGGGGCTGCGGCATGGATCACGAGTGCGCTCCGACTTCCGCCGTCAGGTCGGCGAAGTCACCCAGCATGCGCGGAGTGTGCGGTTCGCATCCGGTGAACAGCCGGAAGGACTCCGCTGCTTGGTGCACCAGCATGCCGCCGCCGTGGAGCACCCGGCACCCCATGGCATGGGCGGTGGTCAGCAGCGGGGTCCACAGCGGGTGGTAGTTGACGTCGGCGACCCACAGCTGGGGGTGCAGGGAGCTCTTGGGCAGCGGGAGGCGGAGGTCGTGCTCGGTGCCGACTGGTGAGGCGTTGACGAGGCCGTCGGCACCCGCTGTGCGCGCGTCGGCCTCCTGCGCCGTGACGGTCTGGGCCCGGTCGGCGCCCGCCGCCTCGTTGAGGTTCTTGGCGAGGCCGCGGGCGCGTTCGAGGTTCGGGTCCGTGAGCCACAGCCGCTGTGCACCGAGGTCGAGCAAGGCGTAGGCGACCGCGGATCCGGCTCCGCCGGCGCCGAGTTGGACCACTTCGCCCATGGCTGCTCCAGGAAGGCCCCGCGCGAGCGCTGCCCCGAATCCGTGGACATCGGTGTTGTGGCCCACGGCTCCCGTCTCGGTGAAGACCACGGTGTTGACGGCCCCGATGCGCCGGGCCGACGGGGCCAGCCGGTTCATGTGGGGTATCGCCAGTTGTTTGTACGGGTGGGTGATGTTCAGGCCGGAGAAGCCGAGTCGGGACGCGGAGCGCAGGACGTCCTCCAGTCGCGCGTCGGCGGCGTGATCGACCGGGCCGATGTCCAGGAGCCGGTAGAGGCAGCGCATGCCGTGGCGGTGGGCTTCGCCTTCGTGCAGCGCGGGGCTGAGCGAGCGTGCGATGCCCGCGCCGACGAGGGCCAGGAGCTGTGGCTGTGCTTCCGCGACCATGGCGACTCCCCCAACCAATGTACGAACCAGTTCGTTATCTTTACCAGTTCGCAGGGCGTCGCCAGAAGTACTCGGACGTCAATTCGCCGACCGCCGCCTCACAGGCCGAGGTAGACCTCCCGTACTCGGGGATCGTGGCTGAGGGCGGCGGAACTGCCGTCCATGGCCGCCTCACCGTTCTCCATGACGATGCAGTGACTGGTGACACCGAACGTCAGCTTGGCGTTCTGCTCCACCAGCAGCAGACTCAGTCCGTCCTCACGGAGCTTGAGCAGGACGTCCAGGATGCTGCCGACGAGGATCGGCGACAGTCCCATCGAGGGCTCGTCGAGGACGAGCAGGCGCGGCTTGCTCATCAGGGCGCGGCCCATGGCGAGCATCTGCTGCTGGCCGCCGGAGAGGGCTCCGGCGAGCCGGTGGCGCATCTCCCCCAGGACGGGGAACAGCTCGTAGATCTCGTCGAGTTGTCGGTGTGTCTCCTTGTTCCAGGCCCGTGCGTAGGCACCCAGCAGGAGATTCTTGTCCACCGGAAGTCCGGGGAAGACATGCCGGCCCTCGGGTACGTAGCCGATGCCGTGGCGGACCATGTCGCGCGCCTTGGCCTTGGAGAGGTCCTCGTCCCCCAGGCTGATGCGGCCGCTGCTGCGCGGAACGAGTCCCATCAGCGCCTTCAGGGTGGAGGTCTTGCCGGCTCCGTTGGCTCCGATGATGCCGACGGACTGGCCGGGCTCGACGGTGAAGCCGATGTTGCTCACCGCGCACACACCTCCGTAGTGCACGCTGAGGTCTTCCACGGTGAGGCGGGGAGCCCGCGGGGTGTCGGTGAGGTTCACGAGGTGGCTTCCTTCGGGCGGTCCTGCGTGCTGTCCTGCTGAGGGATGCTCTCCTGGTCCAGCCGGAGTTCACTGAGTTCGGAATCGCCGAGGTAGGCCTCGATGACCTCGGGTGCGGCGACGACCTCCCTGGGTGTTCCCTCCGCGATGGTCCTGCCGCTGGACAGCACGGTGACCTTCTCGCACAGCGACATGACCAGGCCCATGTTGTGTTCGATGAGGACGACGGTGGTGCCGCCGGACCGGATGGAGCGCACGATCCCGACGAGTTGCTGGACCTCCTCGCCGTTGAGGCCCGCCGCGGGCTCGTCCAGGAGGAGCAGGCGGGGGCGGGCGGCCATGGCACGGGCGATCTCGATGCGGCGTTGGATGCCGTACGGCAGGGACGCGGGCGGCGATTCGGCGAAGTCCCCCAGGCCGTAGCGTTCGAGGATCTCGTCGGCCTCGGTGCGCAGCCGCCGTTCCTGGGCGATGACGCCCGGCTGCCACAGTGCGTAGCGCCAGATGGCGCGGGTGCGGGAGCGGTCGAGCGCGACCAGGATGTTCTCCCGGACGGTGAGCTGTCCGAACAGGCGCAGGTTCTGGAAGGTGCGGGCCATGCCGCTCAGCGACAGGGCGTAGGGGCGGGCGGTGGTGGTGTCACCTCCGGCGAATCGGACGGTGCCGGAGGTGGCGCGGTAGAAGCCGCTGATGACGTTGAACAGGGTTGTTTTTCCTGACCCGTTGGGACCGACGATGCCCCGGATCTCGCCGGCGTCCACCGTGAGCGAGACCTCGTCGAGGGCGCGCAGGCCGCGGAACTGTTTCGTGACGGCCTCCACGCGGAGCAGGCCGGGTTGCTGTGCGGAGTCCTCCACCGGTTCGTAGGGGGTGAAGGGGCGCAGTTCCGCGCGGGTGGCATCGCCGCCTCGGCGGCGCCGGTGGAGGGCGCGCAGCCGTGCCGGGATGCCCGCGAGTCCTGTGGGGGCGAAGACGACCATGAGTACGACCACGACGCCGTATCCCAGCTGGGCGTAGGTGGAGAAGTCGGAGAGCCATTCCCGTACGAGGGTGAGGCCGATGGCACCGATGACGCAGCCGACCAGGGAGCGGCGGCCGCCGATGACGACCATGGCGAGCAGGATGAACATGTTGCTGATGGAGAACGTCTCGGGTGCCACGTAGCGGATCAGGCCGCCGTAGAGGATGCCGGCCAGGCCGCCGTAGAAGCTGGCGAGCAGGAACGCCGTCATCCGCAGCAGCGGGATCTCGGCGCCCATCGCGCCCGCGGCGAGGGAGTCGTCGCGCATGGCACGCAACCGGCGGCCCAGAGACGTATGCACGACGAAGAGGCCGAAGGCGAGGCCGACGGCGAAGACGAAGGCCTCCAGGTAGTAGTAGAGGTACTCGCTGGACAGGTCGATGCCCGGCAGGGTGGGCACGGGGATGCCCGAGATGCCGTCGGCGCCGCCCGTGATGTGCGCGTTGGTGATCCAGTTGATGAAGCCCAGGGCGAGGCCGAGGGTGACGATCCCGAGGTAGTGGGACTGCATGCGCAGGGCGGGGATGCCGACGAACAGGCCGATGGCGACGGTGGCCAGGAGCGCGAGGACGGCGGCTGCCCAGAAGCCGTACCCGGAGTGGGTGGTGAGGATGGCGACGCCGTAGGCGCCGACGCCGAAGAAGGCGACCTGGGCGAGGTTGATCTGGCCGGAGATGCCCATGGCCAGACCCATGCCGATGGCCAACAGGGCGTAGATCAGGGCGATGTTGACGACGTGGATGGTGTATCCGCCCAGGCCGTACGGCAGGGCCCAGGCCGCGACGGCGATCGCGCCGATCACGGGGATTCGTGTCCTCATGCGGGTCTTCATGCCTGACTTCACGTGCGTCTTCATGCGGGTCTTCATGCGCGGCTGACCGTCCTTTCGCCGAAGACTCCGGTGGGCCGGATCATGATGGCCACGGTGAACACGAGGAAGGTCACGAGGACCGAGTAGCCCTGGAAGTGGCCGGAGGCGTAGGAGTCGAGGACTCCGATGGCGACGCCGCCGACGACGGCGCCGTTGATGGAGCCGAATCCGCCGAGCATGGCGGCGGCGAAGCCCTTGATGCCGAGGGCGCCGCCCAGCGAGGCGTCGACGTAGAGCATGGGGCCGACGAGGCCGCCGGCCAGGGCGGCGAGCCCCGCGCCGATGGAGAAGGCGAGCGCGTTGCTGCGGCCGACGTCGATGCCGACCGCGGTGGCGGCCTCGTGGTCCATGGCGGCGGCCTGCATGGCGGCGCCGCGCTTGGTGCGCGCGAGGAAGAAGCCCAGGGCGACGACGGCGAGCGCGGCCACGGCCATGACCAGGAGGTCGTAGGTGCGCACCCGGATGCCGAGGATGTCCAGCGGCGCGGAGCGCAGGGGCGAGGGGACGGCGCGTCCCGTGGTGCCCCAGATGATGATGGCCACGGCCTGGAGGACGATGCCGAAGCCGATGGTGCCGATCAGCATCAGGTCGAAGTCCTTGTTCTCCAGCGGGCGCAGCACCCGCTCGATGACCAGGCCGATGGCACCGGTGATCACGATGGAGACCACCATGGCGACACCGAAGGGGAGCCGGTAGCTCAGGTAGAAGGTGGAGGCGGTGTACGCCCCGATCATGGCGATGTCGGCGTGGGCGAAGTTGACCAGGCCCATGGTCCGGTAGACGAGCGAGAAGCCCATGGCCACCAGGGCGTAGACCGCGCCCAGGCTCAGGCCGCTGACGAGGGTCTGGAAGGTGTCCTGCACGGTGGCCTCACTTCTGGGCGACGAGCTTGCCGTCGCGGATGACGCCGATGTCGGTCCGGGTGATGCCGACGCCGTCCTCGCCGAAGCGGAACTGGCCGAGGAGGCCGTCGTGCTCGGTGGACCTGATGGCCTCGGCGAGCTTCGCGCCGGTGGCCTCGTCGCTGTTCTTCAGGGCGGTCAGGACGATGTTGGTGCCGTCGTAGGCCTTGGCCCCGTGGAGTTCGGCCGTCTCGCCGTAGGCGGTCTTGTATGCGGCGGCGAACTTCTTGGACGCGGCGCTCTTGTCGTTGCTGAGGTACGGCGAGCTGACGAAGGTCCCCTCGGCGGCCTTCTTTCCGGCCGTGTCGATGAAGACCGGTGTGCCCTGCGGGGCCGCGCCGGCGAACGGGGCGTCGATGCCCAGGTCGCGGGCCTGCTTGACGATGAGTCCCGCCTCCACCTCCTCCGATCCGATGAAGACCACCTGTGGCTTCGCGGCGCGAATCTTGGTGAGGGCCGCGCTGAAGTCCTTCTGGTCGGTGGTCACCACCTGGTCGGAGACGGGGCTGACGCCCAGGTCCTTGATGGCCTTGGCGAACGCGTCGTGCTCGCCCTTGCCGAACGAGCCGTTGTTGGAGATCATCGCGATCTTCTTGAGGCCCTTGTCCTTGACCAGATACTTCGCGAGCGTGCTGTCGTAGGTCGTGCTGGTGGGGCCGTTCAGGAACAGGAAGGGACTCTTCTGGCCGACGAGGGCGTCGGCCTGGCCCGATGTGATGTTGGGGATCTTCGACTGCTTGAGGACCGGCGCCATGGCGATCGTCACGGCGCTCTCCGCGGTCCCGATCATGGCGATGTACTTGCCGTCGGCTATCTTGCGGGCGAGGTTGGTGCCGGTGGTGGGGTCGCCCTGTGAGTCGAAGGACTTCATCTGGATCTTGCGGCCGTTGACGCCGCCCTTCTTGTTCCACTCGTCGATGGCGAGCTTGGCGCCCTTGTACTCCCACTCCCCCAGCGACGAGAGCTGTCCGCTGCGGGCGTCCACGACGGCGATCTTGATGGGTCCCGATGCGGATCCCGCCTTGTCGTCCGATTCGCCGGGGGCGCTGCAGGCGGTCACCGCGGCCGTCAGGGCGAGGGCCCCGACGAGCAGCGGGCGGGAGGCTGTTGGCCGGGTCGAGCGATTCATGCGTGGTCACCTCGTGACGGACGATGGGGAGGAGCAGGAGGGGGTGGGCTCCGGTCAGAGCGTGTCGGTCGGGAAGCGGCCGGCGTAGATGTCCTTGATGTTCCAGTGACCCGGCGTGGGGACCGGTTCGTTGACCATGGGCACGTCGAGCACGGCGGGGCGGCGGCGCTCGATGGCGTCCTCGAGTGCCTTGCGCAGGTCCGAGGGGGTGGTCACGGCGTAGCCGTCGGCGCCGCACGACTGTCCGTACTGGGCGAAGTCGGGGCTGTAGGGCTGTCCTTGGGCGTCGGTGAACTCGCATCCGTAGGAGCGTCCGAAGGCCGATGCCTGGAGGTCGGCGATGGTGCCGTGGGCGCGGTTGTTCATGACGACGAAGACGACGGGTGCACCCTGTTCAACTGCCATGGGTACGGCGGGTAGTTGGGCGCTCATGCCGCCGTCGCCGATGAGCGCGACGACGACCTTGTCCGGCTCGGCGATCTGTACGCCGACGGCGGCGGCCGGTCCGAAGCCCATGGTGGAGGCGCCGCCGGGCGTGATGAAGCGGCCCGCTGCCGGGAGTTCGTAGCACTGGGCTACGCCGTTCTTGTTCCAGCCGACGTCGGTGACGAGGATCGCGTCGTCGGGCAGTGTCTCGCGCAGGTCGGTGAGGATGCGCTGGGGACGCAGTGGGAAGTTGTCGCTGCGTCCCGCGGCCTTGGCGGTGTCGAAGACGTGGCTGCGGGCGGCGGCGATGGCCGCGCGCAGTCCCGGGCGGGTGACGGGCTTGTCCTGGCGTGCGCGGACGGCGGCGGCGATGGCTTCGAGGGCGAGGGTCACGTCGGCGACGGCGCCGATGTGCACGGGGTAGTTACGGCCGATCTCGGCGGGGTCGATATCGATCTGGATCAGCTTGCTGGGCGGGAAGTTCCAGGTGTGCACGGAGTCCCAGGAGCTGGCGTCGGTCTCGGCGAAGCGCGTGGCCAGGGCGAGCACCACGTCGGCGCCCTTGGTGTGTTCGTGGGTGGTCTCCAGGCCCCAGAAGCCGGGCATGCCGAGGAGCAGCGGGTGCTGGTCGGCGATGACACCCTTGGCCATCAGGGAGTGTGCAAGGGGGATGTCGAGGTGTTCGGCGAGGTCGAGGAGGGCGGTGCGGGCCCGCGGGGCGCGCAGTCCGCCGCCGAAGTAGACGAGGGGCCGCTCGGCGCCCAGGAGTTCCTCGGCGATGCGGTCGGCGGTCGTCTCGTCCAGGCCGGTCGCTCCCAGGTGGCCGGGGAGCGGGTGGCTGTTGTCGCACGGGGCGACCGGCCGGTTGAGCAGGTCCATGGGGATGTTGACCAGGACCGTGCCGGGCCGGCCGCTGGTCGCCGTCCAGAACGCGCGCTCCGTGACGCGGGGCAGGTCCTGGGCACGCTGCACCCGCCAGGTCCGCTTGGAGAAGGGCTGATAGATCGCGCTCTGGTCGGCATCGGCGTGGAGGTTGACCTCTTGGTGCGGGTGCCGTCCGCTGTAGTACGTGGGGACGTCACCGGTGATGACGATGAGGGGCATGGAGTCGAGGGCTGCGGTGGCGACCCCGGTGACGGCGTTCATCATGCCGGGCCCCACGTGGGTGAGCAGGACGCCCGGACGCCCTGTGGCACGGGCGTAGCCGTCCGCGGCGTGGGCGGCGGCCTGCTCGTGGCGGGCGATGACGAACCGGATCGGGCTGGGGCCGAGCGCGTCCAGGAGGGCGATGTTGGTGTGTCCGCAGGTGCCGAAGACGTACTCGACGCCATACGACTGGAGTTGGGCGACGAGGGCCTCGGCGGCGGTGACGGTGGTCACGGGTGTCACGAGTTCTCCTTGGGCAGCGTGCGCTCGGCACCCCAGACGGACAGGCCGCGCAGCATGAGGGTCTTGACGACGGTGTAGTCGTCGATGAGCCAGCGGGGTGCCTCACGGCCGAAGCCGGAGTCCTTGACCCCGCCGAACGGGATGTGGTCGAGGCGGTAGTTGGAGGAGCCGTTGACGATCAGTCCGCCGACCTGGAGGCGCCGCCAGGCGGTGATGATGCGGGTGATGTCGTGGGTGAACAGGCCGGCCTGGAGTCCGTAGCGGCTGGCGTTGCAGGCGTCGATGACGGTGTCGAAGTCGTCGTAGGGGATGACGGCGACCAGGGCGCCGAACACTTCGTGGACGACGACGGAGGCGTGGGCGGGCGGGTCGGCGACGATGGTGGGCGCGGCGGTGGCGCCGTCCCGGGTGCCGCCCCTGATGACTCGGGCGCCGAGTGTCTCGGCCTCCTTCGCCCAGCGCACGACGCGTTCGGCGGCGTCCTCGTCGACCATGGCGCCGATGTCGGTGGTGTCCTCCAGGGGGTCGCCGACGACGAGGGCGTCGACGGCGGCGGTGAAGGCGTCGAGGAACGTGTCGAAATGGCTGCGGTGTACGTAGACGCGCTGGACGGAGATGCAGCTCTGGCCGCTGTTGCTGTAGCCGTTCTTGGCGCACAGGGCCGCGGCGGCCTCGATGTCGGCGTCGTCGCAGACGACGGTGGCGGCGTTGCCGCCGAGTTCGAGTGCGAGGCGTTTGGCGCCGGCCGCCCTGGCCACGGCGTTGCCGGTGGCCGCGCTGCCGGTGAAGCTGATGACACTCACCTCGTCGGCTCCGCACAGGGTTGCGCCCACTTCGCCGCCGCCGTGCAGGAGTTGGACCGCCTGGTGGGGCATGCCGCTCTCCAACAGGACGGAAACGACGGCGGCGGAGGTGGCGGGTGCCTGCGGCGGTGACTTGACGAGGGTGGTGTTGCCCGCGGCGAAGGAGGCGCCCAGCTTGTGGGCGAGCAGGTTCGCGGGCGCGTTGAACGGGGTGATGGCAAGCGCGACGCCCGCGGGGGCGCGGTAGGTGAGTGCGGTGTTGTTCACGCCGATGTCCCACCCGGCGACCGGCAGGTTCTCGCCGTCGATGCGGCGGGCCTCGGCGGCGCAGACGGCGAAGGTGGAGGCGACGCGGTCGATCTCGGTGCGGCTGTCCTTGAGGGGCTTGCCGAGTTCCAGGGCGAGCAGGCGGGCGAGCCGGTCACGGTGGGCGGTGGCCGTGCGTGAGGCGGTCTCAAGGATCTCCGCGCGGGCCGCGGGGGCGAGTTGGGCGACCTGTCCGGCACGGTCACCCGCGTAGCGCAGGGCGGTGGCGATGTCGGACGCGGTGGCGGTGGGTGCGCGGCTGACGGTGCGTCTGAGGTACGGGCCGATGCGTTCCATGGGCGGGCCTTCGCCGCCCCAGGTGCCGGATACGAAGGACAGGGCATCGATGACGTCGGCCGCGTCCGCTGACTTGAGGATGTCTTGCAGCATCACGTCTCCAGAAAAAACCATCTAGCGGTTTCCGTGGACTGCTCTGTGGACTGGCGTGTAACGTACGGGCGCCAACAGGCCGTGGCAATAGCTCGGCGCCAGGAAGTTCAGAACCGTGATTTCCCCGCAGCGCAACGCTGGTGGAAGCTGTCGCATCAGTGCCGTGGCCGACCGGGCGAGCGGCCGGCCGGAGTTTCCGGAGGAGAGAAGATGGATGCGGAGCAAGGTCAGGGCGGCGGTGTACGCAGTGTGCGTCGCGCTCTGGACATCCTGTCGCTGCTGACTGAGGATCGGCCCACTGTCCCGCTGAGGGACATGGTCGAGGCCACCGGTCTGCCCAAGACGACTGTGGTGCGCCTCGTGCAGACCCTGGAGCAGTACGGGCTGCTGTGGGCGACACCCGGCGGTTACGCGGCGGGTCCCGGCCTCTGGCGCTGGGCCCATCTGGCCCACACCAGCTGGGAGTTGCCCCCGGACACCCAGAAGATGCTGCGGGAGCTGTCGGACCGTCGCGGTGAGACGGCGAACCTGATGATCCGCCGTGACATCCACCGGGTGTGCGTCGCCCAGCAGGAGAGCCCGCAACCGCTGCGGCATGTGGTGCGGGTGGGCGACGAACTGCCGTTGTGGGCGGGTGCCTCGTCGAAGGTGCTGCTCATCGGCGCCACCGACGGCCTGCTGCAACGGGTAGCGGCGGCCTCACCGCACGGCACGGCCCACGCGGAGCAGCTGCGCCTGTGGGAACGGGACGCCACTCGGCTCGGCTACGCGTCCAGCCACGGCGAGCGCGATGTCGGCCTGACCGCCGTCGCCGTCCCCATCCGCTCCCAGTCGGGGATGGTCGTCGCCTCGCTCTCCCTCAGCGGGCCCAGCGCACGGATCTCCGACGCGGCGATCGACGAGTTCGCCCAGGACCTCCTGGAGGTCGCCGCGCGGATCACGTCCCAGGGCTTCTCACATCCCCTGGGGCCGCGCCCTTAACCATCACGCGCCGCGGGCGGCGCCCGGAAGGAGACGTACATGGATGGCCGACCTCTGGACGGCATACGCGTTCTCGACCTCACGAACGTGCTGGCCGGGCCCTACTGCAGCTATCAACTCATGCTTCTCGGCGCCGAAGTCGTCAAGATCGAACGCCCTGGCCAGGGCGATCTCGCCCGGAACCTGGGCCCGGACCCCGCCCTGAACCGGGCCGGCGTCGGGGCCTCGTTCCTCGCCCAGAACGCGGGCAAGAAATCGATCGAACTCGACCTCAAGGACACCGCCGACCGCACCCTGTTCGAGGAACTCGTCACGGGAGCCGACGTGCTCCTCGAGAACTTCCGGGCCGGAGTGCTGGCCCGGATGGGCTTCGGCCCCGAGCAGCTCGCCAGGATCAACGAACGGCTTGTGTACTGCTCCATCTCCGGCTTCGGCCACAGCGGACCGATGAGCGACGCCCCCGCCTACGACCAGATCGTCCAGGGCCTGACCGGCATGATGAGTGTCACCGGCACCGCGGAGACCGCGCCCCAGCGCGTCGGCTTCCCGGTGTGCGACACCACGGGTGGCCTGATGGCCGCGCTCGCCATCAACGCGGCCCTGCTGCGCCGCGAACGGACCGGCAAGGGAGCCAGACTGGACGTCTCCATGCTGGAGGCCTCGATGTCCACCATGGGGTGGGCGGTGTCCAATTACCTCGTGAGCGGGGTCCCGCCCGAGCCGCTCGGCGACCAGAACCCGACCGCCGCGCCGTCCGGCACCTTCCAGGCCCTCGACGGACCGCTCAACCTCGCGGCCAACCAGCAGCGGCAGTTCGAGACCGTGTGCCGCCTGGCCGGCGTACCCCACCTCGTCCACGACCCGCGCTTCGCCGAACGCGAGCAGCGCAAGGTCCACCGCGATGAACTCAATACGGAGCTCAACGCCGCCCTGTCCGGGCGGACCGCCGCCGAGTGGGAGCGGGAGTTCAACGCGGCCGGAGTGCCCGCGGCACGTGTCCTGACCGTGCCGCAGGCCCTCGACCAACCGCAGCTGGCCCACCGGGGGTTCGTCAGCAGCCTGCCCCATCCCGGCCACACCGACCAACCACTGCACGTGGTCGGCAACGGCGTGCTGTTCGACGGGGAGGCGTACGCTCCGCCCGCTCCCCCGCCACTGCTCGGCGAGCACAACGCCGAGCGCGAGCACCTCGCCCGCACCTGGGCGAGCTCCATGGCGGAGGAGGCGACCGCGTCGTGAGCGATCCCCTGGAGGAGGCGGCCCAGTGGTGGGCCACGGCCGTGAGCCACATCGAGCCGGGCAGCATCGAGCTGCGCGACCGGCCGATACAGGAGCTCATCGGCGAGGCAGGCTTCGTCGATGTCATCTGGCTGCTGCTGCGCGGGGACCTGCCCTCGCCCCGGCAGTCGGCACTGCTCGAAGCGGCCCTCGTGGCGGGCGTCGACCACGGCCCGCAGGCGCCGTCCATAGCCGCCGCCCGGATGGCCGCAACCTGCGGGATCGGCCTCAACAACGCCATCGCGACCGGCATCAACATGCTCGGGGACTCGCACGGCGGAGCCGGCCAACAGTGCGTGGAACTGCTCACCGATATCCGCAACCATCATGCGGCGGGCCGCAGTTGGGACGAGGCGGCCGAGGACGCCATGACCGACTGGCAGCGCCGTTCCCGCTACCTTCCCGGCTTCGGGCACCGCTTCCACCCCGTCGACCCGCGCCGCGACCCACTGCTCACCCTCGTGGAGCAGGCCGTCCGCGACGGCGTCGTCGGCGGGGACTTCCTGCACGCCGCGCACGCCGTCGAGGCCGCCCTCAAGCGCCGCCGCGCGGGCGCACGGCCGGTGCCGATGAACATCGACGGCGCCACCGCCGTCATCTACGCCGAACTCGGCTTTGCCGCCCCGCTGGCCCGCGGCCTGTTCGTGCTCAGCCGCTCCGTGGGCGTCCTGGCCCACGCCTGGGAAGAGACAGGTCAAGGGCGCCGCAACAAGGGCCCCATCCCGCGCTCCGTGCTCCCCGCCCGACTCGCGCCACGACACGAGGCATGAGCGACGCGACACCAGCCATGAACAAGTCGCACCACAGCCCTTGCCACGCCCTCGCCACATCCCTAACGTAGCTTTCCGCCACATGGCAACCACCCCACGGGTCAACCGAACCACACAGTGGACCAAGATCCGTTTTTGCTTCGCCTCCCTCCACCTGACACCACCGGCCACCTTGATGGCCCGTCAGGCACCTTCCTGAAAGAGGGACCATGGACAGACGCAGCTTCCTCACCTCGACCGCGGCCACGACCGCGGGCACCGTCACCCTGCTCAACTCCCAGCAGGCGCAGGCTGATTCGGCACCCGACGCGCTCGCCCGCCCCGTTCCCGCCCAGGCGCACGCGGCCACCGGCAAGGACTTCCCCAAGGCCGGCGGGAACCTGGGCAACCAGAACCACTCCTCGCTCCGGCGCATCGACACCGGCAACGTCGGCAAGCTGGGCGGCGCCTGGCACATCAACCTGGAGAACGGCTCCACCTCGACCCATCAGCAGTGCGCCGTCATCGCCCAGGACGGTGTCCTCTACCTGGCCACCACCCAGCAGAACGTCTTCGCCGTCGACGGCCGCACCGGCGAGGTGAAGTGGAAGACGAACATCGCCGACGACACCACCAACATGCGTGGGCTCGCCCTCGGCCAGGGTCTCGCCTTCACCATTTCCGGCGACAACACGGTCGTCGCCCTCGACCAGAGGACCGGGAAGATCGCCTGGACCCGGGAGCTGCTCGTCGAGGACCAGGGCGACCCGGGCTGCGATCCGGCCAGTGGCCAGTGCGGCGGCAGCAAGGGCGGCCTCGCCGGCGCCGCCGTCTACTGGGACGGCCTCGTCTACATCGGCACGCAGGGCAGCACCGCCGGTGCCCGCGGGCGCGCCTACGCCCTCAAGGCCGCCACCGGCGAGGTCGCCTGGACGTTCTGGGGAACCCCTGGCCCGGGCGAGTACGGCCATGACACCTGGGAGGGCGACACCTGGAAGACCGGTGGCGCCGTGTGCTGGATCCACCCGGCCGTGGACCCCGAACTCGGCCTGGTCTACTGGACGTTCGGCAACCCGTATCCGCGCACCGACGGTTCCACCCGCGGCGGCGACAACCTGTTCGCCAACTGCCTCGTCGCCATCGACGCCAAGACCGGTAAGCGGCGCTGGCACTTCCAGTCCGTCCACCACGACATCTGGGACTACGACGGTGTCATGTCACCGGTCCTCGCCGACCTGCTGGTCAAAGGGAAGAAGAAGCGCGTCGTCGTCTACGGCAGCAAGACCGGCATGTACTACATCCTGGACCGCGCCGACGGGAAACCGATCCACGGCATGGAGGAGCGCAAGGTCCCCCAGCACGCCGCGCAGAAGACCTCCCCGACCCAGCCCTTCCCCGGCGGCGAGCCCTTCGTCGAGACCGAACCGCGCCTGGACAAGGCCACCCGGCCAGTGCCCTTCTATCCCACCGGCGGCCTTTTCGAGGTGCACTGGGACCGCGCCACCATCCTCTTCCCCGGCGCGGGCGGCGGCGCCGACTGGTCCTTCCCCTCCTTCAGCCACCGCACCGGACTCGTCTACGTCGGATACGGGCTGATCAACTCCGCGTACTCCAACACGCACGGCGGCCGCGTCAACACCGCCAGACCGCTGGGCGAGTACTTCGCGGGAGGCCTCGCCGCCGTCGACCCGCGCACCAACACCGTCGCCTGGCGCCAGGAAGGCGACTGGTCCCTGGCCCACGGCAACGGCATCCTCAGCACCGCCGGCGGCGTCCTCTTCCAGGGCCGGCCCGACGGGGTACTCACCGCGCTCGACGACAAGGACGGCAGCCAGCTGTGGAGTTGGCAGTGCGGCGCCGGAGTCAACACCAGCCCACTCACGTACGAAGTGGACGGCGAGCAGTACATCGCCGTGCTCGCCGGCGGCAACGGGCTGCCCTACCCCGACATCCCCAAGGGCGACCACCTGTGGGCCTTCAAGCTCGGAGGGAAGGTCGGCCCCGCCGCCGCACCGACCCCGCCCTCCAAGCGCAATCAGATCCGCGCCGCCGCCGTCGGCGGTGACACCGCGAAGAACACCATCACGCTGGGCCGTATCTGGGACAGCGCCAAGAACGCCCCCGGCGCGACCGAGAACCTCGTCGCCCAGAACGCCATGTCGCCCCAGCACCTGAGCATCGCGAAGGGAACGAAGGTCACCTTCGCGAACCCCTCCGACAACAAGTCCGCGCACGGCGCCGTGTCGTTCTTCGAGGCCGAGTTCGACACCGGCCTGCTCATGCCGGGCCAGTCCGCCACGTACACGTTCGACACCCCGGGCGAGTACTTCTACAACGACCCGGTCGCCCCGCAGAGCACCGGCAAGGTCGTCGTCAAGTAACCACCAGCGCCTCCCACCCGACGGCAAGGACACCCTCATGACGACATCCGCACGCCCAAGACGCCGCGTCCGCCCACTGACCACCGCCCTGGCCGGCGCCACCGGCACCCTCGCGCTGACCGTCGCGCTGCTCGCCACCGGCACCCTCAGCGTGGCCCAGGGCCGCGTCGGACAAGGGGCCAGAGAACTCGGCGACCCCGACTACGGAGTGTGCCGCGGCACCGACGCCCGCTGCTACCACGACTGGGGCAACTTCGACGCCTCCAAGGGCTACAAGGTCCTGCTCTACACCCGCACCGCGGGACCGCGCCACGCCAACCTCGGCCCCGCACTGGGCTCGGGTATGAACCCGCCCGTCACCGACGCCAACGTGGTCCAGAAGTCCCTGCTGAAGATGGGCTCCGACAACGGATTCCAGGTCGACTACACCGAGGACGTGTCCCAACTCTCTTCCCCCGCAACCCTCTTCAAGTACAACGCGGTGATTTTCTACTCCACCAGCCGGGACACCCTCGACGACTCCGCGCAGACCTCCCTGCGCCAGTACATTCGCGGCGGCGGCGGTTTCGTCGGCATCCACAACGCGTTCGGCACCGAGTACAACTGGCCCTGGTACGAAGGCCTGTTGGGCAACGCCAACTTCTACGACCACGGCCCCGAGCAGCCCGGCACGGTCCGCACGGTCAACCACACCGACGTCTCCACCAAGAAGCTGCCACCCCGGTGGGACTTCTCCGACGAGTGGTACAACCTGGTGCCCGCCCCGACGAAGGTGCGCGTCCTGGCCAAGGTCGACGAGAGCACCCTGACCAAGGGGGTGACCGGGAACTACAACCACCCCGGCCACGGCGACAACCACCCGGTCGCCTGGTGCCAGTACTACGACGGCGGGCGCGCGTGGCTCACCACGCTCGGCCACGACGCCAAGGACTTCAGCACCGACGGATCCTTCCCCGGCGCCGCCGAGTTCCAGAAGCTCATCCTGGGGGGCATCGAGTCCGCCATGGGCAAGGCCCCCTTCTGCAAGTAGCCCGGCACAGGCAGCATGGTGAGAGCCGTGCCGCAGACACCACCGTGAAAGGCGGTCAATCATGCAGGACCAGACAGTCACCCACGCCACGCCCGAGTCGCAGGTCAGGGCGCAGGAAAGCACCGGCTGGCAGACGCCCGACTTCACCGTCGTCGACACCGCGATGGAAATCACCGCCTACGCCCTCAGCACCAAGTAGGCACCCGCCGTGCTGCTGCGGATCCTCGGAACAGCAGCAGGCGGCGGTGTCCCGCAGTGGAACTGCGCGTGCCCCGGCTGCAGCGGGGCACGCCGCTTCCCCTCCCGCCGACGCCTGCACGACGGGCTCGCCCTCCACGGCGCCCGCCCCGACGAATGGTTCCTCGTCAACGCCACCCCGGACATCGCCGAACAACTGGAGTCCCACTCCGACCTGCGCCCGGCCGACGAGCACGCGCGCACACCCGTCGTCCGGGCCGTCCTCACCGACGCCGAACTCGACCACACACTCGGCCTGCTGCGGCTGCGCGAGGCCGCCCGCATCGAAGTGTGGTGCACCCGGCCGGTCCGCGCCGCACTGGAACACCGCCTGAACCTCACCGACGTACTCGCCCCCTACACCGGCCTGGTCTGGAACGAGCTGCCCTCCGGCGACGCGCGACAGCCGGCCCGAATCGCCGGGCTCGACGTCAGCGGCGTCGAGTTGTCCGCCAAGCGACCGCGCTACGCCGCGGACGACGACGCGCACCCCGCATGGAGCGTGGGGCTGCGCGTGCACGACACGAGGAGCGGACGCCGTCTCCTGTACGCGCCCGCCGTGGCCACGTGGAGCGATGCGCTCGAGCAGGCACTGGCCGGCACCGACTGCGCCCTGCTCGACGGCACGTTCCTCGACGAGGACGAGCCCCGCCGCACGGGCATCTCCTCGCGCACAGCCACGGGCATGGGCCATCTGCCCATCCTGGGACCGGCCGGCACCGCACACCGGCTGCGCGGGACGGGCGCGCACATCTACTACACACACCTGAACAACACCAACCCCCTGGTGGACCCGGACGCCCCGGAGCACACGCGGCTGGCCGAAGCCGAGCTGAACGTGGCCCACGACAGGATGGTGAGGGAGCTGTGACAACCACCGATCTCCAACCGGCACGCACCCTCTGGCCTCCCGAGGAGCTGGAGCAGCGACTGCGACACCTCGCCACCAGCCGCTACCACGACCGCCACCCCTTCAACCAGCGCATGCATCAAGGAGAGTTGAGCCGCGACGAGTTGCGCACATGGGTGGCCAACCGCTTCTACTACCAGGTCAACATCCCCATCAAGGACGCCCTCATCCTCAGCAAGCTGGAGTCGGCCGCCCATCGCCGCTCCTGGATCCGGCGCATCCAGGACCACGACGGCGCCTCGGACGCGGAGGGCGGCATCGAGCGCTGGCTCCGGCTCGGCGAGGCGGTCGGCCTCGGCCGCCGCGAACTGTCCGACCACCGACACCTGTTGCCGGGGGTACGCCTGGCTGTCGACGGTTACGTCAACTTCTGCCGCAACAAAAGCGCCCTCGAGGCCGTGGCCTCCTCGCTCACCGAGCTGTGCGCCCCGTCGATCATGCTGACCCGCCTGGACACCTTCCCCCAGCACTACCCGTGGATCGCCGCCGAAGGGCTGTCGTACTTCAAGAGCCGTGTCCCGCAAGGGCGCAGAGACGGAAGCGAGGCACTGGCGTGGGTGAAGGACTGGGCGCGCACCCGCGATCAGCAGGACCAAGCCATGGCGGCGCTGGCGTTCAAGTGCGACGTGCTGTGGAGCCTGCTCGACAGCGTCCAACACGCGGCCCGCGCGGCCCGTTCATGACCGGCGGCACCTGGCACCCGTCCCTGCCACCGGGCGCGCTGCTACGGCACGACCGGGCACGGGGCACGGACGTGCTGCTCCTGCCCGAGCGTGTGGTCGTGCTGCACGGCTCGGCCCGATCCGTGCTGGACCTGTGCGACGGGCAGCGCTCCGTCGACGACATCGCCCAACTCCTCGTCCAGCGACACCCCGAGCAGGCCCGCATCGCGGACATCTCACAGTTCCTCCGTCGCCTCCACGCACAGGGATGCCTGCAATGACCATCACCACCCCTCCCCCGCCCTGGGCCCTGCTCGCCGAACTCACTCACGCCTGCCCCCTGCACTGCGGTTACTGCTCCAACCCCCTTGAGCTGCAACGCCGTTCAACGGAGCTCACCACCGAACACTGGGCGGACGTCTTCGGCCAGGCAGCGGACATGGGCGTCCTGCACACCCACCTCTCCGGCGGTGAGCCGCTCCTGCGCGACGACATCGTGGACCTGACGCGGGAGGCCGTGACCGCCGGCCTGTACACGCAGCTGGTCACGAGCGGCGAGGGTCTTTCGGCCGACCGTTTGGACGCCTTGACCGCGGCGGGCCTGCACAGTGTGCAGCTGTCCGTCCAGCACGCGGACCCGGTCCTGTCCGACACCATCGCCGGCCGCACTTCGTTCCGGAACAAGCGAGAGGCCGCCCACCTAGTGAAACGGCGGGGGCTCCCCCTGGGCCTCAACGTCGTCCTCCACCGCCACAACCTCGACGCCCTGGACGACATCCTGCGACTCGCCCTGGACTGGGAAGCGGACAGGATCGAACTCGCCAACACCCAGTTCTACGGCTGGGGCCTCCTCAACCGCTCCGCACTCATGCCGACGCATGCCCAGCTGGCCCACGCCTCCGCCACGGTCACGCGCTGGCGCGACCGACGAGACACCACGCTCGACATCACGTGGGTGGAACCCGACCACTTCACCGGGACCCCGAAGCCGTGCATGGGCGGCTGGGGCGCGGTCTCCCTCACGGTCACACCGGACGGCACCGTGCTGCCGTGCCCCGCCGCGTCCTCCATCCCCGACCTCGACCCACCCACCGTGCGCGAGCACCCGTTGCGCTGGATCTGGGAACGGTCCCCCGCCTTCAACCGCTACCGGGGCACCGACTGGATGCCGGCCCCCTGCCGCACCTGCGACCGCAAGAACGAGGACTTCGGCGGCTGCCGCTGCCAGGCCTACGCCCTGACCGGCGACGCCTCCCGCACCGACCCGGCATGCCGGCTGGCTCCCGACCACTCCATCGTCACGTCTCTGGCGCACGCCGCCGCCGAACCCGACGCCCTCGTCCCCCGCCGACACACACGCCGCCGCGCCGGGCCTCAGCGCGTGGTGGGACGCGACAGGTAGTGGCCCTGGGGAGCGCCCATGACCTTGCCGTCGCCGAAGACCTGCGTGCCGCGCAGGAACGTCGATTCCACGCGTGCGCCGATCTCGAGCCCCTGCAACGGCGTGTACTCCTGCGCCGACAGTGAGTCGCCCGCGTCCACGGTCCACGGCGTCGACGGGCGAGCTCAACCGCACCGGCGCGGTCGGCGTGAGCGAGTTCTTCGGCTCCTCCCCGGCCCCGGAACCGCTCGACACCGACCTCGCCACCCACTTGTGGTACGGGACGGTGAGCGCGGCGGTCGTCTGGTGGCGGCACCACCCCGAGCAGAGCGCCCAGGAGATGACCGCACGCTTCGAGCGGATCTTCGCGGTGCTGTATCCGCAGACTGCTGCGGCCGGAGCCGACCGGCCTTGAACCAGGAGGGACCGCCGGCCGGGAGCGCGGCGAAGGCCGATTCCGTGTCGCGCCTTCTCCGCAGCACCCTCAAGGGCAGTGTCAGTAGCGGCACCGACGCCGCTCCGCGCGTCAACGGTCTGCCACGGCGGGGCCCTTGAGGCGCGGAGCTGACGCGAGCGGCAGGGCATTTTCTGTCCGCCCGGTCTCGCCGCTGCTCGCACAGCGCTGCCGGAGCGTTCACCGCACGGCGGCCGCCCTCCGGGCGTGGGCGATGATGATGGCGGCCAAGGTGCTCGGCGCTTCGAGGTGTGCGGCATGACGGGCACCGGGGACCCGCCGCCACGGGACGCGGCAGTGGTCGCCGACGGCTCGTACGGAGGCGTGTCGTGCGGGCGGTGACTGCGCACCGGTGGTCAGCAGGAGCGGCCCGCACTCCGCTGCCGGAGGACGCGGCTGGAAGGATGCGAACATCGCGAACTCGCGCTCGACGACCTCACGTTGCATCGGGGCGTCGGCAGACTTCCACTCCGGTCCGTACAGCGCGCGCCCGAATCCGGTGACGCCGTCGGCGGCCAGGCCCGCGGCCACATGGGCCAGCAGGCCCGGGGCCAGGGTTCCGGCTGCCGGTTCGTGCAGGACGGCCGCCTTCAGCGCGACGCCCCGTGCCGCCAGTTCCAGGCCCAGGGTGGCGCCTCCGCTCACGCCTGCCACTACGGCACCGGAGCACACGTCGGAGAGCGCGGCGATCTCGGTGTCCAGGTCGCCGGAGCAGAGCCGGTCGGGGCAGTGCACCTCGAAGCCCGCCCCGTCGAGATACGGCAGCACCCTCTCCCAGATGCGCGACGTGGTGGCTGCGCCGTGGATCAGGACCAGCCGGGGCGTGGTCATGCGACGGGCATCCGGTAGACGACGGTGACGCTGCCGCCACCGGGCGGCCCCTGGTGCTCGGCGCCGCCGGATACGTAGACCGCTGTCGTACCGGCAAGGGCGGAGAGCAGGCCGCCGACGGCGGCCCGGGCATGCCGGGTGGAGTTCAGGTCGGAGTCGGTGAGCATGGTGTGCCGCTCACCCCGCACCGTGCCGGACGGGTCGGCCTCCGCTTTGGCGAACACCTGCACCACCGTGCCGCCCTCGGCGGCGACTTGGGCGAACAGCTGCTGCAGGGATTCCAGATCGATGGCGTCCCGCATGACGCCGTGGAGGGCCCGCAAGGGGCTGCTTGCCGCGCCGCTGGTGCCCAGGACCAGGATGTGGCAGTCCGTCAGCTCGGCGCCGGCGCTTGCGGAGGCCCGCGAGGACCACACCCCGGCCGCGCCCTTCGCCTCGAGGGCTTCAAAGGCGGCGTCCTCGGTGCACTCCCCCAGGGCCAGCGCGATCCCCAGGGCCGCGGCGGCGCGGGAACGCGCCATCGACTCGTAGGTGTCCTCGGTGACCGGTTCCACTCCGGTAGCCCGGCAGGCGGCGATGCGATCAGAGGTCAGAAGCGGGCACTTGACCAGCACCATGTCGACCTCGTCGGGGGTGAGGCCGAGTTGCTTGACGAGCGCGTCGACCGTCTCGCGCACCGCGCTGAGCTGGGAGCCCCTGCCGACTTCGGCCGGTTGCAGGTCGCGGGTGCGCCCGGCCGCGGCGACCAGGCCCCGGTCGTGACCCGGATGGGGGCCCGGGTCGGCGACGAGGAGGTTCACGTGCGGGCTCAGGACTCCTTCGGTGCCGCCGGAGAAGACGGTGACGGTCTCATCGGGCACGAGCGATTCCCACCGGGTGGCGGCGAGGGTCCGCGAGAAGTCGTTGACGCAGCCGTTGCCCTCCGTCTTGCCGACGACGGCGAGTACGTCGTCGAGCGTGCGCCCGGCTGCGGCCAGTGCGCGGGCCGGGGTGAGGTCGCCCGGGTCGGCAGTCGGCAGGCGCAGCAGGTCAATGGTCGCGGGGGTGGAGGGGGTCACGCGCGCTCCTTCGTTCGGGGGCCGGCGAGGTGGTTGAAGAAGAGGTTGAGCACGAACGCGACGATGACCGCGCTGGAGATGGCTCCGCCGGCGATGATGCGGAACCACGCCGGGAAGCCGTCGTACAAGGTGGGGGCAACGACCGGGATCATGCCGGTGCCCAGAGCGAGCGCCACGATCATGGCGTTGTGTGTGCCGTCGTAGACGACGTCGCCGAGGGTGCGGATGCCGGTGACGGTGACCATCGTGAACATCACCAGGCTCACCGCTCCGATCACCGGGCCCGGCAGCGAGGCGACGATCTCGCCGAGCTTGGGTGTCAGCCCCAGGGCGACGAGCAGCGCACCGGCCGCCGCCGTGGTGAAGCGGCTGCGTACGCCGGTCATCCGGACCAGGCTGACGTTCTGGGCGAACACGGTGTCGGGGAACGAGGTGGCTGCCGCGCCGACCGCTGCGGCCAGGCCGTCCGCGGCGAGCCCTCGTGCCAACTCCGCGCGCCGCACCGGACGGCCGGTCATGTCGCCCACGGCCATGAGGTACGCGGTGGACTCGGCGAAGATCACCAGCATGACCACGCACATCGAGAGGACGGCTGCCAAAGGGAAGGTGGGCGGGCCGAAGCGGAAGGGATGGGGCAGCCCGAACCAGTCGGCGCCGGAGACGGATCCGAAGTCGGTCAGGCCCATCAGTGCCGCTGCGCCGGTCCCGGCCAGGACTCCCACGAGTACGACGATCTGGGCAAGCAGGCCGCGGGCGAAGCGGGTCAGGATGACGATGAGGGCGATGATCCCGGCGGCCAGCGCCAGTTTGTCCATGGAGGCGTATCCGGGTGCGCTCGGGTCGTCACCGGCGATGAGGCCGATGGCGTTGCCGACGAGAGACAGCCCGATGATGGTGACTGCGGTGCCGCGCACGAGGGGCGGGAAGTAGCGCACGAGGCGGGCGAACGGCCGGGCGACGAGCAGTCCGAACAGGCCGGCGGCCAGCATCGCACCGTAGACGGCGGGCAGTCCGTACTGGCCCTGGATGGCGATCATCGGGGTGACGGCGGTGAAGGAAGCCCCGGCCACGACCGGCAGTCGGGCACCGAGGAATCGGCCCGCGCCGAGGCTCTGCACCATGGTGATCAGCCCGGCGACCAGCAGGTCGGCGGCGATGAGCAGGCCGATGGTGGCGGTGTCGAGGTGGGCGGCGGCCCCGAACACGAGGGGGACGGCGACACATCCGGTGTACATGACGGCTACGTGCTGGGCGCCGAACGCCCCCAGCCGCAGTGCCGTGGGGCGCGCGTCAACGGGGTGCGGAGCCGCGGTCCGGGTCTCGCCGTGCGCGCTGTCGGCAGCACTGTTCGCATCGTGGGTGTCAGTGGTGCCGGTGCTCATACGGCTCCGCCTGTCTGCCCGGCGGTCGCCGCGTCGCTCATCGCCGATGCCCCGGCCACGGACTCGGTGGGGCGGATGTCGAGGCCGGCCCGTCTGAGATAGGTGCGCCAGTCTCCGTGGGCGGTGATGTCCGGGGCGTTTCGTGCGGCGTGGGGCTCGCACAGGAAGCCGGTGACGCTACAACCGTCGTCGAGCCGGATACGGCCCAGGACCATGGGCTCCGGCAGGGCGGCGAGAAAGCGGCCGAGCGCGGCCGCGGGGAGCGCCCACAGTTCGCCGGTCACGGCCCGGCCGGCCTCGCGCTCGGTGACCCGCAGGAGTCCGGGGCGCGCCGGGCTGCCCGGCAGGGCGAGCATGCGGTAGCACGGTGCGGTGCGCACCGCGCCGAGCAACTTGCCTCCAACGTCGGCTAGTTGAGGATTGAGGGGCTGGCCGGTCAGGTGGGCGCCGAAGACGGCCAAGGGCAGTCCGGTCGGGCCCCATGGCGAGGTGGGCGCCGCCTTCGAGCCGGGCAGTTCACCGACGTCACTGACGTCGCCGGCGGGAGCGATCAGCGTCGCGATGTCCGCGGCGACCCGGTCGGCGAACGCCCGCGCGACGACGGTGACACCGAACGGCCCGCCGTCTGCCGTGCCCGCAGGCACCGCGACCGCCGAAAGGTCCATCAGGTTGACGAAGTTGGTGAAGGTGCCGAGTCTGCTGTTCACGCCGATCGGGTCGGCCGCCACTTCGGCGAGTGTCGGGTGGTGCGGGGCGGTGGGCAGCAGCAGCGCCTCGCACCCGTCGAGCAACGCCATCGCCTGGTGCGTGAGCTGCTGGAGCCGGGCGAGGTCGGCGGCATAGCGGTGGGCGGGTATCCGGCCTGCGTCCTCGACGATGCGGCGCACACTGGGGTCGAGGCCCTCCGGGCAGCGGGTGATGAACTCGCCGACGGCGGCGTGTCGTTCGGCGGCCAGTCCTCCCCCGTACAGCAGCTCGGCGGCCTGGAGGAAGGGGGTGATGTCGATGGTGCGCAGCGTCGCGCCGGCGGAGCGCAGCCGTTCGGTGGTGGCGGCGAACGCGGCCCGCCAGGCGGGGCTCATGCCGGTCAGGGCCCTGGGGTCGGGGACGGCGACGCGGGGGCACGGCGGGGCGGCCAGCGGCGCGTCGGCGGGCCAGTCGCGGGTGGAAGGGGTGGAGGGCCCGTGTCCGGCCATAACGGCGGCGGCGCTCTCCGCAGTCGGCAGATCGGGGGCGAAGACAGTGACACAGTCGAAGGGCCGGGCCGCGGGGACCACGCCCTCGGTCGGGACGAGCCCGAGGGTGGGCTTGAGTCCGACGATTCCTTGGAACGCGGCCGGTATCCGTCCGGATCCCGCGGTGTCGGTGCCCAGCGCGAAGTCGACGATGCCCAGCGCGACGACGACTGCGGAACCGGAGCTGGAGCCGCCGCTGATCCGCTTGGGGTCGTGCGCCGCACGTACCGCTCCGTAGGGGCTGCGGGTGCCGACAAGGCCGGTGGCGAACTGGTCGAGGTTGGTCTTGCCCAGGGCGATGGCCCCCGCTTGGGTCAGCCGCTCGACGGCGGGGGCCGAGGAGTCGGGCCGGTAGGCGTAGCCGGGACAGCCGGCGGTCGTCGGCAGGCCCGCGACATCGATGTTGTCCTTGACGGCGAAGACCTGTCCGGCCAGTGGCAGGTGTGCACCGGCGGTGATCCGGGCGTCCACAAGCGCTGCCTCGGCCAGCAGTTCCGCCGCGGGCCGCAGCGTGATCCACGCCTCGGGCCGCTCGTCTTCGGCGAGCCGCGCCAGAGCCTTGTTCATCCGTGCGGTGGCCGTGGCCATCAGGGGGTCTCCTTCAGGGCCGCGAGCCACTGGTCGCTGGTGGCGACGGCGCCGAAGATGCCGCCCTGCATGCTGATCATGTTCAGCGCGGCCTCGTAGTTTCCGCGGTCGGTGGCGCCCGTGCAGTCGGACAGCAGCAGGCATTCATAGCCGCGGTCGTTGGCTTCGCGCATGGTGGTGTGGACGCAGACGTCCGTGGTGATCCCGGTCAGTACCAGGTGGGTGATGCCACGGGTACGCAGCAGGAGGTCGAGGTCGGTTGCGTAGAAGGAGCCCTTGCCCGGCTTGTCGATGATCAACTCGCCGGGTTCGGGGGCTACTTCGGGCACGATCTGCCAGCCCTCCTCCCCGCGCACCAGGATCCGGCCGCAGGGGCCGTCGGAGCCGATCTCTGCACGCATGCGCTGCGAGCGCCAGCGCTTGTTGGCCGGCAGGTCCGACAGGTCGGGGCGGTGTCCTTCACGGGTGTGGATCACGGTCATGCCGCTCTCCCGGGCGGCTGCCAGCACTCGTGCGGTGGGTTCGAGTCCGGCGCGGGTGAGGGAGAGGTCGTACCCCATCGTGTCGACGTAGCCGCCGGGTCCGCAGAAGTCGTTCTGCCAGTCGATGCAGACCAGGGCGGTGCGGGCGACGACCAGGTCGCCGTCGTAGGGCCAGGTGTAGGGGTTCGCGTCGACGGATGCCATGTCAGGTCCTCTCAGGGGCGGGTTCGGATGCGGAGACGGACGCGCGGGACGCGACGGCGGCCGCGCGTCGGGGCGCACGGTCCAGGGCGCGGTACAGGAGAGCGGCGGCGACCAGGCCGGTGAGGGCGGAGCAGTACTGGGGCCCCTGGTAGTGGACGAGCAGGGCCAGAGCGGCGCCGCCCGCCCATGCGCTCAAGGGGGCCGTCCGCAGGGCCCGGGCCGGGCCGGGGAGCGGGTCTCGGCGCCGCCGCAGCAGCTGGTCGGTGATGATCACTGCGCCGATGGGCGGTACGAGGACACCCAGCAGGGTGAGCCAGGTCTCGAAGTGCTCCCAGACGCCGGCGAGGGCCACGGCCAGGCCGAGCGTGCCGATGACCAGGACCAGACGCCGCATGGGGACGCCGGTCAACTGGCCCCAGCCGACGGCCGCGTTGTAGAGGCAGTGCGCGGAGACGGAGCCGAGGTTCACGAAGACGAAGACGACGGCCGCGGCCGTGAGTACACCGCCGTGGCCGCTCAGCAGGGCCAGGAAGTCACCGCCGGCTGTGCCGGGCGCCGCCGCCGCGCCCGCGCCGACCACCACGGCGCCGACCACCAGGGCTACGAGGTTGGCCAGCGGGAAGGCGGTGAGCGACGCGAGGACGGCCTCGCGGCCGTTCTTCGACCAGCGGGTGAAGTCCGCGGTCATGGTGCCCGAGTCGATGAACCCGGCGATGACCATCGTGACGCAGGCGCCGAACGCCAGCGCCCCGCCGCCCGGCGCCTGCCCGTCGTAGGAGAGCACCTGCGACATGCTGGTTTCGCGCAGGGCCAGCCAGATGGCCACGCCACCGAGCACCACGTACATCGGCGCCGCGATCCAGCCGATGGCCGCCAGCGCGCGGATGCCGGCGTAGGCGAGGGCGACGTAGAGCAGGCCGGCGAGCAGCACCGTGGCCCGGGTCGGCCAGCCCAGCGCCGCGTGCAGCGTGGAGCCGGTGAGGCCGACCTGGAAGGCGAACCAGCCGATGACCACGGTGGCCAAAAACCCGCACACGACGGTGGCGCCGCGGGGCCCGAAGGTGACGGCGGCGATCCGCACGAAGGTGTTCCCGGTGCGGCCGGCGAGGTAGCTCAGCGCCCCGACGTAACCGCCCAGGACGAGACAGCCGACGAGGATCGCGAGGATGCCGCGGGCGAAGCCCAGGTTGAAGACGATGACACCGCCGAAGACGGCGTTGGTCAGCACCATGGGAAAGCCGAACCACACGGAGGAGACCGACAGCAGCGAGCGGCGGTTCCCGGGCGGGACGGGGCGGTTCTCGAACTCGTCATCGAGTCGTGTCGTCCGCGGGGCGGAAGGCGTATCGGTCAGTTCTGTCACGGAAGTGCCGGCCTGAGGTATCGGGACGGACTCTGGCGAGGAGGGCATACGGAGCTCCTGAGGGAAAGAGGAGAGCGCGGGGCGTGGCAGGCGGTCAGCTCTGATGGAGGGCCATCTGCGCGATGGCGTGAGCGGCCCGCTTCTCCACCACATCGAGGGATTCGCCGACATGGCGGCGCAAGGCAGTCAGCGCTTCGGGCAACCGGCGGGCCAGGACGTGCTCGACGATGTCGAGGTGCTCGGTGACGGTCAGCCGGATGCGGTCCTCGGTGAGGTAGTCGTACATGCGCACCGGGCGGATCCGGGTGATGACGGATTCCAGTGTCTCGGAGAGCTGCCGGTTGCCCGATGCGCGTAGCAGCGTGCGGTGGAACTCCTCGTCCTGCAGCACGAACCCGGGGTCGGGTACCGGCATGTCGGAGCGCAGTTCGCGCCAGTGGTCGCGCAGCGGCTCCAGCAGTGCGGCGTCGTGCAGCACGGTGTCGGACTCCAGGGCGCGGGCGATGCCCCGCAGTTCCACGGTGATCCTGAGCTCGTACAGATCGCGGAGCTCGGCGAGGTTGAGGCGGGCGGTGTAGAAGCCGTCCGGCAGGCGCTGTACCAGCCCGTCGGCGACCAGCCGGACCAGGGCCTCACGCACGGGTGTGCGGGACACCCCGAGGCGCTGCGCCAGATGCAGTTCGATCAGCCGCGTGCGCATCCCGAACTCGCCCCGCAGCAGCAGGTCGCGCAGCGCGGCGTAGGTCTCCTCGCGCCGGTTGCGAGCGGTGCGGCTCGGCACCGCGGTCTTGACCGCCTGCGGCTGTGTCGACATCTGTGTATGCACGGGTGCGTCCATGCCGGCGACGCTAGGCAGCACCTGTTTCTGCGGCTTTGATCATTTGTTCCCGCGGCGTTACGCGGACGCCCAGCCGGTTAACACGGCGCCACCGTCAAAGGGTTGCGGGGCCGTCACGGACGATGCACACGTCTCTGAGCTCCAGGATTTCGGGCTGCTCGACTCTCCGGCTGCTACGCCGAGTGCGACGTCCCTGATCACCGACTCCGCAGTGGTCGGTGCAGGTGGCTGGCCGGACTACGACTTGCCCTGCGCCATCGGACAGTCTCGTGAAATTCTCCAAGCGGCACGCTGCCCGGCTCCGGCCCGGGATGAGACCGTCCACCTCGGGATCTTCACTCATGGTCGTTTCAACGAGCGCGGTCGACAGGCGTATTCGGGCGCACCACGGGGTGAGTGGCCGTCCAGAGGTGCCGTACCGGAGGTACAGGCGGTGGCGGTCGAGACAGTGCGGGAAGCCGGGCTGCTTGCCTGGCCCGCATTCCGGTCAGGCCGCGGGCGATCTTCTGGCGGCCGGCACTTCGGTAACCGCCGAGTCACGCGCCAGGAGGCGTCGTGCGCTCGAAAGCGCGGCGGTAGGCGGTGGGCGTGGTGTCCAGCGCACGCCGGAAGTGCAGCCGCAGATTGCCCGCGGTGCCGAGCCCGCAGTCCTGCGCCACCCGGTCCACCGAGTAGTCCGTGGTTTCCAGTAGTTCCCGCGCTCTGCCGAGACGGGCACCCAGCAACCACTGCAACGGGGTCGTGCCCGTCTCCTCGGTGAACCGGCGCATGAACGTACGCTGCGACGAGCCCGCGTGCCGGGCGAGCACCCGCAGCGTGAGCGGTTCGCCGAGCCGCTGCAGAGCCCATTCCCGGGTTTCGGAGAGTGCCGAGCCCCCGGCCACCGCGACGGGGGCCGGTACGAACTGGGCCTGCCCGCCGTCCCGATGCGGGGCGGCGACCAGGCCCCGGGCGATCTGGTTGGCCACCACCGCGCCGAGGTCGCGGCGGACGAGGTGCAGGCACAGGTCGATGCCGCAGCACACACCGGCCGAAGTGAGCACGGTGCCCTCGTCGACGTAGAGCACGTCGCGGTCTACCGTGACGGCCGGGAATTCCCGTGCGAAGTCGTCGAGGTGCTTCCAGTGGGTCGTGGCGTGCAGGCCGTCCAGCACACCCGCCGCGGCCAGCGCGAAGGCTCCGGTGCAGATCGACACCATCCGCGTACCGCGGTCGCGGGCCTCGGCCAGCACATCGAGCACGGCCTCCGGCGGCCGTTGAAGCAGCTCGTAGCCCGGCACGACCACGGTGTCGGCGGCGCGCACCTGATCCAGGCCCCCGGCGGCGTTGAGGGAGAACCCCGCGGTGGTGGCCACCTGCCCGTCGAGCGCGCACAGGGTCATCTCGTAGGAGGTCTCCGGCCGGGCGCTGAAGATCTGCGTCGGGATCGCCAGATCGAGCGGTGTGACCCCGTCCAGCGCCAGGACCGCGACTCGATGCACCGTCATGGCAATATCCTAACGAACTATGGGAATTTTGCCTATGGCCAGGTCAAAGCGGTGGTAGCCAAGCTGAAGCCATGCACGAACCTCCTACTCACGAGACGCGCTCCGACCTGACCGCGCTTCCCGCCACACCGCTCGTCGACGCCGTCGTAGACCTCATCCGGCCGGTCGAGGCGCCGTCGGTGTTCCACCACAGCATCCGCAGCTACCTGTTTGCCCGGCTTGCGGCCGACCGCACCGGTCTGGCCGTCGGCCGTGACTACGACGACGACCTGCTGTTCGCCGCGTGCGCGATGCACGACCTCGGCGTGGCCTCGGACGGCCCGCACAACCAGCGCTTCGAGGTCGAAGGCGCCGACCGCGCCGCCGAGTTCCTCGTCGCCCGGGGGCGGTCCACGGCCGACGCCGACCAGGTCTGGCAGGCGATCGCCCTGCACACGTCCCCGGGCATCGCGGAGCGCCGCGGCACACTGTGCGTGCTGGTACGCCAGGGCGTCGCACTCGACTTCGGCGGCCCACTGGGATCCGACCACCTCGACGCGGTCACCGACCAAGAGGCCGAGGCGCTGCACACGGCGTATCCACGCCTCGACATGATCCGCTCGCTCACCGACGCGATCGTCGCGCAGGCCGCCAAGAACCCGAAGAACGCAGCCCGGTACACGATCCCCGGTGAATTCCTGCGCGAACGCGAGGACTTCGGCCGGACCCGAATGGAACACGCCTGCCGCGCGTCCCGCTGGGACGACTGACAGACACGACTGACAGACACGACTGATTTACGAGGACAAGGAAACACCACGATGACCATCCACACCGTCGAGGTCCCCGAGGGCAACACCGTCTTCGGAGACACCACCGCCGCCTTCGCGGGCTTCGGCTATTCCGCCGCTGTCCGCGCGCACGGCCTGCTGTTCATCGCCGGGACGATCGGCCGCCGCGCCGACGGAACCATCCCGGACACCATCGAGGAACAGACCGAGATCGCCATCCGGAAGATCGAGGAGATCCTGCGCCTGGAACACCTCGACCTCTCGGCCCTCGTCGACGTCACCAGCTACCACGTCGACATCCGCCGCCACCTGCCCGGTTTCAGCGAGGCCAAGCAGCGCCTCGTCACACCGCCCTACCCGACCTGGACCATCATCGGCGTCGACGGCCTCGCCAGCCCGGGCCTCCTGGTCGAGATCCGCGCGACCGCCGCGTACCCCGACACGCACAGTCCTGGCGCCCAGCCGCCCCTCGCGGCCAACTGACAACACCCATAACGGACTCAGCGCAGACCCTGAACCTGCTGTGGGAGCTTCCGCCCTGTCAGCCGCCGGCGGCGTCGTCGTTCTCGTCGTCGGCGGCGAGTCTGCGGGAGGCCTCGACGACCTGCTGCAAAGCAGCGACATGACTCTCCAGCGCTCCCCTGCCCGCGCGGCTCAGGCTCACCCATGTACGCGGCCGCTTGCCGACGTAGCCCTTCTTGACCTCGACGTACCCCTTCGCCTCCAGGGTGCCGACCTGCTTGGACAGGGCGGACGCCGACACACCGGCCTCCTCGCGGACCCAGCCGAACTCGGCCCAGTCCACGCCCGCCAGCAACGACACGATCGTCAGCCGAGTCGGGTCGAGGAGGACGGCGTCATACTCAAACACGGCCATCGAAGGCGCTTCCCGCGGTACGCCGCTCACCTGTCGCCATCGAGGTCAGCGCGCGCTGCATCCGTCCCCCGAAGAGGATCAGCGCACCACCCAGCAGGACGCCCAACACCGTGCGCCAGTACGGCACATGTACTCCAATGTCAGGCTGGAGCAGCGCCAGCGCGATGCCGACCGCGGCGATCACGCAGAGCACCACCCGCGAGACCAGGGCGTAGCGTCCGGAGATCTCACTCCTGCGCAGCCGGGCGCGCTGCCCGAGCACCGCCGAGCCACGGCGGGTCTTCAGCATGACGACGTAGACGACGGCCAGCGCCGAGAACGCGGGCGTGGTCCAGCCCGTGACACCGGAGCCGAAGAAGTCGGGAGCGGCGAGCACCGCGAAGGTCGCGACGCCGAACACCACATCCACCCAGCGCGACGCGCCGGTGCCGTCGTGGGCCTGGGTGCGGCGCTGCTCGATGCTCTGCAGCATCTGAGCCGCCTCGGCGGACTCAGCGGACTCGCGGGGCTCGGACATGGGACCCTCCATCAGTTGCTCCGGCAGAACTTGTTTCCTGAGAGGAAAGTACTTTCCCGCCCTCGAGGAGTCAAGCGTCGCCCGCCCCTCACCCACCGACAGCGCCCGTCCTGGATTCGGACGCCGCGAGGAACTCCTGCGCGACGTTGACGTCGATCCCGGCGTTCCGCAATGGCTTCGTGTTCAGGTCGAACGCCTCGGATCCCGCGGAGCGTGGGAACAAGATCAGCGGGTCAGCGGCCAGCGCCCTCACCGCCACCCGGCCGCTCCCGGCCGCCGGGTGCCCGGTGGGAGCGACCGCCACCAGCCGTTCCGACGCCAGAAGGCAAAGGTCCATGTCGTCGCGCCTCTCGGCGTCCCGGACGATCCCGACGTCGACCGGTCGAGTAGAACTTGGTGCCACTGACCACCCTGCGGCCGCCCACCTCGTGCACACGTGTCGCGATGTCGAAGTCCCGCCCCGCGGCGGCGGGTTCGGACTGGGCGTTCCCGAAGTCCCGTGCGATGGACGCCTTGCTCATGGTGCTCCACAAGGTGTCTGGCGGCCCGGTGAGGGCCGGGGGTGACTCATGGCTCCGCCTGCGCCGGCCGTACGCCGTGCGGACATGGCGTACCGGCACACCGGCGGCCGCAAACGACCGTGCGGATGCGAGGGGATTACGTCGGTCCTGCGCCGGGCCACGGCGCAACTGAACACGGCAGGGTGTGTCCGCGACGGGTCACGGACACACCCTGCCGTGTTCATCAGGACGAACTGCGGGACCAGGATTTGTTGTCAACCACGTCTTGCCTCATGGGCAACACTTCCTCCGACGTTGTGAACAGCGTGTTGCAGAAGGGGAGTTGCCCTGACCGACGAGGCGCGGGGCTGCCTACGATCGACAGTGACTCGCCGTCCGGCAGGACCGCCGGGTGCTACCGAGCGGCCGTTCACCCTCGCGTCGCTCCCGCGCCTCGGAAAGGTCGTGGTCAGCCACTGAACCTCCCGAACGGCCGGGCGCATGGTCGTGACCGGGTTCCCCGCGGACAGCGCCCAGTGCTTCGCCCGCCCGCGATGTCATGCCGCGCAGCCGGTCTCGCACGCCGCGAGCAGGGTGCGCACCGCCTCGACCGCCGTGCCCGTCACGGACGGGTCCGCGCCCCGCCGGGGGCGCGCGCTGAGGCGGACCGCGGAGACAGCGGGCAGGCCCTCGACCGGGGTCAGCCCTTCGGGGTGCTGGCCGCCGGGTACGGCGAGGAGTGCGGCACCGAGGCCGGCGCGTGCCGCGTCCAGGACGCCCGCGAGATAGCCGGACTCGGCGACGACGGTGGCCGCGGTGTCGTGGGCCGCCAGCGCGGCGAGGGCGCGGCGGCGGATGACGCAGGGTTCGTCGATGGCGACCAGTGGCAGCGGCGCGGGCCCGGCCGGCGGCCGCCAACCGGGGGTGGCGTACCAGCGCAACGGGAGCCCGCCCACAGGTGAGCCCGCCGCTTCGGTCGCCTCGGTGACGTAGACGGCGAGGTCGATCTCGCCGCGGTCGACGGCATCCGTCAGCCGCGCGGAGCGGTCGACCCGCACGCGCACCTCGGCGCCCGGCCGCGCCTCCCGTACCGTCCTGGTCAGCACGGGGAGGATCTGGTCGGCGCCGTGCTCGGTGGCGCCGATGACGAACGCGGCCTGTGCGCCGGCCTCGCCCAGCAGCCTTCGTACGGCTGTGTCGTGCGCGCCCACGATCAGCCGCGCCTCCTGCAGCAGTTGAGCGCCGTGCGCGGTGAACCGGGTCTTGCGGCCGTCGCGTTCCACGACGGGGCGCGCGAGCGTCTTCTCCAGTCGTCGCACGTGCTGGCTGACCGCGGACTGGCTGAGCGCGAGCGCGCCTGCGGCGCGGTGGAAGCCGCCGTAGTCGGCGACGGCGATCAGACTGCGCAGCGCCACGATGTCCAGGACCGGTCGCATGAGCGCAGGTTAGCACCGTTCGATCAGGGATCGTGATCGGTTTTGATGGCGAATCGTCGTTGGACGTACGGCTTTTGCCTCCTGCATGCTGTGCTCATGTCGCGTCAAGCCCACGCGCCGGCCCCCGGGCCGCGCCCCCTCAGCACCGGACCCCGGCCGTCGGCCGCAGGGTCGGCGGTGTGCTGCGGTGCGGGTACCCGGCTGACGCGACGACGGGTGGTCGACCTCGGCCGTGCCGTCACCATGCGGTGTCGCTGACCGGTCCGACCAGCCCGGCCAACGTACGCGTCATGCCCCGTTGAGCCGGGACGCCTCCAACTGATGCCGTACGCCCGGCTGTTGCGCGGGGCCTCCGCCCATGCACGCGCCACCTCCCCAACCCGCACACGGCACAGGTGTGCCCACCCATCCCCTGAGCCCTGCGATGAATCGAGTCACCATGAGCTCTGCTCAGTCCGTCCACGCCTGGAACGAACCAGAAGGGATCGCCCCGCGCGGCACGCTCATCGTTCTCCCCGGCCGCGGTGAACACGGCGGTGTGTACGAGCGGTTCGGCCGCCGCATCGCGGCCGACGGTTACCGCGTACGGGCCGTGGCGGCCCCCTCCTCCGACCCGTCGGCCGTCACCGACGAGGCGGCCAAGCTGCTGCGCGACGAGACACTGCCCGGCCCCCGGGTGCTCGTCGGATCCGACACCGGGGCCGTGCACGCGGCGGCGCTCGCCGCGCGCGGCGTACCCGGCCTGGACGCGCTGATCCTCGCCGGGCTTCCCACCGCACCGCACACCGAAGCGGCAACGCAGGGCTGGGAGGCCGAACTCGACCAGCGCACCGCCTGCCCCACGCACCGCGGCAGGCTCGCCACCGACGCCACGTTCCGGCGCGGCGCACTCGCAGACACCGTCCCCGCCGAACTGGCCGCCCCGGACGGCATCTTGGTGCCCGTCCTGGCCCTGCACGGCGCCGACGACACGGTCAGCCCGCTGCCGGATGCCCGCCGTGTCTACGCCACGCTGCCGGGAGCCGAACTGGTGAGCCTGGTCGGCACCCGGCACGACGTCCTCAACGACGTCACTCACCGCACGGCCGCCGCCATCGCCGTGCTGTTCCTGGAGCGGCTGCGGCTGTCACCCGGACTCTCGCCCATCGCCGTACGGGAGGACCTCGCATGACCGGCCAGGTGCTGACGGATGCTGCCGAGCTGAACTCCCTTCTGCACAGCGGCGGTCCGGGGCCGGTCGTCCTCGACGTACGGTGGCGGCTCGGCGACCCGCACGGGCACGCGCACTACCTCAAGGAGCACATCCCCGGCGCCGTACACGTCGACCTCGACACCGAACTCGCCGCCCCGCCCACCTCCGAAGGTGGCCGCCACCCGCTCCCCGACCCGGCACACCTCCAGGCGGCCGCGCGTCGCTGGGGCCTCACCGCCGGCCGCCCGGTGGTCGTGTACGACGACAACGGCAACACCGCGGCCGCCCGCGCCTGGTGGCTGCTGCGCTGGGCCGGAGTCGAGCGGGTGACGCTGCTCGACGGGGCGCTGGGCGCCTGGCGGGCGGCCGGTCTGCCCACGGAGTCCGGGGAGCCCGAGCCGCCCGCGCCCGGTGACATCGTGCTCACGCCGGGACGACTTCCGGTGCTCGACGCGGACGCGGCGGCCGGGGTCGCCCGGCGCGGCGTGCTCTTGGACGCCCGTGCCACCGAGCGGTACCAGGGCGAGAGCGAGCCGGTCGATCCGCGTGCCGGACACATCCCGGGCGCCCTGTCCGCCCCCACCGGCGACAACCTCAATCCCGACGGCACCTTCCGAGACGTGAAGCAACTCTCCGCACGCTTCCACGCGTTGGGCGCCGACGCCGCGACCGCGGTGGGCGTCTACTGCGGGTCCGGTGTCACGGCCGCCCACCAGATCGCGGCGCTCGCCCACGCGGGCATCCCCGCCGCGCTGTACCCCGGCTCCTGGTCCGCCTGGTCCGCCGATCCCGACCGCCCGGCGGTGCTGGGCGACCGGCCGTACTGACGCCGCACCGCACACACCGTCACCGCACCACGCACACACCCTCACCGCCCCATCGCCCCCTCCCGACGAGAGGCCGCCATGCCCTCCCCGAACACGACCGTCTCCGGCGCATCCCCGCCGACACCCCCGCCCGCTCGCCCGGACTCGACGCCGAAACAAACTCCGACCCCGGCGAAGCCGACCGCCACCCCGCGGCGGCGCAACCGCCCCGGCCTCCGTGTACCGCGCGCGGTGCGCCGGGCGGCCGGCCCCGTCGGCCTTGTGGTGGTCTGGTTCCTGGCGAGCACCACCGGTGTGCTGCCCGAGTCCGTCCTCGCCTCCCCCGTCGACGTCGTCCAGCGGGCCGTCGCCCTGACCGGGACCGGTGAACTGCCGCAGGCCATCGCGGCATCCGGGCGCCGGGCGGCGATCGGATTCCTCATCGGTGCCACCGTCGCTCTCGCGCTGTCGCTCACCGCGGGTCTCTTCCGCCTCGGCGAGGATGTGATCGACGCGTCGGTGGGCATGTTCCGGGCCATCCCCTGGGTGGGTCTCATCCCGCTGTTCATCGTCTGGTTCGGCATCGACGAGACCCCGAAGATCGCACTGGTCGCGCTCGGCGTGACCTACCCGCTCTACTTCAACATCTACGGAGGCATCCGCTCCGTCGACACCCAACTCATCGAAGCGGGACGGATGGTGGGCCTCGGCCGCCTGGGTCTGATCCGGTACGTGATCCTGCCGTCCGCGCTGCCCGGCGCGCTGGTGGGCCTGCGCTACGCACTGTCCACGGCCTGGCTCGCCCTGGTCTTCGCCGAGCAGGTCAACGCGGACGCCGGCATCGGCTACCTGATGAGCAACGCCCAGCAGTACTTCCAGACGGACGTCATCGTCCTGTGCCTCGCCGTCTACGCCGTCCTGGGGCTGCTGTGCGACTTCGCCGTACGACTCCTTTCGCGGCTCCTGCTGGCCTGGCGGTCCTCGTTCGAAGGAGAGGGAGCATGACGGAGGCGACCGCACATGTGGAGGTGCGTGGGCTCAGCCGCGCCTTCGACGACAAGACCGTCATCGACGAGCTCGATCTCGCCCTGCACCGGGGCGAGTTCGTCGCCCTGCTCGGCCACAGCGGCTGCGGCAAGTCGACGCTGCTGAAGATCCTCGCCGGGCTCGACAGCGAGACCGACGGCGAGGTGAGCGTGCCGGAGCGCCGCTCGGTGGCCTTCCAGTCGCCACGCCTGATGCCCTGGCTGCGCGTGTGGCGCAATGTCGTGCTCGGCCTGCCCGGCTCACCGGACCCCGCACTCGCCGGGCGCTACCTGGCCGAGGTCGGCATCGAGGAGTACGCGGGCCGCTGGCCCAAGACACTCTCCGGCGGTCAGGCACAACGCGTCTCACTGGCCCGCGCGCTGGTGCGCGAACCCGAACTGCTGCTGCTCGACGAGCCGTTCGGCGCCCTGGACGCCCTCACCCGCGTCAAGGCCCAGCGGCTCGTGGCGGATCTGTGGCAACGACACGGCTGCACGGTGCTCCTGGTCACGCACGACGTGGAGGAGGCGCTCCTGCTGGCCGACCGGGTCCTGGTGATGGACGACGGTCGGATCGCGTACGAGGCCGAGGTCGGCCTGGAGCGGCCGCGCGACCTCGGCTCCCCCGAATTCGTACGGCTCCGCGGCGAACTGCTGCGGCGGCTGGGCGTCCACGACGCCTCGGCACATCCCCTGGAAGAGGCACCCGCATGACTCCTGTCCCCCGCACCGGCCGCGTACGCCGTTCGCTGGGCTGCACACTGGCCCTCACCGCTCTCCTCGCCACCGCCGCCTGCGGCGGAAACAGCGAGGCCTCCTCCGGCGGCTCCTCGTCGCGGGTGACCCTGACCATCGGCGACCAGGCGAAGAACCTGCAGACCCTGTTCGACGCATCCGGCGCCCTCAAGGGGACGTCGTACCGCGTGAAGTGGGCCGAGTTCGAGGGTGCGGCGCCGCTGTTCCAGGCGGTGCAGGCGGGCGCCGCGGACACCTCGTACGCCGCCGATCTGCCCACCCTCCAGGCCCTCTCCGGCGGTGTGCCGGTCAAGGCCGTGGGTGCGCTGCACAACGACGGCACCCACACCGGGATCGTGGTCCGCAAGGGCTCGTCGGTGCGCGGCGTCAAGGACCTCAAGGGCAAGAAGGTCGTGGTCTCCTCGGCCAAGGGGTCCATCGCCGAATACCTGCTCGCGCACGTGCTCCAGCAGGCGGGGCTGCACTACGACGACGTCAAGGTCCAGTACCTGCTGCCGACCGACGCGCAGGCCGCGTTCACCTCCGGCAAGGTCGAGGCCTGGGCCACCTTCGGGGTCTACAAGGCCGTGGCCGAACAGCAGGGCGGGCGCCTCCTCGTCAACGGCGCCGACGGGCGCGTGAGCGGCTACGGCTTCATCGGCGCCTCCGACAAGGCGCTGGCCGACAAGGGCAAGAAGGCCGCCGTCGCCGACTACCTGCGCCGCCTGGACAAGGCACTGGCCTGGTCGCGGGAGCACCCGGACGACTACGCCGAGGCCATCCAGGAGAACAACGGCGCCTCCGCCGCGGTCGCGAAGACCCTCGTCAGTCAGGCCAACAGCCAGTTGCTGCCGGTGGATTCGCGTGCCGTCAAGTCCGTGCAGAAAGTCGGCGACACCATGCACGGGATCGGTGTCCTCACCCCGAACCCGACCGTCACCGACCACGTCGACACCAGCCTCATCAAGGAGTGAACCCCACCATGCCCGTCGAGTTCATCAGCGCCGTCCACCCGAACCCCGCCACCGAGGGCGACCCCACCGCGGGCAGCGGCATCGACGTCGACTACGCCCGCCGCTACGCCCGCGCCCTGGACGACGGCGGCTTCGACCACACCCTCGTCACCTACCACTCCGCCTCGCCCGACGCCCTGCAACTGGCCCAGTTCGTGGCCCAGCACACCGAGCGCATCAAACCGGTCCTCGCCCACCGCCCCGGAGTCATCTTCCCGACCCACGCGGCCCGTGCCCTGGCCACCCTCGACCGGATCAGCAAGGGGCGCCTTTCGGTGCACATCATCTCCGGCGGCAGCGACGAGGAACAGCGCCGCGAGGGCGACTACTTGAGCAAGAGCGAACGGTACGCGCGCTCGGAGGAATACATCCGGATCCTGCGCGAGGTGTGGGCGGCCGAGGGCCCGATCTCGCACGAGGGCCCGTACTACCGCTTCGAGGGCTTCCGTTCCGATGTCACCCCGTACCAGGGCACCATCCCGATCTCCGTGGGCGGCTCCTCCGAGGACGCCTACCGGGTGGGCGGGCAGCAGGGCGACATCTTCGGGCTGTGGGGCGAGCCGCTGAAGGAGACCGCCGAGCAGATCGCCGCGGTACACGCGCACGCCGACGCCGCAGGCAGGCCCCGGCCCCGTATCTGGGTGTCGTTCCGTCCGATCATCGCGCCCACCGACGAGCTGGCCTGGGAGAAGGCGCACCGCACGCTCGGCTCGATCAAGGCCCACCACGCCGAGCGCGCCAAGCAGCGCCACTACCCGGCGCTCGGCCAGGGCGCTCCCACGAACGTCGGTTCCCAGCGGCTGCTCGCCGTCGCCGAGCGTGGCGAGGTCCACGACCGCTGCCTGTGGACCGCGCCCGCGGCCGCCACCAACGCCGCCGGCGCCTCCACCGCCCTGGTCGGCTCCCCGGAGACGGTCGCGAAGGCGCTGCTCGACTACGTCGACATCGGCTGCGAACTGCTGTCCATGCGCGGCTACGACCCACTGAACGACGCGATCGACTACGCCCGTTACGTCCTCCCGCTGGTCCGCCAGGAGCTGGCGCACCGCGCCACCGCGGGAGCCGCCGCATGAGGCGGGTGGGACCTGCGCTCGCCGTCGCCGGGCTCCTCGTGGCCGTCCTCAGCGCCTGCGGCGGTCCCGCGGGCGCTGAGGAAGGTGGCAACACGGTGACGCTGCGCGTGGGCGCGACGGGCTGGCAGCGCGAGAAGGCCCTGCTGGAGTTCGCCCACCTCGACGACACTCCGTACCAGGTGAAGTGGAGCCTCTTCCAGGGCGGTGACAAGCAGTTGGAGGCGCTGCGGGCCGGGGCGCTCGACGTGGCGAGTTCCAGCGAGATTCCCCCGGTGTTCGCGGCGGCCGACGGCAGGCCCAACTTCAAGGTCGTCGCCGTGCAACGCGGCACCACGCTCAACCAGGAGGTCGTCGCGCCCAAGGGCTCCGGGATCACCTCGATGGCGCGGCTCAAGGGCAAGAAGGTCGGCTACGTCAAGAACACCACGGCCCACTATTTCCTCTACGAACTGCTCAAGCGGGCCGGGCTCGGCTGGGACGACATCACCGCCGCCCCGCTGGAACCCGACAAGGCACTGGCCGCGCTGAACGGCGGGTCGATCGACGCCTTCGCGGGATACGGCAACTCGGTCATCGCCGCCCACCAGCAGGACGCCCGCACCGTCGGCTCAGCCAAGAACATCCTCTCCGGGAACTTCCTGTGGACGGCCTCCGACGAGACGCTCGGCTCCGCGACCGAACGCGAGGCGCTGGCCGATCTGCTCGCGCGGCTCGACCGGGCCTACGCGTACGTCCGTGCCGGGCGCGAGGAGACGTTCGCGAAGACCCTCGCCACAGCCACACACCAGCCGGTGAAGCAGGCGCTTGAGGACTTCCGGGCCGGCGAGAAGCAGCGCAGGACCGAACTGCGGACGGTGACCGCGCAAGCCACGGCATCCCAGCAGAAGGTCGCCGACGCGTTCGGGGATCTCGGGGCGCTGAAACAGCCGCTCAAGGTCTCGGCGTTCTGGTCCGACCGGCTCAACACCCCACTGCGGAAGGCCCTTTCCTCATGACAACGGCACTACGGCTGCCCGCGCCCGATCTCACGGGCCTGGCCCGGGTGACCGAACGGCTCGCCGCCACGGCCACCGCACACGACCGCACCGGCGCCTTCCCGGCCGACGGGATCCGCGCCACGCACGAGGCCGGACTACTGACCGCCACCGTCGCCGGGCGCCACGGCGGTCCGGGCCTCGGCGTCGCGGCCACCGCGCGGATCCTGCACGCCCTCGGGGAGGGCGATCCCTCGGTGGCACTGATCGCGGCGATGAGCCTCGGCGTCCACCACCGGCAAGCCGTACGGCCGCACTGGCCCGAGGAGTTGTACGAGCAGGTCCTGGCCGACTCCGCACAGCGGCCGGTACTGCTCAACCACGTACGGGTGGAGCCCGACCTCGGCTCGCCCGCGCGCGGCGGGCTGCCCGCGACGGTGGCCCGTCGTACGGCGGGCGGCTGGTCCCTCACCGGCCGCAAGCGGTTCGCCACCGGCGTGGAGGGGCTCGACTGGCTGCTGGTGTGGGCCACCACGGACGAACTCGCCCCGCGGGTCGGCACGTTCGCCGTGCCCGCCGCCGCCCCCGGCATCGAGATCACCCACCGCTGGGACCACCTCGGCCTGCGGGCCAGCGGGAGCCACGACATCGCACTGCACGACGTCGAGATCCCCGACGGGAACGTGGTCGACATCGCCGCCCACGGGCCCGGCGCCGAGCAGGACAACCGCGCGGGCGCCGCCTTCCATCTGCCGCTCGCCGCCCTGTACTTGGGCGTGGCCCGCGCGGCCCAGCGGTACTTCCACCGCTTCGCGCACGACCGGATCCCCGCCAACCTCGGTCATCCGGTCGCCCGTACGGACCGGTTCCGCCGGGCCGCAGGCGAGATCGCGCTGCGCCTCGACTCCGCCGAACAGCTGGTGTTCGGCGGCGCCGAGCGGGTGGACGCGGCCGACGACACGTACACCCCCGAACGGGCCCTGGGTGCCCGGGTTCTGGCCGACCGGCACTCCGTCGAGGCGGTCGGCCTCGCCGTTCGACTGCTTGGCAATCCGGGGCTGAGCCGCGACAACCCGCTGGAGCGCCACTTCCGCGACGTCCAGTGCGCCCCGGTGCACGCCCCGCAGGAGGACACGGCCCTGCTCACCATCGGCGGCCGCGCACTGGAGGACATCGGATGACGGTCACTCAATTCGCCGTGCACGACGCCCTGTTGGATGCGCTGCGCCGCGACCTGTCACGCGATGCCCTCGCCACCACCCCCGAGGCCACCGCCCCGTATGCCACCGACCGCTCCGGCAGCCGTCCGGACGGCGTGCCCTTGGCGGTCGTGCACGCGGCGAACGCCGAAGATGTGCGGACGACGCTGCGGCACGCGCACGCGCTGCGGGTGCCGGTGGTGCCTCGCGGCGCCGGCACCGGGTTGTCCGGCGGTGCGAACGCCGGCACGGGCGCGGTCGTGCTCGACCTGTCGCGGATGAACCGGATCCTCGACCTGGACCCGTACGACCAGATCGCGGTGGTCGAACCGGGTGTCATCACGGCTGAACTCGACCGCGCCGCCGCTGAGTTCGGCCTGCGCTACGCTCCCGACCCGGCAAGCGCGGCGATCTCCACCGTGGGCGGGAACATCGCCACCAATGCGGGAGGACTGCGCTGTGCCAAGTACGGAGTGACCCGGGACGCGGTGCTCGGCCTCGACGTGGTGCTCGCGGACGGCACACCGATCCGGACCGGCCGACGCACCGTCAAGGGTGTCACCGGCTACGACCTGACAGCCCTGCTCACCGGCTCCGAGGGCACGCTGGGCGTGATCACCGCCGCCACGGTGCGGCTGCGCCCGCGGCCGGCGTCGACGGTCACCGTCGCCGCCCACTTCGACTCCTTCGCCGAGGGAGCCGAGGCCGTGTCGGCACTGACCGCGGCCCGCCTGGAGCCGTCCATGGCAGAGCTGCTGGACGGGCCGGTGCTCGCGGCCGTGGACGAGGCACAGGGCTCGGACCTGCGATCCCGTGGTGGAGCGCTGCTGCTGCTCCAGTGCGACGGACGTGCGGCGGCGGCCGAGGCGGAAGCGGCGGTGACGCTGCTGCGGGAACGCGCGGGATCGGTCGAGACCACCGCCGACCCGGCAGAGGCGGACCGGCTGCTGACGGCCCGCCGGCAAGCCCTGCCCGCCCTGGAACGCCTTGGCCGAGTGCTGATCGAGGACATCGCGGTGCCCAGGTCCAGGCTGGCCGACGCGGTCCGCGAGATCACCGCGGCCGCCGAGCGTCACGACGTACGGATATTCACCTTCGCGCACGCCGCCGACGGCAACCTCCACCCCATCCTCGTCCTCGACCCCGACGCTCCCGGCATCCCGGACGCGGCCTGGCAGGCGGCGGGCGACATCTTCACCGCCGCACTGCGTCTGGGCGGCACACTCACCGGGGAACACGGCGTGGGCACCCTCAAACGGCGCTGGCTCGCCGACGAACTCGGCCCACAGCAACACGCGTTGCAGCAGCGCATCAAGGCGGCCTTCGACCCGCACCTCATCCTCAACCCGGGCAAAGCCCTCTGAAGGAGCCCCTCATGACCACCGTTCTCTCCGTTTCCGGAAGCCCCTCCCCCACCTCCCGCACCGCCCGACTGCTGCGCGACCTCGATGCGCGGCTCACCGCGCAGGGGCACGAGGTGGTCCCCCTCGATGTCCGCGACCTGCCTCCCGAAGCCCTGCTGCACGCGGACTTCGGCCACCCGGCCATCGTGGAGGCCACCGCCCTGTTCGACCGGGCGGACGGGATCGTGATCGGCACACCCGTGTACAAGGCCGCCTACTCAGGGCTACTCAAGGCACTGCTCGACCTCCTGCCGCAGTACGCCCTGAAGGGCAAGACGGTCCTGCCGCTGGCGACCGGCGGCTCCACCGCCCACGTCCTGGCCATCGACTACGCCTTGCGCCCCGTCCTCGCCTCGATGGGACCCGCGCACATCACTCCCGGCTGGTTCGTGCTCGACCGGCACATCGAGGTGCGGGACGACGGCGGCATCGTCCTCGAGACGGACACGAGGCGGGCACTGGACGAGATCACCGACCAGTTCTCCGCTGCCCTCGGCTCTCGTCGTCCGCTGCGGACAGCGGCGTGAGGAGCGGCCACGCCGGTCCGGAGGCCGCATCCCGGCGGCCAACGGGCCGCCGATGGCCTCACGGGTGGGCGTCGGCCGTGCGTCGGATGCGGGACCGCTCACGGCGCGTTCGCCCCACGAGGTCCGCCGCCGCCTGCGGCCAGGCTCCGTGGTCGAACGTGAACCCGGCGTCCTCCAGCCGCCCGGGCACCACCCGCCGGCTCTTCAGCAGGAGTTCCGTGTCCGAACGGAGAGCGAAGGCTCCGACCGCGGCCATCCACCGCGTCGCGGGCAGCCCCACCGGCATGCCCCACGCGGCCCGCAGCGCGCGCATGAACTCCCTCTGGGGCAGCGGGCCCGGAGCCGCGAGATTGACCGCCCCGCTGATGTCGTCACGGTCGATGAGGAACTCCACCGCGCGCACGAAGTCACGGTCGTGGATCCAGGACACGTACTGGGCCCCACCCGCGACCGGCCCGCCGAGGCCGAGCCGCGTCAGCCACAGCAGGTAGTCGAAGACACCACCGCGGTCGGGGCTCATCACCATCGCCGACCGCAGGGCCACCTTGCGCGTGTGCGGGGTCTCGGCCCGTTCCTGCTCCCGCTCCCAGTTCTTCGCGATCTCGACGCTGTACGCCCAGTAGCCGGGAACACCGGGCTCAGCTCCGCCGATCACGCCGCTCGCCTCGTCGTTCGGTGCGTCGAAACGGTGGGCGTAGATGGTGGCGGTGCTCATCTGGAGCCAGACGCGGGGCGGCTTCCGGGCGGCGGCGATCGCCTGGCCCACGACACGTGCGGAGTCGACGCGCGAGTCCATCATGGCGCGCAGATTCTCGTCGGTGTAGCGGCAACTGACGCTGCGGCCCGCAAGGTTGATCACGACGTCACTGCCGTCGACCGCCTCGGTCCAGGGGCCGAGCGTCCGGCCGTCCCACCGGACATCGCCGTCCCGCACGGGATGCCTGGTCAGAACGGCAACCTCATGGCCCGCAGCGGTCAACGCCCGCCGCAGCACACCGCCGACCTGACCGGTCCCTCCAGGAAGCACAATCTTCACTGGTCTCTCCCCTGACGTCTGGCGTCGCACAGCACAGCCAGCGTACGACCCGCCCGGATCGGGAGCGGAGGGGGCCTGTCACCTGGCGGCGCGGAGCGCCCGTGACCCGTTCACAGGGGACGTTCTCCGGTGGTACACCCCACGCTATCGCTCACTCCCCGGCGACAGCCGCCGCGTGATCCGGTCGAAAAGCTCCGTCAGCGGCTCGCCGACATCCCCGCCGAACTCGGTCAGCCCGTAGGTGACTTGGGGCGGCACCGTCGGCTCGACCTCCCGCCAGACCAGCCCGTCCTGGGCCAGCGCGCGCAGGGTCTGGGCGAGCATCTTCTCGCTGATGCCCTGGATGCTCTCACGCAGCTCATAGAACCGGAGGTCATTGCTTCGCAGAGCGATCAGCACCCAGATGCCCCACTTACTGGTCACATGGTCGACCACGTCACTGGCAGGGCAGTCGGTGTGAAACACGTCATACCTCTTGCCTGTCTCGGCCTGCCTGGGCTGCGCGCCTTCCTCCATGTCATGAGCTTACCTCCAGGTATGCCCTTACCAAAAGTTAGCCCGTACTCCTAGCGTCCAGACCACAGAACGCCAGAGAACACATCAAGGAGCCGAACATGATCGTGGTGACCGGAGCTACCGGGAACATCGGGCGGACGTTGACGCGGATGCTCGCCGAATCGGGCGAGCAGGTGACGGCGGTGTCACGACACACGGCGTCGGTACCGGAGGGCGTCCGCCATGTGGTGGCCGACCTTGCCGAACCCGCCGGCCTCAGGCCCGCGCTGACCGGTGCGAAGTCGCTGTTCCTGCTGCTGTCAGGCGACCTGCACGCGACGGGGGCAAACCCCGCACACATCATCGGCGAAGCCGCGGCCTGCGGGGTCCGCCGTGTCGTGCTGCTTTCCACGCTCGGGGTGGTGACCCGGCCCTTCGGCACCACGCGGATCGCGATGCGCTCGCTGGAGGACACCCTGCGGGAGTCCGGCCTGGAGTGGGCCATCCTGCGGCCGGGCGGCTTCGCCTCCAACGCCCTGTGGTGGGCCGATTCCGTCCGCACCCAGCAGGTCGTCGCCGCGCCTTTCGGCGATGTCGGAGTGCCGATCATCGACCCGGCGGACATCGCCGCGGTCGCGGCGGCCTGCCTGCTGGAGGACCGGCACACCGGCCGTGCCTACGAGTTGACGGGCCCGGAGGTGATCACTCCGCGCCGGCAGACGGAGGCCATCGCCGCCGCACTGGGCTCGCCCGTCAGGTTCCAGGAACTCACCCGCGACGAGGCCAAGGCCGCCATGACCCGGAGCATGCCGGCGGAGCTCGCCAATGACACGCTGGACATCCTCGGGTCCCCGAGCCAGGCCGAGTTGCGCGTCAGCCCGGACGTCCAGCGGGTCTTGGGCCGTCCCCCGCGCACCTTCGCCGACTGGGTGGCCCGCAACGTCGCCGCGTTCCACTGAGACAGTCCGGCACCGCTCTGAGTGCGATGCCGCGAAGGCGCCGCCCGGCGCCCGGTCACTCCTGGTTGCCCGTGGCCGCCACGAGCGTCCCCTCGATGAGGTCGCGCAGTTGCGAGCGAGCGTTGATGCCCAGCTTGGGGAAGCTGCGATAGAGATGCGAGCCGACCGTGCGCGGCGAGAGGAAGAGTTTCTCGCCGATCTCCCTGTTGGTCAGGCCGCGGGCGGCGAGACCGATGATCTGCCGTTGCTGGGGAGAGAGCTCGGCCAGTGCGTCGGGGGTGGAGTCGGTGACGTCGAGACCCGCGGCCCGCGATTCCGCCCGAGCGCGCTCCACCCACGGGCGGGCCCCAAGGCGCTGGAAGGCCTCCAGGGCCGTGGTGAGCAGCGGCCGCGCCTCGGTGATGCGCCGGCGCCGGCGCAGCCATTCGGCGAAGTCGAGGAGGGTCTGGGCGTGTTCGAAGGGCCACCGTTCGAGCGCCGGTTGGGCGAGCGCCGCCCGGAAGTGCGGCTCGGCGTCCTCCGGGTCCGCGAGCAGCGCGCGGGCCCGGCTGATCAGCCCTTTCAGCCGGGGCGACGCGTCGTCACCGAGCCGGCGGGCGGCGCGCTCCACGATCGAGGACGCCTCGCCGCGCTGCCCGGAGCGGACCGCGGCGGCGGCCAGCTCCGCGAGGGCGGGACAGGACGCGTGGTAGTGCACGGGATCGCCCTCTGCCGTGAAGGCCAGGCGGAGTTGGTCGTACGCGGACTCGTAGGCGCCCTCGGCGGCAGCCGCGGCGCCGAGGGCACGGCGGACGTACACGGCGACCGAGCGACTCTCCAGCGGATCGATCAGGGCGAGCGCCTCCGCGGCCCGCGAGCGGGCTCGGGCCGCTTCGCCCTGGTACGCCAGGACGGAGGCGTCCACCGCGGTCGCGCACGCCAGGGCATGGTCGAGGCCGAGCCCGGAGGCGTGCGCGATGATCTGCGCGCAGGCCTCGCGCGCCTGCTCCCACCGCCCGCACTCCACGTACGCCCATGCGACGGCGCCGCCGAGACCCTGCGGCAGCGGTCCGCGGGCCCGCCGGCCGTCGAAGGCGGTGTCGAAGGCCGTGTCGAAGGCGCTGACGGCGCGCGGGGCGTCGTCCAGGAGCCAGGCCATGATCGCGAGGGTGGCGAGCCGCTCGGGCACGGTCTCCGCCTCCACTTCCGCCTCCGCCCCCACTTCCGTCTCCGTCTCCGCCTCCGCCTCCGCGAACAACTGCGGGAGCAGGGCGGCGAGTTCGGCCCTGCCGTTCGCCGGGTCGGACACGGCTCGCACCCAGGCGCGCCGCCAGACACTCGATGCGTTCCTCGGAAGCCGCGCCAGTACGTCGTCGATCTCCTGCCGCTGAGTGTCCTCTCCGGAGTAGAAGCGGACGACCGCGGCGCCGGCGAGCATGTCGAGGGCCACGTCGGGGTCCGTGGCCGCCCACTGCCGGGCGGCGCGCCTCAGGCGGGAGAACACCACGGTGTGTCGGGTGGTCAGCACCGCGAGGCGGCCGGCGTGCACCGCGGCAGTGGCCAACAGCGTTGCGTCGCCGGTGCGTTCCCGTACTGCGGTGGCCAGTTCGTCGACCCAGGTGATGTCGCCGGTGAACACGGCCGCGGCGGCGGCCTCGACGAGCAGTCGGGCGCTTTCGGCGCGGTTCGGTGCGAGCTCGGCCGCCCGCTGCAGTGCCCGCGCCGCCGCCGCGTGGCCACCGCGTCGGCGGGCCCGGTCCGCGGTCCGCTCCAGCGCCGCCGCGACGCCCGCGTCCGGACCGCCGGCCGCGGCCGCGCGGTGCCAGGCGCACCGGTCCGGTGCGTCGCCGAGCGCGTCGGCCAGTACGAGGTGGGCGGCGCGCCGGGCGTCGTGGGAGGCCGCGTGGTAGACGGCGGACCGCATGAGGGGGTGGCCGAAGCGGACGGCCCGGCCGGTGCGGCGGACGAGTCCGGCCTCCTCCGCGGGCCGCCACGCGGTGTCTTCGACGCCGGGCAGCCCGGCCACCGCGAGGACCGCCGAGTCGGCCGTGTCCATGGCTGCCAGGAGAAGCAGCAACTGCGCGGTGGAGGCGGGTAGTTCGGCGAGCCGAGCGGCGAAAATGTGCTCCAGTCGCCCGGGGAGCGGCAGCGGCCCGTTGGGGCTGCCGCCCGGGGAAGTGGCGGCCCTGGCCAACTCGACGAGGGCCAGGGGGTTGCCGGCCGCCTGCTCGAGGACCTGGCCCCGGACGCGTCCGGTGGGGCCGTACGGCTGCCGGTCGAGGAGGCGTCCCGCGGCAGCGGCGTCGAGCGGGGCGAGAGTGAGGGCCGGCCAGTGCCGGTCGAACGCGGGAAGCGGATCGTCGGTGCGTACCCCGATGAGCAGGGTGAGCGGCTCGGCGTCCAGGCGCTTGACGGCGAAGGCCAGGGCATCAAGGGAGGCCCGGTCGATCCACTGGGCGTCGTCGATGACCAACATCAGCGGTTGCGGGTCGGCCGACTCCGACAGGAGGCTCAGGAGGGCGACGCCGACGAGCATGAGGTCGGGCGTTCCCTCGACAGCGGGGCCAGTGCCGAGCGCACCGGCCAGTGCCGTGCGCTGCCGCTCGGGCAGCCGGTCCACGGCCGCAGCGACCGGCCGCAGCAACTGATGCAGACCGGAGAACGCGAGGCTCGCCTCCGACTCGCTCCCCTCCGCACGGAGCACTCGGACACCGCTCACCCGAGCCCTTCGCAGCGCGGCATCAAGGAGCGCGCTCTTTCCCGTGCCCGCGTCGCCGCGGAGCACGAGCACCCGCTCGGTCGCGGACGCACGATTCACCATGCGGAAAAGGCGATCGAGCTCCGCCTCGCGGCCGACGATCATGTTCCTCCTTCGGCCCACCTTGGCGCGCCCAGAATACAAGCGCCGAAGTGGTGTCGAGGAACGCCCCTCGCCTGCCTCCCCCGCTCGACTGCAGTCATGTGACTGATACCGCCGGTTTCCAGCTCCTCGTACGGTTCGATCCAGCCCCTCAGATACGTCGAAAGATACGTCGAACCATCAATCCAGGAATTCCGATGCCTCACATCAACCAGATCAAACTCGGCGACGTCACCATCACCCGCGTACGGGAATATTACGGCTCCGTCGAAATGACCCCTGAAACCTTCTTCCCGGAAAGCCCCGGGCACACCTGGGAAAATGGCCCGGAATGGCTCACGCCACATTTCCTGGGCTCCGGGACGAATATCGTGAACTCCGCGATCCAGACCTGGGTACTGCGCAGTGAGGGCAGGACGATCCTCGTCGACACCGGCGTCGGCAACCACAAGGAACGCCCCTACTCGCCGGTCTGGAGTCACCTCGAGACCGACTTCCTCGGCAACCTCTCCCGTGCCGGTGTCGAACCCGAGGACGTCGACATCGTGATCAACACGCATCTGCACGTCGACCACGTCGGCTGGAACACCTACCTGGACGACCGCACTTGGGTGCCCACGTTCCCCAACGCCACGTACCTGATACCGAAGGACGACTTCGACTTCTGGAACCCCGAGAACGGCCACAAGCCGCTGCTCGGCCGCGGCAACCAGAACGTGTTCGAGGACAGCGTCGCCCCGGTGCACGCGGCCGGCCGCACGCTCCTGTGGGAGAACAGCCACCGGATCGACGCCGGCCTGCGCCTGGACCTGGCCCCCGGGCACACCCCCGGCTCCTCCGTGCTGACGCTCGGATCCGGCTCCGACCGCGCCGTCTTCGTCGGCGACCTGCTCCACAACCCGGTGCAGATCCTCCACCCGGACGCGAACAGCTGCTTCTGCGAGGACCCGGCCGGGGCCATCGCCACTCGCCGCAGGGTTCTGGGCTGGGCGGCCGACAACAACGCACTGGTGATTCCCGCCCACTTGGGCGGTCACGGCGCGGCCGAGGTGACACGCCACGGAGACACCTTCGACATCAAGGGCTGGGCGCCGTTCACCCCGTACTCCGAACAGCGCTGCCCCCCACTCCGAACGGAGACGACATCCTCAGAGAGGCCACCACTGTGAACCACCACCACGACCCCATCGTCACCACCGCCCAGGGCGCGGTGCGCGGCCTGCGCCAAGTGGGCAGCACCGCGTTCCTGAACATCCCCTACGCCGCCGCGCCCACCGGCGCCGCCCGGTTCCGGCCGCCACGGCCGCACGCGGCATGGCAGGGCGTGCGCGACGCCACCGCGCACGGGCCGAACGCGCCGCAGTTCGAGCGCAGGCTCGGCGGCCTCGACATGACCCCCTACTTCGGCGCCGGTTGGAGCCGGGGCGAGGACTACCTCACCGTGAACGTCTGGACGCCCGAGGCCCCGGGCGGCGAACTGCCCGTCATGGTGTTCGTGCACGGTGGCGGATTCGCCGCCGGATCGACGCGATCGCCGATGTACGACGGCAGCGCCTTCGGCCGCGACGGCGTGGTGCTCGTAACTCTCAACTACCGCCTGGGCATCAGCGGTTTCCTCGACGTCCCGGGCGCGCCCGCCAACCGCGGTCTGCTCGACGTCGTCGCCGCGCTGCGCTGGGTGCGGGAGAACATCGCCGCGTTCGGCGGCGACCCGAGCAACGTGACACTGTTCGGCCAGTCGGCCGGCGCCACACTCGTCGGCGGCATCCTCGCCACGCCCGACACATCGGGCCTGTTCCACCGGGCGATCGTCCAGAGCGGCAACGGCCTGGGCGCCTTCACGCCCGAACAGGGCGCGCGCGTCACTCGGGCCGCTGCCGACGCACTCGGCATCGAGCCCCGCCTCGCCGCCTTCGCGGAGATCCCCGACGAGCGTCTCGTCGACGTCTCCTCCACACTCGCGGGGCTCGACCTCAGGACCGGGACACACCGCGACCCACTGATCGGGCTCAGCCCCTTCGGCCTGGTCCTGGAAACCCAGCCCGCCGAAGCCGTCGCCGCCGGGTTGAGCGCCGACGTCGACCTGCTCATCGGCGCCAACTCCGAGGAGGGCAACCTCTATCTGGCCCCCATGGGCAGGTACTCCACCTCGACCGACGCCGACGTCCACGCGGCCGCACGCGCCTCCCACTCCCGCCCGGCCGAACTCGTCGAGGCGTACCGGGCGGCACGTCCCGAGGCGTCCTCCGGCGCACTCCGCTCCGCGATCATGGGCGACGCCCTGTTCGGCGCCGGCAGCCGGGCCCTGGCCGCCGCCCACGCCGCACACCCCGCGTCGGCCACCTATGCCTACGAGTTCACATGGCGTTCGCAGGCGCTGAACGGAGAGCTGGGCGCCACCCACACGATGGAGCTCCCCTTCGTCTTCGACCTCGTCGGACTCCCCCAACTGCACGGCCCCAACGCACTGCTCGGCCCCGGAAAGCCGCCCGCGGACCTGGCCGCCCGAGTCCACGAGACCTGGATCCGCTTCGCCACGACCGGCGACCCGGGCTGGGCCGCGTACGAGCACGAGCGCAGGACGACGATGCGGATCGATGCCGAGTGGTCCGAGACCGACGACCCACACAGCGAGGAACGCCGGGCCTGGAGCTGACCCGACCGCCCGGGTACACCGTCGTCGCCCCAGGACGCGGACGCCGCCTACGAACGACACGCGGTTGCCGTCGGCAGCAACCTCCATGCCTCGGGCTTCGACGAGATCATGCCCAAGGCACCTCGGGCATCGACGGTGCGGTGGCAGGACGCGAACGGCGCGCCGGACGGCTTCACGGGTCCGTTCGCGGTCGCGGGACCACTCGACAGCACCCGAGTCGACGTCGTCCGAGATGATGAAGCATGCTCCCGAATGCCTGGCACCTCACCAAAAACGTCGACGACTTCCTCGCCCGAGCCGGGGACTTCCTGCGCTCGCGCCCCGCTCTGCACAACACACCACTGACGGACATCGAGAAACTGCGGATACGCGGGACAGCCGAGCATGACGCGGAAACTTCCGTCTTAGGTCGGCTTGAGTCAGGAGGCGAAGTTCGCGCGATCTTCTATCTCACTCCGCGCGGTCGCCTGGTCCTCACCCCCCTCTCTGTCGAGCAGACCGGCGCCCTTGCTCGTCATCTGGCCGGGCTCGGGCACTCGCCCTCCAACGTCATCGCAGACCACGACACTGCCAGCGCTTTCGCCACGTCATGGCAGCGGCACACGAGTGCGGCGCCGGAACTTTTCTGGCGGACGCATCTCTACCGTCTCGGCAAGCTCACACCACCGCAGCCGCGCCCGGACGGCCGTGGGCGCATCACGGATCGGCAGGACCGCGCGCACATCGTGCGCTGGTGCCGTGAGTTCTGCGTCGACGTCGGGGAACAGCGTTCCATCGACTTGATCGACGCCGGCTCCTGGGACAACTCGCGCTTCAGCGACAGGCACTTCACGTTCTGGGAGGCCCCGGAGGGCACCCCCGTCTCAATGGCGGCCGCGACCTCGATGGTCGGCGGCATGGTCCGGGTGGACCCCGTCTACACACCGGCCCACCTCCGGGGCCGCGGCTACGCGGGCGCCGTTACGGTCGCGGCGAGCAGAGCAGCACTGACCGCGGGCGCGACGGATGTCGTCCTGTTCACGGACCCCGGCAATCCGACCAGCAATGCCCTCTACCAGCGCATGGGGTACGTCCACGTCGCAGACTTCGCCGGGTACAGATTTTCTTGCGGCGCACCACGAGGCGGGTGAGGGGCCGTTCCGGGGGCGGGCGGCGGGCAGGTGGGGGGCTCGGCCGTCGGCCGGTACGGCGCGGTGTTCCATCCCATCCACTTGTTCGCATACAATGCGAACAAGTGGAACTACTGCGAAGGGTCGTCATGGGAACACCGCGAGCGGGCGGAACCCGCTCCCTCACCGCCGTCGCCGCGGCGCCGTACGTGCTCGCCCTCATCGCGTTCGCGGTGGTCGTCGCCGTCGTCTCGGGTGATCTGCCCGACGAACTCGGCACCCACTTCGGGCTCGGCGGGGACGTCGACGGGACCACCTCGCTCACCGCGTACGCCGTGGGCGCGCTGGTGCCCCTCGCCGGACTCGGCACTCTCTTCGCGGTCGCCGCCCGCCGTGGCCGCGAGGCGCGCTCCACCCGGTTCACCGTGGTCCTGGGCTGGGGTGTCGCCGGATTCATCGGTTACATCTTCACCGCCGTCGCGATCGTCAACCGCGGCCTGTCCGACGGCACGGCGGCGTCCTTCCCGCTGTGGCAGATGGGCACGGCCGCGGGGGTCGGCCTGCTGTCCGCACTGCTCGGCCGGCTGCTGATCGCGCGAGTGCCGGTCCCGGAGGGGGATGGCATGAGTCCTCGCGACACACCTCCGTACATGGAACTTCGTGCGGGCGAACGCGCGGTGTGGACCCGTACCGCCGTCAATGAGGTCGTCCTGACCGCGGGCGTCGCGCTCGCGGCGGTCGGTGCGGCCCGGCTCGGCCTTTACGGCTGGTCCCCGTTCGTGCTCACGCTTCCGGTCGGAGCGCTGCTCACCTGCTTCGGTCGGGTACGAGTACGGGTCGACGCGCGGGGGTTGCGGGTGCGGTTCGGGGTGCTGCCCTGGCCCGAGGCCCGGGTGCCGCTCGACGCGGGCGAAGCCCTGGTACGGGAGATCAGCCCGCTGGGCGACTTCGGCGGCTGGGGCTACCGGGTGCGCCCCGCCCGCTCCGGTGTCGTGGTGCGCGGCGGTGAGGCGCTGGCCGTCAAGCGGCGTTCCGGACGGGAGTTCAGCGTGACGGTCGACGACGCCCGCACCGGCGCCGCCCTCTTCAACGCGCTCGCCCGGCGCGAGAAGGTGAGCTGACGGTGCTCTTCCGCGTGGACCCGGCCGCCCGTACCCCGCTCGGCGAACAGATCGCCGCCTGCGTACGCCGCGCCGTGGCCGCCGGCGAGGTCTCGACCGGCGAGCGCCTCCCCGCCGCCCGCACCCTCGCCGACTCCCTCGACGTCAACATCCACACCGTCCTGCGCGGCTACCAGGCCCTGCGCGAAGAAGGTGTCATCGAACTCCGCCGCGGCCGCGGCGCCGTGGTCGTCGCCACTGGCGGTGGCGCCAGCGAAATCGCGGACACAGTAAGGGAGTTGTGTACGCGAGCCCGCGAGGCCGGCGTGTCACGGCAGGCGCTGATCGACCTGGTGGAGGAGGCGTACTGACCGAGACCGGAGAAGTCGGAGACACCGGAGAGGACACCAGAGACACGGCATCGCGACATCACGGGCGCGCGACACTTGCACGGGATTACATAATTACGTAATCTCGTTCCATGGATCTGGAAGAGCGTGTCTCCGAGCTCGAGCGGCGCGTGGCGGAGCTGGAGACCGACGCCCCTGCCGCGCCGGTCGTGGGAGAGAGCGAGTTGTGGGCCCTCGACGCACTGAAGGAGCGTCACCCGGTAACTCAGGACGCGGACGGAGCCGTCCTGTTCACCGGAGCGGTGCGCGTGCCGACGGGGCATCGCTATGAGTGGCAATACGGCCTGCTCACGCAGACGCTGTTCGACGACGACTGGTCAGAGGTGGCCGAGTCGTTCGCCGCGCTCGGCAATCCGGTGCGGCTGAGGCTGCTGCGGGAGATCCTGGGCGGATTGCGCACCGCCGCCGAACTGGCCGCGCTCGAGGACATCGGCACGACCGGCCAGATCTATCACCACCTGCGCCAACTCACCGGCGCGGGCTGGCTCCACGCTCCGGAGCGCGGCCGCTACGAAGTGCCTGTGGGACGAGTGGTACCGCTGCTCGTGGCACTCACCGCCGCGCGCCCCGTGACCTGACCACTTTCCGAGGGGGAACCATGTCCGTGTCCGTAGGTCGACGCAAAGCCGCCGCCAGGGTCCAATACGCGCTGTGGCTGATCTTTTTCGCGCAGATCGTCATCAGATTCTTCGTGGAGCTTCCCTACAACTACTGGGTGAGCTGGCTGCCCGCGCTCGGCGCGATCGGGATCAGCCTGGTGACCTCGCGCTCCGCCCAGCGTCGAATCGAGACGGGGCCGCCGGCGCCGGTCGAGGTCGCGCCCCCGGTCACCGGCCGCTGGTCGGCCCTCAACAGCCCCGCGGACAAGGTGCCGAGCCACGGAACGCACCAGTTCGCCCAGACCTACGCCATCGACATCGTGGCGGAGCCGGCGGGGGGTCCCGCGCGTCCTGCCCCCGTGTGGTTCTGGCCTGTTGCCCACCGCAACCGGGACTACCCCGCCTTCGAGGCACCGCTGTACGCGGTTGCCGATGCCACCGTCGTTCACGCCGAAGACGGCCAACGTGACCACCTCAGTCGCAGCTCCCTTGCGGGAGTTCTGTACTTCTGGCTCATCGAGGGTGTCTGCCGCACACTCGGCGGGAGCCGCCGGGTCATCGGCAACCACATCATCCTCGACCTGGGCGAAGCGACATACGCCGTGTATGCACACGTCCAACGGGGCTCGCTGGACATCCGCACGGGCGACAAGGTCGTCGCCGGCCAACTGCTCGGCCGTTGCGGCAACTCCGGCAACTCCACCCAACCGCATGTGCACTTCCAGCTGATGGACGGACCGGACCTGGACACCGCACGCGGCATCCCGTTCAGCTGGCACGAGGTCGGAGTACCCGCCACCGGCACGTCCTTCACCGTCGACGAGCACACCTCGGCACATCAATGAACGGCGTGGGATGCACCAAGCCCTTGCGGGAGCTCCTCCGTCACGACCGTCACCCCGTGTTCCCGCAGCCGGTCGAGCGTCGCGCGTGATCCCGCCGACTGCTCCGCCTCCGGATCCGTGATCAGGGTCCAGCCGGGCGGCAGTTGGGCCCAGGCGTGGAAGGGCCGCCGGTCGAGCTTGGCGGCGTGCGCGAGGACGTAGACATGGTCCGCGCGGTGACCCGGCTGATTGCCACTCCCCGGTACACCGTGATCCGATCCGGTTCGTCGCGCACCGAGGCAGTCACGCGCACATCCAGTGGGTATCGGACGTGTGCGAACCCCGGCATCCATGGCTTCGCCATACACCCGACCGTACACACGCCCCGCACCAGAGGGCTACGCTGCGACCACTTTGCTGGAACCACGGTGCAATCTGGGGGACTTGAGACGTGGCGGATCGCATACTGGCCGACCGATACCGGCTCGTGAGGCCTCTGGGCCAGGGCGGGATGGGGGAAGTGTGGGAGGCCCGCGACGAGATCCTTGGGCGCCCGGTCGCCGTCAAGGTGATCTCGATGCTCGCGGGCGGCGGCAGTACCGCTGACGAGGCGCGCGCCCGTTTCCTGCGCGAGGCGCGGATCACCGCCGCGCTGCAGCATCCGCACATCGTGACCGTGCACGACGTCGGCACGGCCGTCACCCCCGAGGGCAGCACACCATTCCTGGTCATGGAGTTGCTGCGCGGCGAGGGCCTGGAGGCCGCCGTCCGCCGAGGCCCGGTGGGCGGGGCGCAGGCGGCCCGGTGGGGCGGGCAGATCTGCGAGGCGCTCGCGGAGGCGCACGCCGCAGGTGTGCTGCACCGTGACATCAAGCCCGCCAACCTCTTCGTCACGCCATCGGACCGGATCAAGGTCCTCGACTTCGGGATCGCGCGGGCCGCCGACGCCTCGGCCACCGACGGCAGGCTGACCCGCACCGGACTGGTCATCGGGACGGCCGCGTACATGGCACCCGAACAGGCCCGCAGCTATCCGGAGCAGAGCAGCGACCTGTACGCGATGGGCTGTGTCCTGTTCGAACTGCGCACCGGCAGGCTGCCGTTCACCGCACCCGACACCCTCGGATTCCTGACAGCGCACCTCAACGATGCACCGCCGGTGCCCAGCAGCATCGCACCGGACCTCTCGCCCGCCTGGGACTCGTTGATCCTGCGCCTGCTGGCGAAGGACCCTCGGGACCGGTACGGCTCGGCCACCGAACTCGGCGAAGCGCTGCGCGAACTCGAGGGGCAGGCCGCCCCCGCGGCACCGGTGCCGGCACCGCGCCCCGAACACCCGCCCACCGTGGTCGACCGGGAGGCCACTCCCGCCGACATACCCCTCGATGCCGCCCTCACCGTCACGGCCACACGGCACAGCACCCAGGCAGAGAGCGGCCGCCCCGCGTTGAGCCGCCGTGGGCTTCTGCTGGGCGGTGCCGGCTTCGCCGCGGTGGCCACGGCCGGCATTTCGGCGGGCGTCTATCTCTCCGCCGACCCCGGACACGACGCGTTCGCCTGGTCCCACGGCCTCGGCTCGCGCCGCGGAGGCTGGGACCAGCCCATCCGGTCCGGCAGACGCTGCTTCGTCCCCGCCCACGACGGCGCGGCGATCCAGGCGTTCGAACTCGCCGGCGGCAAGCTCCTGTGGAAGCGCGACCTGGGCTTCGAATGGCCCCTGTCCGGATCCTCGCAGGCGGCCGTGGTCGACGACGGCGACACCGTGCTCGCGTTGGTGCAGCTGCCCCACGACCTGATCGCGATGCTGTACGTACTCGACGGCGCCACCGGCAGGACCCGCTGGAAGCGGGAACTGTACGACAAGGACGACTACGAGCTGCACGTCCTCGAACGCAGCGGACTGGTGCTCTTCGGCGGCGGGGACCCCAACCGGCAGACGGTCACCGCCTTCGACACACGTACGGGGAAGGAACGCTGGACCCAACAGTTGGACAGTTCAGGCACCATCACGGGGATCGGGGACCTGGCCCTGGTGGGCTCGACGGCACTCGACGGAGCGACCGGAAAGCAGCTGTGGGACCGGCCCGGCATGAACCTGTACACCGAGCCCGGGCAGCGCATCTTCGCGCCTCAGCGCACGGGTGATGCCATCCTCTTCCACGACAAGGTCGACAAGAAGCGCATCGATCTCGTCCTGCTCGGTGCCCGCACGGGCAAGGAGAAGTGGCGCATCCCCCTGGCCAAGGTCACGACGGTACCCGGCAGCAACGGCCTCGAAGAGGAGGGTCCCCCGGCGGCCCCGCTCGCCGGCACCACCCTCCTGCTCCCCCGCCTCAAGGGCGAGCGCAGCAGGCCCACGGCCGTCGACGTCCGTACCGGCAAGCAGAAGTGGACCTTCAAGGGTGCGAGCGCCTCCGCGGACCGCGCTCCCGACCCGGTGTCCACCCCCGACGGCTTCGTTCTGCCCACCCCCGACGGAGTCGTCTGTCTCAACGCCGACGACGGTTCGGAACGCTGGCGCACCGAGGGCGGCGCGGACCTCGACATCGCCTCCGCGGGCGCCTGCACGATGGTCCGGCACACCCGCACGGCCCGGCTGTTCCAACAGCGGCAAACGGTACGCGTCCTGCGTTCCGCCGACGGCCGCACGTTGTGGAAGGGCGAGTTCACGGCGAGCATCGGCAACAGCGCCCCGCTGGCCGCGGGCCGAGTACTCGCCTTCCTGGATCCTCAGGAAACCCTGCGCGGCATCCGCCTCACCGGCTGACCAAAGGTTCCTCGTCCGGCGTGGACGTGAGGCTCCTCAGGAGCGCTGCCACCATCTCGCAGTAGTCCTCCCAGTGGTCCGCGTACTGGGGGGGTGCCGAAGGTGGCGACGATCATGTCCTGCGCGCCGGGCACGGCCACGTGGGGCACCGGGACGTATACCTGGATCCGGGCGGCCTCGACCGGAAGTCCTCGCCCGATGCGGTCAGCTCTCCCGGCATGCGCGGGGCGATGTCCTTGTCGTGGGCGCGCAGATCGCTGCGGTGTTCCAGGTGCATGGCAGGCGGCCCGGCACGCGGTGGACCGCCTGGACCGGGTCCGCATCCCCGACGCGGCCCGCCGCGCGCGCCACTGTCGGCACCGGTTCTCCGGCGGCATGCGCCGGCGCGCCGTCGTCGCCATGGCACTCGCGCTCAGGCTTGCGTGGGCACCGGTTCGTAGACCGGCGAGGACGGTGTGTAGGTCCCGTCGAGCACGAAGCGCAGGTAGCGGCCCGTGTTGTGCAGATACTCGTCCTTGTCCGTGGCGGCGGCCTCGATCGCGGACCGTGCCGGGCGGGCGAGGTCGGGGGCGATGAAGGTGAGGGCGTTGATCGCCTGGAGTCGTACGCGGACGTCGGTGTGTTCAGCGAGGGTGTGGCCCAGGAAGGCGACGGCCTCGTCGACCAGGTGGCCGTGCCGGATCAGCGTTTCCGCGGCAACTACCCGCACCTGGGGTGAGGTGTCGGTGCGCAGCACCCGGGTCAGTCGGGGCAGTGCCGACGCGGCGGGACGCCCGAGCATCAGCAGTCCCTGCGCGGCCCAGTACCGTACGACCTCGTTCGTGTCGCCCAAGTCCCGTATCAGGGAGGCGAGATGGCGGGTGTCACGCTGGATGGCCCGTTGCGCGAGGGCCATGACGCGGCGCAGCGGGTAGGCGCCGGGGCGGCGGCTCGCCTCCCAGCCCTCCAGCGGACTGCCTTCCGGGATGAACCCGTTGTCGTGCACGGCGACCAGGTGCTCGTCCAGTGCGCGGGAGAGACGGGTGAGCGTGTGGGCGTGGGCCGGGTCGGCGGCCAGGTTGTGGACCTCGTCGGGGTCGGTGCGCAGGTCGTACAGCTCCTCGGCGGGCTTGGTTCCCCAGAACCTGTCCTGTACGGGATCGAGGGTGCCGTCCAGGTGGGCCTGCTGCCACGACTGGTAGCCGCGCGCCTGCCAGGCGTACGCGCCGTGCTGGCCCCAGGGGCGGTGCGGTGCGTAGTTGCGCAGATAGCGGTAGCGCTCGTCGCGCACCGTGCGGACCATGTCGTAGCGCTCGTCCATCCGGTCCCTGCCGCCGAACGCGTAACGGGAGGGCGGGAGTTGGCGCACTCCGGCGAACGGTTGCCCCTGGATGTACTCCGGGATGTCGACCCCCGCGAGCGCGAGGACGGTCGGCCCGTAGTCGACCGATGTCACCGCCCGGCGCTCCACGGCACCCGGCGGACGTGGTGCGAGGTGTGCCCACTTCGCCGGGAAGCGCACGATGAGCGCGGTGCGCATGCCCTCGTCGTAGCAGTGGCGCTTGCTGCGCGGGAGGACGCCGCCGTTGTCGGAGTAGAAGAACACGATGGTGTCGTCGGCGAGCCCGGCGGACTCCAACTCGGCCAGCTTCAGGGCGACATGGCCGCCCATGGCCTCCATCGCGTCGTAGTAGTGCGCGAAGTCGCCGCGGATGTCGTCGGTGTCGGGCAGGTAGGCGGGCAGTCGGACATCCGCGCGTCGCGTACGCCCGTCCGTGGCGGTGAACAGGGCGGACTCGTGCGTGGTCATGTCGTTGAAGACGGCGAAGAACGGGGCTCCGGCCGGGCGGTCGCGGTAGTGGGCACTCGCGCTGGACGCGTCCCAGGTGGCCGCCATGTCGACGACGGTGTTGTAGTCGGTCTTGGAGTTGTTGGTCGTGTAGTAGCCGGCCCGGCGCAGGTACTCCGGAAATCCCTTGAGGAAGGCCGGAGTTCGGCCGAGCGCCCTCATGTGTTCGGCGGGCCCGGCGCTCTGCGGTGCGACGCCGGTGAGCAGCGCGAAGCGGGACGGTGCGCAGACCGGCGCCGTCGAGTAGGAGTTCTCATAGCGGATGCCTTCGCCGGCGAGCCGGTCCAGGGTGGGTGTTCTGGCGACGGGATCGCCGTATGCGCCGACGAACGGATAGTGGTCCTCGGCGACCAGCCACAGGATGTTGGGGCGCTCGGCCGGGGCGCGGCCGGGCGCGGCGGCTGAAGCGGTGGCAGTCAATGCGGTGGCGCCTGTCGCGGCCACTGCCCCGGCAAGGGCGGTGAAGGCGCGACGGCTGACGGGCGCGTCAAACGTGGGTGTGGGCACGACGGAACTCCCGTATACGACTGTGCAGGGCGGCAACTTCGTTGATTGCAGGCGCTGTTCAGCGAGGGGAGAGACACAGGGCGCTGGACTGCCGCGCCAGATCCACATGGCGGCGCTCGACGAGGACGCTCATCAAGTGGCGGGCGGCAGGGTGCATGGCACGCGATCTTGCCGGACGTGTCTGAAAGGTGTCAACGTGTGCAGGGCTTCGGCCTTGCGCGGGTACCGCCCCTTCGGCGACGCGCCCCCCCTCTCCGTGATCAAGGCCCTGGCCGGCAGGCCGCATCTCGACGCATGTCACCGGGAGGAGGATCGACGTGCCCAGGTCTGCGGCAGGTGCCTGCCGGTCCGCCGCCGGCCCACGGCCGACGACGGACGCCCGGTCCTGGCGGAGCAGCCCGTTCCGCCAGTCGGTTCCGCCAGTCCGTTCCGCCAGCCCGTTCCGCCAGCCCGTTCCGCCAGTCCGTTCCGCCAGTCCGTTTGCCGGGCCCGACGTCAGTCCAGTTGAACTTCCTTGGTCTCCGGCGCCCAGGCCAGAGACACCACGGCCCCCAGCACCAGCAGGACCGTAAGGGTGATCATGGAGGCGGAGAACCCGAACGCCGACAGGCTCATCGGGAGCAGGAACGTCCCGATCGCGGAGCCGACCCGGCTGAGCCCGTTGAGCAGGCCAACGCCTGAGCTGCGGACCTGGGTCGGGAAGAGCTCCGGGGGATAGACCTGGTCGAGGTTGGAGGATGCCGACATCGTGAAGGTGAACACGAGGAACAGCGGGAACAGCAGCAGCGTCGGCGCGTTCGGCCACACCCCGATCGTGCCGAGGGCCAGCGCCATCACGAAGAACGAGGTGATGAGGAAGCCTCGCCGCGTGAAGCGTGCCACGAACCACAACCCGATGAGCCCGCCCAGCAGCAGGAACAGGTTGAGCAGACCGTTGCTGAGGAACTCCTCGTCGGCCAGCCCCACGCGCTCCATCACCACGGGCAGGAACGTGTAGATGGCGAAGTACGGGATGACCTGACAGTTGTAGTAGAGGACGCCGAAGAGCGTGTTGCGGCGGTAGCGGCGGCGGAACAGCTCGCGGTAGTCGTAGGACTCCTCCGCCTGCCCCCGGGTCAACAGGTTCGAGACATCGACGTGGGGGCCGATGTGCTTGGCGACGACGGCCTTCGCCTCCTCGATCCGCCCCTTGCTGATGAGCCACCGCGGCGACTCGGGTGTCCCGATCCGCATGAGGAGTACGAAGACAGCGGGCAGCGCACTGCTGGCCAGCAGCCATCGCCAGCTGTCCCCGCCGAATCCGATCACGTAGTTGCCGATGAAGTACGCCGCGATGTAGCCGATCGTCCACATGGCGGTGAGCGAGGCGAGGAAGCCGCCGCGATAGCGGCGCGGGCAGAACTCGGCGACCAGCGTGGGGCCCAGGGCGTAGTCCGCACCGATTCCGAATCCGATGAGGAGGCGGAGCACGAACAGCTCGGTCGGCCCGGTGACGAAGAACTGGGCGACGGAGGCGACGGCGATGAGAAGGAAGTCGAGGGTGTACAGCAGCTGCCGTCCCCATCGGTCCGCGGCCCAGCCCAGCACGATGCTGCCGGCGAAGATGCCGATGAGCGCCGAGGCACCCAGCAGACCCTGCCAGGCGGGCCCGAGGTGCATCTGCGGCGCGATGAGTGTCAGCGCGATACCGATGATGCCCAGGTGGTATCCGTCCGAGAAGTTCGCACCGAAGGTGAGCGCCGTGATCTTGAGGTGGAAGCGGTTCAGCGGGGCGTCATCCAGGGTCGTTGCGGTCCCAGGGGCCGTCGCTGTCCCGGTGCCCGGTGGCGTGGTCACTTCCACAGACGGCGGTTGCTCCACGGCGTCCTCCTGAGCCTTGCGAAGATCATGAATAAGCGATTTCATGCAGCCTCTGATGTGAATACATCTATGTCAAGGGGTTGGTGGCGATCACCGGCGACCGCATACTCATCGACGGTCGACACCCGAGATGCGCCGACGTCACCGGCACCGCACGACGCCCCACCGCCGTCGAGCTCGACGCCACCGCCCAAAAATGGGCAGGCGAAACCTACGCGCTCGCACGGGACATCGGGGAGAAGTGGGCCGCCCACGGTCGCACGACCGGCGTCGGCGCCAACCGGTACGAAGTCGTGGATCCCGACTCCGCCGACCAGCACGGCCTGCGCCTGCTGAGCAGTCACGTCGGAGGCGCCGGAGAGGCCCCCGGCTGCCACCGCGCCCGCCATCCTACGCGGCCGGTCGAACCAAGCTCGCCGCGCTTCCGCACCTCGTCGGGGACCGGCCGGTCAGTTCACTCCTCAAAGGCATGTGCCGCTTTGTGTGGCGCATCTTGTCAAGTGGCGAACGGACTCCTACAGTCCGTCGACACGTGGGACATGGAAGCGCTCCCACGTCTCTTGGTTCATCCAAGCAATGGAGCCGCGATGACCGACTTACCGCGCACACCGAGCCGCCGCCGCATACTGGGCGCCGCCCTGGCCGCACCGCCTGCGCTGATGCTGGGCGCACAGACCGCACGAGCCGATTCGTGGGGCACCCCCGTAACGGTCAACTCCTGGAACAAGGTCAGCGGAAGGTGGACTGCCAACAACGAGCTGGAGACGTACACGCCGGACTGTGTCTGGTACGAGGGCGGCACGCTGGTGATCAAGGCGTACAACGCCGGGGGTGGTGTCTACTACTCGGGCCGCGTGGAGTCGACCGCACTGTACGGGTACGGCACGTACAGCTTCACCGCCAACATGCCGGGCGGGCAGGGCCTGTTGCCCGCGGTGTGGGCCGCCTACCTGAATCCGTGGCTGCCCGAGTTCGACGCGGCCGAGATCGTGGGACAGAACCCGAACGTCGTGTACCAGACCTCTCATGACGCCAACAACGCCCAGCAGCAGTTCTCCAAGACGAACTCCGCGGGCTGGACGAACGCGTTCCACACCTACTCGTTCAGTTGGTTCCCCGACCACATCGACTTCGCGGTGGACGGCGCCATCACCGGCACCACCTGGTACACCACCCCGGCCGGAACCGGCATGCGCTTCATCGCCAACGTCGCGGTCGGCGGAGACTGGCCGGGAAATCCGGACGCCTCGACCTGGGCCACCGCCGACGGCGCCCGCTACCTCAAGGTCTCCTCCATCACGCACACCCCGTACTACCCGTGACATAGGCACGGCGGGTCTCCCCGGCCACAACGCCGGGGAGACCTGCCGGTCATCTGCCAATCATCAGCATCCAATGGCTGAACGCGGCGTCGTGGTGTGCGAACTCCCGCGCGAGCGCACCCGCTCAGCAGTCGCAGCGCAGAGGACAGGGCGGGTGACGGAGTCAGCGCACGTGGACGGCTCCTGTGTGGGCGTTCAGCGTGTAGTGGTGGCCGTGCGCACGGGCCGTGCTGTGGCCGGCGTCCAGAGCGGCGACGCGCACGCCGTGCCGGGTGATCCAGGCCTGGTACGTGCCGTTCGGCAACTTGGTGACGTGGGCGATGCCACCGTCCGCGAGACGCACGTCGTGGGTCTTGCCGATCTGGCTCGTGTGGTGCTTCTTCTTGTGGTGCTTGCCCTGGTGCTGCGGCACGTTCTGCTCGCTGTGCCAGCCGCCGGGGTGCACCACGCCGACGAAGCCGTTCGCCTGGTTGAGCGCGTAGGTGTAGCCGTGCACGCGCTGGGTCTTGTGCGCGGAGTCGAGCGCCGCGATGCGCACACCCTTGTGCGTGATCCAGGCCTGGTACGTGCCGTTCGCGAGCTTGGTGACGTGTGCGGTGCTGCCGTCGCTGAGCGGCAGGGTCTGGGCGTGGCGTGCCGCGGTGCTGTGCTGGGCGACGGCCGCGGGAGCGGTGGCCGCCGGAGCAGTGGCCGCCGGAGCGGCTTCCGCGGTGGCGGCGAACGCGGTCACGGCGCCGAGGCCGAGAACGGCGGATGCCACAGACGTGCGGAGAATACGAGAGGTCTGCATGCGCCGGCCCCTTTCCATGAGTCGAGCGGGTTGGCTGGTTGAACGCGTCGTGTGGACCGCGTACTCATGAAGCTAGTGCCGCATCAGGCAACGTTCGCCCTGTTGTGATGTGACGCGCCGCCCGGGTCCTGGCCTTGGGCGGCCCACGGCCGTCAGGCTGTGCGGGTGGCAGATCGAGTACACGTGCGTGAGATCGATGACGACGAGGGCAGACGGCTGCTGCGGATCATCCGCAGGGGCACCGGGTCGGTGGTGACCTGGCGGCGGGCCCAGATGGTGCTGCTGTCCGCGCAGGGCATGCCGGTGGCCAGGATTGCCGAGGTGTCGTTCACCAGCGACGACCGGGTTCGCGACGTGATCCACAACTTCAACGCCGACGGCTTCGACTCGCTCTATCCGAAGTACAAGGGTGGCCGGCCCAAGACGTTCACGCTGCCCGAGCGACGCGAGATCAAGAAGATCGCGAAGTCGAAGCCGACCGAGCACGACCTGCCGTTCTCCACCTGGAGTCTGACCAAGCTGGCGGACTTCCTGGTCACCGAGGGGGTGGTCGACGACATCAGCCACGAGGGCCTGCGCATCCTGCTCCGCGAGGAAAGCGTCTCCTTTCAACGCCTGAAGACCTGGAAGACCTCCCGCGACCCTGACTATGCGGCCAAGAAAGCACGGGTGGAGCACCCGTATGCGATCGCTGACAGAGAGGTCATACCCGAGGCCGACGAGCCCGAAGTCATCTTCAGCATGGACGAGTTCGGCCCGCTCAATCTGATGCCCCACCCGGGCCGGCAGTGGGCCGAGCGCAGCGGCAGGCACAAGGACCCCGACCGCGAACCGCGCCGACGGCGGCGGGCGACCTACAACCGCTACGGCGGAGTACGACACCTGTTCGCCGCACTCGACCTGACCAAAGACAAGCTCTACGGCCACATCAAGCCCATCAAGCGGCGCACCCAGTTCCTGGAGTTCTGCCGCTACCTGCGCTCGCTCTACTCACCGACGGTGCGGATCGCGATTGTCTGCGACAACTTCTCACCCCACCTGACCACGAAGAAGTGCCAGCGGGTCGGCACCTGGGCTGCAGCGAACAACGTCGAGATCGCCTACACCCCTACCAACTCCTCCTGGCTGAACCGCATCGAGGCCCAGTTCACCGCCCTGCGCTACTTCACCCTCGACGGCACCGACCACGCCGACCACAAAGAGCAAGGCAGCATGATCCGCCGCTACATCATCTGGCGGAACAAGCACACAGCCGATTTTCGCTTGCGCGCCATCGTCACGCGGGTCAACGTCGCCTGACACCTCACGAAGGCGGAGAAGATGACCACGCAGACCCCACACGTCGACCACGAACTCATCGAGGCCGCGGCCCACGTCGCGCGCACTCGCTGCCGGGGCGACAACCACACCATGGCGGCCGCAGCCCGCGCCCAGGACGGCCGGATCGTCACCGCGGTGAACGCCTACCACTTCACCGGCGGCCCCTGCGCAGAGCTGGTTCTCCTCGGCACGGCAGCCGCCCAGGGTGCCTACGAGCTGGACACGATCGTTGCCGTGGGCGACCGCGGCCGAGGGGTCGTTCCCCCGTGCGGACGGTGCCGCCAGGTCCTTCTCGACTACTTCCCGGCTCTGCAAGTCATCGTCGGGGCCGGTGAGCGGCTCCGGACCGTCTCCATCACCGATCTGCTTCCCGAAAGCTACATCTGGGCCGACCACCAGCTCGACACTGAGGAAACCGAACCACTCAGTACGAGCTAACAACGCCAGACATAAACAGGGCGAACGTTGCCTGATGCGGCACTAGGGACCCCACATCAAGGCATTCCGTATGAAATGTCACAGACAGATGACAAAGCCCCGATCATGCCTTGGTCGCGACAGAAGACCCGGCCGCGGAGGGGACTTCGCCCCGGCCCGGAGTCCCGTGCCGGACTGTCGACAACGTTCGTGGGCAATGCGCCTAGGCGGCGACCTGGACTGTGTACGCCGGGGGGATGCGGAAGAAGCAGGCGAGAACGGTGGACAGGTCCTCGGAGGGAGTGCCGGCTGATCTCACCGGCCAGGACCACTCGCCCCTTGGACCAGGTGTCGGTGCATACCTGGGCGATCTCCTGGGAGTAGAAGAACGGGCTCGCCTTCATGCCTTCGACGAAGCGCTCGGTCTGCCGGCCTGCGTCGCGATGGCCGCGTTGGTGCGCCCCTCGGCCATGGCGGACAGCACCTCGCGTTCCCGTCCGGTGAGCGCGGCCAGCGCCTCGGACGAGCGGCGCGCGGACAGCCTGCGCGCCCGCGCCCGGGATCCGGCGACCGTCAACTCCCCCGGTGCGCCGCCGAACACCCGCAGCGGCACAGCGCACAGCGCGATGACGCACCGCCCGATCCACGGCCCGGCGAGGCCGATGGCGACCAGGTACGCGAGCATCACCAGCGGGATCACCACGACCGCGTTCTCGACGGGGCCCACATACGCGACCACGCTGAGCGCGACCGCACCGGCAAGCGCGACCAGTGACATCAACCCCCGTACGACGCCCACGTGTTCACCGCCCAGCACGGAGGATTCGGCGAGCGCCGCCGCGGGCCGGGTGCGTGCTGCCCGCAGGCCAGCACGACGGTCGCTCCCCCTGCTGGTCGGCCACCCCCGGAAACGGGGGTTCGGCTCTTGCGAACCCCCGTCGTGGTCGTCGTGGTGTTGCTGAACGGTCCATGCCGACGCGCTCGGGGAACTCCGCCGCCAGGAGTGCGTACAGCCTCACTCGACGGCTTCGAGGGCATCGGCGAGTTCACCGAAGTCCTCGGAGCCCGTGAAGTCCAGGTCCACATGGGTCAACGCGCCCTCGGGCTGCGGGAATTCACCGGTGTAGGCGGCCGACACCTGGCTCAGGGTGTCCCTCCCGACATCGAGGCCGTATCCCGAAAGACGCCCTGCCGTGACGGGAATCTCGGCGTGTGCCAGCGGCGCGGCTCCGGCTTCCAGGGTGACGCGCGCCGAGCGGTCGTCGCGGCAGTGCAGGCGGAAGCCCACCATTTCCGTATCGGCCGGCAGCGGCCGCGGCGAGGAGCAGACGACGTGGTCGCCGAGCAGGTTGTGCTCGAAGACCAGGTGGCCGTGCTGGATGTAGAGCGTGTAGCCGCCCGCGCTGGTGCCCGCCGCGAGCAGGACACCGTCCGCCGTGCGGCGCAGGACGGCCGTCGCCCGCACCGACCTGTTGCTGCCCGTGATGCGGGTGGGAGCGGGCACATGGGCGGCGCCGGCCTCCAGGCGCACGCGCACCGCGCCGTGCATGCCCTGGCCGGTGCGCAGGGCGAGCAGTTCCTTCAGAGGGCGGTCGTCGAGCGGGAAGACGTCGTTGCGCTCGGCTTCGTGCTCCCAGATCCGGCGGAGTTCAGCCAGCCGTTCCGGCTCCTTCGCCGCCAGGTCGTGACATTCGGAGAAGTCCCGGCGGGTGTCGTACAGCCGCCAGACGTCGTCCTCGTACGGGCTGCCGGGGACGTGGGTGGTGACGGCCTTCCAGCCTTCGTGCCACAGGGCCCGGTGGCCCAGCATCTCGAAGTACTGAGTGTTCCTCGGCGCGGGGGCCCCGCCGTCGCCGAGGACGGCGGCGATGCTGCGGCCGTCGAACCGTGCCTCGTCGAAGGTGACTCCGGCAGATTCCAGCAGGGTGGGTGCCACGTCGACGGCGTGCACGAACTGGTCGCGGATGCCGCCGGGTTCGGTGATGCCGCGCGGCCAGTGCACGACCAGCGGCACGCGTACGCCGCCGAGGTCGGTGTACTGCTTGTACAGGCGGAAGGGGGTGTTGCTCGCGGTCGCCCACCCTTCGGGGTAGTGCGCGGGGCCCTGAGGGCCTCCGAGTTGGTCCAGGCGGGCAAGTTCCTGCTCGACGGTCTGCGGGATGCCGTTGTAGGGGGCGTTGACGTCGACGGCTCCCTGCGGGCCGCCCTCCCGGCTGGCCCCGTTGTCGGACAGCACCATGACGATGGTGTTGTCGAGCTCGCCCCACTGCCGGAGTGTGTCGATGACACGGCCGATCTGGGCATCGGCGTGTTCCAGAAAGCCGGCGTATACGGCCTGGAGGTGGGAGTAGAGGGTCCGCTGATCCTCGCTCAGCTCGTCCCATGGGGCGACACCGGGGTTGCGTTCGGTCAGTTCGGTGCTCTCCGGGACGAGCCCCGCCTCCGTCTGCCGCCGCAGCCGGTCGACGCGGGTCCGGTCCCAGCCCTTGGTGAACACCTCCAGGTAGCGCTCGATGTAGGCGCGGGGTGCCTGGAGCGGTGCGTGCGTCGCGCCCAGGGCCAGGTTCAGATAGAAGGGGCTGCCGGGCCGGTACGTGCGGTGTTCACGCAGATAGGAGATGGCACGGCCGACGAGGTCGGCCGAGAGATGGTAGTCCGGGTCGTGCTGCGGCGTGACCGGGTGATGGTCCTCGTAGAGTTCGGGGGCGAACTGGTCGGTGGCGCCTCCCATGAAGCCGTAGAAGCGGTCGAAGCCGCGGCGCAGCGGCCAGTTGTCGAACGGGCCGGCGGGGGCGATCTCGTGACCGGGGGCCAGGTGCCACTTGCCCACCTGGTAGGAGCCGTAGCCCTGCGGACGCAGGAGGTCGGGCAACAGCGGGGTGTCGGGGTCGATCCGGCCGCGCGAGTTGGCGAACCCGGTGTCGGTGTCCGCGATGAAGCGCATGCCGAGCCGGTGGTTGTTGCGGCCCGTGAGCAGGGAGGCCCGGGTGGGCGAACACATCGGGTTGACATGGAAGTTGGTGAAGCGCAGCCCGCCCTCCGCGAGTGCGTCGATGGTGGGGGTGCTGACCTCGGAGCCGTAGCAACCGAAGTCGGACCAGCCGGTGTCGTCCAGGACCACCGTCAGGATGTTGGGACGTCCGGGCGGCGGCGGTGTCGGCCACCACGGGGTGGATTCGGCGGCGGTGCGGGCCGGTACGGGGTCAGTTGTCGTCATGGTGGCTCCCGCCGGTGCTCGAGGTGGTGTCGTGGATGCCTGCCGTCTTCTCGCGCTGCTGTCTGCGCCGCTCCTGGATGCTCTCCTCCAGGCGGTCGAGCCACGCGCTGGATTCGACGAGGACCGGCGGCCGGTTGTCGCGCCAGGCCTCGTCGCCGTTGTGGCGTGGCTGGTTCAGTACGTTGGTGCCCTGCCTGCCGACTTCCTGGTACGTGGCGAAGTAGCTGGTCAGCGCCTCGTCGAGGGTCGCGCGCCGTTCGCTCAGCTCGGGGTCGTCGATGACGTTGACGGCCTCGCGCGGGTCCTGCCGCAGGTCGAACATCTCGTGCGGTCCGTCCGGGAAGCGGCGGACGAGCTTGAAGCGGTCGGAGCGCACCATGCGCAGGGTGCCGTACTCGGCGAAGACCAGCTCGGAGGCGTCCCGCAGCGGGGCGCCGAGCAGGGCGTCGCGGTAACTGCGGCCCGGGTACGGTGTCGTGGGTGTCTCGGGCTCCGGGGCCCCCGCGACGTCGAGGAGGGTATGGAAGGTGTCGACGTGGCTGACATTCTCCCGGCGGCGCTGGCCGCCGAGGATCGAGCCGGGGTGGTTGACGATGAGCGGGACCCGGATGGACTCGTCCACCACGTTGTACGGCAGGGTCCCGTTGCCCTTGCCCCAGATCCCGTGGTGCCCCATGTTGAGGCCGTGGTCGCTGGTGTAGATCACCAGGGTGTCGTCGCGCAGTTCCAGGGAGTCGAGTTCGTCCAGGACGCGGCCGACCTGTTCGTCGATGTCGGTGACGGCCGCGTAGTACTGGGCGAGGGCCTCGCGTGAATCGTTGCGCGTGGGATAGAGCGATTCGGAGCGCAGGCGCCCGAAGGGGTGGGTGACGTCGTCGGGGATGTCACGGAACGTGGCGCGGCGGTAGCGGTTCACGAGCCTCTCGGGGGCGCCTGTCCACGGGCTGTGCGTGGCCAGGTGGCCGACGAACAGGAAGAACGGCTCGTCCTGCGCTTCGCGGGCCCTGCCCCGCAGGAACTCGATGGCGCGGTCGGTGATGGCGTGCCGGTCGTAGCGCTTCTCGACGGGCTCGGTGCGCTGCCAGGGGGTGTGGTAGCCCTCCGCCTCGGAGACGGGCGCGCTGCGCGAGTACCAGAAGTCGAATCCTCTCGCCGGGCGTTCACCGTGCCCCAGGTGCCACTTGCCGCTCAGCCCGGTGACGTAGCCCCGCTCCTGGAGCACCTCGCTGACGAGGCGTTCGCCGGCGAGCCAGGAGGTGGAGCGCACTTCGGGGTCGCCTTCGGCGAGGTAGTCGTGCATGCCGTGCTGCGAGGGCAGCCGCCCGGTGAAGAAGGAGGCGCGGGCCGGCGAGCAGACCGGGGAAGGCGTGTACGCGTTGTCGAAGATCACGCCCGTGTCGGCGAGGTGGTCCAAGTTGGGCGTGTGCACCTCGGAGTTCCCGTAGCAGCCGGCGGCCCACTGGGCGTGGTCGTCGGTGAGGAAGACGAGGATGTTCGAGGTCATGTGCGGGGCTCCAGCTCTGTTGAACGCCCTCACAAGCTAGAGATTGGACCTCTGGATGTCCATCCCTTGACAGGACTTCGTTCCGGTCATTTCATGAGGCGAACCTTTGACGACCAGAGGTCCAATCTCGTGCAGACAGACTCTGAGGGAGCCCTCGATGACCCCCGTCGACCGTCCGTCCGGACGCCGCACCTCGGGAAGACAGAACCCGGCCACCATCTGGCTAGTGACGGCTCTCCTGCTCGCCGTCGGCAGCTATCAGCTCAACAACACGATGGTCGCGCCCGCGAATCCGCAGATCATCGAGAGCCTGCACACCGACACCGCGACCGTCGGCCTCGCGCAGACCCTCTTCGCGATGATCGGGGCCATCTCGGCCATCGTCGTGACCCGGATCAGTGACTGGACGGGCCGCCGCAAGGCCCTGCTGTTCAGCCTCGGCGTGCTCGTGGTCGGCAACGTGATCGTGGCGCTCGCGCCGGGGCCGGGTGTGTATCTCGCCGGTCGTGCCCTGTCGGGCATGTGCGGCGCCGTCTTCGCCTTCGCCCTTCTGATCCTGCACGACCTGCTCGACCTCAAGACCTTCAGCAAGGCGCTGGCGATCATCGCCGCCGTCAAGGCGGGCCTCGGCGGCGTCGAGGCCGTCGTGAGCGGAAGTATCGTGGACGCCTTCGGCTACCGGGCCGTTTTCTGGTGCATGGTCGCCTTCACCCTGACCGCGGCCGTCTGCGTGCACTTCGTCATCCCCGAGATCACCACGGCCGAGAAGCGGCGCCTTGACTGGCAGGGCTCCCTCGTCATCGCCCTCGGCCTGACCGGGCTCTCGCTGGCCCTCTCCCAGGGCGGCAAGTGGGGCTGGACCAGCCCCGGCACGCTGGTCGCCCTCCTCGGCGGACTGGCATTCCTGGCCGTCTTCCCGCTCGTCGAGAAGCGGGTCGAACAGCCGCTGATCCGGGCGAGCGAGCTCGGTTCACGGCGGGCCTGGCCGCTGCTGCTCACCAACGTCCTCACGCTCGCCGGAGCGGGCGCGGCCACCCTGTTCGTACTGCCCCTGATGGCCCAGGACGCGGGCGGCGGCTTCGGAATGAGCGCCACCACCGCGGCGCTGCTGTACACGATGCCGGTCTCGGTGGTCGGCTTCGCCTTCGCGCCGTTCGCCGGATCGTTCGCCCCCAAGGTCGGCTGGCGCGCCATCCTGAACGTGGGGCTCGTCGTGACGGTCGCGGGCCTGCTCGTGCTCGCCGCGTTCAGCGACAGCCCCGAGGTCGCCTTCGCCATGACGCTGGTACTGGGCGCCTGCTACACCGGCCTGGTCCTCACCGCCCTCGACGGCTTGGGAGTTCTCCTGTCGTCGTCCGAGGCGCCCGGCGCCCTGACCGGTTTCAACACCGCCGCGTTCGGCATCGGCGCCTCGCTGGGCATCGCCGTCAGCGGCGGAATCATCACCCGGCTCCAAGTGGGCCGAGCACCCACCCAGCACGGATACGCCACCGCCTTGTGGACGTGCACCGGCCTGGCCTTCCTCGGACTGCTCGTCTCCTTCCTCATTCCCAGGACCGATGTCGGCGAGGTCGAGGGCGACGCCGCCGAACCGGTCGTGGATGGCGCTGATACAACGTCACCCGGCGCCCGTTAAGTTTCATCCGACGACCGAACGACCGAGCGCGGGCGGCTCACGACAATGGAGATCCCTTGACACGGCTACGTACGCTCCGAGCGCAGGCGGCGGAGGAACTCCGCACGCTGATCACCACGGACTACCGGCCCGGCGACAAACTGCCGCCAGAGGCCGAACTCGCCCGCCGGATCGGCCTGAGCCGCAACACCGTCCGCGAGGCCGTGGCGCTCCTGGTGTCGGAAGGGCTCGTCCAGCGGCGCTGGGGTGTGGGCACGACCGTGCTCGCCCCCGCGCCGCCGGCGTCCTTCAGCGTCACCGACGTGATTCCCGTCAAGGAGATCATCAAGAACGCCGGACACGAACCCGGCCTCTCCCACTGGCACCACCGTTCGGTCCGGCCCGACCCGGACGTCGCGGCCCAACTGGACCTGCCCGCGGACGACACCCAAGTCTGGTACGTCGAGCGTGTCTTCACCATCGACGGTAAGCCCGCGGTCCATCTGCGCGACTGGTGTCTCAAGACGATCGGCGAACGCCCGGTGGACCTCACTCCCCTGCGCGACGTGGAGATTGACTTCATCGGCCTCGTCAGGGAGCAGTCCAACGAGACGCTCCACCGGATGGACGGCAAGATCCAGGCGGCGCTCTCCGGCGAGGCCTTCGCCTCCGAGGATGCGGCGCGGCCCGTCCCCCTGGTCCAGATCACCCAGACCTGCTACACCACCGCCGGGTCGGCCGTCGTCTACTCGATCGTGCAGTTCGACACCGAGGTCGTCGATCTGACGATCCGCCGCGCCTTCGGCGGCGCGCAGACATAGGCAGGAAACCCTCCGTTCGCGTCCGCTCCTCATCTGGCCCCGGCGAAGGCCCAGTTGCCGCTCAGCCGCCGTCGCGCTTGCGGTAGCGGATATGAGTGGTCAGTGGTGAGTGGAGCACCTCGACGGGCTCGAAATCGAAGGTCTCGACGTCGTCGAAGATGCGCTCGCCGCTGCCGAGCAGGACGGGTGCGATGTCGAGGGCGAGTTCATCGATCACGCCGGCGTTGAGTGCCTGCCGAACCGTCGAAGCGCCACCGGCGATGTCCACACCCTTGCTGCCGGCGGTTTCGAGCGCCTGCGCGTACGCGGCGTCGAAGCCTTCGGTGACGAAGTGGAAGGTGGTCCCGCCCTCCATCTTGATCGGTTCGTGGGCGTAGCGGGTGAGCACGAAGACCGGGGCGTGGTAAGGCGGCTCGGCGCCCCACCAGCCGTCCCACGGCTCGTTCCACTCGCCTCGGATCGGCCCGAACATGTTGCGGCCCATGACGTAGGCGCCACGCGGGCGCATCAGCCAGCCTTGGGCCGCCTTGTCGGCTTCGGTCGCGCGCGGGTCGCCGATGTGCCAGCCGTGCAGTTCCTGGCCGCGCTTGCCCAGCGGATTGTCGCGGCTCTGCTCGGGTCCGGCGACGAAGCCGTCGAGCGAGATCGACATGTGGCAGGTGGTGTCGGTCATCAGCTTCTCTCTGAGAGCAGCAGTTGCGGGGTGTCGTGAGGTCATCGGACCGCACGACACACGTACAGACTGGCAGAGGCGACCGGACTCATCGCGACTTCGCGAAGCCGTTGAAGGCCTGCCTGCGACGGCCCGCCCGTAGCGTCGTCGGCCTACGCCGAAGTCGCCACTCCCTCCGCATCGCCCTCGCGCAGCGCCCGCGCGTTCTCCTCCGAGCGCACCGGGGCCGACGGCGCGAGCTCGGCCGCGGCCTCCTCCGGGGAGGTGGCGCGCAGCCGGCGCAGGTAGCGCTCGTACCAGAGGAGCGAGGCGCCGAGGAAGACGACGAGGCCGCCGACGTTGTAGGCCAGGGTCAGCCACAGCGCCTGTCCCTCGGGGAACGTGGAGGCCACGAAGGCGACCGCGAACACCACGAGCAGGAAGACCGACATGCCGAGGCCGACGGCCCGGGAGCCGAACCGGAACTCGCGCGCCGCGCCCTCGAAGCGGGCCCGCAGCACCAGGTAGGCGACCAGGATGAGGGCCGGCGGAAGCAGCGCCGTGGCGGCCGTCATGTTGGTGACGATCTTCAGCAGGTCGTCGATCGAGCTGCCCGCGCCGAGCGTCGGAATGAACAGCAGCGGCACGACGATCGCGAACTGGATCCAGGCGCCGACGACGGGCACGCCCTGGTCGTTGAGCGCCACGACGCGCTTGCCGAAGACCTTGTCGGGTATCTCGGAGAAGAAGATCTTCACCGGCGCGGAGGTCCAGATCAGCAGGCCGCCCAGGGTGGCGACGAGCATGATGAGGCCGACGCCGCGCACCACCAGGTCGCCCGACAGGCCGAAGTGTCCGGCCGCCGACTGCATGGTCACGAAGATGCCGTTGCTGTACGAGACGCTGCTCTTCTTCACGAAGACGCCCATCAACCACGTGCCGACCGAGTAGAGCAGGCCGATCGCGACGCCGGCCACGATGATCGTGCGCACGAAGGCGCGCACGCCGCCCTTGAGGTCGTTCAGGTACACGCCGATCGACTCGGCGCCGCCGACGCCCTGGATGATCCACGCCAGGGTGCCGAGGAACGCCCACGCGGTGATGCCGGAGCCCGGGTCGAGGCGCATCCCGCCGGGCGACATGTCATTGGCCGGGGTGATGCCGCCGAGCAGCGCGCCCACGCCCGCGACGATGAACAGCAGCGCCATGACCATCATCAGGGTGGACCCGAACGACGTGACACTGCCGATCCAACGGGCGCCCTTCGTCGACACGAAGGTGGCGACGAAGAAGATCACCACGGAGAGCACGGCGATGAGCCACGGCTGGATGGCCCACTCGTGGCCCAGGATCATGTAGCCCGCGTACACGAGGACGATCGGCAGCAGCGAGATGAAGTAGAAGAGGTTCACGAACCAGTAGCAGAATGCCGTGAAGAACGCCCAGCGGCCGCCGAGCGAGGACTTCACCCACTGGTAGACGCCGGATTCCGAGCGGCGGTTGAGGCTCACCATCTCGGCGATGACGAGGGTGAAGGGCACGAAGTAGAGGATCGTGGCGATCAGGAAGATCGGGGCCGCGAGCGTCCCGATGGCGACGTAGTTGTTGACCACGTTGCGGAAGTTGAAGACCGCCGCGATGACCATGCTGAACAGGATCACCGCACCGATCGACCGGCGATTCGTCATTGAATGCTCCGTTGATGTCGGGAAGGGGTGGGGCTGGTGCGGCTACTTGTTGTGGAAGGTGGCGCCCTCCACGGTCACGTGGGCGACAACCGCCGTCGTCCTGGGTGCGGGCAGGATCCGGACCGCCTCGTCGGGTCCGGCCACGAGGACGGCGCCGCGCGCGAGCGTGTGCCGCTCCCCCTCGCCGCGCCAGTGCTGACGGTCGGTCAGGTCGCTGTACGGCGTTGCCTCGTCGAGCGTGGCCACTGGCGCCGTCTCGATCTCGGCGTCACCGTCCACCGGCGACAGCACGTACAGGTATCGGCGCCGGGCGACGAGGTCGTCCGTGGCGAGCGCGTCGGTGTGCTCGCGCATCGTCGTGAGCGAGTCGCCGACCGAGTACATGACGCCGAGGGGGCGTCCCTCGGCGCGCAGCGCCTGGAGCGTCCGCTGCCACTTGGTGACGCCGCCGAGGACCTCTTCGAGGTGGGCGTGGTCGCGGAAGATCCTCACGAGGCGATCCCTTCGTCGTGGTGGGGCGCGGCCGCGGACACGGAGCGCAGGTCGAGCGCGAAGCGGAACGGCTCGAAGCGCACCCGGTAGGTGTCGAGCACCTCGCTGCCCCACGAGTTGGACCCGAGGCCGAGCACGCGGTGGTTGACGTTGACGGTCACGCGGTCCTCCGGCGCCAGGTCGGTGCGGTGCCGGGCGGCGTCGATGGCCGCTGCGGAGTACGGCCACGCCGAGAACGCGAAGGGGCCCGAGTCCGCCGCGCGCACGGCGAGTCCGTCGCCGTGCGCATCGGTGAGGGCCGCCCAGCGCACGTCGCCGCGGTTGGCGCAGTCCTGGGGCACGACGTACGGGGTGAACATGTCGTCGACGGTGCTGTGCCAGCGGCCGAGGGTGGCGGCGGCGCGGGAGTCCGGGTAGTTCTCGCCGGGCCCGAGGCCGTACCAGTCGACGGAGCGCAGCTCGCGCGGGACCGCGAAGGACAGGCCGATGCGGGGCACGATGTCGCGGTAGTCGCCGACGGGTTCGCCCGCGACGGCGAGGTGTACGCCGTCGTGCGCGAGGGTCCAGGTCAGGGCGACCTTCATGGCGATGTCGAGGGTGGGCGGCGCGACGCGCGAGGACACCTCCACGACGACGGCGCCGTCCTGCTCCCGCCACGCCACCTCACGCGTCGAGGTCTGCATGAGCGAGAGGAACCGGGGCGCCCACAGCTCGTCGTTCTCCTGCTGGTGGTTGTCGACGAGCGGCTTCCAGAAGCCGACGCGGGGCGGTTCCTGAAGGAGTTCGCGCCCGCGGCTGCGCCACGACAGGTCGCCGGTGAGCAGGTCGACCGTGTACCGGTCGGCGGCCGGGGTGGTGACGACGAGCGAGGTGCCATCGGCCTCGGCGGCGACGGACGCGCGGGATACGGCGACGACGGACGCGCGGGGCACGGCCGCCTCGGTCCGGCGCGGGCGGTCGGCGACCAGTGTCTGGTAGCGGCCCAACTCGCGCATGGGCTCGGCCCATTCGTGCGCCGCGGTGGACAGGACGCGGGCGGTGACATGTGTCTCGCCGTGCGCCGCGACGTCCGGGTGCACGACCTCGCTCCACGCCTTGCCGGGCGGCACGGGTCCCGGGGTGAGCGTGCGCGATCCGACCACGCGCCCGTCGTGCAGCGTTTCGAGGACGACGACCACGTCGGACAGGTCGGTGAACCAGCGCCCGTTCGTCACTGTGCACACACCGTCCGCGTAGTCGACGCGCACGGGGCAGATGACGTGCTTGTACTCGACGAGGCCCGGGCTCGGCTCCTGCCACGGGAAGACCAGGCCGTCGACGCAGAAGCTGCCGTTGTTCGGGAAGTCCCCGTGGTCGCCGCCGTAGGAGTGGTACTCGCGTCCTTCGTCCGTGGTGTCGACGAGGCCGTGGTCGCACCACTCCCACAGGAAGTGCCCCTGGATGCTGTCCCAGGCCTCGAAGACCCGCTGGTACTCGGCGAGTCCGCCGGGTCCGTTGCCCATGGCGTGCCCGTACTCGCAGATGATGCGCGGCTTGGGGTGCGGGTGCTCCCCCATGTCGTTCATCTGCGAGACACGCGAGTACATCGTGGAGATGACATCGACGACCTCGGCGTCCCGGTCCTCCTCGTAGTGCACCGGCCGTGTCGGGTCGAGATCCTTGCAACGCCGGTACATGGCGGGGATGTTGCACCCGTACCCGGACTCGTTGCCCAGGGACCACATGACGATGGAGGCGTGGTTGCGCTGCGCGAGCACATGCCGCTCGATCCGGTCGACGTACGCGGTCTGCCACGCCGCGTCGTCCGTGATCCGGGAGAGGTCGCCGACGTTGGCGAAGCCGTGCGTCTCCAGGTCCGTCTCCGCGAGGACGAACAGGCCGATGCGGTCGCACAGTTCGTAGAAGCGGGGGTCGTTCGGGTAGTGCGCGGTGCGCACCGCGTTGATGTTGTGCTGCTTCATCAGGTGCAGGTCGCGCTCGACGCGGGCCATGCCCACGGCGCGCCCGTGCCGGTCGTCGTGGTCGTGCCGGTTGACGCCGTGCATAGTGAACGGCGTGCCGTTGAGCAGCAGTCGGCCGTCGACGATGGTCACCTCCGCCAGGCCGAGGCGGTGCGGCACGTGCTCGACACCTCCGTCGGCGCCACGCACGATCAGGCGCATGTCGTACAGGTACGGGTCCTCGGGGTTCCAGAACCGCGCGCCCTCGACGACCAGCGTGGCGTCGGTGCCCGGCGTGACGGCGCACGAGGCGACGAGGCGCTCGCCGTCGTACACCTCCCAGGTGACGTCTGGGCGCCCGGCGGCGCTGGTGGTCAGCGTGACCTCGGCGCGGCCGTCCGCGAGGCGGTGGGCGCGTACGAAGAAGTCGGCGAGGTGTGCGGCGGGCCGGCTCAGCAGGTAGCAGTCGCGGAAGATCCCGGACGCCCACCACATGTCCTGGTCCTCGAGGTATGTGCCGTCCGAGAACTGGAGCACCTTGACGACGAGGTGGTTGGTGCCGGGGTGTGCCACGTCGGTGACGTCGAACTCGGCGCTGAGCCGCGAGCCCTTGGTCATGCCGACGTAGGCGCCGTCCCAGTAGATCTCGGCGTAGCTCTCGACCCCGTCGAACCGGAGCACGGTGCGCTCCCCTGCCGGTGACTCGGGCAGCACGACGGTGCGCTGGTACACGCCGGTCGGGTCGTCGGCGGGCACGCGGGGCGGGTCGACCGGGAACGGGTAGCCCTCGTCGGTGTACTGCAGCCGCCCGTACCCGTCGATCTGCCACAGGTGCGGTACGCGCACGGTGTCCCAGCCCTCGGACTCCTCGGCGAGCGCGGCGGCCGGGACGCGCGCCGGGTGGTCGAAGAGCCGGAACCGCCAGTCGCCGGTGAGGTCGACGAACCCGCGCGAGCGGCGGCGGTCCATGGTGCGGGCGAGCTCGGCCGAGTCGTAACCGAAGAAGTACGCCCGCGCCGGCAGCCGGCCCCGCCCGGTGAGGGCGGGGTTCTCCCAGTCCGCCGGGTCCCGGTCGGCGGGGTCCCGATCGGCGGGGTCCCGGTCGGCCGGGTCCGTGAGGTGGAGAGTCATGTTCCGGAATGTAACCGGTTACATTCCTGTGCCACAACACTGCCCAAACGTGACCTAGGTCTCACCTCGCACGCCTGCCCGCGGCGCCCTGACAACGAGTCACCTGGGCGATACTGAACACCGCACTTCACCGTTCGTCCTGGTCACGGGCCTCTGGCCCGTGCGGAAAGGTCACCGATGCCTCGAGGCAAGCCCGGCGCCCCGCGCTCCGTGACGATCGCCGATGTCGCCCGCGAGGCAGGGGTCTCCCGTGCGACCGCCTCCCGCGCGATCAACGACTCGGACCTCGTCACGGCCGAGACGAAGCGCGCCGTGCAGGAGGCGATCGAGCGCACCGGCTTCGTGATGAACGCGCGGGGCCGTGCCCTGGCCACCGGGCGCGCGGAGACCGTGGGCGTCCTGGTCACCGAGCCGCTGGACGAGCTCTTCGACGACCCGACGTACGGCAGGGTGCTGCGCGGCGTCGCGGCGGGCCTGACGGGCAGCGGCTTCCTGCCGGTGATCATCCAGGCGTCCAGCGAGTCGGAGCGCGCGCTCGCGCTGCGCAGCTTCGGCCGCCGCTCGGTCGACGCGGTCGTCCACCTCACCCCGTACCGGGGCAGTGACCTGCTGGAATCCCTCGCGGGCACCGGGCTTCCCGTAGTCCTGTGCGGGCAGCTCGACGACTCGCCGTACGAGGGGATCTTCTCGACCGTCTACTCCGACGACGTGCGCGGCGCCCGCCTCGCCGCCGAGCGGGTACTCGCCGACGGGTGCGAGCGGGTGGCCGTCGTCCTCGGCCCCGCGGACAACCCGGCGACCGTCGACCGCAGGCGCGGCTACGCGGAGGTGCTCGGGTCCCGCCTCGACGAGGCGCTCGTCGTGCACACCGGCTGGGACACCGAGGCCGGCCGCGCCGCGACGGCCCGCCTCCTGGAGTCGCACCCCGACATCGACGCGATCCTCGCGGGCTCCGACCGCATCGCCGTCGGTTCGCTCGCGGCCCTGCGCGCCGCCGGGCGGCAGGTCCCCGAGGACGTCGCCGTGGTCGGCTTCGACGGCCACGCCATCGCCGAGAACTCCAACCCACCGCTGACCACGGTCGCGCAGCCCCTCGTGGAGGAGGGCCACGTCGCGGCCCGCCTCGCCCTCGACATGATCGGCGGCGCGGCGCCACGCACCGAAGTGCTCGAGATGAGCCTGGTGTCCCGCGTGTCCGCCTGACAGCCGCGAACCACGTACGCCGCGCGCCCGGCCATGGTGGGATCGGTCGTCGTGAACGGCCACTTTTGCCCACGCGAACGCCCCTTCCCCCCTGATGCCCTCGACGTGCTCGTGGGACGGGGGCCGGCGGTTCGGCCCGCGAAACGCAGCGGCGGCGCAAGCGCTCGCCAGGCTAAGCAACTCTGCGCTTCGAGGTCGGCTTCGCGCGCGAGGTGGGCGACCGCATGGTCTTCATGGACGACGGCAGGGTGGTCGAGCAGAACACACCATCAGCGGTCCTCGACAACCCTCGACACGAACGCACCCGCGCCTTCTTCTCGAAGGTGCTGTAGACCACGTCTGAGCAGGCGGGAGCAGTGGTGACACATGACAGCGGCGCCAGCAGCCACGACGGCAGCTACGACGGCCCGCTCGGCTGCCGGGACGGCTTCGAGTGGATGCAGCAGGACGCCGGAGGACGCCTGTTCATCGGGGGCGGCCGCGACCAGTACGAGTCCGCGGAGAACACCCTCGACGACCACCCCACGGCCCCGGTCCAGCGCTGGATCGACCAGCAGGCCGAACGTGCCGCGGGCGAACCCGTGCGGGTCACCCACTGCTGGGCGGCGTCGGTCGGCTACACCCCCGACCAGCGGGCGCTGTGCGTACCCGTGCACGACGGTGTCATGGCGGTGGGCGGCTGCTCGGGCTCGGGCAACCTGGTGGGTCCGCTGGCCGCACGGACGTCGGTGGGGCAGCTGCTCGACGGCGCGGACACTCCCGGCTACTTCGCGCGCAGGTGTGAGCGTGATCGGCTGCCGGTCACAGATAACCGTCGCTCGGCGGAGGCTCGTTCGGCGGAGCCTCCGCCGTGCTCCGGCTCAGCCGCATCTGATACATGCTCACGCACACCGCGGCAGCGGCGGCCATGCCACCGATCGCCGAGCCGAAGGCCGCGAGGTTGTCCGCGGACAACAGGGGCAGGTATCCGTCGCCGTCACCTCCGCCCGTGGCGCCCGTGCCACCGGAGCTGCTCTTGCCGTCGCCGCTGGGCGGCGGGGTGCGGCCGTGGCCCGATTCCGTGGGCCGGGTGGAGGGAGTCGCGGAAGCGGTGGGGAACTGGCCACCGGGACGGTCCTCCGACGCCCCCGAGGCCCACAGCACGGCACCCCCGACGACCACGACCACGCCCCCGGAGGCCAGCACCAACACCAGCCGGACACGACGCGGCACAACGGCAGCCGTCGCCGTGCTGCTGTAGTCGTACGGTGTCGGTCCGGCCCAGCGTTCGGCAGCATCGGTGGCGTACGCGTCCCCCGCCGACACCGGCGCGACGGCCTCCGCAGCGCTCGTCCCGCGCGCGGCCTTCCGACGCCGCAAGCGACGGGCGAGCACCCCCGCCATCACGAGCGCTGTCAGCAGGAAGCTGCCCAGCCCGATGATCACGTACTGCATGCGGCCGCCCCTGCTCCCCTACGACATCACCCCGCTCCTCCCATCGTACGCAGGCCAACCACCGGCAACGAGCGCACAGTTCACTCACACGGGACACACGCGACGGCGATTGCCTTGCCGCGCCACGTTCCCGGCGAAGGCCTGACCAACCGGCAAGGCCGGAACCCGCTACGGCCGGACTTGATCCAGCCCGGTCGGCTCAGCGCCCCATTTCCACCAGTCGAACCGGCCCGAGCAGACCGGACGGCATCGGGTCCCAGTCCTGCGGCGGGGTCGAGCGCCACTGCATGTAGTGGTGCAGGGTCAGTTCACCGCGTCGCGCGAGGGCACGGACGCGGTTCGCCGCGAGGTTGGTGATGTCGAGTTCCAGGACGTTCTCCCCCTCGCGCAGCGCGCGCCCCAGCGGCACATGGAACGGGAGCGCCCAGGCTGTGGCCACGGCACGGCCGTTCAACCGCACCCGGGCGCTCTCGCGTACGTCGCCGAGGTCGAGCAGCCAGTCGCGCGCACGCTCCGTTTCGGAGACGGTGAATCGGAGCGTGTAGCGGGCCGATCCGGAGAACTCCGCCTCCCGGTCGCCCAGTTCGGTCCAGGACACCAGCTTGTCCAGTGTCCTGGACGGCGGCAGGTCGGGGCCGCCCTCGCGGAACGTCAGCGTCCATGGCCCGGTCAGGTCGCGCTCGCGGCCCGTGGGCGCCGAGGTGGGAGCGGGTGCCGCGGGGAGTGCGCGCTTGGTGAAGGTGCGCAGGATGCGGGACTCGCCGGGTTCGAGCCTCAGCCGCACTTCAACCGTCGCACCGCCGCGCCGTGTCTCCGCGAGCCCCCGGGTGTCGTGCAACGGGTCGAGGACCCCCACGGATGCCGCGTCCGAGCCGAGTGGCCACCAGCCGTCGATGCGCTGCGCGGTGACGTTGGTGACGAACAGGTGGCTGCCCTCGGTGTGGCGGCGGCGCAGCACGCGGAGACCCGAGTCGGCGACCGGCTCGCGTACCGCGCCCGCCGCGGCGAGGGCCGCGTCGAGTCCTGCCCCGCGATCGGTGAGTACGACGCGGCCGCGCCCCACCCGCTGACCATGCAGTTCGGCGATGATCCGCTTGAACTCGGCCCGGCGGCGGTCGAGTTCGGCCAGCCCCGGCACATCCTCGGGCAGCTCGCCGACGAAGACCACGGTCGCTCCCGCCGCAGCGAGGTCGCGGAGCTTGCGGGCGGTCTCCAAGGGGATGAGCCGCGCGTTCGGCACGAGGACCACCGCGTACCTGCTGTGGCCGTTGGACACACCGGCGGCGGAGCCGCGGAAGTCGGCGAGCTGCCGGTCGGAGACCCAGTCGAACTGCCAGCCGCGCGCCTCCAGGCCCGTCGCGATGTCACCGACACCGCTGGGGTGGCCGTACATCCAGTCGGTGCCCTCCCACTTGTAGTCCGGGGACAGCTCGATGTCCTCGGCGCCGTCGCCGACCCCGCCGTCGGGCAGGGCCCACAGATCGTGCTGGGGGAAGTGGACGAGGACGTCGTTGCCGTGCTCTCCGGACTGCAGCACCGACTGGCATCGGGTGATGTAGCCGGTGAGTTCGGGCAGGTCGCCCCAGAGGGTGTTGGCGGGCTGGAGTTCGGCGGCCGCGTAGAAGGAGAAGCCGGGCCAGGGGATGTCCCGGGACTCCTCGGGCGAGTACGCCGTGCCGTGGAAGACGAGATGGTTGATGCCGGCGGCGAACAGCAGGTCCACGGTGGGCTTCGCCTGCGACAGCGCCACGTGGAAGTGCTCGTCGCGCCAGGTGAGTGTCTCGGCCGAGGCGAGGGGCTTGCCCAGCACATGGGCCGGCGACGAAGCGAAGCGCCAGACAAGGGACTTGGGTGCGTGGGCGGTCCCCGCGCCCTGGCGCAGGCCCGGGATCGGGATCAGTTCGGCGCCCGCGTACTCGGTCTCCGGGATGTCCGCCGCGCCGTAGATGTCGAGCAGGTGGGCGGGCGAGCCGTGCGCCTGGTTGCGGGTGAGCCAGCCGCGCTCGGCGCTCCAGGCGTCCCACGGCTCGGCGAACTGCTCGAGGAAGAGGTCGGAGAGTGTCTCGCGGACGTCGGACAGGACACGCGAGCGCACCTCGGGCGTGCCGGCGTCGGTGAACACCTCGGGCAGGCGCGGGACGAGGTCGTAGCCCCTCAGCCGGGTGAACTCGGCGACGGCCCGGTGTGTCCAGTCCGTCGCCTCCAGCTCGAACGAGTCGTGGAACAGGGCGCGTATCCCGCGTCCTGAGCCGATGGCTTTGCCGAAGTGGTCGAGATGGTGGCGCACGGCATCGCCGTCGAAGTAGTCGACCATCAGGCCCTTGCCGCCGGGGCCCGCCCGCTCGACCCGCTTGAGTACCAGGCCGCTGAACACACCCGTGAGTTGCCAACTCCCTTCCGGTGCGGTCCAGTCGAGGGTGCCGTCCGGGTGCACGCGCGCGGTGAGGTCGACGGTGTCGCCGCTGTCCGCCTCCCGGGCGACCAGGGCAGCGAGCGGCGGCTCGGGCAGCGGGTCCATGGGCGGGCGCAGGTCGGGCCGGGCGAGCTTCTCCTCGTCGACGAGGCCGGGGTGCGGCGGCTGCGTGGTGCGCACCGGGACGCCGAGCCGCTCGCCGTGCCCCAACTCCCAGTGCTCCACGAGGACTTTGCCCGCGCTCTGTTCGGGCTTGATCCACGGTCCGCCGAAGGTCCAGCCGGAGCCTGTGGTGAGGTCCACGCCGAGGTCGAGTCGGCGGGCGTGCCGGGTGGTGGCGTCGAGCGCGGCGAGCCAGCCCTGGCCGAGGTAGGCGAGGTCGTGGTCCTCGTACCCCTGGGCCTCGTAGATGGGCTGGATCTCGACGCCGCCGAATCCGACCTGCCGGAACTGTTCCAGGTGGCGCGCGAGGCCCGCCTCGGTGACGGCGCTGCCGAGCCACCACCAGCGGGTCCAGGGGCGTGTCTCACGGGCGAACCGCGGCCAGTCGAGGCCGTTCCCGGCGGTGGGGGCGGACTCGATCGGCAGGGCCGCGGCCGCCGAGGTGGCACGCAGTGCGACCGCGGACGCTCCCAGGGCGACGGTGCCACGCAGGACATCTCTTCGGCGCATCATGTGCTCGTCCTCCTCGACGAAGGTCGGCCGCGCCGGGGCGCGCGGGCCGTCGTACCGTCCGGGCCGGCTCGCCGGCGCGGCCACGGATCGAAGATCGCCCGCAGATGTTCGCAGACCCGGCCCGGCGGCCACAATGGTCGTGCAGCCGTCGGCTCGGCCATGAACGTGAACGCACGGCCGCTTCATCGGCCGCGGCATGTCGCCGCGGAGTGACCTCCGATACGTACAGGAGGCCAATGACCAGGGCGAGTTGACTTCTCCACACGCCGCATCCGCCTGCCGCCCACCGCCTTCAAGGTTCGATGCCGTGAAGACGGATCACGTATATGACCACCCCTCGCTCGGCGTCGCCACCCGCGCCGAGCGATCCGGCATGGACGGCCGTGCCGCCATGGGCGTCCGGCTCAGTCGTACTGCCACTGCCTGTTCTCTTGATCCAGGTCGGGGATGGGGCCCAGGAGGGTCCAGCCGGGGTCGAGGGAGCGGCTGGTGCGAAAGCCGTGGGCGTCCGCGTACGACTCGGTATCGGTGTCGGCGGGGGCGTGCATGAGGGTGTAGATCGGGGGGTCGTTTCCGTAGAAGCGGAAGAAGACGCGGTTCTTGTCGTGTGACTGATGCAGGATCACGTCGGTGCCCCAGAGGGCGTCGTACGTGGCCTTGTCCTTCCGAGACGTCGGGTCGCACTCCTCGGGGCGTCCGGCCTCACGGACACAGATGCGGGCCTGGATCCAGGTGATCACTTCGGCCTTCGGATGGGCGGCCGCCAGCTGTCGCATCCGGGCGTCGGCCTTGGCGAAGGCGGACTGCCGGTGGTCGATCTGCTGCTCCAGCTTGTCGAAGCGCCGCTCGTCGAAACCGCTGCCGAAGTGCCACCCCAGCATGCCGAAGACGGCGACCCGCCAGGCCAGGACTGCTGCCGCCACGACGATCAGTGTGACGAGCAGGATCCGGCCCGGCGAGCGCCGCCTGGCGCGCCGCTCTAGCTCGAGGGCGTCAGAACGACCCACTGATGGGCACCTCGACGTCTGCCTGGGCGATCGGCGGGGTGTACTTCCCGTCGAACCTGTCGTAGTGCTGCAGCGTAAACCAGTCGATGAAGCCGTACGTGGTGATCTCGTCGTCCGGGTCGAGACCGAAGTGGTCGTAGGAGTGGAAGCGCAGTGTCCCGGAGAACGTGTTCCCGCTGACCGTGTAGTCCTTCAGCTCGATGGTGTGCCCGTGGAACTGGTGGATGGCGATGGACAGCGCCCGCTGATTGTCGTTGGTGGCGGAGAAGTCGTACACCGGGTACTTCAGGCCCGTGCGGTTGAACTCCTGGTACAGCAGGTTCTGGTCGAGCTTGTCCGCGACCGTGAGCGGCGCCGTGTCACCCCGGTTGTCCTGGAGGATCCGGGTGATGATCCCCTCGGCCTTCTCGATGTACTGCTGCTCTTGTGGTGATGACGCGACCGCCCGGGACAGGGCGGTGCCGGAGCCGACCGTCTGGAAGCGGGCCGGGTCGAAGTTGTCGTCCACCGTGACGGTGCCCGCGCTCTGGCCGCCGCGGCCGTAGCGGAACCCGTTGTACAGATCGACGACTGCCTGCTGGTGGTCGTAGTCCGCCCCCTCCTTCCCGACGTTCATGATGCTGTTGAACTCGCCCCACATCCAGGACTCCGGGGTGAACGAGGCGACGTAGAACTGCCAGCTGAGATCCGTCAGTTCGCCGTAGCTGTAGTCGTTGAACGTCAGGTCGTCCGCCACCAGCGGGTTCAGCGGCACCTTGACGTCGTTCGGATCGGGCTCCTTGCGGTGCCCCTCCCGGTTCGCGGACTGGTGGATCAGCATGTCCGTCGGCACGGCCACCATGGGCTGCTTGTCGGCGTCGTCGCGCTTCCCGTCGCCGTCCGTGTCCCGCTTCAGGGGGTTCGAGGTGAGCTTCGCGTAGACCTGATCCACCTGGTCCGCCTGGCTCGTCTGGTTCATCTGGTTCGCCGACCCGTTCAGCTTTCCGGTGACGACCTGGATCTCCTTGCCGTCCACGACCGAGTCGCCGTCCGAGTCCGCGTTGTCCGGGTCCAGCTTTCCGACGGGCAGCCCGTTGCCCGTCAGGAGCTTTCCGTCCCGGATCTGCCGCTCGTCGTGGTCGCTGATCCCGTCGCTGTCGGAGTCCTTCGACTGCCGGGCGCCCTGGGTGTCCTGGGAGTCCTGGGTGGCATCGGCGGCATCGGTGCGGGAGCTCCGCTCGATCGCCTTGTCGAAGGCCCGGCTGTCGAGCACGATGTACTTGGCCGGGTCGTCGGCCGTGGCCGTGATGGTGTGTCCGTCGAGCCGCTGGGCCGCCACCTTGACCAGCCGCTGGGACTTCTCGTCGTAGCGGTAGACGGCCGGCTCGACACCGCGGCCGGTCCGCTCCGGGTCGATCGCGAAGGAGACCTTCGCCCGGCCTGATGTCTTGTCGGCCGAGAGCTGGTAGCCGTTGCCCAGATAGCCCGGCGTGGACTTCGGGAACTGCTTCTGGTCGGCCGGGAGTTCGGTGATGTCGAAGGCCTGCACCTGATCGGGACGCAGGTCCTTGACGGCGGCGGAGGCCTCGGTGACGCCGCCGTCCGCTGTGCGCTTCACGTCGAAGGCGGACTCGGCGGTGCGCGGGTCGGAGCCGATACGGCCCTCCTGGCCGTCCTCCACACCGTCGCCGTCGGTGTCGGCCTTGACCGGGTTGGTGTGCCGGGCGAGCTCCTTGCCGTCCGCCAGACCGTCCGCGTCGGTGTCCGCGTTGCCTGCGGCAGTCTTGAGCTGCAACTCACGCAGGTTGGTGATGCTGTCCCCGTCGGGATCCTCCTGGCCGTCGGAGACACCATCCCCGTCGGTGTCGCGCTGGAGCGCGTCGCTGCGGTTACCGAGTTCGACGAAGTCGGTAAGGCCGTCGCCGTCGGTGTCCTTGGCCTTCGGGTCGAGCTTGGCGCGCTGCTCGATGTCGTCCGTGAGGCCGTCGCCGTCGGTGTCCTTGGTCGGGCTCGCGCCGTCCTTGGCGAAGTTCGCCCAGGTCGGGGTGTGCGCGCTGCCATCGGGCCGAGCGCTGTACCAGAGCGTGGAGGTCTCGCCCGGCTCGATCACCCTGTTCGCCGAGGTGCTCTGGAAGGTGGCACGGTCGCCCTGCCCGGAGTCCAGTCGTACCGCGTCGGTGGCGGTGATCCGGTCGGGGAGCTCGAAGGTCAGGGACCAGTCGTTGATCTCGTGCTGGGAGATGTTCTCGACCTGGAACTGTGCGAGATAGGAGCCCTCGGGGGTCTTCTCGCGGATCGCCGCCGGCACCTTGCTCTGTTGCGGGTCGCCGGCGTTGAGCTTCCGATAAGAGATCTTGACTTCGGTGTCGCGGTAGAGCGTTTGCCCGGGAGGTGAGCCGCCGCCGTCGGCGATGGCGGACGGTGCTGCGGTCCCGAGCAGGAATAACACGGCGCTGAGTGGAATCGTGACGCGTCTGTACATGGTGCCTCCCACGTGTGGAAAGTTCCCTGTCGTCGCGAAGTAGCCCCCGTTTCACGGCACTTCACCGGTCTGCGGGAGCAGCGTACACAGCTGTGAGTGAGGGTCCCCCGATAGTCCGGAGGGGGAATTGGGGAGGAAGATTTAACTCCGTTTCGGCGGGTTCGCGACGGGTGGCGGCCTGATGCCGGGCGACCGCACGCGCCGCAACATGAACCTGCCCGAGGGGACGGTCTACGACATCAGGGGCTGCGTGCAGGGTCGGACAGAGCTTGGTGGGTGCTCGGCTCCCCTCGGCCTGCGTTGCCCGGGCCGCCACCGTCATGGCGGCGCCCCGGGACCATCGGCGATTGGTTCTGTCGTCGGGGGCGGGTGCCCTCAGGTGCGGGTCCAGCGCTGGTTGCTGCCGTTCGAGCAGGTGTAGAGCTGGATCAGGGTGCCGTTGGCGGTGCCTGCCGAGACGGCGTCGAGGCAGAGGCCGGACTGGACGCCGACGATGGAGCCGTCGGAGTTGAGACGCCATTTCTGGTTGTCGGCGCCCCAGCAGCTGTAGATCTGGACTTTGGCGCCGTTGCCTGAGCCGCCGGCGTCCAGGCACTTGTTGCCGGAGCCCTTGATCTCACCGGCGTCGGTGTACGTCCACTGCTGGTTGGTGCCGTTGCTGCAGTCCCAGAGTTGGAGCTGCGTGCCGTCGGTGGTGCTGGGCATGTCCACACAGCGCCCCGACGCGACGCCCTTGATCTGTCCGGATCCCGAAGGGGGCGTGGTGGAACCGCCGTTGAGTGCGTTGAGGACCCCGGTGTAGGCGGGCTTCTTGCTGCCGTCACCGTTGAAGAGCAGTGGTGTGTCCCCCGAACGCCAGGAGTCAGTGTCGCGCACACCCCAGGCGGTGATGCCGAGGCAGCGCGCGACGGCCAGGCAGTCGTTGGTCACGTTGGCGTAGGTCGTGGCCGAGGCACCCTGGATGTCGAGTTCGGTGATGGCCACGTCGACGCCGAGCGCGGCGAAGTTCTGCAACGTGGTGCGGAAGTTGCTGTTGTAGGGGCTGCCGCTGTTGAAGTGCGACTGGAAGCCGACGCAGTCGATGGGTACGCCGCGCTGCTTGAAGTCCTTGACCATGGCGTACATGGCCTGGGTCTTGGCCCAGGTCCAGTTCTCGACGTTGTAGTCGTTGTAGCAGAGCTTGGCGGCCGGGTCGGCGGCGCGCGCGGCGCGGAAGGCGGCCTCGATCCAGTCGTTGCCGGTGCGCTGCAGGTTGGAGTCGCGCCGGGCGCCCGAACTTCCGTCGGCGAAGGCCTCGTTCACGACGTCCCACTGGGCGATCTTGCCCTTGTAGTGGCTCATTACGCCGTTGATGTGGTCGATCATCGCCTGGCGCAGGGTGCTGCCGCTGAGGCTCTGCATCCAGCCCGGCTGCTGGGAATGCCAGGCCAGGGTGTGTCCGCGGACCTTCTTGCCGTTCTGTACCGCCCAGTTGTAGACGCGGTCGCCGGCGGTGAAGTTGAACTGGCCCCGCTGCGGTTCGGTGGCGTCGATCTTCATCTCGTTCTCGGGCGTCACCATGTTGAACTCACGGGCCGCGATCGACGTGTACGCCGAGTCGCCCAGCTTGCCCGAGGCGATGGCGGTACCGAAGTAGCGGCCGCTCTGCGCCGCCGCGGCACCGAGCGTGCTTTCGGCGGCGTGTGCTCTCGGTGCGGCGGTCAGCGCGCCGGCGGCGACCAAGACGCCGACGACCAGCGCCAACAGCAGACTTCGGGTCTTCCGGCGGGTATCGGGTCTGGAAAGGGCGTACGAGCCCATGACGGTGCCTCCAAGGTAGAGATCACGGAAGGCGAGCCGGAACCCGGCCGGCATGGTTCGAGATCTTGAACGTTGGCCGGTTTCCCAGACGGGATGATTGAGGCTTGACGAGGGCCCGTCAAGCCTTCTCGTAGAAGTAGTTTCCGTTCCTCGCCCGAAACTTTCCGGAATCCCAGTGAGTCAGCGACGAACCCCTGACGTCACTGCCGACGGACGCCGTAAGGCCGATTCGAGACGTTGTGCAGCGCGTTTGCCGGTCGGCGAGACACCTTGTCGAGCCCCAGGGCGTAGGCGCCGTTTTTAGACAGATCGGCTTCACTCCTTGACCGGAGGTCCTCACATTCCTAGCTTGTGGCGTCAATGATTCCGGGAACTTTCCGAAACGTTTTCGGAACCGCTCCGCCCCCTCAAGGAGTCCCTCTGATGTGGTTCCGCCATGCGTCCCCGTTCCGCCATGCGTCCCCGTTCCGCCTGAGACGCTTACTCACCGTCCTTGCGCCCTTCTTGCTCGTGGCCACCTTCCTCGGCGCCCATCCCGCCGGCGCGGCGACGGAGGGCAACGCTCCCGACGCCTGTGATCTCCCGTCGACGTACCGCTGGTCCTCCACGGGCGCGCTGGCGCAGCCCAAGCCGGGCTGGGCCTCGCTCAAGGACTTCACCGTCGTCCCCCACAACGGCAAGCAGCTCGTCTATGCGACGACACACGACACGGGCACGAGTTGGGGTTCGATGAACTTCGACCTGTTCACCAACTGGTCGGAGATGGCTTCGGCCCGCCAGAACACGATGTCTTCCGCCACGGTCGCGCCCACACTCTTCTACTTCGCGCCGAAGAACATCTGGGTGCTCACCTACCAGTGGGGCGGGACCGCCTTCTCCTACCGGACGTCGAGCGACCCCACCAACCCGAACGGCTGGTCATCCCCGCGGACACTGTTCTCCGGAAGCATCTCCGGCTCCGGAACGGGCCCCATCGACCAGACGCTCATCGGAGACGGGACGAACATGTACCTGTTCTTCGCCGGTGACAACGGCAAGATCTACCGGGCCGGCATGCCGATCGGGAACTTCCCGGGCAGCTTCGGCGCGAACTCGACCGTGGTCATGAGCGATACGACGAACAACCTGTTCGAAGCCCCGCAGGTCTACAAGCTCCAAGGCCAGAACCGCTACCTCATGATGGTCGAGGCGATCGGCTCACAGGGCCGCTACTTCCGCTCGTTCACCGCCACCAGCCTGAACGGTTCGTGGACACCCCAGGCGGCGACCGAGAGCAACCCCTTCGCCGGCAAGGCGAACAGCGGCGCCACCTGGACCAACGACATCAGCCATGGCGAACTGCTCCGCACCAGCGCGGATCAGACCATGACCGTCGACCCCTGCAATCTGCAGTTGCTCTACCAGGGACGCAGCCCCAACTCCGGCGGCGACTACGGCCTCCTGCCCTACCGTCCGGGTCTGCTGACGCTGCGGCGCTGACGACGTGACACGGGTCCGGCCCTGGCAGGGAGCAGGCGGGGCGGGCCCACCCGGCTCTTCGCCAACTCCCGCTCATGCGCCCCGCGTTGCCCCCGGTCGGACCCCGTCGACCTCCGGGTGGTCGGTCGCACCCGGCCGGCGGTGTGCAGATGACCTGCACACCGCTCTGCGGCTTGGATGGGGGCGGGACCCGTGACCGATTACGTGATGGCTGCCACCGACGCCGACGCCGACGTGGTCCGCGCCGTGGGTATCAGCTCCTTGAGGCGGGTCTGGAGGGGTGCTGGGCGTCCTGGGCACGCTGGGCGTCGTCTCCACCGGGTCGTCCGCCGGCGCACACACCTTCGCCCCTCAACCTCCTTGACCTCAACCACACTTGACGCATGACCCTTGCGACATGACATCGCACACGGCTCACTTCGAGATCTCCGACCTGGTCAGCCGCTTCTTCCACTTCCTGGACGAGCGCCAGTTCCCGGACGGCTGGGCCGCCGGCTTCTTCACCGAGGACGCCTCGGCCGACACGCCGGTGGGACGGATCACCACGCGGGAAGAGGTCGCCCGGCACACCCGGACGGCGGTCGAACGGTTCGCCCGCACCCTGCATCTGGCAAGCGACCTGGTAGTAACGCTGGACGGCGACCGGGCCACGGCGGTCTGGCACGCGCACATGACGCACGTCCACCGACCGGAGACGCAGTGGGCCGACCCGCTGTTCACTGTGGGCGGCATCTTCGACGCCGACCTGCTGCGCACTCCTGACGGCTGGCGGTTCAAGCGGCAGGACGTGGAGGCCGTATGGACGACCGGTCAGCCTCCGGGCCTCACCGCCTAGCGGCCACCTCCGCACGGGCCGCCGGCCGGGAGCAACGCCGGCCGTGGCGGGCCGTGGCCGGACGTGGCGGGGGCAGCGTTGTCGATGAGGACGGCGGCGATGGCGGCGGCGGGGAAGGCGTCGGCGTCGAGGAACCGGGCGCGGGCCGCGGCGCCGTCGATGAGCAGCGCGAGCTGCTCGCCGAGCTGTTCAGGGTCGTCGGCGCCGGCCTCGCGGGCGGTGTCGGCGAGCCGCGCGGCGACCGCCTTCTTGTAGTCGCGCGCGTACTGGGACGCGGGGTGGCGGGGGCGACGTCGAAGGCGGCGAGGAGCCGTTCGCGGGGCGTGAGGTCGGTGCGGTCGAACACGCCGGACAGAACGGAGGGACCGAACCGGCGCAGGTACTCGGCGACGAGTTCGTCCTTGCCATGGAAGTGCTGGTAGGGCGTGCGCTTGGACACCTGTTCTTCGGTCGGGCGGGTTCAGTTGGGGTTTTCCGCCGGTGCCGGGGGCGCGGCGAGGGCGCCCCTGCGGGTCGTCAGCACCCAGCCGAACAGCGCCGTCACCGGAATCATGATCATGGCGTAGACGGCGGCCGGGATCGCGAGGCGCACGCTGCCCAGTGTGGTCATGGCCAGCGTCATCGCCAGGGTCGCGTTGTGCGCGCCGATCTCGAAGGCGGCCGCCACCGCCTGCCGGTGCCGTACCCCGACCGCCCGCGGGACCCAGAAACCCACGCTCAGGCTGACCAGGCAGAACAGCAGCGAGGCGAGGCCGACGGAGGCGAAGTAGCCGCCCAGGTGGGCGCGTTCGCTGAACACGGCGCCCAGGACGACCAGGGCCAGGACGACGGTCGACACGAGTCGTACGGGGCGGTCGAGGCGTTCGGCGAGCACGGGCTTCGCACGGCGCAGCAACATGCCGAGGGCGACCGGGATCAGGACGATGGCGAACACTTCGAGGACCTTGCCGAACTGCAGCGTGACGCCGTCGGCGCCGAGGTCCGGGGCGAAGTACCAGAGGCTGAAGTTCACCACGAGTGGCACCGTGACCACCGCGAGGACCGAATTGACCGCGGTGAGTGTGACGTTGAGAGCCACATCGCCGTGGAAGAGGTGGCTGAAGACGTTGGCGACGGTGCCGCCGGGCGACGCGGCGAGCAGCATCATGCCGGTGCCGAGGACCGGCGAGAGGTCCAGGGCGTAGGTGATGCCGAAGCAGACGGCGGGCAGCGCCACCAGTTGCAGCAGCAGGGCCACCGTGACGACCTTCGGGTGCCTGGCGACGCGCCGGAAGTCGGTGACGGTCAGGGACAGGCCGAGCCCGGCCATGACGACGGCCAGCGCGACGGGCAACAGGGTCTGGGTGATGACGGAGTTCATGGGCGGGCTCCGGGAGACAGGTCTTGCGACCGGACGGACGTCGGCGGACGTCCCCGCCAACGAGAAAGCGGGACCGCCAGGTGCACGGTAGGTCGCCGCCCCGGCCCACGGGATTGGTGCGGGGGAACGAAAGGCCGGTGATCAGTCGTGGTCGCGTGCCAAGCGGAGCCGGGCGCCGCGTTCCTAGCCTGAAGCCCGAGGCGGTCAGGACCCCGTGCTTAAGCCCGGCGGCCGTTACTGGGCGGCCGGCCCGATCCGTAGGCAGCCCGCCTGCCCCGGGCGGCCCGCTCAACAGACAGCCCGCCCCTCACCGGACACACCCGCCCGGCGGGCGACACCGCCACCGCCTCCACCAGCGCGGCCGTTCAAGGCCGCGTCCCGTCAGCCCAGCAACCCTTGCGTTCCAGGAGGATCCCCCCCATGACCGACCTCACCGGCCGCCGCGCGTTCGTCACCGGCGGCGCGAAGGGCATCGGCCGCGCCATCGCCGAGAAGCTCATCGCGTCGGGCGCCCGCGTCGTCATCGCCGACCTCGACCTGGCCGGGGCCGAGGCCACCGCCAAGGAGCTGGGCAACGACACCGTCGGCCTGCGCTGCGACGTGCGCTCCAGCGACGAGGTGCAGACCGCGGTCGACGCCGCCGTCGAGGCCCTCGGCGGCCTGGACCTGGTCGTCAACAACGCCGGCATCGAGATCGCCAAGCCGATCACGGAGCTGACCGACGAGGACTTCATGACCGTCCTCGACGTGAACGCCGGCGGCACCTTCCGTGTCACCAAGGCCGTCGTGCCCGCGCTCGCCGCCTCCGACAAGGCCGCCATCGTCAACCTCGGCTCCATCGCCGGCATGGGCGGCGGCCCGACGCTCGCCGCGTACTGTGCCTCCAAGGGCGCCATCCTGCGGTTCACCGAGACCGCCGCCGCGGAGCTGCGCGGAGCCGACATCACCGTCAACGCGGTGTGCCCCGGCATCGTCTCCACGGACATGGCCCGCCGCCTGGTGGAGCCCATCAACGCGGTCTCCCCCGTGCCGTTCGACCACCTGATCGCGGCGAAGCAGGGCCGGGAGGGCAAGCCCGAGGAGATCGCGGCGCTGATCGCGTTCCTCGGCTCCGACGACGCCCGGTTCATCACCGGCGCGCACTACGCGATCGACGGCGGGCTCACCGGCAGCCTGTTCTGAGCGGCGCACCCCGAAGCCTGTTCTGAGCAGCGCTACCGGGAGGCGGCGCGGGCGGGCGCGGTGCGCAGCACCGCCCCGCCGAGCCTGCGGCCGGCGATGAGGGCCAGCTCCAGTTCGAGCCGGTCCTCGTCGAGCGGCCGGCCGCGGGCCTGGACCGCCTTGTCCACGCGGTACTTGACCGTGTTCTTGTGCAGGTGGATGCGGCGGGCCGTGGCGACATAGCTGCCGTTCTCGCTGAGGAACGCGAGCAGTGTCTCGCGCAGCCGGGACGTCGACGCGCTGTCCTCGCCGAGCGCCCCGAGCGAGTCCGCCACCAGGTGCCGGGTGGCCTCCAGGTCGGCGGCGAGCAGCGCCGCGGTGCGGACGTCGGCGTCGCCGAAAGAGGTGACGGCGTCGGCGCGGTCTCCGGCGATCATCGCCACGGTCTGCGCGCGCAGGGCCTCGGTGTGCGTGGCCCGGAAACCGGCCGCGCCCGTCGCCGGGGTACCGAGCGCGAGCCGGATGTCGGATCCTGCGCGGGCCGTGAGCTCGGCGAGCTGTTCCGCGGCCGGGGCGCAGGCGCCGGCGCGGAGCGGGATCCAGGCCCAGGCCACCGAGCGGTCCTGGGGCACGAACAGCGGCGCATGCTGTGCGTCGACGAGCGTGGCGAGCGAGGTGAGCAGGGTCTCGAAGCGGTGCAGATCGCCCTCGGCCTGGCGGCGTTCGTCGGTCCAGGCGACCACGCCCAGATGTGTCCGGCTCAGCCGGTAGCCGAGGGAGCGCTCGGCGGCTGCCGGGTTCGTGACGTCACCGCTGACCAGGGACCTCAGGGCGGCGGCGCGCTCGGTGCTGCGGTTGGTCAGCCAGCGTTCCCGCTCGGTCTCGTAGACGGCGACGACCCGCTCCGAGACGGTGTCGACGTAGGAGAACGCCACCTCCATGGCGAGCCGCCCGGCCGCGTACGCCACCCGTGCGTCGGGTTCGCGCTCCGCTGTCCGCGTCAGGAACCAGCGCAGGACGAGCTGCTGTCCGATGCGGTAGGCGCGGATGAGGGCGCTGGAGGCGATGGAGCGCCGGGCCAGCCAGCGCGCGTACTCCTCGGCGGCGGCCGGGGCCGTCAGCCCGCTCGTGTCGATGCCGTACCGGGCGACGTCGGTGAACGCCTCCAGGTTGGCGGCGTTGCTCGCGGCGAGCATCTCGCGCAGCGCCGGGTCCCCGCGCAATTCCGTGATCTCGTCCGACAGCACGGTCTGCAAGGCGCCGACCAACTCGTCGAGCTGGCCGCTCATTTCGGTGGCGACCGAGACGACGACGGCTTCGGCCCGCCGCTCGATCTCCTCTGGGGACGTGGTGTGCGACTTCATCTGTGTCCCGGACGGTGCGGTGGCGGACAGGGCGGTTCATCTGCGACACATCCGGAATGCGCGGCTTGTCGACCGCATACGAACGGTGTGCCCGCACGGCAGCATGACAGACCGCTGACCTGCGAAGCATTGGCTCTCGCGTCACGAAGCCGTTGCGATGTTTTGGTGCGCGAGCACAAGTACGCGGGCCCCCCGGACTTCTACCGTCTGCCACATGCACCGACTGCTGCGCAGCGCGCCGGCCGGTATGCGCCTCCCCGAGACGACAGACCACGACACGACAGACCACGACACGACAGACCAGGAGTCACCCATGTCACGCGAGTACCTTCCGTGGCTGCGGCCGCGGTCGTACGACGACCGGCCGTGCGTGAGCGACGAGCACGAGCAGCTGACGTACGCGCAGTTCGAGGAGCGCGTGACGGCGGTGGCGGAGCACTTCGCCGAGTGCGGTGTGCGGGCCGCCTCGGTCGTGGCGGTCATGCTGCCCAACCGGGTGGAGCTGCTGATCAGCCTGGTCGCCGCCTGGCGTCTGGGGGCCGTGGCCACCCCGGTGAACCCGGTGTTCACCGCGAACGAGGCCGACTACCAGATCGCCGACTCGGGCGCCGTCCTCGTCATCAACTCAGGACCGGACGCGCCGGACGGCGGCCGGCGCGCCATCGCGGTGGACGAGCTGCGGCGCACGCCGGAGGGCGCCGAACTGCCTCCGGTTCCCGCCGACGTCGACGCCCTCGCCCTGCTCGTCTACACCAGCGGATCCACAGGGCGCCCCAAGGGGGTGATGCTCAGCCACGCCAACATCGACGCGATGGCCGCGTCCATGGTCACCACGGTGCGCCTGACCGGCGACGACCACTGTCTCCTTGTGCTGCCGCTGTTCCACGTCAACGCGATCTGCGTCAGCTTCCTCGCCCCGCTGAGCGTCGGCGCCCGGCTCTCGGTGCTGGCCCGCTTCCAGCCCGAGCCGTTCCTGAAGGCGGTCGCCGAGTTGCGGCCCACGTACTTCTCCGCCGTCCCCACGATCTACACACACCTCGTGTCACTGCCGAAGGAGGTCGCGTACGACACATCGTCGCTGCGCCTCGCGATCTGCGGCGCGGCGCCCGCCTCCGAACAGCTCCTTGCCGCCGTACGGGACCGGTTCGGTGTCGATGTCATCGAGGGGTACGGGCTGACCGAGGGCACCTGCGCCTCCGCGACCACCCCGCTGGACGGCCCGCGCAAGCCCGGCACCGTGGGTGTCGCCATGCCGGGCCAGCGCATCGCGATCATGGGTCCCGGCGGGGAGCTGGTGCCGGCCGGTGAACGCGGCGAGATCGTCATCCAGGGCCCGACCGTGATGCGCGGGTACCTGAACCGGCCCGAAGAGACCGAACGCACCCTGGCCGGCGGCTGGTTGCACACCGGCGACGTCGGCGTGCTCGACGAGGACGGTCACCTCAGCATCGTCGACCGCATCAAGGACATGATCATCCGCGGCGGCGAGAACCTGTACCCCAAGGAGATCGAGGCCGCGCTGCACACCCACCCGCAGGTCCTGGAGGCCGCCGTCGTCGGGGAGCCGCACGAGACGTACGGCGAAGTGCCCGTCGCCTACGTCACGGCCGCCCCCGGTGCCGAGCCAACATCGGACCAACTCCGGTCGCACTGCGCCGAGTTGCTCACCAAGGTGAAGATCCCGATGGCCGTCCACGTCATGGACGCCCTGCCCCGGAACCCCGTAGGAAAGATCGACAAACCGGTGCTGCGTGCTGCCGCGCGGCGCGCGGTGCCCGCCCAGCGCCCCTGACTCCCCCACACCCCGACTCCCCACACCCCTGACACCCCCACGCCCGAGGAGGCGACACCCCGCCATGGGATTCATGAAGCCGGATCTCCCGCAGGAAGATCCGCAGACGTTCGCCGCCCGACCGTTCCTGGACCGGATCCGCGTCCTGTCCAAGCACTGGGTGGAGCACGGCTTCGGCAGCCCCTGGATGGTGCACTGCCTGTACATCCTCAAACTGGTCGTGCTCTACGCGTTCGGCGGCCTGCTCGTCGTCTCGGCGACGACCGACGGCGTGGGCTCGCTCAGCGACATCGGGCAGTGGTGGGACCAGCCCGTCGTCTACGAGAAGCTGCTCCTGTGGACGGTCCTGCTCGAGGTGATCGGCCTGGCCGGTTCCTGGGGCCCGCTGGCCGGCCACTTCGACCCGATGATGGGCGGCGCCCTGCACTGGCTGCGTCCCGGAACGATCCGGCTGCCCCCGTGGCCCGGCAAGGTCCCCGGCACCGCCGGTGACACCCGCAAGGTCATCGACGTCGTGCTGTACGTGGCACTGATCGGCTCGCTGGTCGCGTCCCTGGTCATGGCCGGGAACTCCGACGGGATGGTCCGCAAGGACGTCCTCGCCGCCATCGCCGTGCTGCTCGTCGTCTGCGGACTGCGCGACCGGTTGATCTTCCTCGGGGCGCGCAGCGAGCAGTACCTGCCCGCGATCGTGTTCATGACCGTCTTCGACGTGCACGACATGCTCATCGCGCTGAAGCTGCTCATCGTCATCGTCTGGATCGGCGCCGGAACCTCGAAGTTCGGCAAGCACTTCTCGATGGTCGTGCCGCCCATGGTCTCCAACATGCCGGTGCCGTTCTCCAAGTGGCTGCGCCGCGCCCACTACAAGGGCGGCACCGAGGACCTGCGCCCGTCCGGCCTGGGCTGGTTCATGGGTCACATCATGGGCACGCTGGTCGAGTTGGCGATCCCGCTGATCCTCTTGTTCTCCCCGAACCGCACCATCACCCTCCTCGCGGCCGCCGCGATGGTGATCTTCCACGTGTTCATCGTCACGACGTTCCCGCTCGCCGTGCCGCTGGAGTGGAACATCCTGTTCGGCTTCACCGCGGTCTTCCTGTTCGTCGGCCACCCGGCCCAGGACGGCTACTCGGTCCTCGACTTCTCGCAGGGCTGGATACTGCCGGTGGTCGTCATCGCGCTCGCCTTCTTCCCCGTGCTCGGCAACTTCCGCCCCGACCTGGTCTCGTTCCTCCCGTCGCTGCGCCAGTACGCGGGCAACTGGGCCTCCGCCACCTGGGCGTTCAAGCCCGGATGCGAAGAGCGTCTCAACGAGATCAAGGGCGCGGCGAAGAACCACGTCGAGCAGCTCCAGACCATGGGCTTCGGGCTCCTGGGGTACTCCCCCGGCGACTCCGAGATGCTGCTCCAGAAGACCATCGCGTGGCGCGGCATGCACAGCCAGGGCCGCGGCCTGTACTCGCTGCTGATCGAGCGCCTGCCCGACATCGACCAACGCACCGTCCGCGAGGCCGAGTTCATCTGCAACTCGCTCACCGGCTGGAACTTCGGCGACGGCCACCTGCACGACGAGCGCCTCATCGAGGCCGTGCAGAAGCGGCTGAACTTCGCACCGGGTGAACTGGTCGTCGTCTACTGCGAGTCGCAGCCCATCCACAAGGACACCCAGGCCTACCGGGTCATCGACGCCGCCCTCGGTGTCATCGAGCGCGGTACGTGGAAGGTCGCGGACGCCGTCGAGGAGCAGCCGTGGCTGCCGAACGGCCCGATCCCGCTGAACGTCACCTGGACCCACCCCGAGCACAACGAGCACACCGCGCAGCCCGCGCCCGTGGAGGCCTGATCCCATGTCCGCCACCGCAGTCGTCGTCGGCAGCGGCCCGAACGGCCTGGCCGCCGCGATCCGGCTCGCCCAGGCAGGGGTCGACGTCACCGTCCTGGAAGGCAGCGACCGGGTCGGCGGCGGCACCCGCACCTCGGAACTGACGCTGCCGGGTGTCCTGCACGACGACTGCGCGGGCATCCACCCGACGGGCGTGGCCTCACCGTTCCTCGCCTCGCTCGGCCTGGAACGGCACGGGCTGCGGTGGCTGTGGCCCGAGGTGGACCTGGCGCACCCGTTGGACGACGGGCGCGCCGGGGTCCTCGACCGCGACATGGACCGCACCGTGCGCAGTCTCGGCGCCGACGGGCCGTCCTGGCGGCGCCTGTTCGGGCCGCTCGCCGCCCGCTTCGACCGGCTCGTGGAAGACGTGTTCCAGCCGGTGGTGGGGGTGCCGCGGCATCCGCTGGCGATGGCCCGGTTCGGGCTCACCGCCGGCCTTCCGGCGACCTGGGCGGTGCGCCGCTTCAAGGACGAGCCGGCCCGCGCCCTCTACATGGGCAACGCCGCGCACGCCTTCGGACGGCTCGACACCCCGCTCAGCAGCGCCATCGGAGCGCTGATGATGACCGCGGGGCACGCGGTGGGCTGGCCGGTCGCGGCCGGCGGCACGCAGTCCATCACCCTGGCGATGACCCGGCTCCTGGAGAGCCTCGGCGGCCGCGTCGAAACCGGCGTCACCGTCACCGGCCTCGACCAGCTGCGCGAGCTCACCGGCGCCGCACCGGACATCGTCATGATGAACACGGCGCCCGACGCCGCCGCCCGCATCGCCGGCGACCGGCTGCCCGCGCGGGTGCGCAAGGCGCTGGGCAGCTACCGGTTCGGCCCCGCCGTCCACAAGGTCGACTTCGCCATCGACGGCGACGTGCCGTGGACCAACGAGGTCTGCCGCCGCGCCGGCAGCCTCCACCTGGGCGGCAGCGCCGCCGAGATCGCCTCGGCCGAAGCCGCCACCGCGCGCGGTGAGATGCCGGAGCGGCCGTTCGTCCTGGTCGGCCAGCAGTACCTCGCCGACCCGAGCCGCTCCACGGCCGAGGCCAACCCCCTGTACGCGTACGCACACGTCCCGCACGGGTACACCGGCGACGCCACCGAGGCGGTCACCGCCCAGATCGAACGCTTCGCCCCCGGCTTTCGCGACCGCATCCTCGCCACCCACACGAGGACGGCCCAGCAGATGGCCGCCTACAACCCGAACTACGTCGGCGGCGACATCTGCTCCGGCGCCAACACCCTCCGCCAGCTCGTCCTGCGCCCCCGGGCCGGCCTGAACCCCTACTCGCTCGGGGCCCCCGGCCTCTACCTGTGCTCGGCCGCCACCCCGCCCGGCGCCGGAGTGCACGGCATGGGAGGCGCCAACGCGGCAGAGCAGGCGCTGAGTTGGCTGGACACGCACCCGACGAACAGCACCCCCGTGAAGAAGGGCTGAACACCCATGCGCAACGACGCGCCCGACGGCTTCATCGCCACCCCGCCGTCCTCCCTCATCCGCGCCGACCGCGTCGAGCGCGACGACTCCCCGCTCAGCGACACGCTGTACGAGTCCCGGGTCCTCGACGCGTACACCATCGGAGTCCAGGCGTACGTGTACGGATGGCCACTGGTGGAGAACTACCGGGTCCGCTCACGGTATTTGGACCCGGCGTGCGCGCAGCACGGCCGGCTGAACACGTTCCGCCACGAGACGGACCCGGCCGATCACAGCTTCGAGCTGTTCGTCACGCCCAACGCGGACCTGCTCTACTCCGAGACGTTCGTCGACCTGACGGACGAGCCGCTGATCCTGCACGTCCCGGACACCGGCGACATGCGCTACTGGGCCGCCCAGATCCTCGACGCGTACACCGACACCTGCGCCAACATCTCGAACCGCTCGGTCGGTTCGGGCCCCGGCGACTACGCGCTGACCGGCCCGGAGTGGACCGGCGACCTTCCCGAGGGCGTCACCCGGGTCCACGTCCCGACCCGCACCGGTTTCATCCTGCTGCGCACCCTGTTCGAGTCGCCGGAGGAGCTGGAGCACACGCGCACGGTGCAGCGGCAGTTCACGCTCACCCCGCTGTCCGTCCACGGCGCCGGGTCGACCACGGAGTCCGGGACCGTACCGGCCGACGACCCGCGCCGCGCGGTCCCGGCCGCGCAGGACGAACTCTCCGCCTCGCTCGGCTTCTTCACGGTACTCAACCGGGCCCTGACCGAAGCCGGTACCCGGCACGCCGACGAGGCGGGCCTGCTGCACCTGTTCGCCCGCATCGGCGTCGGTCCCGGCCGCGACTTCGACCCGGACGGCCTCGACTCCGCCACCCGCGAGGGCCTGACCCGCGCCGTCGCCGACGGCTGGAAGCTGGTCCAGGCCCGCTCGATGACCGCCCGCACCGTGCTCCGCAACGGCTGGATCCTCTCCCAGACCGGCGCGCAGACCGGCAGTTACGGACACGACCACCTGCAGCGTGCGGGCGTCGCCCACCGCGGCCTGTACGCCAACACCGAGGCCGAGTACGCGGCGCTGCCCGCCCTCATGGACTCGGCCGGCCGGATGCTCGACGGCGACCACGGCTACACCGTGCGCTTCGAGGCGGACGCGCTGCCGCCGGTCGCCGCGTACTGGTCGGTCACGATCTACTCGCTGCCCGACCGGCGACTGCCCGACCACCCCTCCGGGCGCGTCACCGTCAGCAGCCTGGACCCGGCACTCGTGCGCGGCGACGACGGCTCCGTCGAGATCCTCATCCAGCACGAGGAACCCGACCCGGACCGCAAGGCCAACTGGCTGGCCTGCCCGGCCGGACCGTTCCAACTGATCCTGCGCGCCTACCAGCCCACCGACGCCGCCCTGCACACCGGCGAGTGGCCGCCTCCGGCGATCGAGCGGCACTGACACCTGCCACCCAGTCACCAGTCACCAGTCACCAGTCACCAGTCACCAGTCACCAGTCACCAGTCACCAGCGATCCGTAGCCCCCACTGAGATGGAGCCCCCATGTCCCAGCCCCAGCCCCAGACCCTGACCGGCAAGACGGCCGTCGTCACCGGATCCGCCCGCGGCATCGGTTTCGCCATCGCGAGCAAGCTCGCCGAGGCCGGCGCCACGGTCGTCGTCTCCGACCTCGACGCGGCGGCCACCAAGGAGGCCGCGGCGAAGATCCCCGGCGCCCACGGCATCCCCTGTGACGTCCGCGACGAGGAGCAGGTCAAGTCGCTCGTCGAGCAGACCGTCGCCGCCACCGGCGCCCTGCACATCATGGTCCCCAACGCCGGTGTGGCGAAGGCGAGCCCGCTGACGTCCATGGACCTGGCGGCCTGGCGCAATGTCATGTCCGTCAACCTGGACGGCACCTTCCTGGCGATCCGCTACGCGGCCCCCGCGATCATCGCGGCGGGCGGCGGCAGCATCGTGACGCTCGGCTCGGTCACGGCCACCGCCGGCACCCCGCTCATCGGCCACTACGCGGCGTCCAAGGCGGCCGTGGTCAACCTGACGAAAACGGCGGCCACCGAGCTGCGCCCGCACAACGTCCGCGTCAACGCGGTCCTTCCGGGCTTCGTCGGCACGCACATGGTGCTCGACGAGGTCGAGAACTTCGAGAGCATGCTCGGTGTGCCGGCCGGGGGATTCGGTGCCCTCATGGACCAGAAGCAGGGCCGCCTGGGCACGGAGGACGAGGTCGCCGAGGCCGTCCTGTTCCTCGCCGACGAGCGGTCCTCGTTCTGCAACGGCACGCCGCTGCTGCTCGACGGCGGCCTGGCGGCTTCGCTGTTCTGAGCCTGAGCCGAACAGCGAGGGGCGTCCGAAGAACGGCGGTTCTTCGGACGCCCCTTGCTGTTCCAGGTGCTGCTCGCGGGTCAGTCCGCGCGCACGAGGTCGTCCGGCCGCCAGGTCTGGTCGTAGAACGCGGACTCGGTGCCGTACAGCCGCAGGCACACGACGAAGTTCCGCCCGGGGATCGTCTGGATGAACGCGGACTCCGCGGCGCCCTCGGGCCTGCGGGGCCCGAACCACACGTCGATCGAGCCGTCCTCGTTCTCCGGGATGTCGTAGTAGCTGTTGGTGGAGGGCAGCAGCTGCTCCGTCTCCGGCATCGTGCCGTCGGTGATGTTGTAGGCGGTCACGGCCCAGAACAGCCGGGCGGGCGGGGACGGCGGCAGACGCAGCCGGTAGGTGCGGGAGCCGTCGAGGAAGTCGCCGTCCGCGTCCCGGATCGCGTACGGGTACTTCGACCCCGCGCCGGTGCTGTGGATGTTCATCGCGGGCGCCGACGAGTACGCGTACTGGAAGAACCGGGACCTGGCCTCGATGTCCAGGTAGGTCTCCTGCATCCACTCGGCGGTGCCGCCCACCCACGGCTCCTCCCACTGACGGTCGGTGTAGTAGTAGTTGCGCTCGTCGGCGCGGCCCAGCTGGACGGAGGCGAGGATCATCTTCGGCGCGTCCACGACGGCCCGGTCGAGGGCGGCGCGCTGCCAGTCGGCGGGGGCGAAGGAGCGGTCCTTGATGATCCCGAGAGCGGCCAGGACGCCGCGCAGCTCGGGCGTGATGGCTGCCACGGGCTCGTAGTCGACGAACTCCTTGAGCTTGGTCCAGTACGAGAAGTCCGTGGGGTACATCATCGAGACGCGGACACCGCTCGCGTTGGGGAACTCCATCGGGGGAACGTCCTTGGACGTGGCCCACAGCGGGTAGATGCGCGTCTGCTCCGCGAGCTCGGCCGCGACGGACGGGTCCGGCCCGCTGTCTCCCCGCCCCATGACGGTGCGGAAGAACAGGAAGACGTTGTACGTCGACGACTCGAAGGTGAAGTACCCGTCCGGCACGTGGCCGGTGTAATGCGGCGGCAGCAGCAGGAACAGGCCGCCGCGGCCGCGGTCGGGCCCTACCGCGCCGACGTCGGTGATCGTCCGCTGGAAGAAGTCGGTGAACATGCCGATGACGTTCGCCGGCGCGTTGACGACCAGCGGTCCGGTCTCCTTCAGGTCCAGGTAGCTCATCGCGTAGATGACGTCCGCGTTCGGCGTCGGGACCCAGGTCCGGCTGTCCATCCGGTCCTTCCAGACGGGCAACACGTGGTAGCCCTTGCCGAACTCCGCCTCCGAACCGTCCCGCATGCCGATGACGTTGAGGGCGGGGAGCATCGTCATGTACGCGTGCACGGCCCGCTGGTAGAACAACTCCGAGCGCAGCGACTCCGCTTCCTCGCGGGGCAGCCAGTTGCCGTCGTTGACCTGGCGCACCAGGGGCGACGACGGCGCCTCGCTGCCCGACCCCACTGCCGACTCACGCTCGGACGTCTGGGACATCGCACTCTCCTCCGTGTGGGTTGCGCCCTGCTCCGGTGCTCCGGAGTTCCGGCGTGCCTGCCGCACTGGACCTGCCCGTGGCCGGGCCGGGGAGGGGCGCGGCACGTTCCCCAGGGGCGTCGAAGGACGGAGGCGACATACCCCGACGCTATGGGCCGGAGCCCGCAACCACCGCGCTGTTGTGCGCCATCCGGGCGCCTCTGACGGGAGTCAGCGTGGGCCCTCGTCGGCGTCGAGACTGGCCAGGTATGCGCGCCAGCCGCCGAAGGTGGTGATCTCGCGGGCGCCGGTGAGGGCCTCGGGCTCGCAGAGGAAGCCGGTCACGAAGGTGCCGTCCGCGAGTTCCACGCTGCCGAGCGTCATCGGGCGGGGCAGTGCCGCGAGGAACACGCCGAGGCCTTCGGCTGGCAGCTGCCACACCTCGGCCTCGATCGCGGCGCCCTCGTCGCCGACCCGGACCAGGCCCGGTTTCGGCTGTGGCGTGTTCAGCGCGTACAGCCGGTAGGCGGGGGCGGTGGTGGTCGTAAGCGTCAACCGGCCGCCGAGGGCGAGGAGTTGACCGTTCAGCGGCTGCCCGGACAGGTGGGCGCCGACGACTGCGAGCAGCAGCGGCGGCGCGGTGAGCAGTCCGGCGATGCGGGCGAGCCGCTCGTCCGTGAACGCGGGGCCGATGAGCATGACGCCGAACGGCAGCCCGTTCACCTCGCCCGCCGGGACTGCGACCGCCGCCAGGTCGAACAGGTTCGTCGAGTTGGTGAACCGGCCGAGGCGTGCGTTGGCGCCGACGGGGTCGGCCGTGACCTCGGCGATGGTCGGGTGGCCCGGCGTCGTCGGGAGGAGCAGCGCGTCCGCGTCGCCCAGCGCGGCCAGGGCGCGGGCGCGCAGCGACGCCAGCCTCTCCTGGTCGGCGTAGAGCCGGTGGGCCGGGATGTCCCTGGCGCGGGTGATGATCCCGGCCACCGTCGGGTCGAGGTCCTGCGAGCCCGCGTGCGCGTCGATGAACGCGCCGACGGCGGTGTAGCGCTCGGCGACGAACGCGCCCTCGTAGAGCATCGCCGCCGCCTCGGTGAACGGCGTCAGGTCGACGGGCAGGAGTTCGGCGCCCGCCTCGGCGAGCCGGGCCGCGGCCGCTTCGAACGCCTCGGCCCAGCCCTTGTCAAGGTCGCCGAGCTGTTCGAGTTCGGGGACGGCGATCCGCCACGGGCCCGGGCGGCGCTGTTCGAGCGCCGGGAGTTCTCGCCCCGGCGGCGCCGTCATGAAGGACAGTGCCCGCTCGGCCTCCGGGAGCGTGCGGGTGAACACCGTCACGCAGTCGAGCGACGCGCAGGCCGGGACGACGCCGTCGGCCGGGACGAGGCCGATGGTCGGCTTGAGGCCGACGATGCCGTTGAAGGCCGCCGGGACCCGGCCGGAGCCCGCCGTGTCCGTGCCGAGGGCGAAGTCGGCGATGCCCAGCGCGACCGAGACCGCGGAACCGGACGACGAGCCGCCCGACACGTACTCCGGGTCGACGGCGTTACGGACCGCGCCGTGCGGGCTGCGCGTGCCGACCAGGCCGGTCGCGAACTGGTCGAGGTTCGTGGTGCCGAGGACCACGGCGCCCGCCGCTTTGAGCCGCGCCACCACCGGGGCGTCGGCCTCCGGCTCGTACGCGTACGAGAGGCAGCCGGCCGTCGTCGGCAGCCCGGCCACGTCGATGTTGCCCTTGACCGAGAACACCGTGCCGGCCAGCGGGAGCCGCTCACCGGCGGCGGCCCTCGCGTCGACCGCGGCGGCGTCCGCCTCCGCGTCGGCCCGCGGGCGCAGGCCGATCCACACCTCGGGCCGGTCCGTCTGCTCGATGCGGGCGTACGCGGCCCGTACCCGCTCCACTGCGCTGATCACGCCGCCACCTCCGCGGTCTCGACGGGCGCGAGGACGACGAGCGCGGTGCCCGCCTCGACCTGGCTGCCCGGTTTGGTGAGGATCTCCGCGACGATGCCGTCGGCGGGGGCCGGGACCCGGGACTCCATCTTCATCGCTTCGAGAGCGAGGAGTTGCTGTCCGGCCGAGACACGGTCGCCGACCTCGACGTTGACCTGCCAGACGGAGGCCGCGAACTCGGACTCGATCAGATGGCCGCCCTCGGGGACCTCGATGTCGCCGGCCGGCGGGGTGATCTCGGCCGCCGCGTCGGCGCGGGCGAACTCCCCCGCCGCCTCCCAGGCGTCGCGCTCGGCGCGGAACGCGGCACCCTGGCGGTCCCGGAACACGGCGATCGACTCCGCGTTCTCGGTGAGGAACCCCTGGTACTCGGCGAGCGCGAAGGTGCCTTCCTCGGTCTTCGGAACGAACCGGCCGGAGGCGATGTCCGCGCGGAGCTCCAGGAGTTCGTCCGCCTCGACCGGGTACCACTTGATGCGGTCGAAGAAGCGCAGCAGCCAGGGCTTGCCGGGTTCGAAGGCGCCGCGCTGCTGCCACGGAGACCACACCTGTGTGGTGCGGCCGACGAACTGGTATCCGCCGGGGCCCTCCATGCCGTAGATGCACAGGTAGGCGCCGCCGATGCCGACGGAGTTCTCCGCGGTCCAGGTACGGGCCGGGTTGTACTTGGTGGTGACAAGGCGGTGCCGCGGGTCGAGCGGGGTGGCGACCGGCGCGCCCAGGTACACGTCCCCCAGGCCCATGACCAGGTACTCGGCGTCGAAGACGGTCCGGTACACCTCTTCGACCGTCTCCAGGCCATTGGCGCGGCGGATGAACTCGATGTTCCACGGGCACCAAGGGGCGTCGTCGCGCACGCCCGCCATGTAGCGGGCGATGGCCTCGCGGGTCGCCGGGTCGTCCCAGGAGAGCGGCAGGTGCACGGTCCGGCTGGGCACCACCAGCTGGTCGGTGGCCGGGAGTTCGCCCTCGATGCGCAGCACGATCTCGAGGAGCTCGTCCTGTGGCAGCGTGTCGGGGTTCGTCTGGATCTGGAGCGAGCGGATGCCCGGTGTCAGGTCGACGATGCCGCTCAGCTCCCGCGCGGCCAGCGCCCCCGCGAGGGCGTGGATGCGCATGCGCAGGGCCAGGTCGAGCTGCATCGGCCCGTACTCGATGAGGAGGTTGTCGTCGCCGCTGCGCCGGTAGGTGACCGAGGGGCGGGCTGCGGTCTCCTCCAGGCGGGCGAGGATGCCTCCGTCGACGATGACCTCGCGGTCGGCGCGCGGGGCCGCGGCCGGGTTCCGTCGCAGTTCGCCGGCGGCCTGGGTGGTGACAGGGATGAAGCGGACGGTGTCGCCGGGCCTGAACTGGCCGAGCTTCCAGCGCTGTCCGGTGACGATCGTCGCCGGGCAGACGAAGCCGCCGAGGGAGGGACCGTCGGGGCCGAGGAGGACGGGCATGTCGCCGGTGTAGTCGACGGCGCCGACCGAGTACGGCGTGTCGTGGATGTTGGACGGGTGCAGGCCCGCCTCGCCGCCGTCGGTGCGCGCCCAGCGGGGCTTGGGTCCGACCAGGCGGACGCCGGTGCGCGCCGAGTTGAAGTGCACCTTCCAGTCGGCGGCGTAGAAGTCGCGGATGTCGTCCCCGGTGAAGAACTCGGGCGCCGCGTGCGGGCCTTCGACCACACCGACTTGCCATTCACCGCCGAAGCGCGGGCGCTCGTCGAGGGGGACGACGGCGGTTTGCATGCGCTGTTCGCCGCCGTGCAGGACATCGCCCGCGCGCAGGGCGCGGCCACCGTGGCCGCCGAACCGGCCGAGCGTGAAGGTGGCCGCGCTGCCCAGGAACTCCGGTACGTCCAGGCCACCGGCGAACAGCACGTACGTGCGCAGGCCTTGCTCGTCGGGCGCCGCGACGGCGAGGGTCCCTCCGGCCTCGACGGTGATCGGCTCCCACTGCGGTACGAGGGTGCCGTCGACCGTCACCTGTGCGGGCGCGCCGGTGACGCAGATCGTGGTCGGGTGGGTGAAGCGGAGGGAGGGGCCCTGAAGGGTGCATTCGAGGCCGGGCTCGCCCTCGTCGTTGCCGAGCGCGGTGTTGCCGAGCCGGAAGGACAGGTCGTCCATCGGACCGCTCGGGGGCACGCCGACCTGCCAGTGGCCGGTGCGTCCGGGCCAGTCCTGCACGGTGGTCAGGGTGCCCGGTGCGACGACCTCGACGCGCGGTGTCGGGTCGGTGAGCGAGGCGAGCGAGGCGGTGGAGTGGACCGCGGCGAGCACGTCCTCGGCCTTGAGCGCGGCGCGTACCAGGCCGAGGTTGGTCTCGATGCCGTCGACGCGGGTCGCGGCGAGCGCGGCGTCAAGCCTGTCCAGCGCCTGGGCGCGGTCGGCGCCGTACGCGATGACCTTCGCGAGCATCGGGTCGTAGGAGGTGGTGACCTCCGTGCCGGTCTCCACCCAGGTGTCCACGCGTACGCCCTCGGGGAAGGCGACACGGGTCAGCAGGCCCGCGCTCGGGCGGTGGTCGCGGGAGGGGTCCTCGGCGTAGACGCGCGCCTCGACGGCATGGCCACTGGCCGCCGGTGGCTCGGTGACGACCGCGGTGTCGCCCTGTGCGAGGCGCAGCATCCACTCGACGAGGTCGACGCCGTAGATCTCCTCGGTGACCGGATGTTCCACCTGGAGACGGGTGTTGACCTCAAGGAAGTACGCCTCCTGGCGGGCGGCGTCGTACACGAACTCGACCGTGCCGGCGGAGCGGTAGCCCACCGATGCACACAATTCCCGTGCGCTGGTGGCCAGTTGTTCGCGTACGGCGCCGGGCAGGCCGGGCGCCGGGGCCTCCTCCACGACCTTCTGGTTGCGGCGCTGGAGTGAGCAGTCGCGGTCTCCGAAGGTGACGACCCTGCCCTGCCCGTCGCCGAAGACCTGCACCTCGACGTGGCGGGCCCGCTCCACGAGCCGTTCCAGGAAGACGCCGGAGGTCGAGAAGGATGCGGCGGCGACGCGCTGCACCCGCTCCCACGCGTCGGCGAGTTCGGCGGCGTCGTGGCAGGCCTGCATGCCGATGCCGCCACCGCCGCCGGTCGCCTTGAGCATCGCCGGGTAGCCGATCTCCTCGGCCGCCGCGAGGGCTGCGTCCAGGTCCGGCAGGAGGCCGGTGCCGGGGGCGAGCGGCACCCCGGCCGCCTCGGCGGCGGCGCGCGCGGTGTGCTTGGCGCCGAACAGTTCCAGCTGTTCGGGGGTGGGTCCGACGAAGACCAGGCCCGCCTCGGCGCAGCGGCGGGCGAACTCGGCGTCCTCGGACAGGAATCCGTAGCCGGGGTGGATGGCGCCGGCGCCGGTGTCCTTTGCGGCCTTCAGGACCAGGTCGGCGTCGAGGTAGGACTCCTTGGCGGGCGCGGGGCCGAGCCGGACAGCCTGATCGGCCAGCCGGACGTGTTCGGCGCCGCGGTCCGGGTCGGAGAACACCGCGACGGTGCGCAGTCCGAGCCGGCGGGCGGTACGGATGATGCGGGCCGCGATCTCGCCGCGGTTGGCAACCAGCAGGGTGTCGAACGTCATGGTGCTCAGTCCTCGTCCGGCTCGGTGATGGTCAACTGCACGGCGGTCGGGTCGAATCCGTTGCAGGGGTTGTTGATCTGCGGGCAGTTGGACAGCAGCGCGATGACGTCGGTCTCTGCCCGCAGTACGACCTTCAGGCCCGGGGCCGAGATGCCGTCGACGATGCCGAGGGTGCCGTCCTGCTCGACCGGCACGTTCATGTACCAGTTGATGTTGGAGACCAGGTCGCGTTTGCCGAGGCCGTGCTTGGCACCCTCGGCGAGGAAGTTCTCCACGCAGGCGTGCTGCGACCAGGTGTGGTGGCCGTAGCGGAGGGTGTTGGACTCCTTGGAACAGGCACCGCCGACGGTGTCGTGCCGCCCGCAGGTGTCCTCGACGACGGTCATCAGCGGGGTGTGCTCGTTGGACAGCAACACCGAGCCGGTGCTCAGGAAGATGTTGCCCTGGGCCTGGATGGTGTCGGGGGCGCTGTAGCGCACGGAGGTGTCGTGCGCGTCGTAGAGGAGGAAGTCAGCGGCCTGGTTGCCGTGCAGGTCGGTGATGGTCAGCAGCTGCCCCTTGCGGACGGTGCGGGACCAGGCGGCGCGGGCGGGCACGGTCTCGTCGCAGACGACGCGGCCCGTGCCGGTGGTTGCGGTGGCGGTGGCGGTGGCGGTGGCGGTGGCGGTCACGCTCATGCGATCCCCCTGGCGGTGAGGAGTTCGGCGGTGTTGAGGAAGGCGCGCCGGCCCTCCGGTGTGGCGTCCCACAGCGCGTCGCCGGGGGCGGTCGGCGCGGCCCGGTACGCCAGGACCTCCAGGTGTCCGCAGGTGTACGCGGGGCGCGGGTCCAGCGGGTGCGGGACGTTGGCGACGAGGACGGTCAGGGGCTGCTCGGCGCGCAGCGTGACGGAGACGCCGGCGCCCGCGGAGCCGGTGAACTCGGTGCTGCCGTCCCCGGCGATCCGCACGCCCTGGAAGAACGAGACGGACGGCGGGACGTCCCGTGGGGCGAGTCCGTTCTTGAGCGCGGCGAGTTTGAGCAGCTCGCGGCCGGCCGGGGAGGCGGACTGCGGGCTTCCGTCGCCGTACCGCTCGGTGTTGCGCGCGAGCGTGGAGGTGCCGGTGAGGGCGTCGTGCCGGCCGGAGGTGTCCTGGGTGATCGAGGCGAGGACCCGCCCCTGGTCGGACAGGAGAAGGTGTCCCGCGCCGAGGTAGGCGTTCCAGAGCACCTTGACGGTGTCGGCCACGTTCAGCCGCTCCCAGGGCCGGTCGGCGCTGTGGAGGACGACGTGCGCGCACGCGTCACCGGTCGGGTCGGTCAGCCGCAGCTCGGTGCCACGGGCGAGGGTCTTGTGGGTGTAGTTGCCGCCCGCCACGGTCTCGGCCCACACCATGTCCTCGGCGGCGACACCCTCGACGGGCGCCGGCCAACTGCTCGCGGGCAGTACGGGCATGGCGTCGGCCTTCGCGCCCTGCTGGGCGCGTGCGTGGTCGCGGGCGCCATGGGCGGACGCGGTCTTTGACGCTGCCGCTGACACTGTCGACACGGCTCAACCTCCGGCTCGGGACTGACTTTCTGTCACTCGACAGAAATTAGGAGAGAGCCGAGTCGCGGCCATTGCCCGTGCGTTTCGGCTCAGTTACCGCCAACTCACCTGAGCCGTGGCCCCCGAGCCTCCTTCCGTGCCTGTGCGAAGATCGCGGTGTGAGTCCGCCACCCAGCAGAAGAGTCGGCCGGCCGCGCGCCCAGGAGCGCCCCGCCAGCGGCCTTGCCCCGCGCGACGAAGTCCTGGGCGCCGCGGCCGAGTTGTTCATCACGCGCGGCTACACCGCGACCTCAACCCGCGCGGTGGCCGAGCAGGCCGGTCTGCGCCAGGCCTCCCTGTACCACTACTTCGACGGCAAGGAAGCGATCCTCGCCGCACTGCTGGAAGGGACCGTCCGCCCCTCGCTGGACGTCGCGCGGGAGCTGGTGGCGCGTGCCGAGGCGGACGCGGAGGCGCGGTTGTGGGCGCTGTGCCACTGCGACGTCATGCTGCTGTGCCGGGGCCCGCACAACCTCGGTGCGCTCTACCTCCTGCCCGAGGTACAGACGGAGCGCTTCGCCGGCTTCCATCAGGTCCGAGCCGAACTCAAGGCGGCCTATGGGGAGTTGCTGGCGGGCACGGAACCCGGCTCGGCGCTCGGCGCGGAGGACCTGGAGCTCCGTACGGACCTGGTCTTCGGTCTCAGCGAAAGCGTGATCCTCATCCGGCGTTCCGCCCCCCACCGCGATCCGCAGACCCAGGCGGAGGCGACCGCCGACGCGGCGCTGCGCGTCACGGGCGTCCCGCAGCGCTCCCTGACACGCCTGCGCCGCGAGGCCCGACGGCTCCTCGCGGCGATGCCTTCCGGCCCCTCCGCCTCCTGACCGCCCCTTGAAAGAGGCGCGCGGCGAAGGGGGCGTGACCTCAGGCCCGTACGGCCTCGACCTCGGCCGGGACCGGCCGGCCCCCACCCGTCGCGGCGTCCCCGCGCCGGCGGTACCACCGGTACGCCGCACCCGCCGCGACCGTGGCGCCGAGGAACAGCACGGTGAACCACTGGAAGTACCAGTGGCCGCCCTCCGGGTCGTACACCCCGGCGCGCGGCCAGGCGAGGTTGACCACCATGAACAGCCCGTAGCCGACAGCGAGCACGTTGACGGGGAGCCCCCAACGGCCGAGGGAGAACAGGGGCTTGCCGAGCTCGTCGCGGCCGTCGCCGGCCGACGGCGCCCACCGGCCCCGCAACCGCTGGATGAGCATCGGCCCGGTCACCATCGCGTACGCGAGATACAGCATCGCGATGCACGTGGTGCCGATGGCCAGGAAGGCCTCCGGGGAAGCGAGGTTGAGCAGCGCGAGAGCCGCGGCCAGCGTGCCGACCACCAGAGCCGGGGCGAAGGGCATGCCCGTGCGCGGCGAGACCTTCGCGAGCCGTGCGGAGAAGGGCAGTACACCGTCGCGTGCCATGGAGAACAGCATCCTGGTCCCGGCGGTCTGGATGGCGAGTGTGGCCACGGCGATGGCCACGGCCACGTCCGCCAGGAGCGCCTTGCCGACACCGGCGCCGAGGCTGCTGGTGAGCACGTAGCTCAGCCCCTCGCTCGCGAGGCGGCCGTCGGAGAGGCTCGGGGCGGCGAGCAGGCCCCCGAGCAGCAGCAGGCCACCGAGCACACCCGCCGAGGCGAGGGCGCCGAGGATGGTGCGCGGGGCGGTACGGCGCGGGTTGCGGGTCTCCTCGCTCATCTCGCCCGCGCTGTCGAAGCCGATGAGGACGTACGCCGCGGTGAACGAGCCGACCAGCAGCGCGGCCACCGGGCCGCCCTGGCCCCCTGTCTCCAGCGTGACGCCCGCACCGCGTTCGACGTGGGTGAACAGCAGCACGACGATGAGGAGCGCGCCGACGATCTCGGCGGTGACACCGACCCGGTTGACGGCCGACATGACGCGGTTGTCCAGGACGTTCACGACCGTGGTCAGAGCCAGCAGGACGAAGGCGAGCAGGGCGGCATTGGCTGCCCCGGTCGCGGTGGTGGGCGCGGGATCACCACCGATGAGCTGGAATCCGGACCAGATCGCGGGCAGGACGACCTGGAGCGCGAGCGCCGCGGCGGTGACCACGACCACCTGGCCGATCACCATGATCCAGCCCGTGAACCAGCCGAAGGCCGGACTGCTCAGCCGGGTCGACCACTGGTAGATGGCGCCGGAGATCGGGTAGCGGGCGGCGAGTTCGGCGAAGCAGGCCGCGACGAGCAGCTGCCCCGCGAGCACGGCCGGCCACGTCCAGAAGAACAGCGGCCCGCCGAAGGAGTAGCCGAGGGAGAAGAACTGGAAGACCGTGGTCAGCACGGAGATGAAGGAGAACCCGGCGGCGAAGGAGGCGTACCGCCCCATCTGCCGCCGGAGCTGCTGGGGGTAGCCGAAGTCGGCGAGCGAGCCGTCGTCCACAGCGCCGTTCGAGAGCGGCGCCGGCGGTGTCGTGTCGGTGGTCACGGGCATGGCGATCCCCTGTCGCGAGGCGGGTCTCCGCATGGTTCCTGTCGTCCGACAGAAATTAGGAAGGCCCTGTTTCCGGCACGTACCGCAAACATGTCGGCTACGGGCCGAAGTCCTCACCGCGCCGTGTCCTCGGAGTCCCAGCCCTGAGCCCGACTCGCTCTCGCCTATACGCCTTCGGACCGCCTGTCGGCGTCGGAGGTGCCCTGTGGCTTCGCAGGGTCGGGGGTCACGCCTGTCCCCCGTAAATGGCCGCGAGGTCGAAGTCCAGCTCGGGCGCCATGGTTTCCGTGCCGGGTTCGACCACCATGTAGGTGCGGCTCAGAAAGTGGCGCAGGTCCTGGGTGTCGAAGTGGAGCATGGCCACGCCGAGTTCGGAGTGCAGTTCGACGGAGGTGTCCTTGCGGCCGCGGGGCGCGACGCGTACCTCGCCGATTCCGGCCGGGTGCTTGAGCCCCTCCTCCAGCAGGACACGGGCGAACGTCCACGTCGCGGATGTGCCGTCGAGGGTGATGTGCGGCGGGAACTCGAGGTGTACCGCGAAAGGCTCGGCCGAGGAGTAGCGAAGGCCTACGTGGACGGGAAGCTGGTCATCCGTGATGACGAGGAACGCACGGGCGGACAGCTCCAGGACGACGTGCATGGCGTGACTCCGATGATTTTCCGGGCTTGCAGGATCCAGAAGTGACCCCGTACCTGAGACACCTCTCAGGGCGTCGTATGACGCCACTGACGCCAGGCAGTTGCATGACTTGCATCACTCATCGAAAAGGGTGCGGCTCTGCGATGAACACGGCCGCGCCGGCAGGTGGTCGCTCCTGCCGCGAGACCCCGTCGGCGCCGAAGCCCGCTCACAGGAAGCGGCGGATCGGCAACACCGCCGCCTCGCGCACGCGTTGCAGGGCGGCGCGGCGCTTCCAGCGGGCCTCGGTCATCCTGGTGCTGTGCCCGAGGTCGGCGTCGAAGTCCCGGTCGAGACCGGCGGTGAACTCCGCGTCGAGGACGGCGAGCATGACCTCTTCGTCGTGTTCCATGGAGCGCCGGTTGAAGTTGGTGGAGCCCCGCACCACCCGCACGATGGAGCCGCCGGGCTGGGGGTGTTCGGTGAACCGGTCCCGCTCGTCGTAGAGCTCGTCGTGACACTCCGCCCAGTTCTGGGCGAACGCGGCGTCGATGCCGTCCACGGCGGGGCCCCGCAGCTTGATGTGGGTGTCGCGCCACTCGCGCGGACTGCGGGCGTCGCCGCACCACTCCTCGGCGACGCCGACGCCGCCGGTGAACGCCGTGGACTCGTCGACGATCAGCGCCTTGCGGTGGCAGCGGTGGTCCTGCTTGAGCGGCGACAGCCACATCGGTTTGCAGAACCAGGCGACCTGCACCCCCGCAGCGTCCATGTCGGCCAAGAGATCCTTCTCGATCTCCTTGGCTCCGAAGCCGTCGAGCAGCAGCCGCACCCGCAGCCCGGCCCGGGCCCGCTCGGCGAGGGCGACGGCGAAGTCACGGGCTATCTGCCCGCGCCAGTACACGAACGTCATCAGGTCGACGGTGTGCTCGGCCGTGCGATGGCACCGGGCCGCATTCAGACGAGGCCCGACACTGTCACCGTGACGCGTGCCCGTGAGGCGTCACCCGGCAGCGCTGCGGCGAGGAGTTCCGCGGCGGTGTGTCGGGCGGCGCGGGCCACGTCGACCGTCCGCTCCCGCTCGCGCGCGACGACATGCACCTCCACGTGCCAGGTGTCGGCGCCGCCGTTCGGCCGGGTCAGCCGCACCGCCGACGAGGCCGGCGGCCGGCCGGCCCTGGCGCGGGCGAGGGTGGAGCGCAGCCGCCCCGCCAGGTCCGGCTTGAGGAAGGCCACGCCGGGCAGCTCGGCGACGGCCCGGGCGATGTCCTCCGTGAGGCTGTCGAGGGCGGGGCGCTGGGTCATCGCGTACGGCCTTCCTGTCCTTCGTACGTGCCGTCTTCGGCGTCGGCGGGGGGTTCGGTGACGTCCGTGACGTGGATGTGCACGGCCGCGGTCTCCATGCCGATCCGCTGCTGCGCCGCCTCCTGCACGCGGGCCCGCACGTCGTCGGCGAGGGCCTGCAACGCGGCGTCGAGCGGCGCGTGCACATCGAGGTGGATCTCGACCCCGTCGGCCTCCTCGTCGTCGCGCGGCGACGGCTTCAGTCGGCAGGACCCCGCCCTGACCCCGGGCACGGTCTCGGCCGCGGTGCGCAGCGCGCGGGCCGCGACCGCCTCCATGATCCACAGGTCCTCGTCGGGTTCCCCGAGTGGCAGCGGGCGACCGGGCCGCAGCTCCAGTCGTACGACATCCATGACGCGCCGGGTCAGCGACGAGGCGTCGAGGCGGCCCAGGTCCTGGTCCGGTTCCTCGCGCAGGTCGCGGACCACGGTTTCCAGTTGGTCCAGGTCGGCCACGGCCTGCCGGCAGTACGGGCAGGTGCGCGCGTGCTCGTCGTCGGCCTGGTCCTCCCATGTCTGCCACACCTCGGACAGCAGGCGTCCGCAGGGCAGCAGCTCGTCGTCGGCGCCGCCGGGCGTGGTGGGCGGGTCGTTGTGGGCGGTCATCGCCAGGCCCCCAATGCTTGAGTCAAGCAGCGTCGTGCACGGAAGACGCGGGCACGGACGGCGCCCTGGCTTATGCCGACCGCGTCCGCGATGAATTCGTAGGACTGACCGTCCAGTTCGCGCAACACCCAGCAGGCCCGCTGCTCGGCGGACAACTGGCCGAGTGCGTCGCGCAGGTCCCGCACGGCGTCCCTGGCCTCGGTGATCCGGGCGGGCGAGACATCGTGCTCCGGGGCGGGCACCTCGCCCGCGCTCTCCAAGGGTGCCACCGGTTTACAGGCGCGCAGGATGTTCAGGCAGCGGTTGGTGACGATGCGGTACATCCAGGTACCGAACGACGACTGTCCGTTGAACTCGGGCAGCCGGCGCCAGGCGCTGATGAAGGCGTCCTGCACGGCGTCCTCCGCCTCGGTGCGCGTGCCGAGCAGGCGGGTGGCCAGCCGGATCAGCGTCGGCGCGTGGCGCTGGACGAGTGCGGCGAAGGCGTCCTCGTCGCCCTCCGCCGCGCGCACCGTCAGCAAGGCGTCCTCGCGCGCGGAGCTCTCGTCCTGCGATGCGGTACGCCTGTCCGGCGGTGCGAAATCCCTGCGAGCCCCCGCCACTGGACAGCTCCTCTCGTTCGTTCCTGCCAGTTAGACACGCGTGCGGTGCGTTTGTGACGCGACATTCCGGAAGACCGCGATTGCGAAAGATTCCGGATCCGTGCGTCACAAGTGCGGCGGCGCCGGGTCTATCCGGGTGAAGGCAACCGATCGACCCGTAGGAAGAGGGATCCGCATGAGCACCAGCACGCAGCCCGCACCGACCGCTCGCACCGCTTCGTCCGACAAGGGCCTCGCAGCTTCGGTGACCGCCCAGGCGCCCCGGACGACGGAGTTGGCCGGCGGTGTCAGCGGGGCGGACCAGCCCGCGGCGAACCGCGGCCGGACCTCCATCGCCGATGTCGTCGTGGTGAAGGTGGCCGGGATGGCGGCCCGGGAGATCTACGGCGTGTACGACATGGGTGGCGGCCTGGCCCGCACCATCGGCGCCGTCCGCGACCGGGTGCCCGGCGGGCGGCCGAACGTCGGGCGCGGCGTGAAGGTGGAGGTCGGCGAGCTGCAGACCGCCATCGACGTGGACCTCGTCGTGGAGTACGGGGTGCCGATCGCGGACGTGGCGCGTGAGGTGCGCGAGAGCGTGATCACGGCCGTCGAGCGCGTCACCGGCCTCGAGGTGGTCGAGGTCAACGTCACGATCAACGACGTGCACCTGCCCGAGGACGACAACGAGCCGGCGAGCACCTCCACGCGGGTGGAGTGAGCGATGTAGGCCCCCGTGCGGACACGGCAAGGACCAAGACGAACGGAGCGGGACGGGTGAAGGGACGATGACTGTGAGCAGGGCGGCCGTCGGGGCGGTCGTCGGGATGGCGCTGGCCTTCGCGGGGTACTTCGGAGGTTTCGCGGCGTTCCTGCTGGTGGCCGCCCTGGGCGGACTGGGGTGGGCGGCGGGGCGCTGGTTCGACACCGGAGGACGCCTGACGGATCTGCGCGAGGCGTACGAGCGGAGCCGCCGATGACGACGGCGGCGCGGCGCGGCACGACGACCGTGTCCGACAAAGCGGTCCGGGCGATCGCCGCACGGGCGGCTCACGAACTCGCGCCGCAGCCCGCGGCCGCCGCGAAGGGTTCGGCGGCGGTGCGAGGCCGGCGGGCGGACGTCGCGGTACGGGTGACACTGCCCTACCCGTCGCCGCTGTCGGAGACGGTGGGCCGCCTCCAGGAACATGTCACCAGCCGCACCCGCGAGTTGACGGGCCTTCAGGTGAGCCCCGTACGAGTGGAGGTCACGTCACTCGCCCCGGCCCGCCCCGACCTGACATCGGCATCGGCATCGGCATCGGCATCGAAGGACACACCGGCGACGGCCGAGCGTTCACCACGACGCTGGTGGTCGCAGCGCAGAGTCCCGATGGCGTCGCTGACCCTGGTGGCGTCCCTGGCCTGCGGCGCCCTGGCGCTCGACCTGATCCTGGTGCACGTCGCCCACCACCCACCGGCCACCTGGCGCGTCGAGACACTTTCCTGGCTGTCACGACACGGCCCGGCCGCCCCGTCCGTCACCATCGGCGCCGGGGCCTTGGCCGCGCTCGGCGTACTGATGGTCGTCCTCGCACTGACCCCCGGCCGACGCAACCTGCTCACCCTGACCTCGCCGGCCCACCGACTGCGGGCGGTGATCGACCGTTCCGCGGTGGAACTCCTGGTCAGAGACGCGGCATCACTCGTCCCCGGCATCGAGCGGGTCCGCGTGCGGGTACGTCGCCGCCGGATCCGCGTCCACGCCGACCTCGCCTTCGGCGACCGGGCCGAGACCCGCGAGTCCGTACGAGCAGCGGCACGCGCAACGCTGGATGCCTGCCACCTGCGCCACGCTCCCCGGCTGCGCATCAGGATCCACTGCCCGCCAACCGCCAAGCAACCGGACGCCGTTGACGACACCACCGCGGAACATGAAACGGAAGGAACGCCCCACTGATGGCGCGCAGTCGCACGATCGTGAACCGGCTCGCCCTGGCCCTCGCCGGCACGGCCCTCATCGCCGTCGCGACGACCGTTCTCCTCCTCCGCACACGGTGGGCCTCCCACTCCCCCGATGCCCTGGTGACACCCACACACCTCACCGCGCTGCGCGAGAAGGCCTGGTGGACTCCCACGGCCATGACCGCCTCCATCGCCGCTACCGCCCTGTTCGCCACGTGGTGCGTACGACAGATCGGTGACGGCCGACGCCGCTCGACGCCCCTGCCCGTGCCGCGAAGCGCGCTGCGCACCCGGGCCCTGGAGGACGCCGTCGCGGTCCGTGCGGGGACGACCGAGGGCATCGACCGCTGCAGTGCACGGGTGCGGGCCCGCCGCGGACGCCTCGACGTCCTCCTGCGGGTCCGCCTGCGTGCGGACACGGCCCCCGCCGCCGTACTGCCCGCACTCACGGCCGTCGCGAGCGACACCCGTGCGACGGCGCGGCCCCACGAATGCACCGTACGCGTGCACTTCGGCATCCCGGGACATCGCGCGTCCCGGCTCCGCCAGGGCCCCATCGGAGACACCAAGCCGCCGAACAGCTGAAACACAGAACGTCTTCCTACAGCCGACGGCCAGAACACACGGCGCTCGACGAAGGGGCGACCGGCGAGGGCGCCGGCATGCTCTTCGACGAGAGTCGTGGGCGGTCCCGGGACGGGAGGACCGAGCAATCCTTGCCGGGCCCCGGACCAGGAAGCTACCTTTTTGTCCGATCGGATCAGGCGAAGACCCCTCGGGGCACGTCGAGGACATGGCGACGTGACATCGAGCGTGACACCTGTCCCCCAGCCCTGGCCTTCGGCCGGGGTTCTCGCACGGCTGGAGCATTCATGACGGAGACCCGCCCCGACCCGACCGGTATACCGGAGGGCGAACACATGACGCCGGCCGCGTTCCGCGTCGCCCGCGAATTCCTGGCCCTGCCCCCGGAATGGCTCGCGGAGAACCTCGCCGTGACCACCCAGACCATCCGGCACTGGGAGCAAGGCACTCGCCCGATCCCGGAAACCGTCCGGCGGCAACTGGAGGACTTGCAGCGCCTGACCGGTGAGTTCGTCGGCAAGGCGGTCGAGCAACTGATGGACATCCCGGACCCGGGAATCGTCACATTCCGAACCGACGCCGAATACCACGCCGGCCACCCCGAGTCCGCCTACCCGGCGAGCTGGCACCGGGCGGTCTGCGCGCGGATCGCGCAGGAGGTGCCCGGACTTGCCATCGCCTATGCCGACGCTGTGCAGTCGGAAGACGTGAAGGTCGAGGCAGAGTAGTAGAGCGAGAGCCCCATCCGATGGGACGTGAGCGAGCACGGAGCATCGCTGTCGCGCTCCCCGCCGGGGAGCGCGACCTGACCCACCACTTACGGGCGTTCGCGCCATGAGCCCTCGCGGTCTGCCGGCCAGGAGGCGCGTGGGGCTCGTGCCCGGCCTTACTGCGGGTGAGTCTCCTCGACCACCCAGGAGACGTACGCGGCGGACCCTCCAGCAACTGGCAGGGTGATCCACTCAGGGACTTCGTAGGGGTGCTCGTTCGCGACCCACGCCTCCAGCGCGGTCGTCCCGCTCAGCGACTGGTCGTGGCGTCTCGTGTACCTGTGGGGCTCGCTGGGCATCCTGCTCGTCCTGTTCACCCGGCATCTCAAGGAGTCGCCGCGCTGGCTGGAGAGCCGGGGTGACCTTGCCGCCGCCGACCGGGTGCTGCGCGAGATCGAGTCACATGTCGCCGCGGAGAAGGGCCCACTCCCCGAACCGGCGCCACCGGTGGCCGAAGTCTCCACGACCAGGGCCCCGTTGAAGCTGCTCCTGCAGAAGAGGTACCTGTACCCGACGCTGCTGCTCACGGTCCTGTGGGTGACGCAGACCATCGGCTTCTTCGGCTACTCGAGCTGGGCCCCGACCCTGCTGGCCAAGGAGGGCTTCAGCATCGAGAGCTCCGTCTTCTACGTGGCTCTCACCACGGTGGGCGCCCCGCTCGGCTCGTATCTGGCGTCGCTGGTCACCGACCGTTTCGAGCGCAAGTAGTCGCTGACGGTGTTCGGGGCCGTCATCGCGGTGTGCGGCCTGCTGCACGGGCTCACGTTCAGCCCTGTGTTCATCGTCGTGTTCGGCTTCCTGGTGAACTTCTTCGAGCGCGGTTACACGGCCCTGGCCTATGCCTACTCCCCCGAACTCTTCGACACCCGCGGCCGCTCGCTGGGCACGAGCGTCTCCTACGGCCTCGGCCGTCTGTCGAACGCGGCGGGCCCGTTGATCGTGGCGGCGCTCTACACCAGCCACGGCTACCAGAGTGTCTTCTACTTCATCGCCGGTACGTGGATGGTCGGCGCCGTCGTCCTGGCGATCTTCGGCCCCCGCACCCGCCGGGCCCGGCTGCTCGCGGCCGAGCGGCAGCCGGGGCCTGCCGAGGCAACGACGTGACGCTGCCGGGATGCGGCTGGCCGACAGGGCCCTGTGGCCGCCGGGCCGGTGCTCGTAGTCCCGTACCAGCCTGCTGTGCAGCATCATGACCCCGTTCACCTGCTCCACCACCCACCGTCACCTCTTGGGCTGCGGGGCGAACCCGCTGGTCGCCGGGTTGCGCTCGACGACTTCCGCGTCGATGCCCACCTTCTGCCCGTGGTCGATGACGGCGGACTTGAACCCCTGGTTCGCCGGCCACAAGCCCATGGCGCACGCGGAGTTGCCGTCGCTGATTCCCCACGGGGCTGGGCGGAGGGAGGGGGTTCTGGCACAGCAGTGCGTCATCCGGCACGCCCCACGGGTGTTCCGTAACCCTCGCCTTCGGGGTTCGAGTTGTCTGCAGGATCCGTTCCGCTGGAGCAAGGAACCGGCCGAAGGTCAGGGCTCGAACGGGGATTCCCCGACGAGCCCCGCGACGAGTTCGCGGACGTACGCGTCGTCCGTACCGGGAATCGAGAAGACCACCCGGAAGTAGAGTGGCGCGATGACCCGGTCCAGAACCTGCTCCAGGGACGGCGGCGGGGGCACGTCGCCGCGTTCCCGTGCCGCGTCGAGGACGGGGCGGAAGCGCTCGCTGACCCTGCGCAGGCACTCACGCAGCCCGTCGTGCCGCTCGTCGACCTCGGGCGCGACCTCGGCGCGGAAGAACGCGATGCCACCGGGCCGGGACAGCTCCGCCAGCGTCCAGACCGCCTGATTCGCCAGGTCGGTTGGCAGGTTGCCGACGAGTGGCGGCGCGCCGGTGTCGCCACGGTGATTGGCGACGTCGGCCAGGAGCGCGGCGAGAGTGCCCCAGCGCCGGTAGAGGGTGCTGGAGTTGACCCCTGCACGCTGGGCCACGGCAGGGAGGGTCACTTGGTCGGCGCCGACCTCGCCCACCAGCGCGACCGCGGCGCCGTGCACGGCGGCACGGACGCGGGTGCTGCGGCCGCCGGGCCGCTTCGTCGATGCGTCTGCGTTCACACCTCCACCCTAAAGCAGAGAGTTGCGCTTTAGCAGGCAGGGCACCTACGGTCACACTAAAGCGGAGATCACCGCTTTAGTACTGCGAAGGGGATGCCATGTCCACCGACGAAACCAACCTCGCCCTCGGGCGCAGCTTCCATCAGGCCCTCGTCTCGGGCGACTGGGACCGCATCCGGAACCTGCTGCACGACGACGCCACCTGGACCCTGCCCGGCGACAACGCCGTCTCCGGCACGGCCGACGGCGCCGACGCGGTGGTGGAGCGCGCTCAGCGGATCGCCTCATACGGCCTTGACTTCGAGCTGCTGCATCTCCTGGTCAGCAGGGAGAACATGGCGCTCTCCCTGCACAACACCGCGCACCGGGAGGACGCCGTGCTGGACGAATACCTGGCCACGGTCTGCCGGCTCCGCGACGGGAAGATCGCGAGTATCGAGACCTATCTCTCCGACGTTCCCGGGATGAATGCCTTCTTCGTCTGAGGCTAAAACCCAAGATGAACGGCTGTGCCACATCCCGCAGTTGGTGACGCGCTGTGTGGCGAGTGCGTTCCGGGAGGTTCTTTCAGCCGGCCCGGGTTGCGGCGCCGTACCTGGCTGCGGGGCCCAGGTCGCCATTCAGTCGGAGCCAGATGTGCTGGCCGTCGGGGACCGTGTCGTGGATGGCGAATCGGTCGTCGGGGGCGGGTACGTCGTCGTTGCCCATGGATCCGTTCTGGTGGAACGCTGGGGCAGGGTCAAAGGGCGTCCGGAGGCCGGCGCTCTGGACGCAAATGTATGGCTGGGGGGGGGGAGACTGGAGGCATGAGGAACTCTCATCGGGACAGTGGCAGGCACGACCCGGCCCAGGAGGTGCGCCAGGTGACCGACGACGACATGAAGTCGGGTGCGGGTTTCGATGAGCGTGAGCGGGTCTCCGACGAGCGGGAACGGTTTGCCGACGAGCGTGAGCGGATCGCCGATGAGCGGGAGCGGATCGCCGACGGACGGGAAGCCGCTGCGGAAAAGCACGAGGCCCGGCTCACGGCGTGGGAAAACCGGCTCGACGGACGGGCCCGCGCCATGGGCGAGTCGGCTGTTGGTGAGCGCCAGCGCTCCTATGAGGCCATCGACCGGGCCCGCGGGGTGCTGGAAGCCAGTCAGGCGCGGCTGGAGCGGAGCGCGGCGACGCTGCGCCGTGGAGATGCCTCTGACGATCGGGAACAGCGCACCGTGGTGCAGGAGGTGGCTGCCTCTGCGACGCGACAGACGGTTCGGCCGCGTTCAGTTGAGAGCAGTGGAGGCGAAGCGGATACCAGCCAATCCGGCCGGTAGGGCACGGAGTGAGGGCTGCTCGGCACAGGCTCTAAGCGCCTGTTCAGTGCATTGCTGAATGGCCGTGTCATACCCCGCAGTTGGTGACGCACCGTGGGGCTTGTTGCTTTCCCGGAGGCTCACTCGGCTGGTGCGGGTGGCGGGTACTCGATGGTTTGCTGTTCGACGTGCAGACGGGGGTCGAGGCCGGTGCGCTCGATGGCTCGCAGGACGGCGGGGCTCGGCTCGGCAAGCGTCAGACTCCCGCCCGCGCGCTGGAGTGCACTGCGGATACCGAGGAGGCTGTAGAGGCTGGCGTTGTCGCACCAGGTGACAGCGGACAGATCCAGGACGAGTTGGCGCCATCGGCCGTGGCCCATCAGGTCGGTGACGGCGTCGCACAGGGCAGGGACGGTTGCGTAGTCGAGTTCGCCATGGAGATGGAGCAGTATGTGCCGGCCGTCGGCGGCGGCCCTGTCGTGGATGGTGAGTCGGTCGTCGGGCGCGGGTACGTCATCGTTCCCCATGCATCCGTTCTGGTGGAACGCTGGGGTGGAGTCAAGCGGCGTTCGCGGGGATGAGGGGCGTATGCGGGGGTAGTCGGGGTGAACAGGATGCGCAACACGGCCCAGACCCTGCGGTGTTGCTGAGACGGCCGCCGCCGGCTGGTTCGTCGGCGAGCGAGCGACGGCCGTCTGCGCGAGGTTGACGGCCCGTTCCCGTGAACTCGCGCGGAAGTGTCCTCCTTGACGGCCGGGATACCGCGGGAGTGGTGTCCCGGGCCGATACTCGCCCCAAGGACGACAGTGGAATGGTGAAGCATCCCCATTCGGAGCATAGAGAGTTTCTGGCACGTGGGAACAGGTGGCGCCCGGTCCGGTACCGGCGCCTTTCGGCACGGGTGGTCAGTGAGGTCTCCTCAGCGAAATAGACGCCAGTTGAACTGAGTCAGTCGGCCTGTACTCGGGCGGCGGAGAGGTTGTCGAGGATCGCACACGCTGAACCCAGCGGCAGGCCCCTTTGGCGGCGACCGGCGGCTACAGCAGCAGTGCAAAGACCCCGAGAGCCGTGTCGGTTGCCCTCAATCAGGCGGTGCCCGACACAGCTGCTCTGCCCGCTTCCCGCACGCGGCGGTCCTTGCGAGTGGGCACAAGAGAGGAACCCGTTCACCAGACCGTACGTGAGGGATCCGCTCAACATCCCGGACGCGGCTGGGCGGCGGCGGCCTCCCGAACCGCGGGCCGGCCCCCGCAGACGACGCCAGTGGGTCGCCCTGAGAAGTCGGGCACGATGAATTTGGGCGGCGGATCGAGTCTGCCCTGGCATGACGCGAACCCGCGCTGACGTCTCGGTACCGCTCGACGGCTTCGGCGCCGTGCCCGCCCGCTGCCCGGACCACGGTCTGGGCAGCGGAGACGAGGCCCTCGACATCGCCCGCGACGCGCCTGACCTACGACATCTTCCGGAGACCCGATGACCACCGTAAAAGCCAATGAGATCGTCTTGGGCATCGAGTCGTTCGGCGACGACGACGCCCCACTCGTCCTGCTCGCGGGTGGTACGACGATGCTCTCCTGGCCCGACGCACTGTGCGAGCGCCTCGCCGCCGGCGGGCACCGGGTGGTGCGCTACGACCTGCGCGACAGCGGGGAATCGACGACGACGGACCCGGAGGCGCCCGACTACACCCTGCGCGACCTCGCCGCCGACGCGGCCGACCTTGTTGACATGCTCGGCGGAGGGCCTGCGCACCTCGCGGGGATCGGAGTCGGCGGGATGGTCGCCCAGGTGGCCGTGCTCGACTATCCGGGCGCGTTCTCGGCGCTCACCCTGGTAGGCACCCGCGCGGTTGCCCCTGGCCCGATCGACGATGACCTCCCCGACCATGACCAGGCGACGATGAGTCGGCTGTTCACGCGTCAGATGCCCGATTGGGGCGACCGTGAGGCGGTTGCGGAGTTCGCCGCCGCCGGCGCGGAGATCCTCGGCAACGACCCCGTGGCCGCACACGCGATCGCTGCGCGTATCTGGGACCGCACGCCGGGCACCGGCCCGCAGGTCCAGATGGCCAACCAGTTGGGCATGGTCTTCTCCAGACTCGACTGCACACCCCGCTGGCGCGAGCGCCTGCCCGGGATCGAGGTGCCGACGCTCGTCGTCCACGGCCGCCGCGACCCGTTCTTCCCCGTCGGCAACGGCGAGGCGATCGCACGCGAGATCCGCGGGGCACGGCTGCTCGTCCTCGAGGAGGCTGCCACCGCCGTCCCCGACGCGGCGGTCGGCGAGGTCACCGAGGCGATGCTCGCGCTCGGGTGAAGGACTACGCGTGCCGGCCGGACCTGGCCCCCAGGCGGCAGTGAACGCCGGAGGCGCGATCCGGCCGTGCGCCCGCGATCGGCACGATTCCCAACCGAAGTCGTCCAGGCCGCTTCTTCCTTCTTCCCGCCCATGTCCCGTGAATCCACGGCTACTGCCGTCAGCACTCCACGTACGACGTCGGAGCGTTCACGGAGACGCGGCCAGGGTCCCGCCGCGCACTAGACCGGCTCCTCCGATGTGCCGCCCTTCGGCCGTGGCTGGGACGGCACTCCCTCCCAGGCGTCCTGGACCGAGGCGTACCAAGGAAGACGGGGCAGCAGCCCGCTCGCCCGCAACACCAGGCGACCCACCCGGACTGTCAAGGCCCGTCGGGGCGAATACCTCATGGCCCTCGTGGTCTTCCACGACAACAAGCTGATGCCGGTCCAGCGAGGGCTGACGAGCTTCAGCTCGGTGGACACTCCTCAACAGCAGATCATGCTCGCGGCGACCGCGATCTCCATCGTCCCGGTCGTCGTGTTCCACCTGCTCGCTCAACGGCACATCGTGCGGGGCATCGGGGCCGGCGCACTCAAGTGACGTAGACGATCCGAGCCGATCCTCCTCGACAGCACGAGATCAGCCCGGGGCATTGTCGCGGTCGGCGGCAGGACGACTGCCGCCGCCTCCCGGCCCGCCGGTCCCCTCCCCCTGGAAGACCAGGTCCAGGAACGCGCGCGCCGGCCCGACGATGTCGAGGTCCTGGTCCAACAGCCATTGCAGCTGAAGGCCGTTGAGGACGGCCTGGAGAAGTGTCGCCGCGTGCTCGGGGGCGAGGCCGCTGTGGAGATCACCGCGCTCCGCCTTCTCCTGCATGCCATGGGCGAAGTTCGTGCGCACCAAGTCATAGCGCTGTGCGAAGTAGTCATGCGCGGGATGGTCCGGGCGCGAGGCGGCCGCTGCGAGTTCGATCCACAGGCGCATCAGCTCCGGCAACTCCTGGTGGCGGCGCAGGAGTTCGCCGAGATACGGGCCGAGCTCGTCCATGCCTGCCACGTGCGACACACCGTACTGCCACTCCTCGGTGTCGCGTTCGGCAAGGACCGCCGCGAGCAGGTCGTCCTTGTTGTGGAAGTGGTGCAGGAGTCCGGCATGCGTGATGCCGGCCCGCTCCGCGATGCCCCGCAGGGAGGCCTGGCTGAAGCCGTGTTCGGCGAAGCTGTCCCGCGCCGCCCGTACGATCTCCGCCCGGCGGGCCGCCGTCTTGGCGTACGGCCCGCGCGCTTTCACCTGGCTCACGGTGCGCTCCCTCATCCCTCTGCTCACATGCCTTCACGTAACGGTCTGATGACGAACCCGGTCGACAGTCTTCCCGGCGTTCGCGATCTCGGTCTACGTTCCGAACGAAAACCAACCGCATGGTAACCGTTGGTGTCGCGCGGTTCCACGCCCCCGGAAGGCAGTCGACGATGACCCAACGCATGCCCGGATTCCCTGCCGGGTTCCTCTGGGGAGCCTCCACCGCACCGCACCAGATCGAGGGCAACAACCTCAACAACGACTTCTGGGCGAGCGAGGGACGCGTGCCCGGCATGGAGCGCAGCGGCGACGCCTGCGACAGCTATCACCGCTACCGCGAGGACATGCGGCTGCTCGCCGACGCCGGGCTCGACGCCTACCGCTTCGGCATCGAGTGGGCCCGGATCGAGCCCGTTCCCGGACATGTCTCGCGGGCCGAACTCGCCCACTACCGCCGCATGATCGAGACGGCCGTCGAGCTCGGACTGACCCCGGTGGTGACACTGCACCACTTCACCAGCCCGCTCTGGTTCGCGCAGGAGGGCGGCTGGCTCGGCGAGAACGCGATCGACCGGTTCCGGGCGTACGTCGAGGCGGTCGCCCCGATCCTCGACGGTGTCGAATGGGTCGTCACCATGAACGAGCCGAACATGCTCGCCATCATGGTCGGCATGGCCCAGGCCATGCAGAGCCGGCAGGAGACCGGCGAGTGGCAGAGCCCCACCGTCGACAACGAGGGCCCACGGCCTCCACTCCCCGCGCCCGACGTGAAGATCGGCGAACGGCTCGTCGAAGCCCACCACGCCGCCCGTGAAGTGCTGCGCGAACGCACCGGCGCCAAGGTCGGCTGGACCGTCGCCAACCGCGCCTTCGTCGCCCGACCGGGCGCGCAGGAGAAGAAGCGCGAGCTGGAGTACATCTGGGAGGACCTGTACCTGGAGGGTTCGCGCGGAGACGACTTCGTCGGCGTGCAGTCCTACTCCGCCCAGTGGGTGGGCCCTGACGGGACCGAGCCCCACCCGCAGCACCCGGACAACACCCTCGTCGGCACCGCCTACCGGCCCGACGCCCTCGCCATCGCCGTCCGGCACACCGTCGAGGTCACCGGCGGCCTGCCGATCCTGGTCACCGAGAACGGCATCGCCACCCACGACGACACCCGCCGCATCGCGTACACCGGCGAGGCACTCCAACATCTTGGAGCGGCGATGGCTGAGGGCGCCGATGTACGCGGCTACCTGCACTGGAGCCTGCTCGACAACTACGAGTGGGGGCACTGGGAACCGACGTTCGGCCTGATCGAGGTCGACCGCGAGACCTTCGAGCGCCGCCCGAAGCCGAGCCTGGCCTGGCTCGGCGAGACCGCTCGCCGCGCACGCGGCTGACCGCACCGCCCGAGCCGAGCCGGCATCACCGAACCGGCATCACCGAGCCGACACCACCGAACCGGCATCGCCACCGGAAGGACACCCCGTGCAGGAATCCGCTCCCATAGCCGTACCCGATGTCTCGTCCCGCCCGCTGGCCGAACTCATCTCGCTGTCCGGGCGCCGCGCCGTCGTGACCGGCGCAGGACAGGGCCTCGGCCGGGCCGTCGCCGAGCGCCTGGTGGAAGCCGGTGCGGACGTGCTCGTCGCCGACCTCGACCAGGAACGTGCCACCGCCGCTGCCGAGGACCTCAACGCCCGTCGCAGGGGCGCGGCGCTGGGCGTGCGCGTGGATGTCACCGATCCCGACGACGTGGCCGCGACAGCCGACCTCGCGGTGCGGGAACTGGGCGGGATCGACATCTGGGTCAACAACGCCGGGATCTTCCCCAGCGTGCCCGCCCTCGACATGTCCGCCGAGACCTGGGACCAGGTGTTCGCCGTGAACGCGCGCGGTGTCTTCCTCGGCGCGAAGGAGGCCGCTCGCCGGATGAGCGATGCCGGTCACGGGGGCGTCATCGTCAACGTCGTCTCCACCGCCGGCTTCCGGGGGACGGCGCCCGGACTCGCGGCGTACGTCGGCTCCAAGCACGCGACACGCGGCCTAACACGCCAACTCGCCCTGGAATTCGCCCCGATGGGCATTCGCGTGCTGGGCGTCGCGCCGACCTTCGTACCGACCGAGGGGAACATGGCGGCTGCCGGGGTCAGCGATCCCGCCGAGGTCTCCCACCTCATGTCCGTGATGCAGCCGACCATCCTCGGCCGGCTCGGCGTGCCCGACGACGTCGCCCGCGTGGTGCTGTTCTGCGCCAGCGACCTCTCGGCCTTCATGACCGGCAGCACGCTCCTCGCCGACGCCGGCGAAACGGCCTGACACCACGCGCCCCGTTCCGCCCCACCGACGCGTAGGAGACCCATGCTTTCGCCCCGCACCAGCCCCACCCGCGACCTCGTCGGCCTCGACGGGCTCTGGCGGTTCGCCCTCGACACCCGCGTCGGCGCCACCCCGTGGACGACCCGCCTCGACTCGCGCCTCGAAGCCCCCGTTCCCGCCAGTTACAACGACCTGTTCGTGGATCCGGAGATACGGGACCACGTCGGGATCGTCTGGTACCAGCGCGATGTACGGATACCGCGCGGCTGGGCCGGAGAGCGCGTGGTCCTGCGTTTCGGGTCCGTCACCCACGCCGCTCGGGTCTATGCGGACGACCGGCTCGTCGCCGAACACAGCGGCGGCTACACCCCGTTCGAGGCGGACCTGACCGGAATCGTCGCCCCCGGCGCCGAGTTCCGGCTCACCGTCGGCGTCGACAACCGGCTGACGAACGAGACGGTCCCGCCGGGCACCGTCACCACCGGCCCGGACGGCCGGGAACGCCAGTCGTACCTGCACGACTTCTACAACTACGCCGGCATCGCACGCCCGGTCCGGCTGTGCAGCACACCGAAGACGTTCGTCGAGGACGTCACGGTCACCACCGGCCGGGACGGCGCGGCCGGGATCGTCGAGTACCGCGTCTCGGTCGCCGGCGAGGCAATCGAGAGGGCCGACGTCCAGGTACGCGCGGTCGACGAAACAGGCGTGACCGTGGCCGAGGCGCACGGGCCCGAGGGCGCGTTCCGCATCGAGGACGTCACTCTCTGGCAGCCCGGCGCCGCCTACCTCTACGACCTCGTGGTGGAGCTCGTCGCCGACGACGGGCGGCCGACGGACAGCTGCACCCAGCCGTTCGGCGTGCGCACCGTCGAGGTCCGTGGCACACAGTTCCTCATCAACGGCGAACCGTTCTACTTCACCGGCTTCGGCAAGCACGAGGACACGTCCGTGCGCGGCAAGGGTCACGACGACGCCTACCTCGTCCACGACTTCCAGCTCATGGAATGGACCGGCGCCAACTCCTTCCGCACCTCCCACTACCCGTACGCGGAGGAGGTCCTCGACTTCGCCGACCGCCACGGCATCGTCGTCATCGACGAGACCGCCGCCGTCGGCCTCAACCTGGGTGTCCAGGGCGGCCTCACCGGCATCCCGCCGACCCCGACGTTCGCGCCGGAGAACTTCGGCGGCGTCACCCGCGACGTACACGCCCAGCATCTGCGGGAGTTGATCGAGCGGGACAAGAACCATCCCAGCGTGGTGATGTGGTGCCTCGCCAACGAACCGGCCTCCAATGAGGAAGGCGCCCGCGAGTACTTCGAGCCGCTCGTCGAACTCACCCGCAAACTCGACCCGACCCGCCCCCTCACCTACGCCGCCGTCATGTTCGCGACACCGCAGAACGACAAGATCGGCGACCTGTTCGACGTGCTGAGCATCAACCGCTACTACGGCTGGTACCTGTTCACCGGCGACCTCGCGACCGCCGAGCAGTACCTGGAGAAGGACCTCCGGGGCTGGGCCGAGCGCTTCGGCAAGCCGGTGATGATGTCCGAGTACGGCGCCGACACCCAGCCCGGCGTGCACTCCGTCTGGGACGCCCCGTGGAGCGAGGAGTACCAGAGCGACTTCCTCGCCATGTACCACCGGGTCTTCGACCGCATCCCCGAGTTCGTCGGTGAACACGTGTGGAACTTCGCCGACTTCCAGACCTCGGCCGGTATCCACCGCGTGGACGGCAACAAGAAGGGCGTGTTCACCCGCGACCGCAAGCCGAAGTCGGCCGCCTTCTCCCTCCGACGTCGCTGGCGCGGCCTGGACGGGCACAAGCCGGGCGGCCAGGACACGGCCAACTGACGCTGCCGCACGCCCCGTTGAATCGTTCCAGCATCAGTTGGCCGCAGCACCCGCAACCGCCGAGCCACCCGGCCATCATGTGACGAAGGAGTCCACATGCCGCAAGACGAGCGGGACACCACCGTGGCAGGCACACCGCCGGCCGACCCGGCACGGAGTGACGGAGCGGAGCCCGCCGGCACCGCCGCTCCCGAGATCGAGGCACCACCACTGCAGAAGGTCGGCGCCGGCTACATCGCCTGGATGGCGATCGGCAATTTCGGGGCCTCGCTCGCCCTGATGGTCCCGCTGTCGTACTCCCTGGCCCTGCGCATCTCCGACCTCGCCCCCGGACACGAGGAACGGCTCGGCTACGTCACGGGGTCCGCGCAGTTCGTCTACCTGGTCCTCAGCCCGCTGATCGGACTCTGGAGCGACCGCGCACGCTCCCGCCTGGGCCGCAGGACTCCGTTCATGCTGCTCGGCGCGGCCCTCGGCCTCGTCGCGCTCGTCGGCATCGCCGTCGCGCCGAGTGTCCTTCTGGTGGGCCTCGCGTGGGTCGTCGGAATGGTCGGCTGGTCCACCGCCGGGCAGGCCGTCCAGAACGTCCAGGCGGACCGCATACCCGAGGAGCAGCGCGGCCGTGTCTCGGCGCTGGCCGGTGTCAGTACCCAGATCGCGCCGGTGGTCGGCATCGGGATCGCGTACACCGTGGCCTCCAGCACCCTGTTGGTGTTCCTGGTGCCGGGTGTCGTCGGCACGATCCTGCTGGTCCTGTTCCCGGTCTTCAGGCCCGAGGGCGACTCGCGTGGGCTCGTGCACACCAGCGGCGGGGTGACGGTCAAGAGCCTGGTCGCCAGCTACGGGTTCAATCCACGCACCTACCCGGACTTCGGCTGGAACTGGCTCGGCCGCTTCATCTTCTTCATGGGCCTGTACTTCAACACCACGTTCGGCACCTTCTTCTACGCCCAGCGGCTCGACCTCCCCATCAAGGAGGTCGCGGGTGTCGTGGCGTCCATCGGCATCGTCGGGGTCCTCGCCGCCACGGGCGGCGCCATCGCGGGCGGCTTCCTCTCCGACAAGCTCGGCCGCCGCAAGCTGTTCACCCTCATCGGGGCCGCGATCTTCGTCGCCGGGGCCTTCACCGAGGCGTTCGCCCATTCGCTGCCCCAACTCGTCGCCGGTGCCGTCCTGATGCAGCTCGCCATCGCCGTGTTCGCCGCCGTGGACCAGGCCATCGTGTTCGCGATCCTCCCGGACCGCGCCCAGGCAGGACGCTACCTCGCGGTCGTCGCGTTCGCGCAGAAGATTCCCAGCGCTCTCGCCCCGCTCATCGCGCCGCTCGTCATCACCGTCGGTGCCACGGGCGGCGAGAAGAACTACACACTGCTGTATCTGATCGGGGCGGTGTTCGCGCTCGCCGGCGGCCTGATCATCTTTACGAAGGTCAAGTCGGTGCGGTGAAAAGGCAGTTCAGTACCTCACTTTCCACAAGGAAGACCATGAACAACGCACCGTACGACCTGCACATCGACAGTGGCGGCGACCAGTTCACCGTGTCGGGATCCGCGCCCCGCCTGTCCTGGAAGCCGCCGCTGGAGGCCCACCACCCGACGGACTACGTCCTGGAGTGCCTCGTCGACGGCGAGGCACAGCCCACAGCAACGGCCTCGCTCGGTCAACACCTGTTCCTGCCCTGGCCGTGGGCTTCGTTGCGCAGTGGTCAACAGGTGACCTGGCGGGTCCGCGAGAACCGTGAGGACCGCTCCACGTGGTCGCAGTGGAGCGCCTTCGAGGTCGGTCTCCTGGACGACGACTGGCGCGCGCACTGGATATCCCCGGCAGATCCCGCCACCGACCCCGGCTACGGCCAACGCCCGGCCCACACACTGTCCACCGGATTCGAGGCGCGGCCCGGCCTGCGTTCTGCACGCCTCTACGCGACGGCACTCGGCGTCTACGAGGCATCGGTGAACGGCGAACGCGCCGGCACCGCCGAACTTTCCCCCGGCTCCACCTCCTACGACCGCACGCTCCACGCCCAGGCCACAGACGTCACACCGGCCATCCGCGCGGGCGGCAACCGCCTTGAGATCACGCTCTCGGACGGCTGGTACCGGGGTCAGGTCGGCGCGTTCCGCCGCCCCGCCGACTGGGGGACGGTCCTCGGCGCGCGCGCCGAACTGCACCTCCTGTACGAGGACGGTGTACGCCAGATCGTCCGGACCGACGAGACCTGGACAAGCGCCGCGTCGGCGATCACCCGGGCCGACCTCATGGACGGCCAGATGACCGACTTCGGGACCCACCCCGGCCCCGCAAGGCCGGTCCTCGTCGACAAGGTCGCGGCACCCCCGGTCACCTGGTCGCCCGCGCCGCCCATACGCGCCGTCGAGACACGCCCGCCGCGCTCCGTCACACAGCTCGACGACGGCCTGTGGATCGCCGACTTCGGCCAGAACGCCTCCGGCTGGATCACCCTGGGCGACCTCGGCCCAGCGGGCACCCGCACGGTCGTCGACTACGGCGAGTACCTCGGCACCGACGGCGACCTGTCGACCGACCACCTCGACTCCTTCCTGCCCGGCGACGACTTGGCCCCCTTCGTCCAGCGCGACGAGGTCGTCTCCGCGGGCGGCGACGAGACATTCGAACCACGCCACACGGTCCACGGCTTCCAGTACGCACGCATCAGCCGCGAGAACGGCGTCCCGCTCGACCCGGCGAGCATCGCCATGCGCGTCGTCCACACCGACCTGCGCCGCACCGGCACCTTCGCGTGCGGCGACGACGACCTCAACCGCCTGCACGAGGTGGCCGACTGGAGCTTCCGCGGCAACGCCGTCGACGTCCCCACCGACTGCCCGACCCGCGAACGCCTCGCCTGGACCGGCGACTACCAGGTCTTCGCCCCCACCGCGACGCGCCTCTACGACGTCCTCGGCTTCAGCCGCAAATGGCTGCGCTCCGTCCGCGACGACCAGCTGCCCGACGGCCGGATCGCCAACTTCTCGCCCGACGGCCGCCGCATCAAGCATCATCTCGACGACCAGTTCGCCATGATGACCGGCTCGGCGGGCTGGGGCGACGCGATCGTCGCCGTCCCCTGGGAGCTGTACGAGGCGTACGGCGACCGGGAGGTGCTCGCGGAGAACTGGGAGGCGATGGTGCGCTGGGTCGACTGGGCCCTGGCGACCGCCGACACCGCACGCCACCCGTCCCGCACCGAGCGCTCAGCGCGGCCTCTGCCGCACGAACGGTACCTCTGGGACGGCTCGTTCCATTGGGGCGAGTGGACCGAGCCGAAGGTGAAGGGCGCCGACGGCTCCCGCATCGACCCGGTCAAGGCGGACCCGGTCGCCTGGTTCATGGCCGACAAGGGCGAGGTCGGCACGGCATTCCTGTACCGCTCGACGTCGACCCTCGCCCGCGTCGCGCGCGTCCTCGGCCGCGCCGAGGACGCCGCCCGGTACGCGGAGACGGCCGAGCGTGTCCGCGATGCCTGGCGCACCGAGTTCCTCACGCACGACGGACACACCACGGGTGACACCCAGGCCGGCTACGTACGGGCACTGGCCCTGGACCTCGTCCCGGACAGGCTGCGCTCGGCGGCCGCCGACCGCCTGGTGGAACTGATCCGGGCCGCCGACACGCACCTCGGCACCGGGTTCCTCGCCACCGGCGACCTGCTCCCCGTGCTGTGCGACACCGGCCACACGGACGTCGCCCACGAGCTCCTGTACCAGCGCACCGCCCCGTCCTGGCTGTACATGCTGGACCGCGGCGCGACGACGATCTGGGAGGACTGGGAGGGCATCGACGAGCGCGGCGAGGCCCACGACTCGCTGAACCACTACAGCAAGGGCGCCGTCGTCCGCTTCCTGCACACCCACACACTGGGCCTGCGCCAAGCGCCGGGATCGGTCGCGTGGGAGTCGTTCGAGGTGGCGCCGGTCCCGCACCCCTCCGTGACCTGGGCGCGCGGCACACACGAGAGCCCGCACGGGACGATCGCCGTCGAATGGCGGGTAAGAGGCGACGAGTTCACCATCTCGGTCGAGGTCCCGCCAGGCAGCACCGCGCGCGTCGTCTTCCCGGACGGCACCACGGAGACCGCCCCGCCCGGGACCTTCAGCGCCACCAGGCTCGTGGCGTAGCCGCACCGGCGGTCGACGACGCCGGGCAACACCTTTGCCGTTTAAGGCAGTTGACTTCACCTCATCGCCGTGTTTCGATTCCCGTCAGGTGGAAGTGGCATTCTCGCCAGCGCGCAATCGACCTCTCCAAGGGGTGTGGTGTTGTGGTGCAGCCGTCCATGAAAGAGCAGATCGTCCTGGCCGCCGAGCGGCTGTTCGCCGAGCGCGGCCTCGACGGGGCCTCACTGCGGCAGATCAGCGCGGCCGCCGGGAACGGCAACAACACAGCGGTGCAGTACCACTTCGGCTCGAAACAACAGCTCGTGCAGGCGATCTTCGAGTACCGGTTGCGGGATCTGAACGAACGGCGTCGCGTGCTCGTCGCCGAGCGGAACCCCCTCGATCTGCGGACCTGGGTGGAGTGTCATGTCGCGCCGGTGCTCGAACAGGGCGAGCGGGAGGGCAGTCACTACCTGAGCTTCGTGGCGAAGTTGCACCAGCAGCGCCGCCGGGACGTCCTGGAGCGCCTCCCGCCGGAGTTGAACGCCCCGACGCGTGTGTTCCGTGAACGCGTCGGCGAGCTGCTCTCGCACCTGCCCGAGCCACTGCGCGCCCACCGGGTGGCGCACGCGATGGTGTTCAGCGTGCAGGCGGGGGCCGAGCGGGAGCAGAGCCGGGCCCGCCACGAGCTGGTGTTGCCGTTCGCCGTGCACCTGGAGGATCTGCTCGACGGGATCGTCGGATTCCTCCGGGCCCCGGCGTCCTCCGCGACGCTCGACGCGCTCGGGAGGTCCCCGTCGGGCGCACCACCCGCGGTGCCGATCCATCTGTAGATGTCCTGACCTTCGTCTGTGGATGTCCCTGACCCTCGCCGCCACATCCCCTCAAAGGAGCGGTCGTTCGATGAGCATCGATCTGCACAACGCCGTCGCCGTGGTCACCGGGGCCGGCAGTGGTATCGGGCGCGCCGCCGCGCACTCCTTCGCCCGGCGCGGCGCCCGGGTCGTGGTCACCGACCTCGACGGCGAGCGGGCGAAGGCGGTGGCCGACGAGCTCGGGGACGGGAGCGCCGCCGCCGCGTGCGACGTCACGAGCCTCGACGATCTGCTGGCCGCCCGTGATCTGGCGCTCGACCGGTTCGGCCGCGTCGACCTGGTGATGAACAACGTCGGCATTCTGGCGGTCGGCCCTGTCGAGGACATCCCGCTGGAAGCGTGGCAGCGCGTGGTCGACGTGAACCTGCTGAGCGTGGTCCGCAGCAACCTGGTGTTCCTGCCCGTGCTCCTGGAGCAGGGCTCGGGACACGTCGTCAACACCGCTTCCACAGCAGGCCTGTTGCCCTACGGATTCGACCGGCTTCCGTACACGGCGACGAAGCACGCCCTCGTCGGCCTCTCCGAATCGCTGGCGCTGTATCTGCGGCCGCGCGGCATCGGGGTCTCGTGCCTGTGCCCGGCGGGCGTGGCCACCAACATCGTCGAGCAGATCACGTTCTACGGAGAGCCGGCGCCGCCCAAGGGGCCGAAATTCCCCGTGGTGGACGCCGAGTCGGTCGGTGAGCTCGTCGCCGACGGCGTCAGCGAGAACCGATTCCTCATCCTCACCGCACCGGAAGCCGCCGACGAGCTGCGTGAGCTCGGAGCCGACGTCGACCGCTACCTGTCCCGACTGATCAAGGACACGCCATGAGCCGCACAGTGAAGAGCACAGGGAACAGCACCGCGAACAGTGCCCTCGACCGGATGAGTCTGGACGGCAAGGTCGCCGTCGTCACGGGCGGCGCCGGGGCCATCGGGCAGATCTACGGCCGCGCCCTGGCCGAGGCCGGCGCGCGCGTCGTCCTCGCCGACCTCGACGCGGAGGGCGCCGAGCGGGCCGCCAAGTCCCTGTCCGCCGACGGTCTGCACGCGCTTGGTGTGCGGGTCGACATCACCGATCGGGACTCGGCCGCCGCCATGGCCCGGCAGGTGACCGACGCCTTCGGCGGGATCGACATCCTCGTCAACAACGCCGCGTTGATGGCCGACATCCCGCAGGTCGACCTCCTCGACCTGCCGGGCGACTGGTTCGACCGCGTCATGCGCGTGAACGTGTTCGGCGCCGTCGTGTGCGCGAGCGCGGTCAAGGCGTCGATGGTCGAACGCGGGGGTGGTCGGATCATCAACCAGGTGTCGGCCGGCGCCTTCATGGGCGGCGGTATCTACGGCGTGAGCAAGCTCGCTCTCGTCAACGTCACGGTGGGGCTTGCCCGTTCACTGGGGCCGCTGGGCATCAACGTCAACGCCATCGCTCCCGGCCTCGTGGAGAACGAGCCGGGATTCAAGAGCCTGCCCGCCGACCACCCCGCCCGCGCCGCCCTCGCCTCGGCCATCCCGGGCAAGAAGTCCGCGCCCGCCGAAGATCTCCTCGGTACCCTCCTGCTGCTCGCCTCACCGGCCGGTGAGTGGATCAACGGGCAGACGATCAGCGTCGACGGCGGCTGGGTCACCCGACTCTGACTCCGTCCCAGGACTGCTCCGGACTGCTCCGGACGTCCACGGACGACTCCGGACTGCTCCGGACGGCCCCAGACAGCCCGGTTCACCACGTATCCGCTCACCCGTAGGCGAACGACGACGCGAACAGGCGGCACATCGACATGGCCACAACTGCCTCCATCTCCTCCCCCGATTCCACCGGTGAACCTGCCGAACTCGGCGTCACCGGCCCCCTCGTCGACGGCACCTGGCTCGACAAGACATCCCTCGGCGCGGTCGACCACATCAACCCGGCGACCGCACGCGTCAACGGCTCCGTCCTGCTGTCAGGTCCGCCCGAGGTCGACGACGCGGTGGCCGCCGCCAAGGCCGCCCACCCCGAGTGGCGGGCCCTGTCGCCGGACAAACGGCGGCGCATCCTGCAACGCATCGAAGAGCTGATGCTCGCCCGCGTCCCCGAGCTCGGCCGTCTCATGACCCTCGAACTCGGCGCGCCGATCATGATGTCGTCGGCGCTCGCCCACCTGTGCGCCGGGTGGTTCGGGTACTACGCCGGGTGGGCGGACAAGATCGAGGGCGCGACGATCCCGCCGAGCCCGATCATGGCGCCGGGGCTGGACTACACCGTCCCGGAGCCGTACGGCGTCGTCGGGGCCATCCTGACCTGGAACGGGCCGATCATGTCGGTCGGCATGAAGATCGCGCCCGCACTCGCCGCCGGGAACTGTGTCGTCGTCAAGTCGCCCGACCTCGCGCCGTTCACCGTGGCGCGGTTCGCGGAGATCGCGCTTGAGGCAGGGCTGCCGCCCGGGGTGCTGCACATCCTGCCCGGCGGACCCGAGGCCGGAGAGCACCTCGTACGCCACCCCGACGTCGACATGATCTCCTTCACCGGCGGCATACCGACCGCGCAGAAGATCCTCGACTCCGCCCGGCACACCCTCAAGCCGGTACTGCTCGAACTCGGCGGCAAGACGGCGAGCGTGGTGTTCCCCGACGCGGACCTCGACGCGGCCGTCGCCGAAACGGTCCGCTCCTGCTTCAACCTCACCGGGCAGGGCTGCAACCTGACCACGCGTCTGCTGGTCCACCGCGATGTGTACGAACGCGTCGTCGAATCCGCCGCGCAGGCTGCGGCGGGCTTCACCGTCGGAGACCCCTTCGAACAGGCCACCGCGCTCGGGCCCGTGGTCGGTGCGGCGGCCCGGGACCGGATCCTCGCGGTGATCGACAAGGCGGCCGGCAGCAGCCGGCTCGTCCTCGGCGGTCACGCCGTCGCCGCGGACACGCTCCCGCCGCAGAACCGCGACGGCTTCTACATCGAGCCGACGGTCCTCGCCGACGTGGACCCGGACAGCGAGGTCGCCCGGCACGAGGTGTTCGGGCCTGTCCTGTCGATCATCCCGTTCGACACGGAGGATCAGGCGGTTCAGCTGGCCAACTCCACCCCGTACGGCCTGGGCGCCGTCCTGTACTCGCGGGACGTGACCCGGGTGCAGCGCCTAGTACCGCAGCTGCAGGCAGGAACCGTGCACGTCAACGGCGCCTCAGGGCAACCTCCGGGCGCCCCGTTCGGCGGCTACAAGCACAGCGGTCACGGGCGGGAGGGCGGCAAGGAGGGGCTGTACGAGTTCCTGCAGACCAAGAACGTCTTCATCCGCGCGTGATGGCGCCGCGACCCTACGTCCCCAGCCCCAGGAGGACATCGTGAACGACAGCCCCGACAGCTATGCGGACACCTACGCGGACACGCCCTTCGGCCGCGCATCGCAGCACTTCCTCAACGAGCAGGTGTGGTCGCGGCCCGGCCTCAGCAGGCGGGACCGGCGCTGGGTCACTCTCACGTGCGTGGCCGCGGCGGACGCGCCCGAGCCGATCGAGGAGCAGGTCCACGCGGCGCTCGCCGGCGGGGACATCAGCCTGGAGGAGATGCTGGAGTTCGTGCTCCACTTCGCCGTCTACTGCGGCTGGCCCAAGGCCTCCCACCTCGAAGGTGCCATCGGCCGCCAGTGGGACCGCATCCATCGAGAACGTGGTGAAGAGACCCCACCCTGGCCGGAGTTGGCCAACGACACCCTCGGCCCGACGGACGCGGAGAAGCGGCTGGAGCGTGGCGTGCAGGAGTTCGTCGACGTCAACCTGGTGCCCGCCCCGCCGGCGACCTCGCCGTACCGGCACGCCGGCATTCTGAGCTTCGTGTTCGGGCACGTCTGGCAGCGCCCCGGCCTCGCCCGCAGGGACCGCCGCATCGTCACCGTCGCCTGTGTCGCACTCGACGACTCGCCCACCCCGCTGCGCTCGCACGTCACCGCGGCGCTCCACTCCGGGGATGTCACCAAGGTGGAGATGGACGAGATCGTGCTGCAGTTCGCCGCCTATTACGGCTTCGCGAAGGGCGACGCACTCGCGGACGCGGTGGAGACGGCGTGGGCCGCCAAGCCCGCCTGATGTGAGCGGAACGTGGCACACGGAACGCGCGGCGCAGAAAATGCGCCGCGCGTTCCGTCTTCGCGACGAGCACCGGCTTCGGCCCGGCTTCAGGAATCCGGTGGAAAGACCGCCTCGTCCGTGCCCGCGACGACCACCGTGATCGCCTCCATCGGGCAGGACTCGGCGACTTCGAGGACTTCCTCCGAGGCGGGCAGGGTGTCGGCGGTCGCCCGGCCCTGGCCGTTCTCGTCGAGCCGGAACTCCTTCGGCGCGGACGCCGCGCACAGGCCCGTACGGACGCAGGACCGCGGGTCGACCGTGACCTTCCAGCTGTCCCCCACGGTCAGGCCCCCTGGACGACGAGCGGCAGCGTCTTCCAGCCCCGTACGGTCGAGGTCTGGGCCAGCTCGGCGCCGTCCCAGTCCACGTCCCACGCGGGGAAGCGCCGCAGGATCTCCTCCGCCGCCACCCTTCCCTCCAGGCGGGCGAGGGCGGCGCCGAGGCAGTAGTGCGCGCCGACGCCGAACGACATGTGCTGGGTGACCCGGTGGATGTCGAAGCGGTCCGGGTCGGGGAACTTCTCCGGGTCGCGGTTGGCGGCGGCCTGGATGAAGAGCATGGCGCTGCCGGCGGGCACCGTACTGCCGTGGAACTCCACGTCCTTGGTGACATAGCGGGCGGTGAACGGGCCCGTCGGCTCGAAGCGCAGGATCTCCTCGATGGCGTTCGGGATCAGCGACGGGTCGGCCACCAACTCGCGCCGAGCCTCGGGAAAGCGGGCCATGACCGCGCCGAACCAGCCGATCAGGCGCCCCGTCGTCTCGTTGCCCGCGCCCGCGACCACCGAGCAGTAGGTGAGGACCTCCTCGTCGGTGAGGGTACGGCGCTTGCCCGTCTCGTCCTCGAACTCGGCGGTCATCAGCTCGGTCATCAGGTCGTCGGACGGATGCTTCTTGCGCCAGTCGATGTACCCCTGGAGCCCGTCGGTGTTCAGCATCTCGTCGGGGTCGAGCCTGCCACGGCCCGTCGTGTCGAGCGTGGCGTCGGTACGGTCGCGGAACGTCGGCTGGTCGGCCTCCGGGATACCGAGGAGCATGCCGATGACGCGCATCGGCATCTCGGCGCCGACGGTCTCGACGAGGTCGAACCGCTCGGCTCCCGTCACGGGTTCCAGGACCCTCTCGCAGAACGCCCTTATCTGCGGCTCGAGTTGGGCGATCCGGCGCGGGGTGAAGACGCGGGCGAGGAGACGCCGGTGGATGTCGTGGACGGGCGGGTCCTCGAAGATGAGGGTGCCGGGCGGGATGTCGACGTTCGCCTGGATGATCTCCAGGATGTCGCCGCGCCGGGAGGAGAACGTCTGCCAGTCGGCGAGGCCGCTCTGGCAGTCGGCGTACCGGCTGACGGCGTAGAAGTCGTGCTCCGCGTTGTGGTAGAGCGGGGCTTCCTCGCGCAGGCGGGCGTAGAGTGGGTACGGGTCCTGGGCGAGGGTCGCGTCGAAGGGGTCCCAGGAGAGGGTCTCTGCCGTGGTCATTTCAGCATGGCTCCCGCGTCGATGGTCTGCGTGCTTCCGGTGACGTAGCGGCCCTCGTCGGAGGCGAGGTAGAGGACGGCGTTGCTGACGTCGCGCGCCTCGACCCACGGGACGGGCAGCAGGTGCATGACCTGCGAGGCCTCGGCGAAGTCGTCGACGGTGGGGTTCTCCAGGTCGGGGCGGAACATTTTGTACGTGCCTTCGTGCATCACCATGGGTGTGTTGACCTGGGAGGGGTGCAGCGAGTTCACGCGGATGTTGTGCTCGCCGAGCTCCCAGGCCAGGGTGCGCATCAGTCCGACGACGCCGTGCTTGGCGGCGATGTAGTGCCCGATGTTGGCGTGGCCGCGCAGGCCGCCGACGGAGCTGGTGAGGATGATCGAGCCACCCCGGCCGCCGGCGATGAGGTGCGGGATGGACACCTTGGCGGTCTGCCAGACGCCGGTGAGGTTGATGTCGATCGTGTCGCGCCAGGTCTTCTCGTCCATCTCGTGCATGCGCCCGCCGGTGCTGCCGATCCCCGCGTTGGCGCACACGATGTCGAGCCGTCCGAGCTGCCGCACACCGTCGTCGACAGCACCCTTCAGCGCGTCGTGGTCGCGGACGTCGGCCTCTGCGGCGACGATCCGGCGGCCGAGCTTCTCCACCTGACTGACCGTCTCCTGCAGGTCCTCAGGGGTGGACATGGCGAACGAGACGCCGTCGAGCGGCTTGCAGATGTCGACGGCGATGATGTCGGCGCCCTCCTCGGCGAGCCGCACCGCGTGGCTGCGGCCCTGGCCTCGCGCCGCGCCGGTGATGAATGCGACTTTGCCTTCTACACGTCCGGGCATGGGTGTACCTCGTTCCTGGGTTGAAGGGGTCGAAGGGGTGAAGGGGCCGAAGAGTCGGAGGGGTCGAAGGGGCGAATGTCAGGCAGGTCCGGTCAGCGGGATCGGCGTCGGCCGCGCAGCCCGAGGGCCAGGAGCAGCAACAGCGCTGCGGCCACCGCGATCGGCACGGCTCGCTTGAGCGCGCCCGCCCCCGCCGCGTCGACCAGGTCGAGCGGGGCGGCGGCAGGGGGCGGGGAGACGGTCTCGTCTTGGGGCGAGTCGGCGGTCAGCTCGACGGCGAGGTTCTCGGCGAACCGGTCCATGAGCGCGCCGGACACCTCGGCGAGCGTGCCCCGGCCGAACTGGGCGGGCTTGCCGGTGATGGTGAGTTCGGTCTCGACGTGTACGTCGGTGTGGGCGCCGCCGGCGTCGGCCTCGGTCAGCCGGCAGGTCACCAGGGCCTTCGCGGTGCCGTTGCCGCGCGCCTCGCGGCCGCCCGCCTCCAGGACCACGGTCCTCTTCTCCTCGTCGCGTTCCAGGAAGGTGACGGTGCCCTGGTAGGTGAGGGCGATGGGGCCCAGTTTGACCTTGATCCTGCCGCGGTGTGCGTCGCCGTCGCTGGCGGTGAGTGTGGCTCCGGGAACGCAGGGGGCGACGCGCTCGACGTCGAGAAGGACCTTCCAGGCGTCCGCCACCGGGACCGGAATACCGATCGTGTTCTCCAGTTTCATGCCGACGTCCCCTCTTCCGCGGCAGCGCGCACCGCGTTGACGATCCCCTGGTATCCGGTGCACCGGCACAGGTTCCCGGTCAGGGCCTCGCGGATCTCGTCGTCCGTGGGCTTGGGGTTCTCGGCGAGGAAGGCGGTGACCGACACGACGAAGCCCGGCGTGCAGAACCCGCACTGCAGCCCGTGGTGTTCGCGGAACGCCGTCTGGACCGTGGAGAGTTGGCCATCGGGCCCGGCGATCCCCTCCACAGTCGTGACCTCCGTACCGTCGGCCTGCACGGCGAAGACGAGGCAGGCGCGGACGGCCTCCCCGTCGAGCAGCACCGTGCACGCGCCGCACACCCCGTGCTCGCAGCCGAGGTGGGTGCCGGTGAGTCCGCAGTTCACGCGCAGGAAGTCGGCGAGGGTGAGCCGGGGCGGCACGGTCGCCTGCCGGCCGGTCCCGTTGACGCGTACGTGGATGTCGATGGTGGACGTGTCAGTCATGCCATGCCTCCATGCAGTGCCTCCTGTACGGCGCGGCGCCAGGCGCGGGCGACCATGGCAGCGCCCACGCGGGTACGGTAGGGGGCCGATCCGTGCAGATCGGAGGGGACGGAGTCGAGATTCGTGGTGGCGGACCGCCCGACGTCCTCGGCATCGGCCCCGAGCGCCTCGGAGCCGACCAGCGTGGCCTCCGCCTCCCGGGCACGGACCGCGGTCGGACCGAGGCCGAACAGGCCGATGGCGCACCGGTCGAGACGGCCGCTCTGGTCCACCCGGAGAGCGACCGTCGCCCCCGCGATGGCGAAGTCGCCGCTACGGCGCGCGAACTCCTCGATCGCGAAGCCGCAACGCCCCTGCCACACAGGGAAGTTCACTCCGGTCAGCAGCTCGTCCTCGGCCAGCGCCGTGCTCAACGTACCGGTGAAGAACCGAGAGGCCGGGATGGTGCGGCGGCCGCGCGGTGACAGCGCCTCGAATTCGGCGTCCAACGTCAGAGCCACTGCCGGGTATTCGGCAGCCGAGTCGGCGTGCGCGAGTGAGCCACCGATGGTGCCTCGGTTGCGGATCTGGAAGTGCCCGATGAGAGGCGTCGCACGGGCGAGGAGCGGCACGGCAACGCGCGCCTCGTCGGAGCGCTGCACGGAGGCTTGGGTCGTGCCCGCCCCGATCCTCACGGAGTCCTCGCGCCGCTCGATGCCGCGCAGGTCGTCCAGGCGACGCAGGTCGACGAGGTGCCCGAAGGCCGCCAGGCGCAGTGCCAGCATGGGTACGAGGCTCTGTCCACCCGCGATGACCTTCGCCTCATCGCCCAACTCGCCGAGCAGGGCGACAACTTCATCCGCACTGGTGGGCGCGTGGTACGCAAACGGAGCGGGCTTCACTTGACCGTCACCCCTTTCAGCTCCTGCTCCTGCTCCTGCTCCTCGATGAGGGAGATGATTGATGACGGGGTCAGGGGCAGCCGGCCGATCCGGACTCCGAGCGGCGCGAGTGCATCGGCGACCGCGTTCACGACAGCAGGCGCGGAACCGATCGCGCCGCCCTCCCCGACTCCCTTGTATCCGCCGGGTCCTGCGCTCGGTGTCTCCACGTGCCCGATCTCGATGACCGGTGCCTCGGTCGCCGTCGGCAGCAGATAGTCCATGAAGGTGGTGGTGACCGGGTTGCCGTCCTCGTCGTAGGCGAGTTCCTCGTAGAGGGCGCCGCCGATGCCCTGGACGGTGCCGCCACAGATCTGGCCCTCGACGACGCTCGGGTTGATCATCGGACCGCAGTCCTCGCTGACGATGTACCGCAGCAGCTTGACCTCGCCGGTCGTCACGTCGACCTCGCAGGTGCAGACGTGGGTCGCGTTGGCCCAGATCATCAGGTGCGGGGTGTGGTAGCGGCCGCTCGCCTCCAGGCCGGCCGGTACGCCGGGCGGCAGGGCGTGCACCTGGTAGTACGCGATGTCGGCTATCTCGGCGAGCGTCAGGGAGGTGTCACTGCCCTTGGCGGTCGCAAGGCCGCGCACGAACTCGACCTCCTCCACGGGCACTTCGAGGCGATGTGCCGCGATGGCCAGGATCCGTTCTCGTAGCCCCCTCGCGGTCTCGGCGACGGCGCCGGCCGTCATCGACCCCGAACGGCTCCCGCCCGTGCCCGCCCCGTACGGGGTGACGGCCGTGTCGCCCTGGACGGTACTGACGTCCTCGATCGCCACGCCGAGCGCGTCGGCGGTCAGCTGGACGACGGTGGTCTCCAGACTGTTGCCGCAGGAGCCACCGGCGACGTACACGTTGACCTTGCCGGACGGCTCGATGCGGATGGTGGCGCCCTCGGTGGCGTGGAACGGCGTGGCGCCCGCGGTCGGTTCGACGTACGTACAGGTGCCGACGCCGAGGTAGCGGCCCGCCGCGCGGGCGCGTTCCTGTTCGCGGCGGAACGCGTCGTAGTCGAGCATCGTCAGGGCGTTCTCGAAGGTCTCGCGCGGGGACATGTGGTCGTAGGGCATGCCGTTGAAGTTCGCGGTGGGCAGCTCGTCGGTGCCGAGCATGTTCCGGCGGCGTAACTCCACCGGATCGAGGTCGAGTTGACGGGCCGCAGTGTCGAGGAGTGTCTCGCGGGCCATCGACTCGTACTGCCACGGACCGCGATAGGCGACGCGTCCGCTGGTGTTGGTGAACACGAACCGCGACGAGAACGTGCCCTCCGGGATCCGGTACGGGCCGGGGAACAGCATGCCGACGGCGATGCCGCTCTGCACGGGCGACGGCGTCGGGTAGGCCCCCGCATCCTGCACATGGTCGAGCGTCGCGGCGAGGATCCGGCCGTCGTCGTCGATGGCCATGCGGGCCTCGCCGTGTTCGTGGCGGGCCTGTCCGGCGGCCAGGAGGTGCTCCTGCCGGTCCTCGATCCACTTGAGCGCGGCGGGCAGTTGGGCGGCGGCGAGCATGACGCACATGTCCTCGCGCTGCGGTAGCACCTTCTGCCCGAACCCGCCTCCGGTGTCCCGGATCACCACGCGCACCCGGTGCTCGTCGATGCCGAGCAGGCGCGCACAGAAGGCCCGGACCTCGTGCGGGGACTGCGTCGCCGTCCAGATCGCCATCTCGCCGCCGGCCGCGGTCCATTCGGCGACGATGCCGCGGGTCTCCATCGGGACGGGTCCGTGGGACTGCTGGTAGAGGGTCTGCCCGACGACGTGCGGCGCGCTCGCGAAGACCGGTTCCAGGTCGGCCATGGGGCGCCCGCCGAGCCGGCCGACGAGGTTGTCGGGGTGGTCGGCGTGCACCGCTTCGGTGGAGTCGAGGGCCGTCGTGTAGTCGACGACGGGGGTCAGCGGCTCGTAGTCGACGACCACCAACTCGGCCGCGTCCTCGGCGATGTACCGGTCCGCGGCCACGACCATGGCGACGGGGTCGCCGACGAACCGGACTTCCCCTTCGGCGAGCGGCGGCCTCGGGGTGTCGGCTTCGTCGCGCCCGTTCAGCGTGTACCACTGCTCACGGACACCCGGATTGAGGTCGGACGCGACGAACACCGCATGGACACCGTCGAGTTGGAGCGCCTCGTCCACGTCGACGCCGAGGATGCGGGCCCGGGCCATCGGGCTGCGGACGAAGCAGGCGTGCAGCATGCCCGGCCGCACGACGTCATCGACGTACGTACCGGCCCCCGTCAGAAGTCGCGCGTCCTCGACGCGCAAGGTGCGTGTGCCGGCATAGGGGGCGCCATCGGAGGCACCAGCGGGGAAGTCCCCGGTTCGAGCCATCGCCATCGGTCGTGCCCCTCCGCTCATACGCTGAACGAGTGTTTAACCGAGCGTGCTGAACGACTGTTTAACACCCGCTCGCGAGGAGCGTCAAGCACAATGACCGCATGACTGCTGCGCCTGCGCCTCGCCGAATGGGCACCGAAACCTCGAAGACGCGCCTGCTGCTCCTCGACGTCACCGAGCGGCTGATGCTGGCCGAGGGGTACGCCGCCGTCGGCGTACGCAGGGTGGCGCGCGAGGCCGAAGTGGCCCCGGCGTTGGTGCTCTACTACTTCCGCACGCTCGACGACCTGTTCCTCTCCGTGTTGCGGCGGCGCGGGGACGAGGAACTGGAGCGGCAGGCCCGTCTGCTGTCGGGGCCGCAACCGCTGCGGGCCCTGTGGCGGCTGAGCAGCCACCCCGGCAACGCGCTCACCACGGAGTTCGCGGCTCTGGCCAATCACCGCAGGGTGATCCGCGCCGAGCTGGCCGCCACCTCGGAGCGCTATCGCGAGGCCCAACTGGAGGCACTCACGCGCGGGCTCGCGGAGCAGGGCACGGAGCTGCCGAAGGATCTCTCCCCCGCCGTACTGCTCGTCCTGACCAACGCGCTCGGCCGGAACCTGATGATGGAGAACGCGATGGGCATGACGACCCGGCACGAGGAGGCCCTCGCATTCGTGGAGCAGAAGCTCCAGCGGCACGAAGGCGCTCCCGCGCAGGAGAGGACGCCAGGTCAGTGACAAGCCCGGTCAGCCCTCCTCCGCAAGTCCGGTCAGTCCTCCTCCGCCGGTCGCTTGTCGCCCAACCCCCGCCAACACCCCCGAAGTTCGTTCGCCGCCGCCTTTGCCTTGCGGTCGCGCGTGAAGACTCCCTTGCGGTTGCCGTCGACGACAGTTGAGGACTGACGTGGTGAGTGATATCGAGGCCGGGGAGGGCGGTCTGCTGGCCGAGTTGACCCGGCGGGTCCTGGAATCGGCCCTGGAATCGGCCCTGGAGGGTGAGAGGCCCGTGCCGCAGGTCCGAGCCGCCGCGTCAGGCCGAGGGTGCGGCGGTGAGCGCGGCGAGAGCCTCGGAGACCTCGTCGAGACGGGTGCGGTCGAGGGAGTACAGGACGTAGTAGCCCTCGCGGCGGGTGGTGGTGAGTCCTGCCTGGGTGAGTTGGTGGAGGTGGCGGGAGGTTACGGAGGCGGACAGGCCGAGGAGGGTGGCGAGTTCCTGGGTGCTGCGGCTCTGGGCGGCCAGGTGCGTGATGATCTGCAGGCGTGGGGCGGCGGCCAGGGCGCGTAGGGCGGTGAGGGTGTCTTCCTGGCTGGTGGGCCGGGCTGGCGCGAGGGGCAGGGCAGGGTAGGTGATCCGCACGGGCCAGGGGCTGTCGCAGGTGACACGGACGTGGGGCCAGACGTAGTGGCTGGCCGTGAACGTCACGGGGTGTTCCCGCGTGATGGTGATGTCGTGGTCGTGCGGGCGGTCGAGCCGCAGGGTCCGCCGGCCGGGGTCGATGCGGATCTGAGGGGCGAGGGTGCGGAGCATCGGGAACAGGCCCTGGTGGGCGATCCGGGCTCCCGCGCGGGCGATCGACTCGTACAGGGAGGGTTCGATGCGCTCCCACTCCTCGGCGAAGGCGGTGCTCCAGTAGTCCTCCAGGACGGCGAGTGCGTCGTTGAGGACGGGGACGGGGTCGGTGAGGATGGCGTCCAGCCGTGCCGCCCGGCCGGGGTCGGTGTGCCGGAGTTCGGCGAGGACTTCGTCGCGGGTGGCGGGGTCTTCGACGAGGTCGTGTCCGCTGTGGCGGGTGGTGTCGATGAGGGTCTGGGCGAGTTCGGCGGCCAGCAGAGCGGGCGGCAGTGCCCGTACGGCGGTGAGCTGGTCCGCGAAGTCGGCGTCGTGATCGCCGGCGCGGCTTTCGAAGAACGCGGGGATGTAGTCGGCCACGACGAAGCCGTGCTCGCGGATCCGGCGGCGCAGGGCGGCGGGCAGCCGACGGCACCGCCGCACCCACGGCACGTGCAGGGCGTGGTGTCCGGGGTCGGTCAGCACGTGCCAGGAGTGGACGGCTTCGAGCAGCGGTGAGACGGAGAAGGCGATGTCCTCCTCGGCCGTCTCGGTGAAGGCCAGGGTGATCACGATTGCAGGATTTCACAATCAGTTGATCGGATCTCTCCTGGTGCCCCAGGCTCACACCAGTCCCGCCCCCGAGCCTCTGGGTAGACCGATGAGCATCGTCATGACCTCCCGCCTGGTGAAAGCCGCAGGTTCCACATGAGTGCGTCCACGGAGCCGTGGCAGGAGACGCTGGAAGCCGACGGCGGCGCGTACACGATCCATGAGCACGCGCCGGCCCGCAGTATCGCCGAGCGTCAGGCACTGCCCTTTCCCTGGGCACAGGCGGTCAAGACGCTGGTCTTCACCACGTCGGACAGCGCTCTCCTGCTCGTGGCCCTGCGCGCCGAAGACCGCGTCGACTTCGCTCGCCTGGCGGCCGCCACCGGCAGCAGTCGCTCACAACTGCGCACCGCTGGCGTCGATGTGCTCCGCGCGGAGGGACTGACTCCCGGAGGGGTGCCGCCCATCAGGTCTTCTGCGGTGCGGGGTCCGCCGCCCGGACCCTCCAGGTCAAGGCCGAGGTCCTCGCCCGGCTGCCGCGATCCCTGGTCGCACGACTCCACCAGTGACTCCCCCCAGGCATTGACCCTCCCCCCAGGTTTCTCAGGAAAGGCGTTCCGTCATGGTGTCCGCATCGAGCCTCATGGCCTTCGCGGCGATGTGTTTCGTGGTGATCGCGATTCCTGGGCCCAGCGTCCTGTTCGTCGTCGGCCGCGCCCTCACGCACGGTCGGCGGACCGCCCTCGCGACCGTGCTCGGCAACCTTCTGGGGTGCTACGCCCTCGTTGTCATCGTGGCGCTGGGGCTCGGGGCAGTGGTCCAGAGCGCGCCCCAGGCGCTGACCGGTCTGAAGTTGGCGGGCGCCTGCTACCTCGTCCATCTCGGCGTGCAGGCCTACCGCCACCGCGGCCGCCTGCACGCCGGCCTGACGACCGAGGAGGGCGAACGGCGCGGCGATCTGCGCACCGTCCTGGACGGCCTGCTGGTGGGCGCCACCAACCCCAAGGGCCTGGTGTTCTTCGCCGCCGTCCTCCCGCAGTTCGTCAACCACGACGCCGGGAACATCCCGCTGCAGATGATGGTCCTCGGCCTGATTCCGGCCGGGATCGGCCTGATCTGCGACACCGTCTGGGGCCTGGGCGCCTCGGCCGCCCGCGCCTGGTTCGCCGGATCCGACCGCCGCCTTTCGATGATCGGCGCGGTGGGCGGAGCCGCGCTGATCGGCTTGGGCGTCATCATCGCCGCCACCCGCCACTGACGGTTCAGACCGGTAACGAAATCGGCCGCGCATTGTCAGGGAAGACACCCATCCGCCGTCCTGCACCGACGCGGCTAAGCGATCGCTTACCGCACCCCTGGACCGTACGCGTCACCGGCATCTACCGCGAGGCGCAGACAAGGACGTCAAGTGCGTTCTTCGCCCTGGGCGACCTCGACCTGGTGGTGCACGCCGAGGAGAGCGGTGGTGGCGGCCCCCGCGGACAGCATCACACCCGCGGTCAGGGCGAGGGCGACCCAGCGGGCGGCGCGCGGTCGGCCGGGAGTGAGGAGTGCGGTGACCCGGCGGGGTACCGGGCCGGTCGTCGCGGCCGGGGCGAAGGCCGGGCGCGGGGACGCGGTGGCGCGGCCGGCGAGTGCGGCCTTGGCGATGGCGCGTGCGGTGAGGCGGCGGTCCCCGACGGCGGAGGCGGCGGCCTCGTCGGCGGCGCGTTCGGCGGCGTACCGGATGTCGGCCCGCAGCGCGCGCAGGGCGGGGTGGCAGTGCGCGGCGAGTTCGGCGGCGGCCAGGAAGTAGTGGTGGCCCGCGCGGTTGTGGGCCCGTTCGTGGGCGAAGAGTGCCTCGCGCTCGGCGGCGCCGAGGCTGCGCAGCATCGCGGTGGTGACGACGATGCGGTGCGGGCGGCCGGGCAGCGCGTACGCGTCGGGGTGGGGAGATTCGACGACGCAGAGGTCGCCGGCGGCGGGGCGGCGGTCCGCCTCGGTGTGGGCCGTGCGGAACGCGCCCGCTTGACGCAGCGCGGAGCGCACCAGCATGCAGGCGCTGACCGCGAGCGCCCCGGTGGCCAGTGCGGCGGCGGGCAGGACCAGCAGGTCGGAGGGGGTGCGCAGGGGGTGGATGAGGTCTTCGAGGGCCGCGAAGAGCGGCAGCTTGAGCAGTCCGGTCAGGACCAGTGCGCCGAGCGCCGCCACGCACGAGGCCGCGAGGGCCAGCGCGCAGGCCGTGAGCGCCCACAGCGCGCGGGCAGGCGCGAGACGGTCCAGGGCGCGCCGGGCCAGTGGCGGCGCCGCGAACGGCAGCAGCAGTGGCACGAGGGCCACGGCGAGCAGCAGGGCGGTCACTTCTCGTCGGCCTCCAGGAGGAGGCGGAGCATCTCTTCGTCGTCGGGTTCGAGCTGGGCGACGAAGCGGGCCAGGACGGCTCTGCGGTCGGTGTCCCGGTCGAGTTCGGTGTGCATGCGGCGGGCGGTCAGGCCCGCCGCGTCCTGGACGGGGAAGTAGGCGTAGCCGCGGCCCTGCCGGTTCCGGTCGACGATCCCCTTCTCGTAGAGGCGGGACAGGATCGTGGTCACGGTCGTGCGGGCGAGGCCGGAGGCCAGTTCGCCCTGGACCCGGCCCGCGGTGAGCGGAGTGTCCGCGGCCCACAGCGCGGCCATTACGGCGGCTTCCAGCTCGCCGGCCGGCCTGCGCTCGTCCATTCCATCGGCCATGGGAACCATCCTCACCCCGCCATCGTCTACAGTGCAGTAGACCGTCTACAGAATTGTAGTCACCAGCCGCCGTGAGCGGAACGCCCCTGCCAGGGCGTCCGCTCCGCCGAGGCGAAGGACTCTCGCCGATGACCACACCGCTTGCGCTCTCTCTATCGTCGCAGCTCGCCGTGAACGTGTTGGACGCGCAGTCGCTGCTGTCCGCGTTCGGTGTGCTGGGCGTCGGCGTGGTGATGTTCGCCGAGACGGGGCTGCTCATCGGGTTCTTCCTGCCCGGCGACTCGCTGCTGTTCACGGCGGGGCTGCTGTGCACGGGCAGTGCCACCTCGGGTGCGCACCTCTCCCTCGCGCCGCTGCTGGCCGCCGCGGCCGTCGGCGCGCTCGCGGGCGCGCAGTGCGGTTATCTCCTGGGGCGCAGGGCCGGGGGTGCGCTGCTCGCCCGCAGCCGATCTGCGCGGCTGAAGGAGGGTGCGCAGCGCGCGGAGGACCTCCTTGGGCGGTACGGGCATGCCAAGGCGATCGTCCTCGCACGGTTCGTTCCGGTGGTGCGCACGGTGTTGAACCCGCTGGCCGGCACTCTGGGCGTGCCCGCGCGAACGTTCACTCTGTGGCAGGTCGTGGGCGGTCTGGCGTGGAGCCTGGGGCTGACGCTCGCTGGATACGCGCTCGGCTCCTCGATCCCGAACGTGGACCGCTATCTGCTGCCGCTGATCGCCCTCATCGTCGTCCTCTCACTGATCCCGCTCGCCGCTGAACTGCTGCGCACCCGTCGCGCCACCAGGACCAAGGAGGCCCGCGGATGACCGCGCCCACCACCCTCGCCTTCGATGGGTCGTCGATCGACGGCTCGGCCTACCGGGACGTGACACGCCTGGCCGCTCACGCCCCCGGCTGGCTGGACTCCGCCGTGACGGTCTGGTCGGCGTACGGGCTCGCGGTGTTCGCCGTGCTGATGGTCGCGACCTGGTGGCAGGCGCGCCGGGCCAGTGCCGGTGCGGCGCTCGCGGCCCTCGCGGTGCCGGTGGTGGTCGTCGTGGCGTTCGCCCTGAACGACGTGGTGAAACTTCTGGTGCGTGAGGACCGGCCGTGCCAGAGCCTGCACGTCGCCACCCTGGAGGCGTGCCCGGCGCCCGGTGACTGGTCCTTTCCCAGCAACCATGCGGCGATCGCGGCCGCCGCGGCGGTGGCGCTGCTGTTCGTCTCACGGCGGATCGGTGCCGTCGCGGTGGTGGCCGCGTGCGCGATGGGTGCGTCGCGGGTCTGGGTCGGCGCGCACTATCCGCACGACGTGGCGGCGGGCCTGCTGGTGGGCGCCGTCGCCGGCGTGCTGCTGATGGCAGGGGTGCGCCGGTGGCAGGACCGGCTGACCCGCCGCCTCGCCGCCGGCCGGCTGCGCCTGCTCCTTGCGGCGTGAGCCATGGCCCAGGACCTGGTGCGCCGCAGAAGGATCGCCGACCTCGCCGGGGGCACGGGCCTGGCCGCATGGGTCGTGTTCGGCGTGCTGACCATGGTGGTGATCGCCCATCCGGACAGTCCGCTGTTCTTCGACGAGCAGGCGTTGACCTGGTCGGCCGGTCACAGGCCGCCGGTCGTCGTGGCGTTGGCCCGCGGACTGACCGCGACCGGGACAGGTGTCGTTCCGTACATGCTCGCGGTCCTGGCCGGTCTCGTCGCGGGCCGCAGCGCCCGTCACCGCCTGGCATGTGCAGCACTCACGGTCGGCTGCCTGGCGGCGGGCCAGGCCGTCCGGTACGGCCTGATGACGCTGGTCGACCGGCAGCGGCCGCCGCACGCCGACTGGCAGACACACGCCTCCGGCTTCTCCTTCCCCTCCGGGCACACCACCACGGCGGCCCTGAGCGCCGGGATCCTCGTCATCGCGCTGCTGGCGCGCGCCCCGCGCGGCCGGGCGCCGCTCGCGGTGGCGGTCGTCTGCTGGGGCCTGCTGGTCGGCGTGACGCGTGTCTACCTCGGTGTGCACTGGTTCACCGATGTACTCGGCGGCTGGCTGCTGGGCATCGGCTGGCTGGGCCTGTGCCTGTGCGCGGCCGCCTGGTGGCTGCCCGATCACCTTCTTACCGGTGAACACCCGCCCGCCACGCGCTCGTTGGAGGAACATGCGCCACAAGATCCTGGTCGTGGAGGACGATCACGCCCTGCGTGACGTCCTCGTGCGCGGCCTGCACGACGAGGACTTCGACGCCGTGCCCGCACCCGACGGCGCCACCGCCCTGCGACTGCCCACCACCGGCGTCGCGGCAGCCGTACTCGACGTCGGCCTGCCCGACGCCGACGGGCGTGACGTGTGCCAGGCACTGCGCGCGAACGGCTTCCGCTCCCCCGTCGTCTTCCTGACAGCCCACCACCGGCTCACGGACCGGCTCGCCGGATTCTCCGCGGGCGGCGACGACTACCTGCCCAAGCCCTTCCACCTCGCCGAGCTCGCGGCCCGGTTGCGCGCCGTGATCCGCCGCGCCGGAGGGCAGGACGCAGCCACCACGGGCGACCTCGCCCTGGACCCCGTCCGACACCGCTGCACCGTAGGCGGCCACCCGGTCGACCTCACCCCCACCGAGTTCCGGCTGCTTGCCACGCTCCTGGCCGCGTCCGGAGACCTGGTGCGCCGCCGCGAACTGGTGCGCGCGGGATGGCCCGAGGGCGCCCATGTCAGCGACAACACGCTCGACCAGTATCTGACCCGGCTGCGCCGTAAACTGCGCGACGCGGGCAGCGAGTTGACCATCGGCACGGCCCGCGGGGTCGGCCACCGCCTGTCATGACATCCCGTACGCGATGGGCACCGCGCACGCTGCGCGGCCGGCTCTCCCTGGTGGCACTCACCACGGCGACACTCGTGATGGCGCTGCTCACCATCGTCTTCAACGCCGTCGTGCGCGAACACCTGCAGCACCAGGCCGACGACGAACTGCGTACCCGCGCCGCCGCCGTCACCGCGACCCTCGACACCAGACACAGGCCCGTACGCGTCCTGGAGACACCGGACGACCAGTTCCTCGACACCAACGTATGGGTCTTCGACGGTTCTCGCCTGATCGAGCAACCCCCGTCCACCAACCCGGCGTTGGCGCGACTCGCCGTCTCGCTCGCCGACACCGGCAGGCCGCATTGCGCGACCACCGGGCAGCCCGACGGCGTACGGCTGTGTGCGCGGCCCGTGGCGCACACCGGTGGCGCGGCAACCGTCGTCGCGGCCCTGGACCTGTCGCCCTACCAAAGCTCCGCCGACGCCCTGCTGTTCGGGTCGCTCGCTCTGGATGTCGTCATGCTCGCCTGCACGTACGCACTGACCCGCCTTGCTGTCCGGCGCGCGCTGCGCCCCGTACACACCATGACCGAGCAGGCCGCCCAGTGGAGCGCGACAGCTTCCGACGAACGGTTCACCGGCGTCACCCGCCCTCACGAACTCGCCTGTCTCGGCGGCTCATTGGACGCGCTCCTCGACCGGATCCGCGCCCTCCTACGTCACGAACAGCAGCTGACCGGGGAGCTCTCGCACGAACTGCGCACCCCGCTGAGCCGTGTCGTCGCCGAACTGGACTGGCTCAGCTCTCGCCCCCGTTCACCGCTTCAGGTCGAGGCCGGGCACGCCAGGATCGCGGCGTCCGCGCAGTCGATGCGCACCATCTGCGACACCCTCCTCGACGCTGCCCGCGACGCCGCCGCCACCCCGCCGACCGGCACCTGTGACGCACCGACCGTGTTGCGCCGCCTCGCCCAACACGCCGACACACTCGGACAGGTGACAGTGACCCTCGAGACGGCCGGGCCCGCGCCCCGGGCCGGTGTCCCGGAGGCACTCCTCGAACGCATCGCCAGTCCACTGCTCACCAACGCCGTGCGCTACGCCCGCACCGGGATCGTCGTACACATCCGCCGGGAGCAGGGCCACATCCGCCTGACGCTCACCGACGACGGCCCGGGCGTACCCGCATCGTTCACCGGGCAACTCTTCCAGCCCGGCCGTCGCGCCGATCCGCACGACGGACACGGCGGAGCGGGCCTCGGCCTGCCGCTCGCACGGCGCCTGGCCCGCTCCGCCGGCGGCGACGTCACCCACGACGCCGACTACGCCTCCGGGGCCCGGTTCGTGATCACACTGCCGCCCGGCTGACCGGCTCCCCAACGCGTCTCGCGCAGCCGGGCGACCACCATGAGGCCGACCAGGACCGCGAGCAGCACCGCCGACGAACCCGCCGTACCGAGATCGAGACCGCCCTTGGCGGCCGGCTTGGTCAGGAAGTCACCTGCGGTAGCGCCCAGCGGCCGCGTCAGTACGAACGCCGGCCAGAACAGCAGCACGTTGGGCACGACCGGCACCCGCATCAGCAGCGCCAGAGCGGCGAGCAGGCCGGAAACCAGGAGCGCGCCGCCGGCGTAGCCGAGTCCGGAGCTGTCGGACAGACAGTCGCCCGCGGACGTGCCCAGCGTGTTGGAGACGAGGATCGCCGTCCAGAACAGGGCCTCGGCGCGGAAGCTGGTGATGTCGCGGATCACGAAGGTCATCCCGCTCGCCTTCCAAGCGGCGAAGACGACGACCAGGACCGAGACGAGAATCGCGGCCCCGGCCGGATAGCCGAGCCCGAGACCCTGCGGACCCCGGCCCAGCGATGTGGTGCCCGGGGCCAGGAACTCGGCGCTCGCGTCCCGGTTCATGAAGTCGGACATCGTGGTGCCCGCCATGGACGTCGACAGGATGACGGTCCAGTAGAAGACGGATCACCCGCCGCCCTCAACCGGCGTGCGCGGCCCGCCGTTCCGTCTCGGTGACATCCCGGCGGGTCACCGTCAGGAACACCACCAGGCCGAGGATCACCGCGAGGAACAGCACGCTGGTGACCACGGTGCCGAAACCGAGACCGCCGCCGTGGGTCGGCTGGGAGAGGTAGTCGCCGATGGAGGCGCCCAGCGGGCGGGTCAGCACGTAGGCGATCCAGAAGCTCCACACGGCGTTCAGGCCGAGCGCGAAACGCGCCACCGCGACGGCGGCGATGGCCAGCGCGAACAGCAGGGCGGACAGCCAGTAGCCCAGGTCCATGCGCTCGGCGAGCAGGTCACCCGCGGCAGTGCCGAGCGCGAACGTGAACAGCACGGCCAGCCAGTAGTACGCCTCGCGGCTGACGGTGTCGATGCTGTGGATGGACAGCGTGCGCTCACGCCGGAACCAGACGGCGAAGACCACCGCGAGAGCGAGCGCGAACACCGTCGTACTGGTGGTCAGCGGCACACCCAGGTTGTCGGTCAGATTGTCGCTGATGAGTGTGCCGACGACGCTGATCAGTGCCACCGACAGCCAGTACACGCCGGGCCGGTAGGCACGGGTGCGGAACTGGAGGACGAGCGCGGCCACCAACGCCACGCTCATCAGCAGCGACACCCGGGTCAGCCCCAGGCCCAGGTTCTCGTTCAGGAGGTCGGCCGCGGTCTCGCCGACCGTGGTGCACAGCACCTTGATCACCCAGAAGTACACGGTGACTTCGGGGACCTTGTTCCACCGCAGGCGGTGACCGGAAGCCGCGGGATCGGTGGCCGGTAGGACAGGTGAGACCTCGGCGGTCTCGTGCGTCTCGTATGTCATGGGCCCGGACCCTGCCAGCGGGAACCTGAACGCATCCTGACTGCCGTGCGGCTTGCCGCGCCCGGGGCGGACGAGCCGAGGATCATGTTCGGCATGTGCACCTGCGTACCCGGTTCAGGCTCTGGTCCCGTGCTTCCCGTCCTTCCCGTCATAGCGGCGCCGCCCCCGCCCACTGCCCCCACGACGGAAGAGCACCGCCATGGCCGCCCCCACCACACCCTCGAACCCCGGTGACCGCGCGACCGCGTGGCTGCGCCGACGGCTCGGCACGGCCGTCGTCCTCGCCTACCTGCTCGCACTGCTGCTGCCCCGGCCAGGACTGTGGCTGCGCCACCCGCACCCCCTGCCACTCGGCAATGGGCTCCAACTCCCCGTGCACACCACCCCGTTACTACTCGGCCTCGTCCTCTACGCGGCCGGCCTCCAGGTCCCCGTACACGCGCTCGGCCGGCTGCTGCGCCGACCGCGCGCGCTGCTCGCCGGGCTCGCCCTGCACCTCGCGGTCCCGCTACTGATCGTGCCGCTCGTCGCACTCGCACTGCAGCACACACCGGACACCGACGGCGGCAGCGGCCTGATCACGGCGATGATCCTCATCGTGGCCATGCCGGTCGCCGCAGGCGCCACCGTGTGGACCGGCAAGGGCCAGGGCGACCAACCCACCATGGTCGGCCTCGTCCTCGCCTCCACCCTGCTCAGCCCCCTCACCGTTCCCGTCACCGTCCACGCGCTCACCCCGCTGCTCAGCGGGGCATACGCCACCACCCTCACCTCGGCCGGACACTCCCTGAGCAGCGGATTCGCCCTCGCCGGGGTGGTACTGCCGTGCGCGGCCGGCGTGCTGTGCCACCTCGCGCTCCCCAAGGCATGGCTGCACCACCTGATGGCCTGCGTCGTCCCGACCGCCCTCCTCGGCTCGCTCGTCCTGACCTACGCCAACGCCAGTGGCGCCCTCGCCTCCTTCCTCACCCACCCGCGACCACTGCTGCTCGTCGCCGCCGTCGTCGTGGCGGCCTCGGTGTGCGCACTGTCCTTCGCCGTGGGCCGGCTCGCGGCACGCGTGCTGCGACTGGACGCCCCGGCCGCGTCCTCACTGACGTTGGCCTGCGGCATGAACAACAGCAGCGCGAGCGCCGTCCTGCTCACCACGACGCTCCCGGACAAGCCACACCTGCTGCTGCCCGTACTCGCCTACGGACTGCTGCAGAAGACAGCCGCGAACCGTGTCGTACGTATCCGCGCTCCCCGCCCTACCGCCTCCCTCTGACACTCCGTCAACAGCAGGGCGGGCCCGGGCAGAGGCTGTGCCCACCAGGGCGCACCCCACCTGCGCCTACTGCATCCTCATGCCCGGCACCGCTACGGGAGATTCGAGGTACCCGACCACGGCCCGCCGAGCGCAAGGAGGGGAGCGGCCGGCGGGCCGTGTACGCCGCATCGGCGCCGCGGGTCGCCTGGGCGGCGCCGACTCCGCCCAGGCCATACGCAGTTCCCGCGATGGGGCAGAGCCACGTTAAGCGCCGCGACCCGCAGAGTGAATGCACAACTCACGTACCTGACAGGTGTGTTGAGTAAAGCCTTCGCCACGTAGACGTTTCGCCACCTCCAACAGGTCACAGCAGGCGCGTAGCCCTGGGGACGTACGCAAGGGGTGGTGCCATGTCGGCCGGCCTCACAGTCCTCCTCGTGGACAACCATGAGGAGCCCCTCTTCACCCTGGAGCGAGCACTCGCGCCCGTGGGCAGGCCATGACGCAGCAGCAGATGCAGTGCCGCGCCGGCCACAAGGAGGGCGACGACTGCCTGCCATGCACGGTGTTTTCGCCGGGCCAGGCCCCGGGCCGGCATCACCAGGAGCACACCGGCCACCAGTTCCCGGCACGCGCAGCGTCGTCGGCCAGGCCCGGAACGTAGAAGCTGAGCGCGGCCGGCCGGCCGCTGCGCAGCGAGCAGGCCACCGCGGAGGCTACGTCGAGGAGCCCGATCAGCACGCAAAGTCGTCCGGCCAGTACCGCAGTTCGCATCTTCCACACGGCCCCGAACCTAGGACTCCTAGGCAACAGAAGTGCAGGAGGGCGGTATGAGGTCTACCTGGACGTCACACCACAGGCGCCGCGGTGGGCCGGGAAGCGGGCCGCCGCCGACACGTCCGGCCCGCCTCCCCGCCCTCGGCCGCCCGCCGCCACCGGGTGAATTCGGGGGGCGTGTTCCCCGATGGCGGGGGCGGTTCGTCGGGCACCGCGGCAGCCTTACGGAAGCCGGGGCCGTGTGGTGCCCGGAGTGGGACGGCGTCGGCCGTCCACAGTTCCCTCTGGCCTTCGTGGCCGTGGGATGGGCAGCGAACTGGCCACCCTGTGGGCCCAGTTGAGGGATTGAGCGAGGGAGCGCTGCCAGGCACGGCGCCGTCGGGACGCGTCGAGTTCCTCGAAGAGGGCGTCGTAGCGTGCCACGATCGGCTCGAGGTCGAAGCGGTGGGCGGACGCGTAGGCCGCCGCACCCATCTCCTTGCGAACCGCCGCGTCCCTGATCAGGTCGATGAGCGCCTCCGCGAGCGCGCGCATGTCACCCACCGGCACGAGGCGCCCGTCGACGCCGTCGGTGATGATCTCAGCGGGACCAAGCGGCGCGTCCGTACTGACGGCCGGGACTCCGCAGCGCATCCCCTCCACCAGCGTCATCCCGAACGACTCCGCGTCCGACGCACTGACCACGATCGACGCCTTCGCCAGCTCCGGCTCGATCGGCGACACCGCCCCCATCAGGCGGGCCCGGCCGGTCAGGCCGAGCCCGTCCACCAGGGCCCGCAGGTGCGGCTCCTGCGCGCCGCCACCGTAGATCCGCAGCTGCCAGTCCGGTTCCTTCGACGACACCGCGGCGAACGCCTCCAGCAACAGGTCGTAGCGCTTGCCGGGGACAAGGCGTCCCACCGCCGCGATCACCTTGGCCGTGCCGTCCGAGGGCGGCAATGCGACCGGCGGCACGATGTTCGGCACCGAGAGGATCCGCACTCCGGGCAAGGGCATGCGCTTGCGGTAGACGGCCGCGTCCGCCTCTGTCACCGTCACGAGCCCGTCCAGCGTGCGGTAGTGCCTGCTCAGCACCGCCCGCAGCTTCATGCTGTGCGCGTCGTGCCGCAGATGCTCCTGAGCGATCCGCAGCGCCCGGCGCGGGCCCCACAGTGCCAGGTAGACGTTGAGGCCGGGCCGGGTTCCGATCACGATGTCCGCGTCGCAGCGGTGCTCCAAGTATCCGCGTACACGCAGGTCGTGCAGGCGCGTGTACTGCTTGTACCGCTTCTCCGCGGCCGGGAAGTCCCGCGCCGGCTTGCTGTACCCGGGCTGGTGGATGTCAGGTCCCTCCGCCCGCGTGTCCACCAGCGGTACGAGGGTGATCCGTGGGTCGACCGCGAACCTGGGGGTCTCCCGGTGCCGGTTGAGCGACACGATCTCCACCTCGTGGCCGCCGTGCTCGACGAGCGCCGCGGCAAGGTTGAGCGTGGTGCGCACCGTGCCACCGATGGCGTACACGTTGTGCAGCAAAAACGCGATCTTCATGTGCAGTGGCCTTCCCCGGCGGGCGCACGGCGTGGGCCCATGTCATCCGTCGATATCCCTCGATATCCGCGAACATCCTGCTCGGGTCAGGTAAGTCCAGGGCCCCGGTCGGGTGAGGGGCGGGTAAGAAGCCTTCCGTACGGCCGTCGAACAGGCGATGCACGCAGGCCTGCGGTCCACACTGAACTGCGTGTCCCCTTCTCCCGCCTCCACCGTGCTGCTCGCCGAGGACGACCGGGCGATCCGGAACTCGCTCGCGCGCGCTCTGTCCCTGGAGGGCTACGCCGTCACAGCGGTCGCCGACGGCGTCGAGGCCTTGGCCGCCGCACATCGCGCCCGTCCCGACATCCTCGTGCTCGACGTGATGATGCCCGGCATCGACGGCCTCCAGGTCTGCCGCGTACTGCGCGCCGAGGGCGACCGCACACCGATCCTCATGCTCACCGCTCTCGTCGAGACCCCCGACCGGATCGCGGGACTCGACGCCGGTGCGGACGACTACGTCGCCAAGCCCTTCGACGTCGAAGAGGTATTCGCCCGCCTGCGCGCCCTCCTGCGCCGCACCGCGCCCGCCCCCGACGAACCGGCCGACCACCGGATCACCGCCGCCGACCTACGCATCGATCCGGCCGCGCGACGTGCCTGGCGCGGCAGCCGCGAACTCGAACTGACCCGTACCGAGTTCGACCTCCTGGAACTCCTCGCCCGCAACAGCGGCATCGTCCTCGACCACGCCACCATCTACGACCGCATCTGGGGCTACGACTTCGGCCCCGGCTCCAAGAACCTCGCCGTCTACGTCGGCTACCTGCGCCGCAAAGTCGACCAACCCGATGGCCCCGGCCCCTCCCTCATCCACACCGTCCGGGGCGTCGGGTACGTCCTGCGAGAGGACTGAGGTGCGCTCCAGCGCGAACGCCAGGCAGCCCCATTCCCACGAGGCGCCGCGGACCGGGGGCCACCACGACCAGTCCGGCCCCGGCGGCCTCGCACCAACCCCCAGGCGGCGGACCGCCAGCCTGCGCACCACCCTGGCTCTCGCGTTCACCGGGGTGGCGGTCGGCGTCACCGCCCTGGTCGGCTTCCTGTCCTACGACGCCGCGGCTCGCCTGGTCCGGGTCGACCAGGAAGCCGTCTTCGACGAGGTCGTCCACGACCTGCGCGTCCAGGTCCGCCAACAGCCGCTCACCCCCGACGACTTCAGCTCCGGCGACCCGGACCACGACGGCCCCCGCGACGACCTGACCCGCCCCGTCGGCACCGACGTCCAGATCCTCGGCCCCGGCGGCACGACGGCGGACAAGGGCAGCCCTCCGCTCCCCGTCGACACCCGCGCCCGCCAGGTCGCCGACGCCACAGTGGCCGGCACCAAAGCAGAGGACGACGACGTATACATCGACGGGGACGAGTACCGGATGGCAACCGTCGCACTCGGCGACGGCCGGGGCGCGGTGCAGGTCGCCCAGGAGTTCAGCGACACCGAGGACCTGCTGCGCCAGCTGCAGAAACGGACCGCGCTGCTCGCCACTGCCGTGATCGTGGCGGCGGGCCTGTGCGGCTGGTGGCTGGCGCGCCGCGTCACCTCCCGCCTGGTGCGCCTGGCCGAGACCGCCGAGGACGTCGCCACCACTGGACGCCTCGACGTCGACGTGCCCGTCGCCGGCGGCGACGAGGTCGCCAGCCTGGGCCGCTCTTTCGACCGCATGCTGGGCCGCCTCGCCCGGTCTCAAGACGACCAGCGCCGCCTGGTCCAGGACGCGGGCCACGAACTGCGTACGCCGCTCACCTCACTGCGCACGAACATCTCCCTGCTGCACCGCATCGACGAACTCCCGCCCGAGGCCCGCGAAGAGCTCGTCGCCGACCTCACCGGCGAATCCCGCGAACTCACCAACCTCGTCAACGAGCTGGTCGAACTCGCCGCCGGCAACCAGGACGACGAGCCCGTCGTCACGCTCGCGCTCGCCGACACCGCCGAGGACGTCGCCATCCTGGCCCGCCGCCGCACCGGCCGCACCATCACCGTCCGCGCCGAAGGCACAACGACGATGGCGGGCCGTCCCGCCCAGCTCCAGCGCGCCCTGTCCAACCTGGTCGACAACGCTGCCAAGTTCGACGCCGACGGCACCGCCCCCATCGAGATCGTCATCACCGGCGTCCCGGGCGGCACCGTCCGCGTGGAGGTCCTGGACCGCGGCCCGGGCCTCACCGAAACCGACACCAGCCGGATCTTCGACCGCTTCTACCGTGCCCCCGATGCCCGCAGCCTCCCCGGCTCCGGTCTGGGCCTGTCGATCGTCCGGGACGTCGCCGCCGCCCACGACGGCGCTCCCTTCGCGGCCGGCCGGGACGGCGGCGGAGCCGTCATCGGATTCACCGCCCGAGGAGCCCATCCCTCATCCGGCCCGCCGGAATGAACTCCGCCCGGCGGCAGCCGGAACCACCCAGCGGCACGACGCGATGGCGTGGGGCCCGCATCACAGATGGGGAGCTTCGACGAGGCTGTTCTCTCCCACTGGGAAGCCGGCATTCCCGTCCGGTCGGAGCGCGGGCGGGCGCGCGGCCGCGCCCCGACAGCACGCCGTCTTCCACGGACCCCCGCACGGTAGAGCCGTACGGACTCGGCCTGAACGCAGGCACCTGGTGCGTCGTCGCCACCGGGCTTGTGTCGCAGCCTCGCCAAGGTTGTGCCAGTGGTGCCACCGGTCAGCGACCTGGAAGGCCTGAGGGGCACTGCGGGTGGCACCTTCTGACGCGGCGGAGCGTTGTCAGTGGGGAATGGTGAGGCTGGCCGAGGCGCCGTGTCCGGTGTTCTCGGCGCGGGCCGTGCCACCGTGGGAGGCGGCGACCGCGGCGACGAAGGCAAGGCCGAGGCCGGAGCCGGGGCTGGTACGGCTGGTCTCGGCCCGTGCGAAACGTTCGAAGGCTCGGGGGAGGAAGTCGGCGGGGAAGCCGGGGCCCTCGTCGGTGACGGTGATCACCAGGGTGGCGTCGTGGGTGGTCGCGGTGATGTGGATGTCGCCGTGACTGTGGCGCAGCGCGTTGTCGACGAGATTGCTGATGGCCGGGCGGATCCATGCCGCGTCCACATCGACGGTGCCGGGCGCGGCATCGACGGTGAGGGTGCGCCGGTCGCGGGCGGCGGTGGCACGGTGCGGGTCGGCGGCGGAGGCGATCAGTTCGGGCAGGTCGGCGGAGGCGCGGGTGAGGTGGTCGGTGGCACCGAGCTGTTCGAGGTCGAGCAGGGCGTTGGTGAGGTCGATGAGGCGCTGGACCTCGGTGTCCACCGAGCGGAGAGTGTCGGTGAGTTCGCCTGCGGTGCGGGTGCGGTGCAGGGCGACGTCGAGTTCGGCGCGCAGCAGGGCCAGCGGGGTGCGCAGTTCGTGGCTGGCGTCGGCGAGGAAGCGGCGTTCGCGTTCGGCGGCGGTTTCGAGGCGGCCAAGCATCTGGTTCAGGGTGTGCCCGAGTCGGGTGAGCTCGTCGTCGCGGTCATCGGGGACGGGCAGGCGGGTGCCGGAGGTGTTGTCGGCCAGGGCCGCGGCGCCGCGCCGGTAGCGTTCCACCGGGTCCAGGGCGGCGCGGGCGGTGCGGTAGCCGACGTAAGAGGCGGCGATCAAGGTGAGGCCGGCGGCGACGGCGAGCTGGGCGGCCAGCTCACGCAGTGCCTCGTCACGGTGCCCGCGGCGCAGGGCCGCGACGGTGATCACGATGCGGTGGTCGGGCCGTTCGACGCGCTGGGCCCTGATCCTCAGGGTGTGCGGGTCGAGCGGGAACAGCTTGCCGATGTCGCGGTGGATGGTGGTGCCGTCGTCGTCGGCGGCGGCGACCTGGTCGGGGGTGAGGAGCTGCCTGGTGCGGACGAGGCTGCTGGCCTGGAGGATCCGTCCGTGAGTGTCCAGGACCTGGTAGGCGCTGCCGTCGGGACCGCCGAGCCGGTTTCCGGCGCGTACGTCGCTGCGCAGGTCGTGGTTGTAGGTGGCGAGGTCGGCGTCGAGCTGTTGGTCCAGGGCGTGTTCGACGCGGTCGTAGACCAGGGCGGCCGCGGCGCTGAGGACGAGGGACATGGTGACGGCGACCGAGACGACCAGGCGCGCCACGATGGGCAGACGGTGCCAGCGCAGGCGGCGCGTGGACCGTGTGGCCTCGTGCGCCGGTATCGCGGTGGTGGGCTCGCCCATGACTGCTGCGGCGGCTTTCGGCCATGTCACTGTCGGATCTCCAGGCGGTAGCCGGTGCCGCGCAGGGTGGTGATGGTGTCCCGGCCGAAGGGCTTGTCGATCTTCGAGCGGAGCTTGGATATGTGGACGTCGACGGAGTTGCTGTTCAGGTCGGCCTCGCCGTCCCACGCCTCCTCGAGGAGCCGGCTGCGGCTCACGACCCAGCCGGCGTTCTCCATGAGCATCTCCAGGACGGCGAACTCGCGCCGGGACAGGTCCAGTTCGACGCCGGCCCGCCAGGCGCGCCGTTCGTCCGGGTCGAGCAGCAGGTCACCGACTTCGAGCCGGCCGCCCTGCGGGGGCCGGCGGCGGGAGACGGCGCGCAGGCGGGCGCTGAGCTCCTCCATGGCGAAGGGTTTGACCAGGTAGTCGTCCGCGCCGGCGTCGAGTCCTGCGACCCGTTCGCTGATCGCGCCGCGGGCCGTCAGTAGCACGACGGGGACGTCGTTGGCCTCGCGGCGCAGGGTGCGGCACAGCTGGACGCCGTCCATACCGGGCAGCATCACGTCCAGGACGATCGCGTCCACGCGCGGATCACGGGCCGCTTCGAGCCCGCCGGGCCCATCATGGCGCGCCTGGGCGGTGTGTCCGGTTTCGCTCAGGTACTGGACGATCAGGTCGGCCAGCCGTACCTCGTCCTCGACGACCAAAAAGTGCACCTCGGAAGCGTAGCTCTCCACGCCTTCTCGCCGGTCTGACCCGGACGCTCCGGGAGTGCGGAAAGGCTTCATGGTCTGTTAATGCGTCCTGCCTAGCGTGCGTCACCTGACGGCAGCAGCCGACCCCGACCGCCATCGGCGGCGGCCACTGCCGGGAACGGAGACCACGCTCATGAACGAACCCACGCTGCTGCTCGCCGACAAGTCTCTGGCCTCGGCGCTCACGGTGGGCGACCTGACGGCGCGTGCCGGCCTTGACGTGCTGGTGCTGCTGGTGCTGGTCGGCTGGCTGTACCGGCGCCGCCGTCCGGTGCCGGAGATGCCGCTGGCGCTGGTCGCGTTGAATCTCGGCCTCTTCGCCGCGATGACCGCGATCAGCGCGGGCAAGTTCCCCTCCGGCGTCGGCTTCGGCCTGTTCGGCATCCTGTCCCTGGTCCGCCTGCGCAGCGCCGCCTTCACCGTCCGGGATGTCGCCTACGCGTTCATCGCCTTGGTCGTCGCACTCGCCAACGGGCTGCCGCAGCGCGAGACCTGGATGGTCATCGGTATCGATGTGCTGCTGCTCGTGGCGGTCCTGCTGGTCGATGACCCGTCTGCCCACCAGGCCACCCGCGTTACGAAGGTCACCCTCGACCGCGTCTACCGCGACGCCGACGACATCCGCGCCGACCTGACCGCACGTCTGGGCAGCGCGCCGCTCGCGATCGAGGTCGACGAGATCGACTACGTACGGGAGACCACCCACGTATCCGCCCGCTACGCCGCACCGGACGAGGCGCGCGTCGTGCTCCCCCGCCCGCGGGACGGCCAGGGGGCCGAGCGGTTGCCCGGCCCCGCCGTCGGCGAGGGGCAGTCACTGTGACCCTCACCTCAGACACGCCCGAGGCCCTCGGGACGGAGGTCCTCGCCCGGGCCCGATTCACCGAACTGCTGCTCCTGGACGAGCTGCGGCCCGCCTCGCTCACCGAGGTCGACGCCGCGGCCGCGCTCCAGCACCGGGTGGACCGCAAGTACCTGATCCCCGCCGCATCGGCGGCCCAACTGATACCCCGACTGGCCGCCACCCACCACGTCCTGGACATCCACGGGCGGCGCACCACCGCGTACCGCAGCACCTACTTCGACACCCCGCGGCTGGCCGCCTGGCGCGCCCACGCCCAGGGGCGGCGACGCCGGTGGAAGGTGCGCACCCGGCTCTACGCGGAGGACGGTCTGTGCCGGATGGAGGTCAAGACCAAGGACGGCCGCGGCGCCACCGTCAAGCACGCGCACCGCGTGCCGACGGAGGCCTACGGTCGTCTCGATCCCGGCACCGAGGCCGCCGCGTTCGTCGACCGGACGCTGTCCGGCCGCGGGATCGACGTCACGGGCGCCGACCTGACACCGTCCGCGGAGGTCTGCTACCTGCGCGCGGCCCTCGCCGATCTCGACGCGGGCAGCCGCGTCACCGTGGACGGCGTCCTGGCCTGCCACCGGGGAGGCCGCACGGCCACCCTCGATCCCGGCTACGTGCTGGTCGAGACGAAGGGCGCCGCCCGTCCCGCCCCGGCCGACCGGGCCCTGCTCGCCCTCGGCGCGCGGCCGGTCTCCATCAGCAAGTACCTCGTCGGACTCTCCCTGCTCGTGCCGGGGCTGCCCGACAACGACATCCGCCGGCTCGCCCGCACCCGCTTCCGCACGGGGCCGCGCACCGAGCCGACCCGCACCGCCCGCGCCGGAAGGAACACCCCTGCATGAACGTCACCCGCCGCACGAAGTGGCAGTACCCCGTCATCGCCGTGATCGCCGCAGGAGCCGCCGGCTTCGGCCTTGTCCACACCACGAGCACAGCCCCCGCGTCCTCCGCCGCGTCGGCGAAGAAGAAGCCCGGCGCGACCGACGCCATCAAGAGCGACCCGCCGCCCGAGCTGTTCACCGACGCACAGGTCGCCGACATCGCGAAGCAGCAGGCCGCCCAGAAGCACACCGTGGACGCCCTGTTCGCCAAGTGGAAAGCCACGCACGGCTCCACCCGCGACGACAAGGCCTTCACCACCTGGGCCGCCGCGCAGGTACCCACCCCGCCGTCCAAGGCGAAGCGCACCGCCGAACTGCACCAGGTGCAGCAACTGGCCAAGACCCGTACCGCCGCCGGCAAGAAGGCCGCGACGTGGCTGGAGACCCACGGCAAGAGCGACATCTGGAAGCTGTACGGACACGACCAGCGCGAACTGCTCCCCAAGGAGCAAGGGGCCGTGAACAAGGATGAGTTGAAGACCTCCCTCAAGCTCGCCAAGGCCGTCACCGAGAAGGTGGCCGCGCGCGACAGGCAGCCCGCCCCCTACGTCCTCGACCCGTCCCTGCGCCCCGAGAAGCACATCACGGCCGGACAGAAGGGCCCTTACTCCTACCCCTCACGGCACGCCGCCAAGGCGGCCACCGCCGTCACCCTGCTCAGCGGCTGGGCCCCGCACCGCGCCGCCGACTACACGGCGATGTCCGCCCAGATCGTCTACTCCCGCCTCTACATGGCCGGCCACGTGAGCAGCGACATCACCGCAGGCACCCTGGTCGGCGACCTCGTCGGCGACTACTACCAGAACGCCGCCGCACCCGCCGCAGGCAAGTAGCCCTCCGCGATGCTCGCCCTGGACACGACCCACTCGGGCGGGCGACACGGCCCGGGGCCCGCTTCCACTGGCGGCGATCGCACTCGCCTTCACCCTGGCCCAACTCCTCTTCGTGGCCCCGGGCCACACCTGGGCTGGGACGAGAGCGTGTACGTCAGCCAGGTCACGCCGCACATCCCGGCCGCCTACTTCAGCGCACCACGCGCGCGTGGCATTTCGGTGCTGATCGCACCGCTCACCTTCGTGACCTCCTCCCCGCTCCCCTTCCGGATCCATCTCGCCGTGCTGTCCGGTTCGGGGCTCTTCCTCGCGCTGCGGGTCTGGCGTCATCTGAGGCCGGCACCGGTGCTCGCACTGCCCGGCCGGCGGGGCCTGGCCGGACTGGGGACGGCCCTCGCGACGGGCGCCCTGATGCGGCCCTCCGACGCGGTGTGGCTGGCGCTGCCGTCGGTCGCCGCAGCCCTGTGCGTACGCAGGTGGCGGCGCCCCGCGCTGCTGCCCGTCCTGTGTGGCCTGTCGCTGGCCGTCCCCTACCTGCTGCTCATCGACTACGCGGCGCCGCGCTTCCTGCTCCCCGCCTACGCACTGCCGGCCATCCCGGTAGCGGACGCCCTCGCCTCCGTACCCCGGGCCCTGCCCCCTCGACAGCAGCCCGCTCGCCGCCCACGTCCGCCCGCACCACCAGGCGCCCCCATGCGCTCGCCACTGGAGCGCCCACCCGCTGCCCGGCCTGCACGTCCATCACGGCTACCGGGTCTACCTCTCGCCACCGGCCTCCAGAGGATGAACGCCCACGAACCGTGCCGGCGCGTCTGCCCTGGCCCGCCCAGGGCCGGATCCCAACCTGCACACCTGAAAATGTAACGCTTGATACATTCACCCGTGTGATGAATGATGAAGCCCGGACGCGCTGGTTGGTGCTCGTGATCAAGCTGGCCGCCGAGCCGTCGCGACACCGGGTGGCCGTCTGGCGGGAACTGCGCAAGGTCGGAGCGCTCTCACTGGGGCAGGGGGTCTGGGCGGTGCCGGACGTGCCGGCCTTCGCCGGCGGCGTACGGCGTGCCCTCGAACTGTCCGGGCGGGCCGAGGGCGAGGCCGTGGTCCTGGAGGCCGCCGGACGCAGCCCGGACGACGCGGCCCGCTTCGCGGCGATGTTCAGTGCGGCCCGGCAGGCCGACTGGGCGGAGTTCCTCTCCGACTGCGACAAGTACGAGGCGGAGCTGGCCAAGGAAATCCGCATCGCCAAGTTCACCCTGGCCGAACTGGAAGAGGAGGAACAGAGCCTGGAACGGCTGCGGCGCTGGCACCGCGACCTGACCGCACGCGACGTGTTCGGCGCGCCCGGGGCGGGTGAGGCCGGTGAGCGCCTCAAGCAGTGCACGGCCGCCTGCGAGGACTACGCGGAACGCGTCTTCCACGCCCTGCACCAGAGCCCGGAGGGCGAGCGATGACCGAGGCCCAGCAGGCCACTGCACCGCAGCGGCAGATGTGGCCGCTGTACGCGGCCGCGTTCACCACCGCCTTCGGCGCCCACGGCATCGCCGCCAACCTGGGCGGCTTCTCCGACGACGCGGTCACCTCGATGCTCGTCCTTGGCGGCCTGCTCGCCCTGTACGACGGGGCGGAGGTGCTCCTCAAGCCGGTCTTCGGGACCCTTGCCGACCGCATCGGTGCCCGCCCCGTCCTGCTCGGGGGCCTTGCCGCCTTCGCCGCCGCCTCCTGCGTGTACGCGGTGGCGGACAGCCCCGGCTGGCTGTGGGCCGCCCGCCTCGGTCAGGGCGCCGCCGCCTCCGCCTTCTCACCCTCGGCCTCCGCCCTGGTCGCCCGGCTCAACCCGGCGGCCAAACACGGCCGGGCCTTTGGCAGTTACGGCTTCTACAAGTCCATCGGCTACACCCTCGGCCCGCTCCTGGGCGGCGTACTCGTCTGGGCCGGCGGGCTGCGGCTGCTGTTCACCGTCATGGCGCTGCTCGCCGCGGCCGTCGCCGTCTGGGCAGCCCTCGCCGTCCCGCACGTACCACCGCTGCCGCGCGCCCGGCAGACCGTCGCCGACCTGGCCAGGCGACTGACCGACCCTGCCTTCCTCAAGCCGACCGCCGCCCTCGCCGGCGCCACCGCCGCGCTCTCCGTCGGCGTCGGCTTCCTGCCCGTCTCCGGCGCTGCCGCCGGCCTGGGCACCGTCGCCACCGGCGCCGCCGTGTCCGTCCTGGCCGCGAGCGCCGCGATCGTGCAACCGAAGGCAGGACGCGCCCTGGACGCGGGTCGCATCAGCGCGGGCACCGGCATCGCGACCGGCCTGGCGATCACGGCGATGGGCCTTGCCTGCGCGATGCTGCCGGGCCTGCCCGGCGTACTGCTCGCCGCGGCCCTCATCGGCGTCGGCACCGGCCTGATCACCCCCCTCGGCTTCGCCTCCCTGGCAGCCTCTACGCCGCCCGAGCGGCTCGGCCAGACCATGGGATCGGCCGAACTCGGACGCGAACTCGGCGACGCGGGCGGCCCGCTGCTCGTCGCCGCAGTGGCCACGCTCGCCACCCTCACCTACGGATACGCCGCCCTCGCGATGATCCTGGCCGTGGGACCGACGATCGCGCTCATCGCACGCCGACAGACAACTCCACATTCACAAGGCCCACCGACGTAACCCGGGCTCCAGGCCGACAACGAAACGGGACATTCCGAATGCGGACCTACATGCGCGCATGACAAACGTCCGCTGCCGGGGCCGGTCTCCCGCCAGCGGACAGCCTGGGTGCCGAGCACTCCGGACGAAGCCCGGAGTATGCCCGCCCTCCCTCATGGAGTCGGCCACCCACTGGGAGATCGCCTTCCAGGTGAACAGAGCCGTCGGGGCGTGGTCCCGGTGATCGGAGAAGTGCGGCTGGTCATTGTTCTGCGGATAGGCCGCGTCGTACACCTGGTAGTCGGGATCGGGGTCCATGGTGTGGATGACGCTGGGGCGACAGGAGGCCATGAGCCCCGCGAGGACGTCGACCAGGGCCTGGTGGTCGTAGATGGACGCCCGCGGGACCACGGAATCGGTGGCGACCACGGTGCGCATCGTGACGCCAGGGGACTGCCGTCTTGCGGTCAGGCCGTCGCAGGCGCGCCGAGCATCGCGGAAGCCTCTTGCAACGGGGTGAGTACGCGTGTGGGCGCGGCGGCCTGGGGAAGGCCGTGGCAGGTGAACCCGAGCCGGGTCATGGCCCGCAGGACTTCACCGGCGCTGAAGTCTCGGCGGTCCTGACGTGTGACGACCTGGCCCACCTGCTTGATGGGGTAGGTACGGCGGCCGATGATCACGGACTCGCCGGAAACCTGCTCGGGCTTGATGCCCTTCATCGATTCCAGGACGCCGCTCTTGGTGAGATCGAACGGGAAGCGGGCGATGACACAGCGCATGATGCCTCACAGGGAGAGGGCTGAAGGGGGAATGGTTCTGTCGCGGAGGAGGCGGTTCAGCGGGCAAGGGCGAGGACGCCCGGAGCGCTGTCTTGTTCGTCGGCGACAGGCAGGACATCGAGCCGGCTGTGGCGGATCGCATGCTGGGCTTCGGCCAGGGTGGTCGTGGGAGGGGTGAGGGGCCCTGGGTCACCGAGGATGTCGCGCAGCTGGATCCGGTCGGTGTACGCGGAGTTGTCACGGGCCGCGGTGAGCTGGGCCCGGGTGAGGATCCCGGTGCACAGGCCGTCGTTGTCGCAGACGAGGAGGTGCCCGGTGCGGGCACTGGCCACGAGGGACAGGGCGACTTCGACGGTCATGTCGTCGGGGACCTGCGGTGCGTCGGTGTTCACGGCGTCGGCCGCCGTCTCGCGCACGGGGGTGGCACGCGTCGTGCGGGGCTGCATCTGAACCAGCGTCAAAAGGTGCCTCCTGCAGTGGTGGGTCAGTTTCCTGATCACGAAGTTTCTAGGCCGCCGCGTCGAAAGAGGTCCGGCGCGCTGCCGTGCGCCGGGCAGCCGAAGCGGAGCTGCGTCGGCCACGCGAGGACGAACTGCCCTTACGCCGCTCGGCCACCGGCGCGGTGATCGTCACGGGGATGCCGGAGGGGGCCTGGGCGCCGGTGATCCGGCTGAGCGCCTCTTCGCCGGAGCGGACCTGGGTGGTCTGGGGCACGATGCCGGCAGCTGTCATGAGGCGGGTCATGTCCCGGCGCTGGTTGGGGGTGACGAGGGTGACGACGCTGCCGGACTCACCGGCGCGAGCGGTGCGGCCGCCGCGGTGCAGGTAGTCCTTGTGGTCGGTCGGCGGGTCGACGTTGACGACGAGGTCGAGGTCGTCGACGTGGATGCCACGGGCGGCGACGTTCGTGGCCACGAGCACGGTGACGTGCCCGGTCTTGAACTGGGTCAAGGTCCGGGTGCGCTGCGGCTGCGACTTCCCGCCGTGCAGCGCGGCGGCCCGCACCCCGCTGTTGAGCAGGTCCTGGGTGAGCCGGTCGACGGCGTGCTTGGTGTCCAGGAACATGATCACGCGGCCCTCGCGCGCGGCGATCTCGGTGGTCGTGCGGTGCTTGTCGGCGCCGTGGACCTGCAGCACGTGATGTTCCATCGTGGTGACCGCGCCTGCGGACGGGTCGACGGAGTGCACGACCGGGTCGGTGAGGTAGCCGCGGACCAGGCGGTCGACGTTGCGGTCGAGGGTGGCGGAGAACAGCATCCGCTGGCCCTCGGGGCGTACCTGGTCGAGGAGCGCGGTGACCTGGGGCATGAAGCCCATGTCGGCCATCTGGTCGGCCTCGTCCAGGACGGTGATCGCGACCTGGTTCAGCCGGCAGTCACCGCGGTCGATGAGGTCCTTGAGCCGGCCGGGCGTCGCGACGACGAGCTCGGCTCCGCCGCGCAGCGCGCCGGCCTGCCTGCCGATCGACATGCCGCCCACGACCGTGGCCAGGCGCAGCCTCACCGAGCGGGCGTACGGGGTGAGCGCGTCGGTCACCTGCTGGGCCAGCTCGCGCGTCGGTACGAGGATCAGAGCCAGCGGCTGGCGGGGCTCGGCGCGCTGTCCGGCGGTGCGGGCGAGCAGCGCGAGGCCGAAGGCGAGGGTCTTGCCGGAGCCGGTCCGCCCGCGGCCCAGGACGTCGCGGCCCGCGAGGGTGTTGGGCAGGGTCGCGCCCTGGATCGGGAACGGGACACTCACCCCTTGCGCGGTCAGCGCGGCCAGCAACGGCTCGGGCATGTCGAGATCGGCGAACGACTCGACCGCGGGCAGCGCGGGAGTGATCGTCTTCGGCGGGGCGAACTCGCCCTGGACCGCTGCGGGTCGCCGCCCCTGGCCGCCCGAGCGCCTCGGGCTCCCTGACCGGGCCTGAGCGGGCGAGCCGGACCGGCCGCCACGCCTCGAACCGGCACCGAAACCGACGGCAGAGCTGTCGGTCCGGCGGGTGCGGGAGGAGCGGCCGTTCGTACGTGTGGGGTTCATTCAGAACCTTCCTTGATACGGCACGCATCAAGGAATTTCCGCAGCGAAAAACCGCACAGGGAATCACAAGAACGAACCGAATGGAATGAAAAAAAGGGAATACAGAATGCGGAATGCGGCGAATTCAATGCGGGGCGCAAGGCACAAAAGAGGCGATGTCACGTGGACGTTAGATCACCGGCTGCCGACCGGCACCCGAGGAGTGCGTACCCCGGCCGCGAAGTTCGCGTCAGCCTCAGGCGGGAACGATGTTCTCGGCCGTGAGGCCTTTCCGGGTCGGCTCGACGTCGAAGGTGACCTTCTGACCTTCGAGCAACCCACGGAAGCCCTGGGCGGCAATGTTCGAGAAGTGGGCGAACACGTCGTCTCCCCCATCGTCCTGCTCGATGAAGCCGAAACCCTTGGCCGCGTTGAACCACTTCACGGTGCCTGACGCCACGTCACATCTCCTTTGGGGCAGTACGCCGGGACCCGCGGTGCGCGGATACCGGGTCGCCGCGATGAAGCCCCGTCCGGAAAAGACCGGCACTACAAAAAAGCTTCCAACGGCCAGGAAATTCCGGCGAAGGAGCTTGATGGTTTTGGGTACCACAACTGCAACCGGGATCGACGGTAGCACGAGGTAACTGTCCGCGTACAACAAATAACCCCGCTCCACCGGCCGCCGGAAAAACGCTCCCCGCGCTGCGCGTTAAACCCTCATCGCGCGGTCATAGATATTGCCCCACCCGGAGCACAGCGTTTCAGGAATGCGCCGCGACCGGTATTCCTGCGGACCGGCACAGCGGAACGCCCACGCCGTGGACGTGGGCGAAGGTGGCCTTCCGGCCCATGGCAGCCGGCACGGACGGTACGCGCCCGCGCTCTCGACCTGCCGGTGCCGGTTCCGGTACTGGTGCCGGTAACCGGCAGGCGCACTGCCTCAAGCCACGGGCGGTTCCGCCGCTTCGGCAGCCCTGCGATATTCGGCGTTGATGCGCTGGGCGTCTTCGAGCTGGTCTTCAAGGATGACGATGCGGCAGGCGGCGTCGATGGGAGTGCCCTGGTCGACGAGCTCTCGAGCGCGGGCGGCGATGCGTAGCTGGTAACGGGAGTAACGACGATGTCCGCCCTCGGAGCGGAGCGGGGTGATCAGGCGGGCTTCGCCGATAGCGCGGAGGAAGCCCTGGGTGGCGCCGATCATCGCGGCGGCCCGGCCCATCGTGTACGCGGGATAGTCGTCATCATCGAAACGGTCGTACGGGTCGTCTGCTGTCATTGCACCTCTCTGTGGAACGCGTGGAGGGGCCCTGGTGCCATATGGCACCAGGGCCCCGAAGGAACTGCTACACCATCTGCCGACCCTAGTACTGCGTCGGCCTTCTGTTTCCGCCGACCCGACCTGGAAGCTGTCGGGTACGCGGGGATCGCGGTTGCTTGACCGGAGACCACCTCACTATCGATGTCCTGCGGTACCCAGGCTCCGGACTCCGTCCTGGGCGATCCTGATGATGCTCGGCTCCTCCGTTCTTTCCCTCTGATTTTACTGAGCGGGTACTGCGTACTGCTGATACTGCGAACTACTGGTGGCCTCGAACAGCGCCACTCTTCGGCAGCCAGCCCCGTCGCCCGTCCTGCGTCTGCCCTGGCTTGGAACCCCACTGCCGAACCTCCCGGTACGCGCGCCCGCAGCCGACGCCTTTACCGAGGAACCACTGACAACTGCACTGCTGGTACTGCGAACTGCACTTGCCGTACTGCTGACGGCGGCCCCTGATCACTGCGGGCCACCCGGTCCGGTCGTCAGCCCCGTCACCATCCTGCAAAAACCTGGCTTCGGAACTCCACCACCGCACCGTCCTGCAACTGCACTTGCGGGTATCGCTGCCCGGCAGTTCATCTCTGCCGGGCCCTTCTTGATCTCGGCTACGAGAGAAACCATACCCAGCCCGCCACCCAATGTCTACTCCAGCCGACACAGATTTTCGTTCACCAGGAAGACAGATGGTCGACCTCGTCCCCTACTGGCGCTCCCCATGCGCGCTCCCCGGCCCGACCACGAATCAAGCGGCGAGCGAACCTCAAGCGCCGGCCCAGGGATGGCGCGCAGGCCCTCGCCGCGTCGGCCGGCACCACGGCCTGCCCGCTGATGGCGTGCGACCGCGCCGGGACTTCACGCGTCCATGCCGGGGGCTGTACCGCGTGCGGCAGTCGGGCGCTTCCTTACCTGCCGCCGGCACCGTAACGATGTCCGCTCTGTCGAGCCGCATGTGACGAACCCCGCCGGGCATCAGCCGTCTCGCCTGCCCGGTCGTGGGTCCTCGAGCCGGCCCAAAATCTTGACGGGCGGCATGGTCATTGCCGCATATACAGGGCCACTTGTGGGCGCGGGGAGTAGCGTCGAGACGTATCCGGTCGGTGTCGTGAGCTTCCCGGTCGTGATCGGGAAAGGGTGCCTCCGGGTAGGGGACGGCCGCCGCCGATTCGGGTGACGACGGCCGTCGGTCGCGCAAGGAGGGATGCTCCCCCTCACCTCCTTGCGCGGGTCTCCCCTCGGGGGCGGAGTCTGCGGAGCACTCCGCCGAACTCGTCCGGGAGGACGGCCGCTGGAGCCGTGTCGGCGCTACCGGCTCCAGCAGGTCTGTGCACTGCTGAACTCGGGGCCAGGGAGTTCGACCGAGCGACGGGCGGGGCACGGGTCAGGACTCGGCTCGCAGCGTCCCGTCATCTCGAATGACCAGCGTAGACCGGTGACCTGATGTTGGGAACAGGCCCTGGCCTGGCCCTTGTTGATGAATCAGGCTCCGAGGGCCGCGAACTCATGCGTGGAAACGCGGGCTTCGCGCCGACTGTCGGCCACGGCGGGTCCCGCACCCGCGGCAAGAACTCCGGCAACCAGAGCGAGGACGGCGGACGTAGTGCCCATACGCATGAGGGCTTCCCTTCTCGTGGAGGTGCTGACAACTCCACCCTTCGGTCCGCACATCCGGGGTCGGCGAAAAGCCGGCGATGAGAACGTCTGCGAGTCCAACTGAGAGCTTCGGCACTGCACAGCGGGTGCTCGACGGAGAACAGGAGCCTGCCGCCGGGGCGAAGTGGTGTGGCTGCGGGCGTGGTCGATCATCCTGACCGAGTCGTCGATCCCGGTCGCCTGTACAGCGCCGTGCTCGATGGCGTGGCTCAGGAAGTCGCCGAAGCCGCAGCCGATGGCGAAGTGGCCGCGCTCGGAAGTGTCGGAGTGGTGCGTCCGCTCGTACTGGGTGAAGAAGAGTTCCTTGTCGTAGACGCCGTCGCTCATGGACGAGTCCTCTGCAACGGGGACGGTCCTGGGTGGTGTCTAGGAGTCGGATGGGGACGGCTGTTGGGTACGCCCCACCAGCAGGGAGCTGGCGACGATCAGGGCTGCGGCCGCGATGGGGCGGGCACCGAGCGGGTCGTGCAAGTAGAGCGCGGTGAGCAGAAAGGCGAACAAGACCGTGGCGTAGTTGGAAAAGCTCAGGGCCAGCGGCGAGAGGACGCGTGACAGGCGCATCATGGCGGCCACGGCCAGGACGTTGAAGACCATGCCTGCCGCGAACAGGACCAGGTCCGAGGCCCGGGCGGCCGGCGGGAGGCGGAAGCCGCGGTTGAGGATCGCGAAGAGGGCCAGGCGGAACAGGTTGGTGGCCAGCAGAAGTTGGAGGTAGCCGGATCCGAGCCGCGCTGCTTTGCGGATGAGGAACCCGCTGATGGCGTAGGAGAGCGGCACCACCAGCATGATCAGGTACCAGAGGGTCTGGGCGCCGCGGGTGGGATCGGAGATCTGCGGGACGATCAGGATGCTGACCCCTCCGAAGCCGACGAGCAGTACGGCAAAGCCGGTGGCTACGGGGCCTGTCGAGCCGCTCTGCACGGCCCTCTTCACCTGCCTCAACACCACGTACCTTCGCCCTGCCTCACGGGATACCAGAAGATCACATTCGCGGCCGCGCGCTGCGTACTACGCCTCCGGTGCGTGCCGCAGCGCCACCCCGGCGTCGTGCGATCAAGCACACCACCCCCGAGCCGCGATACGCCTTTGGATCCGCGCCTGAGCCACCACAGGCCGCTCCAGCGATGAGCGCCAACTCGACGTCACGGACTCTTGACCTCACCCAAGCTTGAGGTCAGACGATCTCCTGGAGTGGTCCGCAAGAAGCAGAGCTCGGGGATGAAGGGCAGGCCAATGGAGACGGTGACCGAATGGATCAAGAAGAACTCCCATGCGCTCGTGAACAGGAAGCCTGACGAGCCACTGGACGATCTGCGGCCGCTGGCCCCACTGGTGCGGGACGCCAGGATCGTGGCGCTTGGAGCAGCTGCCCGACAGACACGCGAATTGTCGGACGTGGCGCATCGCATCGTGCGGCTGCTGGTGGAAGAAGAGGGGTTCCGCTCCCTTGCTTTGGAGGGCGACGACCCTGGTCGCCTCGGCCTGGACGCCTATGTCGCCACCGGCGATGGAGACCCTCGTGCATTGCTGGGAAGCGCACGGCCGTTCTGGCAGACCGCCGAGATCCTCGATCTCGTCCACTGGATGCGGTCCTACAACAAGCGTCACCCAGGCGACCCGGTACGTTTCGCCCAGCTCCCTGCTGAACCGGCGCGGCATACCGCACGGCTCGAAGGTCTGGCCGAACTGGAACGCACGCTGGCCGACGGTGTGAGCTGGTGGCAGCAGCTCACCGGCGACAAGGTCGTCTACTGGGGCGGTATGGCGCACACCGCCGTGGGCGCCCCTCGTACCGTGTCCCCCTCTGAGCCCCTGGAGTCGCACCAGAATATGGGCGGATACCTGCGGGAACGACTGGGACCGGACTACCGGTCCGTGGGCCTGACCATGGCGCATGGTTCGATCGGCCGGCCACTGCCCGCTCCACGCCCGGACTTCGTCGACAGCCTGCTGCATGCGGCCGCCGAGAACAGGGCGGGATACGTCCTGGATCTGATCACACCGCAACCTGAGCCGATCCGCCGCCTCCTGGACGCCCCGACGCGCACGCGATTGATCGGCCCGTCCTACGACCCCCGGGATGACGCGGCCTTCCACATGTCGGGCGGGTCACTCGCGAGCTGGTTCGACGTCGTCGTCCACACGCAAGAGGTGACACCGTCCCGGCCCTTGCCTTGAAGGCTGCGCGGCGGAGCACTCCACAGACGTCGGTGCGGCTCAACACGGACGACGTTCCGCTCAACACGGCTGCCCTTCGGCGCGCGCTTCCGCGGTTCGGCCCTCTTCCAGGAGTGGCGTGCGGCGGTCGGCGAGTTCTTCACCGCCCCGCGCCTCGTCACCCACTTCGCGGACACCGTGCCGGGCTGCGAGGACGTCGGCGCATGACCATCAACGGCCGTACTCCTCCGGACGGAGTGCGGCCGGGCCTCGGCGTCGTCACTCGTCTGAATCAGGCGGCCGGCTCGGCCGCCCCGCCGATGGAGCGAAGAGCGTCGAACGCGGCTTCCATGCGGTCGATCTCGTTGATCTGCTTGAAAAAGGCCCGCCCGACGGACAGGACCGTTGGTGTTCACAAGACGATCAGCGTCCCAGCGGTGTCGGAAAGAAGACCGAGCGGCCATCGGTGCCCTGGGTCCAGCTGACGCCTGGGGTGCCACCAGGCGGCCTGGGTGAGGACCGGCATACGGGTCGGCAACTCGACACGGCGCAGCGGCACATCCGGTGCGGCATACAGGTCGCGCTCGTGGACGAGAGCCAGCAGGTCGCTGCCTACCGCACGCGCTGCACGTCGGCGAGGGACGGCGTCCGTTTGCTGCGGGCCGTGTTCGGTGACAGCACCCCGCCGCGGCTGCGAACGCTGCCGCAGGTCGAGGTCCTGCGGCAGGTGTGGCTGCAGCAGTACTGGTAAGACTCTGAAGGCCGGCTGCGGTGGCGGAGCGCGAAGTCCACCAAAGATCGGCTAAGTAAGCGCAACATGCCCCGCCGTGCGGATCTGCCGCCGTCGGCTGCCGGGCGGCCGGACCCGGCCACGGCCTGCGTCCCGTGGGCCAGCGTCGAGATTGTCTCTCCTCATGACCCGCAAGCCCGATACAGCTGGAAACTGACCGCGGGCGGGACGAAGAGCTGGATCGGCTACCGCGATCACCAAAGCGAGATCTGTGCCGATGTCGGACCGAACGTCATCGTGCATGTGATGACCCGGCCCGCTCCCGAGCAGGACATCGACGTGCTTGACGTCATCCACCAGGGCCTGGCCCGACAACAGTTCACCGACCTGGAGCACTTCGTCGACGCCGGCTATGTCACGCCCGAGTCCATAGACCAGGCCGCCCGGGCCCATGGAATTACCTTGACCGGTCCGGTCCGTGCCGACCCCCGGGCCGAGGGCCATCCCGGCTTCACCAAGGCCGACTTCATCCCCGACTGGCAGGCACGCACTCTGACATGCCCCGCGGAATCGCCGGCCATCCATGGAATCCCACCGTTGGTGACGAACATCAGCGGCTGTCCGTGTTGTTTCCCAAACCCGCCTGCCGGGCCGGTAAAGACCGGCTCGACTGCACCGGAAATACCGACGGCCGCGCCCGCCACATCACCCTCCTGCTTCAGCCCCTGCAAGAGATCCAGACCCGGGTCCGACGCGAGCAGGACACCGAGCGATGGCAGCGCCACTACGCCATCCGCGCCGGCTGCGAGGCCACCGTCTCCGAAACCGTCCGCGCCCACGGCCCGCGCAACTGCCGCTACCGGGGCATGGCGAAGACCCACGTGCAGCACGTCCTCACCGCCGCCGGAGCCAACATCATCCGACTCAGCCAACACGGCCTGCCCGACGGCGAATTACCGGCCCAGGCCAGGCCCGTCAGCCGGTTCCGGCAAGTCTGCCGAGACCTCAACTCATAGAGATCACCAACAGCATCCCGAAAGTGAGCCAGGGCCGTTGGTTTTACACTCGCCTACACAGACCCTCCGCTGTCCGAACGTGATCGTTGCGTGTCGGTTGGTCAGGCATGAACTCCAGGCGGCAGCGTGAGAGTTCGAGCATTCGTGTGCTCGTCTCGCTCGTGGAGGCAGAGGGTGGCGCCGGTGCTCGGTTTGCTGGAGGCCCGGGAGAAAAAGATCCGGGAGGAAGTGGCGCGGTTGAAGGCGGCACCGGATGCGGCGGAACGGCAACTGGAGCGGCCGGCCGATGCGCGGATGACGGCGGCCGAGGTCCTGGCCGAGCCTGGTGATGAAGCCGCCGTCGTACTGCCGGTCACGGTGGCCGGCCGATCGTGCCGCGCTGCGCCGAAGGGCTCGCGGTGGACGTACTCGCCGCCGGGTATCAGCAGCTCTCGACGGTGCCTGGCGGCCTGTAGACCGTCGGCGGGATACGAGTGAAGCCGTCGGCGGTGGCCTTGGACGGGAAGTTGACGCCGTCGCGTATCGACGGGGTGCGCTCGCGGGTGAAGCGGCCTGCTGAGCGGGGCCGGGTCCGGGAGGTGCGGCCGAACGTGTTCACCGTGGCAACGGAGACGACGCCGGTATGTCGCGGGATGAAAGCGCCCCGGCGGCGTCCGGCCAGGCGTCCATCGACCGGTACGCGGATGGCGTCTCAGACGGACGGCGGGACCGTGAAGTTTTCACATGCTGAACAGCCATCACGCCAGGGCCGTGAAACATCCTGACGGCCGGATTCCCCCCATGAGCTCAACTCGAAGTGCTCCGACGGAGTGGTCGCCGTGCGTGGTGGGGTGTGGCGTGACGCGGATGGGGGTCCAATTCCCCTCAACTGCTTGCCGGAAGTTCACACAAACGTGAGGGAGCATTCGTGTTTCAGAGCAGACCCCTCCGGCGCTCAGTCGGCGTGGCCCCCATCGCGCTCGCAGCCTCGGCGGTGGTGCTCGGCACCGCCGTCCCGGCCGCCGCCGATGCGAACGGCATGACGAACCAGCCGTCCACAGTCACCATCGCTCCGGGCGAGACCGGCACCGCGAACTGGACCGTGCACTATGACGGATCGCGGACCCCCTCCATGATCAACATGAAGCCCACCGGCTCCAAGGCCTCCTTCAACGCTCCGGGCGACAGCACCTTCCCCGCGCAGTCCACCGTGCCGGTGACGTTCAAGTCCGAAGGCGCGGACTGGGGCAGCAACAACCTCCCCTCGCTGACCGGTTGCGACGTGGTCAACGGCGGCAAGCGGCTGGTCTGCGACCTCGGCACATCCACCGGCTCGGGTTGGTCCTGGCCCAAGAACACGTCCTACCGGTTCACACCGAAGGTGACCGTCGACGCCAAGGCGCCCACGGGCACCACTCTGGAGCCCGGAGGAAGCCTGATCACGCTGAACGCGGACGGAGGCAGCATCGCAGTCGCTCCCGGCACACTCGACGTCGCCACCCCCAAGTCCAGTACCCCGACGCCCACGCCGTCGTCCAGCACCAACGACGGCGGCAAGCAGCCCGACCACAGTGCCAAGCCGCACGTACCGAGCGGCGCGGTGGCTGCCGGCGCCGAGCACCCCGATGAGGCCGGACCCGGCACGGCCGGAGCGGTCTTCGGTGCCGGCGGAGTCGCGCTCGCACTGGTCGGAGGGTGGCGGGTGCTGCGCCACCGGAGGGGTGCCAGGCGCCACTGACATGCCCACCCTTCCTCCGGGGCGGGGACGTGCGAACCTTCTTTCGCGCCGTCCCCGCCCCATCCCCTTGCGGACCGTGGCACGAGTAGCCTCCGCCACCGTTCTCCTGACGGCACTGTTCGCGTCGGGCACGCAGCACCCGCCCGCAGCGGGCCCGACCGACGACGCGGCGCCGCCCCGCCCGAGCCCTTCCCCCGCCGCATCACCGGCCGGGCTGCCGGCCGCGCAGACGCCGGTCCGCGTGAAGGTGCCCTCCCTCAAGGTCAATGCCCGCATCGAACCGCTCGGCCTGAACAAGGACAACACCCTCCAGGTCCCGCCGTTCGCTCGCGGAGGCAACGTCGGCTGGTACTCCCTGGGAGCGGCCCCCGGCACCGTCGGACCTGCCGTCCTCGTCGGGCACAAGGACCTGCCCGGCGGAGCCGACGGGGTCTTCGCCCGCCTGGACGAAATCCAACACGGGGCGACCGTCGCCGTCACCGACCGGGCAGGCCAGGTGCGGAACTTCAGCGTCACCCGCATCCGCACCGTCGGGAAAGGGAACTTCCCCACCGACAAGGTCTACGGCCCCACTCGGCGCCCGGAACTGCGGCTCATCACCTGCGGTGGCGCGATCCGCAAGGGGCACTGGGACTCCAACGTCATCGCCGACGCGATCGCCCGCCCAGCACCCCGTGCCCACTGACACGTTCAAACCATCGACGACAGGCCCGACGCCTACCGGGAGATCCGCGACCTTAGTGAGGCGCGGCACCGGGGTGCGAGGCGACTTCGGTGGTCCGGGCCACGGGAAGCGGGAGCGCCGGCGTACCGCATCGGCCGCCCGAAGGAGCTATTGGGCCGGATACGGACGCGCGGTGTCATGAGGTGAAGGCGGCGATCAATGACGGCAGGAAGCACGGCATTGGGCTGGAGCAGCGACACGTCGGCCGGCGCGACTAGTCATCGGCACTGCTGGTGGGGCTGCGGCGTCGGTCTTTCTGGGAGTGACGCACCAGCTCGCCCGCGGCGAGAGTTACTGTCGCTACGCCGCGGACCCAGCGGGGCCCGCCGCGCCCCGCCCACACCACACATGCACACCCACCGACGGTGAGCACCAAGATGCCGAGCAGCACCAGAACAATCATGTTCCACCTCTCCGCGCCCAGTCCTGCAGTCTTACTGATCGTCTCAGGTCTGGAGAGCCCCAGAGGATGTCCGAGCGCCGGCGTGCGGTCACAAAGCTGGAGGCCGCGGCTCGGTCTCGCAAGATTCGCAGACTGATGCGCTGCCCTTCGTCCTCGACGTGCCAGGCGTTCATGCCCTGGCAGGTCCTGGTGCCGCGGACCACGGACCCTGCCTCGTCGGCACCCCGTAGGGGGTTCCGCCCGTTTCCGAAAGAATGATGCCGCCGTCAATGATTCCGGCCGTGGAGGCGGCACGCAGCCAGTCCGGATACTCGCCCATGAGTTGGTCGTAAAGGACTGCGTCGGGGATGAGCTTGGGGTCTTTGCCTGCCGGGAAGAAGCCGGCGTTGTCGACGATCCGCTTCTTCGGTACGGCCAGCTCGTCGAGCTTGTGCAGGAACTTGAACTCGTCGTCGCCGTAGCCGATGAACTGCCAGAAGATCGGCAACTTGGCTGCTTTGCACAGGGTCTGTTCGGCAGCGCGGCGGGAGTCGGGGGAGCCGTCGGTCTGGAAGATGACGAACGCGGGCGCCTTGGCGTCGCTGTCGAGGTAGTGGTTGATGACGGCGTCCATGGCGGCGGCGTAGTTCGTGGTGCCCAAGTGGCCGAGCGCTTCGTGGAGTTTCGCGATCCGGCCGACGTAGTTGTCGAGGCTGATGTCGACGGCGTCGTGGGCCTCGGTGTCGAAGAAGACGAGGGGCACAACTCCGTCGTCGTCCAGGTTCGCGGACAGGGCGAGGGCCTGTTCTGCGAGGTGCTGCATGCTGCCGTCCTTGTAGTAGCGGCGCATGCTTCCGGACCGGTCGAGGACGAGGTAGACGGCGGCTTGTCGCCCAGTGAGGCCCTGCTTCTGCAGGGAGACGGCGGCCGTCTTCGTGAGGCTGACGAGTCCGGCGGGCATCTTCACGTAGTCGATCGGCATACGGGTGTGCTCCTTGCGTGGTCGTGGGTGGTTGACGCCTGGAAGGGCCGGATGGTTGTGGTGAAGCCGGCTCCACGCCTGTCGGGCGCGGTTGATCCCCGACGCGATGACGGCGTCCGAAGGCCGCGGTCGACCATGGTCGGTCGGCGAGCCAGACGGCGTTGCGTTCGTCGCAGGCGCCGACTTCAATGCCGACGGTGTGGAGGGCGTCGCGCGGCATGGCGTCCTGATCGTCTTACAGACTCCGGAGGCCACGGCGCGGTCTCGTAAGACCCGCAGGCTGATGCGCTGACACTGTCTGAACTTGAGCATCCGCCCAGAGGCGTCATGCAGACTGGCTGCGGAGAAATGAGGGGAATCATGGGGTTCGGGTTTCGTGTCGGTGTGCCAGGGATGAGCGTGCGGGTCTCGACGCGCGGTGTGAGGACCTCCGTCGGTCCGCGGGTCGCGCGGGTCAGCGTCGGTAGCGGTGGTGCCCGGATCTCGTCCGGGCTCGGCCCCTTCTACGCGTCGAATTCACTGAGCAACGGTCGACGACGGTCCAGCACGCACCGCTCCCCGCGTGCACGGACGACCGCCCCGTCGGCCACCGCACTGGACCGGGCGCGTCGGCAGGCGGAGCGGGCCCAGCAGGAAGCGGAACGCGACGCGGCGATCTCACAGTTGCGCGAGCTGCGGCGCCAGACGACCAGTGTGCATCTGCAGTCGTTCCCCGAAGCCCATCCGCCCGTCCTCCCGGAGCCGCCTCAGCTGGGTTTCCCGTGGGCGCTCGCCGAAGCCCGCACCTTCCACCTCCAAGGTGTCGGCCGGCTGGCCCGCACACAGCGGGCCGCCGCCCGGCAACGGGCGGAGCAGGACGCGCCCGCCTACCTGTCCGCAGAGCTCGCCCGACTGCACGGGATTCAGCGGCAGTTGGAAACCGAAGCGGAGCAGTGGTGGCGGGCTCTTGTCACCAACGAGGAGGACACGGTCTGCGAAGCGGTGAACACTGCCTTCTCGGACAACCCGGCCGCTGGTTGCGCCGTCGGCGTGGACGGCACGGTCATGTCGGTCGTCATGCGGCAGCAGGATCTCGATGCGATGCCGACCCAGACTCCGGCGATGACTCCCGCCGGGCGCCCTACCTTGAAGAAGCTCGCCAAACGGGACCGCGTCCTGTGGTGGCTGACGGCCATGGGTTCCAACATCGTCGCCACTCTCAAGGAGGGCTTCGCCACAGCGCCGGGCATCACGGCCATCGACCTTGCCGTGCTGACCCGCCTGCCCGACACCCAGCGCCTCGGATTTGTCGCCTACGGCCGCTGGACCCGTCAGGCCGTCGAGTCCACGCCCTGGCGCACACCGGAAGACGCGCTGCGCTTCCTCGACATCGGCCAGGACGTCTCCTGCGCCGTGGCCACCACCGCGTCGGGCAATCTCTCCAGCACCATCAAGCCCCTGGACACGGCCCGCGTCGCAGGCCTCCAGGAATTACTGGATCACGCCCAGGAAGAATCCGACTCCGCCGAGAGCCCGCTCGCGGGCCTCGACATCGCCCTCGGCTCCATCGACCCGGCCAGCGGCCAGGTTCCGGCCGGCGACCCGTTCCGCATCAGGTCGTTCACCGAGTGGAAGCACGCGGCGTCGTCCGAACCGCTGCCAGAACCGGCGCCCGGGCCCGCCGCGACCGTACTCGTCCCCGGTCAGACCGTGCCGCTGCCCGAAGATGCCTGGCAGGGACTGACCATCACGTTCGCTTTCGCCGGCGCGGACGCGGATCTGACCCTGCTCCTGACCAGCGCCGAGGGACGGGTTGCCGCGGACGACGACTTCGTCTTCTACCACCAACCCGCCGCGGCCGGTGGCGCCGCGCGACTGTTGGGCAAGCAGCAGGACGGGCCGCAGACCGTGGAACGCGCCACCCTGCACCTGGCCGCGCTCCCGCCCCGGGTACGCCGCGTCGCCGTGGCCATCAACATGGACGTCGACACCGGGCTGACCTGCGACGCCCTCACGCACACAACCCTGCGCATCGAGGCCGCCACCGGGACGGCCTGGTCGTTCCAGCCACCCGCCGATCCCGGCATCCGCGCCATGGTCGTCGCCGAGCTGTACCAGCACCCCCTCGACGGTCGCACCGCCTGGAAACTACGAGCCGTGGGCCAGGGCTGGGCGGACGGCCTCGACGGTCTCGCCCGAGCCCACGGGGTCGACGTCGAATAGCCCCTCCAAGCCCGACCTCCCGCGGGCCTGGCCTCACCTACTTGCGCCAGTGCCCTCCGGCGCAGGTGTCGACCGAACCATTTGACGGGGAGACGGGACCAAAGACCTGCCTTTCAGGCCTTTATGCCCCGCTGAGGCGGCATGCGGAATACCTAACGTGGAGTGGCCGACTCCCGCCCACACGCGGAACAGATCTCCGTAAACCAGCAATGAAGACGCACCACTCCTCAGGTGAAGTGGTAGATACATTGCCCCACTTGACGCCTTGAGGGTCCCTCCGTGTCGTTTGCCGCCCCACCCCATCCGTACGCTCCACCGCCGGCACCGGGCCCGCGCCCCCGTCGGTGGTGGCAGCACCCAGTCCTGGTGATCGCCCTGCTGGTGGTCCTCCCGCCCCTCGGTGTCGTGCTGGTCTGGCTCACCGGGTGGCGCCGGGCGGCGAAGCTCATCGCCACAGCCGTCGCCGCTCTCTGGTTCATCGCGCCCCTCGTCTCCCCCAACAACGACACGGGTGACGCGGCCCCCACAGTGGCCTCTTCCCCGGCAGCCCAGCAGGAGAAGCGCGCGTACACGAAGTTCGCCGACTACACGAGCATGCCCCTGGACGACGCCAAGCGCGCCGCCACCGACGACGGCCTCACGACGACCTCGCACGACGCCTCCGAGCAGGACGCCGGACAGTGGGACGACAGTGCTTGGACGGTCTGCTTTCAGAGCCCCACCAGGGTCAAGTCCGACACGACGCCGGGGTCCACCACTATCGACTTCGGGGTGGTCCGCACCGGCCTTTCGTGCCCGGCCGCCGACAATCAGGCCGTCGACTACAAGGAGATGCCGGACGTCGTCGGCATGACCTACGCGGACGCCGAGAAGAAGATCATCGACGAGACGGCGATCACCACCATCTCCGCGCCCAGCGCCTATCTCGACGTCGACGACCCCGCCCACCCGGATGCCTGGAAGGTCTGCACCCAGAGCCCCGAGGCCGACACCAAGGTCACCCGCCCGGACAGCACCAGCGTGGAGTTGGACGTCGTCAAGGCAGGCACGGCATGCCCCTCCGGCGATGACCTCTACCTGCACGACCACGAGCACAGGGACCGGCACACGGACACCGGCACGAGCTCCTCCGGCTCGAATGACTCCAGCTCCAATGACTCCCCCAGCGTCTCCTACGACAACTGCACCGCCGCGCGTGCGGCCGGCGCCGCTCCGATCCACCGTGGCGAGCCCGGCTACGCACCCCACCTGGACCGCGACGGCGACGGCATCGGCTGCGACACCTGACCTGCCCCACCCTCGCCGAGCTCTCACACAACAAACCCCGACCGCGAGGTATGCACGACATGTACAAGGGCCACAACGGCACCATCGAGATCCACGGCGACCAGCTGGTCCTCACCCGCACCGGGGCCGGGGCCCGCATCAGCCGCCAGACCGTAAAGCACCGGAACATCCCCCTGGCCGCAATCAGCAGCGTCGACCTGGTGCGCGCCAACATCGCGAAGAACGGCCGGCTGCGCCTCGGCCTCGGCGGCCAACCGCTGCCCACCCTGGACGCCGCCGCTGCCGCGTCCGAGCCCAACACCGTGATCTTCACCCACGGCCAGCGCCATGCCTTCGGCCGCCTCTACGACTATCTGCGCTCGGTCACGGACCACAACGACACCCACGCCGTCGACTGCGCCGCCGCCTACGCCCAGTGCGACGACGCCCTGCACACACACCACAACGAGAAGGCCACCAAGATGGCCGCACGGATCGGCACAGCAGCCGAACGCGAGGACATCCTCCGAGCCGCCGCCCGCCTCAACTGGACCCTCGGCAGCAAACGCGAGATCAAGAAGCTTCCCGAACACCTCACGCCGGGCGAGACCGTCCACTTCATGGCCTCCGGCAACTACGACGACGCCACCGGCCTCGTCGTCCTGACCGACCGCCGTGTCCTGATGCTGCGCCACGGCTTCACCGGCAGCCGCCTGGCCGACTTCCCGCTCGAACGCATCAGTTCAGTGCAGACCAGCTCCACGTTCGGCCTGGGCACACTGACGATCCACGTCTCAGGCAACATCTCCACCATCAAGCACATCAGCACGCGCGATCTCGGCCCCCTGGCCGACGCCATCCGCACCGAAATGGGCAGGATCACCGACTCGGCCATGGCCCGGACCACAGCACCGGCACCCACGGCCTCCCCGGCACCGCCCGCACCGCAGGCCGACGTCTTCGCGCAGATCACCAAGCTGTCGGAACTCCACGCCGCCCGCATCATCGACGACACCGAGTTCCAGACCAAGAAAGCCGAACTCCTCACCCGCCTCTGACTCGAGAGACCTCTCGACCTACCCACCACCGAACGCGGACACGGACGCGGCATCGTGCGAGGACAACAGCGCACCCGGGAAGGGTGGGTCTACTGCGCAGCGGTCCTGGACGCGGTCAGCCGCAGGATCGTGGGCTGGTCCATCGATTCACGACAGGACTCCACTCCCGTGGTCAACGCGTTGGACATGGCCATCCGTAACCGCCGCTCCGAGCCGGGCGGGATCATTCACGCCGATCACGGCGCCCAGTTCACCTCCTGGGGCTTCGGGGAGCGGATCCGGTCCGCCGGCCTTCTGCCGCCGTTCGGCACCGTCGGGGACGGCTTGGACAACGCGATGATGGAGCCGTTCTGGTCCTCCATGCAGATCGAGCTGCTCAACCGCAGGCGGTGGAATACCGGGGTCGAACTGGCCAACGCGATCTTTGAGTTCATCAAGATCTTCCATAACCGCCAGAGACGACACTCAGCTCTGGGCTGCCGCACCCCCATCGAGTACGAACTACTCCCCGAGAACGACACCATCCCGGCTGCCGGTTGGTCACCGAGCCTGGAGCCCAAATAGTGGGGCAGGTCAAAGGAGATGCTGGTGCGGCGACGTTCAGCGGGCCACCGGTGGGCGGTGAACCGGTAGCCCCTGATCGTACTGAGCGTGCGGCCGTGGTCGGCGGGGCCTGTCATCCGGAGAGTCCGCCTGCGGTGAGATCCAACTCCAGACCTGACCGCAAAAGACAGTTGGCTACCCGATGGTGACCGGACCGCCCCATGCGCCGAGCACCGATCCGCCCGGTTGACCATCCTGCTTCTTTCCCCCGGCGCAAAAGCTCGCAGACCTGCTGAGTCTCAGAGCGGAAGTGGTGGTGAGCTGGGGGCCTGGGTGGTGTGGTCGCTGCGGTCGGGTCGAAACGGGGCGAGGAGTGGGTGTTTCGCGTCCGTGAGTATCTCGTCGGCCAGGAGGAGGCCCACGATTGCGCACAGGGTCACTCCGCTGTGTGTGACGGCCTCGTAGTATCCGTGTACTCCTGCTGCTGATCCGAGGGAGGGGAAACCGTCCCAGGGGATGGGTCTCCAGCCGACGCGCGCGTCGGCCGGCTCCGCATCGGCCAGCTCCGGGACAACTTCTCCGGCCAGGGAGCGTAGTTCTTCGATGTGCGAGGGCTGTGCGTAGCCGGTTGGGCCCAGCTTGTTGTCGACGATCCGGCTGTGGATGAGGACTTTGTGTCGTCCGTCTACGCGGATCTCCACGCAAGGTGCGTGCATGGCCTGCCGGACGGGGGCGGTCGTGCAACGGAGGCGGGCCACGAGGCCGGGCTCTTCGATCAGGCGAAGTTCCCGTCCGATCATTTTTGCTACGAGGTCACTGTGTGGGCCTGCGGCGTTGACGACCGCGTCGACCGGGTAGCTGGTCGCCCCGACCGTGACGTCAGTGATGCGGGTCCGGTTCACCCCAACAGCCTTTACGGGTCTTCCCAGTAGGGCGGTGGCTCCGTGTGCGACAGCGAGCGAGGTGAGCTGTTTGGCCAGCCGTGGAGCGTCGATTGACGGCTCGGTCGGGAAGTGCGCCACAGGGTGATGGGGGTCCGGGAACCGTACGTGTGGCTCGATGGCGTCGTTTGCGTGCCGGGCGGTCACGATCTCGGCGGGGTAGCCGCGTGCGGCGAGGGCGGCGACTCTGCCACGGAGCTTCGCCGAGTCGGCTTCGGCCGCGGCCCAGCGCAGGTGTCCGGTGGCCAGCACCCATCGTGTACCGAGGTGGTCGGCCAGCCCCTTGAGCTCGCGCAGCCCGTGCTCGCGCAGGGCGAAGTACGCGGGATCTTCTACGCTGCTCGCGTTCGCCCACGCGAAGCTGCACCTGCTGGTCGCTTCCCCGGGCTGGCCTGAGTCGACCAACAGCACTTCCGTGCCCCGTTGCGCGAGCCGCCACGCTATTGCGCTCCCGATGACACCGGCACCGACGACTGCGACCTTCATCCGCGTCCCCTCCTGTTCCCAACTACCCTGTCTGCAGAGGGCATGCACCGGCGGAGGCCACTGCCGCGGCCCGGACGGCCCGTAGGTCCTGGCTCGCTCGCGCGTCCTCGTGTCGGGTCACCGCCGGTCCCGCAATCCCGCGCGGGCCAAGAGGCTCTCGGCCATGCGTCGCGCGACAAGGACCGGCCGTGCCCTCCACCATGACACGGGCACTGGAGCCGTCCAGCAGAAGCAGCAACTCCTCTGCCATAGGGCCGGGTTCGTCCGCTCCTGCCTGCTGGGCGAGGTCGGCGAGCACCTCGTGCCACCAGCGCTCGTGGCGGCGGACGATATCCCGCGCCTTGTCGTTGTCCAGGCCGATCAGTTCGGGCGCCGCATTCAAGTTCCGTCAGGACCGCCCGTACCTCCAGCCGTCCTGCACAGCTGGACACAGACCACCACGCGCACCACCGACGACAAGCCGCTCGTCGAGGAGAACACCGACAGCGACGGACACGGCCACCCACCGTGCCGGCATCCGGGATCCCGCCGCCGACCGACGCACGTCGTCGAAGACCACGAAGGCCGCCTGGTTCGCCAACGCGCTCCACGCGCGCGGCTATCCGGTCAAGGGGTTCGATGCGGACCTCTCGCACCAGTGGCAGGGACTGGCACGCCGCGAACGGCTGGCCGTTCCCCGTGTTCGGTGCGGCGTCCCGCATAGCCCACCAGAACATCCGCGAGGCCCTCGGTGCCGAGGACATCGCGGTGGTGGACGTGGGCCACATTGAGGAGCATCCGGACGTTGCCCGGTCCGTCGTACGCATCGCCGACCTCGTCCTCGTCAACCTCGTGCCGACCGCCTCGGACGTCGAGCGCCTGACGAACCTGCCGCTCGGCGGGTTCCTCGACGACGTGAACAGCCTGCGGGACAGCGACGTTCCTACGGTGCTCCTGACGCGCTGCCAGCCGGGCACGCGCGCCACCAAGGAGACCCGCGACGACATGACCGCCTCCGGGTTCACGGTGCTGTCGACGATGATTCCCTCCGTCCAGCGGTACGCGCAGACCGGCGCCGGCTTCCCCCTCGACCCGAGCGGCTCCGCCCATGCCGCCCTCGCCACGGAACTCAAGGATCAGGGGGTTCTGTTGTGAGCCGCCCGAAGATCGGCTCCACGGCGCCCGCTGCTCCCGCGCCCGGCCAGATCGCCCAGGGCCGCCACTACGAGCGCGTACGCCTCGACGATCTTCCCGACCCCGACCCCGACCCCGACCCCGACCCCGACCCCGTCGACGTCGGCGACAAGTCCGGCGCCCTCGACCAGGACGAGAGCGAGCTGCTGGGGCTGTGCGAGCGGGCCGTACAGCCCTGGCTCGATGACACGGTGGTCGTCGCGAAGGCCATGGCGAACGTGCGTGACCGGCGCCGGTACCGGGCCACCCACACGACGTTCGAGGAGTACGTCGACGAGCGGTTCGACAAGGGCCGCCAGTGGGCCTACCGCGGGATCGAGCGCTACCAAGTGACGCTGGCTCTCTCGCCGGCTGGCGACAAACCCGCCGAGCCGCTGGAACTCTTGCCCGGCGCGCACACCCGCGAGATCGCCCCCGTGATCAAGCAGCACGGCGAGGAGGCCGGCCGCGTCAAGTACGAGCGCGCGGCAGCCACGGGCAAGGTCACCGGTTCATCGCTGCGCCAAGTTCACGAGGCGGAGATCGTCGAAGACGACCCGAACCCGCAACCGGCCTCCCTCTATGAGCTGTTGTCCGCCGTGCGCGGCGCCTACCAGTTGGCGAGCAGGGTGGAGAACTGATGGCGCGTGCGGCCAACTCTCAGTCAAGGCAGTGGCTACCAGTTCATGTGCCTGGGCATGCCGCACTTCCCGGCGGCATCCATTGAGGGGCAGTCATCGTCGCCGATCGCGATGACAAGCGCCGCGCACAGTGCCAGCGCGACGAGGACGACCACCAGGCCGGTACGGGAGACCATGAAGTGGCTGAAGCGGGTACCCGTGCGGCCGAGGCGCCGGTCGCGCTGCACCGTGGCTCGGCGCAGGTTCCAGACGGCGCAGGCGGCCACGATGATGGCACCGAAGGCCGCGGACACCCAGCCGTCGTGGAAGAGGCCCTGGGCGACGTAGGCGATCATGCCGCCGAAGATGAGCGCGTACATGCTCCGGACCAGGACGTTAATGATCATCTTCGTCCTCGGGGTACGGGTCGGGCATGTAGCGCTCCACGCGCGGCCAGAGCCGGTTACCGGCCCAGAACCCAGCGAACGAGGCAAGCAGCCCGGCCGCGAGGGTCAGCAAGCTCATGCTCCACGCCGCCTGTACGAGAATCCCCACGACGAACCCAAGAACGGCGCCGAAGACGACGATGAAGCAGCCGCTCGCACAGCCCATGGCTTCGTCGGGATCGTCCGTCTGGAACGGCCCGAGCGGCCCGCCAAACCCGCCGGGGCTACTCATCGTCGTTCTCCTTCCGCTTGTCGGCGCGGCGGGCCTTCCGCCAGTCGCGCTTGGAGTAGAGGACGGTGCACATCAGCCCGTAGAGGACGGCGTTGTCCCCATCGCCGCTGATGAGGCCGTAGGCGCCGAAGATGACCACAGACAGGGCGGCGTTCCCTGCGGCAGTCCGCACAGCCGCCCTCATTCGCTGACCTCGTCTTCGTGCTCGGGCCGGTCGGTGTGGCAGAACCACCACCGGTACAGCAGATTGCCTCCGGCGCCGCTGAGCCCTCCACCGATCACATAGGTCCACCATCCGGTGATGAGCCCCACGCCGCAGAGGAAGACGGCGTACACGACGGCGCTCGCCACGGCCTCCCGGACGGTGAGCTTCTTGGGTGGCTCCGGGTAGGCGCCCAAGAACGCCCGCCACCCTCGCCACCACTGCTTCATCGAGGCCCTCCCTCGCGGTCGAGGCGGACGGCCTCGCGGACGTCGTTGATGATGACCACGATGAAGACGGCGCACACGGCTCCCACGACCGCGCACACCCATAGCGGTACGGTCCAGCCGACGTCGCTGCCGCCCGTGGCGCCGCCGTACCCTCCGAAGCCCGCCGCGGCCGCGCCCGGCACCGCCCCAATCTTCTTCAGCCGCTTCTTCATTCGCCCGCCTCTTCCCGCCGCTCCAGGCGCCGGAAGTCGCGCAGCACGAGGACGATTCCGATGACCATGCATGTCCCGGCGACGGCGAGCACCGCAATCTTCCAGGCCGACAGATGAGGGCTGGTCGCGATTTGCCCGAGGCCCGAGACCAGCACCAGAGACTGCCCGCCCACAAACACCCGTCGCTGCGTGCGCACCTTCATCGCCGCCTCCGTACCTCGCGCTGCATGAGCCGGTCGAGACGGGTCAGCAGGGCCCGGCGTCGGGCGAGGCGCTTACGCCGGTCGCGGCGGATCACGCGGATGGCGGTCAAGGCGACGAAGGCGGGCAGGAACAAGTCCCACAACCGCCAGCCGGTCGCGCCGTCCGTGTCCATGGCGTTGCCGATGAAGACGATGGCCGCCCCGACGAGCACGGCCCATTCCGCCCACCGTTCGAGGCCTGCACTCTTCACTTGCGCTTCCAGAGGGCCCAGACGCAGACACCGGCCATCAGGACGAGCAGAGGTATCCCCACCCAGTTCGAAACCGGCTCGCCGCTGATGTACGGCACTCGCCCTGCCAGGGGGATCATGGTTCGCGCTCCGCTTTGTTAGCCCCCCCCGGCTGTCGATGTGTCCGGGGGACGTTAGGCGGCGGTGCGGAGCGGACGGAAATGGATCATGGGGGTTCGTTGTGCATCTCACGCCGGGGGCTACCCGGCCGGCGACTCAGCCGGTCAGGATGGCGACGGTGCCGCCGACCGCGATGAGCGCCGCGCTCAAGCCGACGAGCCACGGGCGCAGCCACGTCATGATGTCGCCTTGGGGCGTGTGGTCGAGAGGGCAGGCGTACGAAGCGTCAGGACGGTGTGGGGCGTCGAGCCAGTAGGCGTCCGTGAGCTGTGCGAAGTCCCGTTCGGTGAATCGCTCGTCCTCACTCATGCACTGTGCAACGGCACGTACGCGCCCCCGGTTATGCCCTGTCTGGCTTCCGGGACCGGGGCTGCGGTTGACGCGCCGTTCCAGGCCGTGGCCCGCACGAGCACCGTGCCGACGTCATGGCCCACGGACGGTTCGATGATCTCGGCTTTCACGTCCCGGAACCCGTGGTGGCGCAGGAGGCCGGCCCACTCGTCGGGCGTGTGGTCGTGGCGCATACGGCTTTGGCGCCGGGTTGGAGTTCTTGGGTGCCGGGCGGGAGGTGGGAGAAGGCGAGGGGGCCGCCCGCGTTCATACGCTCGCGGACCAGGGGCAGGAGCGTGCCGGGGTGCACGAACCAGACGGCGCCGAAGCCAGACGGCTCCGAAGATGGACAGCACCACGTCGAACGTGTCGGCCGTGGTGGTGAGGTAGTCGACGGCCTCGCCATTCGAAAACTCGAGTATGTGCAGATGTCCCCCAGCGTTCCCGCGCGACGGCTTCGCGGCTCGGTGTGACGTCCACGCCCACACCGGCGGCGCCGAGCGTGACGAGGTGGGCGAGGTTGTCCCCGTTGCCGGATCCCAGCTCCAGCACCCGGCGGCCGGCCAGGGGCCCGAGGACGTCTTCGCCGGGGCCGGTGTAGGGGTACTGCGTCCAGTTGATTCGGCGTCGGCTCTCCGCGCCGGTCCCATCGTTTGGCGGTGGGCCACGGGCACTGAAACCGTGCAGCGACCTCTCGGATCCGGACGCCATGGTCGATGACCTGTTGCGCGACTTTGAGCCGGGCTCGCGGGGGCAGGGCGGCGTTCGCCTGGCTTACAGGCTCGGCTCCTTCGTCCGGTGAGATCCAGTGCGGGGCGTCCGTTGTTTTAGCACCCGCAGCGACACCCCGACCGCGGTCAAGAGGCTCGCGGTGCAGAGGCCAAGAGCGACGTGGTATCCCGTCTCGAATGCGCTGCGAGCCGTGTCCTGCATGTGAGCAGGGATTCCTTGCAGGTTTCCGGTCGCGATAGAGGCGGAGCCAGAGCTCGTGTCCCCGAACCGCGAGGTGGTCCAGGTGTGCTGGGTTGCCGCTGCTCCGACTGCGCCGACGAGCGCCAGCCCTACGGCGGTGCCGAGCTGGCGAGAGGAGTTAAGGAGAGCCGAGGCGGCACCTGCGACAGGCCCGGCGACGTCGCGCATGGCCACTTGGGTAATCCCGGGGACCAGCAGTCCGAAACCGATCCCAGCGACCACATAGCCGACGCCCGCAACCGTGAATGGGCTCGTCGGTGTCAATGCGCTCAGTGTGCCCACGCCGAGCGCTCCGGCCGCGCAGCCCGTGGTGACGATGGCCCGTGGCGTGAACCCTTGGCTGAGTTTACCGGCCATCTGCGCGGCAGACAGAAAGGGGAGATTCATCAGCAGCCATGACAGGCCGGTCTGCAGCGCGGACCAGCCCAGCAGGTTCTGGTACATCAAGGTGACGTAGTAGAGCATTCCGCCGAAAGCGAGGTAGCTGGTGAAGTAGATGAAGCAAGCGCCGAGGAACGCTGCGTTGCTGCGCACCGACTTTGGGATCAGAGGATGGCCGGCGCGGTATTGCCATTGCACGAACGCCGCGAGAACGATGCCACCGACGACGAGCGGTACCAGGGTTCGTGCCGGTGCCCAGGGGACGTCGGTCGCGGTGATCAATCCGAGGGTCACCGCTGCCAGACCCACCGAAGCCAGCACGACACCCGGCACGTCAAGCGGCGGCCTCGCCTCGGACGCCTCGGCTGCTCCGGGGACCGTCAGGAGGATCAAGATGACCGTGACGGCGACGATCGGAAGGTTGGCCCAGAAGATGGTTGCCCAGCCGAAGGCCGACAGCAGAAGGCCGCCGAGGATCGGGCCCGCGCCGAAGCCGATGCCCCCGATCGCGGCCCACCAGCCGATCGCATGACCACGCTGTTCCGGTGGGTAGGCGTCGGTCAGCACGGCGAGGGTGAGCGCCAAGATGCCTGCTCCGCCGACGCCTTGACCAATGCGCGCGCCGACCAGGGTGCCCGGATTGGGTGCCAACGCTGCTGCCGCAGAGCAAAGGCCGAAGACGACGAGCCCTGCCAACAGGACAGGCCGGTGGCCAAGCCGATCACCGAGCGCGCCCATCAGAGGGATCAGCGCGGCCAGCCCGAGGGCGTAGCCGCTGACGATCCACTCCAGCGCGCTCGGGGCCGCGTAAAGCTGATGTTGGATCGTCGGGAGCGCGACGTTGACGATCGTGACGTCGAGCTGGATCACAAAGCCGGCCAAGCACAGCGCCGGCAGCGCGACCCACCGCCGGCGGGCACCTACGGTTGTCTGTGATGGGTTCGGGGTCGTCACATCGTGCTCCTGTCACGTTCTCGGCCGTAGGGGTGTCACCGGTACTGACACCCCGCAACACGAGGACGTGACTGATGGACTCCAAACAGCTCAGCCGACGCTTCGATGAGAGCCGCCGGCGACTGACCGCGCTGGCCTACCGGATCCTCGGCGATAGCGCCGATGCTGAAGACGCCGTCCAAGATGCGTGGATCCGCCTCAGCCGCCCGGGGGCCACAGACGTCGACACCGTCACCAACCTCGACGGGTGGATGACCACGGTCGTCTCACGCACGTGTCTCAACAAACTCAGAGCCCGCGCCGCGCGACCCGAAAGCCCGACTGACACCATCGCGCCCGAGCTCCACGTTCGCCTCGGCCAGGCGCTGAACCCGGAGGATCAGGCTCTTCTGGCCGAGCAACTCAGTCTGGCACTGCATATCGTCCTGGAGAGTCTGACGCCACCCGAGCGCCTCGCGTTCGTGCTTCACGACTCCTTCGGAATGCCCTTCAGCGAGATCGCCGGTGTGCTGGGTAAGTCGACCGAAGCGACCCGCCAGCTCGCCAGTCGTGCCCGCAGACGAGTGCACGCAGTGGATTCGGCCGAGATCGAGACCGACCCCGCTCGTCAGCGCAGCGTGGTCAACGCCTTCTTCGCGGCATCCCGAGACGGTGATCTCGACGCCCTTCTCGGTCTGCTGCACCCCGAGATCACGTTCCACGCCTGTGGCGGGGCGACACGGCCCGCTGCGACCGCCACGATCCACGGCCCGGAGAACGTGACCCGACGTGCAGCGGCGTTCGCGAACCCAGAGGCCACCTTCCAGCCGGTCACGGTGAACGGCAGTGCGGCAGTCATCGTCCGCACCGACGGCCGGCCCGTCTCAATCATGGCTTTCGTGATCACGCGCGGCCGGATCGCCCAGATCTACTCGCTGCTCGACCAGTCACGCCTCCAGCATTTGGTCGGCAAGTCCGGATAAGCCACAGGCCAACGCCACGGTTCTACTCACGGTGTCTACGGCCCAATCGTTCGATCAACGTGCCCGATCAGTACAGGTAGTCACCGAGCCTGGAGCCCAAATGGTGGGGCGGGTCAACCGTTGTCCGTGCGTGAGGTGCGGGGAGTGTCTCCGAGCGGGGAGCCACACGAGCACGCCCAGGTTGGAGTGATGCCTGCGTATCGATGGAGGTGTCTTCCCTGTGGGAGCTCCAACCTCTAGCGAGGGATGATCAAGTCGGTGAGCTGGCTGGCAGTCGGCATCCGTCCGCGGTTGAAGACGGCCGCGACGAACAGCGCGTTCGGCGCCGACTGGGAGTCCACCCTGCATCCGCTGGACCTCACGCCGAGCCGGCGCAGGGTCTACGACCGCGTCGGCGAGGACGTGCGACCGCAGGTGTACGCGATGTTCCGGCGCGTACTGGGGATTGGCGACGACAGAAGGGAGGCACCGTCGAGACGCAAACGGGCCCGCGCCATGGCCAGTGCGGTATCAGGCGGTTCACTCGCGTCGGTCTTCACGGTTCTGCCCGCGATCTGGTCCCAGATGGGCAGGGGGTAGGGGGAGGGCACTGCAAGCGTGGCGGCCGCGGCGTCGTTTGTCGCGGTGCCCGCTTTGACCGTCGGCGCACTGCTCGCGGTGGCGGCCGCGGACCGATGGGGGCGGCGCCCTGCCACCCTCGGTACCGCGACGCTGCTCGGACTCAGCGCACTCCTGCTCACGTTTTCCAAGGAGCTTGGGGGCCAGGCCATTCTCGTACTGCTGCTTCTCCTTGTTGCCGTGGCGGGTGGCGAGGTGGCCCTCGCGGTGGTGCTGCTCGCGGAAGCCCGGACCCGGAGATCGCCCGGTACTTGCTGGCGGGCCTGGCCGCCCGATTACCGTCCAGAAGGTAAGCGGTCCGGGACCCGAGCAAGCGGGCACCTACGCGCCGTGATTGAGCGTGAGACAGGAGTACAACGACTCACCCCCAGCCCATTCCGTGTCCGCCGCGAAGTAGAACTCTGCGGGCCGGGAGGGCGCTTGGCACATCGGTATGCTCACCTGCCACACGTCCGCCACCTGCCCGGCCGTGTTGACCAAGGTGTCCGAACACCGGTATGCCGGAGCGTTCGCCAGGAGAACGGCCTCGCGCCGCCCCTCACTCTCCGAGCCCGTGTAGCTAAGGCAGTACGTTGTCCCCGGGTCGCCCCCTGTCGGCGGCGCCACGATCACGAGCACCGGTTCCAGGATCGGCGCGTTCATTTGTGAGGAAGGACGCGAGGGCTCAACCCACGGCGTAGCCGACGTAGTTGTCGGCATTGGCGATGTCGCAGAGGGCGCTGCCTGCTTCGGGGCCGCGTGGCTATCGCGCCGTGAAGTCTGCGCGGCGCGATCGGCAAGGGAAGCAATACCCACTCCGGCCAGCGCGCCTACTCCCCCGACGGCCAACACCAGGCCGGCCAGAAACCATGGCCTTCGGAACGTGGTCGAGGCGACGGCGCGAGGAAGAAGACGCACAACCGGGATGCTGTCGAGGGTGTCCCCGTTGTGGAAGCGGGCAAGGTCGTCCTCGTTATGGAAGCGGGCAAGGTCGTCCTCGTCGGGGCGCGGCGACCGGCCAGTCATGAGATCCCCCTGGTACTCGTGTGTGAGGATGGGAGTCTTCCGCGTAGCCGCGGGCCACGCGCACCGTACGGGCCACTCGGTACAGAGCGGGCGATTCGCGTCGCGAGCCGATCGGATCCGACCTGTGGACGGTCTCAGTGCGTCCAGTCGTCGGGCCCTCCGCCGCGCCACTCGATCATCGCGGAGTAGGCGACGCCCATCTCGCTGAAGGACCGCAGTCCAGCCCCCTGCAGAATCACGGCCACGTCCCCGGCGCAGAACGCCCGGCCGAGGATCGCACCGTCGATACGGACGTGCCGGCCGCCGTCCTCGTCGGGCGGACAGATCACAACTGGCTGCGCAGATGACATGCCGTCATGGTGTGGCGGGCAGTTTCTCCGCGCAGCCTGAGGCGTCCGCGTGGGTGGTACCGCGGAGCGCGATCACTTGCGCAGGGTTACGCGTCGCGGCTTGCCGCCGGTCCGGTTCGCCTAGGACGTCGGCAGGTTGGTCACCGAACCCGCGTCACGGTCACCGTCGCGTACCGCGTCGTGCCGACCGCGTCCTCGACCACCGGGCCTCGTCCGTCCGTCACGTACTCCTCGCCGTCGGCCGTCACCGCCCGCGGTACGGGCCCCGCTGGGTTTCGTTTTCGCTGTCACTCGGGCAGGTTCAGCTGCCAGGAGACGCCGAAGCGGTCGTTCACCCAGCCGAACTTGGCGCTGAAGCCGTACGAGCCCAGCGGCATGAGCTCCGTGCCCTGTTCAGCAAGAGCGCCGTAGAGGCGGTCGAGCTCGGCCTCGGTGTCGCACTCAACGAACAGCGACATCGCCGGGGTGAACCCGAAGTCGTGCTTGACGTAACTGTCGATGCACATGAGCCGCTGGCCGGCGAGCTGGAAAGTGGCGCGCTGGACCGTGCCCGCCTCACCAGGGCCGTCGGCGCCGTAGCGGGAAATGTCAACGATCCCCGCGTCCTCGAACAGCGAGGTGTAGAAGGTCAGCGCCTCCTCCGCCGTGCCCTCGAACATGAGGAAAGTGGTGATCTTCTGTGGCATCGAGGCCATGGTGCTGCCCTCCGGGTGCTGGTGTTTGTCTTTTGAGGGCGAGGCTAGGGTCCACCTCTGACACTGGCCCCACTGACACCACCGGGTCATCTCCGACCAGCGATCCGACGCCCCCGTGACCTTCCTCGGCGAACTGCTGCGCGCCCGTCCGAAGAAGACCGACTCACGGCGGCGCAGGCTCCCGCCCGGGAAAATCGCCACGATCGTCCTCACTCATCGGCGCCATGACCAGCGGCTTGCCGACATGGCCGGCGGCAACCGCATCTCCCAGACCGCGGTGCGCCGCCGAGTGATGGAGGTGATCGAACCAATCGCCGCACGGGCCCCGCGGCCGCACCCGGCACTGAAGAAGGTCACCCGAAAGGGCGGCCACGTCGTCCTGATCGACGCCGCCATCCATCCATCCATCCGCATCCGGTGCCACACCGGAGTGGACAGCCGTCGCAACTCCAGCGGGAACACAAGGCCAAAGGCCTTTTCTTCCTCGCACTCGCCCTCGAAAAGGGCCGTCTGCTGTGACTGTCTCCGGCCCGCCAGGGACGTTCCCCGGAGATCACCACCGCCCGCTACCACCAACTCGTCGAGCGCCTGCGAGCCCATGAACTGGGTGCCATCGGCGACCTCGGCTTCACCAGCCTGGACGACGATGTTCGCGGCAGGCAACCGCCCACGCCCAGCAGGAGTATCCCGGAACCCGATCCCCCTCTCCCCTGGGCCTGCGACTTCAGGATGCACCGAGCTCAGGAGGCGTGCCGTGGCGGCGCCTTGGGACACAGTGTGCGGTAGGGCAAGTACGCGAGCAGGCTGCCAACGAGCCCGCCGAACGTGTTGAAGAGGACGTCGTCGACGTCCACGGTGCGACCGGCGTTCATCGCGTACTGCACGGCCTCGATCAACACACTCAGCGCCAAGCAGGCCACCACCGCGCGGCCCAGCCGCGGGCGCCGGCCGGCGAAGACGTACAGGGCCCCGAGAGGGACGAACATCATCGCGTTCGCCAGCTGCAGCCGCACGATCATGCCGCGTTCCATGTCACCCACCCCGAGCGTGCTCACGCCGCCGCCCCACAGGCCTTCGCCCGGCAGCCAGTTGATGTAGCGGGACCCACCGCTGTTCAGTGACTGGTCGGGGATCAGCGTCACGGCGAGCACGAGCAGGAGCCACAACGTCAGCAGGACACGCGCGAGCGGCAGGGCAACATCGCGGGTGCGGGCGTTCCAGGCCGCGGCCGCCCAGGGCAAGGCGGCGCACAGCAACAGGAATCCCGCGACGGTCACGGGCGTGAGGTGGAGAATGATCTCCCACACGGGGCGTTCCTCGGGTCGTGCTGCAAGGGCGTGGTCAGGGGCAGGGCCACTTGGTGACGTACATCGAGCCGTTTCCAAGCTGGCGTTTCTGACCGCGAGTTGGACGGTACTGCGCACGGATGAAGCTCCTGGTAGATGGGTTCTCGACCAAGATCACCCGTGTCCGCCAGGAGCTTCGCGTGCTTGCCTACCCGTCCTCGATTGATCTGTCCAGCCACACTCCGCGGTTCCCGACGGGGCAACTGACCGTGCGGCGGCAGGAGATCGGGACGCGGTGGCGACGCCTGTCCGCCGCACGTCAGGCCTTGCTCGCCCTGGCTCATCTGGGGTGCGGTAACACCTACGCCCAGCTCGCCGCCAGGTTCGGCATCGGGATCGCAACCGTCTACCGCTCCATACGGGAAGCCGTCGAGGTCCTGTCCACCCTCGCTCCGACCCTGACCGAGGCGGTGAAGACCATCCGGGTGAAGGCGTTCGTCATCCTCGACGGCACCCTGCTGCCCATCGACCGCGTCGCCGCCCGGCAGCACGGGATCATCGACGCCCTCGCCGATGCGGGAAACAAGCAGCTCAAACGGGCCCTCTTCCTCTCCGCGTTCGCCGCCCTGACCGACCCGATCTCTCGGACCTACTACCAGAGGAAGATCAAGGAAGGCAAGCACCACACTCAAGCCCTGCTCTGCCTCGCCCGCCGCCGAGCCGGCGTCCTCTTCGCCATGCTCCGCGACGGCACCTTCTACCAACCACCAACCAGCAACCCCCAACCACCAACCCCGCTTGCCCCTTGACCAAAGCCATAGGGGCCCCGGCGACGGGCTGATCGGCGACGGGCTGCACATAACGGCTGTGCTCCCACAGCGAGATCCGTCCGCACCCGGGACATGCGGCCGGGCCCGCCCGGGTCCGCGCGGCGATGACCACGAGTACTCCCTCAACGACGGCAAACCCGCCATCCTAACTGCTGAGCCTGAGCACGGTAGTTGACGTTAGTCGCTGCGCCTGTGACGGGCGCGCAGGGAGGCCCAGTGGCGTAGGCGTTCGCTGATCTGGGCTTCGTAGCCGTTGCGGGTGGGCTGGTAGTACGTCTCGTGGTCCATGGCGTCGGGGAAGTAGTCGGCGCCGGAGAAGCCGTCGGTGGTGTCGGGGTCGTACTGGTAGTCCTTGCCGTAGCCGAGGTCCTTCATCAGCCGGGTCGGGGCGTTGAGGATGTGGGCGGGTGGCATGAGTGAGCCGGTGCGGCGGGCGGCGCGGTGGGCGGCGTTGAAGCCGCGGTAGACGGCGATGGACTTGGGAGCGGTGGCGAGGTAGACGACGGCCTGGGCGATCGCCAACTCGCCCTCGGGTGAGCCGAGTCGCTCGTACACGTCCCAAGCGGCGAGGGCCTGCTGGATGGCGTGCGGGTCGGCGATGCCGATGTCTTCGCTTGCGAAGCGGACCAGGCGGCGGGCCACGAACAGGGGGTCCTCGCCACCGTCGAGCATGCGGGCGAGCCAGTACAGGGCCGCGTCCGGATCGGAGCCGCGCATCGACTTGTGGAGCGCGGAGATCAGGTTGTAGTGGCCCTCCTGCGCCTTGTCGTACAACGGGGCGCGCTGCTGGATGTGGTGGGCGAGCGCGGCGGTGTCCAGCGGTGTCCCGGGGGCCGGGAGTGCCTGGAGCTGTTCGGCCATGTTGAGGAGGTAGCGGCCGTCGCCGTCGGCCATGGCGATCAGGGCGCGGCGGGCGTCGTCGTCCAGGGGAAGCCGGTGGCCGGTGAGGTGTTCGGCGCGGTCGAGGAGTGTGGACAGGGCGGCTTCGTCGAGGCGTTTGAGGACGAGGACCTGGGTCCGGGAGAGGAGGGCACCGTTGAGTTCGAAGCTCGGGTTCTCCGTGGTGGCGCCGATCAGGGTGATCGTGCCGTCCTCGACGTAGGGCAGGAAGCTGTCCTGCTGGGCGCGGTTGAAGCGGTGGATCTCGTCGACGAACAGCAGGGTGCCCTGGCCGATGCTGCGCCGGCTGCGGGCGGCGGTGAAGACCTTGCGCAGGTCGGCCACGCCGGAGAAGGTGGCCGACACCGGTTCGAAGGCCAGGTTGCTGCCGTCCGCGAGGAGGCGGGCGATGGTCGTTTTCCCCACGCCGGGCGGGCCCCACAGGATGGCGGAGCCGAGGCGCTGCTGGGCGACCATGCGGCCCAGCGGGGCGTCCGGCGCCAGGAGGTGGTCCTGCCCGATGACGTCTTCCAGTTGGGTGGGGCGCAGGCGGTCGGCGAGTGGCCGGGCGGGCTCTTCGTCGAAGAGCGGCAGGGTCGCTTCGGTCGGTTCCATCGGTCTCTCAGATTGCGGGCGGAGGTGTGCAGGCGTAGGTGTGCAGGCGTAGGTGTGCGGGCATGACGAGCCTCGCACGCGGCACTGACAGGCCGCGGGCTCAGCGGCTCGTGCGCGCGATTGCGGGCGTGCTTACGGTGCTCATCAGATACGGGGACGGTCACGGGGGCGGTCGCGTTGCGGCAGCCGCTCGACGACCAGGTCGTAGGAATCCTCGACTACGCCCGTGACCAGCCGCTCGGTGATGCCGGGGCCCGGTCCGAGCGAGATCCAGTGCCGTTTGTCGAGGTAGCGGCCCGGTGTGATCGAGGCATGGCCGTGCACGTGCGCGCGGGCGTGTTCGGGTTCGCACTTGACCGTGATGATCTGCTCGTCCGGGTCGTCGGTGACGATCAGGAACACCTTGCCCGCGACCTTGTACACGTCCAGGTGCTCGGTGAACGGGTAACCGTGGTCCGTCCCGGGCAGCGCGAGCGCCGTGTGGCGGGCGGTGTCCTGGAGCCGGTCGCCGGCCGCGCTCACCGGGCCGCCCGCATGCGGCTGGCGTAGGTGTGCGGGTCGACGGGCCGCTCGGCCCTGGGCAGGTGAGCGACGACGAGTCGGTAGGAGTCGGTGACGAGCTCATCGACGAGTTCCCTGTCCAGGCCGTCGCCGCCCTCCAGCGTGATCCAGTGCTTCTTGTTCATGTGGTAGCCGGGGGTGATGTGGCTGTACTGCTCCCGCAGGGCGTGGGCCTCGCCGGGGTCCGCCTTGAGGATCACGACGGGGCGCCCCGGGACCTCGGTCATCAGCATGAACACCTTGCCGCGCACCTTGAAGACCTCCCAGTCGTCGCCGAAGGGGTGCTCCAGCTGGGCTCCGGGAAGCTCCTCGGCGCGGTCGGCGGCGGTCTTGTGCAGGGTCGTTCCGTTCATGGGGCGTTTCATGGGGCGTTTCATGGGGCGCTTCCTTTCTCACGGGGTGATCGCGGCGGCACACCCCATCCTTCCTTCGGAGCCGACAAAAGGGGCAGTAGACTGCGGACACGTGATGGTCGACAAGCGACACCCAGGCCCGACCGGACAGGCCGGACCGGCCGGACCGGCCACGATCCCCTTGTACGGGTTCCAGCCCCCGGTCGGCACCCCGTACGGCCTCGAGGTGAGCACCGTCGAGGACTTCTTCGCCCAGCACGACGACTGGCCGTGGAACCCGCCCCGTCCGGGCCGCGCCACCTTCCACTACCTCATCGCCGTCACCGAGGGCGAGCTGCGGCACGACGTCGACCACCTCACGCGGACCGTCGCCCCCAGCCAGTGGCTGTGGGTGCGCCCGGGGCACGCGCAGTGCTGGCACCCGCCCGGCGCCGCCCGCGGCACGATCATCCTGTTCGAACCCGATGTGCTGCGGCCCGACATCGCCCGCCTGCTGGCCCCGCTCACCGCACACGAAGCTCCTGCCGTACTGAGCCCGCACCCCGACGACACCGCCTGGCTCCAGCAGACGGCGCTCCAGCTTCTGGACGAACACCGCGCACTCGGGCGCCGCCCCCTCGACGTCCACCACGCCCTGCGGCGCAGCCTGCTCGAATCGCTGCTGCTGCGCCTGGCAGGCGCCCCTGGTATCACCCCCGCCGACACGAGTGCCGGCAGGAGCCGCAATGACACCTACGGACGGTTCACGGACGCCTTGGAGCTGCACTTCCGCGAGCTGCACCGGGCCGCGGACTACGCGGAGTTGCTCGGCTGCTCGGTCCGCACCCTCAGCCGCGCCGCCCGGGACACCACCGGCAAGACAGTGCGTGAGCTCATCGACGAGCGGCGCCTGCTCGAAGCCCGGCGCCTGCTGGGAAACGCCCGATGGGATGCCCGGTCCGTGGCCGACCACCTCGGCTTCACCGACCCCGCGAACTTCGGCCGCTTCTTCCGCGACCGCACCGGCCTCACCCCGGCCGCCTTCGCGGCCGACGACACCACGGCCCACCCGTGACGGCGGCCGGGCTCCGGATGTTCATGCGGCGGAACGCGGCCAGGCCGGTGGTCGATTCACAGGTCCCCTTGCGTGGGGGTCAGACCCAGTTGGGGACATGCTCCTCGGCGAAGCGGGCGCCGAATCCACCGTTCGGGAGGATCTCGCGGACCGCGGCGAGATCGGCCTCGGTGAGGGCGAGGTCGGCGGCGCGGGCGTTCTCTTCCATACGGGCGGCGCTGCGGGTGCCCGGGATCGGGACGATCTGGTTGCCCTGAGCGAGCAACCAGGCCAGGGCGACCTCGGAGACGGTGACGCCCTTGGCGGCAGCCAGCCGGCCGAGTCGGTCCACGGCTTCGACGTTCTTCTCGAAGTTGCCGGGCTGCCGGCGCGGATCGGAGTTGCGCATGTCGGTGGCGTCGCCCTGTCCCGCGGGCTTCGCGGTACCGGTGATGAAGCCGCGGCCGAGGGGCGAATAGGGGACGAAGCCGATGCCGAGCTCTTGGAGGAGCGGGAAGAGCTGCTCGACGCCGCGCTCGAAGATCGAGTACTCGGTCTGCAGGACCGAGACCGGCTGGACAGCGTGCGCCTTGCGGATGGTCTGCGGGCCGGCCTCGCTGAGACCGAAGTACTTGACCTTGCCCGCGCCGATCAGTTCCTTGACGGTGCCCGCGACGTCCTCGATCGGAACGTCCGGGTCGACGCGGTGCCGGTAGAGGACGTCGATCTGGTCGACGCCCAGGACCGCCGCTCCGAACTGGGCGTGGACCGCACCCGATCCGGCAACGTCTCCAGCGCGGTCGGCGACCTCGGCACCCAGAAGGGCCCACTCGCCCTCGCCGACGGCAGGCTCACGTCGCTGACGGTGTGGAAGATGGGCAACCTCACGGACTGAACACCCCAGCGGGCCCGGCGTTCCGCTACTCGTGAACGACGCGCTCCGGGTTCCGCGATGGCCGGCCCACGACGCGGGCCGGCCACGATCAGCCCACCGCGTCGAGAAACGTAGAACACCCGATACTCGGGCACTCACGAGGGTTGCACGCCTCCTCAGCGGCGGGCTGGAATTGATGCCCCCAGCCCGAAGGCGTAGGCGTGGACGCTCAGTTCGCGGCGAGGTCGTTGTCCTTCGTCTCGCCGACGGCGAGCAGGCAACAGATGCTGATCGCCGCGAGCGCCGCGAGGAACACACATGCCGAGGTGATCGACCCGGCGGACGAGGCCGACAGGGAGGCGAGGATCATCGGGGTGAAGCCGCCGCCCAGCAGGGTGGCGAGCTGGAAGCCCAGGGAGGCGCCCGTGTAGCGGCTCCCGGTGCCGAACTGCTCGGAGATGAACGCGGCCATCGGGCCGAAGACCGCGTTCTGGAAGACGTTGAAGAGCAGGAAGGCCAGCATCGCGCCCACGACGCCGCCCCAGGCGAGCAGTTGGAACATCGGGTAGATCAGCACGATCGCGGCCACATAGCCGAAGAGCATGACGGGGCGTCGGCCGACGCGGTCGGAGAGCCGCGCATAGCCGAGGACTCCGAAGATGGCGCAGAGGTTTCCGACGGCGAAGCCGAGCAGTACGTCGGACCGGGGTGTTCCCTGGTCGACCGCATAGGTGACACCGAAGGCGGTGATCGCGGACTGCAGGGCGAAGCTCGTCAGACACGCGAACGCGGTCAGGAGGACGACCTTGGGCTTCTTCAGGACCGTCAGGATCGGCGGGGTGGCGTCGCGCTTCGGCTTCTGGTCCTGGTCCTGGTCGAGGGCGGCCTGGAACAGTGGGCTCTCCGAGACCCGGGTCCGTACGAACAGGCCGACGGCCAGCATCACTGCGGACAGAAGGAAGGGGACCCGCCAGCCCCACGCCAGGAATTGGTCCTCGGGCAGGGTCGAGAACGCCATGAGTATCAGCGTGCCCAGGACACCTCCGCTGGGTGCGCCGGCGTTGGTGAACGCGGCCATGAGGCCGCGCTTCTTGGGCTCGGCGTGCTCGAGCGCCATCAGTGTGGCACCACCCCACTCACCACCCACCGCGACGCCTTGCAGGACGCGCATCGTGACGAGGGCGACCGCGCCCCACGATCCGATCGCCGACGCGGGCGGTATCAGTCCGATGAGGAAGGAGGCGACGCCCATCACCGTCATCGAGAGCACGAGCATGGACTTGCGACCGATGCGGTCGCCGAAGTGTCCGAACACGATGCCGCCGAGCGGGCGGGCCACATATCCGGCGGCGAAGGTGCCCAAGGAGGCGATGGTCGCCGCGGACGGGGAGAGGTCGGAGAAGAACACCGGTCCGAAGACGAGCGCGGCGGCCATGCCGTACAGCAGGAAGTCGTAGTACTCCAGGACGCTGCCGAGGTAGCTCGACAGGACGACTCGGCGCACTTCTTTGGCCCGCGCGGGCTCGGACAGCCGGTCGGCTGCGGTGTCGACGGCGCTCATGCGTGTTCCTTCGTTCGGACAGCGGGATGGGAGGCGGTACACAGAAGGGTTCGCCACCTGAGCGACGAACCCTTCCCTGTGCAACTAGACTGTGGGAGTGCGGAGTTACGGGGTGAACTCGACGACCGCGCCGCCGGACCCGCACAGCGGGCCGTAGCCGTGCACTTCGGCACCGCTGTACTGGTCGCCCAGGGCGCCGAGGACGAAGGCGAGGTGCTTCATGCCCATGTCGGCCCGGCCGACGGTCGCGTACTCGGGCACGTACTGCTCAAGCGCAGCGGTGTCGGCCTTCGTGACCAGGTCGAGCAGTCGGCGGTTCGCCTCGTCCTCCTCGGGCGAGGCGATGTGGTCCTCGTCGAAGTCGACTCCGTGGCGGTGGAGCGAGCCCGAGAGCCCCCCGATGCCGACCACCGACACGGAGCGCCCCTGCCGGTCCGCGGCCTCGACCGCCGCGGCGCCGAGCCGCTTGGTGGTCTCCCAGTCGTGGTACAGGTTGTTCGTCGTGACCACCAGCGGCACCGCGGCCTCGGCGTTGAGAGTCTGGGAGAGCACGATGGTGCCGGCGTCGATGGGGAACTCGTCGTAGTCGCACCCCCGAGAACGGACGCCGAATGCCTGCGTGGTGGGGATGGCGGCCTCGGCCACCGGCACGTCGACGTCGAGCTCCCAGTCGATGTGTCCGAACTCGTGCCACGTGTGGTCGACGAACCGGCCCGTCATGTGCGGCCGGGTCAGCCACATCTGGTCGACGACGGCCATCCAGCCGGCCGAGTAGACGATGAGGGTGTCCGGTGTGGCCCGTTCCAGGGAGCGGCGGGCCTTTTTCAGGCCCTCGACGATGGGTCGCAGGCCGGCAGCGTCGGGCTGGAGCAGCGGGAGGGGGCTGCTGGGGATGAGGTAGGCGGACTTGATGTCGACGCTCATGACCGTGCCGCTCCTGTCAGTGCGGTGGAGGCGTTCTCCACGTCCCATTCCATGATCGCGTTTCCGGTGCCGATGACGGTTCCGTAGCCGTGGAACTCGGCGGGGATCTGCGGGTATCCGAGGGCCGCGAGCATCCAGGTGAAGCCTCCGGACTTGACCTCGGCGGCGGCCTCCTCGATGAACTGCGGCAGCAGGGCTACGGCTTGTTCGGTCTCACCGCGCCGGAGGAGGTCGATCATCCTCATGTCCCAGCGGTATCCCGCATCGGTCTTGGGATACTCGCGGCTCATGTCCTCCGGCAGCTCGGGCTCCTCGCTGAAGTGGAAGTGCGAGAGCGTGTTGGAGGCGAGGACCACCGCACGGCGCCCCGTGCGCTCGATCGCCTTGGTCGTCGCCTTGCCCAGGAGGTCCATCTCCTCCAGGCCTTCCTCGGTCTTGAGGTAGTACGGCGAGTTGTTGGCGCTGAATCCGACGACCGGGATGTCCCACTGCGGACGCATCATGTGCAGCGTGGTGATGGTCCCGTAGTCCACCCGGAAGTCCGGGTTGGTCATGAGCTTGGAGGTGAGGCCGATCGAGCGCGCCTCCTCGTAACAGGCCTCGGCCAGTTCGACGTCGACGTCGAGGTCGAAGTGGTAGCGGAACAGGTGGGGGAAGATGGGGTCCACCGACTTGCCCTTGAGGTTGGGCACGCCGAGGACATGGTGTCCCACCTGGGTCTCCCAGTGCGGCGAGTGCACGAGGAGCACGTCGGGGCGGTGTGCCTCCAGTGTGGCGCGGGCCCGGTCGTAGGCCCAACGCAGCTGCTCCCAGCCGCCCTGGGAGCGGGGCTCGTTCTGCGGCGGGTTCTCACCGTAGACCTGGTGGGGCGGGTGCGGGGCGAGGTACCCCGCGACAATCTTTCCTGATGACATGGTGTTGCCCTTCCACTTCGCTGCGCCGAGAGCGCTCATCGGTCGCGGGCGCCCGGTAGGTGGGCGACCGCCTGAATTTCCAGGAGAAGGTGGGGGTGCGGGAGTTGGTGCACCGCGACGGTGGTGCGGGTGGGCCCCGACTCGTCGAGGAGCTCCGCGTAGACCTCGTTGTAGCCGCCGAAGTCGTTCATCGAGACGAGGTAGGTCGTCACCTGCACCAGGTCGTGCAGGTCGCCGCCGAACTCGGCGAGGAGCGTGCGGATCGTTTCGATGACAGCGCGGGTCTGGACCCGGATGTCGAGCGACGTCGTGCCGAACTCGTCGGCGTCGGCACCCTCGATGGTGTTGTCGGGGCGGCGCGAACTGGTGCCGGAGATGTAGACGAAGTCTCCGGCTTTCTTGACATGGGGGAAGCGTCCGCGCGGAACGGCGAGCGACTCCACGACACGTGCTGAACTCACCTGGTACCTCGCACAGTTACTCGTCCGAGGCCGGCCATGTCGCACTGCGTGACCCCCTCGGTGAACGGGACGGCCGCGGTCGCCGCGCCCGCGAGGACGACGTCCCCGGCCCGCAGCGGGATGCGGTGGCGTCGACACATGTCGAGGAGCGCGTGCAGGGCCCGGCTGGGGCCGTCGAGGATGGCTGCCGTGGAACCGGTCGCGGTGGTCGCCGGAGTTTCGAGGCGCACCTCCCGGTCGTCGACGTCCTGGACGGGCTGCCAGGTGCCGAGGACGTAGGCCGCCGCGGAGGTGTTGTCGGCGATGACGTCGGCGTAGGTGAACCTGAAGTCGCGGTAGCGGGAGTCGATGATCTCCATGGCGGGCGCGACGGCGTCGACCGCGGACTCGATGGCGGCGGACGGGCCGTCGAGGTCGACGTCGACGGCGAGCCGGAAGGCGACTTCCGGCTCAACCTTCGGATGGATGAAGGAGGACAGGTTCACGCAGTCCCCGTCGGCGTATCCCATGGCGTCCGTCAGGCGTCCGACGATCACGTCGGAGACCCCCATCTGGATCATCTTGGCGCGGCTGGTGAAGCCGAGCTTCACACCGACGAACGACTCCTCGCGCTCCAACCTGCGGGCCAGCAGCCGCTGTTGGACCGCATAGGCGTCGGCCACGGACAGCTCGACGTCATCGGCGAGGCTGGGGGTGTCGGCACACTTGACGGCCGCCTCGTCGAGGCGCTGCGCGAGGGCGTCGAGGGTGGTCTCCGGCAGGCTCATCGGAGCTCCTTACTGGCAGGGGTGGCGGCAGACGAGGAGGCGTACGGCGTGGTCGTCACAGTTGCACGCACACATTCGTGGGCTCGGTGTAGAAGTGCAGGGAGTGCGCTCCGCCCTCGCGGCCGATGCCGGAGAGGCCGGCTCCGCCGAAGGGTGAGCGCAGTTCGCGGGTGAACCAGGTGTTGACCCAGGAGATGCCGACCCGCATGCGCTGCGCGACGTCGTGTCCGCGCCGCAGGTCGTTGGTCCACACGGCGGCGGCGAGTCCGTACTCGGTGTCATTGGCGAGGGACACGGCCTCTTCGGTGGTGTCGAAGGGGATCAGTGCCGCCACTGGGCCGAAGATCTCCTCGCGGACGGCCCGGTCCTTGTTCGTCAGGCCCGTCCACAGCGTGGGTTCGATCCAGGAGCCGCCGGACAGCTCACCCATGGCCGGGACGCCGCCACCGGTGAGGAGGGACGCACCGGCCTGCTCCGCGGATGACAAGTAGTCACATACCTTGCTGCGGTGGTCCTGTGAGATCAACGGGCCCGTGGTGGTGCCCTCGGCCCAGGGGTCGCCCAGCCTCAGCCCTTCGGCACGACGAACGAGCCCGTCGGCGATCTCGTCGAAGACCCGCCGCTGGACGTACACGCGCTCGGTGCACAGGCAGACCTGGCCGGTGTTGGTGAACACCGACCGGGCCAGGCCGTCCACGGCCTCGTCCACATCGACGTCGTCGAAGACGATCGCCGCGTTCTTGCCGCCGAGTTCGAAGGACACCGGGCGGACGCGCGGCGCCACGGTCCGCATGACGGAGGCCCCGGTCGCGGAGGAGCCGGTGAAGGTGACTCCGTCGATGCCCTCGTGCTCGGTCAGGTACTGGCCCGCCGAGTCGCGACCGAAGCCGTGCACCACGTTGTAGACGCCTTGCGGGGCTCCGGCCTCCCTCATGACCTCCGCCAGCAGGGTCGCGGTGCCGGGTGTCTCCTCGCTGGGCTTGACGACGACGGCGTTCCCGCAGGCGAGCGCGGGCGCCACCTTCCACGTGAGCAGAAGCAGTGGCAGGTTCCAGGGCACGATGACCGCCACCACGCCGAGCGGCTTGCGCACGGTGTAGTTGAGCGCCCGTCGGCCATCGGCAAGATCACTGAGGTACGCCTCTTCGCCTGCCGCGGCCACGATGTCCGCGAAGGCCCGGAAGTTCTGCACCGCGCGGGCGACGTCGAGAGTACGGGCCTGGGTGACGGGCTTGCCGGTGTCTCGCACCTCGGCCGTGACGAAGTCCTCGAAGCGGCGCTCGATGCCATCCGCGACTCTGCGCAGGAGGGACACGCGCTCCTGGACAGCCGTGTCAGCCCATCCCCGGTCCAGGGCGCGACGGGCCGCGTTGACGGCACGGTCCACGAGGGGCGCGTCGGCCTCGTGAACCTGCGCGAACACCTTTCCGGTCGCGGGGTCGACGGCGTCGAAGGACTGTCCCGGGTCGGGCTCGACGAACTCCCCGTCGACGAAGTTGCTGATCCAGGCGGCCGATGTGTCGCCTGGCCGGTTGAAGGCCGGTTCATGCGCGGGCAAGGTGGATCCCTTTCGTTCCGAGAATGGGCCGCCGCCCTGGGGAGGGGCCGCCCATGTATTGCTCACCCTGTCGTTGCCGGGCGTTTTCGGAGCCGGGCATTTTCGGAGCCGGCCGGCGACGAGACAGAACGGCGAAGGGTTCTTTTGACCGCCCCTTCACCACGGGGTGGCGGTCAGTATGTGCGCGGGTCTCCGCGTCGATCCAGCCTGAAGTTCCGGCCACTGGAACTGGAGGGCTTTATTTTCTACTGACGGTTTTCCGAACTCCGCAACGCCGCCGCGATGCTGGCGGCAGCGATGCGGATTGCCCTGCTGTGACGCTCGGGACGGAATCCGGGAAGGGGCCCGGTGACGCTGATCGCGGCTATCGGGGCATTTCCGCGATCGAGCACGGGTGCGGCCACGCAGGCGATGCCCCGGGCCGATTCCTCGTACTCGTAGGCAACGCCGGCGGCGGCGACCGTCGCCAGCTGCTGCCGCAGCGCATGGGCCGAGACGACAGTGCGGCCGGTCCTCGGCTCCAGGCCCTCCCGCAGGACACGGTCGAGGAGTTCGTCCGACGAGTGGGCCAGCAGCGCCTTGCCGACCGCGGTGCAGTACAGGGGCATGCGGCCGCCCACGCGGGAGGGCATGACGGCTTGCCGATGGCCGCCGATCTTGGCGACGTAGACCACGTCGGTGTGGTCGACGATGCCGAGGTGCACAGTTTGGTGAGTGCGCTCGTACACGTCTTCCATGAAAGGCGTGGCCACTTCCAGCAATTTCCGTTCGTTGAAAACTCTCAGGCCGAGCTGGAAGAGATCGCGGCCAAGGCGATATCCGCGTTCCGGCGTACGTTCGACCAGATTCACCGCGACGAGATCGGAGAGAGTTCTGTGCAGCGTCGCCCGGGGAAAACCGGTGCGCTCCATCAGTTCACTGAAGGAAACCGAGTGGTCTTCGGCCGTGAAGCTGAAGAGCAGCAGTACCGCTTTGTCCAACACTTTGGTGCGGTCGTAATTATCGTTGCGCATGATGTCTCGCCTCACCGCGAGAGCGCTTGCCGGTACCCCGACAAGGGCCCCGTCGTCACTCTTCGAGGCCGTTCATGATGCGCAAGCACTTAAGGAACAGCGGCCGGTACTCCTCGGGGAGCGGCTCGACGATCCGGTCCTCGACACGCTGGTCGTCCCTCATGACCACACGCAGGAGATGGGCGCCGTCCTCGGTGATGTGGACGGCCGACGCCCGCCTGTCCGTCGGAGCCGGCGACTTGTCCAGTAAGCCCTGCTGAACGAGACGGCCGAGCATTTCGGCTGTTGAGTTGCGGTCGAGGGCGATCTGCTTGGCCAGCTCATTGACGGTCGCCCCGGGCCGCTGGCGGGCAGCGAGGAGCAGCGCCTTCTGTCTAGGGGTGAGCTCATGACCGGCCATCTCCTCCTTGAAGATCGCCTCGGCTCGGAAGTGCGCCCGGCGCAGCAGGTGAGAGGTGTTCTGGGTGAGGTCGAACTCGTCGAGGAGCCGATCGTCGGCCGGCTCGTCCGACCCGGAGGTGTCGTTGGGGTTCATCGCTCACAGCTTGCCGTGGACGTCGGATGTGTGGTGGCGAATCCGGAGGCTGGGCCGCCTCTGCCTCGCCTCGGCCGGAGACCGAAACATATAGGCAGCATACGTCGTACTTTCAGAGCGTCAAGGGCCAAGCGGGAACCAAAATCGCTGTTGAACGGCGCGGTACGCTCCCCTTGACGGGCACCACTTGAGACGTATGCTGCCTACCGTTCCTCGGTGTGGGCCTGATGCACGGTCGCGCCCGCCCCTTCGCCGTGTATCGCCCCGGCCCACGGTCGCAGCTCGGGGACCTTCCATCGCGTGATCCATCCACCCCGCGTCGACATGCACGAGGAGACACCCATGCGCCGCAGCACGGTCGAGTACGCCAACCCCTCCGACCAGGACATCGTGGAGTGGCTGCCGCCAAAGCCCGCGGACCGGCGCATTCGCTACGGAACGGACCCACTGCAGTTCGGCGACCTACGGCTGCCCGAGCGGAACGCCCCCGACGGCCACCCGGTCGTCGTCTTCGTACACGGGGGCGGCTGGTCGGCCAACTGGAACATGAACTACGGCGACCCGCTGGTGGCCGCGCTCACCGACGCGGGAGTGGCGACCTGGAGCCTGGAGTTCCGGCGAGTGGGCCACGTGGGCGGTGGGTGGCCTGGGACATTCCTCGATGTCGGCGCCGGACTCGACCACCTGCGTACGCTGGCCGGCCCTCACAACCTGGACCTCGACCGCGTCGTCGTGGTCGGCCACTCCTCCGGCGGGCATCTGGGAGTGTGGGCCGCCGGCCGGCACCGGATCCCCGAGCACAGCCCCCTGTACGTGCCCGACCCGTTGCCGGTGAGCGGGGTGGTCTCGCTTTCCGGCGCCCTGGACCTCTCGTACCGGTTCGAGGAGACCACCATCCGCACTCTGCTGGGCGCGGACGCCGATGACGTCAAGGACGCCGAAGCACGGCTCGAGGCGGCCTCCCCCATGCAGATGCTGCCCCTCGGCATCCCCGTCAAGGTCGTCGTCGGCAGCGCGGACAACTTGCGCTACCTGATCTCTGACGCCCGCGACTTCACCGCACGCGCGACACAACTCGGTGACACGGTCGACCTCTCCTGCCTCGAAGGGGCGAACCACTTCGACGTCGTCGACCCGGACGGGCCCGCCTGGGAGGTGGCAGCCGGAGCGACCTTCGAGCTGCTCCGGCACGAGGCGACCCCGGACACACCGAGCCCCGACGGGCACGACGACACCCTCGCGTAGCCCACCCCGCGAACCCTGGCAGGACCGCACCACCTCCTCAGCCTCTCCACCCCGAGGAGAAGAACGATGTGTGAGTTTGTCGCCCGATCCCGCTCCGGGCGTGTTCCTCAGCGAAGTGTCCTGGCCGGCCTGGCCGGTGGCACCGCCATGACCGTGCCGGCGTCGATATGCCCGGACGAGGCGAGCGCGGAGCAAGTGCCGTGTGAGGCACGGGAGTTCGACCCTGCGGCGTACGCCCATCAGCGCACCCGGCTCGTGCTGCTGGGTACCTCCGGCGGTCCGCCGTACTGGCCCGGCGGCACCAGGGAGGGCATCGCCTCGGCCCTCGTGGTGGGCGACCGCTACTACCTCGTCGACGCGGGCCACGGAGTCGCCCGACAGCTGCGTGAGGCCCGTCTGGGCCCGCACTACGACACCGATTTCGACGGCCCACTCGATGTCCTGGCCGGGGTCTTCCTGACACACCTGCACTCGGACCACACCGTCGACCTGCCGAACATCCTCACCGAAGGCCTCTACAACGGCCTCCAGCACGCCGACCGCTTCCCGATCTGGGGCCCCGGCAACCGCGGTCAACTGCCGCCGGTCTTCGGCGGTCGCGAGCCGCCGGAGCCCGTGGGCGGGGACTCTCCGACACCGGGGACACGGGAGACGGTCGACCTCCTGGTCCGTGCCTATGCGACCGACATCAACGACCGCATGTTCGACAACTCAAAACCGCACCCGAGTCAGCTGTGGGAGGCCAAGGACGTCCCGGTCCCTCCGCGGTACACGGCCGACCCCAACGGCAACCCCTGCCCCGAGATGGCACCCTTCACCTTCTACGAGGACGACCGTGTGCGCGTGTCCGCGACGCTGGTGAACCACGCCCCCGTGTTCCCCGCGCTCGCCTACCGATTCGACACGGACGACGGCTCAGTGGTGTTCTCCGGAGACACCGGCAAGAACCCCAACTTGGTCGCGCTCGCCCGCGACACCGACGTACTCGTCCATGAGGTCATCGACAAGACCTGGGTCGCCTCCCTCTCCCCGGAGCCGCGCACCCCCGAGGACGAATCCATGTACCACCACCTCCTCCAGGCGCACACCCTCGTGGAGGACGTCGGCCGGGTCGCCCAGGAGGCCAACGCGAAGACCTTGGTGCTCTCCCACATCGTCCCCGGAAACGGCGAGGACTCACAGTTCCGGCGTGCCGGCGACGGGTTCGACGGACGCCTGGTCATCGGGCGCGACCTTGATGTGATCGGGGTCGGTCGCCGGTAGCACCCACCGCGGCAGTACGCCGAGGGATCGACGCAGGCCGCGCCTGATCGCCGAGTCGGGGAAGACCTCGGCCAGGACGCGGTCGACGGCGTTGACCTGGTCGGAGGCGGCGAAGCCGGTGAGGGCCCTGCTGGTCCTGACGAACCGTGACGTCGCCCGCTGACCGACGATCTTGACCGGAGTCATACGCCCGCGACCAGCCTGAGAGTGCTGAACCCCGCGCACACCATCCCCGTGACCAGCAACTTCACAATGCACACGTCTCAATGAGTCTGCTGCAGCGGGATGTCCCGCGGGATGCGTTTGCCGAACTGTCATGCTTCCGGACGGAGTTCAATGCCTGCTGACCCAGAGGCCCGACGCCTTGTTCGAGCTGAGTGACGCCTTGCTGTGTGCGGACGCCCGGTGAGGACGTTGGTGGAGTTGTCTCTGGCGCCTGAGCGTCAGCGTGGGCATGGTGCGTTGTACGGCGGGTTGAACCGCCGGCATCTGGATTCGTCGCGGCTGCGACGGGAAGGCCGTCGCCACCGCCTGGGACCGCCTGCACCCGCTGCTGGTCCGGCGCTCGGCCCGGGCCGACCACCCCGAAGGAGAGCTGCCGGTCATCGAAGGCACCGTCATCCGTCTCCAGGCCGACCACCTGCGCGGAGACCAGAGCCCCAGACCCATCTGGCTGTGGTGGTCGGCCACCGCCGCTTCTGCTGGGGATGTGGACCGGCCCTGGCAGGCATTCCTGCGTCGATTCGATCTTGAGCACACCCTCAGGATGTTCAAGCAGACACTGGGGTGGACCGCCCCCAAGCTCCGCGAGCCGGCCGCCGCCGACCGCTGGACCTGGCTCGTCATTGCCGCCCACACCCAACTCCGCCTTGCCCGGCCCCTCGCTGAGGATCTCCGTAAGCCCTGGGAGCGGCCCGCGCGCCAGGAGCGCCTCACACCCGCGCGTGTCCGTCGGGGATTTCGCCGCCTCCAAAGGAACGCTCGCGGGGCCCCGAGCGTCCGCAGGAATGGCCACCACCGGCAAGTCGCCCGGGGTGCCGGGCTCGCCGCACCACGGCGGATCCGGCACACTGCGCGGACGCTGCGAGTGCAATACGGCCCGTACCCCCGGCTACACCGGCTGGTCGGCGAGCTCGCCCAGGCCCTGTTCCACGGCCTGGTCCACGTCCTGGGGCAGGAGGAAGCGGCGCGTGGCCAGGTCCTGTGCGGCCGCGCGGATCGCTGACGGTGTGGGGCGCGCGCCCGCACCCTGCGCGGGGAGTCGGCTGCCGGGCATCTCGTAGAGGACGTCGGGGAGGTCGTCCACGTGTGCGCGGGGGTTCCAGCCGGTGTAGGCCGCGACGCCGGTGGCCACCTCGGGCAGGCGGATGCCCGCGCGCTCGTTGCCGTTCTCGTCCACGGCGGAGACCAGGGCGACGAGCGGCTCGCCGGTCCGGAGCGGCCATGTGCTGTCGGGGTCGATGAGTGGTGTGTGGGTGAGGTGTTCGGGGTCGGGGAGCGCCGCCCCGGGGAAGGACGTCAGGACCTCCTCGCGGGTGACGGCGGTGCCGTCCGCGCGGCGCGGGACCTGGCTCGGCTCCGGCTCGCGGCCGTCGCAGACCCACTCCTCCAGCTGGACGAACAGGGCTCGCGTGACGAGCGAAGGATCGAGCAGGTGCGGCGGGTTGGCCAGCGGCATGGGCTTCTTGAGGAACTCCACCGGGCCGAGGTGGTCGGTGCCGGAGATCAAGTAGGCGCGGGCGTCGGGGTCCTCGGGCAGGTCGTCACCGGTGTGCGGGTGCTGGTGAACGAGCGCGCCGTCCCCGCGCCAGTACTCGTAGGCGCTGTTGACGAGGACGGTCTTGGGTACACCACCGGCGGCGCGCTGGCGGCCGAGCAGCGAGGTGGTGTCGAGCGGTGCGCCGTACGCGGGGGTGAGCGGGTGGAGTAGCGCGGGTTGTCCGTAGCGCTGGTTGAACTCGCCGCGCCGTGCGCTGGCAACTTGGGCGAACACCCCGTCGAACACCTGGGTGTCACTCTCGTCCAAGTTCATTCCCTCGTACAGGAGTTGGCGCAGCATCCGCCCGCTCTGGGAGATACCTGTGGCGAAGACGTGGCCGTGGCTCTCGCGCAGGCTGGCGCCGAAGTCGCGCAGGGCGAGCAGACCCGCGCCGACCACCGGGGCGTACGTCGTGCGGTAGCGCAGGCTGTACCAGTGGAAGGCCCGGAAGCCGCCGTCGACCTCGAAGCGGGTCTCACTGGTGAAGCGCCACTGGGAGCGCGGCACGGTGTGCTCGGGGCCCATCGGTGAGGTGCGGACGGTGAGGACGGCCTGCGGGTCGGCGACGTCGGCCGTCGGGTAGTCGGTGAAGGCGACCAGCGGGTTGGAGTCGCTGAGGGCGTGGTCGGCCTGGTCGGCGTCGGGGCGGAACTCGACCCGCAGCCAGCCGGGTTGCACGTCCGCGACCGGCGCGGTGAGGCCGAGTGAGGTGGGGGTGCGCGGGACGTCCCACTGCCAGCCGCACCAGGCCATGGTCCAGCCGCGGTGCAACAGGAACCCGTCCATCGCCGCCGGGTAGCGGCCGAGGCCGAACTGCGGGTCGGGCACGCTGTTGAACGGCAGGCCCATGGTCATACCGCGGTTGGGCACGCTGAGCAGGGCCCGGCCGTTGCCGCCCGTGGTGGGGCGCAGTAGGCGCACGTCCGCGTCGAAGCGGACCAGGCCGTCGGTGTCGCGCGGCGCGAGGCCGAGGTCGGTGACGCGGGCGTTGGCCGGCCGGTCGGGGTCGACGGCGAATCCGGCGGTGGCGGTCACCCACTCGTAGGAAAGATCCCCGTAAGGAAGATCCTCGTAGGGCTCGACGGATGTGACGGCGAGTTGTTCCAGCATGTTCCACCTCGTGATGACGGCTGGTTCCGGGCGTGTGCGGTGCGCTTGCCGTGGGGTTCGACGCCGGCGCAGGCAGACGGACAGACAGGCAGGCAGGCAGACGGACAGGTTCGGGCGGGCAGCGCCCGTCCGAGTAATCCGAGTAATACGCCGAGGTCGAGGAGGCCCGCCGGGCGGGGTCCGGATCCAGCGGGCGACGCCGAGTCCGGCGACGGCCTGCACGGCTGTCGGCCGGCACACGACCCGGATCGTGCCCGCACTCGGGTCGGAGCGCAGACACCCGGAATGTGTGGTGTGGATCACAAGGGTAAAAACCTATTGGGTAGTCGGCTTTTAACTTATCGTTTCGCCCATCGCCGAGACCCACCGTGCAGCCGCATGACTGTCCGGTCCCCCGAAAGGACATCATGACCACGACCAGCGCGGTGCAGGCCGGGGCGGAAGCGCCTTCACGCTTCACCCCACGGCTGACCCTGATCCTGATGGCGCTGATATGGCCGACCCAGGTGATCACCGTCATCAGCGTCCTGGGCGCCAACGCCACCACCGGGATCGCGCAGCACTTCCACACCACGCAGATCGTCTGGTTCACCCTGATCGTCCGTCTGCTGGCCGCGATGATCACGCCGTTCGTGATCCGGCTCGCCGCCCGCTACGGCACCAAGCGCGTCATGCTGATCATGACGGGTCTCGGTGTCATCGGCGACGTACTCGCAGCGGTGGCCGTCAACTACCCGATGCTGCTGGTGGGTCGGGCCATCGGCGCCGCCTACACCCCGCTGGCCGCGCTGACGTACCCCGTCGTCCGCGACATCTTCCCCAAGGGCCTGGTCAAGAGCGCCACCGCGATCCTCGCCAGCACCCTGGCCCTGGTCAGTCTCTTCGTGCCGTTCCTGGCCGCCGGCGTCGTGGACAGCTGGGGCTTCCGCGGCGCGCTGTGGGGCATGGCCATCGGCACCGGTGCCGCGTTCGTGCTCATCGCCACCCTGGTGCCGGAGACGACGCGGCGCCCCGACGACCGCGGCATCGGCTGGCTGAGCGGCATCCTGCTCGGACTCGCCCTGGTCGCGATCCTGTACCCGCTCGGCTATGGCCAGAAGTGGGGATGGACGTCCGGCTCGATCCTGGGTCTGTTCGCGCTGGGCGCGGTCTTGTTCGTCGCCTTCTTCGTGGTGGAGCGCCGCAGCCGCAACCCGATCTTCGACCTGGCCGTGCTGCGCCGCCGGCCGGTGATCTCCGTGCTGCTCTCCGGCGCGATCGCCCAGTCCGTGGCGTACACTATCCCGACGGCGATGATCCTGCTGGCCCTCTTCCCGCACATCCCCGGCGTCTCCGCGGGCCTGGGCTGGTCGAACATGCACAACGCGTGGATCGGCGTCCCGGCCGCCGCGGTCATGTTCGCCACCGGCATGGGTCTGAGCCGGATCGTCGACAAGGTCCCGAACCGCCTGCTGTTCCGTGTCGGTCTGGTGTTCACGATGGCCGGATACGCGCTGATGGCCTTCCACCACCACAGCGCGACGGACCTGATCTGGACCGGCTGCGTGGCCCAGTTCGGCGGCGGCATCATGATCGCCACCGTTCCGACCCTCGTCGTCCAGGTGGTCGCACCGGAGGAACAGGGCCTGGGCAGCGGCATGCTGAACCTGCTCACGCTCACCCTGAGTTCGGTGTACAGCGCGGTGATGTTCGCGACCCTCGCCGGCCACAGCCGGGTGCTGAACGGCTCCGTGTTCTACCTCGACGGCGGCTACAAGATCGCGTTCCTCACCGCGGTCGTCGGCGCCGCGCTCGCCCTGGTGGTGTCCCTCGCCATCCCCAAGACGCAGGACGTCTGACGTCGCGTCACTCGCGGGGACGCGCCCGGCGCTCAGGCGTCGGGCGCCGAGGCGTCCAGGTCCAGGCCGTCCACCGCGTAGGCGCGCAGGAAGCGGTTGATCCAGCCGCGCATCGGGGCGACCAGGTCGAAGTGCTCGGGATCGAGCGCCCACTGGATCTGCAGACCGTCCCAGACGGCCATGAACTCGCGGGCCATCGCGTCCCAGTCCCCTCCGGGACGCAGCCTCCCCTCGCGCTCGGCCGCCCGCAGATGGTCGGCCGTCTGCGTGCGGTTCTTCCGGTAGTGCTCGGCGAAGAAGCCGTGCGCGGGGTGGCCGGGGTCGGCGGCCTCCACCGAGAGCTTGCTGAACATGAGCATGAAGCCCGGCTGTGCGATGTTCTGCTCCAACAGGCGCAGCAGTGTGCGGAATTCTTCGACCAGGTCGACGTCGGCACTGGGCCGGTCGTCCGCCCCGATGAGCTTGATGACCCGGTCCGAGCGGGCGTCGAGGACCGCGAGCAGCAGGCGCTCCTTGCTGCCGAAGTGGTGCAGCAGACCGGCGGGCGAGGAGCCCACGTCGGCCGCGATCTGGGCGAGCGAGGAGCGCAGGTAGCCGAGTTGCGCGTAGCGCTGGATGGCGGCGTCGAGGATCGCGGCGCGCTTGGCGTCGGCGGCGGCGTACGAACCGGTACGGCGGCGGCTTCGCTTCTGGCCCGGCTGCGCGGGTGGCTTGGTCGTCACCACCGAGACCCTAACCCGTGCCTCGGCGGGCAGGGCCCGATTCACCACTAAAACCTGAACATCTACTCTGTTTTAAATCGGGTCGCCCACAGTCGAACCCGAGGCAAGGAGCCACGTCGTGACCGACATCTACCGCAACCCCGCAGAGCCGGTGCACCGGCGCGTCGAGGACCTGCTCGCCCGGATGACCCTGCACGAGAAGGCGGGGCTGCTCTTCCAGACCATGCTGGCGATGAACCCCGACGGCTCGCTCGTCGAGGACCGCGAGCACCCCATGGGCCTGATGACCGCCCGTCAGATGGTCGGTGGCCTGGGCATGACCCACTTCAACCTCGTCGGCGCGGCCGGTGCCCGCCAACTCGCCGAGTGGCACAACCGCGTACAGGCGCTGGCCGAGGAGACCCGCCTCGGCATCCCGGTCACGCTCTCCACCGACCCGCGGCACTCCTTCACCGACAACATCGGCACCGCCATGATGGCCGGACCCTTCTCGCAGTGGCCCGAGTCCCTCGGACTCGCCGCGCTGCGCGACGAGGACGCGGTGCGCGCCTATGCCGACACCGTCCGCCAGGAGTACCTGGCCGTCGGCATGCGTCTCGCGCTGCACCCGCAGATCGACCTCGCCACCGAGCCGCGCTGGTCGCGCATCGGCGGCACCTTCGGCGAGGACGCCGACCTCACCTCGCGCCTGGTCGCCGCCTACGTCGAGGGCCTGCGCGGCCCGGCCCCGGACGGCGAGCGGATCGGCCCGGACAGTATCGCCGCCATGGTCAAGCACTTCCCCGGCGGCGGCCCGCAACTCGACGGCGAGGACCCGCACTTCCCGTACGGCCGCGAACAGGTCTACCCCGGCGGCTTCTTCGACTACCACCTGCGCCCCTTCCGCGCCGCGCTCGCCGCCGGTGCCACGCAGGTCATGCCCTACTACGGCATGCCGCTGGCCACCGAGTACGAAGAGGTCGCCTTCGGTTTCAACAAGGGCATCATCACCGGGCTGCTGCGCGAGCAGCTCGGCTTCGACGGCATCGTCTGCACCGACTGGGGCCTGGTCACCGACGCCGAGATCCTCGGCCAGCCGATGCCCGCCCGCGCCTGGGGCGCCGAGCACCTGAGCGAGGAGGAGCGCGTCGAGAAGATCCTCGCAGCCGGCTGCGACCAGTTCGGCGGCGAGGCCCGTCCCGAACTGGTCGTACGTCTCGTCGAGACCGGCCGCGTCGACGAGAAGCGTATCGACGACTCCGTACGCCGACTGCTCGCCGAGAAGTTCCGCCTCGGCCTGTTCGACGGGCGACGCTACGTCGATCCCGACGCCGCCGAGGAGATCGTCGGCCGCGCCGACTTCCGCGCCGCCGGCGCCCGAGCGCAGCGCCGCTCCCTCACCCTGCTGAAGAACGGCGCCCCGGCCGGTGAGGGCGCCGTCCTGCCCGTCCGCCCCGGCACCACCCTCTACGTCGAAGGTGTGGACCGCGAGACCGCCGCCCGCTACGCGACCCTCGCCGACACCCCCGAAGCGGCCGACCTCGCACTGATCCGCCTGGAGACCCCGTTCGAGCCGCGCCCCGGCGGCTTCGAGCAGTTCTTCCACGCCGGGCGCCTCGACTTCCCCGAGGACCGGCTCGCCGAGATCCTCCAACTGCTCGCCACCGTCCCGACCGTGACGGCCATCCGACTGGAGCGCCCGGCGGTGATCCCGGAGATCGCCGAGCACTCCGCCGCCCTCATCGCCTGCTACGGCTCCAGCGACGAAGCCCTCCTCGACGTCCTGTTCGCCCGCGACGGGGCCGCGCCCGAAGGCCGCCTGCCCTTCCAACTGCCCCGCAGTATGGACGAGGTCCAGGGCGGCGCACCGGACGCTCCGCAGGGCAGTCCCGACCCGCTCTACGCCTTCGGCCACGGCCTGGTCCCGACCGGTCCTGCTTGGGCAGGCCCCCCGGACGCCCCGGCATCCACCGAGTCCGGCCCGGTCATGGACGCCGTGCCAGGGGCCTGATTCCCCCGACGGCCCCCGCAGACTTCACGAAAGGCATCACCATGAGTACCGCTGAAGAGCTCAAGGCCCGTGTCTGCGCGGCGATCGACCGCGCCGCGGACCGGATCACCGGACTGAGCGACGACATCCTGCGCCACCCGGAAACCGGCTACAAGGAGACCCGCACCGCAGGCGTGGTCGCCGACCAGTTCACCGCCCTTGGTCTGACCCCGCAGACCGGCCTCGCGCACACCGGCGTCAAGGCGCGCATGCGCGGACGGGCCGCCGGACCCACCGTCGCCGTCCTCGGCGAACTGGACAGCCTGATCATCCCCGAGCACCCGTTCGCCGACCCGGACACCGGAGCGGCGCACGCGTGTGGCCACAACGCGCAGATCGCGGCCATGGTCGGTGTCGGTATCGGCATGAGCGAGGTCGTCGGCGAACTCGACGGCGACGTCGTCCTCTTCGCCGTTCCGGCCGAGGAGTGCATCGAGGTCGACTGGCGCATGGGCCTGCGCGACAAGGGCGAGCTGCACCACACCGCCGGCAAGGCGGAACTCATCCGGGGCGGCCACTTCGACGACGTCGACATGGCGATGCTCACCCACGCCGGGCCGTCCTTCATGCCCGTCGCGGTCGGCGGCGCCGGCAACGGCTCGCTGGTCAAGCGCATCCGCTTCCTCGGAAAGGCGTCGCACGCGGGGGCCGCGCCCTGGGACGGCATCAGCGCGTACAAGGCTGCCACCGTGGCCATCGCCGCCATCGACGCCCACCGGGAGATGATGCGCGAGGACGACGGCGTGCGCGTCCACCACCTCATCACCCACTCCGGCGACGCCGTCACCGCCATTCCCGCCCGCACCGACATGGAGATGCTCATCCGGGCCCGCACCGTCGAGGGCATGAAGCGCGCCTCCGACCTCGTCGACCGGGCGCTGCGCGGCGGAGCGCTCGCCATGGGCGCCGACGTGCACATCTCAACCGCCGTGTCGTTCATGCCCTACGTGGACGACGCGCCGCTGGCCGAGGCTCTGGTCCCCAACGCCCAGTCCCTCGCCGGCGACGGCTTCCACCGCATCCCCACCTCGGGCCCCGGTGGCGGCGGCTCGACCGACATGGGCGACCTCAAGCAGGTCATGCCGGTGGTACAGCCCTTCGCCTCGGCGGGCCAGGACGCGTCCCTGCACAGCAACGGCTTCTACACCAAGGACCAGGTCGCCGCGGCGATTGTCCCCGCCAAGTTCATGGCGATGACCGTCGTCGACCTACTCATGGACGGCGCAAGCGCCGCCCACAAGGTCATCGAAGCCAGCGGCCCGAAGCTGACGCGCGAGCAGTTCGTCAAGCTCCACGACTCCCTGTCCTCGGAGGAGGACTTCTCCGGGGGAGTTCTGTAGACCCGGCTACCCGCCGGTTCCCACTGTCTGTGAACCGTCGGGCAGCCGCCTATCGGTCACCGCGGCCGTCCGCTTGCCCCTGACATTCAATGCATCGTTCGAGGGCTGCGGCGGCCTCCGTCGCCCCGAACAGGAGTGCCGTGACGCCATGTTCAAACAGGGTCTCCGCACGGTTGACGGCTGCAGGCTCGGTGTCCACGTCCGCCTCGGAGTTCCGGAGACGTCGGGTCACATGGTCGATCAACGCGAGTATGAGCAGTCGTTCTCCGTCGGGCTCGTCGACGCTCGACGGGGCGCCGGGGCGCCGGGCAGTTCCAGTACGCAGTACGCGACTTGACCTGTGACGATGGCTTTTCGAGCCCCACAGGGTGACCTACGAGGCCGGCAGGCCCCTCGGGAACCCGCTTCCACCGACGTAGTCCATCCCGGGAGAATGACGGGCGATGATGTCACCACCACCTGCCGCCCGGCCGACCGACGCCTACGCCTCGTTCACGCATCTGAGCGTGCCGAACGCCGCGCTCTACCGCGCCGTGATGGACGCCTTCATGGTGGCCAAGGACCGGTTCACAGTGCATCTGCGGCCCGAGGACGTGCATGCCGCGCTGCCTGCCGAGCGGCGCCCCGCCGATGTCGAGGACGTCGCCAAGGCGCTGGACAGCCTGGTCGGATGGGGCAATCTCCGGGCCGATCCGGACACCGCGCGGGTCACCGCGGTCGAGGACTTCTACCGCAAGCGGTTCATCTACCAGCTGACCCGGGCCGGCGAGGCCGCCGAGGAGGCCCTCGCGGTCTTCGGTGAGGCGATGGGGCGTCGGGGCGCACTGCAGGCCGTGGCGCTGCACGACATCGTCACGCACCTGCGGGCGCTGCTCGTACTCACCGCGGAGGACGCACCCGACCCGGCTGTGACCCATCTCACCCTCGACGCGCTCAGTAGCCGGTTCGCCGCGCTCGCCGAGAACGCGCGGGCGTTCATGGGCTCTCTGCAGCGCACCATCGACCTGCACGAGGTGGAGGTCGACGACTTTCTCTCCTACAAGGACCGGCTGATCCAGTACCTGGAGCGGTTCATCCAGGACCTCATCACACTGGGCGGGCGGATCGCACTGCTGTTGACCGAACTCGACGAGGCCGGGGCGGCCTCCGGCGCGGGAGCGGAAGTAAGCGCGGGGATGGAGCCGCTGCTGCGGATCGCCGCCGCCCGCGAAGCCGCCGACGCCTCGCCCGGTGAGGCGGAAAGCGCGGAGAAGGCCGCCCTGGAGCAGTGGCGGGAACGCTGGGCGGGGCTGCGGGCCTGGTTCCTGTCAGGGCCGGACGGCGAGGGGCGTCCCTCACAGGCGCGCCTGTTGCGCGGGCAGGCGCTCGGCGCGATTCCCCAACTTCTTGCCGTTGTAAGGATGTTGAACGAGCGGCGTGCCGGGCGTTCGGACCGGTCCGCGGACTTCCGGGTGCTCGCCCGATGGTTCGCCGAGGCGCCCGACGACGCGGCACGGCACCGGCTGTGGCGTGCCGCGTTCGGCCTGTACCCGGCGCGACACCTGACCGTGGACGGCGACACACTGACGGCCAGGGACGCCGAGCCGGTGCCGCCGGCCACGCCGTGGGAGCGGGCCGAACCGCTGCGGATCAGCCCGCAGTTGCGGCGGACCGGAAGTTACGAGCGGCGCGGCCGGGCCCGTAAGGTCGAGGACCGGTCGGCGGGCCGGCGTGCCCTCGCCGAGCTCGCGGCCCGGCAGTCCGCGCAGATCACCGCGGCCCGGCAGCGCCTGGCCACCTCGGCCCAGATACGCCTGTCGGACATGGGCGAGCTCGACCCGGTGACCTTCGGCCTGTTCCTGCAGTTGCTCGGCGACGCGCTGGCCACCTGGCGGCCCGGCATGACCCGTACGGTCGCCACCAGCAACGACGGCTCCATGGAGATCCGACTGGCGCTCCTGCCGGGCGGCGGCCAAGCCGAGATCCGCACCCCGGACGGGATACTGCGCGGCCCCGACCACTTGGTGGAGATCGTCGACCTGGTCGCGGCGCACAAGCGGGAGGAGGGGGAACGATGAGTACGCCGCTCGCCGAAGTCCTGGAGGGGCAGCGTGCCGCCGAGTTGCGTCGCGCCGCGCGGGCCCTACTGAAGCGCCCGCTGCTGCTCGCACACGGCCCGCACGCGGACGAGTTCCGCCTGGTCCGGCGGCACGCCTCCGAGCTGCGCGCATGGTTCGAGCGCAACGTCGGCTGGCCGCTTCAGGTGGACGCGGAGGCCGCCCGGCTGCGCAAGACGCCCGGACGGCTGGACGACCCGAGCCATCCGGCGCGCGAGGCCACCCGGTCCGCGGCCCCCTTCAGCCGGCGTCGCTACGTCCTGCTGTGCCTGGCCCTTGCCGCCCTGGAGCGCGGTGAGGCACAGATCGCGCTCGGCCGGCTCGCCGAGCACATCGTGATGGACGCCACCGACCCGCAACTGGCCACTGCGGGCGTCGAGTTCACCCTGGAGCGGCGCGACGAGCGCCTCGACCTGGCAGCCGTCGTCAAGGTCCTGCTCGACCTCGGCGTGCTGCGCCGGGTGGCCGGCGACGAGGAGGCGTACGTCAGTGGCGCGGGCGACGTCCTCTACGACGTCGAGCGCCGGGTGCTCGCCGGGCTGCTCGCCACCCGCCACGGCCCGTCCGTGATCCAGGCGGTGCACGACGACCCGTACCAGCGGCTCGCCGAGCTGACCCGTGACAGCGGCCTCGACACCGAGGAGGCCCGCTTCAGCGCCATCCGCCAGCACCTGACCCGGCGACTGATCGACGACCCGGTGCTCTACTACGACGAGTTGAACGACGCCGAGCTGGCCTACCTGACCAAACAGCGGCCCTTCATCCTCGCCCGCATCGGTGAGCTGACGGGTCTGGTCGCCGAGGTACGCGCCGAAGGCATCGCGATGGTGGACCCGTACGACGACCTCACCGACGTACGGATGCCGGAGCAGGGCACCCACGGCCATGTCACCCTGCTGCTCGCCGAACACCTCGCGGCCGCCGCCGGCTTCGTCCCGGTCGCGGCCCTTCACCACCGCGTGCGTGAACTCGCCGTGGAACACGCCGGGTTCTGGGCCAAGAGCGCGAAGGAGGCGGGCGCCGAGGCCGACCTCGTCGAGCAGGCACTGGCCAAACTCGCCGCCCTCGGTCTCATCACACGTACACCCGGCGGCGCGGCGCCCCGCCCGGCGCTCGCCCGCTACGCCGTGGGCGACACCGTCGTCCTCGAACCCCGCTCCCCCGCACGGAAGGCCCCGCAGCGATGACCGGCCCCCGCCCCCTGCCCGCCCCCGCCCGAGGCCGCTGGCAGCCGCTGCGCATCGGCCTCGTCGACCTCTTCTACTACGACGACGAGGAGTTCTGGTTCCGCGACGGCCGGCTGCTGCTTCGCGGCAACAACGGCACCGGCAAGTCGAAGGTCCTCGCCCTCACCCTGCCCCTGCTCCTCGACGGGGACCTGTCCGCGCGCCGGGTCGAGCCCGACGGTGACCCCAAGAAGCGCATGGAGTGGAATCTGCTGCTCGGCGGAGAGCATCCGCATCCGGAGCGGCTCGGCTACACCTGGATCGAGTTCGGCCGCCTCGACGAGGCAGGGCGAACCCATGTCCGTACGCTGCTGTGCGGGCTCAAGGCGGTGGCCGGGCGGGGCATCGCCCGGCACTGGTTCGCCGTCACCGACCAGCGCGTCGGCGCGGACCTCAGCCTGCTCGACGCGACCGGCAGCGCGCTGGGCCGTGACCGTCTCGCCGAGGCGATCGCCGGGCACGGCATGGTGTACGACAAGGCGCGCGCTTACCGCAGGGCCGTCGACGAGGCCCTGTTCGGGCTCGGCGAGCAGCGGTATCAGGCGCTGGTGGACCTGCTCGTACAGCTGCGCCAGCCACAGTTGTCGAAGCGGCCCAACGAGGCGGCCCTGTCCAAGGCGCTGACCGAGGCGCTGCCCCCGATGGACCAGGCCGTCGTCGCGGACGTGGCGGAGGCGTTCCGCTCGCTGGACGAGGAGAAGGACGCACTGCGGGCCGCGGCGGAGGCGGAGCACGCGGCGAGCGCCTTCCTCGATCACTACCGCCGCTACGCCCGCGTCGCCGCCCGCCGCCGCGCCCGCCTGCCCCGCAGCGAGCACGCCCGTTACGAGCACCTGGGCCGCGACCTGGCCCACGCCCAGGAGGAGCGGGACGACGCCGCCCGCGAGCGGGCCGAGGCCGACGCGCGGATCGCGGAACTGGAGGAGACCGAGACCCGGCTCACCGCGCAGGACACGGCACTGCGGGCGGGCCCCGAAATGCGCAGCGCCCGCGAGTTGGAACGTGCCGCGCAGGAGGCGGGGCGTACGGCGGCGGCGCACACCCAGGCAGCGGCCGACCGCGACCGCGCCGCCCGCGCGCACACGCGCGCCCTCGACCGGCTCGGCGCCGCCCAAAACAGGTCCGACGCCGCCGCGGCGCAGGTGAACCGGACCCTCGCACAGGCCCAGGAGCACGCACGCGCGGCGGCCCTGGACGGTGAGCCGGACATCGAGCGGGCGGGCGCCACCGTGCAGGAGATGCAGCAGGCGGCCGACGACGCACTCGCCCGCAGGCGCCGCACCGTCGACCATGTGGAGCGGCTGGTCCGCGGCGCCGAGCAGGCGGACGCCGAGCGGAGCGCGGCTCAGCGCCGCCTCGACGACGCTGCGGCCGAGCTCGACCAGCACCGCGCCCGGCAGGCCGAGGCGGAGGACGCGGTCACCGAGGCGGGCCTCGGCCTGGTCCACCGCGTACGTGAACACCTCGACGCCTGTACCGAGTTGAGGGTGGCGGACCCGGTCGGCCTGCTGGACCGGCTCCAGGACTGGGTCACCCACCTGGCAGGACCAGGACCCGCCCAGGAGGAGACAGCCCGTGCCCATCGCACCGCCGGGCAGCGACTCGCCGACGTGGAAGCGGGCCTGACAGGGCGGCAGAGCGAGACCGAGGCCCGGATCGGCGAGGTGCGGGCCGAACTGGCCCTCCTGGAGGCCGGCGGTCAGCCCTCTCCGGCGGCGCCGCCGACCCGTACCCCCGGCGTGCGCGACGGGCGGCCCGGCGCACCGCTGTGGCGCCTGGTCGATTTCCGTCAAGGCGCCCTCGGGGACGGTGAACGGGCGGGTGTCGAGGCCGCGTTGGAAGCGTCCGGGCTCCTTGACGCATGGGTACGACCCGACGGTGTGCTCCAGGATGCACGCGACGGCCACGACGTTCTCCTCACCCCTGGTGCGCCATTGCCAGGACCGCACCTGGGGGAGCTGCTGCGTCCGGCGCCCGACCACGGCGACAGCCTCGCCGCGGCCGTCGGCGAGGCCGCGGTCGAACGCCTGTTGAGCGCGATCGGCCTCGGTGGGGGCGGCGACACCTGGGTGAGCGTCGACGGCCGGTTCCAGGCCGGGGCGCTGAGCGGTAGCTGGGCCAAGTCGTCGGCCGAGTACATCGGCGAAGGGGCACGCGAGGAGGCCCGGCGCGCCCGCATCACCGCACTGGAGAGCGAATTCGCAGAGCTGGAACAGGAGTTGGCGGCCATCGTCGCCGATCTGGAGCGCGTCGCCGGGCGGCGGCGGACCCTGGACGCCGAGCTGGCCGCGGTCCCCGACGAGGCGTCGCTCAGGCAGGCCCACGCCGGGGCAGCGGCTGCGGGCGTTACCACTCGGCGGGCCCAGGAGCGGCACGACGAGCGGGCCGAGGACGTGACCGCCGCCACCGAACGTGCCGCGCAGGCCCGCACCACTCTCGTCGACACGGCAGCCGATCTCGCGCTGCCCGCCGCCCGGGACGCGCTCGCCGCCGTACGCCAGGCACTCACCGACTACACGGTCGCCCTCGCCGCGCTCTGGCCCGCGCTGCGGACACGCGGCGAGGCCGAGACGGCCGTCACCCAGGAGCGCACGGACACCGAGGAAGCCGGTGAGCGCACCGCCGAACTCGCCTCGCGCGCCGAGGAGTGCGCCCACCTGGCCACCGCGGCCGAGGAGCACCACACCACGCTGCGCTCCACGGTCGGCACGGCCGTCGCCGAGATGGAGCGCCGCCTCGCCGACACCGCCCGCGCCCTCACCGAAACCGGAACCGTCCTGGGTACGACGGCCGAGGAGCGGGCGGCCGCCGACCGTCGGGCCAGTCGCGCCGAGGGCCGCATCGACCAGCTGGAACAGGATGTGGCGCAGGCGACCGCGAGCCGCGCCGAGGCGATCGGCGCGCTGCAGCGTTTCGCGGCCACAGGACTGCTCGCCCTCGCCCTGCCCGACGCGCCCGTACCCGACCCGAGCGGCCCGGAATGGGCCGCCACCCCCGCCATCGCCCTCGCCCGCGCTGTCGAGACCGAACTGACCCGCACCGAGGACACGGACGCAGCCTGGGAACGCGTCCAGTCCCACCTCAACGCCGAGCTCAAGAAGCTGCAGGACAGCCTCTCCCGCGGCGGCCACAGCGCGTCCGCGCGGATGGTCGAGGACGGCGTGATCGTCGACATCGTGTACCAGGGCCGCGAGCGAGCAGTGGCGGAGCTCGCTGAGGCGCTGGCCACCGAGGTCGGCGAGCTGCAACGGATCCTGTCCGCCCACGAGCGGGAGATCCTGGAGACCCATCTGCTCACCGAAGTCGCCGGCACCTTGCAGGAGTTGATCGGCGCGGCCGACCGGCAGGTGAACGCGATGAACACCGAGTTGGAGGAGCGGCCCACCTCCACCGGGATGCGGTTGAAGCTCGTGTGGCGGACGGTGCGCGGGGCTCCGGCCGGACTCGGCGAGGCCCGCAAACGCCTGCGGCAATCGGCGGACGCCTGGTCGCGCGAGGACCGGGCGGCCGTCGGGGCGTTCCTGCAGGAGCAGATCGCCCGCCACCAGAGCGAGGACGCCTCCGGGAGCTGGCTGGAGCACCTCACCGAGGCCCTCGACTACCGCACCTGGCACGAGTTCGGGATCGAGCGTCAACAGCACGGCAAATGGGTCCCGGCGACCGGCCCCGCCTCCGGGGGCGAACGTGCCCTCGCGGTGTCCGTCCCGTTGTTCGCCGCCGCCTCCTCCCACTACGCGAGCGCCACGAGCCCGTACGCGCCGCGACTGGTCACCCTCGACGAGGCGTTCGCCGGCGTCGACGACGACTCGCGCGCCAAGTGCCTCGGGCTGCTGCACGCCTTCGACCTCGACGTCGTCATGACCAGTGAACGCGAATGGGCCTGCTACCCGCAGGTTCCCGGCATCGCCATCGCCCAGTTGTCCCGTGTCGACGAGATCGCGTCCGTGCTCGTGACCCGCTGGGAATGGGACGGCACCGCTCGCACACGACGGGACGATCCGCGGGAGACGGTCAGTGGCGACCCGGCCCAGGACGGGGCGTTGTGGCCATGAGCCCGCACCAAGTGGACCCCGAGCGGCTCCAACGACTGCTGGGAGCAGACGAGTTGGCGTGGTTCGTCGAACGGGCCCGGCGGCGCCTGGCGCGCGAGGAACCGCTCAGCGGAGCGGTCACCCTGACCGCACCGAGCGCGGCGCAGCGGGCCGCAGCGGAGCGGCTGCTCGGCCGCACACCCGGCACCGGACGCTCGCTCAGCGTGCGTCTGGAGACGGTGGACGACATTCTGCGCCGCAGCGGCGTCAGCCCCGGCGGCCTCGCCTCCGCCCTGGTCGCCCTCGGCGGCCCCGTCGAACCGCTGCGCGGCGCCCGCGAACGCGAGGCGAGGACCTGGCAGGCGGCGTACGCCGCGCTCGGTGAACTGGCCGGGACCCCACTGGCCGACTGGGCCGAACGCCTTGCGCGCGAAGGCCTTGTACGTCGCCTCGCCCGCGACCCGGACAGCGCGGCGATCCTCGTCGGGCAGACGGTCCACGCCCTGCGCGAGCTGCCCGCCGACCCGCCGGCCCCGCTGAGCACCTTCGCCGCGCGCGTGCTCGGCGACGCGCACGCCCTCGACGAGGGTCGGCCGCAGGCCACCCTCCTGCTCTCCGGCCTGCGCGCCCTCTCCGGACACCCGCCGGGCCCCGGGGCCCAGGGACGCCGCGACCTCTGGGCTTCGGCCGGCCTGCTCAAGGACGACGTCTCCTCGACCGCCCTCGCCCTCAACCTCCGGGGCACGCCGGCGCTGGACTGGATGGCCGACGTGGGCGAACCAACAGTTTTGACGCTACGTCAACTTGCACGCACAGAAGCCCGGTTGCCCCACCAGCAGCTGTGGATCTGCGAGAACCCGGCGGTCCTGTCCGCGGCCGCGGAGGCCCACGGCGCCGGCTGCCCACCGCTCGTCTGTCTCCAGGGCCAGCCCTCGGCAGCCGCACTCACCCTGCTGCGCCGAGCGCACGCCCAGGACATCACCCTGCACTATCACGGCGACTTCGACTGGGGAGGCCTCAGGATCGCCGCCGGGCTGCTGCGCCACGCGCCCTGGCAGCCGTGGCGCTACCGGGCCACCGACTACCGACGAGCAGCCCGCCGTACGGGTCTGCCACCCTTGACAGGCAGCCCTGCCGCATCCCCCTGGGAACCCGAACTGGCCCACGCCCTGCAGGATTTCGGGGTGCGGGTCGAGGAGGAGATCGTGATCGACGAGCTGATCGAGGATCTCGGCGCTTGACGTGGCACGGTGAGACGAACACTTCCCGGCGGATCCTCGCCCACCGCGCCGGATCCGCTCCCCGCCGTCGCGGCCGTCGTTCCGCCGTCGCGCAGGAATCGCAGGAACTCGTGGGTCAGGAGTGGGGCGGCGCCGCCCGTCCGCAGCCGGCTGATCACTCACGGGCACGGCTCCGGTAGCGCGCCCCGGTCAATCAGCCAGTCGCCGCGCGTGGTCGGCGAGCCATACGGGAGTGATGATCTCGGCGTTACCGTCAAGTGAGGCGGCCGCCCGGGCCAGGGCGGTGGCAGCGGTCCTGGGGTCGGCAGGAAGTGCGCGGGCGGCCTCGGCCAGGTCCTGAGCCGCCGCCGCTTGGCCGGCGCCCGCGATCTGGAGGGTGGTGGAGGCGCGTTCGGCGACGGTGACGGACTCTTGGAGACGGCCGTCGCACCAGTACGCCCAAGCGAGGTTGAGCAGACAGACACCCTCGGCGCGGGGGTTCTCCATCAACGATGCCTCGTGGCGGGCGTCTTCGAGAACGGGGGCCGCCTGTGCCGGTTCGCCGAGGGCCAGGAGGGCGAGACCGCGCGCGTTCAGCGCGTAGGCGATCGCCTCCTGGCTGCCGACTGCGCGGTAGGCGCGGGCCGTCTCCGCGCCCGCGTCGGCGGTCTCCTGCCAGCGCCCCAGGGCGAGCAGGGCGATGGTGCGCGCGTTGCCCGCGCGGGCGATGGTGAGCAAGTCGCCGCCCTGGCGGGCGAGTTCGGCCAGCCGGTCGGCGACCTTCAGCGCACTCTCACCGTCGCGGAGGTAGCTGTGGGCAAGGCTCAGGGACAGCAGCGCGTGGACTTGGCGCTCGCTGTCGCCGAGTTCGTGCGCCAGCTCGGCGGCGCGGGTGAGCGGAATGACGGTGGCGTCGGTGCGCCCGAGCTGCCGGTGGGCGTCACCGAGCCCGAACAGGGCCTTCTGGACGGCGCGTTGGTCGCCGAGGCGTTCGGCGAGGTCCACAGCGCGGGTGAACAGGTCGACGGCCTGTTCCATCGGTCCCGCGCTGAGCCGGGCGTGCCCGTAGGCCACGAGGTGGGCGAGGCGTGATCGCTCGTCGGCGATGTGCTCGTCCACGGCAAGGTGCATGGAGAGCGCGGCGAGCACCGAACCGTGCCAGACGAGCCATTCGCTGATCTCGCCCAGGAGCAGCGCGGCGGCGTCGTAGTCGCCCGCGCGCACCAGGTGGTCGAACTGCCGTCGCTGCGGCTCGATGTCCTCAAGGGTCCGCCAGGTGCCGTGCGGCCTGGCCTGTTGCGCGTACCAGGATGCGATCCGCCGTTCCACTGCCTGCCTCCCGAAAGGTCCCTGTTGCGGCATCTGCGTGTAGGCGAGGTCGGCGTCCATGGGATGCAGGGCGAGGGTACGGCTCGCCCTGTCCGCGGAGACCAGGTGGACGCGGACAAGGGCGGTGAGCGCGTCGGTCGCGGGCAGGTCCGGGTCGAGTCCCACCATGATCTGTACGACCGTGTCCGGCGGTACCGGGGTGCGCAGTGCGGCGAGGACGCCGAGGACGGCGCGCTCAGGTGGGGCGAGGCGACGGTAGCGGTCCTGGGCCAGGTCGGCGACGACGTCGTGGCGGCGGGTGAAGTCCTCCAGTACGTCCTGCAGGCTCGGCAGCAGGACCGTGTCGTCGGCGACCGCGCCGACGAGGAGCTCCAGTGCGCGGGGGACGCCGTGGACGCGGACCGCGGCGTGCAGCAGTTCGGCGTCGGACAGATCGGCGATACCGAGGCTGCCGTCCCGGTCGAGTTCGCGCAGCAGGGCGGCCGCCTCGGCGGGGCTGAGCCCCTCGGACAGTTCCACGTGGGCGGCGAAGCGCCGCAGTTCGGGTGCGAGGCGCACGGGGACCTGGCTGGTGACGAGGAGACGGGGGCTGGAGCGGGCCCGGAACAGCCAGTCGAGGAAGAGTGACAGGTCGTTGTCGGCGACGGTGCCGTCGTCGTGGAGCAGGTCCTCCAGGTTGTCCATGAGGATGACGACGAGTCGCTCGCCGATGGCCGCGTGCAGTTCGGCCAGGCGGTCCTGCGTCGTGCCTGCCGCGGCCCAGACGGTGTGCAGGCGTACTTCCTGTTCCGGGCCGAGCAGGCGGGCACAGTCGAAGTAGAGGCGCTCCAGGGAGATTCCGGTGGTCCGCGTGGAGAGGTTGACGATGCCGGACGGGAGGGGCCCGGAGGCGGGGTCCGGCCAGGTGGCACCGCGGTCGAGGAGGTCCATGGTCTTGGCCGCGAGCGCGCTCTTGCCGATGCCCCGGCGTCCGGTGACGGTCACCATGCGGATCGCGGGATCGCTCAAGTGCCGCACGATCGCGTCGCGTTCACGGGTGCGGTTCTTGAACAGCTCGATGCCGTGCGCGACAGGGACCCCGACCACCCGCATCCGTGGCGGCCCTTCGACGTGCGCGGCGGTGTCGTCCGCGACAGGCAGTGCCATCGGGTCCACGAGACCGAGCAGTCGGGCGAGTTCCGCGCGGTCCACCGCGCCGAGCCGGCGCAGTGCGTGGTCGAGACGCACGGCGGTGAGCCTGCCGGGCCCCTCGGCGCGGTGGTGCTCGGCGACGACTCCGATGACGCGGTGGCCTGCCCAGACGGCGGCGCCGGACATGCCCGCCCAGGGCGACGCGCCCGGGTCGGGATCGGCGCCGGCCGGTGCCACGGTCAGCTCCAGGGTTCCGGACCGCAGGTTGGAGAGCGCGGCCACGGTCCCGTCGGCCTGGTGAAGCTCGCGGAAGGACGTTCCGTCGGGGCGGCGGCGCCGCTTCCACAGCGGGAACCCGGCGGCGTGCACGACGCTCACTCCGTGCCGGTCGTCGGCCACCCGCCCGAAGCGGGGGGCTGTCACGGCCGCGGGGGCCGTCGGTGGCGCAGCCACGCTCAGCACGGCGAGATCACTGGCCTTGTCCGCCCAAGCCACGGTCGCCGGAGCCGACCACTCGCCAGGTCTGTCGGCCTCACACCGCACGATCACCGAGCTGGCCTCCGCGACCACATGCGCAGCCGTGAGGACAGCGCCGAAGGAGATCCGGTAGCCGGATCCCCGCCGCCCGCCCTGCTCCGCCTCGACGATGATCTCGGCGATCCGGCGCGGGTCGAGCCCGCCCGGCTCGTCGGCCGGCGCCTCAGACCTCATCGAGCAGCTCGGCACCCGAGATCAGTGCGGGCCGGTCGGGCGCGTCGGTGCGCACCGGCTGGAGGGTGAGAGTGAGGCGCTGAGTGGTGGTGCGGGCGGAGCGCGCGGAGTGCTGGACGTCGAACACCCAGAAACGCACCTTGGCCCCGGGCTCGCGGCTGCGCTCCACTCCCACGGCGAGTTCGAGTTCGAGCTTCTCCGCCTGGAACCGGAGTCCGTCGCCCTCGCCGTCCGCCATGGCCCGGCCGAGCTCGGCCCGCAACTGCGCGATCATGTCCGCCAGTTCCACCGCGTCGTCCACACTCGGCCCCCGTTCCGCCCGACACCGTCCGGTCATCCGTCCGCCGCAGCATACCTACGACGTGTCAGCTACGCGCGGTGCGGGTCCACTTGTACGCGATGGCCACGGGTGATCCGGCCGCCCGCCCGCGGTCAGAGCGCGCGGTGGTAGTCGGCCCACGCGATGTGCGACTCGTGAAGCTGCACGGAGAGGCCGGTCAGACCATGGGCACCGGGCCCCAGAGCACCTGCGTGTATGCGGGCGGCGAGGCGGTCGGCGATGGCCTTGGCCAGGAACTCCGTAGTGGTGTTGATCCCCGCGAAGTCCGGGTCGTCGTCGAGGTTCTGGTACGAGAGCGCCCCGACGATCCCGCGCACCTCCCTGGCCGCCAGGTCCATGTCGACGACGATGTTGTCGTCGTCGAGGTCCGGGCGCCGGAACGTCGCATCGACCAGATACGTCGCTCCGTGCAGGCGCCGCGCGGGGCCGAACACCTCGCCGTCGAGGCTATGGGCGATCATGAGGTGGTCGCGGACGGTGACGCTGAACATGGCTTCTCCGGGCGGGGGTTGGCTGTGCGGTGACGTAGTGGGGTGCTGTACGCGGGTCAGTGCGGGCTGTACCGGATGCGGTGGCACAGCCCCGGCAGCCGCCCCGCGGCGATCCCGGCCATGACCCGCGGGAGATCGTCGAAGTCGGACTCGTCGGTGATCAGCGCGTCGAAGCGCGGGTCCCGCAGGAGGTCGAGCGCCAGGGCCAGCCGGTCGGCGAGCGTGTACCGCCCGCGCAGTTCCGGCGGGAGGGCGCCGACCTGACTGCTGCGCAAGGACAGACGGCGGGAGTGGAAGAACTCCCCCAACGGCAGAGACACTTGGCGGTCCCCGTACCAGCTCAGGTCGGCCACGGTGCCCTCGGGCGCGAGCAGTTCGAGGGAGCGCCGGAGCCCGGTCTCGGTGCCGCTGGCGTGGAAGACGAGATCACGGTCGCCGCTCGCCCGATCGGGCGCGGCGAAGCCGGCACCGAGCACCTCCGCGACTGCCGCCCGCGCCGGGTCGACGTCGACGATCTGGACTCTGAGCCCGGGAAAATCGGCGAGGAGGGCGGCCACGCAGCAGCCCACCATGCCCGCGCCGACCACCGCGATCCGGTCGCCGATCCGCGGCGGCGCGTCCCACAGTGCGTTGAGCGCGGTCTCGACGGTCCCGGCCAGCACGGCCCGTTCCGGCGGCACACCATCCGGTACGGGGGTGAGCGCGGCGGCCGGGACGCTGAAGCGGGTCTGGTGCGGATACAGGCTGAACACGGTCCGGCCCACCAGGTCCGCAGGTCCCTCCTCCACGCGGCCGACATTCAAGTACCCGTATTTGACGGGTCCGGGGAAGTCGCCCTCCTGAAACGGGGCACGCATCATGGCGTACTGGCTGGCCGGAACCCGCCCCTGGAAGACCAGGGACTCGGTACCACGGCTGACCGCCGAGTACAGCGTCCGTACTACAGCCTCCGCATTAGCGGGCAGGCGGGCAGGCGGGCAGGCGGGCAGGCGGGCAGGCGGGCAGGCGGGCAGGCGGGCAGGCGGGCAGGCGGGCCTCGGAGTCAATGATCGCGCCCTGCCCCGGGGTCACGACCCAAAACGAGCGTATGTGGCTCGGCACGAATGATCCTCTGCTACTCACGGCCCGCGCGGCCCTGCCTCCGAAGTTCCGGCGATCCTAGACGATCACGTGACGCCCGGAGCAACCGCAGACCTGGCAGGGCCGGCCGCCGTCGTACGAAGCCCGGGCCTTCAGCGAGGCGTCGGGCCTGTCCAGGGACACACCGAAGGTGATGTCACGATCAGCGGGCGCCGCGCCGAGCAGGCCGGCGCCAAGGTCGTAGCGGAGCACCTGCAAGTCGAGCCGGGCGGCCACGTGCACGTGGCCGGAGTCGAACGTCCAAGCCGTGGACGTCCTCGTGCCGTACTGCCAGAACGCCCGGCCCTCGCGGGCGACGTCCGCCTCGACCCGGTAGCGGTGCGTGGCGGCGTCGATCTGGGCGGTGGCGCCCGCGAGTTGACCCGCGCGATCAGCCGGTCGTTGGCGGTGCGCTGGACGACGCCGTTCACGGTGCCGGGGCCGAAGACCGGCCGCAGCCAGTTCTCGGCCCTGCGGGAGCCGGGCTCGAAGCCGGCGGTACGTCGTGCCGAACGGGGTTCCGGTGGCGTCGCTCGCGCCGACAGGGCGTGCCACCCGGCTGTGCGGCCCGAGGGACCACGGCTCCTGAAGCGGTACCGTTCAGGAGCCGAAGGCGGGGGCGAGGGAGGCACTGGCCCGTACGCCGTGCGACAGAGCCCGAACGAACGCGATCCTTGGCACACCGTCTCCGCCGTAGTCCGGTTACCCGAGCGTGGCCAAGGGCCACGGTGGCATCGCCCAGGTGAAACGCGTCTGTGCCTCGAAGCCGGGTTGATTCCACTGCTCGTCTTTACGTGGGTGACGTGCCGACGCCGCATTTTCCGCTTGCACCGACGGCTCTGCACCGGAGGGTGCTCAATACCGTAAAGGGCGGAGCACTCCATCGCGCTGGAGTTCCACCACATGCTCCGCCGCGCGCCGTGGTGCTTCCCCGCCCCTCACCAGCACGCCCGCCTCGATGTTGCGCCGGGCAGCCGACTCGGTCAGATTGGCGCTGCCCAGGAAGAGCACGCGCCGGTCGGCCACCGCGAGTTTGGCGTGCTGACGCGAGCGCGTGCGCGCGGTCGGGTCCCGTGCCCAGTGCCACAGGCGCAGACCCGGTACGGACCTGAAGGCATCGGCCGGCTCCCGCCCCGACAGGAGTCCGCCCGCGCCCGCCAGGGTCTCGACGACCACATGCGTCGTCACGCCCCTGCCCACGGCCTCGGTCAGCGCCCGGGTCAGTGCCGGGTAGGGGCGCGCCGCGTAGGTCATCGCGAGCAGTTCGTCCCGTGCCTCTTCGATGACGTCGATGAGTACCTGAGCGGTGGCCCGGACCGGTACGGCCGGTGTCGCGGGGCCGCTCCAGACGGTACGGACCTGGACCTCGTCCCGAGCACGCAGTGTGGCGGCGATATAGCCACGTACGTAGGCGGACGCTTCGGCGAAGGAGACCGCCTCGGCCTCCAGGGCGTCGTACAGTTCCCCGACGGCCGCGCTGACGGCGGGGGTCGCGAGTTCGGCCAGGGTTCTCTCCTTCCGGCGCCGCTGCGCCAGCAGACCGGCGAGGTCCTTGCCGCGGGACAGGCCGAGGACCGTGATGGCGGCCTCGGCTGCGGCCTCGAACCGGGGCCTGCTCATGGGAGCAGACCGACCGGTGTCAGCACCTGCTCCTTGTCTCCGGAGAGCGGGACCAGGAAGCGGCGGTCGAGGAAGCGGTTGCCGCGCTCGCAGGTGGTTTCCGATACGAAGAGGCAGACATGGCAGGCGGCTCCGTGGAGATGGTCCGCCGGATCGTGCGGCAGACGCTCCGAGCACAGCGGGTCGGCCGAGCAGTGTCCGGCGTCGACCAGGCAACGGCGGAGGATGCGTTCGAACTCGCGCTCCTCTGCCAGGGAGACCAGGCCTCCAAGGGTGCCTTCGGAGTCCGGGACGGCGGTGTAGATGAGGATGCCCGTTCTCGGGTCCTGGTCGTCCCCCGCGTAGACGCGCTCGGCGAGCGAGGCGGAGTTGTAGCCGCATTCCAGGGCGATCGTGCGAATGAGCAGGTGGGACAGGGTGTGCAGGGCGATGTACCGTGCGCCGGGCCAGCCGTAGTAGGGGTCGAAGTCGCTGGTCTTGCGGTCCGACTTCCGGTTCACACGGAACCGGCCGAAGGCCTCTCGGTGGGCTTCCATCTGCGGTGACTTCTCCATGCGGGCAACCCAGTCGGCCATGAGGTCGTCCCGAACCCGGAGAAAGATGCCTTCGCCGCGGACCTCACTGGCCGGCACCCAGTTCTGCGCGCCGCGGGACAACTCCACTCGCGTAGCGATCTCCGGCGACTCGGGATCAGGAGCGTCGAGGCGGGTGAATCCGATCAGGGCGCGTGCCTCGCGCAGCCGCTCGACCTGGCGGATGTCGGAGAACAGTTCCCCGAGAGTGGGCGATACGGGCACCGGCCACAGGGCGAAGTCGTCGCTGGGTGTGGGGACAGGGCCGGAGAGCGCGTCCCATTCGGGCCCGAAGAGGTCTGCCTGGACGTCGGGGGCCGAGGAGGCCGGCGCGTTCGAGCCTCCCTTGCGAGCCGCGATGGCGGCGACCACCGTCTCCGCGTCGAACTCCTTGAGGAAGCCGAACTTGGGGATGCTCGCCATGAAGGCGTACTGGTGTGGATCCGCGATGACCTGAAGGTCGGGCCAGTGGTCGTCGAGGAGTTTGTCGATGTCGCCGCCCCGCCCCTTGGGCAGGGCCAGGGCGCTGAGCGTGAGCGGGAACCACTGGTTGGAGGCGCCCGCCACCATGAGGACCGGGTCCTGTTCGCAGCCGTTCGGCGCGTACGTGCCCAGGTGCGGGTGACGGCCGCGACACCGTGGCAGGTGACGGCGGCCCCGTTCGCCCATCGCTTCGCGGATGTTGCGCTTGTCGCCGCACGCGACGCATTCGATGGTCACGTTCGCGGCCTGGTTGCCGCCGTGGTCCTTCATGCGCAGCTTGGGGCGTTCCGCCTTGGTGCAGCTCTGCCCGCGGTGAACGTATGGCGTGTACGGGAACTCGTCGAGGTGGCCGACGGTGCAGACAAGAGTGAAGCGGGCCGCCACGGCGAGGGGCTTGCTCTTCTTGCAGTCGTGGACGAACTTGGCTTCGTGCGGCGTCCTCGGGTTGGAGTTGAGGAAGACGAACTCGCCCGAGTCCACGGCGGCGAGCACATTGCAGGCGGTGCAGCGCAACCACTGGGGGAAGGGTGTGACGGGCACTCCGACGCCCTGTGCGGCCCAGCTCTTGGGGTCGATGTCGCCACCTTCGAGCCAGGGTGCCGCGCGCAGTTGCTCGATCTGGCCGCGCCCGTAGCGTTGCAGGGTCCGGTTCACGGCGGCGCGCAGCCGGGGTTCGTCGATGTCGTAGTCGGTGATGCCCGCGTGGCTCCAGGATTCGAGTCCCTTGATGAGGACCGAGAAGTTCGGCAGGTCGACCAGGGAGCCGATGCCGGCGGTGAACATGAGGTGGCTGGGGCGGACGGCGCCGACCCTGCGGTTGCCGTTGCCGCTCATCGCTGTCCCTTTCCACTTCTCGCAGTGGCGGTGTCGGTGGTTCCGTATTCGTCGCTGTCCACGGTGGCCGTCGCGTCGGGGTCGTCCTCGGAACGGGGGGCCGTGGCACCGAAGTTCCAGTCGGGTCCGCTCCCTGATGGCGACTCGTCCAGGAAGGAGCCGCTGCCCGGGAGCAGGAGGTTGATCTCGTTCTCCGTCTCACGCATCGACATGCCGACGGTCAGTTCGGTCCATCGTGAACCATCCGCTCTGTGCAGGAGCCCGTTGACGACGGTCTTCTTGTGCTTCTCCTTGCGGTAGCCGAGGGTCGCGGTGTTCTCGTCCCGCTTGCGCCGCCACTCGTCCTTGAGGTGGTCCAGGCGTTCGCTCAGGTACTGGCGGGGCCGGTCGCCTGCTACCCGTTCGGCTCGCTCCAGGAGCCGGCGCTCGACGTCCTGGGCGAGTGGTCCGTCGAGATCGACCTGGGAGGCGTCCAGATTGCGGGAGGTGTCGTGGGCCGCTTGCCGCAGTGCGGCGACGTAGGTGGCGGCCACTCCGCGGTCGAGGGCGCGACGGGTGAACGGCGTGACGGAGAGTGCCTCGACCCGGCGGTAGAAGGTGGCGTGGTAGTGCTCGAAGTCCTCGTAGTGGGCGAGGTCGCGCGGGCGTGACCAGTTGTAGAGGGTGACGACGAGACCAGGGCGCGCGGAGTCGCGGCCGACGCGGGACGACGCCTGGATGTACTCGGCGGTGTTCTTGGGCTGGCCGACCACCAGCATCAGGCCGAACCGGGAGACGTCGACGCCGACTTGCAGCATGGAGGTGGCCAGGACGACGTCGACGGCCTGTTTCGCGGTCGGTGTCATGGCGGCGCGCGGGACGCGCTTCTCCTTCGCGCACACCGCGTACTCGCGCAGGAAGGCGCGGCGCCGCTCGGAGGTGTCGCGTTCGGGGTCGAACTCGATCTCCAGGCGCTTGAGGGCCGCGCCGATGTCGGACGAGGAGATGCGTGAGGTCAGTTCTTGGACGCTGAGCATTCCGGCTCTGCTCACGATGCGGTCCGACAGTGTGTCCTGGCCCCTGCGGCTGCCGTTGGAGCGGACGCGGGTGGTGATGTCGTCGTCCATGTAGCGTCGCATGCCCGCGAGTTCGCGGGTGGCGTTGAAGTAGCCGACCAGTGTCATATAGGGGTCCGCCGGTTTGCCGTAGTCGTCGAAGAGCTGCTGCCCGGCCAGGAGCAGGATTTCGGCCACGCGGATCTCGGCCGCCTTGAGGCGGGTGCCGTGGGCGCAGACGCCCAGATAGCGCCGGCCGGGGTTCTCGCGGCTCAGCTCGACCTGGCGCGAGAAGAAGGTGTCCCCGACGTCGAGCACCTGCGGCGGGAAGACGGCGACCTTGCGGCCGAAGACCCCGAGCACCTGGTCGGCGGCGCGTTTGGTGGTGGCGGTGGAGGCGACGATCTTCGGCCCCACCTCATGGCGCCGGCCCTGGGCGTCGGTGACGCTCCACGTGCACAACTGGTCGACGGCGGACTCGAAGAGGCCGACGATGGTGCCGAGCGCACCGGATATCAGGTGGAGTTCGTCCTGGATGATCAGGTCCGGAGGGCGGAGTCTGGCGACCGGCTGTGCGGTGACTCCGGGCAGGTCGCCCTTGGCGTTGTGCCGGCTCCCGCAGCCTGTCCTGGCGTCGAGGTCCTCGTGGCGGTAACCGTGTCGCGGGCAGAGTTCGGTGACGCGGCCGAACAGCAGACCGGCATACCCGTTCCAGGGGAGTTGGGCAAACTTGTCCACGGTGGCGATCAGCAGCGCGGGGGCCAGCCGGTAGATCTCCTCGTCGACGGTGAGGACAGGAATACCCTCCCCCGGCGACTCCCGGCGTGAGAAGGGGCAGCGGTCCTCGCCCTCCCCGCGCGGGCAGTACAGCACGACGCGGCGGCGCCCCTCGTCGTACTCCATGTGAGAGCGGGCCGTCAGCCCGCTGCCGCACCAGGGGCAGGTGAGTACCTGGAGCACGCGTGCGTGCTTGTCGCTCGCGCTCTCCCTGGCGTCGGCGATCTGCTCCTTGGCCTCGTCGAACCAATTCGGCGAGACCGCGGTTCCCACCCAGAGACCGATACGGAACGGGGTGGCGCCCCAGCGTGCGTCCCGCGCGTACTCCGCACGACGCAGTACCTCGCAGGCGCTGACCAGAGCGGCGGCGCGCTGGAACTGCTGGGCCGTCAGCAGCCGCAGGGTGTAGCGCATGAGGACACCGACGCCCGCCTCTCCGCCGCGTGCCTCCGCCCCCGAACCGATGGTGCCCTGCAGCCGGCGCAGCGCGAAGGTGTAGGCGGCGAGGCCGAGGTAAGCCTCCGTCTTGCCACCGCCGGTCGGGAAGAAGAGCAGGTCGACGAGGGCTTCGCGGCCGGTGCCGCGGTGCGGGTGCCCGGGCCGGGTGAGGGAGTCGAGGTTCAGCAGGACGAAGGCGATCTGGAACGGCCGCCAGCTTGCCGCCTTCTTGCCCTTGGCGTGGACCTCGCCGTACGCCTCCTGGTAGGAGACGGGGTCGTCCTCGCGGCCGGAGCGGGCGGCGGCGATGGCGGTGTTGCGGCGCTGGAGCGCCATGGCGCGGTTGGCGAACCGGAAGGCTTCCAGGGCCGTGTCGTCGGCCACGAGCCGGTCGATGCCGAGCGTGACGCGGTCGCAGATTTCCAAAGCCTGCTCGATGGCTGTCTCCGCGGATTCACGGAGGTCGTCCGGGAGCGAGCGGGCGCGGTGACGCTGCTCTTCGAGCCATGCGCCGTAGCCGTCGGCGAGCGGAGCCAGCGCGGCACCGAGCTCGTTCCTGCGGGCGGGTACCGCCAGTTCGGCGAGTTCGTCCATGCCCAGTTCGAGGCCGCGGAGCAGTTCCTGCTCCGCCAGGGACGGGGCGGTGGTGGCCCGGACGTCGTACTCGGGAAGCCAACTGGTGGTAAGCCGGTGCGCGTTGCGTTCGCCGTCGCGCACCTGTGCGTGCACGGCGACGTTGCGGCCGCCGGCGTGATTGAGGCTGTCCCGGTAGAGGAGGCGAAGACGCCGGTCCTCGGCGTCTTCCGGTACGGTGCCGCGGTTGGCGGGGCCGAGCGGATCGTCGACGGGCAGGAACACCGCCGCCTGGTCGTCCGGGAAGGCGGTCACGTCGATCTCGGTCTGGAAGAGCCAGTGCGCGTCGCGCGCCTCGCCGCCGTCCTGCTGCCGGTTCACCAGGGCCAGTTCGACGACCCTGAGATCTTCGGTTCCGGCCTGCGCGGCGTGCTGGCGTACGCGCACGTCGAGGACGACGGCGTGGCCGTCGAGCGCGAGCAACTTCTCCGTCTCACCGGTCACGTCGATGTCCACCTGGTGCGTGACCGGCTCGCGCGACCAGGCCCGGCGGGTCGTACCCCGGTCCGTCACCTTCCCGGACTGCGTGTACCGGCCCCAGCGGACGTGAGTGCTGAGCGTGCCGACCGACGCGGGCACCGTGAACGAGAGCCCCATGGAGGAAGCCCAGATGCGGCCGGCGGCCTGCGGGGTGAGACGGTCCTGGGGGGCGTCGTCGTCGCCTTCCTGCTCGTCGCCCGAGTCGCTGTCCGCGCTTTGGGCCGCCGCCAGCGCGAGGCCGTCCTTGGTGACGGCCGCGGGCTGTGGTCCGAGCATGCCGACCAGGTAGCGGTCGCGCGGCCCGGAAGACGCGCTCGACAGGGTCTCGGTCTCACCGTCCCAAGGACCCAGCAGATCGCGGCGGATGTAGGTGACGAGCCCGTCCCGCACGGTGTACGAGTCCCCTGCACGGAACGTCTGGGGCACTTCTTCGAGCGGATGCGGAACATCGGCCTGGGCAGGCTGGGCCGGCATGCGGTGGGTCCTCTCGGACAGATCCGGTGAAGCATGAACGGAGTCGAGCGGAGATCGACCGGGAATCGTGACGGATCGAACGTATGCCAGCACGATAAAACGTTGACTCAGTTCACACAATAAGTTCGCGGGGCTCTGTCGCCCCTGCCTCAACGTCTTTAGGCTTGCCCCGGACCGCAGTTGACACCTGATCCGAGGACGCCATGCCCCGACTCGCCCTCTCCGACGACTTCGTCGCGGACCTCATCTCGCTGCAGAGACCCGTGCAGAAGGAGGTCAACGAGACCATCCAGAGGTTCCGGAGCATGACCGTCCCCCAGCTCCACGCCAGCAAGGGCATGCATCTGGAGAAGCTGGAGCGGGCGCGCGACCCACGGATCCGCACCATACGTGTCACGAAGTCCTACCGCGGTGTGCTGCTCGCTCCTGACGACGGGAGCGAGCTGTTCACGCTGCTTCGGGTGGCCCCGCACGACGAGGCGATCAACTGGGCCTGCAAGCGCGCCTATTCCGTCAACGGCGCCACCGGCGGCCTCGAGGTGCGCAACGTCGAGGCGCTCGAACAGATGGAGACGTACTTCGAAACGAAGGCGGTCACCACTCCCGCTCGTCTCCTAGAGGAGCACTCCGACGCTGTGCTCCGCGACCTCGGCATCGACGACCAGGTCCTGCGCCTGGCCCGCGTCTGCGTCACGGCCGACGATCTGACGGTCATGGCGCCGCCCATGATGCCCGAGGACCAGTACGAAGTGCTGTGGTTCCTCGCGGACGGCAACTCCCCCGAGGACGTCTGGGAGCAACTCATCGCCCCGCGCGGCCAGACCGTGCGCACCGCGCAAGAACGGCCTACGGTCACCCTCAGCGAAGCGATCCTCAACACGCCCAACCGCATCGTCGAGGTGACGGGCCCCGGCGAGCTGGAACGCATCCTCACCGAGGACTTCACCCGCTGGCGGATCTTCCTCCACCCCGCCCAGCGCCGGTATGCCTATCACCCGGGCTTCAACGGCCCCGCTCAGGTCACCGGCGGACCGGGAACCGGCAAGACGGTCGTCGCCCTGCACCGCGTACGCCACCTGCTGCTTACCGGCCGCGCCGGCGAGCGCATTCTGCTGACCACCTTCACGAACGCCATGGCGTCCACCCTGCGGGACAGCCTGGCGCTCCTGCTCGGTGAAGCCGACGCCCACCTGCTGGAGCGGGTCGACGTCACGACGGTGGACTCACTCGCCTCCCGCGTCGTCCGCGAGGCACGGGGCAGAGCGACGAAGCCGCTGTCGGCCGCCGCGGAGAAGAGCGCCTGGACGCGAGCCGTCGCACGCGAGGACCTTCCGTGGACGGAGCAGTTCCTGTCCCTGGAGTTCCGCAACGTCGTCCTCGCCCAAGGGCTGCGCACCCCGGAGGAGTACCTGCGGTGTGTGAGGCGGGGGCGTGGCACCCAGGTCGGACGGGTGCAGAGGGCCCGGCTGTGGCGGGTGATGGAACGCTTCACGGCGGACGTCGCCTCCCGGGACTCGGCGACCTACACGCAGCTGTGCGACCACGCCGCGCGCAACCTTGCCGACGGTGAGCCGCGCTACCGCCACATCGTGGTGGACGAGGCACAGGACCTGCATCCCGCCCAGTGGCGGGTGTTGCGCGCCTGCGTCGCGTCACAGTCCGACGACATGTTCCTCGTCGGCGACCCGCATCAGCGCATCTACGACTCCCGGGTCTCGCTGAGCTCACTGGGGATCCACGTCCGGGGACGTACGTCCAGGCTGCGTCTGAACTACCGCAGCACGGAGGAGATCCTGCGGTGGTCCGCGTCCTTGCTCGACGGCCAGACCGTGGGACGGCTCGGCGAGGACGACGAGTCGGACGGCGGCCGGGACTCGCTGCGGGGCTACCGCTCCCAGCTGCACGGCCGTGTCCCGACGGCACACGGGTACGTCAGCCAGGACGACGAACTGCGGGCGCTGGTCCGGCAGATCCGGACCTGGATCGAGGAGGACGGCGTCAAACCCTCCGAGGTGGCAGTCTGCGCTCGCTTCAACACGGTGGTCGACGCGGTCATCACGCGCCTGCGCCGGGAACGCGTCCCGGCGGTCGCGGTGAAGGACGACCCGGGGCCGGAGGTGTCGGGCGTGCGGGTGGCCACCATGCACGCGATGAAGGGGCTGGAATTCCGTTGCGTGGCCGTCGTCGGCGTCACCTCGGCCGTGCTCCCGTTCGCCCCGCACATGACGCCGGCCGAAGTGGACTCCGTACAGCACCAAGCGGACCTGCTGGCCGAGCACTGCCTGCTGTTCGTGGCCTGCACCCGGGCCCGCGACGCGCTGGCGCTCTCGTGGAGCGGTGAGCGCAGCCGCATGCTGGACCCGGTCGTCGGCTGAGACACGCACGCCCCGCCGGCCGAACCGGCTTCCGGTTCGGCCGGCGGGATTTCGGCGGGTGCGGAGGGCCTGACCGTCGTCCCCCGCCGGAGGATCAGACCCGGATCTCGCGGACGACGACCGTGCGCGTCCTGTCCTGCGAGGCGTCGTACGAGATCTCACGTCCCGGCGGCTGCCACATCAGCGCGTGTCCCAGCGGGGATGACGGCGAGATGATGTCTGCCTCGTCGGTGGCCAGCTCGGCGATCGTGTACAGGGTGTCGTCGTCAGCCTGCCCATCGAACTCCAGGGCCAGCAGCGCGCCGGGGATCACGACCGTCGGCGCGCCCGTTCCGCCCTCGACATGGGCGGAGTCGAGAAACGTGCGCAGGAAGGCGAGACGCTTCGTACGACGGTCGCGCCGGTCGGCCTGCGTCCTGCGGAGGAAGGCCAGGTTGGCCGGGTCGACGCCGTCGGGTGTCTCGTCCGGTGCGTCGACGGCGAGCTGCACATCCTGCATCTCGCGGACCAGCCGCTGGAAGGCGGCAACGGGAATCCGCCGTACCGGAAGCGGACCGTGCGGGGCTCGGGCGGGTTCCGGCGCTTCCTCCGGGGCGGACGCGCGGGCGACAGACCACACGGCGGCCTCGTCCGTCGGCTCGGTGCGTGTGGACGCGGATGATGCCGCGGTGCTCCTCTTCGGTACCGATGCCGACGCGGTGCCCCTCGTCGGTGCCGGGACGGGAAACACCGCGGCGTACGTCTGAGCCGTCGCGCTCACCTGCTCCCGAGCCGCGTGATCCGGGTCGTCGTCTTCGAGAACGCTGACCTGGTCCGCCTCCGACTCCGCGCGGATCGGCTCGATACCCAGCCGGTCCAGCTCCGCCCAGAGCGGCGCGAGCGCCTGCTCCCGGTCGAGGTGGAACCGGCTTCCGCGAACGCGGACGAAGGTCCAGTCGACCCGCTCCAGATCACGCTGCCTGGCCGCCGCGGTCGACGCGTCCTCGCCCTCGGCGAAGGAGTCACCGTCGCAGGCGACGGCGAGTCGCCGGGTGCCGCCCTCGACGACCAGGTCGATCGAGTGACGCCCGACCCGGTAGCCGGGCCGTACCCGGTAGCGGCGCCCGACCAGCTCCAGGTACACCTTCTGCTGGAAAAGGCTGTCGAAAGCCTCGTGCCGTACGTCCGGCAGGACTTCGCCCTCGACCGCGACGGTGTCCTCCTCCGCGGGCCTGGTGAGGTGATCGAGCCACTGCCGACGCAGGTCGTTCTCGTGGAACTGTTCCGTAGGAGCGCTGTGGAACACCCACAGCTGATCCTGGGCACGCGAGGCGGCGACGTTGATCCGCTGTTCGTACGTCTTGCCGGTGAATCCGCCCGGCACGGTCCCGGCGGCGGTGCTCGCCGAGTTGACGCAGGAGACGAACATGACGTGCCGCTCGTCACCCTGGAAGTCCTCCGCGTCACCGACCCTGATGCGCCGTTCCTCGCGCTGTTCGTAGTCGAGCCGTTCGGCGAGCAGGTTCTCCAGCTCCGCCAGGTGGCCCTTGGCGGCTCGGAGGCTGATGACGCTCATGGTCTTTCCGTCGTAGGCGGGGTCGGCGCAGCAGCGCACGACCGCATCGACGATGGCTTGCGCCTCGGCGATGTTGACCAGCCGGGTGTTGGTGCCGAGCGCCTCTCCGTCCTCGACGTGAACGGTGCGGACCGGTGGCAGCCGGTCGGCCCCGTACTGCCGCAGCGGCTGGAGCCGGTTGTTGTAACAGAGCTCGTTGGAGAAGGAGATGATCTCCGGCATGCACCGGAAGTGTTCCTTGAGCATGAGCGTGCCGCGGCCGGCGGACAGAGCTTCTGTGAGGTCGAAGAAGCTGGACTCGGGGCCGAAGAGGCTGCGCACGTCCGGCTCAAGGGCGGTGAGCAGCCGGTCCCTCAGGTGGAAGTACTCGTCCTGCTTGAGCCCCACGTTGTTGGGGCTGACCTGCTTGCTGTCACCGACGACGACCATGCGGTCGGCGAGCCAGCTCAGCAGCATGGCCTCCAGTCCTGACTGGCTGGCCTCGTCGACGATGACGACGTCGAACATGCCCGGCTGGTCCATCGGCACGGTTTCCGCCACCGCGTGCAGCGGCATGATCCAGGCCGGTACGGCCGTCTGCGCCTTGCGCAGCGCGGCCTGTGCGTCGCGCCGGTAGCGGTGCTGGTACTTGCCCTTGATGCGGCGTGCGGCCTGCTGGTACGCGCTGAGGGCGCGGGACTGGTCGCCGGTGAGCAGCCCGAGGCAACGGTGCCACGCCCGGGCGGCGGCGAGTCTGGCGAGCATGATGCGCGCCTCGTCGTCGGCCTCCGTCAGCCGTGCGCGCAGGGTGCGCTCGGCGTCCGGGTCGGTGAGCCTCTCCATGCGCTCCCGCCATGCCGACCAGGCCCAGGCCTCTGCGAGGAGCGGCAGCCAGGCGTCCCACGCGTCGTCCTCCGGGGTCCGGGTGATCCGCTCGGCGAGCGAGGGGAAGACCTCCCGTACTCGGGTGAGCGCGGCGTGCTGTTCGGCCCGCAGCCGGGCGGCCTCGCGGACCTCGGCCATCTCGTGGCTGAACTCTCGGTAGCCGTCCGGGTCCTGTGTTTGTACGGCGTCGAGCGCACGTGTGACGGCGGGCGAGGCACCGGGCCGCTCGCTCCAGACGCGCAGCAACTCCTCGGTGTCCGCGACGACCCTCCGCGACAGCTCGGCGGCACCCAGCGTGGTAGCCGCCCGGAGCACGGCTCGTACGGCGTTCTCGACGGCCGGATCCTGCCAGGCGGCAACGGTGAGTTGCGGTGAGGTCGCGGCGGCGGCGAGCACGTCGGTGCGGGTCGCGGTGACCGCGAGGAGCGCTACGAGAGCCTCGGCTTCCTGTCGCAGGCGGGCCAGTCGCGGACCGTGCCCCTGCCAGGCAGGGGCAGAGCTCCCCCATTCGGACTCGACCTGGGCCAGGCGCAGTTCGAGCTGCACACGCGCGAGCACGACGGCCGCCGCCGCGGCATCTTCGGGTGCCCGACCGTCTACCCGAACGGAGTCCACGAAGGCACCGACGGTCTTGGACAGTTTGGACCGCATCCCGAGCGGCCCGCGCAGTTTCTGCCCTTGGATGAGCCCGTCGTGCAGTGCGGTGGCCTGTGCGAGCGCGGCGCCCGGGTCGGACCGTTCCAGGCCGCTGACCATCGCCGTCCCTATGAGGGCGAGCGAGGCGTCCACAGCCGCGAGAGCGTCGGCCACGGCCGCCTGCCGACTGCGGGCCTGCCAGTCCTGCCCCGCGGTGACCTCCCGCAGCAGCTCCGTCGCCCACGGTCCCGCCGCCGCGGCAAGCGACGCGGCACGGACCCGGGCGGCGGCGAAGGCGTCCAGGGCAGCCGAGAGCCGCTGCTGCTCGCTCTCCCCCAGGCCCCGCACCGCCGTGTCGTACTCACCGCTCAGCGGGTCCTGTCGTACCGCCGCATGCGCCTCCTCCGCGGAGCGCACGACAGTGACGGCTTCTTCGAAGGCCTTGGGGTCGGGCAGTTCGGACGGCCCGGGCACCTCGGCCGCGAGAGCCCGCAGGTGCGGGGTGAACGCACGAGTGGTGTGCAGGAGGCGCAGCGCTTCGCCGACGTTCAGCGCGGCCTGTTCCTGAGGGACCGGGCCGAGCCAGTCGTACGTCGTCGCCTCTGACGTGAGGCGCTCGGCGATCTCCTGGAGGCTGCCGGTGTAGTCGCCGATCTCCGCCTCGAAACGGCGGGTCTCCTGCTCCCGCAGGACCGCAAGGTCCCGCAGCATGGCCTGCTGGGCGGAGCGGGCCCGGGCGAGCCGTGCCTGGAGCCCCCGGATGTCCTGCTCCGAGGCCTTCGGGTCGTACCCCGCGTACTCGCCGAGGATCCGCTGCACGGACGCCTCCAGCTCACGCTGGGCCGCCGCGCCGTCCTCGGTGCGGCTCACGCACAGGTCGCGGACGGACTCCGGCAGCTTGTCCCGCAGTACGCGCAGGGCGCGTGAGGTGTGGCTGGTGATGAGGACGCGCTTGCCCTGCGCGAGAAGGTCCGTCACCAGGTTGGCGATGGTGTGTGTCTTGCCCGTGCCGGGCGGACCCTGCACCACGACGAGCCGATTGCCGCGCAGACGCTCGGCGATGGTGCGCTGCTCCTCGTTGGCGGGCAGCGCGAAATACATCTCGCCGCCGCCGGCCGACACGCCATCGCCCTCGGCCGCCGCGCGGTCGGCGGCGGTCGCTGCCCCGCCCCGGCCCGCGATGTGGGCGAGCAGTTCGGTGGGGGGCGTACCGGCGTCGATCTGCCGGGCGATGGCCTTGAGGGCATCCATCGTCGAACGGCGATTGCGCTCCCGCAGCACAAGGGCAGGGGTGAGCCCCACCTGCGGAACGTCAAGGGTGCGCGGCTTGACCCGGTCCACCGCCGGCGAATAACTACTGGCACTGTGCGCCGCGTTGGCCCAACTGCGCAGGGCTGTGTGGAGGGCTTCCAGGTGCTGGGGGTCGGTAACGTCCGACGCGCCTTCCAGCACCTCGATGATCTGCTCGCGGACGGGGCCGGGAACGTGCTGGGCCCCTTCCAGCATGCCTTCTTCGAGTTCGAGGCCGACGCCGGTCGGGTCCGGTGCGGCGGTGAGCGTGCCCGTGGCCGGGTCGAGCTGGAGGGTGGCCCGGTGGGTGATCAGGTGCCGTTCGACGCGCTGGCCGCCGTTCGTCTGCCAGGTCAGCCGCCCAAGACCGAGGACGAGTTCGTACGCCTCGCCCAGGTTGGCGGCGTCCTCGTGCATCTTGTGCAGCCGGTCGTAGAGCTTGACGAGGGGATCGATCGCGCGCCGCTGCTCCGCCCACGCAAGCCACTTCTGCTGCCACGCGGCGTACAGCTTCTCGATCTTCTCCCGCTTCGGGTGCTCGTCCAGCTCGTGGTACGACTTCTCGAGCGGAATTCCCTCGGACCAGTCCGGATACTCGGGTTCGACGCGTCGGCGCAGGTGCGGAGCGTGCGTCTGCGCGAAGTCCCGGATGCGGGTCTCGTCCACCCAGGGGCCGAGCGGCGTCTCGGGGTGCGGCGGCTCCTCGCGCTGGGGTCGCGCGACGGTGAGCCAGGCCGGCTCGTCGGTGGCGAGCGACTCGTCCAGCATCACCTCGACGCCGTCGAGCTCCGGCAGTTCCTCGAACCACACGGTGCCGGCCGCGCCGTCGAGCGTGCGCACGGGCCGCGCCTTGGACTCCTCCGCCTCGGCGAGGAACCGGAAGATCTGCCGGACGCGCGCGGCGTCCGCCGCGTCGGCGGACAGCTCGTGCCTCCGCACGGGCGCGCCCTGCTGTGCGACCGCGGACGGCTGCGACGGCACGACACCGAGCACGTCCCGCCGACCGGCAACGGGCTCAGGCCCCGTGGATGCGAACAGGGAGTCCTGGTGCTCGCCGAAGAGTGCCCCTTGGTCGGAGAACGGCGCCGACGCGACCTGCGCGAGGGCGCGGCGGGGATCGTCGACGCTGGGCGCACCGGCCCCGGCGGGGGCGGCGGACGAAGTGGCCACCGCGGTGGTGAAGGTGACGCTCTCCCGCTCGTGCCCACCCCCGAATCGCACTTCGATGTCCAACTCCGCCGCGGTGCCGGACGGAATGCTGTAAGCCCAGGTCACCGAGGTCCTGCGCCCCTTGAGCAGGGTGCCTTCGAGCTCGTCGTCGAGGAACTCGGTCTGGTAGTCCTGCACCTGACGGGCCGTCTTGCCGTACGGTCCGCCGCGGACCAGGAGGCATATGCCGTCCAGGTCGATGGCACGGCCCGTGCCGTTGCTCAGGTAGAGGGTGCAGCGTATGAGGTCGTCGCCCTGCCGGTACCCGTACGAGTCCTCGGCATCGATCAGTTCGTACGGCACGACGTCGTCGACCCACACATGCAGCCCGTCGCCGTACTGATGGACGCAGCCGACCGGCTGCACGCCGTCGCCCGGACCGCTCTCACGCTGATTCACGCGCCACCCCACCCCTGTCGCGGGCCACATGATGGCCGCTCTGTGCATTCCCCGCCCCGGCCACACCGAGAACGATCGCCGACGAACCCCCCGGCACGCCGACATCACGTGTGAACTGAGCACACGCATCGAGGGTAGCAGCAGCACCACGCAGCCACGGCGCTACAGAACCCGCAGGCACGCCCCCGCCCTCCCCCCTCCCTACGGACACCATGGTGCGACAAGTAGCCGTTTGACTATGTTCACAGTTGACTGCACTCTGTTTCGAGCTATGCTCGCCAAGCCTCCTCTCGCGGGAGAGGCACACGCGCCATGCACATGGAAGTGCTCGACGTCTCACCCGAGTTGGCAGCGGAGTGGCTGACTCGGGTCACCCCAGCTGTAGAAACCGCGTTTGTTCGTACTGCACGCTGTCTTCGGGACCACACCGGGGGACGGTTCCGAAACATCTGCGCACCAACTGGGGGAAAGGAAGCGCATGCGCGCCCAGGAGATCACCTTCGTCAAGCTCGTCCAGGGGGAGAAGCAGTTCCAGGTACCTCTGTATCAACGCACGTACAGCTGGGGCGGGGATCAGCTGAAGCGGCTCTGGGAGGACGTCGGTGAACTCGTCGACCAGCATCTCTCCGGTGAGACCGTCGCGCCGCACTTCCTCGGCTCGGTGGTGCTGGCCCCCGGACAGATCCAGGCCGGCGGCGTGCAGAGGTGGCTGGTGGTGGACGGGCAGCAGCGGCTGACCACACTGATGTTGGCGTTCGCCGCTCTGCGTGACCACCACAGGAAGCAGGGTGACCAGCGTGGCATGGACAGGGTGCACCGTCAGATACTCGTCAACGAGTACCAGGAGGGCCCCGGCCATTACCGGCTGCTTCCCACCCAGGCGGACCGCGAGGCCTTCACCGCCTGTGTGCAGTCCCGGGCCGAGGCCGGTGGCAGCGACAACATCGGTGCGGCCTATCGCTTCTTTCTCGGTGCGATGGCCGAGGGCCGGGAGACCGGTGGCGCACAGTGGATCAGCACTGTCGAGACTGTCCTTAAGGACCTGCTCTCGATCGTGGAGATCACCGCCGAGTCCGGCGACAACGTGTACCGCATCTTCGAATCGATCAACAACACGGGCGTCGGGCTGAGCCAGAGCGACCTGCTGCGCAACTACGTGTTCATGCTGCTGCCCAAGCGGGGCGAGCGGGTCTATCAAGAGCTGTGGCTGCCCATGCAGCAGAGCCTGGGCCCGAAGAACCTCGAACTGCTGGTCTGGCTGGACCTGGTGGTGCGTGGCCACTCCAAGGTGAAGCAGAGCGAGATCTACCGGGAGCAGCAGAAGCGGCTCCAGCCGCTGGCCGGCGACGAGGCAGCGCTTCAGCGCGAGATCGAGCAACTGGCCGATCGCGGCCTGCGGTTCCGCCGCATCATCGAGCCGGCGCGCGAGTACTCGCCCGCACTGCGCGCGGTGCTGGAGCGCTTGGCGGCTTGGGGTGGTCAGACGCACTACCCGCTCGCCCTGCACCTACTGGACCTCGTGGACGCCGGAGGCACCACTGCGGACGACGCGGCGCAGGCCCTGCTGTACGTCGAGTCGTACCTGGTGCGACGGCTGATCTGCCAGACACCGACCACCGGCCTCAACCGGATCTTCATGGACGCGCCGAAGGAGCTGGAGACCGACCGACCGGCAGCAGAGGCCGTCCGGCGGTTCCTGTCCGGTCGGCGTCGGCGGTGGCCCAGTGACGAGGAGCTGCACGCGGCGGTCCGCAGCAAGCCGTTCTACTGGAGCGGCCGTCCTCCGCAGCGCAGCTACATTCTGCGCCGCCTGGAGGAGAGCCATCTCTCCACCGAGCCGGTCGACTTCGCCAAGGCGTCCCTCAGCGTGGAACACGTCCTTCCGCAGCGCCCGGCCCCGCAGTGGTTCGAGCTGCTCGCCGACGAGACCGAGCCGGACCAGACGCCCCAAGAACTGCACGACTTGCTGGTGCACACGCTCGGCAACCTGACCCTGACCGGCGACAACTCCAAGCTCTCCAACCACCCCTTCAAGCGCAAGCAGCAGATTCTCGAGTCGAGCGCCCTGCGAATGAACGCGGAGATCGCCTCGCAGGAACGCTGGGGCAGGGCGGAGATCCTCAACCGCGCCGACCGGCTGACGAAGCGCGCCGTCGAGCTGTGGCCCGGCCCGATCGGCGGGACGAAGCCGACCGGCGAGGAGTGGCCGGGCTGGGCCGAACTGCGGGCGATCCTGGTGGCGATGCCGAGCGGAACGTGGACCTCGTACGGCGACATCGCCGAGCTGATCGGCAGCCACCCGGTGCCCGTGGGTACCCACCTGGGAACCAACTCGTCTGTCATCGGCGCTCACCGGGTCCTGAACTCGGAGGGCAAGGTCTCCGCCGGCTTCCGCTGGCCGGACGGCGTCGACCGACAGCCGCCGCAAGAACTGCTGGTGAACGAGGGTGTGAGGTTCGACGCCTCGGGCCGGGCGGACCGTTCGCAGCGCTTGACCGCCGCGGAGCTGGCCACCCTGCTCGGCAAGGACGTCGCCCAGCAAGGTGCGCACGATCCGCTCCCTGCGGAGGAGGACGCCGCGGCGGCCGAACGCTTCCGTACGCAGTTGCAGACGCACACAACGGAGTCGGCCTCCGGAGTAATGGCAGCGCTCGACTACTGGCGCGGCCAGGGTGGTCACGTCACGTACGGCCGCAACGAAGAGACCAGCTGCTTCCCGATGCTGGACGCCGGGACGAGCGAGCGGCCCCACCTGATCTGGCCCGTCGGCATCTACCCGGTGAGCGGCACGGTCGAGGTCGTCTTCCAGTACCTCAAGACGCGCAGCCCCTTCGACGACACGGAACAGCGCCGCGAGCTGCTACGCCGCCTCAACGAGATCGACGGCATTGACCTGCCCGAGGCGAAGCTGGAACTGCGCCCGTCGTTCCCGGTCCGGGTGTTCGCGGAGCACAGTGCGGAGATCTGCGGGGTGCTGGACTGGTTCGTGCACACGGCGGCGTTGGATCTGGCACGGAGGAACTGACGCCAGCGACCGGGTCACTTGTCCTCACGGGGACGGTGGCCCGGTTCGATGCGCCTCGTCCTCGTGCACGAAGTGATACCTCCTCAAGGGCTGTTGGACGCTCGCCTGGTGTGCCGCCGGCCGAACCCAGGCCCGACCGCACATCCGCTCAGCCACCGTCTTGTTCGGCCCGAACCCTCCGACCGCGTACGAAGGAACCATCTGTGAGCGAGAACAGCTCCGCCGGAAGAGTCCGGTCGGCGCGTCCGGGCGACCCCTCCCGCATGGGCCCGTACCGGATCGTCGGCCGCCTCGGTGCGGGAGGCATGGGCACCGTTCACGCCGGGATCGCCCCGGACGGAACGCGCGTGGCGGTCAAGGCGATTCACCCACAGCACGCGCAGGATCCGGAGTTCAGAGCCCGTTTCAAGCGGGAAGTGGAGCTGTCCTCTCGCGTCACCGGACCGTACCTGGTGCCCGTACTCACCGCCGACACGGACGCGGAGACTCCATGGCTGGTCACTCCGTACGTGCCCGGCCCGACGCTGGACCGGTACGTACTCGACCACGGACCGCTCACCGGGGGCAGCCTGTACGCGCTCGCGGCGGCCACCGCCCAGGCACTCGCCGCCGTCCACACCGCGGGAGTGGTGCACCGCGACGTGAAACCCCAGAACGTCATCCTCACGCCCGCCGGCCCCCGCGTCCTGGACTTCGGGATCGCGCACGCCGCCGACGGCACGAGTGTCACCCGCACCGGCGTCATGACCGGCACTCCTGGCTGGATCAGCCCGGAGCACTACCGCACAGGGACGACCGGCCCCGCGAGCGACATGTTCGCCTGGGGCGCGCTCGTCGCCCACGCGGCCACCGGCCGGCTGGCCTTCGGGACCGGCGCACCCGACGTGGTCGCGTTCCGCGTGATGTCCGGCGAACCAGACCTGGACGATGTTCCCGCGCCCCTGCGCCGAATCTTGGAACGGGCGCTGGCCAAGGAACCGGATGACCGTCCGCCGGCCGCCGAGGCCGCTCAGGAGTGCGCGGACCTGCTGGCCTCCCAGGCGACGCAGGCGGTGGGCACCGACGCGATACCGGCGACTGCCGTGGACATGGTGACGGCCCTGTGGGACATACCCGCTGGGGACGAACTCGCCTGGCAATCACCCCCGCGCCGTTCGTGGAAGCGGACGGTGACCGCGGTGGTCCTCGCGGCGGCTGTCGGCGGCGGCTTGGCCGGCGGAGCGGCGGCCCTGATGCCCGGTGACAGTACCCGGAACGGCGAGCACGCGGTCCGCCCCACGGCCTCGACATCCTCCCCCGCCGCGGCCGGATCCACGAAGCCATCGGCGGACACCGCGAAGAACGACACCGCGGGGAAGGGAGACCAGGCAGCGGGCACGGATCCGGCCGACGCGGAGACCTGGAGACAGGCGCGCAAGGCGCAAGGACAAGGCGAACACGACGTGGCGGGCGCGGTCCTGCACGACCAGGGCGTCGGAGCACAGGACCTGCTCCCGATCGTGCTGACCACGGGAACGGTGAAGTTCCATGAGTCTCGCCGGGAGGTCTACTTCTCGTACGCACTCGACTCCGACGAACAGGCGGAGATGTACGCGGAGACGGAAATCGCCCACTTGATGTGCCTGACCCTGCGGGACGTCGTCCTCGACGCCCATCCGGACCTGCCTTACCGCACCTACGTCCTGGTCCGGGACGAGAAGGGCCAGGACCCGCGCGTGACGTGGCAGGACGGCTTCACCGCCGACTCGGCGTGCCGGTCGGCGCAGGACGGCGACTCCGGTGACGCCTCCGGCGCGGCCACTCAGGACGACTGGGAACCGGACGACGACGGTCTCGCCGAGGCGATGAACCCCAGCTCCGACAGCACCGAGATCCAGGTCGCGGACCGCGCCGCCAGGGGCGTCATCGAGCGGACCAACGAGATGCGGGGAACTCTCGGCACCGACCGCACCCTCGGCAACGACGACATCGCCATCGGCTTCGACCCGGCGGGCTCGGCGATGTACGTGTGGTCGAACTACGTGACCTGGAACCAGAGTCAGGTCGACTCGTGGGCGGGCATGGCCGCCGGCAAGGCATGCCGGGCCCTCGTCAAGCAGCGCGAGAGCTCGGGCAGCGCGTGGCCGTACACCCGCTACGCGGTGGCGGAGGTCGGCGCGTCCGGCTACCTCATGATCCGTTCGGGTACGGCGGCCAGGGAGGCCGACTGCCCGGCCTGAACCACGGGTTCGGGCCGCAGATCCGGTCCGGGAGGATGCCGGGTTGCTGGCCCGTTTACGTCGGGCCGGCATGCCGTTCTTGTCGGACATCAGCCGTAGGCTGTTGCCGGGGAGCAAGGGGAGCAAGGGGAGACGATGATCGACTACCGCAAGGCAACGACCGTTCCGGTGTGGACACTGGCGACCGGTGACGTCCGGGTGCCCGCAGTCGGCGCAGACGAGCCGATGACGGCTGAGCGCCTGACTGAACTACGCGGTGTACTGGCCGGCTTGGCCGACAAGCCGATCGCCACGCTTGAAGCGCATCCGCTGCCCGATGGGCTCGACCGCAGCCGTGGCATCCCGCTCGACGCCGTGAGCCCCCTGGCGCAGCACCTTTCGCAGCTCATCACGCAGTCGGCGCGGAGTTCCTCTGCGGCGGCCAAGGCAACCGCTGCCGGCGAGTGCCTGTACCGCATGGTGGTGCCGGCGAAGGTTGCCGCCCAGTTCGGCCAGGGCACCATTCGCCCGATGGCGGCGAAGGGAGTGGTCTGTGGCATCCGTGGCCCACTCATGGACTCAACGGGCCGCATCGCCGCCGGCGCGACGTTCGTGCCGGTCGGTAAAGCGGCAGCGGCAGGCGCAGCCGGTGGCGCCGGTGCGACAGCCGGTGTCGCGGCCGCCGGCAGCGCGGCGCTCACCATAGCTGCGCCGCTCGTGCTCATGGCCGTGGCGGTGGGGGTGAGCGCGCATGCCGACTCGCAACGCCGGCAGGCCATCGAACACATCACGGAACTGCTGGAGCAACTGCAAGAGCAGAAGCTTGAGGACGAGCACAGCGAACTCGACGGCTGCCGCGACGCCATCGACAAAGCCACCGCCATCCTGCTCGACCAGGGCAAGCTCGGTATCTCGCTGGGACTGGACTCGGCAGTGCATGCCATCAACACGGCACTGGGCACCGCCGACCGCCGCCTTGCCCGGTGGCAGAGCGCACTCGACAAGCTGCCCGACGGCAAGGCCGTCGACATCGACACGCTGACCAAGTCGTTCCCCGGCATCGACGACGACCACGGCGGCACGTTCCGCACTCACCTCGAACTCGCCGCCCTGGCCGTTGCGCTGAAGCGACGGGTCATCGTCCTGCAAGCCGTCGAGCACGCCCAGAGCGCCCCTGACAACCTGTTCGAGAACTTCGCCCGCGCACTCAAGGCCGATCAGCAGCGCCTCGACACACTGGAGTCGGGCATCGCCGCTGTCCTGATCCGCCTGTCGGCGCTGGAGCTGGCACGCCCGAGCGGTTTGCGGCCCGTCTTCACGACCGGTGAAGTCGATCGTCTGATGCGCGTGGCACACCGGATCCGCCAACTGGGAGACGGAGTCATGGTCAACGGCCCCACGACGGACGTGGCAATCGAGATCGCCCGCGACAGGGACGGCTCGGTGGTCGTGTTCCCCGCGCTGCCCGCGCAGGTGTAGGGACGCTCGCGCTCACTGGGACTGTCAGGTCAACTCGACTGCCCTCTCCACTCGTTGAGGTCTCCGCGGAGCGAGAGCGTGGGTGTCACAAAGTCATGGCGCCGAGTCGCACCTCCGCCCAGACCGTCTTCGTGTACGCGTCGTGGACCATGCACCCCCAACGGTCGGCGTAGGCCTCGACGAGGAACAGCCCCCGGCCCGAGGACTCGTCGTCAGCGGGTTCCGGCGCCTCGGGCGGCGGGAGGCGCTCGGGTCGGGTGTCGGTCACGTCGATCCGGAGGAAGGCGGGCATGAGCGCCAAGGACAGGCGGAAGTCCCGGCCGGGAAGGCTGCCGTGGCGGACGGCGTTCGACGCCAGTTCGGCGGTGACGAGGGCGACGGCCTGGGCGACGTCGGAGTCGTACGCGAGGCCGGTCCATTCAGTGAACTGCTGGACGGCGAGCTGGCGGGCGAGGCGGGCACCGCGCCTTGTGCTGCTGAAGCGCAGGGTCAGTTGGCGGGCGGGGACAGGCGGCGGTGCCCCGCTGGTGAGTTGCTGGTGCGTCACGGGGTTCAGCGTGAGGGGGTGGCCGGCCTACCGACCAGGTGCAACGGCCGTACCGAAGGACCCTGTACGGGGTGGGTCGGAGGTGACGCCTTCGTTTGTACGGGCGTTGTACGGGCCCTGTACGGGCTGGGCCCCGTGCCTTCGAACGAGCGCTGCGCGTTGAACCATGCCCCACCGCAGGGCGGTTCGCGGAGCCCGTGTCCGGAGCGGCGGGCGGACTCGGGGATCGGAAGGGCGTGAGGGCGATGCGGGACACGCAGAAGGGTCGCGCGGTGAAGCCGTCGGAGGAGAGCCACGTGCCGGGCGCTTGGTCGGCGTACGGCGCGTTGCTGCAACATCTGCGTAAACGGGCCGGGTTGAACCAGCGAGATCTCGGGGAGGCCATCGGCTACTCGCTGGAGCAGGTCGCCTCGGTGGAGCGGGGGCGACGACCGGCGAAGGCGGCGTTCACGGTGGCGGCGGACAGGGCGCTGGACTCGCGGGGGGTCCTGGAGGCGCTCCAGGATGAGGTGGACCGGGCGAAGTTGCCTCGGTTTTTCCGTAACTTCGCGCTGATCGAGGCGGAGGTGATGAGCCGCTTCTCATACGATCCGCTGCTGGTGCCAGGGTTGTTGCAGACGGAAGAGTATGCGCGGGCCGTCTTCGCTGGGCACTGTCCGCCGCTGAGCGAGGAGATCATCGACCAGCACACGGAAGCACGGCTGAGTCGGCAGAAGCTGCTGATTCGGGCACCGCTGGCAGAACTGTCGTTCATCATCAGCGAGGAGGCGCTGCGCGATCCAGTGGGTGGCATGGGGACCATGCGCGGCCAGTGTCAGCACTTGCTGGAGGTGAGCACGTTGCGCAACATCGAGGTCCAGGTCATGCCCGCCAAACGGGGCTTCCACCCAGGTAAGAACGGACCGTTCGTCGTGGTGGAGTCGAAGGAACACCACCAGCTCGGGTACTTCGAGTCCCAAGGAGTCGGGTGCGTCGTCGGAGATGCCGTAGAGGTCAGCGCCTTCGCGTTGCGCTATGGCAAGCTGCGATCGCAGGCCCTGAACATCGAGGAGTCTGCGCGACTCATCGAGCGGATGGCGGGAGAGACGTGAGCGTGGAGCAGGTGACCGAGAGCCTGAACGGGTTGCAGTGGTTCAAGAGCAGCTACAGCGGGTCGGACGGCGGCGACTGCGTGGAAGTGGCCGCCGACCTCGACGCAGTGTATGTACGGGACTCCAAGGTCACGGCCAACGGGCCGGTGCTGCGAGTCGGCCGAAGCGAGTGGGCGGCGCTCGTGACGCTCGTGCTGAAGTAGGAGGCATTGAGAGAACGAGCGGCGTCAGTTCCGGCGCACCTACTCATCCCCCGCAAGACGCGCAGGCCATTGAACGCCGGCGGGGTTGCTTCGGTCGCGCGTCGGGGTCCGCGCCAGGCAGGGCACTGATCACGGAGTGGATACGCTCGTCCGCAACAGCGGCGTAGCCAGCGGTTGTTGCGGGTGAGGCATGACGCATGAGGCGCTGGGTCAACAGCAGGTCACGACCGGACGCACGGTACACGGCCGTGCCAAAACGGTGCCTGAGCTGGTGGTACCGCATTCGGATACCATGCTTGGCTGCGATACCCGCGACGGTCCGCGATACACGCTCTGGACTGACGCCGTCCCATAATCTGCCAGCGCCCATCAGGTTCAGCTCACGGACGACGACCGGCGGCACTGGAACAATGTCAGTGCGTCCCCCTTTACCTTGAACACGCAGGACCACCTCGCCTTCTTGCAGGACTGAGATGTCCTCGCGTCTAAGCTTTGCCGTCTCGTGGGCACGCAGTCCACAGAAGGCTCCGAGCAGCACCCACGCCCGCTGACGCCCCGCAGTCCGGGCCGTCAATCTGTCCAGTTCCTCTTCAGGCAGGGGGTCAGGGATGGACCGTGGCGCTGGCGGCTTGCGTATCCCGGCGACAAGATTCACCCCAAGCCACCTCCCGAAGGCCTGAAGGTGATTTAGGTAGGTCCGCCGTGACCAGGGCTTAAGCGTTCGCGAACCGAAGTAGCTGAGGACGTGTTCAACGGTCAGTTCATCAGCTCCCACAAGAGCGGCTCGCGCAATTGCACGAACACACCGAACCCTGGCACTGATGGTGCTTTTCGAGTACCCGTCGGCACGCTGCGAGGCTATGAACTCGTTGAGGACCATGAGGAAAAATGTGTAGCACTCAGACGTCAGCAAATCCCTAATTCGCCAGGTTGGCTATAAACCATTCAAAAATGTCTCAAAACACTACGCACCAAACACCGGCTGGTAGCGAACTCTGGCAAGTCTTTCCAAGGGTCGATTGTCCTGGGCAAGGGCTTTGTCCTTACCCCTGACCAGGCAGAGGACCTGATTCAGCGTGACCCGCGCAACAAGGATGTCCTCTTCCCCTATCTCAATGGCGAAGATCTCAACTCCCGACCGGACTGCTCTGCAAGCCGCTGGGTGATCAACTTCCACGACTGGCCCGAGGAGCGGGCGCGCGAGTACCCGGAGCCCTTCGCCATCATCGAACGAGACGTCAAGCCAGAGCGAATGAAGGTCAAACACAGCAAAAATGCCCGTGCGCGATGGTGGCTTTACGAGCGCAGCCGCCCTGAGCTGTATAAGCGGATCAGTAGGCAGGAACGAGTCCTGGTAGTAGCACTAGTGTCACGCACCGTGATGCCTGCACGGGTCTCAAGTAATCAAGTCCTTGCGCACAAGTTGGCAGTATTTACTCGATCCCTTGACCGCGACCTTGCATTGCTAAGCAGTTCTTTTCATTCATGCTGGGCCTGGAAAAATTCCTCAACACTTAAGGCCGATCTTAACTACTCCCCTTCGGATGTTTTTGAAACGCTACCTCATCCAGATGGCAGCGGGGAGATGGACACTCAGGGAGCCACCCTTGCATGTATGCGAACCGAGATCATGGCTGACCGAAAGATTGGCCTCACGAAGCTCTACTCTGCCTTCCACGACCCCCGTATAACAGACGAAGAGATTAAGAGTCTTCGGTCAGTCCATGCAGAAATCGACCAAGCCGTGGCCCCCGCTTACGGGTGGAACGATCTCGACATGAAGCATTCCTTCAATGAAACTCGCCAGGGTGTCCGATTCTGTCTTCCCCGGTTGACGCAAACGGAGATCACGGATCGACTACTTGATCTGAATCATGCAGTTCAGCGCACGGAAGAACTTCCAGGAATCGTCTAGAGATTAGAAAAGTAGTCCCTCGCCACTTTGCGCCGTGGGCGAATTTGCGCACTCTCGATAATTTACTTCGAGAAGTCGATCCAGCATCTCATTTTGGATGTTGCGTGGGATGGTGTACCGCATTCCGTGCTTCGTCTCAATGAAGTGGCGCTCCATGTTCAAATCCGACCACCCGTAGGCAATGCAAACCTTCTCATCTACGGCGACGATAAGGTCACGAATCGCAGAAATGTCAGCGTCTTCGTTATTCGGTAAATGTATAGCATTATAAAGCTTGGTGAGACCAAGTTGACGTTCTTTCATCACCTGCCTACGGAGGGTTTCCAGTTCGATTCCGACTGCCGCCATGTCGGATGTTTTTGTTGGGTGAGGCATTGTTTCGTACGCGTCAGTCGGGGTGTATTGAAGGTCAGTCTTCAATGTTGCGGAGTACTTCCAAGCCCATTGGACGTGAAAGGTGGAATTGAGCAAAGCCAGCAAACCTTCGTGACTGTCAGCGAAGGCTACGACCTTCTCGTTGAGGACTTGGCGCGGGTGAACGAAGGTGGGAGCTGCCGTGCGACTGATTCGTGCTACTACCAGAATTCGATCAAGATCGTTTATTGCTCGCTGCATGTCCATCGCCGGACGAGTGAATCGCCACCAAATTTCCCGGCGCTGCTTATTTTTGTTCTTTAGTCGCTCTGGCTTGACGTCTCGTTCGATGATGGCGAAGGGCTCCGGGTACTCGCGCGCCCGCTCCTCGGGCCAGTCGTGGAAGTTGATCACCCAGCGGCTTGCAGAGCAGTCCGGTCGGGAGTTGAGATCTTCGCCATTGAGATAGGGGAAGAGGACATCCTTGTTGCGCGGGTCACGCTGGATCAAATCCTCTGCCTGATTGGGCGTCATCAAAAAGCCGCGGCCCAGTACATTGGCGCCTTGGAAGGCCGTACCTCGATTGGCTACCAGCCGGTGCGGACGCCCTGTCACTCGCGACTGTGGATCCAGGGACGTCGTGATCCCCCTGACCTTCTCGCCATCCAAGATCCGGGCCGCGTTATCAGCGATCGCCGGTACCGTCGTCCACACAGCGCAGTACTCCAGCGCGGCCGACTTCGACGGCCACCGAGCGCTCTTGGTAGCACGCCGGATCGTGGACCTGGTCTCCAACTGGTCGAGGCCGACCTCCCGAGTGTCGCCCTGCGCCAGGGTGTTGGTAGCAATGAGGCCCGTCTGCCCGCCTGAGTTGAGGAGTTGGTGGGCACGGAGTTCGAAGTAAGCCACGAGGTCCGCGCTGCCGCGCTTGCCGCCGGCGAGGTAGTCGACCATGTACTCGCGGTACGCCTCGCCCAGCGTGCCGGTGAGCTTCTGGCCGCCGAGGAAGGGCGGGTTGCCGATGATCGCGTCGAAGCCGCCGCGTTCGGTGAACACCTCGGGGAAAACCAGCGGCCAGTGCAACGGCCGCCGCTCCAGACTGCCTTCGGGGAGTTCGGAGGAGAGCCATGTCTCCGCCGTGTCCCGAGCGGCACGGACTGACGCAGCGTCCGCAGACACCTGCTCGTCGATGATCCTCTCAACGATCAGTTCAGCTTGCGGGAAGAGATCCTTCAGCCGCTTGCCACCGTCCTCGGAGTACCACGGGACCCGGCCTGAAGCACCGGTAGCCAGTGCAGCGCCCGCCAACAGGTCTCCGACAAGGCGCAACCGCGCGGAGTGCCGGTTGACCTCAGCCAGCCGCTCCCGCTTCCTCTGCAGAGCGAACAGGTCGACACCCCGCAGGGAAGTAATCGCCAAACGGAGCGCCTTGAGCTCTTTGGCCTTCGCCGTCAACGCTTCCGCTCGCTCGTCGACCTGCTGCGTCAACAGGCTGCGCTTCTGTCCAGGCTTGAGGTGCTCGGCGCGGATCTGCTCCATTCTGTGGATCCCCAGCAGCGAATCCCCCACCGCCAACCGGTCGTCCAAGAACGTGAAAGGCCGCTCCGGGTCCATCGACACCAGCCACAGCGACAGCTTGGCCATCTCCACCGCCATGGGGTTGATGTCCACCCCGTACAGGCAGTGCTCGATGATCTGGCGGCGGGCCTCGACGACGACCGGGTCCTGTTCCGCGTCCGCCGCCGTCACCGCGTCCACGGCACGGCCGGCCCGGTACACCATCGCGTCCGCGCGGCCCTCGGCCTCCCATGCCTCGATCAGGCGGTCCCCCAGGTAACGGCACGCCGCCACCAGGAACGCCGCCGAACCCACCGCGATGTCCGCGACCTTCAGGTCGAGGATGCGCTCGGAGGACTTCAGCCGCCACTCCCCCGTGTCCGCCGTCTGGAGCGGCCCCGGCTCGTACACCAGCGGCTCCAGCGCATGCAGCACGACCTCCTCCGCCAGGAACCGGGGCGTGTAGTGCGTCCCCGTGTTCTTCCTCAGGGAGGACTCCGTGACGTACAGCGCGCCGTTCGGGATGACCGTCGGCAGGCCCCGCAGGTCGTCCCGGAGGATGCCCACGAACGGCAGCAACCGCTCAGTCAAAGCCGGGTCCTTTGTCACCGCGTTCAAGCGGCGACGGGCCTCCGCCGAACCCTCCGCCCCCGCCGGCGCGAGCTTCTTCTCCAACTGGCCCACCGTCGCAGGGGGCTTGGGGTCCTTCCACTTCTCATGGATGGACTTGGCCAGCGTCGGCAGCGAGCCGCCCGCCTTCGCCGCCAGCGACTCCAACTCCCGCAGCGGCACCTCGTGTTCCAGGCCCTCCGGGCCGATGAGACCCACCATGTGCTCGGCCGCCCGGCGGCCGTCGAACGACAGCAGGCCCTCGTAGACGTAACCGATCTGCTCGACGCCCAACGCGCGGAAGCTGAGCGTGCGGACCTCACGGTCCTTGCCCTTGCCGACGCGGACCTCCTGCACCGCCTGGAGCATGTGGAGCACCGTGCGGTCGTCGATCGGGAGGAGCGGGGTGGTGAGCTCCAGCCAGGGGGTTTTCTCCGGGTCGAAGATCGAGCCGTCGTACGCGGGGAGGCGGAAGCCGGAGCCGGGGTGGTCCACTCCCCCGTGCACCGCGTGGAAGAGGGCTATGAGGCGGTGCCATGCCGACGTCGTGTGCTCGAGCGACGTCTCGCCCTCCTCGTCCGCCCGCGCCTTCAACTCGTCGCGCAGGAAGCGGGCCGAGTACGAGCGGGCGTAGACCTCGTTGTCGGCCGGGAGCAGGCCGCGTTCCTCGGCGAAGAGCAGGAAGACGACGCGCATCATCACCGCGACGGCGCCGCGGTAGACCTCGCCCGCGCTCGTACCCGACGCGTGCATGCCCGGCGCCCCGTGCTCGACGGCGCGTACGTCCGCGCGCCCGATGGCGTCCACGAGGAGTTCCACGGCCTGCCTGACCTGGACGCCCAACGCCTCCGTGACGTCCTCGCCGGCCGCGAGGCTCGCCTTGAGCAGGCCGACGAGCGTCTCGGCCTCCTCGTACTCGAAGAAGCGGCGGCGGCGCAGAAGGGACACGAAGGCGCGGACGACATTGCGCTCGGCGGCCTCGTTCCAGCCGATGGAGTCGAAGACGGCCGTGGTCGTGACGCCGCCGAGCGGGGCCCACACCAGGCACCACCAGCGGCCGTCCGTCACCAGGCCGAGCGGCACCCCGTGGTGGCGGAGCAGGCGGGCCAGGCGGTCGGCCGGTGCCGCCGCCCAGTCGCCGCCACCGCCCGCGCGCATGATGGGCGCCGTGCCCGCCGGGACCGTCATGCCGAGCAGCCTCACCCGCTTGGTGGCGCTCTCCACGCTGGGCTCGGAGGCGAGGTCGGTGCCCGGCTCGACGAGGACGAAGTCGGGGCGCACCTCGGTGCTGTGCTCCGCCACGCGCAGGGTGAGGCGGTCCAGGCCGTGGTGCTCGGACTCGCCCACGCGGAGCGTCAGTGCGTCGTTCCAGCCGAGGAGGCGTGACAGGACGTACGCCACCCACTCGTCACGCCCGGCGACGGTGTCGGTCTGCCAGTCGGCGTGGTGAGCGCGCAGGCGGGCGCGCTCGTCCTTCTCCAGGGTGTCGAGCTGGGGCCAGGCGCGCAGCAGGATGGGCATGGTGAGGAAGGGTCCTGAGACCTCGGTGAGGTCCAGCCACTCCTGGTGCTGCCGGCGGCCGTCGGCGGCCTGGGCCTTGGCGGCGGCCAGTCCACGGCTCATGGCGCGGCGGGTGCTCATCGGCGGGCTTCCTTTGCGGGAATCACAAAGACGACGGCGGCGGGGAAGAGGTGGGAGCGGGGCTCGCGGTAGCGGGCGGCGATGGCGGCGAGTTCGCGCTCGCGCTCGGCGGGGAGGCCTTCGAGGCGTTCCTGCCAGCGACGCCGGTCGTCCTCGAACTGGCGGCGTTCGTGGCCGGTCAGTTCGTGGCTGGAGAGGAGCGCGAGCTGTTCGCCCTCGCCGTCGCCCTCCTCCTTGAGCTTGGTGCGCAAGGTGGCCTCGAAGCGGTCGAGGGTGGCGGTGATACGGCGCTCCTCCTCGGTGCGGCGGTCCGCGAGGCGGCTCTCCAGCTGGCGGCCGAGTTCGGTGGCGCGGGCCTTGAGGGACGCGTAGAGCGGGTCGCGGAGCCGCGGCCAGGCGCCGGTGAGTTCCCTGCGCAGGTGCGGGGCGGCCTCGGTGCTGTCGGTGAGCGCCTGGGACAGGACCCTGCCTTGTTCGCCGACCGACTCCCAGCGGCGGAAGCGGCCCGTGTCGCCGAACCAGCCGCCCGCGTACAGGACTTCCTCGTGCAGGCGGGTGCCGTCGGTGCCGACGAGGACGTAACGCGCGTAGGCGGAGACCAGGGTGGTGGTGACGGCCGGGTCGTCGGAGACGACGGCGGTGACGCGGTGCAGGCCGACCGAGTCGGCGTTCCAGACAGCTGCGGTGAGCAGGCGCGTCGAGAGCGCGACGAGCGGGTGCTTGAGGTGCGCGAGGACCACCTCGTCCCTGCCGTGCGCGGCGACCGCCGGGGAGAAGGTGAGCGGGCGCTGCTCGCCCTCGCGGAGTTTGTGGGCGAGGCCGCGCGTCGCTCGCTCCCAGCTTCCGGAGAGGGGCTGTACGTCGAACACGTCGCCCTCTTCGAAGCCGTCGCCGTGTGCGGGCAGGAGGGCGGGCTGGTGGTCGAGGGCCAGGGCCGTGTCGACGACGCGCTTGACGTTCGCCGGCGTCAGGCCGAGGGCGGCGATGGTGTCCTCGTACTGGTCGGCGAGCCGTTTGGTCTGCGTGGTGACGTTCTGCTCGGGGGCGACCACGCCGCCGGTGCGGCGGCCCTTGATGGGCCTCGGCCTGGCGTTCTCGATGTCGACGGGTGCGGTGTCACCGGTCATACGGCGCTGGACGGCCTCGGCGAGGACGGCGTTGACGGAGCCGAGGTCCTGCTCCATGCGCGCGACCTTCTTGGCGACGCGGGAGAGGAATTCGAGGTCGGCCTCGTAGGAGCCGGCCTGGGCGTCCTGCCATCCGGAGCCGATGAAGTGGGTGATCTCCGGGTCGTGCCGCTGACCCCAGCGGTCGATACGGCCGATGCGCTGTTCGAGCTTGTTGGGGTTGAAGGGTATGTCGTAGTTGATGAGGCGGTGGCAGTGGTTCTGGAGGTCGATACCTTCGCCCGCGGCGTCGGTCGCCAGGAGGATGCGGACCTTGCCCTCGTCGAGGGACGGGTCGGCCTGGAAGCCGAGCCGGATGCGCTCGCGCTCCTCCGCGGGTAACCCTCCGTGCAGGCGCTCCACCCGGCCGCCATCGGTGAGCTTCTCCTGCTGGAGGAGATCGTGGAGCCACTTCTGGGTGTCGCGGTACTCGGTGAAGACGACGACCCGGTCGTCCGTCCACTTCTTGCCGTCGGGACGGCAGACGGCCTTGAGTGCGCGGATGAAGGCCTCGGCCTTGGAGTCTGGGGCGGCCTCGTGGGTGACGGCCCAGCGCTCCATCTCCTGGAGCAGGTCGAGTTCCTGGCCGTCCTCGGCGGGGGTGAGGGAGGTGGAGCGGGTGAGGGCGTCGTCCTCGGCGTCGACGAGTCCGGTGTCGTCGAGGTCGGCGACCAGGTCGGCGAACTCCTCCAGCCACTCGGGGACTTCGGCGGCAGCAGCACGCCCGCCGCGGGCCGGTCCGGTGTCCTCCAGGTGGGAGAGGTAGACCTGGACGGTATGGAGGAAGGCAGCCGGAGAGGAGAAGAGTCGCTTCTTCAGGAGCAGGGTGACCAGGTCGGCGGCGCGACGGCCGCCGCGGGCCTTGGGCGTGAGCTTCTGGCGGCGCTGTTCGGCGAACGACCCGAGCAGCTGATGGATCTCGCGCTCCTGCGGCGTGTAGTCGACGGGAAGTTCGAGGGTTTTGCGGGTACGGAAGCGGGGCGTGCCGTCGGCGTTGGTGACCGTGGATTTCAGGCGGCGGACGACGGTGTCCCTGAGGGCTTCCTTGTCGGGGTCGACGCCTCGGGCGAAACGCTGGTCGTCGATGAGTTCGAGGAGGGCCGTGTACGACTCGGGGTAGCCGTTGTGCGGAGTGGCGGAGAGGAAGAGACGGTGCTCGAAGTGCGGGGCAAGGCGCCGGATCAGCTTGGTCTGCTGGGAGTCGACGGCGTACACCTGCTTGGGCGCGGCGGGCGCGACATGGTGCGCCTCGTCGAGGACGAGCAGGTCGAAGAAGCGTCTGTGCTCGCCGTCGCTGCTCTCCTCGGGGGAGCCGATGACCTCGTCGAGAAGGCGCTGGGCCTTCTGCCCTCGTAACCAGGGCAGGGAGACGATGGTGAGCGGATGGACGCGGAAGGGGTTGGCTGCCGTGCCATGAGTGCGGCGCAGGCGGGCGCAGTGCTCGGAGTCGACGATGGTGAACTCCAGGCCGAACTTCTCGGCCATCTCGTCGCGCCACTTGAGCGTGAGGCCGGCCGGGCAGACGACCATGGTGCGCCGGACGCGGCCGCGCAGCATCAACTCCTGTACGACGAGGCCAGCTTCGATGGTCTTGCCGAGGCCGACGTCGTCGGCGAGGAGGAGGTTGACGCGCGGGGCGCCGACGGCACGGGAGACCGGCTCGAGCTGGTACGGCTCGACGGCGACACCCGAACGGAACGGCGCCTGGAGCGTCTTGGCGTCGGCCGACGCGACAGCAGACCAGCGGACCGCGTCGAGGAACGCGGCGAGCCGGTGCGGGGAGTCGTAGTCGCCTGTGGAGGCGTCCGGGAGGGAGCCCGCGGGCAGGACGTGACGGCCGGGCTCGACCTCCCAGATGACGGAGAGGGTGTCTCCGAAACGACCGTCGGCGACGGACTGGAGGTGGACGAGGGTGGCGCAAGCACGCCGCCCGGCGCCCTCGGCGTCACCGTTACTCGCCGGTGACGGCTCGACACGGGCGACGACCCAGGACTGGCCGCGCACCTCGACAAGATTGCCCTCTTCGGGGAGTTCCTGACTCCCCGTCCGCTCACTGTCACGTCTGACTGCTGACGTCATGGGCGCTGTTCCCCCTTGGTGGTGCGATGCCGCCCGTAGACAGTTTCCTGTCTCCCCACCGGTGCGAGCCGACGCACAGTAACACGCAGAGGCGGGTGTGAACAGAGCTCACACGCCCCCTCGTCTATGGAGTTGATGGCCAATCAGGTCATGCGCTCAAGCCGGTCCAGCAGGGAACGGCTGCGCCCGTACCGGGGGTCCTCCACCGGCCGGGTTCCACCTTCTTCGTCGGCCAAACGCCGCAACAGCTCCGCGGCCGCGCGCCGTTCGCCCGTCCGTACAAGCAGGACAGCGATCTCGTATCGCGTGTCCAGCACCGCGGGGTCTCCCGCGCCGAGCAGGCTGCGCTGCTCGGCCAGAACCGATCTCAGCTCTTCCAGCGCTTCACGGCTGCGGCCGAGCGCACCCGCGCAGAGGGCGGCGCCGACGCGGGCCGCCAGCCGGTCGGCATGGCTGAGACCGGGGGCCGCCATGAGCTCCTCGTACTGCTCCAGGGCGCGGGCCGGACGTCCGGCCTGGCGCAGGGCGGCCGTCTCGGCCAGGCGCGGATGGGCAGGAGCGGCTGTGGCGGTCGTGGGCGCCGGGGCCTGAGCCGGGGACCATGCGGCGAGGAGGGCGGCTGCCTCCGCTGCCGACGCAGGCCGGTTCTCGGGTTTCTTCTCCAACAGCACCTCGACGAACTCACAGAGACTGTGCGGGACTTCGGGACGGAGGCCTGCCAGGGACGGCACGGGATCGTGCGCGTGCCGGTGGTACAGCATGAAAGGGCTGGCGTCGGTGAACGGTGGTGCCCCTGCGAGCAGTTCGTAGAGGACACAACCGAGCGAGTACAGGTCGCTGGCGGGCGCGGTTTCACCGACCGCCTGCTCAGGAGCCATGTAGACGACGGTGCCGGGGGTCGCGTTGGCGGCGGTGAACCGGGTCTCACCGGGCTGAGGTTCAAGGGCGGCGGCGACACCGAAGTCGAGGACCTTGACCTCATGGTTCGAGGTGATCATCGCGTTGGACGGTTTGAGGTCACGGTGCACCACGCCCTCCCCGTGGGCATAGGCCAGCACTTCGGCGATACGCCGTGCGATGTCGGCGGCGCGCTCGACGAGCAGCGGGCCCCCCTTCGCGAGAACGGCGTCCAGCGCGCACCCCGACACCAGGTCCATGACGAGGTACAGCTCGCCCTTGTGGCTGCCGTGGTCGTGAACGACGGGGATGCCGGGGTGACGCAGACGGCTCGTAAGGCGCGCCTCGCGCAGGAAACGGCGTTCCAGCGTGGACAGTTCGGCTTCACGCCCTCGGGGCAGGAGGAGTTTTACGGCGACTTCCCTGCCGCGCTCGCGGTCGTACGCCGCCCAGACCACCCCCATACCGCCGCGGCCCAGCTCGCGCGTTAACTCGTACCGTCCAAGGTTTCGCCCCATCGCGCCCGCCCCCAGTCCCAGCGCCCCCCGGCGCCCGTGACAACCCCTGTGGCCGGGAACGGCGCAACGCTTCCGGCCTACGGGATCATCCTCTCACCGCTCACAAGGGTCTCGGCCCCTGCGGAACGACGAAAGGCCTGCGGGGATCCTCGGGCGGGCATCGCCGAACGGCCGTCTCGGGTACCGGAGTCGGAAGATAGGGAGCGAGAGCCGCATAGACCTCGACGGCGGAGGCGGGTCGGTCCTCCGGCCGCTTGGCGAGCAAGGCCGTCACCAGGTCCTGGAGGGCTCCTGGAATGCGGACGCCCGCATCTGAGACGAGTGGCGGTGCTGAGCTCAGGTGAAGGGAGGCCAGGAGTGCCGGCTGGTCAGTGACGAAGGGAGCGTTGCCCGTGAGCATGTGGTGGAGCAGGCAGCCCACGGCGTACAGATCACTGCGACCGTCGAGCGGTTCACGGGCCGCGAGCAGTTCGGGGGATGCGCAGAGGATGTTGCCGATGCCCTCACCGGTCATCGTGAGGCGTGGGTCGGTGTCACTGAGCACCTTCACCAGGCCGAAGTCGAGGATCTTGACGATGCCATCGCGCCGGACCATGACGTTCTGCGTTTTCAGGTCGCGGTGCACGAGGCCCGCCGCGTGGGCCGCGGACAGTCCGGCGCACACCTGCGCGGCCACAGCAGCCGCCGCGGGAAGGTCGAACCGTTCTTCCTCCTGCTGATCGAACAGGTGGTCCAGGGTGGCGCCCTCGATCAACTCCATCACCAGACAACAGGTGTCGTCGGTGATCGACGCGTCGAAGACCGTGGTGATGTTGGGGTGGTCGAGGCGCGCAGCGGCCCGCGCCTCCCTCCTGAAACGCGCCAGCGCCTCCTCGCGGCTTCGCGGGACGGCCAGCAGTTCCGCGGCCACCGTCTTCACCGCCACGGGCCGGTCCAGGTACAGGTCGCGGCCCTGCCACACGTGACCCATCACGCCGCGACCGAGCACCGGGCCGAGCCGGTAGCGATCCTGCAGCACCACGCCCGGCATGAATTCCTGCACCGCTCCCATCCTCCACTCTTTCCACACAGTTGGCGCATCTTTTTCTTGTGAACTCTGTCAAAGAGGGTAGTAGCCTTCCTGGCAGCGGGCCGCTGGGATGCCGACCACTCGGCCGGCCGAGCACCTGGGAGGCCGTTCGATGAGCACATCTGACCCTGTACCCGTCAGCCTTGCCGAGATCGCCAGGATCGCGGGCGTGGGACGCGCGGCGGTGAGCAACTGGCGCCGCCGCCATGACTCGTTCCCCGCCCGCATAGGGGGCACCGACGTCAGCCCCCAGTTCTCCCTGTCCGAGATCGAACAGTGGCTGCGCGAGAACGGCAAGCTCAAGGAGATCTGCGGCCTCGAACTGCTCTGGCCGCACATCGAGGCGCTGGGTAGCCGGGAGGAGTCGGGCCTGGCCATCGCCGAGGCGGCCCGCCGGATGCGGGCGCCCCGCGCCCGGGGAACAGCCTTCGGCATCTCCTCCACGGCTGTGGAACTGGCACGCGAAGCGGCACGGCTGGGGCGCGCCGAAGGCCCTCGCCAGACCTTCGAGTTCCTCATGCAGCGCTGGCTCGAAACGCATGTGCGGCAGCTCAGCACCACACCGCCACCACTTGCCACGCTGATGGCCCGGATCGCCCTCACCGTCCGGCTCGGTGAGAGCGACGACAACCTCACGGCCCTCGACCCCGCGTGCGGTACGGGACACCTACAGGCAGCGACAGCGGACGAGTACGACGGAACCGGTCTGACGCTGTTGGGCTGTGAACGCGACCCGGCCCTCGCCGCCCTCGCCGCCGCCCGACTCGCCTTCGTGACCGACGAACAGGACACCCGCACAGAGACTGCCACGGCCGACGCACTGCGCGACAACCCGTTCGCCGGGCAGCGTGCCGATATTGCCTTGTGCAACCCACCGTTCAACGAGCGCGACTGGGGCTACGAGGAACTCGCCACGGACCAGCGCTGGACGCACGGACTGCCGCCGAGGACGGAGCCCGAGCTGGCATGGGTGCAGCATGTGCTGTCCCACCTCAGCCCGGGTGGCACGGCCGTCGTCGTACTTCCGCCCGCCGTCGCCTCGCGCAAGGCCGGCCGACGCATCCGCGGCTCCCTGCTGCGTACCGGGGTGCTGCGCGCGGTGGTGGCCCTCCCGCCCGGCAGCGCGCAGCCCCACAGTGTGTCTCTGCAGATGTGGATCCTGCGCACCGCGCCGGCCGCCCCCGCGTCCGCTCCCCCGATCCAGGACGCGTTGCTGGTGGACGCCACGCGGTTCGCCCGTCCCGGCGCGCGTGAACCAGGACCCGACTGGGACGCTCTCGGCTCGTTCGTTCTGACCGCCGTGGAACAACTTGACCGCCCGGACGGCGACTTGCCGGAAAGCGCCGTACGCGTCCCGCTGCTCGACCTGCTGGACGACGAGGTGGACATCACGCCGGGGCGCTATGCCGCCCCCAGCGCGGAACCCTCGGGCATGGAAATCGCCGCTGTCAGCGACGACTTGTCGGCCTCTTTGGCGGAACTTGGCGGGCATCTGCGGTATCTCTCGAAGCTGCCCTTCGAAGTCGAGGTACCGCATCCAACGACCACCGTCGGTGATCTCGTCAAGGCGGGTGTCCTGACCTTGCGCGCCGGTCAGCAGCCGCCGACGACCGCGGACGCGCCCGGCGCCGACACGGTTCCGCTGCTCACCGTGCCCGACCTGCTGCAGGACGGCACTCCCACCGGCCTGGTCCCCCGCGAAGGGGCGCAGGCCGTCGTCGAGGAGGGAGACGTCGTGGTCGCGGGGGTGGTGCGGGCCTTCAGAGCATGGGTCCACACCGGCCCGCCAATGGCCCTGGGCCCCCAGCTCTACGCCCTACGCGTGGATCCGGAGAAGTCGCACGCCCACTTCCTCGCCGGCTGCCTGCGCGCACCCGCGAACGGGCGCCAGGCGGGCACCCACGCCTCCAGCTCGTCCCGGGTGGACATCCGACGCCTTCAGGTGCTGCAGCTCCCCCTGGAGAAACAAGCCGCGTACTCCGAGGCCTTCCGACGTCTGCGCGCCTTCGAGACGCTTCTACTTCAAGTAGCCGACACGGGCGAAGGCCTGGCGAGCGGGGTGAACGATCGACTGGCGTCCGGCGGCCTCAGCACCTGAGGCGCTCCGGACCCGATGTGCACGGGCTCGGCCTGCTGGGCCTGAATGCAGCTCGGCGGACGGGGCCAACAGGTGGACAACCGACGTGCGTTCTCCACCAACGTCATGTGCTACAGGTTTCCCACCCGCTTCCAATCAGCATGATTGCCCGTCCAGATCACGCCCCGCACCCGGTCGTGCAGCCATCGCTCCCCCGTGCCCGTGTTTCGCTCTCGGAAGTCCGCGAGGTGGGTGGAAGAGCGGGGGGCCTCTCGGTTGGCATCGGGTCATGTCCCCCGTGAGACACCGTTGGTGAATTCATCGGCTGGCTTTAAGTGATGTTGTGGCGGCGAGATGATGGCCGGAGCGGCATGGCGGGTGCGAGCGTGAGGTGATCGAGATGACGCTGTACCCCCGTCTGCCGGGCGAGGTTCCGTCCCAGACCAGGTGACACCCCCGACCCCGCCCTCCCCACCACCATCGTTGAAGCCGTACGCACCCCCTACACGATCACCGACCCCTATCAGTCATAGGCCCGCACCACCTCCACGCCAGTCCCGCCCGTCGGCCCACCTCGCCTTCCGAGCGGCAGACGCCCGGCAACGACGGCCCTTACCGAGGGCCTCGAGTACGTCGTGCAGCGCCGTTGCGCACGCCCGCACAATCGGCCGGAATCCGAGAGGTTGTGAGCCCGGTGCGCCGCCCACGCTGCGATCATGACCTCACCTCGGCATGCATCGCCCGGCCCCTCCTCGACGGCATCCGCACCCGCACCGCAGGCACTGATCGCTCCCCGGCAGCAATCCGACGCCTCCGTGGCCGACTTGGCCGCCGCCCTGTTGACCGCCCTCACCGCAGCCGCCAACCACCCGGCACCCCACCTACCCGACGCCCCCACGCTCGGCGGCTACGGCGCCCGCGTCATCGACCTCGCCCTGGCCGGCCTGGAGACCACCACCCGCGGCGCCTACCACGCCGCATGGCGCCGGCACGTCCTGCCCGCCCTGGGCACCGTCCCCATCGACCACCTCACCGCCGGGATGATCGACCGCACCGTCCAGACCTGGGTAACCACCGGAACCAAACGCTCCACCATCAAGAACGCCCTGGCCGCACTGGCCCGCATCACCCGCCAGGCCACCCGCGACGGCTGGCTGACCTGCCAGCCCCAACCGCTGCCCGGATGGCAGCGCCTCCACTACACCGGCGAGGATCTCCTGGCCGAACCCCGCGGCCTGGCCCTGCCCTACTACGCCGCGCTGCTCCGCCTCGCCGAAGCCCTCACCCGCGCCGCCCACGACCACTACCCCGGCTGGGGTCACGCCGTGACCTTCGCCGCCTGCACCGGGGCCCGAATCGGTGAAATCTCCGGAGTCCGCGTCCGCGATATCGACGCCCGCACCTGGATCTGGACCGCCCGCCGCCAGACCACCCCCGCCCCCGGCGGCCTCGCCGACAAACACACCAAGGGAAAACGCGCCCGCCTCATCCCGATCATCGAACCACTGCGCACTCTGATCACCGACCGCATGACCGAAGTCCACGGCGCGCCCGACGCCCGCCTGTTCACCGGCCCCCTCGGCGGACGCGTCACCACCGCCACCCTGCGCCGCGCCACCCACTGGGACGAGGTCACACGTCGTCTCGGCTACGAGCACCTACGCCGTCACGACCTCCGCCACACCGCCCTGACCTGGATGGCCGACGCCGGCGTCCCCCTCCACGTCCTCCAACAGATCGCCGGACACCGGGAGATCACCACCACCCAGCTCTACCTCCATCCCAGCATCCGCCACCTGGCCACCGCCGGACAGAGCCTCGCCGACTACCTGAACTCCAACTGCGACCCCATACCCGGCATCCCCACACACTGGTGACCCACACACCCCACCAGCCCCACCCGGTTCGGACACGAGAATCGAACACGGGGAGCACTCTGGGAGCAGCCGGGGAGCAAAACGACCCCTTGACCACGCACGCCAAGAAGGGCAACTGCGACAACAGCGGCAATTCGCCAGAGTGGCGGCAGCTCCACGAGCCCATCGAGACGCCTCAAACGCCCCACGACGTCATCCGCACCCCACACGCAACAGTTGCGCACTTACGCCGCAGACAAGTTGTCACTCGAACAGCAGACTTACCCACGCCCACCACGACAGCCTGCACAAACGACCGGACCTCAGGGCGATCCGGTGTCACGCCGTTCGAATCGAAGCGGCCCAGGGAGCACGATCCGCTCCCAACGGTCAAACGAAACAAGCCGGTTCGAGATTTCCTCGAACCGGCTTGTGACCTGCGACTTCATGCCGCAAAACTGTCGGGACGACAGGATTTGAACCTGCGACCCCTTGACCCCCAGCAATGGGCTACGCGCTCTATTCAGAGGTTGCGGGAAGTACGCGGATGTGCAACGCAGTCAAAGCCCGTACTGCTTCACTCGCGGAGCAAGAACTCAAGCTCCATGAGCTCACCTTAAGCCAGCAACGGTGGGGCTCCGAAGCTGACCTGTCACCGAACCCTGCATCAGCCCCCTGTCGAGGAGAGCCGACAGGGGGGGCTGGAAGCAGAGTCGGGTACATGAACAACGAAGACGCCGGCCCCGCCACTTTGGCGCGAGTCCTGCCCGACTCCGTATCCCGCATCTCAGCGGGGTCGGCGAAGAGCGCCCAAGACCTGGCTCAACACGGCCGCGGCAGCACGCCGGCGAGCTGGAGACGATGACCACACAGCCGGGAGGACCACCCCGGTGAAGAGTGCAGTGAACATCACGGTCACCAGCACTATCGTGTGCGAAGTGAGCAGGCGCATGCGCGTTCCTCCGTCTTGAGCGTCCACCTTGTGCATCCGGCCCCCAAGAGTGCGCCGGCTCAGTATCGGTAGGGCCGAACGCTGAAGAACTCTGAAGCTGAAGACATCGGTGCAGGTCACGGCATACGCTGACCGAAGTTTTCCCGAAGACGGCGAAACCGAGGTTTCTGATGGGGGATGCGACGGGCGCCGTGGCGGACTTCTGCGCCACGCTCCGCCGAACCGTACGCGGCTGCGGCGTCCCACAGACGGAACTCGCGCGAATCCTGCACCGGAGCGACGCCTCCGTCTCCACACTCCTGACCGGCCAGCGGGCGAAGCCCCCACAACTGGACGAAGTCCTGGCCATTGTGAACCACTGTCGCCGCCAGGCAGGTGCCCACTCTCCCCCCGGCATCGTGCTTGATCCAGCTTGGTGGCGCACACGTCACGCCGAACTTCAGGAAACAGAAGAGGACAGACAGCGCAAGCCGCCGAGGCATGACCAGGAACGGTTACCCCTCGAACTGCCGGAGTTCGTGCCTTTCGACTTCGAATCCGCCGTTGAGGTCCTCACAGGCCGCCGAGACGGTTTCGAAGGAGTCGTCTCAGAGATTCTCGGCCCACTCGACTTGGTCGGCGCGCGACCCGGCGAGCTCTCCGCCCTCCTCAAGAGCCTCGGAAGTCGGGTCCGTACGTGCCGCGGCACCGCAAGAACAGCGCTGCTGTGCTCGGCGGACCTGGTCCTGCTCGTGGGCGCTTTCTGCGACGCGGTCGGCAATCTCGGTTCTGTACGGGACCCCCAAGCGACCACACAGATGGACATCCGGGCTCAGGTACTCGAGGAACTCGGCCGGGTGGTACCTGGATCCGTCCGTGCGCGTTCGCCGTCCGCACTGCGCGCCGACATAGCATCCGCCTATGCGGCGTCCGCAGACCTCATGGCCTTCGCCGGCTTCAACGGGGCATCGCCCGACAAACTCGCACGCTTGGCGCTGCGCCGCTACGACGCCCTGCAGGCCGCTGTCACCTGGGACTGCCCGGAACTGCGCCTGACTTCTGAGACCTACGACCCGGACGAGGCAGAGAACCGTCAGCCGATCACAGCGGACCGGGTCGGACTCATCGAACTTGGCGTCCTCCTGGGGAACTTCACGCACGCCGATTCTCCCACCACACGCCAGCGCCAACTCCTGCGAGCCCCGATCTCCGCTGCCGACGGGTCAGGGCCGGCGATTCCCTCCCTCGCAGCCGGCTACATCAACCCTGCCTATCGCGTGGCGGGACGTGCCGCCGATTGGCAGCTGTCTGCCGACACCTGGTGGGATGAGCAACCTCTCAGTGAGGACATCGCCGGATTCCTCGCCGCGCACCTCCTCGGCCACCAGGCCACGCAGTCGCCCCTGCTCATACTCGGGCACCCGGGTTCGGGAAAGTCGCTGCTCATGAGGCTCATCGCCGCGCGTCTCCCACAGTCGGAATTCTCCTGCCTCCATATCGAGCTCCGACACGTTCCTGTCGAGCTCGACCTCCAAGAACAACTCGAGTGGGCCGTTCACAGGTCAACCGGAAGCCTCATGCCCTGGCCGGACGCGTTGCCATCTGGCGAGGTCATCCGAGTCGTCCTGCTGGACGGCCTCGACGAGCTGATCCAGGCGGGCGCAGGACGGCTCGATATGAGCAGGCAATGGCGGTACCTGAAGAATATCGAGCAACTTCAGTTGCGTGAGTACGAGTTGGGTCGGCCGGTCGTCTTTGTCGTCACAAGCCGCACCGTCGTCGCTGACCAGGTACTGGCGCCCTTGACCGCCACAGTCCTCCGGCTCGAGCCCTTCGATGACCAACGCATCGTCAGTTGGCTGGAGGTGTGGCAGTCCACCAATCGCCGCTACTTCTCAGAACACGACGTCATGCCCCTCACATGGGACGTGATACGTCCCTACCGTGAACTCGCCCGCCACTCACTGCTCCTGCTCATGCTCGCCCTGTACGACGCGACGGGCAATCCGCTGCGGAGCCTGGGCGGTTGGGGCATCCGCCGTGTGGATCTGTACGAACGGATCCTGGTGGAGTTTGTCCGGCGCCAGGTTGTCAAACACGACGGCCCTCTGCCGCCTTCCCTCGAGACTGCAGCAGTCGAGCGGGAGTTCGGGCGACTGGGCGCGATCGCCTTCGGAATGTTCAACCGTCGCAGACAAAGCCTCACAGCGAGCGAGGCGGACAGCGATCTCGGCGCGTTGTTCGGCGAAGCAGACTCTGCCCTGCTGTTTGGTAGATTCTTCTTCGTACACGAGGCGCAAGCAACGGTCGCCGAAGAACGTCTGCGTTCGTACGAGTTCCTCCATGCGACATTCGGCGAGTATCTGGTCGCCCGCCTTATTTGCGACGAGCTGAACCAGATACGCGACACAGCCGAGCCGTCGTCGGACCGAGGACACAACGACGCGGTGCTCCGCTGTCTACTCTCGTTCGTCCCGCTCAGCGACCGCGCCAACGTCGTCGACTACTTACGGGAAATGGCCGGACCGGAAGGACCGCGCTGGAACGGCGAACTACCTAAGCTGCTGCGCAACCTGTTCCACACCGAGGATCGAGCTGAGCACGGGCCGTCCCAAACCGCCTACGCCCCGGCTGTGCGCAGACGCACCGAACGGGATGCCGTCTACGAGGCGAACCTCCTCCTGCTCGCTCTCGTCATCGAAGGCGGCGTACGGGCCTCGGACTTCCTGTCGGTAGCGGATCCCGTGGATCGCTGGTGGCGATACGCACAGTTCTGGCGCTCTCAGTTCGGTGAAGCGTCCTGGGACTCTTTCGCCCACACAGTCTCGGTGAAGCGGGTCACTCCCACCCCGGCCAGCAACGGCAAACGGGACAGCTGCCAACCTCTTGTCGACCTGGAGCTATCCCTTCAGGGGACCACCGAGCTCGCGCATGACGTCTCCTGGATGCTGCGTCACGACACGTTGGGGCCCGCTGGCTACCACGACGCACGTGGAGTAGACGCCGGGGACCTGACCACACGCCTGGCCCTCCTGTGCGACGCGGACGTGCAACACGTACTTCATGCACTGGCCCCGTTAATGCGGAGCATGCCGAATACTCTGCGCACTTACCGCATCGACAGGGAGCAGCACACCGTTTCCGGTGCACACGCCTTGATCGCGCTACTGTGCCGTCCCCTGGAAACACCACTCACCTCGCACTACTCCGATGTCTTGGAACTACTACGCCACCTGCCCGAACACGAGCGCATGCCCGTTGCAGGCATCCTGGTACGCCAGGTCGTCCATGACGCAGACGCGCTCCCCGAAGAGACCCTTCGGGCCTTGCTGGTCGAGATTCTTCGCCTGGGAGCGGGGGTCGATGGAATGCTCTGGGCTGGGCTGTGGCCAACCCTCGAGGAGTACGTGCTCCACGGATTGACCCAGTTGCCTCCCGAACCGGATTCTCTGGAGTACAGAGCCCTTCTAGGGCATATTCGCCACTACGCAGCACAGTTCCACAGCCCCCGGGATCAGCTACGGCAGATGTTGAGGGACGCAGGAAGCACATATATCTGGGCGGAGAGTCCATGGGGATCGGATGTAGCCGCATTGGAACACGGACTCGCGCTACTCAAGGAGGTCCCTGCTGAAGAGCAGACGGCAGGACTGATCATCGGCTTGCTACGACTGGCCAATGAACTGGGCGATCGGGAGTGGCTCGGCACGCACGCTGAGCCACTCCTCCTCTCCCTGCACCCCAGAGAAATCCCGCGACTGCGCGCGAGCGACGCCGACTTCCTCAGCTCCTTCGTATGGGATGCTGAGCTGCTGAACGCGCTCAAGGACATGCGGGCGGCCTGGCGCGGCCCCTCCGAAGACAGCAGACCCGAACAGGAATAGACCGCGTATCGGGTCAGACCGGTGGACACGGCCTACAGATCTACGTACTTCCTATACCTGGAGGGCTTGGCGGTGGAATGGACCACGCTTGCGGCAACAAGTCTTGGGGCCATCATCGGCATCGGGTCCACGCTTCTGGCAGATCGTCTGCGCGCCGCGAGAGAACAGACCCAGCGTACCGAGGCGATGCGTCAACAGTTGTACGCCGACTACCTGGCAGCCCTCTCCCGCGTGGCCGATGACCTCCATGCACTTGGGAGCAGCACCGATCGGACCGAAATGAGAGCCCGCGTGAGCGAGACATGGCGCAGAGGCGATGCCTATCCACTCCGCTATCACATGACAATCTCGGCCCCTCCCAACATGGTCCCCGTATCCGACAGCTGCTTCCGCCGTCTACGCGCTTTCCGTGACGTCGTGGCGACTGGGGCCGGAAGCGGCACTCCGTCCTTTGAAGCGGCCCAGAACGCCTACGACCAAGCGCTGACCACCCTTCGCGGGCTGATGAGAACCGATCTGAACACCCCCAGCTAGACCTCACACCGCTTCACCTTCAAACGGTCTGTTCCATACGCCAGATGGAACTCAATGGCTCCCGCGTGCAGCGTGTACGGCGCCCGACGGAATACGTGTGGCGCTCTCCCGGGCGAACAACTCGATTCCTCGGACAGTTCATCCAACCCCTCGGCTGCAACCAACTGCAGCAGGCGCGGCAGTTCGTGGGCCTCGTCAGGGGGCAGTTTCTCCAGGGCGGGGCTGCCGGCGTCCTGGGCCGAGATGAGGTTGCTCATGTCTGCGCTGATGCCCGTCTCAGCGCCGGGCCCGTGGTTCGGCATCCCCGACTCGCAAAAGTGCACCCCCCACGGGCGCAGCCGCAGGCACGAGTGCCGTCGGGGCCTGCGGATCGAAAGCAGGCAGGATGCGCGCTATGTCTGTAACCGGCTTGGACGACCTATAGGCGGATGGGGCGAGAATTGGCCAGGCTGTCGCCAGTGTTGTGGTTCAGGTTTTAGAGCAGTACGTGGGGCGTAGCGTCGGTAGTGGGGAGATGCTGACGTATCGCAGGGGGACGCTTGGCCGGTATGCACGGGCAGAACGGGCCGGACCTGTTCTCCGGATCAGATCCTGAGGATGACCTGCTGGCACAGTTGCCTCCTTTCGTCGCTCCGGTCGCGGCGTCGCGTGGTGCGGTGGTGGCGGACGCCACGTCGTTGCGGATCACCGAGGCCATCCATGATGCGTTCGGTGATCTCTCTTCCGAGCGGGGCCTGACGCGTTCCGAGCTCGAGGCGGCCTGCTCTGCGGTGGCCAGCCCGGAGGCCTTCGACCAGCGGTTCGGGGTGTTCGTCGCGCTGCGTCTCCTGGAGCGGGTGCGGGAGAAGGCTCACGAGGGCCGCTACGTGTTCAATCCCACCAGCGGTGCTGCGCTGCTTGTCTTCGAGCGTCTGGCCGAGGCCGGCGGGGTGGAGGAGATCATGTCTCTCCTCGACCGGACGCAGCGGGATGTGGCGAGCGGGGTACTGGACGAGAAGGAGCTTGTGCGCAGGCTCAGGCGGGTGCGGCGCGACTTGCGCATCACCACGGACTATCTGCTGAGGCGGGTCCGGTCCCGCCCGATCGAGGAGCTGCTCGGGCAGCGTCAACACCATCGTGCGAAGGCTCCACTGATGGTCAACGCCCAGCGGTTGGTGGAGGTGGTGTCCCGCGACTTCCCGGGGCTGCGGACGAACGAGACGCACCTGATCCGGGAGGCGCTGCGCTACTCCGCGGCCGTCGACGAGTTCTACGACCGGCTGCTTGCCCAGGCCAGTACGCGGCGGGACTTCAGCATGCTCCCGGCGGAGCAGTATCGGACGGCGGCGCTGACATCGTCGATGGCAGCGCTGGCCGGTGTGTTCTCGGAGGTGGTGTTCGATCCGCCCGCGATTCAGGCGTCGCCAGCGGGGACTTTGGAGGCGGCCGCGAAGCACCGTCCGCCCGCTCCGCGTAGGCGGGCCGCTCCCCCGCCGGAGCCGGCGCCGGGGCCCGATCCGGTCGAGACGGCCCGGGCGCGTGCCGCTGCGCTGCGGGAACAGCGTCTGGCTGCGATGGAGTTGCTGATCGGCGGGCAGGACGAGGCCGATCTGACGCAGGCGCTGCGAGGGCGGTCGTGGACAGCGGCTGTCACGATGCTCGCCCGGGCCCTGCGTGCCTCGGCGGACCCGTCGGTGCCGTTCATGGTGCAGGTGTCCGGCGGGCTCGCGATCGATCCGGCCGGCCCGGTGACATACGCGTCTCCGGTGTCGCTGTTCGCCGGCGTCGATCCGGCCCGGCGGCGGACTTCTTCCACACCGACACGACCACTGGCAGACGGCTTTACGCACAGGCGTTTCTGGAACACGGCACCCGCAGACTCCACTTCACCGGCGTCGCCGCGCAGGGATGATCTTGAACCCGCGTATTGGTAATTGCAGTGTCTTCGGGCAGCAGGGTGCGCGCCTGCTCAACGGTCGCGATCATGACTCTCGCATCTCAAGAATCTCCCAACTCCCTTTGCCCTAGCCTTCATTCATGACCTGGACAGCTCTTGTGGCCACACTGGTCGGTGCGGCCATCGCCACCGGTTCGTCCCTGCTCATCGAAGGGCGCCGTGACCGACGCTCAACGGCTACAGAATGGCGCCAAGCACGACGCATCCTGTACGGGGCCTTCCTCGGAGCTATGACACGGGCTCGCAGCGAGCTGTACATGCTCAGCCGCGATGACCAGATATCAGGTATCGAGCGCCTGCGTAGCGCCCGCGAGAGCTTCGCCCAGTGCTACGAGACGCGTTACGAACTAGAGGTCTTCGCGCCACAAAGTGTGGTGCTACCGGCCCTGGGCTACTTCCGGGCCGTGCGCCGCGTACGCGATGCCGTAGCAGCTGGTCAGCCGCATGACGCTCCAGAAATGGATGCCCTTCGCGACGCCGTTACGGCAACTCTGCGCGTGACCCGTGATGCCATGCGCAAGGACATGCGGACAGACGCCATCACGACAGACTAAGGCCGCCCTCTTAGCTTGGCGTTTATCCTCGCAGGTCACCCGACCTGCTGATGTGCAGTTCTTCCCAGGACAGCGGGGACGGCCGTTCTCCACGCTTCGAGATGTCGAGTAACGAAGCACGAGAGAACGGCCGCTGCTCTGAGTTTCCCTGCCGCCAGGTCCGCAAGCGAGGCGTTGGACGTCTTGTCCCGCTTTCGGGTTGAGTTCTACGAGAGTCTGTACGCCCGCGGTGACGCGCTCTTCGAGCTCACCGACGCGATCCTGTGTGCGGACGGGCCGGTGAAGACGCTGGTCGAGTTGTCGCTGGCCCTCGAACACCGGCGCCGGCACGGTGCCCTGTACGCCGCTTTGGACCGGGGCTGGCTGGAGCCTGCGCGGTTGCGGCGCGCGGTGGTCGGCCTGCCGCTGCCGAAGGCGGCGGACGGGCGGATCGTGCTGGCCGTGGATGTCAGCAACTGGCTCCGCCCCGACGCTGCGACCAGCAGCGACCAGCTGTTCTGCCACGTCTATGGGCGTGGGGACCGTAAGACGGACCAGTTCGTGCCGGGCTGGCCGTACTCCTTCGTCGCCGCGCTGGAGACCGGCCGGACCTCGTGGGTCGCGATGCTGGACGCTGTGCGCCTTGGCCGGGCGGACGACGCGACCACTGTCACCGCAGCCCAACTACGCGACGTGATCGAGCGGTTGATCCACACCGGGCAGTGGCAGGCGGGCGACCCGCAGATCTGGGTCACGATGGATGCCGGCTACAACGTCCGCCTACCTCGCCCACGCCCTGGCAGACCTCCCCGTCGCGCTGATCGGGCGCCTGCGCTCGGACCGTGTCATGCTCCGCGACCCCGGACCCGCCCGCTCCGGGCCACAAGGCCGAGCTCGCCGCCCGCCGGCTCACCGACCACCACGCGGAGTTGCTGCAGTCCATCGTGACCGCCGCCGAGGTGCCGGACATCAGCGAGCCGGACTTCGTGGCACTCGACGGGCGACTGCACCGCCAGGTCGCCGAGGCCAGCGGCTACCCTCTACTGCTGCACATGTGGGACTCGATCTCGACGCAGTTCGAGCAGTACTCGCTGCGCGTCATCGGCATGCCGGGCCGCCTGGAGCGGGCCCACGCCGACCACTGCGGAATCGTCGACGCGATCCTCGACCGCGACCACGAGTCGGCCGCCCGGCACGCTCACGACCACGTCGCCGCCGTCCAGCTCGAACTCCAGAAGGCGTCGAGAACGCGGCGCTGAGGCGGGACGCGTCGACTCGGGGACGGCGCTCACATCGAGGCACCGTGCTGCAGGCGACGATCGCACGTCAGTGAAGGCGTTGCTGGGCCCCTCGGACCGCGTCCGCCTTGAATGCCCAGTTCATGGTGGGTTCCATCACTCCGCGGAAGAGCCGACGGACGGGGGCCGTGCAGAGCACGGTCATCACGGCCGCGGCGATGGCAGTGACGGCGATCATGCCCCAAGAGGTGTGCACCCAAGAAGCGTCGTACCAATTCCAGATACGGGAGCCCTGGACGACGAAGCCGTGCAGCAGGTAGCCGTACAGCGTGCCCGCGCCCAGGGCCGTGCACCACAGCCGACGGCCGGGGACCCACGCCAGGAAGCACGCGACCAGGACCAGCGAGCAACCGAAGCCCGCCAATGTCATCACCGGGCCTGTCCACCAGGGCGCGCCCAGTTCCTGCGCGGCGTCCCGGTGGTCCAGCCACGATGAGTTCATGCGCGGCGCCGCCCAGAAGGAGAAGGCGATCGCCCCCGCGAACACAGGGACGGCGATGATCCGGGCGTGCCAGTTGCGTACCCAACTGAAGTGCTCGGAACGGAGGTTCAGGCCAAGGACGAAATACGGCAGGAACTGCAGGAGCCTCTGCATGTCCAGATCGTTGCCGATGCTCGGGACGAAGGACGCCAGAGCGGCGATGAGGAGCGACAGCGGCACCGGCCACCGCACCGCATTCCAGATCGGCGTCGTCAGGCGCCACACGAACAGGCAGACCAGGAACCAGGTGAGGTACCAGGGATCCAGGAGGCTGATGCCAAAGCCCGGATCATGGTCGGCGTACCGCTTGAAGAGCGAATACGCGGCCTCGAAGACGATGTAGGGCACTGCGACGCCGGTGACCAGGCGCTGGAGGCGGTCCCGGCGTATGTCGAAGCTTCGCGACATGTAGCCGGAGATGATGATGAAGGCCGGCATGTGCAGAGCGAAGACCAGTTCGTACAGGGCCGCGGCGGTGCTGCTGGTGTCCCGCAACGGCTCCCACGCGTGCCCGATGGCAACCAACACGATCGCCAGGTACCCATCGGGTGCTCTGAAGCCTTCGAGAGGTTCGGGGGCGGCAACGGCTTCCGCTTTCCGTTCACGGAGTCCGCCCTGTCCGTCATATGTACTGGCCTCCTCTTCAAAGCAACCTGCCGGCCCGCTGCACCGTCCTCACCAGTTACGACTCGCCTGGCGTCGGTGGCCCGGGCACGTTAGTCGCTCAGCATGAGAACCATCTGAGCACCAAAATTGTGCAACAATAATCGGACTTCACAGCAGGGACGAGAGGCCCACAGGGCGAAATATTCGCTCACCCGACGGCTCGCTCTCGCGCTTGAGGTTCGACGGGACCGTTCGTGCTGTTGTACAACTTCAACCAGAACTCGGCCGATCAACACGTGCGCCTGAACGCGGGACACCCTGGAGGACACCACCATGGCACTGGCTACGGGCACGGACCCGAGCAGCGAAGGCAGTTCGGATTCGGGTGCCAGCCGGACACTGCAGGCGTACAACGACCTGCGGGCCCTCCTCATGTCCGGTCACTACGAACCGGACTCGCGCCTCACCGAGTCGGACCTCACCGCACGCCTCGGGGTCTCCCGCGGGACGCTGCGTTCGGTGCTGGCGCGGCTCGCGCAGGAGGGGTACGTCACCGCGGAGGCGCACCGCAGCGCGCGGACCCGCTCGTTCTCCGTGGAGGAGGCGCTGGAGATCCTGGAGACCCGTGAGGTGCTGGAGGCCGCGCTGGCGGCGAGCGCCGCCGAGCGGGCCACCGACGCCGACATCGCCGCCATGACCGAGACCTGCAAACACATGTGGGAGCACCAGGTGCCGGGCGGGCGCGAGGAGTACTGGAAACTCAACCGCAGGTTCCACGAGCAGATCCGCGAGGCGGCGCGGCAGGCCACGCTCTCCCGGTTCGTCGACAGCCTGCTCTACCCGCTGGTCATGCAGCAGTACCGCGATGCGGACCGCCAGCACCCGCGCACCGACTCGGTGCGCGAGCACGAGGCGATCCTCGCCACGATCGTCACCCGTAACCCGGAGGCCGCCGCGGCGGCGATGCGGCACCATCTGTCGGCGGCCCGGCGCGCGCTGCAGTTGCAGCTCTCCGTCCCGGCCGATTCCCCGAAGGGCCGCTGACCGCCACCGCGGCACGCCGCCTCAACTCGCCAGGTAGCTCGTCGTGTCGGGGTCGAACCGTACGACGACCTCTTCGCCGGTGCGACAGCGCAGACTTGACCGGGCGGAGACGGTGAGCGACACATCAGCGGCGCGGACGACGAGTTCGAGCCGGTCCCCGAGGAACTCCGAGGACTCCACGGTGGCGAGGAACTCGTCGTCACCGAGCGCCTCTCCCCCGGTGGTGGTGCGCACCTCGACGTTCTCCGGGCGCACGCATACGAAGCCGCTGCTGCCGGGCCGTCGGTCCCCGTCGCCGGACGAGCGGAGACACAGGACCGGTCCGACCTCCGTCTTCGCGATCACACCACCGCCCGAACGCGTCGAGACGTCCTGCACGGGGAGCAGGTTGGCGCTGCCGATGAAGTCGGCGACGAAGGCCGAGCCGGGGTGGTCGTAGAGCCGCTCCGGTCGGTCGATCTGCTCGACGTGCCCCTTGTTCATCACGACCACCGTGTCGGAGAGCGCCAGCGCCTCGCCCTGGTCGTGGGTCACGTACAACGACGTGACCCCGAACTGCTCCTGGAAGGAGCGGAGTTCCTGGCGGAGCTTGGAGCGCAGCTTCGCGTCGAGGTTCGACAGGGGCTCGTCGAGGAGGAGTACCTCGGGGTCGCCGAGGAGTGCGCGGGCGAAGGCGAGGCGCTGCTGCTGGCCGCCGCTGAGCTGGGTGGCCCAGCGGTCCGCCATGGGGGCGAGGCCCACCTGGTCGAGCATGTCCATGGCCCGCTTGCGGATGTCCTGGCCCTTGCGGCGGTTGCGCCCGTGCCGCATCGGGAATGCCGCGTTGTCGAGGACGGTCATGTGCGGCCAGATCCCGTAGGACTGGGGCACCATCGCGATCGGCCGGTCCTCGGGGCGGACGTCGCGCTTCTGCGGCACGTCGAACACGATCTGGCCGCCCATCTCGATCCGGCCGCCGGTGGCATGTTCGAGTCCCGCGACACACCTCAGTGTCGTGGTCTTGCCGCAGCCGCTCGGTCCGAGCAGGGTGACGAACTGTCCCTTGGGGACGTCGAAGGAGACACCGTCGACCGCGTACGTGGTCTCGCCGCCGGCCGCCTTGTCGTAGGACTTCCGCAGCTCCGTGATGACGATCGAGTTCACGGGGTTCTTGCTCATCGTTTCCACCATCTCTCTCATGCCTCGTTCACGGTGCTGCGCCTGTTGACCAGCCACACCGCGGCTGTCGAGATCACCACGAGCACCACCGCGAGGGCGCTCGCCGTCGGGTTGTCGACGCTGGAGGTGAAGGTGTCCCACAGGACGACCACCAGGGTGCGGTTGTCCGAACTGGTCAGCAGAAGCGCGATCGGGAGCTCGCCCAGCGCGTGCGCGAAGACCCATAGCCACGTCTTCCACAGCGTCGACCGCAGCAGCGGCAGCAGCACCGTCCGCGTCACGGTGAACGGACTCGCGCCGGTCACCCGGGCGGCTTCGATGAGGCCGTCGTCCAACTGCACCAGCGCCGTCTGCACCATGCGCGATCCCCGGGGAAGGAACCGGGTCACCAGCGCCACGACGATGATCCATACGGTGCCGTAAATCGGGATGGGCACGAACAGATAGAGGAACAGAACGGCGGCGCCGAGAACGACGCTCGGAATTCCGAAGACCGCGAACTGCGTCTCGAACAGCAGCGTGCTGCCGGGGAATTGGCGGCGCGCGGCCGCCACGGCGATCCATACCGACATCGCCGTGGTCACCGTCGCAGTGACCAGGACCACCTCCGCCGTGTTCAGCAGGATCTGCCCGATGTCCGGGATGTCGAGCAGGTGGCTGTAGTTGGAGAACGTCATCGACTCGAATCCCGACCAGGTGACGGGTCGGGTGTACGGCGAGAAGCTCGTCCACAGCAGCGCCAGAATGGGCAGGACGACGCCGATGAACATGTAGACACAGACGACGATGAACACCGGGATCCGCCAGCGGCCGAGGCTCACGCGGGTCTGCCGGTATCCCTTGCCGACCACGACGCGGAACCGGTGGGTGTCGCGTACGCGCCGCCGGTACACGAAGAGCAGGACGAGTGACACGGCGAGGATGAGGACACCGTACGTACAGGCCTGGCCGTAATTGGGAATTCCGCCCGGCGGCTGCAGCGAGTACTGGATGAGGCTGCTGAACACGAAGATCTTGTCCGGCAGACCGAGGATCGCGGGAATCGCGAAGCCCTCAAGAGCCACTACGATGAGCAGGATTCCGGCGGCCGACACGGCCGGCACCACGAGCGGCAGGACGATCAGGCGCAGGCGTCGCCACAGCGGGGCGCCCACCGCGGCCGCGGCCTCCTCCAGCTCCGGGTTGAGCCGGGCGAAGGCGGGCGCGATCATCAGATACATGCTGGGCACGCCGAAGATGCCCATCACGAGGATCATTCCCGGGATGGAATAGATGTCGATCTGCACGCCGAAGAGCTTGTGGATGATGATGGCCAGTGGGCCGTTGGCCGGGTTGGCGACCAGAGCCCAGGCGATCGCCATCACGGTGACCGGAACCGCCATCGGCGCCAGCGCGAGCGGGCTGAGGAATCGGCGTCCGGGAATGTCGGTCCGCTCGAAGAGATAGGCCATCGAGAGGCTGAGCACGAGGGCGACGATCAGCGAACCGACCACATACAGGACGGTGTTGAGCGTCACCGATCCGAGCCGGCTGGACTCGAACACGTTCTGGAAATTCTCCAGCGAGAAGCCGGGGACCTCGAAGGGGAGATCGAGGCTGGACGGCTTCAGGCTGCTGTAGATCAGGATCGCGAGGGGGAACAGGACGAGATATCCCACCAGGACGACCATGGCCAGGTTCATCAGCGCGCCCGCTGCCGACGACACCTTCGAGGCTCGCGATGCGGAACGGATCTCCGGGGCCGCCGGGGCTTCCGCATTCGATGTATCTGGTTCTTCTTCGGTCTTCAGGGCCATCGCGGACCTCCGATTCTGGACGTGATCATGCACCTAGCCCACATCTGTCCCGAATTCCTTCTCCACCTTGGGATAGAACCCGGAGAGCCTGTTGTACTTCTGGAGTGTCGTGGTGCCGTACCACTTCAAGTCCGCCTTGCACAGCGCTTGAAGCACGGCGGTGTCACCGGGATCCGAGCAGTCGGTGTTCACCGGGATCCGGGAGTTGTAGCTCTTCGCGAGCAGTTTCTGGGCCTCGTCCGAGGACAGGAACGAGGTGAGGAGCGCCCCCGCGGCCGGGTGCGGAGCACCCTTGGGGACGTAGAGGTACGACTCGCTGGCACTGGTCGGCGAGACCGGTGCGATGGCGACGGGTGCGCCCTTGGCCTTCGCGGCGAGCACCAGGCTGGCGAGGCTGGTGCCGAGGCTCACCTCGCCCGTCTCGATGGGTGACTCGGCCTGGGTGACGTTCGGCGAGTAGTGCGGCTTCAGCGCGGCGAACTTCTTGGACCAGGCAAGGGCCTCCTTCTCTCCCATCGAGCCGTCGAGGTCCCAGACCGACATGAACGACGCGCGCGACTCCGCCGAGATCTTGCCACCGGACCAGCGCGCGTCGAGCAGGTCGTCCCAACTCTTGGGCACGTCCGCGGCTTTGACCTTGTCGGTGTTGTACGCCCACACCTTGGGTGTGGCCCAGACATACACGAAGTTCTTGGCGAAGACGTTCTCCTTGGCGATGCCGTACTTCGCCCAGTCGATGTCACCAGCGAGTCCGACCGCGGGACTCATGGTGAGTCCGCCGGCGTTCGCCACGTCGATCGACACCTTCTTGGCGGCCTGTTCCAGCCTGAGCTGACTCACCTGGTCGGGAGCCTTGATGTTGGTGTACTTCACCTTGATGCCGGGGTACTTCTTCTCGAACAGGTCGATGGCCGGCTGCATCTGCGCCTCCGGGTTCCACGAGGCCCACTCGACCTCGCCCTCCTGATCGGCCTGCTTCACCAGGGCAGTCCTCGACGAGGGGAGTTCGGCGCTCTCCGCTGTCGTCCCGCAGCCGGTCACGGCGGCCGTCACCAGCAGCGCGAGCGCCGCCGCCACCCGGCCCTTCGCGTGGTGTCTCATCGTCATCCCCTCCTAGGGGTAGGCGCCCAACGTCCCGTTGGACACCCGGTCGTCGCACGCGCTGAACAGCACGTCGCTCTTCCGCACCGCGCGGCAGGCCCCGTCGGGAGGCGTGGGTTCGTTTGCGCACCGGATGCGCCGACGGAGGTCTCCTGTCGGCGCCATGGGGCGCCCCCGCGCCGCCGTAAGGCCACGCTCGGGGCGATGCGGGCAGACGGCGCTGGGGAGACCGGCCAGGACAGTCATACGCGGCTCAAGCGCTTTGTTAAACAAAATGGACCGTAGCACCGGCCTCGTCTGCCGTGAACCCCGTCACAGCAAAATCCCGATTGCTCACCGTTTCCGCTTGTCCCAGGCCTGGGCGCCGGTTCCCCCGAGGTCGCATGGGTCCCCTTCATTGTTAGACAATGGATCGGACGGCCCGCACGCAGACCTCCCACGGCGCCGACCGGGGCGCACCTTGAGGAACGGTTACCCTCCACCACCCGTGGCGAGGCGGCCCACACCCTCGGATTGTTTGACGATTCTCATCCATCGACCTTGTGTTGGGGCTTAAACCGCTGTTAACTTCCCAGCATTGTGCAACAAACAAGCGTGATGAGGGGAACCGACATGAGGAGCCAACTCCGCTGTAACGCACCTGACTTCGGGACACGGCGCGACCGCGCCCGGAGCGCACGATGACCCGGCTGACGGCGGCGCTGCGCCGTTACCCGCACACCGAGCCGCTGCTCGACGGCACCGTGAAGGTGACCGACTGCGAGCTCGAGTTCCCGGACATCGAGCCGATCCACCGGGCCTTCGCGCCGATGGTCCGCGAGCAGCGCTACGACGTCTCCGAGCTGGCCATCGCCACCCTGCTGCAGGCCGTCGAGGCGGGTGTGCCGATCGCCGCGCTCCCCGTGGTCCTGCACGGCAACTTCCACCACCGGTCCATCTCCGTATGGGGAGGTGAGGGGCGTCTTCGCCCGGAGGACCTGCACGGACACCGCATCGGTGTGCGCGCCTACAGCCAGACCACGGCCCTGTGGGTGCGGGGTGTGCTCAGTGACAGCTACGGCGTTCGGTCCGAGGACGTGACATGGGTGACCACCGAGGGCGCACACGTCGACGGCGCCCCCGAGCCGCCCAACGTGGAGCGCACATCGCTCAAGCTGGTCGACGCGCTGCGGCAGGGTGATGTCTCCGCGGTCGTCATGGGGGCCCGGTCCGCCGACCATGTCGACGGCCTCGTCCCGCTCATCCCCGACGCGAAGGAGCGCCAGGCGCGGTTCCTCGACCGCCACGGCTGGGTTCCCATCAACCATCTCGCCGTCGTGCGGGGGGACCTCCTGGAGTCCGAGCCCGGCCTCGTACGTTCGGTCTACCAGGGACTCTGCGCCAGTATCGACGCCGCGCGACCCGTCGAGCCCAGCGGTTCCACCCGCGAACTGGTGGTGCAGCACGGGATGAGCGACACCCTCCTGGCCACCCTCCAGACGGCCATCCGCCACGCCCGCGAGCAGGGACTCATCACGTCCGACATGGACGCGGCGGACCTGTTCGCCGACTTCAACCGGCACGTGGGCCGGGTCTGACCCGCCGCGCGACACACTGCCGCACCCGCAACACGCCTGAGGAGCATTGATGCAGTACTTCGACACTCACACCCATGCCATGTCGAGCGACACGGACACCTATCCGCTACGCCCGCTCGGCGGGACGCAGTCGGAGTGGTCGCAGACCCGTCCCATTGATGTCTCGGGCCTGATCAGGCACCTGGACGAGGCGGGCGTCGAGCGGGCCGCGCTCGTCCACGCGTCGACGGTCTACGGCTTCGACAACCGGTACGCGGCCGACGCCCTGGCCAAGCACCCGGACCGGCTGGTGGGAGTGTGCGCCGTCGACTTCCTCTCCGACTCGGCGGTGCCCGACCTCAAGCACTGGATCGAGGAGCGCGGCTTCAGCGGTGTCCGCATCCGGGTGTCCGACGGCACCACGAAGGTCCCCACGCCGGGCTCCGGGATCTCGGACGAACGCATGGGCGCGGTGTGGGAGTACGTGGAGAGCCGCGGCGTGCCCGTGTGCGTCCAGATGCACTCGAAGGACGCCGACCAGCTCGCCCATGTCCTGGACACGCACCCGACGTTGACCGTGCTGCTGGACCACGCAGGACGCCCCAACGCCACCGGCGGACCCGCGTACCCGAAGCTCGACGAACTCGGGCAGCTGGCCCGGTTCCCCGGCGTCCACCTCAAGATCACACCTCCGGCGCTGCGCCGCCTCGGCAGCGAGCCGGGGGTCGACGTGCCCGAGGTCCTGCGCCGTCTCGCCGATGCCTTCGGCAGCGACCGCCTGATGTGGGGGTCGAACTTCCCGGCGTCCGAGGGCACCCTGAAGGACCTGCGCGAGTGGATCGAGGGCCATCTGTCCTGGATGGCCCCGGATGACCTCGCCAACGTCCTCGGTGGCAACGCCGCCCGTGTCTACAACGCGTCCGCGGTCACCCGATGAACGCGCCGGGGAAGCGCGGAAACCCGCGGCGCCACGCCTTCGCCGCGGCCACCGTACTGGTCACCGCGGCCTGCATGACCGGCTGCGGGGCGAAAGCCAAGAGCGCCGATCTGCCGAAGTCGATGGGCGGGCTGGAGAAGCAGGCCGCGCAGGAGGGCGAGGTCGAGTGGTCCGCCCCCAAGCCGCAGGCGCAGATGCAGCCCGCGATCGACCTCTTCGAGAAGAAGTACCCCGGCGTCAAGATCAAGTACACCAACACCAAGGCACCCGACCAGGTCAGCCAGCTCCGGATGGAGCAGGCCGCCGGGAAGGTGTCGGTCGACGTGGCCAACGCCGGCGGGCTCACCGTCGGACCGTCCGCCGACATGGCGGACGACATCGACTGGTCGCGGTACGGCATCGCCAAGAAGAACATGTTCGGCAACGGACTCGTCTACATCTGGGCGGTCCCCAAGGTGTGGGCGTACAACACCGAGAAGGTCAAGCCGGCTGATGTGCCCAAGAGTTGGGACGACCTGCTCGACCCCCGCTGGTCCGGCGGCAAGGTCTCGGCAGAGTCGCGCGCGTCGTTCCTGACCGCCTGGGACGTGGACCCTGACCTGGGCGAGGCGAAAGCACTGGCGTGGGCGAAGAAATTCGCCGCGCAGAAGCCGCACTACGCGCCGAACACCACCCAGACCGAGGCACCGGTCGAATCCGGCGAGGTGAGCATCGGCACCAGCCTCATCAACCTCGTACTGGAGGCGAAGAAGAAGGGCGCGCCCGTCGAGGTGGCGCCGATCTCCCCCACCAACGCCAACGAGTCGTACCTGTACGTCCCGAAGGGTGCCCAACACCCGGCCGCTGCGGCCCTGTTGACCTCGTTCCTGTCGTCCGACCCCGCACAGAAGGCCCTCGCGAAGACGTACAACTCGCGTATCCCCGCGAAGACCGACTGCTCGGACCCGGACGACACACCGGTCCTGGCGGCGATCTGCAAGGCGGGCCTGAAGTGGTACCCGACCTCGACGCTCGCCGACTACAACCGCCTCACGGCCTTCTTCCCCAAGGGCGAAAAGGCACTGGGCACGGACATCGGTTGACCGAGGTGACACCGGCCTCCGGGCATCCGGGCACCTTCGCCTCGCTCGGGATCAGGAACTACCGCCTGTTCTCCATCGGGCAGTTCACGTCCGTGGTCGGCAACTGGATGCAGAACATCGCCATCGGGTGGCTGACCCTCGAACTCACCCACAGCGCAACGATGCTCGGCATCGTGACCGGTGCCCGGTATCTGCCGGTGCTGCTGCTGGGTGTCTGGGGCGGTCTCGTGGTGGACCGCCGCGAGACACGTCGGCTGCTGCTGCTCACGCAGGTCTGCTTCGGTGTCCTGGCCGCGCTGCTGACCGTGCTGACCTGGGCAGGCCTCGTCACGCTGCCGCTGCTCATCGTGGTCATGCTGGCGCTCGGCCTGACGAACGTCTTCGACAATCCGGCGCGCCAGAAGCTCATCGGTGAACTCGTCGACGCCAAGCACCTGGCCAACGCCATCGCCATCAACTCCACGTTCATCAACACGGCCAAGCTCGCGGGGCCCGGCATCGCCGGATCCGTGCTCGCCACGCTGGGCGCGGCCCCGTGCTTCGCCCTGGACACCGTCTCGTTCCTGGCCGTCATCCTCAGCCTGCTCAGACTGCGGCCGGGCGAGATGCACCCGGCCGAACCCGAGGACAGCGGGCGGGGGCAGATCCGCGCCGGCCTCGCCCATGTCCGGCACACACCGGAACTGCTGTACCCGATGGTGATGGTGTACGTGACCGGGATCCTCACCTGGGAGTTCCCGGTGAGTCTGCCGCTGCTGACCACGTCGGTGTTCCGGGCGGGTCCGGTGGGCTACGGCACGGCCATGGCCGTGATGAGCCTGGGCGGGGTGGTCGGCGGGCTCCTTGCGATGCGCCGGCGCCGGCTCACCACTCGCTCGCTCTCCGTGTCGGCGGTGATCTGGGGCGTGGTGATCTGCGCCGCGGCGCTGGCTCCGACGCTGCCCGTGGCGCTGGTCCTGCTGGTGTTCGTCGGCTCAGCCTCGATCACCTTCAACTCCTCGGCCAAGACACTGATCCAGGTATCGGCCGCGCCTCGGATGCGCGGGCGGGTGCTGTCGGTGTGGTCGATCGGCTGGCTGGGCGGCACGGTCTTCGGCGGTCCCGCCGTAGGCGCGATCGGCGCGGCGTGGGGTGCCCGCTGGGCGCTGCTCGTCGGCGGAATCGCTGCGGCGGCCGTAGGCCTGGCCGTGATCGCGTTTTGTCCAACAGTTTCTCGGGGCGATCAGCCTGGAAACCTGTGAATGCGCGCCCTTTCCTGCAAAGTTCTTGTGCCCACACTACGGCAGTGTTACGTTCCCGTTGAAAGTTGTTGGACAATCTGAGTGACGCGGAGCGCCACCGTCGATTGAATCCACCCATGACCGCCGCCACAGGCGCGAGCGCACGGCCCCCGAATCAGCCCTTCGCGAGAAGGAGGCCGAGGAGACAGACATGTCGACCACCCAGCGCAACTTCCACCCGGAGGCCCTCCGCCTCGAGGGCGTCACCCTGCAGTTCCCCGGCACTCACCGGCCGGCGATCCAGGACGTGTCGTTCACGGTCGATCGCGGCAAGGTCGTCGCCGTCATCGGCCCCAGCGGGTGCGGCAAGAGCACCATCCTCAACCTGGCCGCCGGACTGCTCTCGCCCACGCAGGGCGAGGTGCACTACGCCGGCGAGCCGGTCACCACCGTCAACTCCGATGCGGCGTACGTGACGCAGCAGTCCCACCTGCTGCCGTGGCTGAGCGTCCGGGCCAACATCGGCCTGGCCCTCAAGTTCCGCAAGGTGCCCAAGGAGGAGCGCGAGACGCGCATCGCCCGCTGGATCGAGCTCGTCGGCCTCACCGGCTTCGAGGAGCACTACCCCCGCGAGCTGTCCGGCGGCATGCAGAAGCGCTGCGCCATCGCCCGGGCACTGATCTACGAACCGTCCATCGTGCTGATGGACGAGCCGTTCGGGCCGCTCGACGCCATCACCCGCCTCAGGCTCCAGCAGGAACTGCTGAACATCTGGCAGGAGCAGAACGGGACGCTCGTCTTCGTGACGCACGACCTCAACGAGGCTCTCTACCTGGCCGACGAGGTCATCGTGATGTCTCAGGGCCCCGGCACCATCCGCCGTGTCATCCAGGTCCCCTTCGAGCGGCCGCGCCAGATCGGCTCGCTCGTCGAGTCACCCGAGTTCTCCGAGCTCTACAACCACCTCTGGGGCCTCTTCGCGGCCGAGCAGGAAGTCGCCGCGTAGCACGGCAACGCGGTCCGCCCGCGCCCCAAGTCGCCCAACCATCACGGCAGTTGTGCCGTCATGCCTGCCGCCGAGTGAGGTTCACCGCTTTGATTACGATCACGGAAGAGATTGCCGTACCGAGTCCGCCCGACCGCGTCTGGGAGGTCATCTCCGACCCCTCGGCCGTCGTGTCCTGCATCGGCGGCGCCGAGCTCGGCGCTTCACACGACGACGGGTCCTTCGACGGGACCCTGGCCATCAGATTCGGTGGCATCCGCGTCAAGTTCGCCGCCCGCGTCTCCCTGGAGCTGGACGAGTCCACACACGAGGGCCGCCTCACGGCCCGCGGCGCGGACGGACAGGGCGCCACCCGGTTCAGCGCCTCCGCCACCTTCCGTGTCGTCGAGGGGGACACACCGGACAGCTCCCAGGTGTTCTGCGACGGCGAGATCAAGCTCAACGGCAAGCTCGCCAAGCTGATCGAGTCGGGCGCCGGGGCGGTGGTCTCCCGGATGACGAAGGAGTTCACCGGGCGGCTCATCGAGACATGTGCCGGCCCGGCCGAGGCCGAGACACCTGCGGCGACGCCCGCCGGCGCGCCCACCCAAGTGGCGCACCCGGTCGGCCTGTTCGCCCGCCTGCGGGCGTGGTGGGCCAGGCGACGCGGCCGACAGCCGCGATCCACTCAGCGCGCAGAGAACACATCCGGTGAAGCACTCGGCCAGGGAGGTCGGCGATGACAACGTCCAGGTTCAACAAGGTGATCGGCGAGCTGGACGCGGGCCGGCATGTCTTCGCCACCTTCTCCGCGGCCTCCCCGGCCGCAGCGTCCGAGCTGAGCAACTCGGACTACGACGCGGTGGTGTTCGAGATGGAGCACAAGCCCTGGGACATCAACGCCCTCAAGGACAGCTTCCAGTACCTGCTGAGCAGGCGGCAGGTCTTCGAGGCGGACAGCCTCGCCCCGGCCGTCACCCCGATCGTGCGCATCCCCGCCAACGGCGCGGAGAAGGCACAGTGGCACGCCAAACAGGCCCTGGACCTCGGCGCGTTCGGCATCATCTGGCCGCACATCTCCACTGTCGAGGAGGCCCGCAACGCGGTCGCGGCCTGCCGCTACCCGCGCCTTCCCGACGCACCCCTGTACGAACCGGCCGGCCTGCGCGGCGACGGCCCGCACGCGGCCACCCGCTACTGGGGCATCTCCAACATCGAGTACTACGCCAGGGCCGACGTGTGGCCGCTGGCCCCCGACGGGGAGATCCTCGTGGGCCTCATGATCGAGGACCAGCAGGGGATCGAGAACCTGCCGGACATCCTCGACCAGGTCCCGGGCATCGGCCTGATCCTCATCGGCGAGGGCGACATGAGCCAGGAACTGGGCGTCCCCCGCCAGTACGAGCACCCGCGCGTCCTGGAGTGCAAGCGCCGGATCCTCGACATCTGCGACGCACGCGGGATCGCCGTCGGCCACCCCCATGTGACGGCCGACAACGTCAAGCAGGTGCTCGACGACGGCTACCGGTTCCTGATGTCGGCGCCTGTGCGCACCTACCCCGGCCTTCACAAGGCCCGGGAGCTGACCGGCCGCGGGTGACGGGCCTTCGCCGCCCTCCCCCTGCCGACCACCGCACGTACGTTTCGGAGCAACTCATGATCATCGATAGTCATGGCCACTTCACCACGGCGCCACCCGCGCTCGGCAAGTGGCGCGAGCAGCAGATCCGGGCTTTCGAGGAGTCCGGTGCCAGGGTCTCGCCCGACCAACTGCACATCACCGACGACGAGATACGCGCCGCCATCGAGAACGGGCAGCTCAAGCTGCAGCAGGAGCGCGGCACAGACCTGACGGTCTTCTCGCCCGGCGCAGGCAAGATGGCCCACCACTACGGCGACGAGCGCACCAGCCTCGACTGGTCGCAGGTCAGCAACGACCTCATCTCCCGCGTGTGCGGCCTGTTCCCCGAGCGGTTCGTGGGGGTGTGCCAGCTTCCCCAGTCGCCCGGTGACGCGCTGGCCGCTTCCGTACGCAACTCCGTCACCGAACTGGAGCGCTGCGTAGAGGAGTTGGGGTTCATCGGCTGCCTCCTCAACCCGGACCCCTCCGACGGGTACTACCAGGCGCCGCCGCTGACGGACCGGGTCTACTACCCGCTGTACGAGAAGATGGTCGAGCTCGACGTTCCCGCGATGGTCCACGTCGCGATGTCGCGGAACCCCGCGATGCAGGGCACCTGCGCCCACTACCTCGCCGGTGACACCGCGGCGTTCATGCAGCTGTGCGAATCGGACCTGTTCGAGGACTTCCCGACGCTGAAGCTGATCCTGCCGCACGGCGGCGGCGCCGTCCCGTACCACTGGGGCCGCTACCGGGGCATGATGCAGGACCGCGGCCGGCCGCCGCTGGAGGAGTCGATCCTGCAGAACGTCTACTTCGACACCTGCGTGTACCACAAGCGCGGCATGGAGCTGCTGCTCGACATCATCCCCGCCCGGAACGTGCTGTTCGCCTCGGAGATGATCGGCGCCGTGCGCAGCGTGGACCCGGAGACCGGGCGGCGGTTCGACGACACCAAGTACACCCTCGACTCCATCGACATGAGCGATGCCGATCGCCAGGCGGTCTACGGGGGCAACGCGCTGCGGGTCTTCTCACGGCTCGACGGCGTCCTGAAGGCGCGGTCGACGGCCGCGGCGAACGTGAAGGAGCACCAGCAGTGAAGGTCTACGAAGCGCTCGCCGAGGCGTTCGTCAAGGAAGGCACCACCGATGTCTTCGGCATGATGGGCGACGCCAACATGCACTGGATGGCCGCCCTCGCCGACCGCGGTGTGAAGCTCTACGAAGTGCGTCACGAGGGCTCCGGACTCGGCATGGCCGACGGCTGGGCCCGCGGCGCGGGACAGCCGGGCGTGGTCACCACGACCAGCGGCCCCGGTGTCTCGCAGCTGGCCACCTCGATGCTCTGCGCGAGCCGGGCAGGCACCCCCCTGGTCGCCTTCTGCGGCGAGACACCACTGGGCGACGAGGGCGCCACCCAGTACCTCGACCAGCGGCGCTTCGCCGCCGCCATCGAGTGCGAGTTCATCCACGTCACCCGGCCCGAGAACGCCCAAGAGGCGGTGCGGCAGGCCTTCTACCTGGCCCGCACCGAGTTCAAGCCGGTCATGATCAGCGCACCGTTCGACGTCCAGGTGGCCGAACTCGACGACTACGACGAGGACTACGTCCCGTCCACCGACCTGATCGAGAAGTCCCGGCTGCTGCCCGACCCGGCCCGCCTCGCGGCCGCCTGCGACCTGATCCAGGACGCCAAACGCGTCGTGATCATCGCCGGACGGGGAGCGCGCAGGGCGAACTCCGGCGAGGAGGTCCTCGCCCTCCAGGAGCAGACCGGCGCCCTGCTGGCCACCACCCTGCAGGCGAAGAACTGGCTGTGCGACCGCACCGACTTCCACGTCGGCCTGTCGGGCCTGTTCGGCGACAAGGTGTCGATGGAGCTGCTCCAGGAGGCCGACTGCGTGATCGCGGTGGGCGCCAGCCTGAACCACTACACGATCGAGAGCGGCTACCTCTATCCCGAGGCCAAGTACATCCAGATCGACACCGCCCCCCATCTGGTCATGGGCAATGGCAAGCGGGCGGACTGCTATCTGCAGGCCGACGCGGTCAGCGCCCTTGGTGACCTGACCCGGGCGCTCCAGGAGCGGTCCGTCCGGCAGGAGGGCTTCCACACCGACCAGGTCCGGGAGCATCTGACGGCCCGGCTCCAGCAGCCGGAGTACGTGCAGGAGCCCGGCCGGCTCGACCCGCGCGAGGCGATCTGGATCCTCGACCACGAGCTCCCCGGCGAGATGGGCCTGGTCCTCGGCAGCGGCCACCAGACCGACTTCGGCACCATGCTCTTCCAGCGCTCGCGTGACGTGCTCTCCAACTACGGCATGTTCGGCGCCATCGGCCAGGCCCCGCTGATCGCCATCGGCCAGATGGTCGCCAAGGGCAACAAGCCCGGCTTCGTGGTCGAGGGCGACGCCAGCTTCCTCATGCACCTGTCCGAGTTCGAGACGGCGTGCCGCTACGACATCCCCCTCCTGGTCGTCGTGATGAACGACCAGGGCCTGGGAGCCGAGTACCACAAGGCGAAGGCCAAGGGACTCGACGCGGACCTCGCGACCATCTCCACGCCCGAACTCGGCGCGGTCGCCGAGTCGTTGGGAGGCGGCGGGGCCACCGTCCGCACGGCGCAGGAGCTGCGCGACGCGCTCGCCGAGTACGTGCGCGAGCCGCGGCCCACCGTGATCGACGTCCGCATCACCCGCGAGGTGCTGAGCACCCCGTACCGCCGCATCCAGTACGGAGAGGACGTGTGAGCGGCATGAGCGAAACACCCTCGAAGACGAAGACACCCCTGAGTGTCGTCCTCGGCAACCACCCGCACACCCGCCCGCTCAAGGACGGCACCGTCCCCGTGGACGGAGTGGAGTGCCACTACCCGGAGTTCAGCCCGCTGCCGCCGGCCTTCGCCCGGATGGTGCGTGAACTGGCCTACGACATCTGCGAGATGCCGATGGCCACGTACCTGCAGGCCCGCGACGCGGGTGTCCCGGTGACCCTGCTGCCGGCGGTCCTGGTCGGCAGCACCCACCACCGCTCCCTGACCCGGCTCCCCGAGGGACCGGACCTCGATCCCCGCGAACTCGTCGGCAAGCGGGTGGGTGTGCGCTCGTACGGCCAGACCACCGGCCTGTGGGTGCGCGGCTGGCTGCAGGAGGAGTACGGCGTCAAGTCGGCCGACGTCACCTGGGTGACCACCGAGGACGTCCATGTCTCGCAGTACACCAACCCGTCGTACGTGGAACGGTCCGACAAGGAGCGGGTCGCGGACCTGCTGCGCGCCGGGGACGTGTCGGCGGCGGTGCTCGGCCCGAAGGCGATCGGCGGTCAGGGCAAGGGACTTGTGCCGCTGGTGAAGGACGCGGAGGGCGCCGGACAGGCGTGGATCGAACGGCACGGGACGGTCCCCGCCAACCATCTGCTGGTGGTGCGCGACGACGTCCTGCGCACCCGGCGGGACGACGTGTCCGCCGTGTATCGGGCACTGGAGGAGGCGATCACGTCGACCGCGGGAGAACGCGACGAGTCACCGGCCGGACGCGCGGTGAAGGCGGGCTGGAGCGAATCGCTCGCCGCCTGCCTGGAGATCGCCGGCCAGTACGCCCTGGAGCAGGGCCTCATCGGAGAGCCGGTGGACGTCGCGGCGATCGAGGAGAAGGCGGCCTTCCTCGCGAGGTGAGGGGCGACCGGCAAGGGTGCGCCGCAACGGCGGCGCACCCCTCGATCAGCATCGAAAGGAGGAGTGGCGATGGTGGCACTGAGACAGCGCGGCAACGCGCCCACACGCGAACCGGACGTCTGGACACCTGATCTGCTCGAAAAGGTCGCCTGGCGGGTGAAGGCCGCGAACGAGCCCCTGCGGGGCGTGAGTACGTCGGCCGGCATCCAGCCGGGACTGTTCCCGCTGCGCGGCACCGGCGCCGACGTCCGCCCGGCGTACAAGGCCGCCGAAGACTACCTTGCGGGCCTCACGGACAAGCAGCGCGCCGAGGGCCGTTTCCCGGTCGACGACGTGAGCTGGCGGCACTGGAACAACGGCGCCCGCTACTTCCTGCGCCACGGCCTGTGCCTGGAGGAACTCGACGACATTCAGCGCCAGTTGGCGATGTCCGTCATCCGGGAGAGCCTCAGCGCGGACGGCTACGGCCAGATGGTCGACCTGATGCACCTCAACCTGACCATCGGGGAGCTGAGCGGCAACGAGGACGGCCTGAACGAGTGGCTGTACTGGTTCTCCATATACGGGGAGCCCGAGAACGGCGGCCCCTGGGGCTGGCAGCTCGACGGACACCACGTCAACGTCAACTGCGTCTTCATCGGGGACCAGATGGTCCTCACCCCTTCCTTCCTCGGCGCCGAACCAGTGATCGCCGGGTCCGGGAAGTACGCGGGGACCGTCGCCTTCCGCCACGAAGAGGCCCTCGGCCACGAGCTGTTCACCGACCTCGACGCCCGGCAGCGTGAGCACGCCGTCATCGCCGACACCCTGCCGACGGACCTGTTCGCCGGGGCGTTCCGCGACAACTTCGAGCTCAACTACGCCGGTCTGCCGTTGAGCCGGATGTCCTCCGGCCAGCGCGGCACCGCGCTCCAGCTCCTCGGCCTGTACGTGAACCGGGCCGGCGACCACCATGCGCGGGTGCGCATGGAGGAGGTCCTGGCCCACGAGGGCGACACCCACTTCGCCTGGGCCGGCGAGCCGGACGGCACCTTCTACTACCGCTTCCACAGCCCCGTGATCCTCGTCGAGTTCGAGCACATGCCGGGCGTCATCTTCGGCAACGACTATCCGTCGCGCCGACACATCCACACCATCGTCCGCACCCCCAACGGCGGTGACTACGGCGCCGATCTGCTGCGCCGTCACCACGAACGTCACCACACACCGCGGACCGCGAACCCGGACCAGCAGGCCTGAGATGCCGCGCTGGTCCCGCCCAGAAGGAGTAAGACATGAAGTTGGTGCTCGGCCGTGACGACCTCGCGGCGGCCGCGACCTCGGCAGTGCGCGAAGCGGGCGCGGAGCCGGAGCGGCTCGCCATCAACCCCGTGCACAAGGCCTCCCGCGGCTTTGTCAACGAGTCGGCCGCCGACCTGTGCGAAGTGGCGATCGTGACAGTGCTGCAGGCCGTCGCCAACGGCAAGCCGGTGCTGCTGCTGCCGGTCACCACTCTGGGGCGCCACCAGCACCAGACCCTGGTGACCCTCGGCAAGCTGTCGGTCACGGACGTCGAGGGGCACAGCGTCGGCGTCCGTTCCTGGAGCCAGACCACCGGTGTGTGGATGCGTGGCTTCCTCAGCGAGCAGTACGGAGTCGACCTGCGCAAGGCCACCTGGACGACGTACGAGGGCAGCCATGTCGACGGCGCCGCCGACCCGTCCTGGGTGCAGCGGGCGCCGGAAGGGGCGAAGCTGCAGGCGGACTTCCTGGAGGGCCGCCTCGACTTCGGGATCATGGGCAACGGCCTCCCTGCCGACGACCGCATCCGCACCGCGATCGACGACGCGAACCAGGTCGCCGAACAGTGGTCGCGGAACCAGGGGTTCATCCCGGTCAACCACGTCGTCGGCGTCTCCGAGACGGCCGCTGCCGAGCACTCCGCCGCGATCCTCGCCGCGTACGACGGGATCCGCTCGGTGCTCGCCGCCGCGGAGAAGCCGGGCCCGGTGCCCCTGCACCCCGTGGGCTTCGAGGCGCTGCGCGGCGCGTTCACCAAGGCCGCCGCGTACGCGCTCGAGCAGGGCGTGATCGAGCGGGCCGTCGACTACGACGAGCTCGTCGAGCGCACCTGCGCGGCCCTCGGTGTCTCGCCGGACCGCCTCGGCGGCTGAGTCCTCGGCACCTACACCCCTACTGCACAGAGCACTTGGAGAAGAACAGGCATGGAAAAGATCACGACGGTCCTCGGTGACTACCCGCACGGGCAGGCACTCCTTGATGGCGACGTCGAGCTGGACGGCTACCGGGTCGAGCCGGTAGAGGTGAAGCCGGTCATCGGCGCGTACCGGCGGATGATCCGGGACCTGGAGTTCGACGTGTGCGAACTCGCCCCGGTCTCCTATCTGATGGCGCGCCAGGAGGGCATCGCGCTGACCGCGGTGCCGGTCTTCCTCAACCGGCGCTTCCACCACGGCGACGTCCAGTGCGCTGCGAACTCGGGCATCCGTGTGCCGCGCGACCTGGAGGGCCGACGGGTCGGTGTGCGCGCCTACTCGGTGAGCACCGGTGTGTGGGTGCGCGGCGTGCTGCGCGAGGAGTACGGCGTCGACATCGACAAGATCACGTGGGTCGTGGACGACGACGACCACATCGAGGGCCGCGTCCCCGCCAACGTGGAGCGGGTCACCGACGGCCGTTCGCTGGGCGAGCTGCTGCGCGCCGGGGAGATCGACGCCGCGCTGACCGGCAACGCCGGTACCGGCCGGGCCGGTTCGCCGCGCGCCGGGTGGACGGCGTCGGCCGAGCCCGAGCCCACCGGCGACGACGGGCCGTACCCGCTGTTCCCCGAAGCCGGCACGCTCGCGGTCGACCACTACCTGCGCACCGGTATCTACCCGCTGCACTCGCTGATCGCGCTGCGCTCCGAGCTCGTGGAGCGCGACCCCGGCCTGCCGACCAAGCTGTACGCGGCCTTCGCGGAGAGCAAGCGCCGCCACCTCGCCGCGCAGCCCGAGTGGGCGGCCGTGCCGCGCCTGGCCCGCCAGGGACGCGCGATCGGCGGCGACCCGGTTCCGTACGGCGTCACGGCCAACGAGCCGAGCCTGAGCGCGATGGCCCGGTTCGGGAAGGACCAGGGGCTGCTCGACGCGGACTTCCCCACCGACACCGCCTCGCTGTTCGCGGCGGGCGACTACCCGGACGCCTGAGCCCTTCCACGCCGCACACATCCCGTAGCCGGACAGACAGAGAGAGCACCCCCCATGGACGTCGTCGACGCACACTGCCACATCATCTCCGAGGACCCGACCGCCTATCCCCAAGCCCCGCTCGGCGGCAAGCAGTCGACATGGGCCGCCACCCGCCCGGTGACCGCCGAGGGCATGGTGAGCCGCATGGACGCGACGGGCATCGACCAGGCCGTCCTCGTCCAGGCCACCACGAACTACGGCTACGACAACTCCTACGTCCTCGACAGCACCCGGCGGTGGCCGGACCGCTTCGTCGCCGTGGGCACCGTCGACCCGCTGCGCCCCAACGCCGCCGACTCGCTGAAGGCGGCGGTCGGCGAGGGCGGCCTGTCCGGGGTGCGGCTGTTCACCAGCGGCAGCACGGTGCCGACCCAGGGCGAGTGGTTCGCCGCCCCGGAGACGTACCCCTTCTGGGAGCGGGCCGCCGAGCTGAAGCTGCCGGTCTGCCTCCAGATGCGGCTCGGTCCCGCCACCGCGCAACTGGTGGAACTCCTGGAGCGGTTCCCCGGTGTGACCGTCCTCCTCGACCACATCGGCTACCCCGACATCGCCGCCTCGCCCGCCCGCGCGGGCGCAGAGGTGGCGGAGCTGGCCGCGCACCCGGGCCTGCACCTCAAGCTGACCCACCGCAACCTCGAACGGCTCCACGACGCCGGAGAGCGCGCAGCCGACTTCCTCGACCCGGTCGTCGGGGCGTTCGGGGCCGGCCGGATCGCCTGGGGGTCGAACTGCCCGGCCGCCGAGCAGTCCCTGCCCGAACTCCTCGCGCTCGCCGAGCAGGTGCTCGCGGGACTGCCGGCGGCGGACCGGCAGGAGATCTTCGCGGGCACATCCCGGCGCCTGTACGCGTCCCTCGGCAAGCCCGGGAGCTGACCCGACATGCCTGCCACGCCCGCCATCCCCTCAGCTGCCACCCGCTACAGCCATGCCTACGACGGGCTGCGCTCCCTGCTGCTGTCCGGGAGCATCCCGCCCGACACACGGCTCACCGAGGCGGACCTCACCCGGATGTTCGACGTGTCCCGGAGCACCATGCGTACCGCGCTGGCCCGCCTGACCCACGAGGGCTATGTGACCGGCGAGGTCAACCGCGGGGTGCGCACCAGGAGTTTCTCCGTCGAGGAAGCGGCCGACATCCTGGAGGCCCGCGAGATCCTGGAGTCCGCGCTGGCCGGCAAGGCGGCGGAGCAGGCCACCGCCGAAGAGGTGGAGGACCTGAGCCGCACGATCCAGGACATGGAGGAGGCGCAGACCCGCGGCGACCAGGGTGCCTATTCGGGCTGCAACCAGCGCTTCCACCAGCAGCTGAAGCAGTCCTCGCACCAGGGAACCCTGGCCCGCGCCTACGACACGCTGCTGTACCCGCTGGTGATGCGCCAGTACCGCAACCTCTCGGCGCGGCATCCGAGGTCCGGCTCGCTGGAGGAGCACAAGGCGGTCTTCCTCGCCGTCGTCACCCACAACCCCGCCGCGGCAGCCGCCGCGATGCGCCATCACGTCGGCTCCGCCCGCAGGGCGCTGCTGCTCGACAAGACCCCGACGTCTTCCGTCAGTTGACGAAGAGGTCCGGGCGGAAAGGACCCCATGGACCGTCCCACCGCGGACACCGAGGCGGGCCCCGTCGAGGGCATCCCGTGCCGGGACCGCTCCGTCACCGTCTTCCGCGGCATCCCCTACGCCGCGCCGCCCGTCGGCGAGCTGCGCTGGCGGCCGCCGCAGCCACCGGAGCGCTGGGAGGGGGTGCGGCGGGCCGACCGCTTCGGCCCCATGTGCCCGCAGGCGCCGAACGAGGCTGCCGCGACCGGCGTCGACGTGCCGATGAGCGAGGACTGCCTGAGCCTGAACATCTGGACTGGAGTGCCCTCCCGCGACGAGCGGCGCCCCGTCCTGGTCTGGATCTACGGTGGTGGCTTCCGCGAGGGCACGGGCGCGCAGCCGCGCTACGACGGCGAGAACCTGGCCCGCCAGGGCCTCACCGTCGTCACCTTCAACTACCGCCTGGGTGCCTTCGGTTTCCTCGCAACCCCCGAGCTCAGCGCCGAGTCGGAACACGGCTCCTCCGGCAACTACGGCCTCCTCGACTGCGTGGCCGCCCTGCGCTGGGTGCGCGACAACATCGCGCACTTCGGCGGCGACCCCGACCGCGTCACCATCGCCGGCCAGTCCGCGGGGGCCGGACTCGTCAACTTCCTCGCCATGTCCCCGCTCGCCAAGGGCCTGTTCCACCGGGCCATCGCACAGAGCCACGCCCGCCACTCCCGCGACCCCGAACTCCGCTACCTGTCGACGTCGTACCGGCTGCCGGCAGCCGCGGAGAGCGCCGGCAGCCAGTACCTGCGCCTACGCGGCGCCCGAAGCATCCGTGAACTGCGCGCGCAGCACTGGCACAAGCTGATCGACGGGCACGACCCGATCGACACGAGCGTCGAGACCGGTGGCACGGCGGGCCCGCCGCTGCTGCGTCCCGTCGTGGACGGCTGGGCGATCCCCGCCGGATACGACGAGACGTACGCCAAGGGGCTGCAGAACGACATCGACTACCTCGCGGGGAACAACCTCGACGAGTGCGGGGCGGTCCCCCCGTCGCTCGTCGGCGCCCTGCGCACCGGGCGGCGCACCACCCGGCCCGGATCACCGCCGGTCCATGTCACGCTCGACCAGCACCAGGCCGCCGCACACCGGAAGTTCGGACCGCTCGCCGACGAGTTCCTGCGCCTGTACCCGGCGACGACGGACGGCGAGGCGGCGCAGGCCGCAAGCCGCGCGGCACGCGACAACTCCCGCCTCTCGACACACCTGTGGGGAACGGACTGGAGCCGCCACGGCACCCGGTCCCTGCACACCTACTTCTGGACCCACCGCTCCAAGGCGGCGAACGCCGGGCCGCGGGGCGCCTGCCACGGCTCCGAGATCGACTACGTCTTCGGCAACCCCGTCGGCGGCACCGACGCGTGGACCGAGGAGGACCACGAGATCGCCCGGACGGTCTCCGGGTACTGGACGAACTTCGTCGCCACCGGAGACCCCAACGGCACGGGCCTCCCCCGCTGGCCCGCCTTCACACCGGACGCCGGCTCCGTGATGGAGATCGGCGCGCACTTCGCACCCATCACCGTCGCGGACCCGGAACGCACCGGCTTCTGGCTCCGCTTTTTCGACACCCAACAAGCCTGGTGAACACGTACGACACCCAACCGGCCTGGTGAACAAAGGAGTTCCCATGCGCAACCACACAAGTCCACGCACCCTCGCCCTGGCCTCGACCGCGATACTCGGCGCCGCCCTGCTGACCGGCTGCGGGAATCAGGGCGAGGCGACCGTCGGATCGGACGGCATGAAGACCGTCTCGGTGGGCGTGAGCGGCAATATCTTCGATCTGTCCATTCGCGTGGCCGAGGAGAACGGCTACTTCGCCAAGCACAACATCAAGATCAAGTATGTGACGTTGAACGCCTCGACGGGCACCTCCGGCCTCCAGTCGGGCTCGGTGCAGTTCCTCAACGCCAGCCCGACCAGCTTCCTGGCCGCGCTCTCCAAGGGCCTCCCGGAGATCTCGGTCGCGACGAACGGCGGTGGCAACCCCCTTGGCATCGTCGTCAGTTCCGACTTCGCAAAAAAGCACCACCTGACCGCCGACACCCCCGCCAAGCAGGTCGCCAAGGCGCTGGTCGGCTCCACCGCCGGCGCCAGCTCTGCCAACACCAAGGCCGAGGCGGGCCTGTTCCTCAAGGCCAACGGCGTGAATTCGAGCCAGATGAAGTGGGTGTCACTGCCGAACCCGGCAGCCGACAAGGCCGCGCTCGCCAAGGGTGAAGTCGACTGGTTCATCACATCAGAGCCGATCCCGCTGCAGGTCCAGCACGACGGGGACGGCGTCGTCGTCGCCGATCCGGAGAAGGTTCCCCAGTGGTCCTTCGAGGACGCCGGGTACGGTCAGGCCGTCGTGGCCCAGAAGAGTTTCGTGAAGAGCGATCCCTCCACCGTGAAGGGCTTCGCCACCGCCGTCCACCAGGCGACCGCCTACCTCGACTCGCACAAGTCCAGCGACAAAAAGGTGCTGGCGGCGGCGCGCAAGACACTGCCCGGCGTGCCCGATGACGTACTGAGCGCCTCGGTCGAGCAGGTGGACTGGCCGGCGAGCGCCAAGATGGACGCCGCCGGCTGGAAGAAGACCGTCGCATTCGTGAAGGACGGCATCGGTGCGGTGCCGGACGCGTCCGTGTCCTCCGAGGACTGGACCAACAAGTACCTGCCGTGACACGGCCTCAATCAACCGGAAGGGAGCAGACCATGGCAACCGTCACCGACAAGGCCGTACCCGCGACCGATACCGCCGCAGCACCCGCCCCGAAAGCGTCCGACCGCTGGCGGGGCACTCCCGCCGTCATCGGGCTGCGCATCCTGGTGATCGTGGTCGCCCTCGTCCTGTGGCAGTGGATGAGCGGCCCCGTTCTGCCCGAGTACGCGGTCAGTAATCCCACCGACGTGTTCGACGCCCTCACCAAGATGCTCGGCTCGGCATCGGGCTGGACCAACATCAGGGTGACCGCCGTCGAAGTCCTCGCGGGCTTCGGGCTCGGTGTCGCCGCGGGCACGGTGATGGGGCTCGTCCTCGGCTCCTTCCCTCTCCTGGGACGGGTCCTGGAACCCCTCGTCGCGGCCCTCAACGGCATCCCGAAGATCGCGCTCGCGCCGCTGTTCCTGCTGTTCTTCGGCATCGGATCCTGGTCGAAGATCACCATCGCGATGACCGGCGTCGCCTTCGTCGTCTTCTACAACATCTACCTGGGGCTGCGGCAGCGGGAGCGCGAACTCGTCGAGGTCGTCCAGGTGATGGGCGGACGCAGGCACCATGTCCTGGGCTACGTCACGATTCCGACGCTCGCGGCGCCGTTCTTCGCCGCGCTCAAGACGGGCGGGCCGCTGGCCATCCTGGGTGTCATCGGCGGTGAGTTCATCGCCTCGTCCGAGGGAGTCGGCCACGAGCTGTTCACCGCCGCGCAGAACCTCGACGCGCCCAACGAGTTCGCCGGTCTGATCGTCCTGGTCGCGCTGACTCTCGCCCTCAACGGCGTCCTCAGCGCTCTCGACACGTACGCCCTCAAGTGTCTCGGCCTCGCGGCCCGCCGCAACAGGCCGCAGCCCAAGAAGTGAACCGGTCACACCCACCGTCGACGGGACTTCTCCGATGAGCAGACACCCGCACACCCCTCGGGGCGCCGGCACACCGCCCCGGCGCCCCGCACGCAGATCCGTACTGACCGCACTCACGGCATCGGCGGCGAGCACCGCACTCCTGCCGGCCACGTCCGCACGCGCGGCAACCGACCACCGAACGCGCGCCGACCTGCTCTACGTGGGCACTTGGGGTGGCAGCCAGGTGCACGCCATCCGCTTCGATCCCGTCCGCGGCACCATGTCACCTCTGGGCGTGATGGCAGAGGCCAGCTCGAACTGGGTCACCGTGCACCCGACACGGCCCGTCCTCTACGTCGCCGGCGCGGAACAGGGCGGGTTCGTCCGCACCTTCCGCATCGACGACTCGTCCGGCACCCTCCGCCGAACCGGTGAGCTGCAGACCGAAGCGGATCCCGGCGGCAGCGGGGGCCTGTCGTACCTGGGGCTCGACGCGGACACCTTGCTGGTCGCCGACTTCGCGACCGGATCCGCGGCGACCGTTCCCGTGCACCGCGACGGCGGGCTCGGCGCGGTGGCCTCCACCGTGCGGCACACCGGTTCGGGACCCAACCCGCGCCAGGCGGGCCCGCACACGCACCACGTGGTCATCGCCCCGGGCCGCAGGTTCGCGCTGGTCGCGGACTTCGGCGCGGACCGTGTCTTCGTGCACCGCTACGATCCCAACACCCGCCGCATGGGCGCCAGTTCGGTGGGCCACTACGCGACGGCACCGGGATCGGGGCCGCGACGCCTCGCGTTCCACCCGCGCGGGCGGACGGCCTACCTGCTGAACGAGCTGACCGCGGACATCGAGACCCTGTCGTGGGATCCCAGGACCGGCACACTGGCGCCCCGCCAACTCCTGACGACGAACGCACCGGGCCACACCGGCACCACGAGCGCCGCCGAACTCGCCGTCGGCCGCGACGGACGGCACGTCTACGTCTCCAACCGGGGCGACAACACGCTGGTCGTCTTCGCGATCGACCAGCGGACCGGCCTGCTCACCGAGGCACAGCGGCTGCCCTGCGGGGGTGTCACCCCCTGGAGCTTCTCCCTGCACCCGGAGGGTCGGTGGCTGTTCGTCGCGAACAAGGCGAGCGGCACGGTCGACCTCTTCCAGGTGGACCCGGCCTCGGGCCGGCTCACCGCCACCGGCACCTCCGTGGCCGTCCCCGACGCCGACTGCGTCGGTGTCCGCCGGACACGCGTACAGCTTCCCTCCGTGCACGAAAGGACCCAGGACAGCGATGACACCTGACATCAAGCGCCGTGCTCTTCTCGCGGCCGGAGCGGCCGTCGCCGGCGCCGCGCTCCTGCCCACTCCCTTCGCCGTGACGGCGGCAGCCGAGGGCAAGAAGGGCGTCATGCTGATGAACCGCATCGGCCCGTCCGGCTCCACCCTGTACATCTGCGACGCCGACGGCTCCAACGAACGCAAGCTGGTACAGGACGCGTCCTTCGACCACCACGCGGCCTTCTCGGCCGACGGCAAATCGGTGTTCTTCACCTCGGAACGCACGGGCGACGGACACTCCTGTCTGTACCGGGCGAAGGCCGACGGCACGGGCGTGCAGCGCCTGGTGGCCGACTCGGCCATGAACGACTGGGCCGTCCCGTCGCCCGACGGCAAGAAGGTGGCCTACGTGTCCACGAGCGGCGACCACAAGACCCATATCTGGGTGCTCGACCTCAGCACGAACCGCCGCACCAACCTGACCGGCACGGCAGCACTCGCCGGCGACCCCGCGAGCCCCGACGGCCACTTCCGCCCCGCCTGGTCGCCCGACGGCAAGTGGATCGCCTTCTCCAGCGACCGCAACACCACCTGGCGGGGCCACGGCAACGGCACCGGCTGGGAACACACGCAGGAACTGAGCATCTACGTGATCCGGCCGGATGGCACCGGATTCCGGCAGGTGGCGACCCGCGACGGATACTGCCTCGGCTCCCCGAAGTGGTCGCCCGACGGTTCCCGGATCGTGTTCTACGAGATCACCGTCGAGGGCACCTGGGGCGCGCACAGGCCCGAGGCCATCGGGACCGTCGAATCCCAGATCGTCTCGGTCGACGTCGCGACGGGTGCCCGCGTCGAGCACACCTCCGGCGCCAACCTGAAGGTCGCACCTCAGTACGTGTCCGCGACGGAGATCGGCTATCTGGTCAAGGGCGGGGCGGACGAGGGCCTCGCCTACGTCTCGGACACCCGGCCGGCCGTCAAGCGGACGCTGCGCTCCCCGGTCTGGTCGCGGGACGGAAAGTCGGTGATCTACGAAAAGCTCGACTACACGACGCGCCCGCTCGACGCGCCCCTGCACAGCTGGGACCCGGACTGGGACTACCGCCACTGCGACGTGTTCCCCGCGCTGTCCAGGGACGGGCGCCTCGCCCTCACCAACAAGCAGCTCGGCAACTCCTCCATCGTCACCATGCGCGCGGACGGCTCCGGCCAGAAGGTCGTCTTCGACACCGCCACGTCGGGCCTCGATCAGACGCAGGTGCAGCACGGCCTGGCCGGTGCGTTCCGGCCCACCTGGTCGCCGGACGGCAAGTGGATCGCGTTCGGCCTCGGCGGCTGGTTCCAGACCCGCGCCACGAGCACCGCGAAGCTGATGCGGGTGGCCGACGACGGCTCCTCGCACCAGGAGCTCACCGACGGAAAGACCAACGCCGGCTTCCCGAGCTACTCCGAGGACGGCAACCGGATCGTCTACCGGGTGTGGGGCGAGGAGATGGGCCTGCGCGTCCTCGACCTCAGGACGGGCGCGACGACCGTCCTCACCACCGAGTCCGACAACCTGCCGGACTGGTCCGCCGACGGCAAGCTCATCCTCTTCACACGCAAGACGAGCGCCACCAACTTCGACGTGTGCACCATCAAGCCCGACGGCAGCGGCCTGAAGACCCTCACGAGCAGCGGCGCCAACGACGGCCACGCGGTCTGGAACCACGACGGCCGCATCCTCTACAACAGCGGCATGTACGGCTTCCGCGAAGAGGCCGCCCTGTACGACGACACCTTCCAGCCCTACGGCCAGATCTTCAGCATGAACGCGGACGGCAGCGACAAGAAGCTGCTGACGGACAGCAAGTGGGAGGACTCGATGCCGCTCTACCTCACGCAGGACGTCCTGTCCGGCTGACGGACCCGGCGTCACTCAGCGCCGCTTCTCATGCGTCGCCGCCTCCGCGTCCTCCGGGGGCGGCGACCCGAACTCCCCGCCGAGCGCCTGCGCCGCGGCCTCCAGCGTGGCGACCAGCGGCCGTAGACGCTGCGGGTCGTAGCGCACGCCGGGCATCGAGACGGACAGGCCCGCAAGCGCCGTGCCGTCCTGGTCGCGGACCGGGACGCCGACGGCTACCAGGCCGCGTTCGGAGCGGTCCTTGTTCACGGCGAAGCCATTGCGGCGCAGGCGCTTGAGCTCCGTGCGCAGGCGCGGGAGGTCGGGGCGGTCCGCCGGGCGGTCGCGGTAGCGCTCGGCGGCGTAGACCTCCTCCAGCTCGTCGTCGGACAGTTCGGCGAGCATGAGGAGCCCCGTCGTGGTGCGGTGGGCCGGGAAGACCATGCCCTCCCGGTTGCCGACCCGCAGCGACTGCCGGCACTCGACACTGGCGATGAACCGGACCGTGTCCCCGGTGCGCACGATCAGGTTCGTCGTCTCGTCGAGGAGGCCGACGACGCGGTGCAGGTGGGGCAGGGCCGCCGTGCGCAGCCGTGACACGAGCGACTGGGAGTGGACGGCCAGTTCGAGCACCGGGCCCGCGCGGTAGACCCGGTCCTCTCCGCGTACGGCGAAGTCCCGGTACACGAGCATCGCCAGGACGCGGTGGGCCGTCGAGCGGGCGACATCCAGGCGCTCCGCGAGCTGCGCCACCGTCGCGCCGCCCTCCATCTGAAGGATGGTCGCCGCCCGCAGCGCGTGGTCGACGCTGGCGATGGGGTACGGCGGAGGAGTCTTCAGTGGCTTGTCCATGGGCGGCACCTCGAATTCTGCTGTCAAGAATCTACATGTCGCCTCAGCAGACGCGCTGCACGCTGAGCCTGTGACTGACACCGCGCTCACCCAAGAAACCGCTGTGGGCTCCCCGGTACGGCTTGAGGCCGTGACCGCGCAGGGGCAGCCCGAGGTCACCCCGGCGCTCGAGGAGCTGTACCGGGGCTTCGAGCAGGAACTGCTCATACCGCTGTGGACCGAGATCGGCGGCCTGATGCCTGAGCATCCGCGCTCGCGCGCCGTGCCGCACCTGTGGCGCTGGGAGAAGCTGCGCGAGCTGGCCGCGCGGGCCGGGGACATCGTGCCGGTCGGCCGTGGCGGCGAGCGCCGTGCCATCGCGCTGGCCAACCCCTCGCTCGACGGGCGGCCGTTCGCCACTCCGACGCTGTGGGCGGCCATCCAGTACCTGATGCCCGGCGAGGACGCCCCCGAGCACCGGCACACCCAGCACGCCTTCCGCTTCGTCGTCGAGGGCTCCGGTGTGTGGACGGTCGTCGGCGGCGATCCCGTGCCCATGAACCGCGGCGACTTCCTCCCGCAGGCGGGCTGGAACTGGCACGCCCACCACAACGCGACCGCCGAACCGATGGCCTGGATCGACGGCCTGGACATCCCCTTCCAGTACGTCACCGAGGCCCAGTTCTTCGAGTTCGGCCGCGACGAGATCAGCGACGCCGAGCGCACCACGCCTGAGCGCTCGCGCTCCGAGCGACTGTGGGGCCACCCCGGCCTGCGTCCGCTGTCCGCCGCCCCCGCGACGCCGGGCAGCCCGCTGCTGTCCTACAAGTGGGAGTACACCGACGCCGCGCTGGCCGACCAACTGCTGCTGGAGCGGGAGGGGTTCGGCGGCACCTTCGAGCCCGGACACGCCGCGGTGCGCTACACCAACCCGCAGGACGGATCCGACGTGCTGCCGACGATCCGCGCCGAGTTCCACCGCATCGCCCGCGGCTCCGAGACCGCGCCGGTGCGCGAGACCGGCTCGTCCGTGTACCAGGTGTTCGACGGCTCCGGCGTCGTCACCGTCGGCGACAGGTCCTGGACGGTGACCCGCGGTGACCTGTTCGTCGTTCCCTCCTGGGAGCCGTTCTCCGCCCGGTCCGAGGCCGGCGGAACCGACTCCGACTCCGGCGGCCTCGACCTCTTCCGTTTCTCCGACGCGCCCGTCTTCGAGGCGCTCAAGCTCCACCGCACCGGGCTCGATCGCGCCCAGCTCACCCGCACCCAGAAGGACGCCTGACATGAAGCTCGCCACCATCCGCACCGCCGACGGCACCCGGGCCGTCCGCCTCGACGGCGAGGTCCTCGTCGACCTCGGACACCCCGACCTGGGCGCACTGTTCGCCGAGGCCAACTGGCAGGACACGGCCGCCACCGCGAGCGGCGCCACGTACCCGGTGGCAGGCGCCGACTTCGCGCCGGTCGTCCCGAACCCCTCCAAGGTCGTGTGCGTCGGCCACAACTACACCAACCACATCAAGGAGATGGGCCGGGACCTGCCCAGCCACCCGACCCTCTTCCCCAAGTTCGCCGAGACCCTGACCGGCGCCAACGACGCCGTCGTCAAGCCCTCCGAGACCGAAGCGCTCGACTGGGAGGTCGAGTTGGCCGTCGTCATCGGGCAGCGGGTGCGCCGCGCCGACGAGCGGCAGGCCGCCGACGCCATCGCCGGCTTCACCGTCATGAACGACATCTCGCTGCGCGACTGGCAGTTCCGCACCATCGAGTGGACCCAGGGCAAGATCTGGGAGGCCACCACCCCGGTCGGCCCCTACGTCGTCACCCCCGACGAGGTCGGCGGCGTCCGCCCCGCCCTCGAAGTGAAGACGACCGTCAACGGCAAGGTCATGCAGCGGGACGACACCGGCACGCTGCTGTTCGACCCGGTCTTCCTCGTCCAGTACATCTCCACCGCCATCACCCTGAACCCGGGCGACATCATCGCCACCGGCACCCCGGCCGGCGTCGGCAACGCCCGCGACCCCAAGGCGTTCCTGGCACCCGGCCAGACCGTGGTCACCGAGATCGCCGGCCTCGGCGCCTGCACCAACGAGGTGGTCGGCGCATGACCACCGCGACCCGCACCCTCACCGACGCGCGCGCCTGGGCCCGCGACGGCACCGACCTCCTGCTCGACGCCGTCGCGGACCTGGACGAAGAGGGCTTCTCCGCCCCGAGTCGACTGCCCGGTTGGACCCGCAGCCACCTGGTGGCCCACGTCGCCGCCAACGCCGACGCCCTGTGCAACCTCGTGCACTGGGCGGCCACCGACGAAGAACGGCCGATGTACGCCTCGCCGGAGGAGCGCACCGCCGGCATCGCCAAGGGGCCCACCCTGTCGGCCGACGAACTGCGCTCCTGGCTCACCGGATCCGCGCGGCGGCTCGCCGAGGACCTCGACCGGCTCAACCACGAGCAGTGGCAGCACGAGGTCCTCACCGCACAGGGCCGCGCCGTCCCCGCCACCGAACTGCCATGGATGCGCGCCCGCGAGACGTGCGTCCACGCCGTCGACCTCGGTGCCGGCGGTGTCACCTTCGCCGACCTGCCGCACGGCTTCCTGGCCGCGCTGACCGAGGAGATCCGCGCCAAGCGCGCACTGGACGGGCTGCCCGAAGGACCGCTGCCCGAGGTCGCCGCCTGGCTGGCCGGCCGGCCCCATGTACTGGCCGACGCCTCCGAACTCGACCCCTGGCTCTGAGAGGTGAAACCCGTGTCCCAACCTGATGTGATCGTCGTCGGCGGAGGCATCGGTGGCCTCGGTGCGGCGTTCTCGCTGACCCGCCAGGGCCTCGCCGTCCGCCTGCTGGAGAGCGCCCCCGTCTTCGGTGAGGTCGGCGCCGGCATCCAGCTCGCCCCCAACTGCACCCGCATCCTCGACGACTACGGCCTCCTGGAGGAGGCGAAGAGCCTCGGCGTCGTCCCGGACGCGATGGTCATGCGCGACGCCGTCGACGGTGAGGAACTGACCCGCCTCGACTTGCGCGACCTAGAACAGCGCTACGGCTACCCGTACTTGGTCATCCACCGCAGCGACTTGCACGGCCTGCTGCTGCGCGCCTGCGAACGGGCCGGCGTCGAGCTGATCAACAAGGCGCAGGTGACGGCGTACGAGAACACCGACGGCGGCGCCCGCGTGACGCTCGCGGGTGGCGAGACCCACGAGGCCGGGCTCGTGATCGCGGCCGACGGCCTGCACTCCGTCGCCCGCAAGCTGTTCATCGACGACGAGCCGGTCTCCTCGGCGTACGTCGCCTACCGTGGCACGGTCCCCGCAGAGCAGCCGCGCGTACGGTCCGTCGACCTCAGCGAGGTCGTGGTCCACATCGGCCCCCGCTGCCACTTCGTCCACTACGGCCTGCGCGGCGGCGAACTCCTCAACCAGGTCGCCGTCTTCGAGTCACCCAAGGCCCTGGCGGGGCAGGAGGACTGGGGCACACCCGACGAGCTCGACGCCGCCTTCGCCGACACCAGCGACTTCGTACGGGACGGCCTGCCGTTCATGTGGCGCGACAAGTGGTGGCGGATGTTCGACCGCGGCCCCGTCATGAACTGGGTGCACGGCCGCATCGCCCTCCTCGGCGACTCCGCGCACCCGCCCCTTCAGTACATCGCCCAGGGCGCGATCATGGCCATCGAGGACGGCTGGGTGCTGGGCGAGCACGTAGCCCGCCACCGGGCCACCGACGGAACGGTCGACTGGAGTACCGCACTCACCGCCTACGAGGCCGTCCGCCCCGAACACTGCCGCCGGGTCCTGACCACCTCCCGCAAGTGGGGCGAGCTGTGGCACCTCGACGGCCTGGCTCGCGAGCAGCGCAACGCACTGCTGCGCGCCCGTGACACTTACGACTACTCCTTCACGGACTGGCTGTACGGCCCGACCGCGCTGACACCGGACGAGGAGCCGCAGATGTTCACGCCGATCCCGCTGACCTCGGCGGACGTCCCGGAGGGGCGGAGCATGGCGTGACGTTAGGATTTCCGCCATGGCGAACCTTCGACAGGCGCAGAAGCAGATGACGCGCCGCCTCCTGCTGGAGTCCGGGCTCGAGCTGTTCACGACGAAGGGCTACGCCGCCACCAAGGTCGACGAGATCGCGACCGCCGCGGGCACCACCCGGGTCACCTTCTACGCGTACTTCCCCTCCCGGACCGACCTGATGAAGGCGCTCATCGACGAGCGGCTCAACGAAGCGCTCCAGCGAGTCCGGTCCCCGGAGCACGGATCGACGGCCCAGGACCTCGTCGCCACCGTGGCCGGCGGGACGGCGGAGGGGATCGGCGCCTGGCTTCGGCGCACCGCGGACAGCTGGCCCGAGATCCGCCCGATCATCCGCGTCGGCCGGGACGCGGCGGCGATCGATCCGGAGCTGCGTGACCTCGTGGAGCGGTGGATGGAAGAGGCCATCAGCGACATCGAGGACGGGCTCACGCAGGCCGGACGTTTCGAGCCGCACCAGCGCCGTTTCAAGGGAGTGCTGGCCATGGCCGAGCTGGACTATGTCGCCCAGCACTGGGGCGCTGCCGACTGGAAGCTGACCCGCGAGCAGCTGCTCGACGAGTTGAGCGCCAGCTGGGTACGCCTCCTGACCTGACACCCACACACAACAACTCCACCCCCTCGCACCAAGGCTCCTCCGAGGCCCTCCACGGCCTCGGAGGAGCCTTTTTTGCTCACACACCACACCCCGCCGCAACACTGTGACCAGTTATTTTTCGTGATGTTCGTTCACTTGACGTTCTGTAAAGTGGATCGCTAGCGTGACGTCATCCACCGGGTGCGATGCCGCACCCGCACCGGACACGTGAGGCAGGCATGAGCGTGAACAGCACCACCGTGAACACCGTCCTGGGCCCGGTGCCGGCCGACGAGTTGGGTGTCGTATCCGTCCACGAGGCACTGCTCTCGGTGCTCCCGGGCGCCGAGCACGCCTTCGACATCACCCTCGACCGCGCCGAGATCTTCGAGACGCTCGCCGGCCGGCTCCGGGACTTCCGCTCCCACGGCGGCGGCACCCTCGTCGACAGCACCGGCATGTTCCACGGCCGCGACATCCCCCTCTACGAGGCCCTCTCCCGCGCCACCGGCGTGCACATCATCGCCTCGACGGGGCAGGGCCCCGAGGAGCTGCTCGGCGGCTACTTCCTCACCCCGCAGACCAACCCGCCGACCCCGTGGCCCGCCGAGAAGTTCGCCGACCTCTTCATCAAGGAGATCGCCGAGGGCATGGTGGTTCCGCGCGTGGAGCGCCGCGGCCCGGCCGGACTGGTCACCACGGCGGTGACCCGTGCGGGCATGACCGCCACCGACGAGAGCCTGCTGCGCGGCGCCGCACACACCGCCCTCGCCACCGGTGTCGCCGTCTCCTTCCGCCACGGCGCCGACGCCGTCCGCGAACTCGACGTCGTCCTGGACGAGAAGCTCCCGGCCGACCGCGTGGCCGTCGGCGGCCTGGACCGCAAGGACGCCGTTGCCGCCGGCGCACCCGAGAAGATCGCCGCCCGTGGCGCCCGCGTCGTCCTCGACCACGTCGGCACCGAGGACGACGAACACCTCACCGACGCCGAGCGCGCCACCCTGGTCGCCGACCTCGTGCGCGCCGGACACACCGACCGGATCCTGCTCTCCGTCGGCGCGACCGGGGTCGCCAAGGGGCACCCCGCCAACGACCTGCCGTACAGCCACCTGCTGACCGCTTTCGTGCCGCTGTTGAGCGCGCACGGCATCGGCGACGGCGACATACGGCGCATCTTCGAGGCCAACCCGCGCGACCTGATCGCGGTGCGTTGAGCGTGCGGCCCGAACCGACCGTCAAGAACTCCGCGAATCCGAAGGCGAGATGAGTGTTGTGTCGCGAGTGAACACCGTCCTGGGGCCGATCCCCGCCGAGGAGTTGGGCTTCGTGGCGATCCACGAGCACATCGGCTACGGCATGCCCGGCTCCGAACTGGACACGCAGTGGTGGAAGACCCCCGAGCGGCGCTACGAGGAGACCGTTCCCAAGCTGCGCCGCTTCCACGAGCTGGGCGGCGGCACCTTCGTCGACGCGACCGGCATCTGCAACGGACGCGACGTCGACTACTACAAGTCACTGTCCGCGAAGACCGGTGTCCACCTCGTCGCCTGCACCGGCTTCGTCGGCGGCGACACCGCCCTGCCGCACTTCGCCCGCGCCGAAGTCGACTACTTGGCACGGCAGTTCGTTCACGAGATCACCGTCGGCATCGGTGACAGCGGCAGCCGCGCCGGTGTCATCAAGGTGGGCGTGAGCCGTGGCGGGCGCATGACCGACCTCGACAAGCGCATCTACCGCGCCGCCGCCCGCGCCGCGCTCGCCACGGGCGTACCCATCCTGACCCACCTCGCGATCGACGCCGAGAACGCCGTCGCGATCTTCAACGAAGAGCAACTGCCGCTGGACCGCGTGCTGTTCGGGCACGTCGACGACGGGGTCAACGCCGATAAGACACGCGACGTGTGGATCGCCGAACAGGGCGGCCGCATCGGCTTCGACACCTTCGGCTACGAGACCGAACTGCCCGACCCGCCGTTCTGGGCCCGCCCCCGCAAGGAGCGCCTCGACCACTTCCTGCGGTTCATCGACGGGGGCCGCAGGACCAAGCAGGTCCTCGCCTCCGCCGACGCCAACTGCTCCCCGCTGGGCTGGCCCGGCGTCAAGGGTCACACCGTCAACTACCTGTTCGACGACCTGATCCCGGACCTGCGCGCCGCCGGCCTCGACGAGGCAGCCATCCGGACGATCTTCGTCGACAACCCCGCCGGCTTCCTGACCATCCAGCAGTAGGAGAGACCTCACGTCATGCAGGACCTGAAAGATCTCAAGATCGCCATCGTCGGAGCGGGTTACGGCGGCGCCGCCGCGGCCAAGGCGCTCGGCCTGCTCGGCGCGGACGTCACCGTGTACGAACAGGCGAGCCGGATCCGCGAGGTCGGCGCCGGTATCGGCCTGCGCCCCGTCACCATGAACCGCTTCCGCGAGTGGGGCATCTTCGACGCCATCGCCCAAGTCAGCTCGCCCAGCGAGTACTTCCAGATCCTCACCCCCACCGGCGAACCCATCATGAAGGAGGCGTGGCCGGCCGACGGCGAGCAGACCCATACGCACCTGATCCACCGCGGCGACTTCATCGAGGCGCTGCTCGGCGCGCTGCCCGAGGGCATGGTGCGCCTCGGGCACCGCCTGGAGAGCATCGAGGACAAGGGCTCCCGCTCCGTCCTGACCTTCGCCGACGGCACCACTGCCGAGGCGGACCTCGTCGTCGGAGCCGACGGCATCAAGTCGGTCGTGCGCCGGCAGCTGTTCAGCGACAAGGGCGCGGTGTTCTCCGGCGAGCACGCCTACCGCGCCGTCATCTCCGTCGCCGACGCCCACGGCATGGTCACCGACGACAACCTGCGCATGTACATCGGCCGCGGCACGAAGATCTACTTGCTGCCGCTGCGCCACCGCGACCAGGTGTCCTTCGACATCACCGCCCGGTGCCCCGACGGCGCCTGGACGCCGCAGGTCACCAAGGAGGACATGCTGCGCACGGTCGAGGGCTTCGACGAGCGCCTCGTGGACATCACGCGCGGCCTCGACATGGACACCGTGAACATCCGCGCCGTCTACGACATCGACCCGGTCGACACCTGGCACTCGGACTCCGTCGTCCTCATCGGCGACGCCGCGCACTCGATGCTGCACCACCAGGGCCAGGGCGCCAACTCCGCCATCGAGGACGCCGGAACGCTCGCCGACGCCCTGCGCGAGGCGGACTCCGTGAAGGAGGCACTCGCCCTCTTCCAGGTCACCCGCAAGCCGGTGACCGACACATTGCAGGCCGTCTCGCGGCAGGGCTGGGCCGAGGACGGGATCGACGAGGTCTTCCCCGGCCAGAAGCCCGGGTCCACGGCGACACCCGCGCCCACCGCGACAAAGGAGTAGGAACCATGCCGCTGCACCCCGAGATCGCGAAGTTCCTCGCGACCCTCCCGCCCCCGCCCGAGGGCCCCCTCGACCCGGTGGCGATGCGCGCCGACGAAGAGACACACGTTCCTCCCGTGGAGGAACGCCTGCCGCTGCACGCGGTGGAGGACCTGACCGCACACACCACCACCGGCGATGTGCCGGTACGCGTCTACACACCCACCGACGCGGTCCGCCATGGTGTGTTGGTGTATTTCCACGGCGGAGCGTTCTTCCTCGGCAGCCTGGACACCCACGACCACATCGCACGCTCGCTGGCGAAGGAGACCGGCCTGAAGGTCGTCTCCGTGGACTTCCGCCGGGCACCGGAGTCCGCGTTCCCGGCCGGCCTCGACGACTGCTGCGCCGTGACCCGATGGGCCGCCGAGCAAGGCGAGGCGCTGGGCTGGGACGGCACGACCCTCGCGGTCGCCGGTGACAGCTCCGGAGGCACCTTCGCCGCCGCAGTCGCGGCCCGCGCGTACGACGACGGCTTCGACCGCATCACCCACCAGATCCTCTACTACCCCTCCCTCGACCTGGACTTCGACGAGGCCCGCTACGCCTCGCTGCGGGAGAACGCCGTCGGCTACGGCCTGGAGACCGCGGGCCTCAAGCCGTTCAACGCCTTCTACGTCGACAGCGGCGCCGACCCGGCCGACCCGCTGGTCTCCCCGGTCAAGCGCGAGGACCTGAGCGGACTGCCGCCGGCCCTGGTCGTCACCGCCGAGTTCGACCCCATGCGCGACGAGGGCGAACTGTACGGGGGCCGGCTCGCGGAGGCCGGTGTGCCGGCGACGGTGAGCCGCTACGACGGCGCGGGCCACGGGTTCGTCCAGCACTTCTCCTGGATCCCCGAGTACCACCGGGTCTTCACCGAGACCCGCGACTTCCTCACCCGGAGCTGAGACGACCCATGACACACGACGTCACCGTCCACCCCTTGGTGTCACCCTGGGGCCGATTCGGTCTGTACAGCTTCTTCATCGACGCACCCGAACCGGCGATCGTCGACACGGGGATCGCCGGCTCGCCCGCCGAGGGCATGGCGCCCGCCCTTGAGGCGATCGGGCGCCGCATCGAGGACGTCCGCTGGATCCTGCTGACACACGGTCACATCGACCACGTCGGCGGCGCACACGCCCTGTGGGAACTCACCGGACGTCGTGCGCAGGTGGTGATCCACGAGGCCGACGCGCCGATGCTGCGCTCCCGGCAGGCACACGTGGAGGAGTACCGCGCCGGACGCGGCCGCTACCTCCGCGATCCCGACGGTGAGGCGAAGATGGCGGCTGCCACGAAGGCCGTCATCTCAGGGGAGTTGGAACCCACCCTGCTCGTCAAGGGCGGCGAGACGCTCTCCCTCGGCGGCGACGTCACCGTCTCGGTGCACGCGCTCCCGGGCCACACACCCGGGTCGGTCGCCTACACCGTCGACGGGCAGCGCTCGGTCTTCGTCGGTGACTCCGTGCAGGTCCACGGCGCCGCCAACGGCTTCCCCGGCTACACCGACCCGGCCGCGTACCGAACGGGCCTTCAGTACCTGCGCGACGAGATCCGCCCGCGCCGTCTCTACCTCGGCCACCCCTACCGCAGGGCCGACGGCACCCCGTACGGCGTCGAACTCGACGAGGCGCAGGCCCGGGAGGCCATTGACCAGTCCCTCGCCGCCGAGGACCGCGTCGCCCAGGCCGCCTGCCGCTGCCTGGAGTCGGGGCTCACGGAGACGGGCTCCCCGTACTCCCCGTTCGCCGGGGCCGCCGAGGAACTCGGCTACGCCGGCGACCCCACGCTCGAACCGTCGCCGTTCTTCACCTCGATGCACGCCTACCGCACGCGCGGCGAGAACGCGTAACACAGGAGCACACCGCAGACATGACCGACCAACACACCATCGAGGCGGGCGGCCAGACCATCACCGTCCGCAAGGACCTCCGCGTACCGATGCGCGACGGCGTCACGCTCGCCACCGACACCTATGCCGGCACGGACGACACCCCGCGCCCCGCACTCGTCGCCCTGAGCCCCTACGGCAAGGAACTCCAGGCACTCGCCCTCACCACGCCTCCGCAGCGCCGCCCCAGTCCGATGTGGGACGGCTGCGTAGAGGCCGGTGACATCGCGCGCGTCGTCAAGGAGGGCTACGTCCACGTCATCGGTGACCTGCGCGGCTCCGGTGCCTCCGAAGGCACCCACATCGGCAACTACAACGCCGGCGGCGTCCCCCTCGGCCAGGACGCGTACGACTTCATCGAGTGGGTCGCGGCGCAGCCGTGGTGCGACGGCAACGTCGGCATGATCGGCATCTCGTACTTCGGCTCGATGCAGGTCCTCGCGGCTGCCGAGCGCCCGCCGAGCCTCAAGGCGATCTTCGTCAGCGGCGGCCACTACGACTTCTACGAGACGACGTACCACGGCGGCGTCATGTGGTTCATGCCGCGCGCCGCCCGCGAGGGCCGCGGCGGCGACTCCGGCTGGGCTTTCACCGACGGTGTCAAGTCCCGAATGTTGGAGGCGTACTCGCCCGAGGAGATCAGGAAGCGGGTCGCGGAGCGGCTGCGGGACCCGGACGTGGCCGCCTGGCCCAACCTGGTCCACGTCCTCAACTACCCGAAGAACCACGAGGCTTGGTTCGACATCGTCATGAACGAGGTCGACGGCGACTGGTACGAGGAACGCAACCCGATCACCCTCGCGCCCAACATCGACATCCCGGTCTGGCTCCAGATCGACCAGGGCCGGGGCTGGACGATGGACGGCACGATCGACCTCTTCAAGACACTGAACGGCCCGAAGAAGCTCTCCATCGGCCCCTACCCCCCGATGCAGTCGCGCCCCTTCGTCGAGGAGCACGACAAGATGTTCCGCTGGTACGAGTACTGGCTCAAGGGCATCGACAACGGAGTCATGGACGATCCCGCCGTCACCGTCCACGTCGAGGGCTCCCGCGAGAGCGTCACGGGCAGGCAGTGGCCCCCGAAGGACGTCGAGCACCGCCCGCTGTACCTGCGCCCGCGCCGCCAGCTCTCCTACGAGCCCGAGCCGATGGGTGCCGAGCACGCCGCCCCGGACGGCTTCTACCAGGCCCCGCTGACGGTGACGGACAAGGTGGAGATCCTCAGCTGGAGCACCGCACCCTTCACCGAGCCGACCGAGATGATCGGCCAGGGCGCGGCCCACCTCTTCGCCGAGATCGACCAGCCCGACACGAACTTCATCCTGCGCCTGTGGGACGAGACACCGGGCGGTAAGCGGCAGCTCATCACCACCGCCTACCTCAAGGCGTCCCACCGCGAACTCGACGAGGAACACACCACCGAGGGCGACCCGCACCACCCCCACACCCGCGCGGTTCCGGTCGAGCCTGGCCGCATCGAGGAGTACGTGCTGCGGGTCTACCCGTTCGCGGCGACGTTCCTGCCGGGCCACCGCCTGGTCGCGGAACTCTCCAACGACGAACCACTGGCCGACGACCACAACGCGCTGCTGCCCCCGGACGCCTTCCACCTGCCGGTGGGACGCCCGGTCACGCACAAGATCTACCGGGATGCGGCGCATCCGTCGCGGCTGATGCTGCCGTTCACGGTGGGGTAGGGACCGAAGTCCCCATGTTGGGCGGGTGATTGACCACGTCAGCGGTCAGGGCTCGCGTACGAACGTCGCACAGTCCGGGCAGGCGTCGAGGCGGCGATGGCGGCACTCGGGAGTGTGCTGGAGGAAGGTGGTGATCGCTTGCCGCCTTCTGAGGACTTCACTCTTCGAACAGACCACCCGCCGGGTCCGCATCGTAGGCACCACCGCCCACCCGACCGCCGCCTGGGTAGTGCAGGCCGTTCGCAACCTGTTGATGGGCCTCGAGGACGACACCCGCGTGACACGATCAAGTTCCTCAACCGCGACCGCGACGCCAAATACCCGGAGCTCGTCAACGGGATCCTCGCCGACGCCGCACCCTTACGCGCCATCCCCGAACCCCTGCCCGACGAACGCATCGCGCACCTCCACGTTCGCCGACACGACCGCCTCGGCGGCGTCTTGCACGAAGATCGACATGCGTCTTGATCTGCACGGACGTAGTTTTCAGCGGCCCGCGTGGTGACAGCGGACAACGGGAGATCGAAATGGCGAACACCGTCGTGAGGTCTCTGCTGGGAAACCCGGAGCAGTACTACGTCGTTCCGTGGTTCTGGTCGAACCAGTACGACGCGAAGATGAAGACGGTCGGCGTGCTGTGGGGCTACGACCGCGAAGTGGTTCGCGGCGATGCGGAAAGCGGACAGTTCACCGTGGGGGACCTCAGCGGAAGCAGACTGCTGGCGCTCGACTGCGTCAACCGCCCCGCCGACTTCGCGCAGGGGCGGAACCTGATCCGCTCGGGGGCACCGGTCGACGCCGAGGAACTGGCTGCCGTCGGCGTGTCCCTGAAGCTGCTGGCAGGCGGGATTTCGGGCCACCTGAGCAGCAGGAACCCCGCCCTCAGGCGCTACGGGCGCAAGGCGGTGGCGATGAGTTCGCCGTAGCGGCGCCAGTGTGCGGGGTCGTGATCGCCGAGTTCGACCAGTTGCCGGGAGCAGCCGCCGATCAGGACCCGCAGGTCCTGCGTGGTGACGTCCGGGCGCACACGCCCGGCGGCCAGTTCGGCGTCCAGGAGCCTCTGGAAGTTGCTCATGGTGCGGTCGACGCTGGCCTGTGCGCCGGGGACCATCTGCCGGGGCAGGATGTCGGCCAGGACGCGGTCGGTGGCCAGGTGTTCGAGGAGGTCACCGAGCAGACGTCGCAGGGACTGATGAGTGTCGGACTGCCCGACGGCGGCGCTGGTGCGATCTTCCAGCCACCGGAGCTGGTGCAGGGCGACCGCGGTGATCAGGTCCGTCTTCGTGGGGTAGCTGCGATAGACGGTCGCCTTGCCGACACCGGCCTGGGCGGCGACCTCCGCCACCGTCCCCTCCATGCCTCGTTCGGCGAAGACCTGGAGGGCCGCGGTGACGATCCGGGCATGGTTGCGGCGCGCGTCCGCGCGGCGTTCGGACCAGTCCTCGGCGTTCTCCGGCGATGTGGGAGAGGCGCTGTACGAAGTTGCCATGCGGACAGTCTGCCGGTCAGCCGCGGCCGGTGGCCTGCGAGCCCTTGTTGAGGGGGCCTCGCCCAGCGGAGCCGCGGCCGCGATCTCGTCGAGGACGGAGCTCGTCTGGTGGGATGTGGTGCGCGGGATGAACACCGCCGCGAAGCCCGCGACGACGGCGCCGATCGCACCGATCGCACCGATCGCACCGATCGCACCGATCAGGAATCCCACCGTGTACGCGTGCTCGGTGGGCAGCACCTGCCCGGCGACGACACTGCCTGCCAGAATGCTGGCGACGGTCTGCGAACCAAGCGACGAGCCAATCGAGCGGACGAGCACGTTCACCCCGGTGGCCTCGCCGGTCTTGGCCGCCGGTACCGAGTCCACGATGAGGTTGGGCATCGCCGCGAAGGCGAGCCCGATTCCCGCGTACAGCAGCATCGTCATGCCCAGCACGGCACCTTGCGATCCGTGCGCGACGGCCAGCAGCGCGAGGCCCGCACCGGAGACGAGAGCGCCCAGCGTGAGCGGAAGCTTCGCGCCGTAGCGCTTGGTCAGCGCACCGGACAGCGGACCGGTGATCATCATCATCAAAGACCCCGGCAGCATGAGCAGACCGGCCCGCGTCGCGTCGGCACCGAACCCGTACCCGGAACCGGAGGGCGTCTCGGCCAACTGCGGGATCAGCAGAAACGCGCCGAACATGCCGAAGCCGACCAGCAGCGTCACCAGGTTGGTCATCAGCACCGTCGGCCGCAGGAACAGCGACACATCCACCAGCGGTTCGGCGACCCGGCGCTCGACCAGGCCGAAGAGCGCGAGAACCACGACACCTGCCGCGATGAGCCCCAGAGTGCGGCCGCTGGTCCAGCCCCACGACTGTCCCTCGCTGATGGCGATCAGCGGCGCGGTGACACCCACGGCGAGCAGTACGGTACCCAGCACATCGATGCGTCTCGGCGAGCGCACCGGGGACTCCGGCAGGACGAGTTGGGCGCCGGCCGCAGCAACCAGCGCCATCACCGTGCCGGACCAGAAGATCCAGTGGTACGAGGCGTGGTCCACCAAGAGCCCGCCCAGCAGCAGACCTATGCCGCCGCCGATGCCCGCGATCGCGGAGATCAGCCCGACCGCGCCGTGCCGCCGTTCGGCCGGGAACTCGTCCCGCGCGATGCCGAAGCACAGCGGGAAGATGCCGCCGCCCGCCCCCTGCACGACGCGGCCGGCGATCACCAGGCCGAGGCTGCCGCCCGTCGCCGCCAGCGCGCCGCCGGCGGCGAACAGCAGCAGTGAGATCACGAGCAGCCGCTGCTTGCGAACATGTCGCCGAGCCGGCCGAACACCGGTGTCAGCACGGCCGAAGAGACCAGGTAGCCGGTCAGGGTCCAGGCGACGTTCTACGCACTGCTGTGCAGCGCGCCCGCCAGGTCACCGATCGCCGGGACCACGGCGGTCTGGGCAAGCGAGTAGGCCAGGCCGCGACGCTCAGGATCGCCATGCTCCGGCCGACCGGGACGGTGCGTCCCGCCTCGTCGTCCTGTCGGGAAGATTTCAATGTCCACTCCTCGCGAGACGCCGGCTCCACGGGGAGAACAGCCGGTCGCGACGGTCCGGCCGGGCGCTCTCGGTCCGGAGCACGGACGGACCAAACGGACCCGCGGGTCCGGTTACATCCCGGAGTCTGACCGGACCCGCAAGTCCGGCAGTTGGGGCCTCAGGCACACATAGGGCGAGTCACCGGCCCCGGTCCGGCATCCTCCCGTCTCCCAGGCCTCTCACGGCGCGGACCCATGTGTCATTCGCTGCGGTAGACGTCGGTGATGCGCTTGATCACCGCAGCGGTCACGTGCAGTTCGTCGGGTGTGAAGTCGGCCAGGGCGTCGGTGAGCCAGCGCTGACCGGTCGCCTCCATGCGGGAGACAAGATCTCGGCCATCTTTGGTGATGCTGATCCTGCGTACGCGGTGATCGTCGCCGGGTTCCCTGACCGTGGCGACGAGCCCCTCCTCCTCCAGGCTGCGCATCTGGCGCGTGACGTGGGACGCCCGCACCATCAGGGCGTCGGCGAGGTCCATCATGCGCATCGGGGAGGGCGCCGCGGCCAGGGCCCGCAGGATCGTGAGCGATGCACGGTCGATGGGCACCCCGGATTGGGCGCGCAACCGTGCGTGGGTACGGGCGCTGCTGAGAACGTTCGCGAGGTCGGACAGCGATCTGTACAGCTCGGGCGGGGCGACGGGGCCGGACGGAGAGTGGGTCACCCCTTGATGATGTCGCACGCGACTGTCGTCCGGCAGTCGTGATCGGCGGGTTCCGCCGACGCCGCGCCCCCGCGGGGTGGCCGCCCCACGGCGGCGAGATGTGACCAAAAGGTGCCCGTACAGGGGGCGTTCTTCAGAACCCAGGGATTGGAGTGTTAGGTTCCGGAGCGTGGCTTGCTTTTGTTAAGTAAGCTTCTGAGAGTCCGATCCGGAGGTAGTGAAAATGCAGGTTTCCGTCGAAATGGACAAGTGCTGTGGGGCCGGTCAGTGCGTACTGGTCGCACCGGAGGTGTTCGACCAGCGGGACGAGGACGGGGTGGTGATCGTGCTGAACGCGCAGCCGCCCGCCGAGCTCCACGCGAGCGTCGAAGAAGCGGTACTGGTGTGCCCGGCGGCAGCCATCACACTGTCCTGACCTGCGTTCTTTGGCCATTCCCGAGTCCCCACCACTCGCACCGCTGGAAGGACGAACATGACCCAGTCCCCCGTCGCGCCCCCTGCCTGGACCATGCAACGCGCGTCCGCCTGTCCCTTCGACCCCCCGCCCGCCATGTCCGAGCTGATCGAGAAGGAACCGATCTCGCGCGTGACCCTGTGGAACGGCAAGACCGCCTGGCTGCTCACCCGGCACGCCGACCAGGTCGCGTTCCTTCAGGACGAACGCGTCAGCGCGGACAACACCCTGCCGACGTACCCCAGCCCCACCGCGGCGTCAGAAGCCACCCGCGAGCACAACCGGGCGTTCATCTTCATGGACGAGCCCGAACACAACGAGCATCGCCGCCGGTTCACCAGTGACTTCACCGTCAAGCGCACGCGGTCGCTGAGCCCTCGCATCGAGGAGATCATCGGCGACCTGCTGGACAGGATGGAGAAGGCGGGGCCGCCTGCCGACCTGGTCACCTCGTTCGCCCTGCCCATACCCTCCCTGGTGATCTGCGAACTGCTCGGCGTCCCCTACGAGGACCACGACTTCTTCCAGCGGGCCAGCGCGTTCATCGTCGACACCCGCAGCACCCCGGAGCAGGCACTGGCCGCCTCCAAGGAACTGACGGCGTACCTCGGTGACCTCGTCGAGTCCAAGCTGTCGAACCCGGGCGACGACCTGCTCAGCCGCCTGGCGACCGGCTTCCTGGCCACCGGCGAGAGCACAAAGCAGGAGTGCGCCAACGAGGCGCTGCTGCTGCTGGTGGCCGGTCATGAGACGACCGCCAACATGATCGCGCTGGGCACCTGCGCCCTGCTCCAGAACCCCGAGCAGCTCGCCGTCGTGCGGGACGGGACCCCGCAACAGGTGGCGGGGGCGGTCGAGGAACTGCTGCGCTACCTGACCATCGTCCACATGGGACGCCGCCGCGTCGCCCTCGCCGACATCGAGATCGGCGGACAGATGATCAAGGCCGGTGACGCAGTGATCTGCCCCACCGACCTCGCCAACCGGGACCCCGAGGTCTTCGAGGACCCCTTCAGCCTGCGGGTCGACCGCCAGGCCCGCCGCCATCTGGCCTTCGGCTCCGGGCCGCACCAGTGTCTCGGCCAGAACCTCGCCCGTGTCGAACTCCAGCTCGCCTACCCGGCGCTGCTTCGGCGCTTCCCCACCCTCCGCCTCGACTGCGCTCTGGACGAGGTCCCCTTCCGTGCCGGCATGGCCGTCTACGGAGTCCACGAACTCCCCGTCGCCTGGTAGGAAACCGCACTCCAGGGGCCGAGCGCACCGCACATCGGCCGCCCGGCCCCTGGAAGGCCGTAATCCGGCACCCCCTACACCCCGCGCACCGGTCCCGCGACGCCCTCCGCTTGCTGTCCGGCCGCAGGCGGGGTGACGCAACTGATGTCGACCACGTCGACGAGAAGGAGAAAGCCGTGGCAGCCGAGCCGTTCGAGGTCACTGTCCCCGAGGCCGACATCGCGGATCTGCGGGAGCGGCTGCGGCGTACGCGGTGGCCGGAGGCGGAGACCGTCCCGGACTGGTCGCAGGGGATTCCGCTGGACTACGTGCAGGAGCTGTGCCGCAGCTGGGCGCAGGAGTACGACTTCGGGTTCGCGAAGCGGCTGAACGCGTTCCCTCAGTACCGCGACACGGTCGACGGGCTCGGGATCCACTTCCTGCACGCCCGCTCGCCGGAACCGGACGCGTTCCCGTTGGTGATCACGCACGGGTGGCCGGGCTCGGTGCTCGAATTCCTCGACATCCTGGGCCCGTTGACCGATCCACGGGCCCACGGCGGGGACCCGGCCGACGCGTTCCACGTCGTGGCCCCCTCGCTGCCCGGATACGGGTGGAGCGACAAGCCGTCGGCCGCCGGCTGGGGCATCGAGCGCGTCGCCCGCGCCTGGGACCAACTGATGGACTCGCTCGGCTACCAGCGCTACGGCGCGCAAGGCGGCGACTGGGGCGCCGTGGTGAGCCCCGCGCTGGGCTCGGTGGCACCGGAACGCGTCGCGGGCGTGCACGTGAACCTGGCGACAGCTCCGCTGGGCACGTTCGACGACCCGACACCCCGCGAACAGAACGCCCTCGCCGCACACCAGGAGTTCCTGCGGACCGGCCGCGGCTACGCGGGCCAGCAGTCCACCCGGCCCCAGACCCTCGGCTACGGCCTCACCGACTCCCCCGCAGGACAGGCCGCCTGGATCGCCGAGAAGTTCTGGGCCTGGACCGACAACAACGGCCACCCCGAGGACGCGGTGTCACGCCAGCAGATCCTCGACGCCGTCTCGGCGTACTGGTTCACCGCCTCCGCCACGTCCTCGGCACGCCTGTACTGGGAAACCCGCTTCATGGACCAGGTCACCGTGCCGTCGGGCATCTCCGTGTACCCCGCCGAGATCATCTCCCCGTCCCGGCGCGAGGCCGAACTGCGCTTCACCGACCTGCGCTGGTACGAGGAGATGCCCCACGGCGGCCACTTCGCCGCCATGGAGCAGCCCGCATCGCTGGTCGAGCAGATCCGCGGATTCTTCCGCCTCGTGCGCTGACCGCCACCAACCGACTTCCACCGAACACGATTACCGAGGTATCAACATGACGAGTCCCCCCACCCGAATCGTCGTGGTCGGAGCGTCAGCGGCCGGACTCGCCGCCACGGAGGGCCTGCGCCGAATCGGCTTCGACGGCCGTCTCACACTCATCGGCGAAGAGACCGACCAGCCCTACGACCGCCCACCACTGTCCAAGCAGGTGCTGTCGGGCGCCTGGGAAGCCGGGCGGGCAACCCTTCGGACCTCCGAGGCGCTGGCCGCTCTGGATCTCGAACTCCGCCTGGGGCAACGGGCCACCGGGCTGGACACGGACCGGCGAGAGGTTGTCCTGGCCGGAGGCGACCGGGTCGGATACGACCACCTGGTGGTGGCGACCGGCGCCCGTGCCCGCACCTTCCCCGGCACCGAGAACGTCGACGGCATCTACACGCTGCGCACGATGAGTGACGCACTCCGGCTGCGCGAGGAACTCCTCGCGCAGCCCCGTCTGCTCATCGTGGGCGGCGGCTTCATCGGCGCCGAAGCCGCCGCCGTCGCACGGGAGATGGGCTGCGACGTCACCCTGGTCACGGACACCGCCGTCCCCATGGGAGACGCGCTGGGGCCCGAGGTCGGCACGATGCTCGCCGATGCCCACACGGCGGCCGGGGTCCGACTGGAGACCGGCGCCCTGGTCGCCGAGGTCCTGACGGAGAAGGGCCGCGCCACGGGCGTGCGCCTCGCCGACGGCCGCACCCTGGAAGCCGACGTCGTCCTCGTCGGCATCGGCGCCATCCCCAACACCGAGTGGCTGCAGGACAGTCCGGTACGAACGGGCAACGGTGTGGAGTGCGACGCGACCCTTCGCGCGGGTGACCGTATCTGGGCCGCCGGCGACGTCGCCTCCTGGCCCGACCAGGCGACCGGACAGCGGATCCGCATCGAACACCGCACCAACGCGGGCGAGCAGGGCCTCGCCGTCGCCCGCAACATCCTGGCGGGACCGGACGAGGCCAAGCCGTTCACCACCGTGCCCTACGTCTGGTCCGACCAGTACGACATGAAGATCCAGATCCACGGCCGCCCCGCAGGCGCGGACGCACTCAAAATGGTCGAAGGCAACACGGCCGAACGCCGCTTCACCGCCCTCTACCACCGCGACGGACAGGTGTGCGCCGCCATCGGCGTCAACAACATGCGCGCACTACGCGCTCTGCGCCCACTGGTCGCCGACCGCGCGCCTGTCGACGGCGACGCGTAGGCGCCGTTCGTCGGCATGACGGCTTCGCCAGATGACGTAGCGACGGATCATCCCTCAGGCACTGGCCTGGGGGTACCCGATTGCCCCCAACCACAAGTCCGTGAGCGTGGTCCGCGCAAGTTCCTCATCAAACGGCTCACCGAGGGCATACCAGTAGTAGGCGAAGTTTCCCACCATACCCACGAGGGCCGCAGCCGCAGTTCGGCAATCAAGGTCTCGTCGGGCAACGCCCATCCGCTGCATTTTGCGCAGACTCTCGGTGACGCGGTTCACCTGTACGCGGCGTGCCTCGATCCGGTGTTTTCGTACCTCGGGGTCGATGCTGGCCTGCTGTTCGTTCAGCATCATGAGAGCCGCGTTCTTGCGATAAACGTCGAGATATGCCCCGTTGCTGGCGCGGAGGCGGTCCGCGATGTCGTGGTGAACACCGTCCTCACCGACAGCGGGTGCCGCGATGACCTCCATCAGCTCGGCGTTGACCTCGGCGATCAACGCCCTGAAGATGGCCAGCTTCGACTCGAAATAAGTGTAGAAGGTGCCATGCGAGACACCGGCCGCAGAGACGATGTCAGCTACACGGGCGTCGACAAAGCCGTCCCGCTCGAAGACCGAACGGGACGCGGCCAGCAGTAGGGCTCGGGTACGCTTGCCCTTCTCCGATGCTCCTGAGCCGTACTGCGCCCGCCGCTTGGCTCCGGTGCCATCCTTGTGGGAGGGATCCTGCGAGCTCCGAGCAGCCATCGTGTCCTGCCTCCTCTTATTCACCCATAAAACCGCCATCGTATCAGATTCGACACCTACGTCGAATCGCAATGACGGCTGCGGTGATGCGCCGAGGCGTCGTGCCGCCGCGACACCCCCGACGGCCGGGAGCCGCACCACGCCGCCGCGGATCGACTGATCCAGCCACGGAAGAAGACGGCCACCAGTCACATCGAGGCATCAAGTCGTTTCCGTCATCGGCCCGAGTTGGATCTACGTAAAGGTTCCACTTCCAAAAAGGACAGACCATAGACATCATGCGTCTCCTTCCTTAGGCTTCGACGACCAGCCAATGGAGGAAGAAGTGAACGTCCAAGAGTCAGGCAGTCATGGACCACTCGAGGGCGTCCGTATCCTCGACCTCACTCGCGTCATCATGGGACCCCTCGCCACACAGGTGTTGGCCGACCAGGGCGCGGACGTGATCCTCGTCGAAGCGGCCGGTGGTGACACGAACCGGGTCATGGGCCCCGGCCCGCACGACGACCTTTCGGGCATCGCTCTCAACCTGCTGCGCAACAAGCGCTCGATCGACGTCGACCTCAAGTCCGAGGAGGGTCGAGAAACCATCCGGCAGCTGGTGCGCACGTGCGATGTGGCGGTCTCCACGATGCGCCCCCATGTCCTGGCCCGCCTGGGCCTGGACTACGAGACGCTACGAGAGATCCGGCCGGACCTCGTCTACTGCCAGGCCCAGGGCTTTCCGCTCGGCTCGGAGCAGGAGAACGAACCCGCCTACGACGACATCATCCAGGCGGCGACCGGAGTCGCCGACCTCATGGAGCGTGTCTACGGTGAAGCGACCTTGATGCCGACGATCCTTGCCGACAAGGTCTGCGGACTTGTGATGGCGCAGGCCATCGCGGCAGCCTTGTTCGCCCGTGAGCGCACCGGACGAGGACAGCACATCGAGGTTCCCATGGCTCAGACGATGACGGCCTTCATGCTGACCGAGCACGGAGCCGGCGCCATCAGCGAGCCTCACGTCCACGCGCCGGGCAAGCCCGCGTCCGGATATCCCCGCATCCTTTCGCCGGACCGCAAACCCCACCCCACCAGTGACGGCCTCGTCCACATGCTGCCGTACTCGCCCAAGCACTACGCAGCGCTCTTCACGGAGGCAGGCATCGAGGGCGCCGCCGACGACCCGAGGTACGCGGACGCGCGAGCCACGCTGGCCAACTCCGACTCCCTCTACCGAGACGTGCGTCGGATCGCCATGACCCGCACCACCGAGGAGTGGCTCTCTTACTGCCAGCGCACAGGCATCCCCGCGACGCGCGTGGCCAAGATCGAGGACATGGTCGAAGCCCTGCCGTTGGATCACCATCCCGTGGCGGGCGACTATCACATGCTGCCCTCCATGGCGCGCTTCGCTGGTGCCGACGCGAACGTCAGGCGTCCGGCGCCGCTGCCGGGACAGGACACGACCGAGGTACTGACGGAACTCAAGGAACGACAGGCGTCCGACACCGCAACGGACGGGGCCTCGTAGCGGCCGCGGTTCTGGCTGCGGCGAGAACCACGCCATTCGGCACCTGCGTATCGCACAGAGAACGGGCCCCGCTCACACCCGAGGTCGAACACCTGAGCAGAACCGCACCCGCGCTGTCGCGGGGCCGCCGGCCTTTGCATCCTCGGCGTGGACTTTTCGGAGGGAAATCAATGAAGACTCGTGGTGCTGTCATCCGTCAGGCGCCTGGCACGTACGAAATCACTGATCTCTACATCGACGACCCACGTGAGGGAGAACTACGGGTGCGAATGGTCGCATCCGGCATGTGTCATTCTGACGACCACGTCGCCACGGGCGACCTACCGATGGGGACTTACCCGGTTGCGGGTGGCCACGAAGGTGCGGGGATCGTGGACGCCATCGGCCCCGGAACCCCCGGCTTCGCCGTCGGCGACAAGGTCGTGTTCTCTTTCGTGCCCGTCTGCGGTCGCTGTCGGTGGTGCGCCACCGGCCATCAGAATCTGTGCGACCTCAGTAACACGATCGGAAACGGCGCACGTCCTACTGATCCGACCAGCTTCCGCATCCATACGGAGGACGGCAGACCTGTAGGACAGATGTGCGGCGTGTCGTCGTTCTGCGAGTACACGACCATCTCGATGTATTCGGCCGTCAAGGTTCCGGATGACACACCACTGGAGCAGGCGTCTCTGCTCGCCTGCTGCGTCGGCACGGGATGGGGTGCGGCGGTCTACACCGGCGGGGTGCGCCCGGGAGACACCGTCGTCGTCGCGGGTGTGGGAGGCGTCGGAGCGAACGCGCTCCAAGGCGCCGCACATGCCGGAGCAGTCAATGTAATCGCGGTCGACCCGGTCGAGCTCAAGAGGGATACCGCCATGTTGTTCGGTGCGACTCATGCGGTCGAGGACCTGAAGCAGGCGCGCCGGCTGGCCAAGAGTCTCACCGATGGCCAAGGCGCCGATGTCACGATCGTGACGATCGGTGTGGTCAAGTCCGAGCACATTCAGCAGGCGTACGCCACGGTGCGCAAGCAGGGCACACTCGTGCTCAGCGGTGCGGGCAGCACCCAGGACGTCGGCCTCGCGATCCCGTTCGGGAACCTGACGATGACAGAGAAGACGATCAAGGGCTCACTCTTCGGGTCCATGAACCCCACCGTGGATATTCCCCGCATGCTTGGCATGTACCGCCAGGGTCGACTGAAACTCGATGAACTCATCACCAGGCGCTACTCCCTGGACGAGATCAATCGCGGATACGCCGACATGCATGCGGGCAAGGTCACCCGCGGTGTCATCTGCTTCTGAAGGGGCTTACAAAGGAAGCAGCGCCACGTTCCGCTGAGAGCGTGCCTATCGCTTCTGCAGCACTGCCTGCCCGCTGCCGTCCAACCCTCCCCAGCCGCCTCAAAGCACGGTTCCCCGCTCCGCGCGCACCTGCGGCGACGCCTATTCCTTCCTCGTCGCCGTCCCAGGAGGGCCCGCCGTCCTCGCGGCGACCAGCTCATCGATGACACCGTCGGTCAGGCCGAGCTCACGGAGCAAGCAACGGGTGTCAGCCCCGGGGACAGGTGCCGGTCCGGGAACTGTCAGCGGGGTTCCTCCGAAGCGGGGCGCGGGCGCCGGCTGCAGCATCCCGCCGTCGTCGATGAAGGTGCCTCTGGCATCGATGTGCGCGTGGTCCTTCACCTCATCCGGAGCGACCGCAGGACTCACACAGGCATCCGTGCCGGCGAAGACACCCGCCCATTCGTCGCGGGTCCGCTCAGCGATGCGCTCGGCGAACCTGGCCCGGACGCGAGGCCAGGCGGAGTGGTCGTTCTGGGCAACCTCCCGCAACTCACCGGTGAGGCCAAGACCGTCGAGGAGTTGGGCATAGAACTGAGGCTCGATCGCGCCGACGGCGAGCCAGCCGCCGTCGGCGGTGCGATAGACGCCGTAGTACGGCGCGCCTCCGTCGAGCCGGTTCTCTCCTCGGGGCGCCTGCCAGTCACCTCCCGCTCGCATCGAGTGCAGCATGGAGGTCAGCAGCGCAGTGCCGTCGATGACCGCGGCATCCACTACCTGTCCGGCACCTGTCTCGCGGGCGTGCAGCAGCGCGGCGAGCACACCGCAGGCGAGCAGCATCCCGCCCCCGCCGAAGTCGCCGAGCATGTTGAGGGGCGGTTTGGGCGCGAGGTCGGGGCCGGCGAGCGGCTCAAGTGCCCCGGCGACAGCGATGTAGTTGATGTCGTGGCCGGCCGTCATGGCGAGCGGTCCGTCCTGTCCCCAGCCGGTCATCCGCCCGTAGACGAGTCGCGGATTGCGGGCGAGCAGGACATCGGGCCCCAGGCCGAGGCGTTCCATGACTCCCGGCCGGAAGCCTTCGATCAGGGCGTCGGAGGTCGAGAGCAGATCGGCCAAGAGGCCACGCCCGCGCTCCTGTTTGAGGTCGAGGGTGATCGATCGACGGCCGCGAAGGAGAATCTGGTGCGATCCGAGGTCCTTGCCCATCGTGGGCCGATCGACGCGAACGACCTCGGCGCCCAGGTCGGCGAGGAGCATCCCCGCGAAGGGGCCGGGGCCGATACCGCCGACCTCGACGACACGGATGCCCGTGAGCGGCCCGGCCATCAGGAAGCCTCCTTCAGACATGTGCCGATCACCCTTGGCCGTGTGCCGACGACCGGCTCCCGCTGACCGCCGGCCGGCCTTGCGGCACATATGGTGTCTCCGCCGACGCGGGCAGCGCACCGGCGCGTCATCAGACCCCCATCCGCCGCGCGTGGTGCGGCCGCGACTCCAAATCGACGGTCATGGAACGGACTTCGCGGATCCATCGGTTTCTGACACACCTCGTCGGCGAGCGGCCGGAGGGTGGCTTTCTCACACATGAGCATGGTTCCTCCACACGAAGCAGTGCCCGACGCGTTGCCGGATGAGAGCCATGTCAGTTGCCGCGGTCCTCCCTCCCGAGGAGTTCCTGGCGCAGGGCGATCCGGCTGAGCTTGCCCGTCGGGGTGCGAGGAAGGGCGCGGAACTCCAGGGATCGGGGCCGCTTGAATTTGGCCAGCCGGTCCTCGCTGAACTCCATCAACGTCTGTACCAGAGCATCCGAGGCGATTGCTCCGTCGGCCAGTTGCACCACAGCGTGGACCCGGCTCCCGAAGTCGTCGTCCGGCAGGCCGACCACTCCCACGTCGGCGACGGCGGAATGGGCCAGCAGCGCGGCCTCGATCTCCGCGGGGTAGATGTTCACACCACCGGAGATGATGAGATCGGAACGCCGATCAGCGAGGTACAACCAGCCGTCCTGGTCGAGATGGCCCATGTCACCGGGTGTGAAGAAGTCGCCCCTGCGCGCGGCCTCGGTCTTCTGCGGGTCCTTGAAGTACTCGAAGCCACCGCCACCGAGCAGGTAGACCGTCCCGACGACCCCCGGCTGCGCCTCGTTCCCGGAATCGTCCAGGACCTTCACCGCCGCGCCCTCCCAAGCGCGTCCGACGGTTCCAGGGTGCTCCAGCCACTCGGTTGGCGAGACCGATGTGCCGCCGCCCTCGGTCGAGGCGTAGTACTCCCAGATGATCGGCCCCCACCAGCGCAGCATGGCGTGCTTCTCGTGGACGGGGCACGGTGCGGCACCGTGCACCACGTAGTTCAGCGAAGACAGGTCGTAGGCCGCACGGACGTCCTCGGTCAGCGCGAGCAGCCGGTGGAACATGGTAGGCACCATGTGGGTGGAGGTGATGCGATACCGCGGGATCAGTTGGAGCATCAGCTCGGGCAGCCACTTCTCCATCAGCACGACGGTGTTTCCGATGTGCAGCGCGTGCATCGCATGGCTGTTGGGTGCGGCATGGTAGAGGGGGGCGACGACGAGGTGGGCGCCGTCCCCGGGCGGCCAGCCGTTCTGCCGGGTCACAGTCGGGAGCTGATGGGCCAGCACCCTTTCGGGGATGGCGTCCGGAAGCGGTTTGCGGACCCCTTTGGGCCGCCCGGTGGTACCCGAGGTGTAGAGCATGCGTCCCCCGAACCGGCGGTGCGCGGGAGCCGCGACGGAGGCACCGGCCGCGACTTCGGACAGCTCGGTCAGGTTTCGGAACCCGGACACGGCGTCATCCGTGAAACGCTGGTCGACCGGCAACCCGGCGATGTCGGCCGCCCGGCCGGCGACCTCCGCGAACTCGGCACCCGCGATCAGCACCTTGGCATCACTGTCGCCGAGGATGTAACCGATCTCGGGACCGGTGAGGTGCCGGTTGATCGGAGTGATGTAGAGCCCCAACTGGCTGGTGGCGAGCTGGACGGCGAGGAACGCCGAGGCGTTGCCCATCACCAGGGCGACCGTGTCTCCCGTCGTGAGGCCGAGCGACCGCAGGCCGTGGGAGAGCGCATCGCTCCATCTGCGCAGCTCGCCGAACGTCGTCTCGCGGCCTTCCGGATCCACCACGGCGACCCGGTCCGGCCGGACCGAGGCGATCTCCCAGAATCCCAGCGCACTGTCGATCCGGAACGGCGCCGTCTCATCGGTCGACGCCTTGGTCGCTTCCGTCATGGTCATGCCCCCATCGTCAGTAGTTCAGCAGGTCGGTCGGTCCGGTCTCGGCGCGGTCAGAACCGCTGGCCGGACGTGGGAGGCGCCGGCCTCGCACAGCGGGGCCGGCGTGAGCATCGGGTCGAGAGGACCGCATCGTCGGACATACAAGGGGTGTTGACGTCCGGATAATGTGGATACGGAGAACTTCAAGGCACAGCCGAACTGCGGTTGCGGACAAGGGAGTCGACGAGAAGGCGCACGGCTCGAGGAACCGGTGACCAGATGGAGTCACTCGCCGCTGTCGGTGCCGGCCGCAGCAGGTGTCACGACAGATCGTCCGTCGGTGCCGGCCACTGAGGCATCACGTCGTCGTAGTCCCTGATGCGGGCCGCGAACTTCGGCGGCCTCTTCTCCAGGAACGCCGACACACCCTCGGCGGCGTCCGGTCCCTGCCGCAGCCGGAAGATCGCCTTGGAGTCGGCCCGGTGAGCCTCGTAGGGTGTCGACGCGCCCAGCATCGACCACATCATGTGCCTCGCGATGGCGACGGACGCACCGGAGGTGTTGTCCGCGATCTCCCTCGCGATCTCGCGTGCCGTCGACAGCAGGTCGGCATCCGGCACCACGCGGGAGACGAGCCTCCCGGCCAGCGCCTCGTCCGCCTTGAACACCCGCCCCGTGGCGACCCACTCCATCGCCTGGGACATACCGACGAGACGGGGCAGGAACCAGCTCGCCGCGGCCTCGGGCACAAGACCGCGGCGCGCGAACACGAACCCGAACTTCGCCGACTCCGCGGCCAGCCTGATGTCGGCCGGCAGCGTCATCGTGACCCCGATGCCCACCGCCGGCCCGTTGATCGCGGCGATCACCGGCTTGAGCGACGCGGCGATCCTCAGTGAGGTGTACCCGCCACTGTCCCGAGGCGTACCGTCGATCGTCCCCAAGTCGTGCTGACGGGTCAGCTCGGCGTTCTGCTCCGAGAAGGTGTCGGCGCTGCCGAGATCCGCGCCGGCGCAGAAGCCCCGTCCGGCCCCCGTCAGGATCACGACCCGCACGTCGTCATCGGCATCCGCGCGGTCGAAGGCCGCGTTGATCTCGCGCCCCATCGCCCGCGTGAACGCGTTGAGCCGGTCCGGCCGGTTCAACACGACCGTCGCGATACCTTCGTCGACCTCGTATCGAATATTCTCGTACTCAGACATTTCATTCCTATCGTGCAAGGGACTCCGTCCAGGGGCGGACGTCAAGTGGCTACCTCGCGGTGAAGCCGGCGTCGACCACGAACTCCGAGCCCGTCGAGTAGCTGGACTCGTCCGAAGCCAGGTAGAGCACCATGTTGGCGATCTCGGACGCCTCTGCGAGCCGCCCGAGAGGGAGGTCCTTCACATGCTTCTGTATCGCCGCGGCGCTCTGCTCGGTGACGTTGATCAGCGGAGTGTTCGTCGGTCCGGGATGGACGGAGTTGACCCGGATGCCCTCACCGGCCAGGGACAGCGCGGCCGCCTTCGAGAGCCCGCGGTTTCCGAACTTGGAAGAGGTGTACGCGACCGAGTTCGGGCCGCCGACAAGGCCCGCCGAGGACGAGATGTTCACGATGGACCCGCCGCCGGCACTGCGCATCGACGGGAGAACCGCCTTGATGCCCAGGAAGTTGCCGATGAGGTTGATCTCGATGACCTTTCGGAAATCGTCCTCGGTCGTGTCGTCGAGCAAGCGGGACGGAGCGATCCCCGCATTGTTGACGAGCACCGAGATCGGGCCGAAGGCTTCCTCGGCCCGTGCGATGACAGCATCCCAACTATCAGCCTTCGTCACGTCCTGCTGGACGAACAGCGCCGCGTCGCCCAGCTCGGCGGCGTACTTCTCCCCCGCCTCACCACGGATATCGGTAATGATCACACGAGCGTCTTCGGCCACGAACCGCCGAGCACAGGCCGCTCCGATTCCACTCGCTCCGCCCGTGATGACGGCAACCTTCCCGGAAAGCCTTGACATCTGCTCGAACCTGCCTTTCTAGGTGGGAATTGCAAACATTCGTCCAACCGTCCCGCTCTGATCCGAAGCCCGTCCTTGGCACACAGCGCGCCTGAACGGCGCGTCCGTGAAACGACTCGGGTCGACGGATGGCATGTGAGGGCACACCCACACGCTCGATCACCATCCGGCACAGGGGGAGAGGCGGCAGTCCCCTCGTACCGGAACGACGTCACGAGAGGCCTGGGGAGGTCGCGAGCCGGCAGTCGCAGGCCAGGGCCTCCAGGACGTTCGCATCGGTCCCGAGCCCAGACGCCGCCCCCGATACGGGGCTACTGCGACCACCGACCGCCACCTCGTAACCGCCGGTTCGTACACGACAATTCGACGAACACATCAGACGCTCGCAGGCACTTGGGCTGCTAGCTCGCCACAGTGTCGACATCCGTGATGTCAGGAACAGATGCCCAGAACGCCCGGGCTCTGAGTACAGCATCGCTAGCCATATCCGCCTCCGCTGGTGTCCCGATCCAGAAAGTAGCGTGCGGCTCGACCGACCCGAGGCCTGTCATGCTCTGATCCAGCCTTCGATGTCCGTATCGAAACTGTGGCGAACTTAACTGCCGCCCGGTCCAGGGTCAAGGGGTGGCTGCAGCACTCATCAGAAACCCCCATCAAGACGATCCCGTTTCCTTGGGGAGCTTCCCTCCGATGCGACCCCGCGAGGTCTCGATCGCTCCGGCGCCACCCGTCCCGGGTGCGAAACCGACAGTCTCAACCGGCAGCCACGGGCCATCGATTCCCGGCGTCCGGACCGGCCGGCGTTCCGGGGCACCCGATTCAGCTGCCCACCCGAGTTCTCACGCATCTCGGGTGCGGCACCTCGTCGCGTGGAACAGGTGCCGTCGCCCGACCCTGACGCCCCCCGCGCGGCCCCACACCACCTCGGCCCTCATTCCGAAACATGCCGGGCACGGCACTCCCCCATCGGGTCGGCAGCGTCCGAGCCGGTCACACCACACTCTTGCGGCCGACTGAGCTTAATGATTCGATACTCACATCGAATATAGGGCGCCCGGGGTCGCTCGTGCGACGTTTCCTCCAGGCGACCGAGATCCCCCGGAACGCCAATCTCCCACATGCCACCCCCCCCTCTCTTCCTTTTCCTTGCGAGGGGTTCGGTCGAGCGCTACCCTCAAGCGCGAATATTTCGATGCCTGTGTCGAATTTTGCGGATCGCCGCAACCTCCACAAGCGCCTCGACACCTCCCGTGCAGAGCGCCGACATCACCACTCATCTCAGAATCAGCTCGAGGGGAAACGCTCATGGCAGACGCATACATCGTGGGAACAGCCCGCACGCCGGTGGGAACGCGGAAAGGAGGACTTGCGGCTGTTCATCCTTCCGACCTCGCCGCCCACGTTCTCGGCCATCTGATCGACAGGGTCGGTGTGGACCCGGCCGCCGTCGACGATGTGATCATGGGCTGCGTGGACCAGCTCGGCGGGCAGTCCGGAAATATAGGCCGCAGCGGATGGCTGTCGGCCGGACTCCCCGAGAGTGTCCCGGCCGTGACGATCGACCGCCAGTGCGGATCCTCCCAGCAGTCGCTGCACTTCGCGGCGCAGGCCGTCATGTCGGGGACCCAGGACCTCGTGGTGGCCGCCGGTGTGGAGAACATGGCGATGGTGCCCATGAGCGCCAATGCGAAGGTCCTCGAAGACCTCGGCCACGGCCGCCACGGAGCCGGCTGGGACGAACGCTACGGTGAGCACGAGATCTCGCAGCTCCGTGGCGCGCAACTGATCGCCGAGAAGTGGGGCCTGAGCCGACCCGATCTGGAGAGGTACTCCCTCGAGAGCCACCGCCGCGCGGCCCATGCGATCACCAGTGGCTACTTCACGGAGCAGATCGCTCCGCTCGCCGGCGTCGAGCACGACGAGGGCGTCAGGCGCGACAGCACCATGGAGTCCATGGCCGCCCTCAAGCCGGTGCGGGAGGGCTGGGACATCACCGCCGCGGTCTCCAGCCAGATCTCGGTCGGTGCGGCGGCGCTCCTGGTGGCGTCCGAGCAGGCGGTGCGCACGCACGGACTCACTCCCCTGGCCCGCGTGCACACCATGGCCGTCGTGGGCGACGACCCGGTCTACATGCTGACCGGCCCGATCCCCGCGACGCAGGCGGTCCTCAAGCGCAGCGGGCTGTCCATCAGCGACATCGACACCTTCGAGGTCAACGAGGCCTTCGCCTCGGTCGTTCTGGCCTGGGCCAAGGAGTCGGGCGCTTCTCTGGACAGGACCAACGTGAACGGCGGTGCGATCGCGCACGGTCACCCACTCGGTGCGACCGGCGCGATCCTCGCGATGAAGCTCATCCACGAACTGCACCGCACCGGGGGCCGCTACGGCCTCCAGACGATGTGCGAGGGCGGCGGTCAGGCCAACGCGACGATCATCGAGCGCGTCTGACGTACTCGCACGGACGGGGCCAGGCGCAACAGCCCGCACTTGGCCCCGCATTGGCACGTCCAAGTACCAGCCATCCTCAACGAGGAGGAACACCGTGCCCACGGCAAGAATCTCAGGTACCCAGACAGACGTCTCCATTTCGCGCACTCCACGAGTAACCAGCACACGTGCCTGGGGAATGACCGCTCTGGTCCTGTTCCTCTATGTCATCAACTACGCGGACAAGGCGCTCCTGGGCATCATCGCCCAACCGCTCTCGGAAGACCTCGGACTCGATCACACGCAGATCGGGCTCGTCGGCTCCGTGTTCTACGCCACCTTCACGGTAGGCGGATTCCTCGCCGGCCCCCTCGCCAAGTACATGACGCTCCGCTGGGCGCTGGTCGTGCTCTCCCTCGCCTGGTCGGCGGTGATGCTGCCGTTCGTCATCACTGCCGGCTTCGTGGCGCTCTTGGTCGGCCGCATGCTGCTCGGCCTGGCCGAGGGCCCCGCGATGGCGCTCATGTACACCGCCACGTTCTCCTGGCATCCACCCGCCAAGCGGGGTCTGCCCAGTGCGCTCCTCATCGGCTCCGCGTCCATCGCAAAGATCGCCCTCGCACCGGTTCTCACGTTCCTGGCCATCGAATACGACTGGCGCTCGGCGTTCATCGCCTTGTTCGCGCTGGGAATGGTCTGGGTGCTGTGCTGGCTACTGGCGTGGCAGGAAGGGCCTTTCACCGCTGTGGCGGTGAAGAACGACTCCGCGGGGACGGCGACGGACGACATGCGCACGGAACCGGATGTTCCGTGGAGTCGCATTCTGTGTTCTCGCACGTACGTCACCAGTGCGATCCTGGTCGCGGTCCTCAGCGCGCTGACCACCGTCGTGCTGACCTGGCTGCCGTCCTACTTCGAGCAGGGCCTGGGCTACAGCAGGCTCGAAGCCGGATCCCTGCTCGTGGCGCCCGCCATCTCGGCCCTGGTCGTGTTCATCATCAGCGGCACGGTCACCGACCGGATGCTCCAACGGGGTTCCAGTTCCCGTCTGGTCCGCAATGTGGTCCCCTGCGTCGGTGTCATGATCTGCGCCGTGTTGCTGGCGGTGCTTCCGCTGATCGAGACGCCAGTTCTTGCCGTTACCGCGCTCTCGCTCGCCTACGGATGCGGCACCCTGGCCATTCCGCTGGTGAACGCGTCCATCTCCGAGCTGTGCCCGCCGCAGCAGACCGCCGGCACGATGGGAGTCTTCATAGCCATCGCGGGGATCGGCAGCCTGGCAGCGCCGTACGTGACGGGTGTCCTCGTCGACAACGCCGAGACCGCTGCCAGCGGATACACCCTGGCATTCCAGTGCATCGGGATCCTCGCGGCGATCTCCGCGGTCCTGGTCCTGGTCTTCGCGAACCCGGACCGCGATCGCAAGCTCGTCCGCAGGTCGGATGAGTCCGTGCCCGCGTGAACTACTGGTCGGCCGTTACCGACGCGCCGGCTACCGCACGGCCGCGGCGAGCAATTCCTTGAGGCGGTCGACGGAGACCGGGTTCCCCGGGGCCTCCAGGAATCGGCGGCGGGACTCCTGCGGACTCAGCCCCTCGGGCTGCGGCTGCGCGTACGGATAGACCCAGACCGGCGTGCCCGGATGGCTGCGCCAACTCTCGGCGAGAGAGCCGAAGTCCATGGTGTCGAAGCCGAGAAGATCCAGCAGCTGAGCCACTTCCTGCTTGGCCGACGTGTCATCGCCGGCGATGGGAAGTGCGCTGCGGTCGGGCGCGCCGGAGGGACGCGCACTGCTGCGAAGACGGAGGTAGTCGATGTTGTTGACGGCCTTCACCACGTGTGAGTCGGCCAGATGACGCTGCAGCAGTTCCGAGGAGGTGATCTCGCCCCGTTCCAGAGCGTCGATCCGGCCGTCCCTGTCGGGGACGTAGTTCATCGCGTCCACCACGGTCTTGCCCGCCAGGGCGGCTGCCGACAGTTGCTCGTAACCCTTCAACGGGATACTCACCGCCACCACGTCACCCTCGCGTGCCGCCGCTTCCGGTGTGGCGGCACGCGCTCCCGCCCCCAGCTCGGCAACCAGTTCGGAAAGGGTCTCAGGACCGCGGGAGTTACTCAGTACGACCTCAAGACCGGCATCGAGGGCCAGGCGGGCAAGTGTGCCGCCGATCCTGCCGCTGCCGATGAGAGCGAGAGTCTTGGGCATGGAACGGGTCCCCAATTCATAGTCAGAACTGGTGTCACGCCAGACACCAGCATGCCGAAGTGCCACTACATGTGTGCCGACGGTACGTATCCGGAAAAGCCGAACCGGCGGTGATCCGGCAAGCCGCCGGCCGGTGCTCGGGACTCAGTCCTGCGCGCCCGCCGCCTCCGGAAGGTCCGTCTCGCCGTACATCTCACGCAGCCGGAACTTCTGGATCTTGCCGCTCGCGTTACGCGGCATCGCCTCCGTGAAGACGACCGAGGTCGGCTTCTTGTAGGACGCGATCCGGTCCCGGCAGTAGTCCACGATCTCCTGCTCGCTCGGCGGGCTCGCCGGGTCGGCCGGGACGATCACCGCGCGCGGTGTCTGCACCCACTTCGGGTGATCGACACCGATCACCGCGACCACGGCCACGCCCGGGTGCGCGTCGATCGCGGCCTCGACCTCGGCGCAGTAGATGTTCTCCCCGCCCGAGACGATCATGTCCTTCTTACGGTCGACGACATAGATGAAGCCCTCATCGTCCATCCGGCACAGATCCCCGGAGTGGAACCAACCGCCAAAGAAGGCGTCCTCGGTCTCGGCCGGCTTGTTCCAGTAACCCAGCATCGTCGTGGGTCCGCGGTAGACGATCTCGCCGACCTCACCCACCGGCACGTCGCGCATCTCGTCGTCGACGATCCGTACCTCGATGCCAGGGAGCGGCCTGCCGACGGAACCGAGCTTCCGTACGGCGTCCTTGCCGTGCAGGAGAGTGGTGGTCGCGCACATCTCGGTCTGCCCGAAGGCGGTGAACGCGGGCGTGTCCGGGAACGTCTCCAGCAGCGCGTTCAGCAACGACGGCGTTGCCGGGGAAGCACCCCAGGCGAGCCGCTTCAGCGAGAGCTTGCGCTCCTTGACGTCCGGTACGGCGCAGACTTGCTGCCACTGGCTGGGCACCAGATGACAGGTGGTGATCCGCTCCCGCTCCAGCAGGTCGAGGATCGCCACCGGGTCGAAGCTCTTGGAGTCGTCGATCACGACCCGCCCGCCGTCGGCCAGCGCCCGCAGCGTCGCCCCGAGCCCGGCGATGTGGAACATCGGTCCCCCGAGCAGCTGGACGTCCGCCTCTTCCGTGAGTCCGCCGAGCGAAACGAACAGGAGGAAGGCGTTCATCATCAGGCTGAAATGGGTGAGGATGACGCCCTTCGGCCGGCCGGTGGTGCCGGAGGTGTACATGAGGAACGCCGCGTCGTGCTCGGACACGTCGATCCCAGGATCCTCCGGCGAGGCCGCTGTCACCGTCTCCTCGTACGGTTCCGCGTTCGACATCGCAGTGGCCGCTCCGTCTCCGGCGACGAGCACACAGCGCACACCGTCGAGCTCCCGGACGGCCTCCGCGGCGGTGCCGGCCAGAGCAGCGTCGACGATCAGCACACCGGCCCCACTGTCGGCGAGGATGTAGGCGACCTCGCCCGCCACCAGCCGGAAGTTGATCGGAACGGCGACAGCTCCGAGCCGCGCCACGGCGAGGTAGCTCTCGGCGACCTCGATCTTGTTGTGCATCAGCATCGCGACCCGGTCGCCATGCCCCACCCCGCGCGCCGCCAGGGCGTTGGCCAACCGCGAGACGCGGCGGTCCAGATCCTGGAAGGTCACTTTGTGAGGACCGTGCTGGTAGGCGACCCGCTCGGGGTACTTACGGGCGCTTCGGGCAAGTTGCGACCCGAACGACATCCGCCGAGCGGCGGCTACGGCGCTGCCATCGGACTGAGGCATGATCCACTTCCTTCTTGTCACTGATTGAGCAGCACCTTCGACGAGGAGACGTTGCCCGCGGTGTTTCACCCGGGGCCGTGCCGGCCCCTCCGGTCAGGAGAAAGAGAGGCCCTCGAACCGGCCGGTCGTACGCCATTCCCTGAGGAGCTCGAAGTAGGTCCGCGGTCCCGCCGGGTACCCCTCCATCATCAGGTCCTTCGGCGAGGGGCGTTGACCCTCGTTGTTGTAGTAGCCGGGCGTGCACTCCAGCCGCGCGCTCGTGTCGATCCGGGCAGCCGCCTCCAGGAAGATGTCCACCCAGGCGGCCTGGGCTTCCTCGGTCACCTCGACAGCGTGGTGTCCCTGGGCCACCGCGTGACCGACCACGGAAGCGATCGTCTGTGCGGCCTCCAGCCACCCGGTGGGGACGTTGAGACCGAAGCGTCCGCCCTGGGCGAGCTGCACGATGAACATGTTCGGAAAGCCGTGCACATGTATGCCGTGCATCGTGCGCATGCCCTCCTCCCACGTCTTCATCAGCGTCAGACCGCCCCTGCCTGTCACCTCGAAGTCCAGGAGGTCCATGGGATCGAGGGAGTAGTCGAAGCCGGAGGCATAGACGATGCAGTCCACCTCGTACTCGGTGCCGCCCACCACCACGCCCCGCTCGGTGATCCGCTCGACGCCCTTGCCGTCGGTGTCGACCAGGTGCACGTTGGGCCGGTTGTACGTCGGCAGGTACTCGTCGTGCCAGCTGGGCCGCTTGCACATCTGCCGGTACCACGCCTTGAGCTTGTCGGCGGTCTCCCTGTCCTCGACCACGGCGTCGACGCGTGCCCGGATGTCGTCCATCTTCGCGAAGTCGCTCTCTTCGAGAGCGGCGCGGACACGGTCGGCGGCGCCTCCCTCGGCCACCGCCGACTTGATCACCGCAGCGGTGCGGTCGGCGATCTGGATGAAGCCGTCGTTCAGCAGGTCCTCGACCTCGGCGTCGCTCGGCCTGCCCTGCAGAGAGTCCATCTTGGCGAGGAAGCTGTCGTGATAGCGCTGCTGCCAGTTCGGAGTGTTCGAGATCGACGCGAACCACTCCGGATCGATCGGGCCGTTGTTGCGCTGGTCGACCGACGTCGGGGTGCGCTGGATCACGAACAGCTCTCCGGCGTCACGGCCCAGTTCCGGCACGCACTGGATACCGGTGGCACCGGTACCGATGACCGCGACCCGCTTGTCCTTGAGCTTGTCCATCGGCGCGCCCTCGGGGGAACCGCCGGTGTAGCCGTAGTCCCAGCGGCTGGTGTGGAACGAGCGGCCCGCGAACGACTCGACGCCCGGGATGCCGGGCAGCTTCGGCACGCTGAAGGTGCCCGCTCCGAATCCGAGGAACGTCGTGGTGAATTGGTCACCGCGGTTGGTGCTCACCAGCCAGCAGGAGTTCTCCTCCTGCCAGGCGACCTCGCTCACCTTCGTGTGGAAGAGGGCGTTGTCGTAGAGGCTGTAGTGGCGGCCGATCCGCTGGAAGTGCTCACGGATCTCCGGTCCGTGCACGTACCGCTCCGACGGCATGTGACCGGTCTCCTCCAGCAACGGCAAGTAGACCAGGGAGAGGCTGTCACACATCACACCCGGGTACCGGTTCCAATGCCAGACGCCTCCGAAGTCACCGGCGTGGTCGACGATGCGCACATCATCGACACCCTGTTCCTTGAGCCGCGCACCCGCCAGCACGCCGGCCCATCCGCCACCGATGAAGGTGTAGGTCACGTGGTCGTGGACCGGCTCCCGCGGCGTCATCTCCACCCACGGGTCGTGGTCCACGTCATCCGCGAGGCGCACGTACTGGTCGGTCCCGTCGGAACGCAGACGCTTGGCGCGTTCCTCCGCGTACTTCTGGCGCAGGGCCTCCTTGTCGACGCTCGGTCGGGTCGGGGAGCTCTCTTGGCTGGGCATGCGTCCTCCGGACGGAAGTCGTGGGTTACTGGTCGAGCGAGCGGGGTGCGCCGGTGAAGCAGCCGCGTTTACCGAACCGATCCCGTCGTGCCGTGAAGGGGCCGGGCTTCAGGAGCCGGCTGATCGATCAGTTCACGAAGCCGGGCGATGTGATCAACCCTCGCTTCTGCGGTGGCACCCTGCGGAATGACCGTCAGGTGGGTGACCCCGGCCGCCCGGTAGGCGGCAAGCCGCGCCAGTATCTGTTCGCTGGTCCCGATCAGGGAAGAGCCGCGCAGCAGTTCATCCGGCACCGCCTCGGCCGCCTCCTGGCGACGGCCGTCGAGATAGAAGTCCTGGATGAGAGCAGCTTCGTCCGGGTACCCATAGGCGCGCAACAAGTTGTTGTAGTAGTTGTGACCGCGCGCGCCCATACCGCCGAAATAGCGTGCGGCGTTGTGGCGTTGCCGGTCGAGCGCTTCCTCCGTGCCCTCTCCGATGGCCAGAGGCCCGGTGGCTACCGTCCGCAGGGGGCCGAGCGCGGGATCGCGGCGCTCCAGGCCCCGGGCCAGCGCGGCCCCGAACACGTCGGTGGCTCGTTCCGGCCAGTAGAAGATCGGCAGCCAGCCCTCGGCGATCTCGGCTGTCAGGGCGACGTTCTTCTCGCCGAGCGCGGCGAGGAAGACCGGAATCCGGTCACGCACCGGCGGGTGGATCAGCTTCAGCGCTTTCCCCAGCCCCGTTCCCCGCTCGGCGGGCAGCGGAAGCTGATAGTGGCGCCCCGCGTACTCGACGCGCTCGCGGCGCCAGACGGCCCGGCAGATGTCGACGACTTCCCGGGTGCGGGCGATGGGCGCCGTGTAGGGCACCCCGTGCCATCCCTCGACGACCTGGGGACCTGAGGCTCCGAGACCGAGGATGGCACGTCCACCGGACAGCGCGTCCACACCTGCCATCGACATCGCGGTCGTGGTCGGGGTGCGGTTGTACAGGCCGAGAATGCCCGACCCGATGTGTACCCGTTCCGTGGCGTGGGCCAGGGCTCCCATGGTCGAGACGGCGTCGAAGCCGTAGCCCTCACCGACCCACACCGTGTCGGCCCCGGCAGCCTCGTAGGCGACGACCTCGTCGATGCAACTCGTGGCGTTCGACGCGATGCTGAGACCGACTCCAAGGTTCATGGCTGCTCTCTCTTTCACCGCTCAGCTGCGTCATCGAACGATTCTGGTGGCCGGGTCGCTCGGCCGGGCCGGCCCGCCGGTGAACGTGGCGGGCAGCGGAGACGCACGGCACGCGGGGGCCGAACACCGGTCCGGTCGGCCCGCGCCGTGCGATCGCATCCGGGCTCAGATGCCCAGCAGGTCCGCCAGGACGGCCTCGTGGTGCTCGGGGTCGCCGAGCAGGACGCGGGAGGCGTGCGCGCGCTTGAAGTACAGGTGCGCGTCGTGTTCCCACGTGTAACCGATGCCGCCGTGCAACTGGATCGTGTCCCGCGCCACTTGTACGTAGGCACTGCCGCAATAGGCGAGTGCCGCGCGGGCGGCGACCGGGAACGCGTCCGGTTCGGAGTCGGCGGCCCGGCACGCGTCCAGAACCAGCGAGGTCGCCAGTTCACCGGTCACGTACAGGTCGGCGAGCTGGTGCTTGATGGCCTGGAAGGAACCGATCTGGCGACCGAACTGCACGCGCAGCTTTGCGTACTCGATCGTCATCTCGATGCACCGCAGCAACCCGCCGAGTTCCTCCGCAGCCAGGACGAAGGCGGCATGGTCGCCGACCCGGCTGTGCACTGTCGACGGATCACTCGCGACCAGTCGACGGGACGGCACCTCCGTGAACACCAGCCGGGCGACGGCGCGAGTCGGATCCGCGCTGGTCAACTCGGTACGTACGAGTCCGGGCGCGGTCCCGTCGACGACGTGGTATTCGGGCCGGCCGTCGGCTCCGACCGCCTCGACGACGATGTGGTCGGCGAGCACACCGTCGATGACGAGGGGTGCGGTACCGGAGATACCGGCGGCCCCGGCGACCGGAGCCGCCGAGCCCGTGCCCGCCGGAGCGAACGCGGCGAGAATCTCACCCGACGCGATGCCCGGCAGCAGCTCGGCACAGGCGGTCCCGTCATCGATGACGACCAGCGCGCCGCCGGCCAGAGCCGTCGAGGCCAGATACGGGGAGGGAGCGAGGGCACGCCCCATCTCCATGAGCACGACCGCGAGTTCGGTAAGTCCGGAGCCGGTGCCGCCGTACTTCTCGGGCAGTCCGATACCCGTCAGATCGACGCGCTTGGACAGCCAGGCCCACAGCTCGTCCCGGCCACCGACGTCGCTGGTGCCGTCGACGAAGGCCCGGACACGCTCGGCCGGGGAATAGTCGACCAGCAGCTTCCTGATGGACGCCCGCAGATCCGACTGCTCATCGGTCAGGGTCAGCCCCATGTCATTCTCCTCGGATGGTGCGAGTGGTCAGGCGCGTGAGGTGCCGGTCTTCAGCTCGCGGAACGGCACGTTCGTGTCCGCACGCGGTTCCTTGGGCAGTCCGAGGACTCGTTCGCTGATGATGTTGCGCTGGATCTCGTTGGTGCCGCCGGCGATTCCGGCCGAAGGGACCGTGTTCAGCGCCGCCGAGAGGCTCTGCGCCTGCTCGTCGGCCGGATCCCAGCCGACAGCGGTCCCGACGGCGAGACGGGAGGCGAGGTCGGCGGCGGATCGGCTGAGCAGGGTCCCCGCCAGCTTGGCCACGGATCCGCGTGCGCCCACGTCCTTGCCGCGTGCGCCCTCTTCACCCAGCCTGGCCTGCAACGTCTCGAAGGCACGCTCGGCGACGTAGAGCCGGGCGAGCTCGCCGCGCACCACCGGGTCCTGGGAACGGCCGGAACGTGCGGCGAGTTCCGCGACGCTCTTGGCCGACAGCGGGTTCACCCGGGGGCGGGGTCGCGTGCCGATCGAAACCCGCTCGTGCTTGAGCATGTTGATGGCGGACGACCAGCCGTCGTTGACCGTGCCCACCACCGCGTCCGCGGGCAGCCGGACGTCGGTGACGTACACCTCGTTGAAGTGGGAGGCACCGGTCATGTCGCGCAGCGGCCGGACCTCGACACCGGGAGCGTGCATGTCCACCACGAACATCGTGAGGCCGCGGTGCTTGGGCAGGTCGGCGTCGGTGCGAGCCACGAGGATGCCGCGGTCGGCGAAGTGGGCCCGGGAGGTCCACACCTTCTGACCGTTCACGACCCAGCCGTCACCCTCCCGGACGGCCCGGCTCTGCAGGCTGGCGACGTCCGACCCGGCTTCCGGCTCGGAGTACAGCTGGCACCAGATCTCCTCACCACGGAGCAGCGGCCGGATGTACTGCCGGCACTGCTCCTCGGTGCCCAGTTCCATCAGGACCGGTCCCGCCATGCCCCAGCCGATGCCGAACGGTTCGTCGGGCAGTTGGTAGGCGCTGGCCTCGGCGTTGTAGGCGCGCTGGTGCTCGACGGTCAATCCCTGGCCGCCCCACTTCGAGGGCCAGGTGATGCCCGCGAAACCCGCGTCGTAGACCGCCGCTTGGAAGGCCCGGCTGGCGGGGATGTCGTCACGGATGTTCGTGGTCGGAGCGTGCTCGGCCAGCCAGGCCCTGGCCCGCTCGCCGTACTGTTCGACAGATTCCATGTCAGGGCCTCCTGTTGGAGAGGATGAGCGTGGCCGCGGCCGTGAACATCCCGCCGACGCCTTGAACCAGGCTGATCTCGGGAGTGCCGGCCTGGCGGAACGCCTCGCCTCGGAGCTGGCGTACGGCTTCCTGGATGGCGAACATGCCGTACATGCCGGTGTGGGTGTACCGCAGTCCGCCACCGTTGGTGTTCATGGGCAGCCGGCCGCCGGGCGAGGTGTTCCCCTCGGCGATGAACGCGCCGACGTCGGCCCGGTCGACGAAGCCGAGGTCGGCGAGCATGTAGAGCGGGAGGTGCGCGAACGCGTCGTACGCCATGAGGTGGTCGACGTCGTCGGTCGTGATCCCGGCCTCCGCGAACGCGGCGGCCCCGGACTGGCGGAAGCCCTTGGACGACGTCAGGTCGTCCATGACCGAGATCAGCGACGTGTCCATCGACTCACCGGACCCGAGCAGGTACACGGGAGCGTTCGGACCGTCCACCGCCCGTTCCGCGGAGGTGACCACCAGGGCGCCGCCACCGTCGGTGAGCGGGCAGCACTGCAGCTTGTGGAACGGGTAGGCGATCATGTCCGAGGCCATCACGTCGTCGACAGTGACCAGGTCCGGCCGGCTCGCCCGCGGGTTGCCCTCGCCCCACTTGCTCTGCGCCACCACGACCTCGGCGAGATGCTCCTGCGTGTTGCCGGTGTCCTTGAGGAAACGCAGCACCGGCAGGGTGAACGAGTTGGGCGGCGCGTACAGCCCGTACGGCACCTCGAACTGCATGAACAGCGAGTCAGGCGGCTGGACCCGCGGCGGGCGCCCCACCTGGGAACGACCGGACTCACCGTGCAGCACCAGCACCGTCTCGCAGTGGCCTGCCGCGATCGCGGCGGCCGCGTGACGCACGTGGACGAGGAAGGAGCAGCCGCCCACGGTGGTGCCGTCATACCACGACGGGTTGATGCCCATGTAGTGCGCGACGTCGAGGGGCGACTGCGTGGCACTGGTGATGCCGTCCACGTCGGACACGTCGAGTCCCGCGTCGGCGAGCGCCAGAAGGGCCGCCTCCGCCCGGAGTTCGAGCTCCGACACTCCGGGAACCTTGCCGATCCGGCTCTCGGCGGCACCCCTGATCGCGATTTCCCCGGGCTTCACAGCGCCTCTCCCTCTTCCGCCGGACGGAACACCGGCAGCGACATGTCGCCACGGGGTTCGAAGTCCACCCGCAACGGCATGTCCAGCACCAGCTGTTCGGGTACAGGGTCGACGCCGACGACGGTGCTGAGCATCCGCGGACCCTCCTCCAGCTTGACGATGGCGATCACATGCGGGGCTTCGAAGCCTGGGGCCGGACGGTGGTTGATGACGTACGAGTCGAGGGTGGCGAGACCGCTCACGCGGACCCACTCCAGCTCGTCGCCGGCGCCGAACGGCGACACCGTCCTCGGGTAGAACACGTACGTGCCGGTGGTGACCGAACGCTGGATCCACAACTCCCCACGCGCGGCCGCATCCCAGTAGGGGCGCGTCGAATCAGTGGGCCGAGGTACCGGCTTGGGGCGAGGAGTGCTGGTGGCGGGCGTCATACGGTGTCCCCCTCACGAAGGGTGGCCATGCCTCGGTCGAGCAGGACATTGCCTTCGGAGTCCGTGGTGCGGAAGTAGTGCGAGTCGTCCTCGGACCAGATCGAGACGGTCAGCGTCTCCCCCGGCATGACCGGCCGGGTGAACCGTCCGGTGATCGACGCCAGCCTGTCCGGGGCAACGCCCAGCGCACGCAGGAGCACTCGGGCCGTGGTGCCGTACGTGCACAGGCCGTGCAGGATCGGACGGTCGAATCCGCCACGGGCGGCGAACGCGGGATCCGAGTGCAGCGGGTTACGGTCCCCGGAAAGACGGTAGAGCAGGGTCTGGTCCGGCCGGGTGGCCGTCTTGACGACGTGGTCCGGTTTCCGGTCGGGCGCGTTCCAGGACGAGGACGGCCCCCGGTCACCGCCGAAGCCGCCTTCACCGCGGATGAACGCGCCGCCCCCCGCGGTGAACAGCAGCTCGCCGCTCTTCTCGTCCACGCCTTCCGTGTCCGTGGTGACCAGGGCACCGGATCCCTTGTCGTGGATCCCGGTGATCGTCTGGGTCAGCAGGACCGAGCCCTCCACGGGCAGTGGCTGGTGCAGCGTCAGCGACTGCTGGGCATGGACGATCTTCGACGTGTCGACGTCGCCGTAGCCTGCGCGCAGTCCGGCCTTCTGGCTGAGCACGATCGCGTAGGTCGGCAGGATCTGCTGCGCGCGGCCTTCGGTGTTCTCGGTCGTGAGTTCCAGCTCGGCAGCCGGGTCGTCCTGTCCCGCGCCCACGCCGAGCGCGTAGAGCAGCGCGTCGGTGGAGTTCCAGGAGATCTGGGCCGGACCGGCGGTACGCCCGACCGCATCGACGTCTATGGTCATCGCGCACCCTTGTCCGGGATGCTGCCGTCGGTGCCGGCGTTCTCCGCGGACTTCGCCAGCAGGTCGGGCAGGACGTCATCGAGCTCTTCGACCGTCCACCGCTTGTCGCTCTCGGCCGACGGACCCGCGTGCCAGCCCTCGGCAACGGTGACTCGGCCGCCGTACACGCCGAACACACGGCCCGTGACGTCCTTGGCGTCCGGGCCGGCGAGCCATGCGACCACCGGGGCGACGTTCTCGGGGTCGGTGGGGTCGAAGACATCGGCGGTCCCGGGCGCAAGGTTCGCGGCCGCGGCAAGGTCCTCGGTCATCCGGCTGAGAGCGCTCGGGTAGATGGCGTTCACCGTGATGCCATAGCGCGCGACCTCACGTGCGGTGATCACGCTGAAGGAGGCGATGCCCGCCTTGGCCGCACCGTAGTTCGCCTGCCCGGGGTTGCAGTAAAGACCGGAGGAGGAGCTGGTGTTGATGACGCGGGCGTCGACGGTCTCGCCCGCCTTGGCCAGGTTCCGCCAGTGCGCCACGGCGAAGTGGGTGGGACCGAAGGTGCCCCGCATGTGCACGCGGATCACCGCGTCCCACTCGGCGTACGACATGTTGGCCACCGTGCGATCGCGCAGGATGCCGGCGTTGTTGACCAGCACGTCCAGGCGACCGAAGTGCTCGATCGCGGAGTCGATGAGATTCTTCGCCCCTTGCTCATCCGCGACGTCGTCCGTGTTCGCGATGGCCTCGCCGCCCGCCGCGATGATCTCCTCGACCACGGCGGCCGCCGGGCCGCCGTCGCTGCCCGTGCCGTCACGCGAGCCACCGAGATCGTTCACCACGACCTTCGCGCCACGGCGAGCGAACTCAAGGGCGTGACCACGGCCGATCCCGCGCCCTGCTCCGGTAATAACGGCCACCCGGCCGTCCAAAGTCTTGTTCATCATTCCTCTTCCTTAATCGGGGTGAGTGGCGGGGCGGGGCGCGGACCGGGCCAATCCGGCCGACGACCGCTCGCTCACATCACGGCCGTGACGCCCGCGCCGTAAGAGGGTGCGACGGAGCCCGGTACACCGGCGACAGTCGAAGAAGGGCTCCGTGCGGAGTTGAGGAGGTGCCGGTGCGGAGTGCCACACCTCAGCGTCATCACATTCGATGTCAACATCGAAAATGACAGTAATCCACTGGCGTCCTACAGGCAAGAGTGAATTCACTCCGGCATTCCCGGCGTACGACCGACCCTCACGATCACTGCGCTGACGTGCGCAGACAGTGGTCGCCGTGTCGTGGATGAGGGGCGTTCCAGGGAGCACCGTGACCGGTTTCCCGGCACGGTCGCGCCGTGTGGCGCGATACCCGGCCGCCTTCCGTTCGCCTCACGCCTGGGTTCCCCTACGGCACCTGTGGCACCGGCAGTTCAGCAGCACTCGCACGCCACATCGCAGACAGCGACCACCTGAGCGAAATTTCCGACGCCGCCGTCGACCACTCCCCCAGTAAGGCTGGACGGAAGCCCTCGTCGGCCGGTTCCGCATGATCGACGAGGTGCTCCACAGAACCCCAGGTCAGAGCGCATCAGGCGAGGGCTGAATACTCGCGGCGGATGCGCCGGCCGCCGACGTGATGACCCGCTCCGATCCGCGGCCAACTGACGCCCGCCGGAGCCTGGCGTCGTTGACACCGTCCGGAAAGCGGGAATATTGTCCCGACAGCCGGGGCAGCTGAAGGCTCGTCCGACGGCTGCCGCAGGAGTCACGCGATGCGTCAAGTCGCTGCGACAGGACCGCTGAACAGGCGCCCTGCAGGCCCGCGCCCGAGTCGGCTCATTTCCGATCACCCAGGTCATTCGGCACTCCTTCGCAGACGACGCCATCGGGCCGGGTCGGCCATCCATTCGCCCACAGCACCCACCGCAGAAGACATACCGGGGCCGTACCCTCCACGCATCATCGGGCGACCACTCCATCCGAGACGTCACCCGTACCTCCGGAGGAACACCGCAGGGAAGTCAAGGCGCTCGGGCCAAGCAGCCCATCAGCTCCATGACACACCAGACGGTACGGAGCCCTGGGGTCACAGGCCGTGTCGCCGAACCGTGCACCGGATCTGCTCACGGCATCGCCTCAGACAGGAGACAACCCCGATGTCCCACCAGGACCAGCAGTCGGCCCCGAAAAAACTCGACGCAGTGGTCGTCGGTGCGGGGTTCGCCGGCCTCTACCAACTCCACAGCCTTCGCGAACGAGGATTCGACGCCCGTATCATCGAAGCGGGTGACGGGGTGGGGGGGACCTGGTACTGGAACCGCTACCCCGGTGCCCGGTGTGACGTCCGCAGCGTCGACTATTCCTACTCGTTCTCCCCCGAGCTCGAAGCGGAGTGGGAGTGGAGCGAGAAGTACGCCGCGCAGCCGGAGATCCTCCGGTACCTCGAACACGTAGCGGACAGGTTCGACCTGCGCCGTGACATCGATCTCGGTCTCCGCGTCACCACGGCCACATTCGACGAGTCTTCGGGCCGCTGGGCGATCGAGACCGACCGGGGCGGCCGTTACGACGCCCAGTTCCTGATCATGGCCACGGGTAACCTCTCCTCCTCCCGGCTTCCCGACATCCCCGGCCTGAGCGAATTCCAGGGCGAACTTCTGCGCACCGCGCAGTGGCCGAAGGAGGGCGTCGACGTCACCGGGCGCCGTGTCGGCGTGATCGGCACCGGCTCCTCCGGCGTCCAGGTCATTCCGGAACTGGCCGCGCAGGCGGACCATGTCACGGTGTTCCAGCGCACTCCCGCGTTCGCGCTCCCGGCGAACAACCGCCCGCTGACCGAAGAGGAAAAGCGGCAGGCACACGAGCGCGCGGAGTGGCGGCGGAACGCGGCACACAATTCGAGCTTCGGGATCGACCTTCCCGCCCCCAAGTACAAGGCCCTCGAAGTCGATGACGCCGAGCGGCGAGCCACTTACGAGCGTTACTGGGACGACGGCGCCGCGACGGCCCTCTTGGTGAGCTACCGCGACCTGTTGTACGACCGTGAGGCCAACGAGACGGTCGCGGAGTTCCTGCGCGAGAAGATCAGGACGATCGTGGAAGACCCGGAGACTGCCCGGGCCCTGACCCCCCACGGTTTCCCGTTCGGGGCCAAGCGCGCGTGCGTGGGCACCAATTACCCGGCGGTCTACAACGAGCCCCACGTCGACCTGGTCGACGTGCGCGCGGACCCCATCGACGGATTCACCGCGACCGGGCTGCGCACCGAGAGCGGCGCGGAGTACCCCCTGGACGCGATCGTGTTCGCCACCGGCTTCGACGCGATGACCGGCGCACTGACGTCGGTGGACATCCAGGGCCGGGACGGCCTCCTGCTCCGTGACAAGTGGTCGGTCGGGCCGCACAACTTCCTGGGTGTGTCGACGAGCGGATTCCCGAACATGTTCATCGTCACCGGTCCGGGGAGCCCGTCGGTCCTGTCCAACGTGGTGGTCTCGATCGAGCAGCACGTGGACTGGATCACGCGATGCCTGATGTTCCTCCGCGATCACGGGACCGCCATGATCGATGCCTCCGCGGAGGCCGAGGCCGACTGGGTTCGCCAGGTCAACGAGGCCGCGGCGAGGACTCTCTACCCGGAAGGCAACTCCTGGTACCTCGGCGCGAACGTCCCCGGCAAACCGCGGGTCTTCATGCCGTACGTCCGGGGGCTGAACCACTACAGCCAGATCTGTGACGAGATCGCCGAGCGCGGGTACGACGGTTTCGTTCTCACCTCACGGCCCGGAGAGGCGGCGTCCACGAAGGCCTCGTCCAAGACGCCCGCCTGATCAGCATCCTCGGGCCCTGCCCATGGCGTCCCTCGTCACGGATGGGCCGGCACCGGTGAGGTGTCCGAACCATGAAGGAGTCAACCAGTGTCGTTGGATCACGAACTTCTTTACATCGGCGGCAAATGGGTGAAGCCCTCGTCGTCACAGCGCCTGAACGCCGTCAACGCGGCGACCGAGGAATACCTGGGCAGCGTTCCCGAGGCCGTGGAGCGGGACGCGGACACGGCCGTGGCCGCGGCGCGCGGCGCCCTGGACGCAGGATGGGCGACGTCCGATCCCAAGGAGCGGGCGGCGGCGCTCAACCGCCTTGCCGACTCCCTCGAGAAGCGGCTCAGCGAGTTCACCCGAGTGGTGAGCCAGCAAGTCGGGATGCCCTACCCCATGAGCAAGCAGTTCGAGGGCCGCTTCTCGGTCTCCGTACTTCGCTACTACGCACAGCTCGCCGAGACCCTCGAGCCCGAAGAGCGGCGTCCTTCGCCCATGGGCTTCGACACTCTGGTCCGCCGCGAGGCTGTGGGGGTCGTGGCGGCCGTCGTGCCCTGGAACTACCCGACCGTACTGGCGGTTTCGAAGATCGGGCCGGCGCTGGCGGCCGGCTGCACGATCGTGGTCAAACCGTCCCCCGGGGCGGTGCTCGACTCCCATATCTTCGCCGAGGCCGTGGAAGAGGCCCAACTCCCGCCAGGAGTCATCAACTACACGCCGGGTGGCCGTGAACTGGGCGCTTACCTGGTGTCGCACCCGGGCGTGGACAAGGTCGCCTTCACCGGGTCGACCGCCGCGGGCCGGCAGATCGCCGAGGTCTGCGGCAGTCTGCTGCGACCGGTCAGTCTGGAGCTCGGCGGCAAGTCAGCGGCGATCATCCTGGACGACGCCGACCTGGACACCGTCCTCAAGGGCCTGACCGGCGTCTCGCTGGCCAACAACAGCCAGACCTGCGTCGCCTGCACGCGCATCCTGGCGCCGAGCAGCCGCTACGACGAGGTCGTCGAGGCCATGGCCTCATGGGCGTCCGAGCTGAAGGTCGGTGACCCGCTCGAACGGGGCACCCAGATCGGGCCGGTCTTCTCCAGGGCCCAACGCGACCGTATCGAGGGCTACATCGCCAAGGGCCGCCAGGACGGCGCGCGGCTGGTGGCAGGCGGTGGCAGGCCGGCCGGCCTGGATCGCGGCTGGTTCGTGGAGCCGACCGTCTTCGCCGACGTCGACAACACCTCGGTCATCGCCCGGGAGGAGATCTTCGGCCCGGTGCTCGCCGTGACCCGCTACGACGACGACCAGGACGCTGTGCGGATCGCGAACGACTCCGAGTACGGCCTCGGCGGCACGGTGTGGTCGGCCGACCGGCAGCGGGCCACCGGTGTCGCGCGCCAGGTCGTGGCGGGCACGGTCGGCGTCAACGGCTACGCCATCGACATCAACGCGCCCTTCGGCGGGGTCAAGGCGAGCGGGATGGGCCGCGAGTTCGGTCCCGAGGCTCTGGCCGGCTACCAGCAGCTGAAGTCCATCTTCCTGATCGACTGACACGGGCGGCCCGCCGCGCGTGGCCGAGTCGAAGCGGAAATCCGCAGAGTCCATATCAAGGGGCACTTTTATGAACGAGACAGAGATCGTGACCACCTTCCTGCAGAAGATGGCCGAACATGACGTCGAAACCACAGTCGCCTTCCTGAGCGAAGACGTGTTCGTGCACAACATGCCGGTCGCTCCCACCCACTCGCGGGAGGAATGGAAGCAGCGCATGCTCGCCTACGAAAACACCGAAGGCGCGATGAAGGTGCAGGTCCTCAACATCGCCGGCGACGGGAAGGGGAATGTCCTGACCGAACGTCTCGACAGCTTCCTGCGCAACGGCAGTTGGATCGAAATCCCCATCATGGGCGCCTTCACTGTCAAGAACGGACTGATCGTCAGCTGGCGCGAGTACTTCGACATGGGTGCCACCAAGGGCCTTTCGGAAGTCGAACCGGACGGGTCCTGACCCTCTGCCGGCTCCGCCCCCGGGCCTTGCCGGCCAGTCACGTGCGGGGTCCACGGCCGCCCCGTCCGATGTCCCGGAAAGCGACCGACCGCGGCCCGACAGCACCACTCGAAGGAGTGACGCACCATGCAGGACCGGCTCACCGGGAAGGTCGTACTCATCACCGGCGGTGTCGGCGGGCTGGGCACGACCCACACCCGCCGCTTCATCGCCGAGGGCGCCTCGGTGATGATCACCGACGTGCTGGAGGAGGAGGGCCTCAAGCTCGCCACCGAGCTGGGCGGGCGTGCCCGCTTCAGCACTCTCGACGTCACCGACGGCGCACGCTGGAAGGAAGTCGTCACCGAGACCGAGCAGGCCTTCGGCCCCGTCGACGTCCTGCTGAACAACGCAGGCATCGCCGCACCGAGCCCTCTCGAAGACCTGCCGGAGGCCAGCTTTCGCAAGGTGGTCGACATCAACCAGGTCGGCGTCTTCCTCGGCATGCAGGCGGTGGTCCCGTCCATGCGCCGGGCCGGCGGCGGCTCCATCATCAACGTCTCGTCCATGGGCGGCCTGATCGCCTCGCCCGGATCGATCGCGTACGCCTCGACCAAATGGGCCGTGCGCGGCATGACCAAGGCCGCGGCGCTGGACCTCGCCCAATACGGCATCCGCGTCAACTCGTTGCACCCGGGGGTGATTCGGACCCCCATGCTGGAGGCGCACCGGGGTGAAGCCGGTATGGCCGCGCTCGGGCAGGTCACACCAGTGGGCCGGCTCGGCGAGCCCGAAGAGGTCAGCCACCTGGTGATGTACCTCGCTTCGGACGACTCGAGCTACTCGACCGGTTCCGAGTTCGTCGTCGACGGTGGTTTCACCGCTCAGTGACTCCTCGGCGGTCGTGGCAGATGCCGGGGCGCCGGGCCCCGTCCCAGTAAATCCTTCGGAAGCAGCGCGGGCAGACGCTTGCGCGCCGATGCACGTCGTGACGATGCCGATGTTCGAGGTCCCGGCGCACCGAGAGTCGTCGGCCACCTGCCCAGATGGTCGCGCCGGCCGGATGGCCGAGCGCGATCGCGGCGCCGCTTCTCCGAGGCCCTCCAAGTCCCGGTCCCCGGCTGGCTCATGGCGGCCCGGCATCTCTGGCGGAACCCATGATCGCGAAGTGAGCACCCGCAGGCTCCGCCGCTCCCCCTTGCACCACTCCTCGCACCACTTGACCTGTCTGCATGTCACCAGGGCGCCCCGACATCAGGTACTAGGACGCCCTAGTACCTCGTCAACCGGCGTTGTCCCGTCGCGAACCGAGAAGGCCCTTCATGAGTGAGCTGCACCGTCCCGTGCATCCTGTCCGTCTGGTAACCGCTTCCGCCCTGTTCGACGGACATGATGCGTCGATCAACATCATGCGGCGCATCTTCCAGTCCCAGGGTGCCGAGGTGATCCATCTCGGGCACAACCGCTCGGTGCGGGAGGTCGTAGACGCCGCGCTCGAGGAAGACGTGCACGGCGTGGCGGTCTCGTCCTACCAGGGCGGGCACGTCGAGTACTTCGAGTACCTGGTCCAGTCGCTGCGCGAACGCGGAGCCGATCACATCCACGTGGTCGGTGGTGGCGGGGGCGTGATCGTGCCCGAGGAGATCGACCGGCTTCGCAGAAGCGGCGTGACGATCTTCTCCCCCGAGGACGGCCAGCGTCTGGGCCTGGCCGGAATGGTCAACTCGGTCGTGAACGACTGCGACTTCGACCTCTGGGACAGCAAGCCGGCCGACGCCTCCGCCGTACGTGCCGGGGAGCGGTTCGCGCTCGCGCGTGCCATCACCGGCGCCGAACTCGGCAAGCTCCCCGCGGACCTGCTGGACGAGCTGCGCGGCGCCGCGGCGACCCGCAGCACGCCGGTTCTGGGAATCACCGGCACCGGCGGCTCCGGCAAGTCCTCGCTCACCGACGAGTTGGTGCGCCGGTTCCGTATCGACCAGCAGGACAAGGTACGCATCGCCGTCATCGCGGTCGACCCCACCCGCCGCCGGGGCGGTGGCGCGCTGCTGGGCGACCGGATCCGGATGAACTCCCTCGACGGGGACCGGGTGTTCTTCCGCAGCCTGGCCACCCGGGGCAGTCACGAACTGCCCGAGCACCTGCCCGACGTGATCGATGTGGTCAAGGCCGCCGGATTCGACCTGATCATCGTGGAAACTCCGGGCATAGGCCAGGGCGACGCGGCCATCGTTCCCTTTGTCGACACCTCGTTGTACGTGATGACGCCGGAGTTCGGGGCTGCCTCGCAGCTGGAGAAGATCGACATGCTCGATTTCGCGGACACCGTGGCGATCAACAAGTTCGAGCGACGGGGCGCCAAGGACGCGCTGCGCGACGTGGGCCGCCAGATGGTCCGCAACCGCGAGGCGTTCCAGAGCAGCCCCGAGGACATGCCGGTGTTCGGCACCTCGGCGGCGACCTTCAACGACGACGGTGTCACCGCGCTCTACCAACACCTGGCGGCCACCCTGGCCGAGAAGGGACTGCGACTGTCAGAGGGTGTGTTGCACCACGTCGACGTACGCCACTCCTCCGGTATCCGGCAGGTAGTACCCGCGGAGCGGGTGCGCTACCTCGCCGAGATCACCGAAACGGTCCGCAAGTACCACCTCGGGACAGAGCGGCTCGCCGATGCGGCCCGCCGGGTCCAGCGCCTGGTCCTCGTCGAGCGCGAACTCACCGAGGCCGGCACCGACTCAGGGAGCGTCGAGGCACTGCTGAAGGATGCGCGCAAGCGGCTTCCGCACCTCGTCACGGAGCAGATCGAGAACTGGCCCGCCGTCGTGGAGTCCTACTCCGGTGACGAACAGGTGGTGAAGGTGCGCGACCGTGAGCTGCGCACCAAACTGACCCGCGAGTCGCTGTCGGGCAACAAGGTGCCCCGCGTGGCACTCCCCACCTTCACCGACCACGGGGAGCTGGTGCGTTTCTGGCGCCGCGAAAACCTGCCCGGCTACTTCCCGTTCACGGCGGGAGTGTTCCCGTTCAAGCGGGACGGCGAGGACCCTGCGCGGATGTTCGCCGGTGAGGGCGATCCTTTCCGTACCAACCGGCGCTTCAAGTTGCTGTCGGAGGGGCAGCCGGCCACCCGGCTCTCCACCGCGTTCGACTCGGTCACGCTCTACGGCCGGGACCCCGACGAACGCCCTGACGTCTACGGCAAGGTGGGCACCTCCGGTGTCTCGGTCGCCACACTCGACGACATGAAGGCGCTCTACGACGGTTTCGACCTGGTCGCGCCGACCACCTCGGTGTCCATGACCATCAACGGCCCGGCACCCACGGTGCTGGCGTTCTTCCTCAACACCGTCATCGACCAACAGACCGACAGGTTCCGCGAGGCCGAGGGCCACGATCCCTCGCCCGCGGAGGCTGTCGAGCTGCGCGCCCAGGCGCTGGTGAACGTGCGCGGCACCGTACAGGCGGACATCCTGAAGGAGGACCAGGGCCAGAACACATGCCTGTTCTCCACCGAGTTCTCCCTGCGGATGATGGCCGACATCCAGGAGTGGTTCATCGCCAACAAGGTGCGCAACTTCTACTCGGTGTCCATCTCGGGGTACCACATCGCCGAGGCCGGTGCGAACCCGATCAGCCAGCTCGCCTTCACCCTCGCCAACGGATTCACCTACGTCGAGGCCTACCTGGCACGCGGGATGAACATCGACGACTTCGCACCCAACCTGTCGTTCTTCTTCTCCAACGGCATGGACCCGGAGTACTCGGTGCTGGGCCGGGTCGCCCGCAGGATCTGGGCCATCGCGATGAAGGAGAAGTACGGCGCGGGCGAGCGCTCACAGAAGCTGAAGTACCACGTCCAGACCTCCGGCCGGTCCCTGCACGCCCAGGAGATGGACTTCAATGACATCCGCACAACTCTGCAGGCCCTCATCGCCATCTACGACAACGCCAACTCCCTGCACACCAACGCCTACGACGAGGCCGTCACCACACCGTCCGAGGAGTCGGTACGACGGGCCCTCGCCATCCAGCTCATCATCAACCGTGAGTGGGGCCTGGCGATGAACGAGAACCCGCTCCAGGGTTCGTACGTCATCGACCACCTCACAGACCTGGTCGAGGAGGCCGTGCTGGCCGAGTTCGACCGGATCAACGAGCGTGGCGGTGTGCTGGGCGCGATGGAGACCGGCTACCAGCGTGGCCTCATCCAGGACGAGTCGATGTTGTACGAGCAGCGCAAGCACGACGGCACTCTCCCGATCATCGGCGTGAACACCTTCCGCAGGACCGGTGGTGACGTCGAGCCCCAGAGTCTCGAACTGGCCCGTGCCACCGAGACGGAGAAGGAGTCGCAGTTGTTCCGCGTCCGGAGCTTCCGCACCGCGCACGGCGATCCGTCCGAGCAGGCGATAGCCCGTCTCAAGGAGGCCGCCGTCAACGGCGACAACGTCTTCGAAGTCCTCATGAGCGCCGCCCGGGTCTGCTCGCTCCAGCAGGTGTCCGAGGCGTTCTTCGAGGTGGGCGGGCAGTACCGCAGGAACGTGTGACGTACCGGAAGGGCCTGTGAGAGCCCGGACCGGGTGACACACCTGGCCCTGTCCCCACCGCGGAGGAAAGCGGCGGGGACAGGGCCAGGTGTGTCACCGAAGCCCGTCTTGCTCCGGGCTGCTGGCGGGGTCACGTGCCGGTGCTCGTGGTCGACGCAGGCTACGGCCGCCGCGTCTCCTTCCGCGCGGCTCGGCGTAGCCCGAGCACCCGACCGGTTACCAGGTGCAGGGTCATGCACGCGGTAAGCCCTACTCCAACAACCGAATCGCGGCCGCGGGACACACGGTCGCTGATTCCCGCACCGCTTCGTGCTGTTCAGCCGGGGGGTTCTCCTCAAGGAGGATGACCATGCCGTCCTCGTCCTGCTGATCGAAGACATCGGGGGCGAGTAGCGTGCACTGGCCCGAGGCCACGCACTTGGGAATGTCAACTTCTACACGCATGAGGATTCTTTCCGAATCGTTTCGCGGGCGGGGTCACGACAGCGGAGCGTGTGTCTCCGCGCGCACGGCAGTCCTCGTCTCGGCCCCCTCGACGGCTCTCGCTCGGGCGTTGCCTACCACGTGACCGGCAGCTCGCGGAGTCCGTAGACCTGGCCTTCGTACCGGAACGGCAGCTCGTCCAACGGCACGGCGAGCCTGAGGTCCGGGATGCGCGCGAACAGGCTGGTGAGTACGACACGCAGTTCGATACGTGCAAGGGTCTGGCCGAGGCACTGGTGCGGGCCGTAGCCGAACGTGAGGTGGTGCCGCGCCTCGCGCTCCGGGTCGAACTTCTCGGGGTTCTCGAACGCCGCCGGATCGTGATTGCCCGTATTGGACAGGGCGACCACGGCTTCGCCGGCTCGCACGCACACGCCGTCGATCTCGACGTCCTCCTTGGCCAGCCGGACGTTTCCGGCCTCCGCGACCGCGAAGTAACGGAGCACCTCCTCGACCGCTCCCGGGATCTTGCTCGGGTCCTTCTTGACCGCAGCCAGCTGCTCCGGGTGCTCGAGCAGCATGACGGTGGCGAGGCCGATCGTGTTCGCGGTGGTCTCATGGCCCGCGACCAGCAGCATCAGGGCCATGCTGACCATGGCGGCGTGATCGTAGGTGCCCAGCTCACGCTGCTTGGCGATCTGCCGCCCGAGCAGGTCGTCCGCGGGTTCGGCTTCCTTGCGGGCGACCAGGTCGTCCAGATAGCCGCGCAGGCCGGCGCCGGCCTGCTGCCGCTCTTCGACCGGGATCGCCGGAGCGAGAATCTTGTTGGAGAACTTCTGGAAGAGGTCGTGGTCACTGTAAGGAACGCCGAGCATCTCGCAGATGACCAGCGACGGCACCGGCAGCGCGAGGGCCTGGACCAGATCGACCGGGCGGGGACCGGCGAGCATCGCGTCGATGTGCTCGTCCACGAACAGCTGGATCTGCGGCTCCAGGGCTGACATCCGCTTGACGGTGAACTCACCGGCCAGAAGCCGCCGGGCGGCGGTGTGCTCGGGCGGGTCCATCGCGACCAGCATCTTGGCACCACCGGTCATCTGCTTGGTGGTGATCGTCCGTCCGGGGAACCGGGGATCGAGGCGATCAGAGCTGAACCGTGCATCACCCAGCGCCTTGCGGATCGTCTCGTGCCGCGTCAGAGCCCAGACCTGGTCTCCGGTGGGCAGGGTGACCTGTGCGATCGGCGCCTCTCCCTGCAACCGCACCTGCTCATCGATGGGGGCGAACGGGCAGGTGCGCTGCGTCGGCAGGGCCGGCGGATTACTCATGGTCTTCTCCCATTTTCGATACGTACATCGAATTATTCGCAGCGTAGCCCCCGTGCCAGACGCTGACAACAATCAGCACCGGCTCGGCAGGAGGAAGGCTGCGGTGGTCACTTCGGTGTGGCCGTCGTGACGGTGGCGATCGTGCATGGCTTGCCGGCTTCGTTCACGGCCGTCACTCGCACTACGGCGAAACTGCGCCCGGAGTGCACCATCGACGCGTCGAACCGTGCCCTGGTTCCCAGGGGCACGGGGCGCACGTAGGCGATGTGGACGGATGCTGTGTCGGACGGCTTGCCGACGGTCTCCAGCGCGGCGTGCGCGGCGATGTCCGAGGCACACAGCCCGATGCCCCCGTGCAAGTTGTTCAGCGGGTTGACCAGCTCCTCCGTGACGTCGAGGTACAACTCCGCACCATCGGGGGCGGCCTTGACCCTCGCGCCGATCAGTTCCAGAAGGTTCTCCGCGTTCGGCCGTGCGTCCGGGGCCACCGCGCCGGTGCCCGACGCTGCCCCAGCGGGCGCTTCCCCCACCCAGCGGCCGTGCTGACTGCACACGGCAACGAGCCTGCCGGTGTCGTCGACCACGGAGCCGGTGGCGAACGCTCCCAGTGCGTCGGACCGCAGCACACGCCCGTCGGCGGAGAGCAGGGATCCGTCGGACGGAACCGGCCCGCAGACGTCGATGGATATCTCCGAGCTCACGGACACGTGGCCGGCGGGGCTGCGGAGCATGAGGGCCTGCCCCAGAACATGGTCGACGAACACCCCGAGCCCACCGCAAGCCGCTCGGCCCGCCGGGCCGTTCAGCCAGGGACCCGTGCGCATGGAGTTGGAGACCACGCCGGTCCCGGACGGCGCCGACTCGGCCTTGGGAAGGGAACCGGTTCCGCGGGCCAGCAAGGCCACTGTCTTGTATCGCCGGGTGTGCTCAATGGTCGTCACTGCTCTGAGCCGTCCGTATCTCGTAGGAGCCGACGTCCGCCCGCTGCGTCGGTGGGTCCGTCCGGGCACTGAGGGGAGCCTCCTTCGGGCACAGGTCCCCGGAGGAGGTCGCTCAGCTTGCGGCCGGAGCCCACAGGACGGGCCCGGCGACGATCGAGTGGCTTGTGAGCTTGCGGCCGAGCACGGCCTGCGCCTCACGGGCGGCCTCGATGACCTTCTCCAGATCGAGGCCGGTCTCGACGCCCATCTCGTGGAACATGCTCACCAGGTCCTCCGTCGCGATGTTGCCGGTGGAGCCTGCCGGCACCGGGCAGCCACCCAGCTCGCCGAAGCTCGACTCGAAACTCCGGCAGCCGGCCTCGAAGGCCGCGTAGGCGTTGGCAAGGCCTTGTCCGCGGGTGTTGTGGAAGTGGGCCGTCAGCTCGACCTGCGGGAGACGCTCCAAGGCGGCCGTGAAGAACCGCGACACATACGCCGGGTTCGCCATACCGGTGGTGTCTCCGAACCCGATCTCGGTGGCGCCCGCGGCTGCGAACTGCTCCGCGAGGTCGAGCACGCGCTCCACGGGGACCTTGCCCTCGTAGGGGCACCCGAACGAAGTGGCCACCACCGCGCAGAACTTCAGGCCCTCGGCGACGATCCGCTTGCCCATCACCTTGACGTCGGCCATGGTCTCTTCGACGGTCCGGTTGATGTTCTTCTTGTTGTGGGTCTGGGACGCGCTGACGAAGAGGGTGGCGGCCTCGAAGAGGTGGCGCACTTTCAGGGCATTGTCGAGACCCTTGGTGTTGGGGATCAGCACCATCCGTTCGAGGCCTTCGGGCAGGTCTACGCCCGCGAGCACCTCTCCCCCGTCGCTGAGCTGCGGAATGACATCGGGCCTGACGAAGCTGGCCACCTCGATCCGCGTGAAGCCGGCTCGCCCCAGTGCGTTGATCAGCTGAATCTTGTCGGGAGTCGGGATCGTCTCGGGCTCGTTCTGGAATCCGTCGCGGGGGCCGACCTCGCGGATGCGTACGCGGCGGGCCTCGCCCTGGGTGCGGTTGTCCTGTGTCATGTCGCGACCTTCTGTTGCTTGAGGCTGTTCGCCAGCCCTTCTCTGTGCTGGGGCGCGGCCACCTCGATCAAGCGGCGGGCCCGTTCGGCCACGGAACAGCCGGTGAGCATCGCGACGCCGTGCTCGGTGACGACCGCGTCGACATCGACGCGCCCGGTCGTGACGACGCCTTCCAGCGCCGGCTTGATCGTCGACTCCCCACCGGACTCCGAGCGCAACGCGATGATCGACCGGGCTCCGGTCAGGGAGGCCGCCCGGCTGAAGTCGACCTGTCCGCCCACCGCGCCGATGTGCACCCCCCTGCGGAGTTCCGCACCGACCTGGCCGAGCAGGTCGACCTCGATGGCGGAGTTGACGGACACCAGCGACCGCAGCCGGGACAGCACCGCCGGATCGTGTGTGTAGCCGGCCGAGCGGAACTCGACGGGGAACTCGTGCAGCCGGTCGTACATCGAGGCGCTGCCCAACGCCGCGCCCGTGACGACCAGGCCCGGGTCGATCTCTTTGCGGGCGCCGGTCACCACCCCCTTTTCGATGAGGGCCAGCACACCGTCGCCGATCATCCCGGTGTGGAAGCCGAGGTCGGCGTGGCCTGAGAGTGCGTCGAGCACCGCGTTGGGCAGGGAGCCGACACCCGTCTGCAGAGTGTCGCCGTCCTCCACCAGGCTCGCGACGTGCCGGGCCACGGCACGCTCCACCTCGTCCGGAGGGTGGGAGGGCGCCTCGCGCAGCGGCCGGTCGGTTTCCACTGTCGCGGCGAAGGCACTCAGCGGCAGCCGGTGGGTGCCGGTGGTCCGGGGCATCCGTTGGTTGATCTCGGCGATGAGCGTCCGTGCGTACGGCAGGGCATCGGCGACGTATTCGACTCCTATGCCCAGCGAGACCATGCCTTCCGCGTCCGGTGGGGAGACCTGGAGCAGGCCTACGTCACAGGGGATCCGGCCGCGGGCGAACATGCGCGGCAGCGCCGAGTAGTGGCAGGGCACCACTTCGAGCTGTCCGTGTTTGCTGAGCCCGCGCAGGCGGCCGAGACCGCCGTAGGACAGCACGGTGAGGTTCGGCGGCAGGTTGCCGGAGAGACGCTCGTTCCAGGTGAGGCCGGAGAAGGCGCGTACGGGGCCGATGGCGTCAGCCTGGTCGAGCAGGGCGTTGACCAGCGGTTCCGGTTCTGCGCTGCCCTGTCCCCACCAGACGCCGTCACCGGCTCGAATGTGCCGAGTCAGGTCCAGCATCAGACGCGCTGCACCAGGGTCGCGGTCCCGAGGCCTCCGCCGCAGCACATGGTGACCAGGCCGATCTCGACGTCCCGGCGTTCCATCTCCGCGAGGAGCGTGCCGAACAGCCGCGAACCGCTGGCTCCGACCGGGTGGCCCAGGGCGATGGCTCCGCCGTTGACGTTGACCTTGTCCATGTCCGGGCTCAGTTCCTTCTCCCAGGCCAGGACGACAGAGCTGAACGCTTCGTTGATCTCGATCAGGTCGATGTCACCGATCGACATGCCGTTGCGCTCAAGAAGCTTCCGGGTGGCCGGGATCGGGCCGGTCAGCATGATGACCGGGTCGACGCCGACGGTGGTCTGGTCCAGGATCCGGGCGCGAGGGCGCAGGCCGTGGCGGTCGGCTCCCTCGGGGGAGGCCAGCAGGACGCCGGCGGCGCCGTCGGAGATCGGGGAGGAGCTGCCGGCGGTGATCCGGCCGCTCTCCCGGAAGACGGTCTTGAGCTTCGCCAGCCCCTCCATCGAGGTGTCCGGGCGGATGGGCTGGTCGCTCGCCCGCTTTCCGCCGGCCAGCTCCATCGGGATCATCTCCCGGTCGAAACGCCCGGCGGCGACCGCTTCGGCGGCCAGGCGGTGCGAGCGGACCGCGAACCGGTCCAGTTCCTCGCGGGAGAGCTTCCACCGGTCGGCGATCAGCTCGGCGCTCTCCCCTTGCGACACGAAGTCGTAGCGGGCCCGGAGTTCGTCCGTGATGGGGTCCCCGTAGAGCTCGGAGATCTTGGCCGGGGAATTCATCGGCACATGCTGCATGTGCTCGACACCGCCGGCGATCGCCACGTCATGGGTACCGGACGACACCAGAGCGGCTGCCATCTCGACCGCGGTCTGGGCGGATCCGCAGCGGCGGTCCAGCACCGTCGCAGGCACCTCGTGCGGGTAGCCGGCCTGGAGCCAGGCGTTGCGGGCGATGTTGCGGGACTGTTCGCCGAACGGTGCGGTACAGCCGACGACCAGGTCCTCGACGGCCTCGGGTGCCAGACCGGTGCTCTCCAGCAGAGCGGTGTAGACGGAGCCGAGCATCTCGTTGGGGTGCGTGTCCCGGAACCAGCCGCGCTCGGGGTGCGACTTGCCCATCGGAGTGCGCAGTGCCTCGACGATCAGCGCATCGCGGCCGTTACGGGTGAAAGGATTAGTGGGCATCAGATAACCATCCCGCCGTCGACCGGCAGTACTTGGCCGGTGATGTATGCCGCCGCATCGGACGCGAAGAACACGAACGTGCCGGCGATTTCGTCTGGTTCGGCCCAGCGGCCCAGGGGGACGCGGGCCAGGGTCATGGCCGCGAGCTTCTCGTTCTCGCGGATGTTCTCGGTCATCGAGGTGGCCGCCAGCGGGGCCACGGCGTTGACCTTGATCTGCTTCCTTGCCAGTTCCTTGGCCAGGGACTTCGTGATTCCCACGATGCCCGCCTTGGCCGCGCTGTAGTTCACCTGGCCGATCGTGCCGACCAGGCCGGCGGCCGAAGTGACGTTGATGATGCGGCCGGTACCGTCGGTGGCGAGGAAGGGCAGCGCCGCTTGGCTGACTGTGTACGTGCCACCGACGTGGACGCCGAGGACCAGGTTGAACTGGTCGGCGGTCATCTTGTGGAACATCGCGGGAGCGATGGCACCGGCGTTGTTGACCAGGATGTGCAGCACACCACCGGTCAGGCCGGCCGCCTGCTCGGCGGCCCGGTCGGCCTCCGCGGCGTCGCGGACGTCGACCCTGGCCGATTCCGCTCGGCCGCCCGCCGCCACGATCTCCTGGGCGACCGCTTCCGCGGCGTCCTTGTCGAGGTCGGAGACGACGACGGCCGCTCCCGCCTTGGCGAAGGCCTTGGCGATGGCGGCGCCGATGCCGTTGCCCGCGCCGGTGACCAGGGCGCTGCGCCCTTGCAGTGAGAACATCAGTAGCTCCTGGGGAGGCCGAGGACGTGCTCGCCGAGGAAGTTGAGGACCATCTCCTGGCTGAGCGGGGCGATCTTGGTCAGGCGGGCCTCACGGAAGTACCGCGAGACGTTGTACTCCTCGGAGTAGCCCATGCCGCCGTGGGTCTGCAGTGCGCGGTCGGCGGCCTGGAAACCGGCGTCCGCGCAGAGGTACTTGGCCATGTTCGCTTCCCGCGCGCACGGCTTGCCGTGGTCGTACAGCCAGGTCGCCTTGCGCAGCACGAGTTCCGCGGCGTCGAGCCGGGCGAGGGAGTCGGCGAGCGGGAACTGAAGTCCCTGGTTCATGCCGATGGGCCGGCCGAAGACCTCGCGCTCGTTTCCGTACTGGACGGCCTTGCGCAGGGCGACGCGCCCGATTCCGAGGGCCTCGGCGGCCACCAGCATCCGCTCCGGGTTGAGGCCGTCGAGGATGTACTTGAAGCCCTTGCCCTCTTCGCCCACGCGGTGTTCGGCGGGGATGCGCAGGTCGTCGATGAACAGTTCGTTGGAGGTGACCGCGTTGCGGCCCATCTTGCGGATCGGGCGGATGTCGACGTGGGCGCGGTCGAGGTCGGTGAAGAAGAGGGTCAGACCGTCGGTCTTCTTCGCCGAGTCCTCGAACTTCGCGGTCCGGGTCAGCAGCAGGATCTTCTCCGACTCCACCGCCTTGGAGATCCATACCTTGCGGCCGTTGACCACGTAGTCGGAGCCGTCGCGCTTGGCGAAGGTGGTGATGCGCGTGGTGTCGAGGCCCGCGCCCGGCTCGGTGACACCGAAGCACACGTGCAGGTCGCCGTTGACGATCCGGGGCAGGTTCTCCTTCTTCATTTCCTCCGAGCCGTGCACGATCACCGGGTGCATGCCGAAGATCGACAGATGCATCGAGGAGGCGCCGTTCATACCTGCGCCGGAGGCGGCGACCTCTTCGAGCAGCAGCGACGCTTCGGTGATGCCGAAGCCGTGGCCGCCGTACTGCTCAGGAGTGGTGATGCCCAGCCAGCCGCCCTCGGCGAAGGCTTGGTAGAACTCCGTCGGGAATTCGTGTGCGGCGTCCTTCTCCATCCAGTACTGGTCATCGAACCTCGCCGCCAGTCCACGGACCGCCTCGCGGATGGTGTTCTGGTCTTCTGTGAGCTCGAAATCCATGGCGCTCACGTCCTTTCCGGACTTTGGTTTGCTGAGGACTGTGGGAAACGACCGGTACTCAGACGAGGGCCAGGCCGTCCGCGATGCGCTCGTTCCAGACCGCCACGGTGCCGAAGAGGTTCTCGTCGAGCTTGGCCCGCTTGTAGAAGAGGTGCAGGTCGTGCTCCCACGTGTATCCGATCGCCCCGTGCAGGGTGAGGGCGCTGTCGGCTGCGTAGGCACCATCGGCGGTGACCTGTGCCTTGACGGCTGCGGCGTGCAGGGCCGCCTGCGGGTCGCCGCCGTCCACCGACGCGGCGGCGAAGTAGACCGCTGAGCGGGCCGCTTCGACACCGACCAGAATGGTCGCGGCGGCGTGCTTGACCGCCTGGAACGAACCGATGGGGACGCCGAATTGGTGGCGCTGCTTGCTGTACTCCACGGCAAGGCCGAGCATCCGCTCGGTGGCGCCCAGCGAGTCGGCGGCGAGCAGCACGGCCGCCTGGTGCGAGGCCTTGCTCAGTACGGCAGCCGCGTCGACGTCCAGCCGCACCGACGCCGCCTGCTCGACGACCACGTCGGCGACCGACCGGGAGCGGTCCAGCAGCGGACGCGGGTGGATGCCGACGCCCTGGGCGTCCGCTTCCACCAGGCGCAGTTCCCGGTGTCCATCTCGGGTGACGGGGACGACGAACCGGGTGGCTGTATCACCGGCCAGGACCCGGGACACCGTGCCGCTGATTGTCCCGTCAGCGGCCACGGTGAGCGGGGCGGCGGTGTCCGGCACCTTTTCGGCCGGGACCAGCAGGGCCACCGTCTCCCCGGCCAGTGCCGCCTCGGCCAGGCCGGGACGGCCCGCCAGGGCGGGCAGGGCGAGGACAGTGGCCAGCCATGCGCTCGACGGGACCGCGGCGCGGGCGAGTTCCTCCGCCGTCAACGCGAGCTCGACCAGACCGCCCCCCTGGCCACCGAGATCCTCCGGGAGCCCGACCCCGGCCCACCCATCGGCGACGAAGCGCGAGGTGAAGGCCGAGTCGTCGGCGGCCTCCAGCCACCGCCGCACCTTCTCGGAAGGCGCCACGTCGGCCAGCCAGTCGCGGACCGTCTGCTGGTACGCGTCCTGCTCCTCCGACAGCTTCCACTGCATGACTTGTCTCCTCACGGCCCCGGCGAACCGGCCGGGGCGCCAGCATGTGCACGATCAGATGTGAACCGGGTTCACCGAAGGTCCTTGACCACCAGCCGGATGGCGTCGACCGCCTCCGGGCTCTCCGCACCGGACAGGTCTCCCGGGTCGGTGCCGAGCACGGCGGCCTTGATCGCGCGCCGGAGGATTTTCGCCGAACGGGTCTTCGGAAGCTGGTCGACCCGCACGACCTGGGCAGGTGCGAACGGCTTGCCCACCTCGTCGGCGACGCGCCGTCGCAGCCGTGGTGAGACCGTGGCGTCGTCCTCGGTGTCGGCCCGCGGGACGTAGAAGGCCCATACGGCCTCGCCCTTCTTGGGGTCCGGGACACCCACGACGGCGCACTCGGCGACGGCCGGGTCGGCGGCGAGCACCGACTCGATCTCGGCCGGTGCGACGCGCTTGCCGGCCACGTTCATGACGTCGTCCGAGCGGCCCAGGATGAACCAGTCGCCGCTCGCGTCGACCAGGGCGTGATCGCCGTGGCGCCACAGGCCGGGGAAGGTGGACCAGTACGCCTCCAGGTACCGCTCGTCGTCGTTCCAGACGCCGCGGGTCATCGCCGGCCACGGCTGACGGCACACCAGCTCACCGACGCTGCCGCGCAGGGACCGGGCGCTGTCGTCCACGACGTCGACGTCCATGCCGAGCGCGGGGCCACCGAGCGAGCAACTGACGATGTCCTCCACCGGGTACGGGCTCAGGAAGGAGCCGCCGACCTCGGTACCACCGGAGAAGTTGATGACAGGGACGCGACTGTCGAACACATCACGGGCGAGCCACTCGTACGACTCCGGGTCCCACGGTTCACCGGTCGACCCGAGCACACGCAGCGAGGACAGGTCGGCCGTCGGCATGTCATCGGATACCGCGCGCAGCGTGCGGATCAGAGTCGGGGACACACCCAGCATCGACACCTGGTGCCGTTCGACGAGCCCCCAGAGCCGGCTGGTGTCGGGGACGTCGGGCGAGCCCTCGTACAGGGCGAGGGTGCCGCCGTTGGCGTGGGTACCGAACACCGACAGCGGGCCCATGATCCAGCCCATGTCGGTGATCCAGCAGAAGGTGCGGCCGGGCGTGATGTCGAATCCGTAGGCCACTTCGGCGGCGGTCTTGAGCAGGAACCCGGCGTGGGTGTGCACCGCTCCCTTGGGCTTGCCGGTGGTGCCGGAGGTGTAGGCGAGCAGCAGTACGTCGGAGGCCGAGACGTCCGCCACCTCCGGGTCCGGCTCACTGCCGAGCAGGTCCTGCCAGGAGACCTCGCGGCCGCCGGTCAAGGACAGTGGCTCGGACAGGTTGTCGACGACCGCGACGACTTCCACGCTCGGACAGGTCTCCAGCGCCTCCCGCAACTGCGGGAGCATCCTCGCGGTCTTGTGGCGACGGACGGTGCCGTCTGCGGTGATGACCGCCTTGGCATCCGCGTCCTGGATGCGCGAGGCGATCGCGGTGGGCGCGAACCCTGAGAACAGTGGCACCACCATCGCACCGATGCTGGCGACGGCGTACGTCGCCACCACGGCCTCGGGCGTCATCGGCATGTAGATGGCGACCGCGTCGCCCTTGCCGATGCCCCGGGCACGCAGCCCCGCCCGGACCCTGGCCACCTGGTCCTCAAGCTCGGCGAAGGTCAACCGGTGCACCTCGCCGTCTTCGGCCTCGTGCACGACGGCGAGGGTGTCAGGGGTGGTACGAGCCCAGCGGGTCAGGGCCGCGTCGACGATGTTGATCCGGCCGCCGGTGAACCAGTCCGGGTACTCGATGCCCCGGCCGAGGTCGACCACGTCCGCGTAGGGCGTGGTGAACTCGATGCCGAGGTCCTTGACCACCGTGTCCCAGAAGGCGCCGATGTCGGCCACCGACCGGGCGCGCAGTTCGTCCGCGGTGGACACGTCCAGGGTCCGCATGAGGCGGGCCACGTTGGAGTTCTCCAGGTAGTCCCGCGACGGGTGCCAGGTGTAGGCCACGTCAGCTCCTCGGCATGCCGAGGATCCGCTCGGCGACGATGTTGCGCTGGATGAAGGTCGAGCCACCGGCGATCGCGGTGCCCCGGGACTGGTTGGCGAGCCGCAGCCATCGCTGCTCCTCGACGTACTCGTCGTCCAGGGCGAACTGGCCGCCCAGGGGTTCGAGAGAGAGACGGAAGTCCGCCAAGTCCTCGACGAGGGGGCAGAAGTAGAGTTTGCCGATCGAGGTGACCGGGCCGGGCGGTCCGTCGGACACGGTGCCGGAGATCACCCGCTGGCTGATCGTGCAGTGCACCAGCGCACGGGCCCACAGGTCGGCGACTTTCTGCCGTACGTGAGGATCGGCGCCCAGGGGCTCACCGTCGGCCGTCTTCTTGGCACGGACATCGGTGATGATGTCCTCGATCGCCTTGGTGGTGTTGACGCGGCCGGTGGCGATGGCGACCCGTTCGAAGGCGAGTGTCGCCATGGCGACCTTCCAGCCGCCGTCGACCTCGCCCACCACGTTCTCGTCGGGTATGAAGACGTCGTCGAGGAAGACCTCGTTGAACTCTTCCTCCCCCAGCATGTGCGCGAGCGGCCGGACGGTGACGCCCTCGCTGTCCATGGGCAGCAGGAAGTACGTGATTCCCTTGTGGCGCTCACCTCCGCCGGTGCGCGCCAACAGGATCGCGTGGGCGGCCAGTTGGGCTCGACTGGTCCAGATCTTCTGGCCCTGGATCCGCCAGCCGCCGTCCACCTTGGTCGCCTTGGTACGCAGCGATGCCAGGTCGGAGCCGGAGTCCGGCTCCGAGAACAGCTGGCACCAGATGTCCTGACCGTTCAGGATCGGCCGCAGGTAGCGCGTCTTCTGCGCGTCGGTGCCGAATGCCGCGACGGTCGGGCCGGCGAAGTCCTCACCGATGATGTTGAGCCGCTCGGGCGCACCGGCGTAGTCGCACTCCTCGGTGAAGATCGCGCGCATCCGCTCGTCCAGCCCTTGGCCGCCGTACTCCTTCGGCCAGGTGAGGCCCGCATGGCCGGCGTCGAAGAGCATGCGCTGCCACTGCCGCCAGAAGGGCGCCTTGTCCACCATGTCGCTGGGCTCGGGCCAGGGAAGCTCAGGGAGGCTTCTCTGGAGCCAGTCCCGGACACCTTGCCGGAACGCGGCCTCATCCGGAGCATCGGACAGGTCCATAGTCACCACCTAATAAGTCAACTCCGCGAACAGTACTATAGGTCAGACCAAAAAAACTATCGCACTGTCGGCTGTCGCTCTCGCCTCCGTCGCAGGCCCGAATCTCGCGGAACACCGCGCGGTGCGGGACGGCGGGCGCTCATGACATGGCAAGTCGCCGCGGCACGATCGAACGCCACGGGCGCCCGACAGAGGGTCGGCGGGTCAGCGCTCGACGACGGTCACGGCTTCCCGCACGTCCGCACGGGTCGTGCGGAACTGGTTGACCGGATGGGCGGTATCGGCGTAGCCGAAGGAGACCACGCACACCACGAGCCGGTCCGGCGGAATGCGGAGATGCTCACGGACATGGTCGGAGTACATCGCGACCGCCGCCTGTGGAATCGACGCGATGCCCAGCGACGAAGCGGCGTTGACGAGATTCGCCACGTACGCGCCGCAGTCGACCGCACCGTACACACCTTGATCACTGTCGGTCGTGATCACGGCGACGTGCGGGGCGCCGAAGAAGTCGAGATTCCTCAACTGCTGCTTCCCGCGAGCCTCCTGGTCGTCCCGTCCGATGCCCAGAGCGGCGTACAGGGCGAACCCCGCCCCGCGCCGGCGCTCCTTGTAGACACCGCGGTACTCCCCCGGCATCGTCAGGTCGGGCGCCGGCCGGCGAGACCTCGCGTGCTCGGCCAGGCTCACGGCGAACCGCCTCGTCGCCTCACCCTTCGTCAGGTAGACCTGCCACGGCTGGGTGTTGCACCAGGACGCGGTTCGCTGGGCGGTCGCGAACATCTCCGCGATCACGTCGTCGGGAACCTGGTCCGGGAGGTACGCACGACAACTCCAGCGCTCGTCGAGCAGCCGCCTGAACCCGACGGACAGCACCGTCTCCTGCGAGCGGCTGGGAGGGAGTGCGTCCGCGAGACGCTCCTGACCCTTGGACGTGTCCGGCATGCTCACAGAATTCCCTTCGACAGCCGCACAGAGAGTTGACGGACACAAGTCGGCCTTGCCGACTCGGAGAAACGCACCCGGCGACGGGTCCGGCACCCCAGCCGGGCTCGCCTCACGCCGTGCGTCCCCGGCTCAGCTCGACGGCAGACGCCGCGCGAGGAACGCCCCGATACGCTCGATCGAGGCCCGGGCCGTCTCGGAGACAGGGAAGAAGAACTGGTACACGTGCACCATCTCCGGTGCGATCTCCAGGGTGACGTCGACGTTGTCGTGGCCCGCCTTGCGGGCAAGGCGGACGGAGTCGTCCAGGAGTGTTTCCGACGCTCCGACCTGGATGAGCAGCGGCGGCAGACCACTGAGGTCGGCGCCCAGGATGTCGACCTCGGGGTCGTCGGGCGACCGGTCGGCCAGATACCGCAGACCCGAACCCGCCGTCGCCTGCCGAGTGATGATCGGATCTGCCTCGGCCTTGGTGCGCATCGACTCTCCTTCTGCGCGGAAGTCCACAAGGGGCGAGATGAGCGCGGCGGCGGACGGCTTGGGCAGGCCCTGCCGCTTGATGGCCAACAGCAGTGCCATCACGAGGTTTCCGCCGGCGCTGTCACCCACGAGGGCGATCTCCGCCGCCGAGCCGTGTGTGCCGAGGAGGTACTGGTAGGCCGCCAGCGCGTCCTCCAGCTGCGTGGGGAACACGTGGTCGGGCATGAGCCGGTAGTCGAGGACGAGGGCGTCCGCGTCCGCCAGGACCGCGATCTCGGCGGCCAGGTGCCCATGGCTCCTGGCCGAGCCGGCCGCGTAGCCACCACCGTGCAAGTAGAGGACCACTCCCGGGCCGGAGCCTTCGTTCGTGAGCAGGTCGGCCGAGACCTTCCCTACGCTCACCTGCTTGCGGGACACCTTGGGGTTGAGGCCGTACTTCAGACCCGCCTGCTCGTACTTCTCGCGCATTCCGACCAGATCCGTGGCCGTCTTGATCTCCGCGTATGCCGCCCGCGCGGCGTCGGACTCACTGGTCACAGCACTCTCCTGTCCTCGAACCACTCTGGGTGCCGAGAAGTCGCCACTGGCGTGGATCTCGGGGATGTCATCGCTGCCTCCGGCCTCACGGATGCCGAAGGTGAACTGCGCTGCTCCCGCCATGACCCGGGCCGGTGCCGCCCGGGTGCGGGGCGAAGGAGTCAGTCCGACCGTGCCGCGTAGTACGCGGAGAAGTAGGCCGCACTGTTCTCGGAACCGATGACCCCGCTCTGCATGCGGTTCATCATGTACGCCATCGTGACGCCGCGATCGAGGTCGTTGACCACGAGCGATCCGCCCAGACCACCCCAGAAGCAGAGCCGGCCCTCGGGTACGTACGGCAGGAGGCCGGGCAGGGGAAGCGCGTACCCCACTCCGAAGCGGACGGGTACTCCGAGGACGTGGTCCCGACCGTTCGTCTGCTCGTCGAGGATCAGCCCGATCGTCGAGGGTGACAGCAGCTTGACGCCGTGGGCCTGACCGCCGTGCGAGATGACGGACTGGATCGCGGCGACCGACCGGGCGTTGCCGTGGCCGTTCGCGGCCCCGATGTCCGCCCGCCGCCACTCCTCGGTGTTGGACTCGTGCGCGCCGACGGCCGGACCGCGCATGCTGCGTTCCTGAATGCTCCCGGGGCGGGGCACGAAGCCGGACGGGCGCGGAGGAGGCGGCACGATCTCCGCCACCCGGTGGTGGTGCTCGGGAGGCAGGCCGATGAAGAAGTCCGCTTCCAGGGGCCCCGCGACCTCCTCCGCGAAAAAGGTCTTCAGGCGTCGGCCGGTGACACGGCGCACGACTTCCCCGACGAGGTGCCCCATGTTGAACGCGTGGTAACCCGACGCGGTACCCGGCTCCCACCACGGGGCCTGGGCTGCCAGCATCGCCGTCGACTTCTCCCAGTCGTACACGTCGTCGACCGTCACCGGCTGTTCCCAGGCCGGGACACCGGACGAGTGGGAGAGGATGTGTCTGACCTTGACGCCCTGCTTGCCGTTGGCGGCGAACTCCGGCCAGTAGTGGGCGACCGGCCGATCGAGATCCAGTTCCCCCCTGTCGACCAGCATCAGGGCGACCAGGGCGGTCATGGTCTTGGTGGTCGACCACACGGGTGTCAGGGTGTCGCGTTCCCAAGGACGGGTGCGGAGCGCGTCGGCATGACCGCCCCACAAGTCCACGACCAGCTCGCCCCTCTCGATCACCGCTATCGACGCCCCGCACTCCGCGCCGCTGTCCAGGCGCCTTTGCAGTTCGTCGCGCAGACCGGTGTAACGATCGGCGACGGTTCCCTCGACGGATGTCACGGCCGGGCTTCCCTCGTCGTGCGGACAGCGGAGGCGGTGCTCCCTGGATCGTCGAACGGGCCGAGCGGCATGGGTATGCCTTCCTTGAGGGGACGTCCGAGGCAACCGGCGTACGCGGTCGCCTTCATGAGGATGTGTCAGCGGCAAAGAAGAGGCGCGGCTCGACATAGTCGGCTACGGCATCTCAACGGACGCGACCTGCTGTACTCGCAGAGCACGTCTGCCGCTCACGCCGCCGAGACCCCTCCGTCGATGACGAGCGTCTGGCCGGTCATGTAGTCCGAGGCCGACGACGACAGCATCAACAGCGCCCCGGCGATGTCCTCCGGCATGGCGACCCGGCCCATGGGGATGTTCTTGGAGAGCCGGTCCACGACCTTGGGGTGCTTGAGGAGCCCGCCCTGGGCCTCGGTCTGGACGAATCCCGGGCACAGCGCGTTGACCTGGATGTTCGACGCCGCGTACTCCAGCCCCACCTCGCGGGTCATGTTCACGACGGCACCCTTGGTGGTCGTGTAGGCGGGGACGGCGGACATCAGCGAACCGTGCAGTCCGTACATGGACGCGATGTTCACGATCTTTCCCGAACCCTGAGTGGTCATCACCCGCAGGGCGGCCCGACTGCACAGGAAGACACCGTCCAGATTCACGGCAAGCACCCGCCGCCAGTCCGAGGTCGGGAGCTCGTGCAGCGGGACCGAGTGCGGATCTCCGATGCCGGCATTGTTCACGAGGATGTCGAGGGCGCCCTGCTCCGCGGCGACCTGCTGAACGACAACGTCCACGCGGGACTCGTCGGTGACGTCGAGTTCGACCGCCGTGGCCGGCAGACCCGCTGCCACCATCTCGTCCGCGACCGACTTGGCGGCGGCGCCGTTGATGTCGGCGCACACCACTGTGGCGCCCGCCGTTGCGAGCATTCGCGCGAAGGCCGCACCGAGACCACCTCCTGCACCGGTCACCAGAGCTACTTTGGCGGTCAGGTCGAACGGGTCGGGGAAAGCCATCGGTTACCTCCGTCTGGGGTCCGCGAGTGCGAACGCCGGCGCGCCGTGCGCCGATCAGCGCCGCCGGGGCACGCCCCTTGATCCATCCGCCGGGTCCGGAACCGGACCCGGCTTGCTTCGTCGTACGAGCCTGATCCTCAGTCGCCGGCCTGGGTCCGGGGGCACCCGATGGCTCCCAGCCACAGGTCCGTGAGCGTGGTCCGGGCGAGTTCCTCGTCAAACGGCTCTCCGAGGGCGTACCAGTAATAGGCGAAGTTGCTCACCATGCCCGCGAGTGCCGCTGCGGCGGTGCGGCAGTCCAGGTCTCGCCGGGCGACGCCCATCCGCTGCATTTTGCGCAGACTCTGGGTGATGCGGTTCACGTGTGCACGACGTGCCTCGATGCGGTACTTCATCACCTCTGGATCGATGCTGGCCTGCTGTTCATTCAGCATCATGAGCGCCGCGTTCTTGCGATATACATCGAGGTAGGCCCCATTGGCCGCGCGAAGACGAGTCACGATGTCATGGTGGGTGCTCTCGTCACCCACCATGGGCGCCTCCATGACCGCCACCAACTCGGTGCTGACTTCGGCGATCAACGCCCTGAAGATCTCTACCTTCGACTCGAAGTAGGTGTAGAAGGTGCCGTGCGAGACACCGGCTGAAGTGACGATGTCGGCCACCCGGGCATCGACGTAGCCGACCCGCTCGAAGACCGACCGGGCTGCGGCCAGAAGCAGGGAACGGGTCCGCTTGCCCTTCTCGGACGCACCGGAGCTGTACTGTGCCCGCCGCTTGGCCCCGGTACCTGCGTCCGGGGAGAATTCCTGCGCACTCCGAACAGCCATGGTGTTCCTGTCTCCTCTTCACCTGTTTCGATAAAGCCTCTACGCCACAGCAGTCGACGTCATTGTCGAAATTCAGATGAATACGCTTTGTGGAGCAGTCGCGCACCGGAACCGACCCGATCCACCCCCGCCGGATCAGCGGCCTTCGAACTCCGGGGTCCGCTTCTCCCGGAAGGCCGACATCGCCTCTGCCGAATCATGAGTCGAGCGCGCGACGGACATGTGAGAGGAGATCAGGTCAAGAGCGGTCCGAAGGTCCGACTTGGCAGACTGCTGCGTGGCGCGCTTGATCATCCGGACGTGGATCTGCGATTGCCGAGCGATCCGCCGGGCGAAGTCGAACGCCTTCTCCTCGAAGACCTCGTCGTCGTAGACATGATTGACAATGCCGAGCCGCAGCGCCTCGTCGGCGTCGACGAAGTCACCGGTCCACATCAACTCCAGCGCCTTCGCCAGACCGACGAGACGCGGCAGGTAGTAGCAGCCGCCGTCACCCGGGACGAGGCCGACCTTGATGTAACCCTCACTGAAACGGGCGGATCGGGCGGCCAGCCGGATATCACACATCAGCGCCATATCCATGCCGGCTCCGACCGCGACCCCGTTGACCGCGGCGATGACGGGCTTGTCCAGGTCCTCGAGCGCGAGCGGGATCCGGTGGATGTTTTCCATGAGGCCGTTCTTCCGGCCCAGCGGTGAGTCATCGACGCCGAGCGCGTCCAGGTCCCCACCGGCACAGAACGCGCCAGGGGCACCGGTGAGGACCACGACGCGCACATCGTCGTCCGTACGGGCCTCGACCAGCAGCCGGACCCAGTCATCGATCATCGCCATGGTGAACGCGTTCTTCTGCTTGGGCCGATTCAGGCGGATGGTCGCCACGCCCTGATCAACCGTGTACTCCAGGTCTGCCATGTGGGCTCCTCATCAGCTCGGTCGGCGCGAGCAAGACTGGCAGGAAATATTTTCGACGTCAACGTCACTATCCAATATCTCCTCCACGTGGCGTCCCCGACCACTGACGACAGACCCCACCCCTCCGGAGAACTTCGGTGGCCGACCAACCTCTAGCAGGCCGAGCACGATCCCACCCTTGTCCGCACTCGGCCTCGGTGCTACGTTGCGAAGCATTCGACGTTGATATCAGTTTTGTGAGGCGGTCCATCCCGTGGCGCTCCGGACTCCGAGCGCGGGGATGTGACCTGTTGTCGGCCCGCAACGGGCGCCCTCGCACTTGATCTGCTCATCCGCTCCCACGGTAAGGAAGAACAGACCTGATGCGTTTTCGACCAACCACTCTGACCGCTTCCGAACAGCGGTTGCGCGATGAAGTACGCACGTTCCTGACCGCCGAGTTCGGGGACGGTGTCGAACGTCCCGTGGGCGGTGCCTTCGACCAGGACTTCAGCCGCCGGCTCGCGGCCAGGGGCTGGGTCGGAATGACGATCCCGACCGAGTACGGCGGCCCGGGCGGCACCGCGGTGCAGCGCTTCGTGGTGGCTGCCGAACTACTGGCGAGCGGCGCTCCGATCACGGCCCACTGGGTCGCGGACCGGCAGAGCGCGCCGAGCATCCTCACGCACGGCACCGAGGAACAGAAGCGCCGGTTCCTGCCGGCGATCGCCCGGGGCGAGTGCACGTTCTCGATCGGCATGAGCGAGCCGGACTCCGGCTCCGATCTCGCGTCGATCCGCACCAGCGCGGTACGCGCGCCGGGCGGGTGGCGCGTGACCGGCACCAAGGTGTGGACCTCCGTTGCCCACCGGACCGACTACGCACTCACCCTGCTCCGCACCTCCCCGCCGGGGCAGGACCGGCACGACGGGATGAGCCAGTTCATCATCGACCTGCGGGGGCCCGGGGTGACCGTCAACCCGATCCTCCAGCTCGACGGCGCCCACGACTTCAACGAGGTCGTGTTCGACGACGCCTTCGTCCCTGACGACATGGTCCTGGGGAAGATCGGGGGCGGGTGGCACCAGGTCACCTCCGAGCTGGCCTACGAACGCTCCGGACCGGACCGCTGGCTGTCGACCTACCGGGTGTTCAGGTCGTTCCTCGGCCGGTACGGCCTCGTCGACTCCGACGCCGTGCGCGACACGATCGGCCGCATCGTGGCCCGGTACCGTACGCTGTACAACTTGTCCTTGTCGATCGCGCGGATGATCGACGACCGCGGTGCGCCCGCTGCGGAAGCCGCGCTGGTCAAGGACCTCGGCACCGTCTTCGAGAAGGAGGTCGTCGAGAGCGTCCGGGATCTCGCCGCAATCGCGCCGGACCCCCGGGCCGAGGATGCCTTCACACGTCAGCTCGCCGCCGCAACGCTTACTTCGCCGATCCTGACCATCCGGGGTGGAACCACGGAGATCCTCCGCGGTGTCGCCACGCGGGAGCTGATCCGATGACGTCCACCGGCTTCGGAGCGACCACTGATGTCGACCCCCTCCTCACCGACACCGCGCAGCGCCTTCTGAGCTCGGGCGGCGGCGCCCCGGCCCCGGCCGACGCCGAGCGCGACGCCTGGTCCGAGCCCATGTGGCGCGGCCTCACCGAATCCGGTCTCGTCGGCGTGGGCATCGCGGAATCGGACGGTGGTTCCGGTGGCACAGCGCTGGATGCCGCCGAACTGGTCCGGCTCTCCGGCTACTGCGCGGCACCGGTGCCGCTGGCCGAGACCTCCTTCATCGCCGCGCCGGCAGTCGTGACAGCGGGGCTTGCGCTGCCCGACGGCCCGCTCGCGGTTGCACCCACGACCGGCGAACTCTCCGCGGAGCCGACTGGGTCCCGGTGGGCCGTGTCCGGCACGGCCCACGCCGTCGCCTGGGCGCGTGCGGCCGGCCATGTCGTCGCGATCGCCGACGGCGGCCCGCACGGACCGGTGCTGGTCGTCGTTCCGGTGGATGCCGTGCAGGTGACGCCTGGTCACAACCTGGCCGGAGAGCCACGGGACACCGTCCTGATCGACGACGCCGAGGTGTCCGGTGCACCGGTCACCGCCGAGTTCGTCGAGCAGAGGTGGCGTCGTCGGGGCGCCGTCGCGCGGTCGTTGCAGATCGCGGGAGCCCTCGAACGCGTGCTGGACCTGACCGTTGGCTACGCCAAGGAGCGGGTGCAGTTCGGACGTCCGATCGTCAAGTTCCAGGCGGTCAGCCACCTCGTCGCACAGCTCGGCGAGGCAGTGGCCCAGGCACGCATGGCGGCTGAGGCGGGTGCGTTGTCCCTCGGTGTCCACGATGCGGAGATCAGCAAGATCATCGCAGGGGAGGCCGCGTCCCGCGGGGCGGCGATCGCACACCAGGTCTTCGGCGCGCTGGGAACCACCCGGGAGTGCGACCTGCACCTCTACACCACCCGTCTCTGGTCCTGGCGCGACGAGTTCGGCGGAGAGCGCAGTTGGGCGGACGCACTGGGCGCGGAGGCGGGCCGGGCCGGAACCGTGGCCCTGTGGGATCTGATCTCCGCCACCGGCACCGCGAACACCCACGCCGGCTGAGCGTGCGCACCATGGTGTGCGTGACCGAAGCGTGCCGGCGCCGCCGCACGCGCGAACACCTGCACGCGGCGGCGCCGACCAGCACCTCGACGCTTGCCGCTCTACCGGATTGTCGACCGGACAGGAACAAGGAGAGAAAAGTATGACGGCTTCGGTCGCAGACACGAAGCAGCGGGTGACACTCACGGTGGCCGACGGGATCGCCGACGTCAGGCTGAACCGGCCCGAGAAGCGCAACGCGCTCGACCTGGCCATGGTTTCCGCTCTGGTCACCATCGGCGAGCAGCTCAAGGCCCGCTCCGATGTTCGGGCGGTGGTGTTGTCCGGTGAGGGATCGTGCTTCTGCGCAGGCCTGGACACGAGTGCGTTCCGGGCCGCGCGCGAGGGCCGTCCGCACGCCGAGGCCACCGATCTCCCGCCGTCGAACGGGCCGGCTCAGGCCGCCGGACAACGCGCGGCGTACGTATGGACCGAACTTCCCGTGCCGGTGATCGCGGCAGTACGGGGCAATGCCCTCGGCGGTGGTCTTCAGATCGCGCTCGGAGCCGACATTCGGATCGTTGCCCCGGATGCCCGGCTCGCGATGCTGGAAGTCGTATGGGGTCTCGTCCCGGACCTGGCCGGCACACAGTTGCTGCCCCAGCTGGTCCGTCCGGACATCGCCAAGGAGCTGACCTTCACGGGACGGGTCGTCAACGGGGAAGAGGCCGTCCGTATCGGCATGGCGACCCGCGTCGCCGCAGACCCGTTGACTGCGGCGTTCGACCTGGCGAAGGAGATCGCCGGACGGAGCCCGGACGCGGTCCGGGCGGCCAAGGGCCTGATCGGGCTGGCCGGAAAGACCGACATGAGGGCCGCTCTGGAACAGGAGCGGAGGCAGAACCTCGAACTGGCGGGCGCCCCGAACCAGCTTGAAGCCGTGACGGCGCGGCTGGACGGTCGAGCGCCGCGTTTCACATATCAGTGACACCTGGTACGCCGCTGGAAGCGACGGCCTGACGAGGAGCGGCCTTGAGCGGCCCGAAAGGATACGGCTCGCATGACCGAGAAATTTGTCCGTTACGCAGTGGACCAGGAGGGCGTCGCCCGCATCACCCTGGATCACCCTCAGACACGTAACGCCCTCAGCGACGAACTGCTCGACGAGCTCTTGAGCGTTCTGTCGAGAGCAATGCACGACGAAGCGGCCCGTGTCGTCGTGCTCACGTCCTCACACGAGCGGATCTTTTCCTCCGGGGGCAATCTGAACGCGTTCGCCGACGACCGGCCCCCCATCACGAAGTACGGGGAGCTCGACCGCTTCCCACGTCTCTTCAAGCTGATCGGCGCCCTGGGCAAGCCCGTGATCTGCGCGGCCAACGGAGACGTCCTCGCCGGCGCCCTCGGACTCGCTCTGGCCTGCGACCTCGTGATCGCCAAGGAGTCGGTGCGGTTCGGTTGCCCAGAGATCAATGTCGGCGCGTTCCCGTTCATGATCTCGGCGCTCATCTACCGGAACGTCAACCGGATGAAGGCCAATGAGTTGATGATGCTCGGCGAGCTGATCACCGCCGAGCAGGCGTCCGACCTGGGGTTCGTCAACAAGGTGGTGCCCGATGACGAGTTCGACGAGACGGTCGCGTCCTGGGCGCACAAGGTCGCCACGAAGTCGCCCTTGCTGATGAGGCTGGGCAAGGACGCGATCAACGCGACACGGGACCTCGCGCTTCACGAGGCGCTCGACGCTCTCCAGGCTCAGCTCGCCCTGGCCTTCACGACCGAGGACCTGGCGGAGGGCGTTCGAGCGTTCCGCGAGAAGCGCCAACCGGAATGGAGAATGCGCTGACCCTCGCCGCTTCCGCGCCGGTGGGCGTCACTGCTCTCCGGTCACCGAAATTTCGGTGCGCTCGTCGACCTTGCGGACCGCATCCGCATAGCTGTGCACATGCCGGTTCATGCGCCGAACAGCGGCGTCGGGGTCCTGCGCTCGGATCGCTTTGGTGATCGAACGGTGGGCCTGTGCCGTCACACGTCGTACGTCGGCATCGATGAAACGCTCATTCTCCGTCGAGGTGTAGATGGCTTGGGAAAGGGCTGCCATGAAGCCGGTGAGCAGTTCATTGTGGCTCGCGGTCGCTACGGCCACATGCCAGTCGACGTTGGCCTGAAGGAACGTGGCCAGGGTCGTTTTCCCGTCGGCGATCGCCTCGTTCGCCGCATCAAGCCTGGCAAGATCGTCGTCGGTCCGGTTCAGGGCGGCCAACCGCGCGCAGTAGGGCTCGATGGCTTCGCGTGTCTCCAGGAGCGAGCCGAGCCGAATCTGACGACCTCGGATGGCGAGACTCACCGAGTTGGCGACGGCCTGCTTGCCCGGTCGCTGGACGAAAGCACCGCCCGACCGCCCTGTCTTGATGCGCACCAGGCCCTGGGCCTCGAGAATACGCAGGGCTTCACGAACCGTGGCCCGGCTCATCTGCGTCTGGAGCACGAGCTCACGCTCGGGGGGCAGAGCGACGTCTTCGGGGAACTCGCCGGTCAAAATGCGTTCGCGCAACTCACCTGCGAGCACATCCGAGGCCTTGGGCACGTCCATAGGTGCCAGTTGAATGGAGGACGGCCTCCTGGCAGGCGGGCGGGCGCTCTCTGCCTCGGGCACGAGGAACCTCCGAATTCAAATAAAAGGTCTGACCTGAACTACCATTGAACCTACCATCCGCCGGTAGGGCACGGCCACGAGGGACGGCGCGGCTTCGGCCGCGTGCCCCCCTTCCTCAAGTCCTCAAGCTCTCCACTCCGTTCGAGCGGGGAGACCGCCCGCCGCCTAGCGGCCCGGTGTTTCGCGATTCACGGGCTCAGCCGCCGACCCGGCCCGGGTCTCCGCCGGTCCCCTGTCCGGTTCGGTCGCCAGCCAGTTGGCCATCGACCACCGGACCAGGAGCGTCGCCCCGCACCCGATCATCGCGCCGGCCATCGTGTCGGAGAGCCAGTGGGCATGTACCCAGGTACGGCTCCACATCATGGCCAGCGTGAGCACCACGGCGACCGGCCACCACATCTGGCGCCGGGACGACAGGACGAACACCATCCCGATGATCACGACGGACGTCGCCATCAGAGCCGCGTGCCCCGAGGGGAAGGAACCGTGGTCGACGGGGACCAGTGGGTGGGGCGGGCGGGGCCGGTCCACGACGTTCTTGACCAGTTGCACCGCCACGTTCGTGGCCACCGCCGCAGCGAGGACAAAGAGCCCCTCCCGGTACCGGCGCGCGAGCAGCAGTCCGACGGCCGCCAGCACGGGCAGGAGGTTCCCGTATCCGCGGCCGAACCAGTCCAGAATCGTGGCCAAGGCCTGGACCACACCCTGATGCGGTCCTCCCATCCAGCCGAGCCAGGTGTCGTCGAGGCTCTGGAACGGGGGGTGGGTGATGTCCGTTCGGATCAGGATGCCCACCAGGACGGGTGCCAGGAGTAGCAGGACGGCGGGGAGCAGGAAGCGCGGACGGGACGCGGGCCGTGGCGAAACGGGTGCGCTCGGCTCGGCAAGGGACATGACGGTGCCTTTCCCGCAGGAGAGAAGAGGGGTGCGGCGCGAGCGGACCGCGTCAGCGGACCGTGCGGATCGGCAGGATGCTGAGGGCGCCGAGCACCACCAGGATGATGCCGGTGCCGAACAGCGCCTGGTACCCGCCGGTGAGGCCGATGGTCGCGGCCGCGACCGCCGGGGCGACGGCTTGCGGCAGGGCGTTGGCGATGTTGAGGACGCCCATGTCCTTGGCAGCGTCGTCCGGGTGCGGCAGCACCTGCGTCATCAAGGCGGTGTCGACGGCCATGTACATCCCGAACGCGAGGCCGGAGATGACGGAGTAGGCGAACATCGACGCCTCGTTGCGCAGCACCAGGGGCAGGGCGAGGGCGACGGTCATGCCGAGGCTGGAGGCGATCACGAAGGGCTTGCGGCGTCCGACGCGGTCGGACCACGGCCCGGACACGACGATCATCGCGACCATCCCGGGCACCATGGCCAGGCTCAGCAGCGGTACGAGGTCGTTGGCCCGGTCGCGGGTCATCGCCAGGTAGTCGTCGGGTATGTAGAGCTGGTAGGAGAAGACACAGTAGTAGCCCAGCACCAGCAGGAAGCGGCCGACGAACGCCCAGGCGAAGTCGGGGTGTTGGCGAGGGCTGACCCAGAATCCGCGCAGGAAGGCCTTCCAGCGGAACGGCCCGTCCTGCGGTGCGGCGGCGGCCGGTTCGCGGTTGAGGAGCAGGAAGACGGCGGTGCCGAGGATGATCAGTACGCCGAAGACGGCGAAGCCGAGGCCGAGCGCGTGCGCGAAGCCTGCGGCGACGACCGTGCCGAGGGTGGCGCCGAGCATCTGGGCGAGACCGGCCGCGGAGGAGAACCTGCCGCGCCGGTTCTCCGGGGTGCGGTCGGGGATCACGGCGGTCAGCGGGGCCTGGAGGGCGTTGAGCGAGATCTGCGCCAGGGCCCAGGCCACCCCGATCCACAGCAGGTTGTTGCCGAGGCCGAGCGCGACGAGGGAGAGCCCGCCGAGCAGCGCGCCACCCGCCATCCAGGGAGCACGGCGGCCGAAGCGGCCCCGGGTGCGGTCGGACAGGGCGCCCGCGACCGGGTTGGCGAGCATGGCGCCGAACGCGCCGATGGCACTGATGACACCGAGTGAAGTGGACTTCGAGCCGGGGGCGACGTCGGCGACCAGGTTGGCCAGCAGGACCGCGGGGACGGCGCCGTAGATGGCGTACAGGGCGATGCTGTTGGCCATCAGGCCGGTCAGCAACCGCCGTTCACCGGGCTCGCGGGTTCTCTCGGGCTTTCCCTTGGCGGCGTCCGGTGTCGTACCGGAGCCGGTGGGTGCAAGTGTCATGACGACCTCGTTGTCGTTCGGGCAAGGGTGCAGGGCGGCGGGCGCGTCAGCGGGTGGAGGTGTGGCTCTGGTCCTGCAGAAAACGCCAGGCGAGTTCGGTGGCGTCGATCTCCTGGGTGACTGGGCCCAGGGGGCCGAAGTCGATGTCGCTGCCGGGCCAGGTGTGGCCGCCCCCGGCGACCGTGTACAGCTCGACGTCCGTACCGGCGCGGCAGGCTCCGTAGGAGACCTTGTCGACATGGGCGGAGACCGGGGTGGTCACCGGGCCCCGGCGGCAGTGGTCGAGTTTCGCCCAGGCGGCGAGAGCGGTGCGGGCGCCGTAACCCCAGTAGGGCTCGCCGCCGCCTTCGTACGGGTTCACCGGGTCGGCGGTGCCGTGGAAGGTGATGACGGGGACCGGCCGCTTCGGAACGCAGGTCCCCGGGTCCGGAACGGTGGCGCCGCTGCCGTCGGTGACCGGGACTCCGGCCCGCAGTCCGGCCACGGGGGCGATCGCGGTCACGCGGTCCGGGTGGTCGCAGGCGTACTGGGAGACCATGCGGCCGCCACCGGAGTAGCCGCTCGCGAGCACCTGCCCGGTGTCGGCACAGCCGGTGGAGGCGAGCGTGTCGAGCAGGTCGGTCAGGAACCGCTCGTCGTCGGGGCCGGAACCCGCGGTCACGCCGGGGACGTTCCACTGATAGCCGGGGCCGGACGTCATCGTGCCCTGCGGGGCCACGGCGAGGAAGCCGTGCCGGTCGGCGGACTGCTCGATCCCGCTGACCCCGAGCTGCTCCGAGGCCCTGCTCGAACTGCCGTGCAGCGTCAGGAAGACGGGCAGCGGTTTCTGGTGCCGGTCCGTGGCGGCGGGACGGTACACGAGCGCCGTGCGCGCCGTGCCGGAGCTGGTGACCGTGACCGTGGACTCACCGGTCGGCAGTGAGCAACTGCCGCCGGATTGACCGCTGTTGAGTGACGAGGGCGCCGCCTGGGCGGGTACGGCGAGAGACAAGGAGGAGGTCACGACGACGGCGGCCAGCAGAGCGGCACGGCGTGCTCGCATAGGGGGCTCCTGCGGGGATGAGGGCGGGGCATGCGGTGAAGGGCCGGCGCATCGAAGGGACGCGACCGACGGGTGAGGCAGGTGATGTCAGGACACGCCGGGGTGAGGCGACGTCTTGAATCGAGTACGGGAAGACGCGTCCGCTCAGGTCACGGCGGGCACCACACCTGGGTGCCCGCCGTGCTCTGTCATCGGTCAGGCTCGGTCCGCGCCCGGCACGGCGGCGTTGAGCTGGGCGAGGAGCTTTTCCAGGTCGGCGAGGGTGACCGCGCCGCCGGCGAAGCTGATGAGGCGGCGCACCGGGATGGAGGCCATCATGCGGGCCATGTCGATGCCCAGCGTGTCGTCCTCCGGCGCTGCCTGCGGCATCGGCATCAGCGAGCCGAGCACCTCGGCGGCGCCGGGGACGGCCATGGCCTCGCCGAGCGTCGAGTCGAGGGTGAGCGGAAGGTTCAACTCGTCGCCGGCCACCTCGACGGTCGCGGTCGCGCGGATGTCACGGCTGGACGCGGCGGACCGCACCTCGTAACTGCCGCCCTCCACCGTCCAGCGATCGGCGCGGGTGTCCCAGTACGCCAGGTCTCCGCGCTCCAGCAGGACGCTCACGCGGGCGCTCTCGCCAGGAGCGAGCGAGACGGTCGCGTGCCCCTTCAGCTCCTGGAGCGGGCGCATGACGGCGGAGTCCGGCTTGGACACGTAGAACTGGACGACCTCGCGACCCTCACGGTCACCGGTGTTGGTGACCGTCACGCTCGCGGTGATGCCCTCGGTGCCCGCGGACAGCGCCAGATCCGAGTGGGCGAACGAGGTGTAGGACAGGCCGTGTCCGAAGGGGAACGTGACGTCGATGTCGCGGGCGTCGTACCAGCGGTGGCCGACGAACAGGCCCTCGCCGTAGGTGATACGGCTGTGCTCGCCGGGGAAGTCCAGGTAGGCGGGGGTGTCCTGGAGTCTGACCGGGACGGTCTCGGTGAGCCGCCCTGACGGGTTGACCCGCCCGAAGAGCACGTCGGCCAGTGCCCCGCCGCCGGCCTGTCCGAGCAGCGCTCCGTCCAGGAGGGCGGGCGCGAGGTCGGCCACAGGGGCGAGGCGCAGGACGCCGCCGTGGGAGAGAACGACGACCGTGCGCGGCTGGGCGCGCACCACATCGGCCAGCAACCGCAGCTGCTCCGGCGGCAGTTCGATGTGATCGCGGTCGAAGCCCTCGGACTCCTGGTGTGCGCCGAGGCCGAGGAAGACCACGGCGGTGTCGGCGGCGGCCGCCACGGCGACCGCCTCGCCGCGCAGGGTCTCCTCGTCTCCGGCGCCGTCGGTGGTGAACCCGGCGGCGAAGGTGACCTCGGCGTTTCCGGCGCAGGCACGGATCTCGTCCAACGGGATGTCGACCCGGGTGGGATTGACGTGCGAGCTGCCGCCGCCCTGGTAGCGCGGGGTCTGTGCGAACTCGCCGATGACAGCGAGCGAACGGCCCACGGTCAGCGGCAGCAGCGGCTCCGCGTCCACCGGGGCGTTCTTGAGCAGGACGATGCAGCGCGCGGCGGCCTCGCGGGCCAGGGCGTGGTGAGTGTCGGGCCGGAAGGGTACGGCGTCCGCGGCCCGGCCGGCTTCGGCCTTCGCGGCGAGTGCGGCGGTGCGGCCGGCAGCCCGGTGAACCACGGCCGCGTCCAGGACGCCGCCGCGGACCGCCTCGACGACCTGCGTGTCGGTGACCGTGCCGGTGCCCGGCATCTCCAGGTCGAGCCCGGCGGCCACTGCCTTCACCCGGTCCTGGACCGCACCCCAGTCACTGACGACGACCCCGTCGAAGCCCCACTCGTCGCGCAGCACCTGGCTGAGCAACCAGTGGTTCTCGGAGGCGTACGTCCCGTTGACCCGGTTGTACGAACACATCACGGTCCACGGCTGCGCCTTCTGCACGACGCGCTGGAAGGCGCGCAGATAGATCTCGCGCAGCGGGCGCGCGGCCACGTCCGAGCTGGAGCGCATCCGGTCGTGCTCGGTGTTGTTGGCGGCGAAGTGCTTGAGGGAGGCGCCGACACCCGTGCCCTGGAGGCCCCGCACCCAGGAGGCGGCCAGTGTCCCGGACAGGTGCGGGTCCTCGGAGAAGTACTCGAAATTGCGGCCGCACCGCGGGTCCCGCTTGATGTTGACGCCCGGGCCGAGGAGCACGTCGACGCCGAGGGCGCGTGCCTCCACGCCGAGGGCTTGCCCCACCCTGCCCGCCAGTTCCGTGTCCCAGCTCTGACCGAGACCAACGGCGGGCGGGAAACACGTCGCGGGCTCACTGCCCGAGATGCCCAGGTGATCCGTGGCGCCGGCCTGGCGCCGCACCCCGTGCGGCCCGTCAGTGAGGATCAGCGACGGAGCCGCGCCCACCTGCTTCGTGCTCCAGAAGTCGGCACCGCTACCCAGAGCGGCCTGCTCCTCGAGGGAGAGGGAAGCGGGGTCGGATGTGGTCACGGGGGTCTCCTCGGGTAGAGCGACGCTCTGCCGGTACGGCGGCGGAGCGGGAAGCGCGCACGGCGGGCGGAGCGCGCGTACAGAGCTGTGAAAGCCGTGATGTGGGCCGCGCCCGCAGCGAGGCCCATCACCTCAGACATCGGCGATTCCCTGGTCAGGAAGGGATTCCCGCCAACTGGCGAAAACCGTACGTCACACAGCTTTCGGTAACAAGAGGACTGTGCCCGGCAATATCGCCGTGCCGTAGGGTCCGGGTCATGGCACGACGTGGTCCGTACGCAAAAGGTGTCGCCAAGCGCGAGGAGATCCTCAACACCGCACTCGAAATCGTGGCGCGCGTCGGCTACGGCCGCACGACCGTGCGCGAGCTGTCCCTGGCCGTGGGCCTGAGCCAGAACGGGCTCCTGCACTACTTCGGCAGCAAGGAACAGCTCTTCGTGGAGATTCTGCGCCGTCGCGACGAGGTGGACCTGCACGCGAACGACGCCGGCCCGGCCCCGACGGACTACATGCACGATCTCGCCGAGGTCATGGGCACCCTGCTCCGCCACAACGCGCAGGTCCCCGGCCTCGTGCAGCTGTACTCACAGTTCTCCTCGGAGGCCACCGACCCCGACCACCCCGCCCACCCGTACTTCCGCGGCCGCTTCCGCACCGCACGCTCCGAGATCTCCGCGTCGCTCCGCGCCCAGCAGGAATCCGGCGACCTCTCCCCCGAACTGGACGCGGACCGCCTGGCCGTCATCATCGTCGCCCTGACCGACGGACTGCAGGCCCAATGGATGTACGACGCCGAGGTCGACATGGCCGACCATCTCGCCTACCTCTTCAGCCTGCTGGGCACCGGAGCGGCCACGCGGCGCGGTGAGCCCACCGGCGAACCCGCCCATCCCGTCGACACGGACCGTCACACCCGTGGATGACAGGCGTCTTCGCCTCACCCCGCACCGTGTCCTCAGCGTTCAAGCAGTTCAGTCAGTCGACCCCGCATTCGAAGAGACAGCGCGCGGCAACCTCGCAGCGAACCTCATAGAGGCCGGGTTTCGATACAGGCACCCCGCGCCACGCCGTTCCGCTGGCTGGACAGAACCTGACCACGACTTCACACCAGGGCTCTAGCATCAGACCGTATGAGCCTTGTAGAGCGGGAGAGCATCGCCTTGCTGGAGTGGGTGGAAGAGCTGGTACACGACTCCCACTCGGAGGTGGTGGATGTTGAGACGTGGGCGATACGTAATGGTGTTCCGGGAGCAGACCTGCGGTCTCTGGTATGCGGCCTAATAGATGGTGGATTCCTGCGAGACCTTGTGATTGATCAGGGCTGCTGGGTCTCGTTCACCCCTGCTGGCGTCGCAGAGCTGCAGGCCATCAGGGCAAATCGTTCGAACCGTTTGGAGCGCAACACCTATGCACGAAATGTGATCCTTCAGTGGCTCTACGACCATGAAGAGGATCGTGTTCGTTCGCTCGCCGAGATGATCAACGACCCTCAAGTACATTTCTACGGGGACGCTTTGACGAGCGACGAGGTGGGACGGGCGTTCTCGTACCTGCTCGAGCAGTCCATGGTCAAGGGCAGGAGAGCTTTCGGCGGTGATGTCATCACCCCAAGGGTCACGGCCCGTGGCATCGAATGCGTAGAGAGCGGGAAGACCGTGGCCGACTTCACCAACCCGCAGCACAGCGGCGGGAACGTTTATCACACGTACCTGCCGAATGCACAGGGTGTCATTGTGGGTGAGCAGCAGAACTTCACCCAGAACACCAGCGTTGGTATTGATCCGAGCGCATTTATCCAGCTTGCTGGTTACCTCGGACAGGTGAGCCCGACGCTCGGTCTGGAGGACTCCGAGCGGATCGAGTTGGAGCGTGTGGCCCGGGAGTTGCATACCGCAGCCACGTCCACCTCCCCCGAGCCAAGCCGACTGCGGGCGCTAACGAGCCGCATCGTCGATGGACTGACCAATGCTGCGGGCACGATCGCCGGACAGATTGCTCTTCAAATGGGACAGGATGCTCTCGGCTTGCTGGGATGACGGTCGTTGCCCGGCGGGGCTTCAGCGTATTCAGTGGGCGTTTTTCAAGCTGGCGGCGCGGACCGCGAGTTGGACAACTTCGCGCAACGACGAAGCTCCTGGTAGACGGGTTCTCGACCAAGATCACCCGTGTCTGCCAGGAGTTTCAATGACGATGTCCAGCTGCTTGTGCGAGCTGCGGGACAGCAGCGGTGAAGACCCGGTGGTCGCGCAGGAGTGCCCACAGGACGCTCGCGCGTCGGCGGGCCAGGGCAATGACGGCCTGGGCGTGCTTGCAGTCTTCGCCGCGCTTCTTGAGGTAGAAGTCCCGGTTCGGACCGTCGCGGATGATGCTGGTCTGTGCGGACAGATAGAACACTCGGCGCAGGTGGCGGCTGTAGCGTTTGGGTCGGTGCAGGTTGCCCGTGCGGCGCCCGGAATCCCGGGGCACGGGTACCAGTCCGGCAGCGGATGCGAGGTGGCCGGCGTCGGCGTAGGACGCCAGGTCCCCTGCTGCGACGACGAATTCCGCTCCCAGGATCGGGCCCATCCCCGGTAGGGACTCGATGATCTCTGCTTGCGGATGCGTGCGGAACGCCGCCTTGATCTGTTGATCGGTCCGCTTGATCCGGTCGTCCAGCGCCAGGACTTCGGTGGCAAGATCCGCGACGATCTGGGCTGCGATGTCTTCGCCGGGCAGCACGGTGTGCTGGGCATCGGCAGCCTCCAGCGCCGCGGCGGCCACCGGATCGGCACTGCGTACGCTGCGGTTGGCCAGCCATGCGGACAGGCGAGTCCGGCCGCGGCGGCGGATGGCCTGCGGGGTCTGACAGCCGGTCAGTAGAACCAGAGCACCCTTGTGGCTGGAGTAGTCGAAGGCCCGCTCCAGCGCGGGGAAGACGCCAGTGAGGACGTCGCGCAGCCGATTGATCATCCGTACCCGGTCGGCAACCATGTCGGTGCGGTGCGCGGTCAGCAACGCGAGATCAGCAGCAAGCTGGGCAGGTACGCCGATCGTGGTGAAGTCGCGGCGCTGGCGGACGGTTTCAGCGATGACGTAGGCGTCACGGGCGTCGGTCTTGGCCTCGCCCCGATAGGCCCCAGCCATACGGTTGACGGTGCGGCCGGGCACGTAGACGGCCTGCTGACCGTGGGCTGCGAGTAGTGCCAGCAGAAGTGCCGAGGTGGTGCCGGAGATGTCCACCGCCCAGTGGATCTCGTCCGCGAGATCGAGGATTTCGCCGATCGCGGTCAGGATCGCCGACTCGTCGTTGTCGATCTTCTTGGACCACAGGGTTGCTCCGGCCTCATCCACCACCGATCCCCAGTGGTGGCCCTTGCCCGCGTCGATGCCTGCCCATAACCGGACCCGCCTGCTGACGTCCACTCTCGCTCCTCGTGCCGTGAGACTCGCCCGTCGGCCCGAGGAACACCCCGCCGTCAGCTCCGTAAACAGCGACAAGATCGCAGATCTCAATCAGCAGCCAGGGTGCCCAGAAGAGCCGGGCGGCCACTCCTGGCGAGCCACTGAAGACAGCTTCGCGTAAGCCACACCCGGCCCTCCCGGGCCAGCCAACAACTTACGGAGCTTCACGTGCTTGTCCACCCGTCGTCGATAGATCTGTCCAGCCGCACCCTGCGGTACCTGAGCAGACAACTCACCGCCCGGCGCCGGGAGATCGGAACCCGGTGGCGGCGCCTGCCTGCCAACCGCCAGGCCCTGCTCACCCTGGCCCACCTGCGATGCGGCGACACCTACACCCAGCTCGCCGCCGGGTTCGACATCGGGGTCGCGACCCTCGTCCCGCTACATCCGCGAGGCCGTCGAGGTGCTGGCCGCCCTCACACCGACCTTGAACGAGGCGACGGCGATGGCGACGATGCGAGAGAAGGCGTATCTCATCCTCGACGGCACTCTGCTGCCCATCGATCGCATCACTGCCGACACCCCGTTCTGTTGAGTCGGCACGGAGCGCGGTGCCGGTGTTGCCATCGGTCCGTTTCTCCGTGCCGCTCGCCGAACCCGGCGTGCGGCTCTCACCGCACCGGGCTCTCCACGGTCTCTGCCGTTCGAGCGTGGTTGAAGGTCCAGGGGTTGGGGATTGTGTTGCCCCGGTAGCGATAGCGGGTGACCGCCGTCGAGACCATGGGGAACAGCTCGATCCCGTCCGCCGAGAGCCTGTGCCACCGGCCGTTGCGGTCGGTGAAGCGTCGGCGGACGCCCTTCCACCTCCAGCGGTGCAGCACCATCCACCAGTTGGTAACCCGTCGCCATACGAAGTGGTCCAGGGCTTTCAGCGTGGTCTTGCATACCGCGTGCTTGAAGTAGTTGACCCAGCCGCGCAGAATCGAGTTGATCCTCTTGAGCACGGTCCCCGGGTCCTGCTGCGACGTTCTGTTCGTCAGGGCACGGATCTTGTCCTTCAGCTGCCGGATGGGCCTCTTGGCGATGAAGGTGTAGACATACCACTTGTTCGAGCCTCGTTTGCGGCGCCACTGGATGTGGAACCCCAGGAAGTCGAACCCTTCCGACATGTGCACGATCTGAGTCTTGGCCGGTGACAGCCTCAGCCCGAGAGGGTGCAGTACGTCGGCGATGTCCTCGCGCAGGCGGGCGACGTCGTCACTGCTGCCGTCGACCAGGACGACGAAGTCGTCCGCGTAGCGGACGATGCGCCAGTTCGGGCGGCCGTGGTGACGGTGGTGTGCCCGTCTGCCTCTGGTGGACATCCGACCGCCTGGTTCCCATGGCTCCATCACGTGCTCGTCGAGCGCGGACAGGGCGATGTTCGCCAGCAGCGGGGAGAGGATGCCGCCCTGCGGGGTGCCGGTGAAGGTCTCCTCGCGGCCGCCGCCCTCGGTGAGGACGCCGGCCTTGAGGAACGCCTTGACCAGCCGCAGCACGCGCTTGTCCTTGACTCTTGTTCGCACCCGGTCCAGCAGGGCCGTGTGGTCGATGGAGTCGAAGCATGCCTCGATGTCCGCGTCCAGCACCCAGCGATAGCCGTTGGTGCCGTAGCGGTGGATCTCGGCGATCGCGTCGTGTGCGCGCCGCATGGGCCGGAAACCATAGGAGACCGGCATAAAGTCGGCCTCGAAAATCGGCTCCAGCACCAGTTTGAGGGCTGCCTGGACCACCCGGTCGGAGACGGTCGGGATGCCGAGCTTGCGCACCCTCCCGCTCCCGCCGGGTTTGGGGATCTTGCGCTCGCGCACCGGCAGCGGGCGGAATTCACCCGTCTTCAGTACGCGTCGCAGGTCCTCCAGGTAGCCCGGGAGGCCGAGTTCCCGCTCGACGTTGACGACGGTCAGGCCGTCGACGCCCGGGGTTCGGGCTCCCTTGTTTTCCGCGACCCGTTCGAACGCCACGAGCAGCGTCGCCGGGTCGCATACGAGGTTGAACAGATCGTCGAACCTGCGGCCATGGTCGGCCGCCGCCCAACGGTGAAGCTTGGCCTGCATCCCCGATACCCGCTGGTGAGACCCCAACGGGGCCTCCGGGGCACTGCTGTTCAGCAGCGCGTCTTTCGGCATTGCAGCCTCCTTCCCTTCTCGAAACCGCTGCCGCCCTTCCCCATGTGCCGGACTCTCCCCGGCTCGGAGTACTACGGCGGCTCCGCCCCGCCCCGGCACGATCGGCCGACGATGGACCCAGCCCATCCGCCGTGCTGGACGCGCGGCACAAGGGCGGAACCGGGACGGTTCCCGTGTTCGCTCACTGTTCGATCGTCGGAGTAGGAGCCCGGCTATGCCCCCGCGGCCTCGCCACGGCTACCCCGCAGCACTTCACCGTGGCCTCCCCGCGCGACCGAAATAAACCGCCCGGAAAGTTCCCCGCCAGCCGAATATCCAGCAGGGACGCACCGCATCCAGCCCTCATCCACCAGGTTCGAGCTGGCGTGCCTTAAGGAGGCGTAGACGCCGGTTCCTCGCGTACTCCTCTCCGTCTCGCTCGCCGGACCCGCACCATCTGGCAGTACTGGCACGTCCCGGCTTTGTCGGGGCTGCTTCCCGCCCTCTCCGGCACCTCCCGGGTCAGGCTGCCCCCAGCTTCAACCACCCTGCTGCGACAGGACGATGGTGGTGGTCTTTCACCTCCACTCGAACAACAAGCGCCTCACGGCGCACACTCGGGAAAGCACAAACGCCACAGCATGAACGTGCAGGTCCTCACCGATCCGTCCGGCCGCTTGCTCTGGGCCTCGCCGGCACTGCCGGGCTCGGCCCATGACCTGACCTCGGCGCGACAGCATGGAATCGTCGGAGCCCTCGCCGGTGCGGGACTCACGTGCTGGTCGGACAAGGCGAATCAGGGAGCTGGCAGGGCTATTCGTGTCCCGTGCCGGGAACGCCGCCTCAAGCGATGGCAGCGTCGGCACAACAGCAGCCACGCCAAGATCCGCTGCCTCGGAGCGCAGGCGATGGCCACCCTCAAGGACCGGTGGCTCCTCCGAAAGCTCCGCTGCAGCACCAACCGCATCACGGCGATCGTGAAGACCGTCTTTGTCCTTCACCACGCCTCAAGCTGAGGTTGGAAAAGCCTCACTCACGTCACGCTCGGCGGAAAGGACTCCGACACGAAATCAAGACACTCCCCCAGCCCCCGCGCAACCCGGAGGGCACGCGCCTCGCGTGGAGACCGACGGCGCCTCGTCGACTACTCCTCCTGGAAGCGCTCCAGCAGTGCGACGAGTCGGGAGATGTCCTCGGCGACCTTCGTGTCCTGGTCGATGAGCCATCGGCTCTGCAAGCCGTCCGCCGCCGCGAGCACGATCCGGGCAGCCCATTCGTCACGTGCTTGGGGACGCGCTTCAGGACTCGACTCAGGTGACTCGCGGCGACGAGCGAAGAACTCGCTCACGCCCCGGGTGGTGCGCTCGATGCGTTCGGCGAAGAAGTCGTGAGCGGGGTGGTCGGGATCCGCCGCTGCCGCCGCCATGTCCGAGTACAGGCGTACGAGACCGGGCTGGTCCTCGTTGCGTCGCATGATGTCGATGAGGTTCAGCGAGGTGTCGTCGGCCTGCGCGGTGTCGAGCGCTTGCATGTCCCGGTCACGCAGGACCTCGACGAGAAGCTCGTTCTTCGAGGGGAAGTGGTGCTGCAGGGCCTGTTCTGACAGGCCCACCCGGGCCGCTATGGCCTTCAAGGACGCGCCCTGGGCGTCCGCTTCGGCATAGGCACTGAGGACCGCGTCCAAGATCTCCTGACGCCGCTGGACGCTCTTCTTGTAGGGACCGCGCTTGGCCATGGAAGCCCGTTCGTTCGTGTTCATGTGCTGGCGAGTTCTCTAGGTGGAGTCTAACGACGGTGTACCCGGCGCGACTTGGGACGGGGCAGGCGCAATGCCCGGTCAGCTGCCCGCACCGTGCTCCGGAGCGAGGCGCAAGGTCGCGTAGATCTGTTGGGCGCTCGAGCCGACATCGATGAGCAGTGGACGAGAGGTTGGCTCCCATCGCCGGCGCCGCGGATTCCATTGCCACATCGGGTGGTTGGGGCCGCCGGGGTCGATGGTCAGCTGGATCTGCCGCGTCTGGCCTGCGCGGAGCCGGACGCGTTGCCAGGCGACGAGGCGGCCGCAGTGCGTGGAGTCCTGATGCTCCACTCGGCAGTAGAGCTGGACGACTTCGCTGCCCTCGCGCGGTCCTGTGTTGGTTACGGAGGCCGTCACCGTCAGGGGGCGTTCGGGGTGGTGCGCCTCGCTGTCGGCGTACACGTCGTGCACCGTGAACGTGGTGTAGGTGAGGCCGTGGCCGAAAACGTGGGATCCGGCCCGGAGTTGGGCCCGGTAACCGACAGCCTGCTGTTCCTCGTAGCGGACCCGGCCGTCGGTCCCCGGGTAGCAGGCGTCGGGGTACGTGTCCGGGGTGACGGGGTGACCGGGGAAGGTGAGGGGCAACCGACCCTCCGGCTCGCGCGCTCCGATGAGGAGCTCGGCGAGCGCCTGTCCCTGGTCCTGGCCTCCGTACCAGGCATGCAGGTGCGCGGCGACGTGCTCGCGCCAGGACGAGGAATCCGTGGGGCCGCCCGACTGAGTGATCACAACGGTGTCGGGGCAGTGGCGGGTGAGGAGCCGGATGAGGTCGTCCTGCCCCTGCGGGAGCCGTGTGGTGGGCCGGTCGAAGGCCTCGGTCTCGTACGCGCGGGCCGCCACGACGGTGACATCGGCCCAGCGGGCGAGGTCGAGTGCCTCCTGGTGACGGGGTGGTGTGCAGTCGGCGGGTGGCTGCCAGCCCAGCCGGATCTGCGCCCCGTAGTGGTCGCTCTGCTCGGGCAGATCGGCCGCGTAGTCGAGCCGGATGTGCAGGCGTTGTCCGGCGCTCAGGGTGACGGTGGCGGTGTGCACGGTCGCTCCCGCGCCGCTCCACAGGATGCCCTCGGGGATCTCGCGTTCCTCCGGGAGCGTGTCGCGGTGGCTGACGTCGATGACGAGAGCGTCGTCGAGGAAGAGGCGCGCCGTGCCCAGGTGGGTGACGGACAGTTCGTACGTGCCGGAGCAGGGGGCGGTCAGGTGGCCGGTCCAGCGGGTGGCGTGGCGGGCGGGCACGTTCTGGGGCCATGACTGCCAGTTGGGCGAGGGTGCGTGGAAGCCGGGCTGGGAGAAGTGGCCGCGGTTGACTTCTACGAGGTGTTCGGTACGGGCGAAGGCGGGGGCTCCGGTGAAGGTGTCGTTGGTCCAATACTCGGCCCGCAGTCCGGGCTCATCGGTGTCGGGGGTGGACAGGACCTCCGGCGGGATGGCACCGGGGCCGGGCAGCAGGACGCCGGCGCTGATGGGGGCGGTGCCCGGCGTGTGCCGGATGTCGGCGCCGGGCAGCAGGGTGCGCAGGGCGTCGACGAGTGAGGTGTGTCCGGTGGCGTGGTGCGGGCTGACGAGCGGGCTTCCCGCGCCCGCCGCGGTGATGTCGGTGGCGTCGGGGCCGATGACGGCGATCTTCGTGCAGCGGGCAGCGTCCAGGGGCAACAGGCCGTTGTTGCGCAGGAGTACGGCGGAGCGGGCGGCGGCTTCCTGGCCGGTGGTGCGATGGCTGCGCACTTCTTCCTCGGTCAGCGGGACTGCCGGATGCTGCTGCTGGAGCGCGAGGAAGGGGCGCAGGATGCGCCTCAGATGGAGGTCGAGTTCCTGCTCGGCGATCTCGCCCGCGCGGATGGCGGCCGCGAGGTGATCGCCCCATTCGGGCGCGTCGGTGAGTTCCCAGTCGAGGCCCGCGGCGAACGACGCGTGCAGGGAGTGGTTGGCGAGGAAGTCGCTCATCACCCAGCCGTCGAACTTCCACTGCCCGCGCAGGACTTCGTCCAGGAGCCAGTCGTGCTCACTGGCGTATGTGCCGTTGAGCCGGTTGTACGAGGTCATGACGGCGGCGGCGCCGGCGTGGCGGACGGCGGCCTCGAAGGGCGGCAGGTAGATCTCGCGCAGGGTGCGTTCGTCGACGTGGGCGTCGACGGTGGCGCGGGCGTGTTCCTGGTTGTTGGCGAGGAAGTGCTTGACGCACGCCTGCGCGCCTTCGGCCTGGAGGGCCCGGATCTCAGGGACGACCAGCTGTGCGGTCAGGTAGGGGTCCTCGCCGAAGGACTCGTAGATGCGGCCGGTGAGCGGGACGCGGGCGATGTCGACGGCGGGGCCGAGCAGCACATGGTGTCCGGTCGCCACCAGTTCGCGGCCGAGGACGGTTCCGTACTCGGCGGCCAGGGAGGTGTCCCAGGTGGCGGCCAGGGCGATGGGGGCCGGCAGTGCGGTGGCCGCGGTGGCGGTGGCGACACCGGGCACGAGGCGGATACCGGCGGCGCCGTCCGCGGCGCGGATGACGGGGAGAGCGCCGTTGGTGTGCTGCTGGTTGGAGACCAGTGCCGTCTTCTCGTCGAGTGGCATCCGCGCCAGGAGTGTGTCGAGTTCGGCCTCGACGGCAGGGTCGGGACAAGTGAGGGTGGGAGTGGTGTGTGCTCGGGTCACAGGGTGTCCTTGAAGTCCTCGGCCGTCAGCTCCACCTGGGGGCTGCGATGACGGATCGCCTTGCGGTACCAGTAACTGCTGTCCTTGGGGATGCGCCGGTAGGTGTCCAGGTCGACGTGGACGATGCCGTAACGGTCGGTGTAGGCGCGATTCCACTCGTAGTTGTCGAGGAGGGACCAGAGGTAGTAGCCGCGGACGTCGATGCCGTCCTCGATGGCGCGGGCGATCCAGGTCAGGAAGCCGGAGGCGTAGTCGATGCGTTCGGCGTCGTGGACGCGTCCCTCGTCGGTGACCTGTTCGTTGCAGTTGGCGAGGCCGTTCTCGGTCACGTAGATGGGGATCGAGATGCCGTAGTCCTTGCTCAGCATGGTGAGGACTTCGTGGACGACCGAAGGGTCGTAGCGGCGCTGGGAGTTGAGGTAGTTGCCGCCGCCGAAGTCGCCGGGGTCACCGGCGTCGACGGTCTCGCAGGTGTCGTCCTCGGGGGCCTGGGAGAGATCTACGGTGAGCCGGTTGTAGATGTTGAGGCCGAAGTAGTCCAGGGGCCTGCTGATGAGTTCCAGGTCGCCCTCGCGGATGCCGGGCAGGGCTCCGGCCCGGTCCCAGCGCTCCAGCTGCCGCGCGGTGTAGCCGCCGCGGAAGAGCGGGTTGAGGAAGGCACCGAACGAGTCCTCCTCCTCGCTGACGGCCAGCTCGGTCTCCTCGACGGTGTCATGTGCCGGAGTGCGTTTCCACACGTCGACGACGATGCCGATCTCAGCCTGCGCCGGGGCGAGTTCACGGAACGCCGTGACGGCCTGCCCGTGGGCGAGCAGCGCATGGTGCATGGCGGTGCGCCCCGCCCGGGCGTCCTTGATGCCCGGGGCGAAGATCCCCATGCCGTAACCGGCCCAGTTGGAGATGGGCTCGTTCAGCGTCGACCACTGGTCGATCCTGTCGCCGAACACTTCGAAGGCGTAGGCGGCGTACTCGGAGAACCAGTGCTGGACATCGCGGTTGAGCCAGCCGCCGCGGTCCTCGAGGGCCTGGGGCAGATCCCAGTGGTAGAGCGTGCAGTTGGGCCGGATCCCGTGGGCGAGGAGGCCGTCCAGGAGACGGTGGTAGAAGTCGACGCCCTTCTGGTTCACCTCGCAGGTGCCGTCGGGGAAGATCCGTGACCAGGCCAGGGAGAACCGGTAGGAGTCGACGCCCAGGCGGTGCAGCAGGGCGATGTCCTCGTCGAGCCGGTGGTAGTGGTCGGCTCCGTTGTCGCCGGGGATGTCACCGAGCACGTTGCCGGGAGCGTGGGTGAAGGTGTCCCAGATGGAGGGTCCCTTGCCGTCCAGGTTCCAGGCCCCCTCGATCTGGTAGGCGCTGGTGGCGACGCCGAAGGAGAACCCGTCCGGCAGCCGCGGCAAGCCCGAGGGACGCGATGGTGTGTTCACTTGACTGCTCCACTGGTCATTCCGGATCGCCAGTACCGCTGCAGGAACACGAAGGCCAGGATCAGCGGCACTGTGGCGACGAGTGCGCCGACCAGGACGAGGCGGTACTGGTCGGGGGTCTGGCGGGACAGGAGGTTCAGGTTGGCCAGGCCCAGGGTCACGGGATAGAGGTCCTTGTCGTTGAGCAGCACCAGCGGCAGGAAGTAGTTGTTCCAGATCGCCACGAACTGCAGCAGGGCCACGGTGATGAGGCCGTCGCGCATCATGGGCAGGCTCACCCGCCAGAACAGCTTCCACTCGCTGGAGCCGTCCACGCGGGCGGCTTCGAGCACTTCGTCGGGTACCGACGCGTCGGCGAAGACACGACACAGGTAGACGCCGAAGGGGTGCGCCAGGGAGGCCGCGAAGACACCCCAGAAAGTGTTGGTCAGATGCAGCGAGCCGAGCATCAGATAGATGGGCAGCACCAGCGCGGAGGTGGGCACCATGACGCCCGCCAGGATGGCGTTGCCGACCCAGCGTTTACCGGGGAAGGAGTACTTCGACAGGGCGAATCCGGCGGCCGCGGACATCAGGACGGAGGCCAGGGCCCCGACGCCCGCGTACAGCAGGGTGTTGGCGACCCATCGGAGGAAGATCCCGCCGTCGTAGGTGAACAAGTCGGTGATGTTGGTCCAGTACTGGAAGTGCGTGAGGCTCAGGTTGTCGCCGCTGATGAGGTCCGTGGTGGGCTTGCCGGCCGAGATGAACAACCAGACGAGCGGAAACAGCGAGTAGACGGCGAGCAGCCCCAGGACGATCCGCGTGGAGCGGGCGCGCCCTTCCTGGGGAGCGGTGCCCGCTCTCTGCGGTGTCCGGCGGCGGGTGGACCCGGCAGGCTCGCGGCTCTTGGGCGATGCGGACAGGGCGGACGTCATTCGAACCTCGCCAGGGTGCGCGTCATGAGGAACGAGGCCACGGCGGTGCCGCCGGCGAGGACCACGGAAAGGGTCGCGGCGACGGGGTAGTTGTTGGCGAAGGCCATGCTGTAACTCATGAGGTTGGGTGTGTAGGTGCTGGACACGTCGGCGCCGATGTCCTTGAGGATCTGTGGCTCGTTGAACAGCTGGAACGCGCCGATGAGGGTGAAGACGAAGATGAGGCTGACGGCCGGCCGGATGAGCGGCAGCTTGATGGCCAGGGCAGTGCGCCAGGTGGAGGCGCCGTCCAGGCGGGCAGCTTCGAGTACTTCACCGGGGATGGTGCGCAGCGCGGCCGAGATGACGACGACGTTGTAGCCGAAGAACATCCAGATGTTGATGTTGGCGAAGCTGAACGGCAGCGAACCGCCGGCCATGGGCGCGATGTCGATGCCGTGGGTGTTGAGCCACCGCAGGATCGGGTCGAGCTGAGGCAGGTAGAGGAAACCCCACACCAGGGTGGCGATGACGCCGGGGACGGCGTAGGGCAGAAAGAAGACGAACTGGTAGGAGCGGGCCCAGCGGCGCATGGCGGCTGTGTCCACCATCAGGGCGACGCCGACGGAGACGGCGAGCATGAGGGGTACAAGCACGGCGACGTACAGCAGGACGTGGCCACAGGCGGCGAGGAAGTCGGAACTCCCCAGTACAGTGCGGTAGTTGTCGAGTCCGGCGAAGACGGTCTTGCGCAGCCCGAAGGACCCGGCGCGTTCGTACGTGGTCAGTGACTGTACGAGGGCGTAGCCGATGGGCGCGATGAAGAACGCGGCGAAGAAGAGGCCGAACGGTGCGATCAGCAGGAGGGGCGCCCGGCGGCTGCGGATCCCCTTCCTGGGCTTGCGTGTGCCCGCAGGAGGCAGGCGCGGGGAGACGCTGGTCACGGCCTCACCTTGAATCCGTTGGAGGTCAGCTGGGACGTCGCGGTCTTCTGCAGCCGTGTCAGACCCGAGGTCAGGGCGCGGCCGGAGGCGGCGCCGGTGAGCGAGTCGGTGAGGCTCGTCAGGGTCTGCATACTCGTCGGGGACCACTGCCAGTCCGTCGCCGTACGTCGCGCCGAGCGCTCGAAGACCGTGTAGACGTCTCCCCTGCCGTTCGGGGTCGTCAGTGTCGTCCTGTTACGCCGGGCCACCGCGGTCTGCGCCGTGGAGCCGGGGAAGTAGAACGAGTCGGCGCTCAGCGCCTTGAACGCCGGCGCGGACTGCGACATCCACTTGATGAACTCCACGGCCTCCCTCTTGTGCGGGCTGTCCGCGGACACGCCCCAACCGGCGCCTCCCGAGGGAGCCGAGGACGTCCTCTGCCCCTGCCAGGTGGGAAGGTCGCCCACGCCCCAGGTCTTGTCGGGGAGCCCGAGGGACAGCAGGTTGGTCGCCCACCAGGGCGGGTTGACGACGGTCAGCAGCGAGTTGTTGCGGATCTTCTGCTGTCCGACGGTGTCGTTGTTCCACAGCCAGACGATGCCTTCGTCGATCATGCGTTGCCAGGTGGCGGACACCTTGCGGGTGGCGGCCGAGTCGACGTCGACCTTCCATGTCTCGCCGTGCCGGTTCCACCAGCGGGCGCCGGCCTGCCAGGACAGCCCGGTGAAGGTGTTGGCGTTCGTCGGCAGCGCGCCCAGGTACACCTTGCCGCCGGACTTCTTCTTGATGTCGAGGCCCATGCGCTCGAACTCCTCCCACGTGGTGGGAGGTTTGTCGTAGCCGTACTTCTTGAGCACCTTGCGGTTGAAGTACAGGCCGAGCGGGCTGATGTCACCGGGCAGGGCGTAGGGATCGCCCTGCGCCGTGACCTGGGACCACGCGGCCGGCTGGTACTGGCTCTTCTGGTCTCCGGCCAGGCCGGAGAGGTCGGCCAGGGCTCCTTCGCTGAGGAACTGCGGGAGCGCCATGTACTCAACGGGGAGGACGTCGGGCGCCGAGCCGGTGCGGACCGAGGCGAAGATCTTCTGGTAGACGGTCGTGGGGTCGGGCGGGAGCGACTCGAGCTCGACCCGGACGTCGAAGTGGGTGCGGTTCCACTGGGCCACCGCGGCTTCCGTGTTGGGGGTCCAGGACCACACCTTGAGGGTGACCTGTCCGTTGTCGCCGGAACAGGCGGTGAGTCCGGCCAGGGCGCACAACGTGGCCGTGAGAGCCAGCAGGCGATTGGCGATGCCTCTGGGCTGCACACTTCCTCCTTCTTGAGGAATGCACGCGGCGTCGTCCACGCCGCGAAAACTTGATGACATCAAGTCTTTGGTGAGGAGAAGGCTCCGGTCAAGACCTCACAGGAGGTGAGTTTCTGTGAATTTCCGCAGGTGACGGCCGAGTTGAGGGCCGTTTTCGGGCATGCCGACGGCGCCGGTCGACTCCCCTCAGGGGGCGGCCGGCGCCGCTGCGCCCGGGCTTCCGGGCCGAGTCACTCGACCGTGAGGGACCCCGCGTACTCGACGTCCACGACGGATGTGCCTACGTAGACGGGAACCCGGCCGGGTGGTGTCACCCAGCGGCTTCGTGCCTCGTCCCAGTAGGACAGGGAGCGGCGGCTGATCTCCACTGTCGCCGTCCTGCGTTCCCCCGGGGCGAGGACGACCCGGGCGATTCCGGCGAGCTTGCGTGCCGGTGTGTCCACGTGGGTCGGCAGGTGCCCGACGTACACCTGGACGACGTCGGATCCGGCGCGCCGGCCGGTGTTGCGGACCTCCACACCGATGTCGCCCGCGATGTCACCGCGTCCGCGGCTGCGCACGTGGGCGGCGCGCCGGCTGAAGCGGGTGTAGGAGAGGCCGTGGCCGAACGGGAACAGCGGCGTGGCACGGTGCTTGTCGTACCACTTGTAGCCGACGTGGATGCCTTCGTCGTACGTGATGCTGCCGCCCGCGCCGTCGCTCTTGCCACCGGTGTACGTGGTGGGGCCCTGCTTCTCGTCTGCGGGGAAGGTGACCGGCAGGCGGCCGCCGGGTTCGGCGTCGCCGTAGAGGATTCGCGCGAGGCTGGTGCCGGTGGCGGCGCCCTGGTACCAGGCCTGCAGCACGCTCCCGACCTTGCCGAGCCACGGCATGAGCATCGGTCCTGAGGTGTTCAGGACGACGACCGTGCGGGGGTTCGCGGTGGCGACCGCGTCGATGAGCTGGTTCTGGTCGCCGGGCAGGGACAGGTCGTCGCGGTCGACGCCCTCGCCGGAGTAGTTGTTGACGAGGACTACTGCGACGTCGGCCTTCTTGGCGGTCGCCACCGCTTCCGGGATCAGCGAGTCGGGCTGCCAGCCGAGTTGCATGCCGGGTCCGTTGAATCCGGCGTCCTTGGTGCTGTATTCCACGGTGACGGTGACCGGCTTGCCGGCGGTGAGCCGGGTGACGCCCCCGAGTGCCCACTGCTTGGGGCCGAAGAAGGAGTCCCACAGCGCCCGCGACCCGTCGATCACGGTGGTGCCGTCGACGACGAGCCGGCCCGACCCGCCCAGCAGCGCGGCGAACCGGACCCAGCCGGTGGCGGACGGGGTGATCGTGCCGGTCCAGCGGGCCGACCACTGTGCGGGAAGTCCGTCGACCGGGGCGCTGCCCAGGAAGTCCACGCCGGTCGCCGTGGTGCGCACCAACGGGTCTCCGGCGAAGTCCTCGCCGGCGAAGAACTCCGCGTGCAGACCGGTGGCGCCGTCGGGCGTGGTGAACACCTCGGCGGGAACCGCCGGCAGGGCGATGTCGCCGAGTGTGCCCTGGGAGAAGAAGACGCGGTCGGCACCGCCTGCTCTGCGGATGGCGTCGAGTGCGGTGGTGAAGCCACCCGGGTCGACGTACGAGGATCCTTCGATGCCGGTAATGGCGTCCTTGCCGGCCGGGCCGATGACCGCGACCGTGGCCTCCTTCGACAGCGGCAGGAGTCCGGCCGTGTTCTTGAGCAGCACCGTCGCCCACTCCCCCACCACGCGGGCGAGTGTCTGGTGTTCGGGGGTGGTCACGGTCTCCCCCGGGGAGTCGGGCAGCGGGTGGTCGTAGGCCCCCGAGGCGAACAGGGCGTACAGGATCCGGCCGGCCGCGTCGCGCGTACGGGCCTTGGGTATGCGCCCGTCGGTGAACGCCGCCTTCGGCAGGTCCGGGACGAGGGCCCCGGAGTCGACCCCGGCCTTGATCTCCTCGACGCGGTCGCCCGAGGGGTAGAAGTCGGTGCCGAGGTATCCCGTCAGGCCGAGGTCGCTCTTGAGGACATCGATGAGGTGCTTGTTCTCGCAGGCGAACACCCCGTTGACCTTGGGGTAGGAGCCCATGACGGACAGGGCTCCGCCGTCGCGGATGCTGTGTTCGAAGGCCGGGAAGTACACCTCGCGCAGCGCGCGTTCGGACACCTTCACGTCCAGGGTGTTGCGGCTCTCCTCCTGGTTGTAGGCGGTGAAGTGCTTCACCTGGGCGATGACGTCGTTCTTCTGGAAGCCCTTGGTGACGGCGGCGCCTACCAGGCCGCTCAGCAGTGGATCCTCACCGTAGGACTCGGCCTCGCGGCCGTTGCGGGGATCGCGGTCGATGTCCATCGTGGGGCCGAGGAGGACGTTCCAGCCCTTGGCCCGTGCCTCCGCCCCGATCGCGTCGCCGTAGCGCGTCGCGAGTGCGGTGTCGAAGGTGGCGGCGAGAGCGTTGGGGGCGGGGAAGGCGGTGACGCCCGTGTCCCCGCGCAGCCCGTCGGAGGCGTCCACGCGGGTCATCACGGGGATGCCGAGGTGCACAAGGGGCTTGAAGTCGTCGGCCTCGACGGCGGTCACCAGGACGATCTGTTCGTCGAAGGTCATGGCGTCGAGCAGGGCGGCCGCGCGGCGGGCCGGGGACTTCCGCTGGTCGCGCCAGGGCTCATCGCCGGTCGCGGCGGCCGCGGCCGGGGTAGGGAAGCCGGCGGACAACGCCGCGGCTCCGGACACGGCGGCTACGGATACGGCGACGGCTTCGCGCCGGGTCATTCCTCTGGGACGGGTCACGTCACGCTCTCCTTGCGACGGCAGGTGTGCTGGGTACGAGGAGGTGATGCGGGTACTGGCCGCGGTCGTCGTCCAGTGCGGCCGGTCCGGGACGTGGTGCGGTGGATCGGGCGGCGCCGGCACCGCGTCAGGACGGTGCCGACGCCGCCCGGGCTGTGCTTCTCCCGCCCTCCGGGTGGGCAGGGTGGAGGGAAGAGCTTGCGGTGGGACGGGCTCAGGCTGCTCGCTCGCTCAGGGTGCCGCTGTCGACGCGGTGTTCGCCCGCGCCCACGGTGACCGGTCGGCAGCCCGGCAGTTCGACTCGTCCTGTGCAGCCGTCGGGGACCGTGACCACGGCGCTGATACCGGCCGACGTCTGCTCCCACGCGATGGCGGCGGTGCCGTACGGGGTGTCGTGCCGGGCGTTGGCCCAGGTGATGCCCGCGCCGGGCCGGGGGCGGAACGACAGCTCGCGGTAGCCGGGCCGGGTGGGGGCGAGCCCTGCGACGGTGCGGTGCAGCCAGTCGGCGACCGCGCCCAGGGCGTAGTGGTTGAACGAGGTCATGCCGCCGGGGTTCAGGGTGCCGTCGGGGCGCAGGCTGTCCCACCGCTCCCAGATGGTCGTGGCGCCCATGGACACGGTGTAGAGCCAGGACGGGCACTCGGTCTGGGTCAACAGGCGGTAGGCGACATCCAGATGGCCGGAGTCGGTCAGGGCGTCGCAGATCAGCGGAGTGCCCACGAAGCCGGTGGCGATGCGGGCGTCGTCGGCCAAGACCAGTTCGGCCAGCCGGTCCCCCGCGAACGCGTGCTGCGCGTCGCCGTCGAGCAGGCGGAACATGAGGGCGACGGAGTACGCGGTGGGGCTGTCGCTGGTCATCCGTCCCGAGCCCTCGACGTAGCGGCCGCGGAACGCCGCGGCGACCTCATCGGCCAGTCGGCTGTAGGTGACGGCCGCCTCCTCGTCACCCAACTCCCGTGCGGCGTAGGCGAGATGGCGTGCGGAGTGGGCGAAGTAGGCGGTGGCGACCAGGTAGCGGTCGGTGCGGGAGGCGCCGGGGTCGTCCGGCGGGGCGATGGGGTCGAGCCAGTCACCCAGCTGGTCGCCGGTGTCCCAGATGCGGTCCTCGCCGGCCAGTCTCTCCAGCAGGTCCACCCAGGCGCGGCCCATCGGGAAGTGCCTGCGCAGCAGTTCCAGGTCACCGAAGCGCTGGTAGAGGACCCAGGGGGTGAGCGTAGCGACGTCGCCCCAGGCGGCGCCGGGCTGGATCGGGGTCCAGGCGGGGCCGCCGGGGATGACGGGGACGTACCAGGGGACGGTGCCGTCGGACAACTGCTCGGCGGCGACGTCCTCCAGCCAGGAGTCGAGCATGCCCGCGCAGTCGTAGAGGAAGGAAGCGGTGGGGGCGAAGACCTGGATGTCACCGGTCCAGCCGAGGCGTTCATCGCGTTGCGGGCAGTCCGTGGGGATGTCGACGAAGTTGCCGCGCATGCTCCACACGACGTTCTCGTGCAGCCGGTTGATCCGGTCGTCGCTGCATTCGAACCAGCCGGTGCGCCGCATGTCGGTGTGATAGACGCGGGCAGTGACGTGTTCCGGGGTCAGCTCGCCGTGCCAGCCGCTGACTTCGGCGTAGCGGAAGCCGTGCAGGGTGAAGCGCGGCTCCCAAGCGAGGGGTCCGTTCCCGGCGAGGGTAAGGGCGTCGATGGAGGTGGCGTCCCGCAGCGGTCGGGTGGCGAGTTCGCCGTCCTGGAGGACCTCGGCGTGGCGCAGGGTGATGGTCGTGCCGCTCGGCCCGTCGGCGGTGATCGCGAGGCGGCCGACCAGGTTCTGCCCGAAGTCGAGCAGATAACGACCTTCTCCAGTACAGGAGATGGAGGTGGGCGGCACTTCTTGAGTGCAGCGCACCGGGGACGTCTTCGCGGCGACGAGGGTGCCTGAGTCACGCTCACGCACCGCCACCGGACTCCAGTCGGCACCGTCGTACGAGGGGGTGGACCAGGCCGGGTCGAGCAGGCGGGCGTCGAAGGTCTCGCCCTCGTACAGGCCGGTGGTGAGGATCGGGCCGAAGCCGGCCTGCCAACTCCCGTCGGTGGCGACGGTGGTGGTGGTGCCGTCGGTGTGGGTGACTTCGAGCTGGGCGATGAGGGACTGGTCGGTGCCGTAGATGTTGCGGGTGCCGCCGTCGAAGCCGATGCGTCCGCGGTACCAGCCGTCGGCGAGATACGCGCCGATGGTGTTGGCGCCTTCGCCGAGGTGGGCGGTGACGTCGTAGGTGTAGTAGCGCAGCCGCTGTCCGTAGACGGTCCAGCCCGGGGAGAGGGTGTCGTCGCCGACGCGGACGCCGTTGATCTCCGCTTCGTACAGGCCGTGCGCGGTGACGTAGAGACGGGCGTGGGCGACGGGCCCGGTCAGGTGGAAGTCGCGGCGCACGCGGGCCGGGCGGCGGTCACTCTCCGGGGTTTCCGGCCAGGCGGCGCCGACCGGTACGGCCTGCCAGTCGGTGGCTTCGAGCAGACCGGCCTCGACGGTGGCGGGCTCGGACCAGTCGCTCGGCTCGTCGCCGGTGGACCAGACGCGGACGCGGACCGTGACACGTTCCCGCGAGGCGAGCGGGCGGCGGCCGGGCCAAGGCACCTGGTTCTGCTCGCTGCTGTCGATGCGGCCGGTGCGGTGAACGGCGCCGTCGCGGTCGAGCTCGAGTTCGTAGGCGCTCTGGCTCCCAGCGCCTGCCGGCAGGTGCCAGGACAGCCGGGGGGCGGGTGAGCCGATTCCGAGACCGTCACGCAGGTGCTCGAAGGTGAGGGCGGCGGGCTGAGGTGACACAGCGGGGGGACCTTCCGTGAGGTGGGCGTGGGACAACCGGGCGTGCGGTGAAGGCAGTTGGTTGTCAGCCCTTGACGGCGCCGGACGTGAGTCCCTTCATCACCTTCTGGTTGAGGAAGAGGTAGATCACGAGGGTGCCGAAGACGTTGAGGCAGATGGCGGCGAATAGGGGGCCGTACTGGGTGGCGCCGAAGTCGCCGGTGAAGTTGAGCAGGCCGACCTGGATGGTGCGCAGGTCCTGGCTGTTGGTGAAGGTCAGCGCGATGAGCAGGTCGTTCCAGATGAAGAAGAACTGGACCAGGCCGACGGTCAGGATCGCGTTGCGGACCATGGGAACGCTGATGGTCCAGAAGGCGCGCAGGATGCCCGCGCCGTCGAGGGCCGCGGCCTCGAACAGCTCGCGGGGCACGGACCTGTAGTAGGTGGCCATCATGAAGACGGTGAGCGGCAGGCCGGTGCCGGTGTACGTGAGGATCAGCGGCCACAGGGTGCCGGAAAGGCCGGTCTGGAAGTAGATGGTGAACAGTGGCAGCAGGATCATCTGGGCGGGCACCATGATGCCGGTGAGGAAGATCAGCAGGATCAGGCTGCGGCCCTTCCAGACCATGATCTGCAGGGCGAACCCGGCGGCTGTGCCGAGCAGCAGCATCAGGGCGAGGGCCGGCAGCACGGCCAGGAGGCTGTTCTGGATGTAGAGGCCGATGTGGCCGGTGGTCCAGGCCTCGCTGTAGTTGCCCCACTCCCAGGTCGTGGGCAGGCTCCAGGTGGAGTGGTTGAGGTAGTCGCTGTTGGACTTGAGCGAGGTCAGGAACATCCAGATCAGCGGGTAGATCTCGACGACCAGCAGGAGGGCGACGACGACCTTGACCCACAGGCGTCCGCCGCGACGGCGCGTGCGAGGTGTGGCGGGGCGCCGACCCGTGCGGCCGCCGATGCCCGTGGCCCGGGTCTGGTGTGGCGTGTCGAGGGCCATGGGCTCAGTCCTTCGTGAGGTCGCGCCGCGAGACGCGGAAGACGACCAGGGTCACCAGCAGACACACGACGGTCAGCAGCAGGGCGATCGTGCTGCCGTAGCCGTATTCGCTGTACGTGAACGACGTCTGGAACATGTAGAGCGTCAGCGGTGACGTGCTGTTGCCCGGGCCGCCGCCGGTGAGCGCCATGATGGAGTCGAAGACCTTCAGGGTGCCGTTGATGCTGAAGATCAGCGACGACATGAGGACCGCGAAGGACATGGGCAGCACGATGTGCCGGACCAGACGCAGCCCGGAGGCGCCGTCCAGCCGGGCCGATTCGAGGACTTCGTCGGGGATGTCGACGAGACCGGCGAACAGCAGCACGGCGTAGAACCCCATGGAACGCCAGATGTCCATGACGATGAGGACCCAGAAGGCGTGGCCCGCGCTTCCGAACCAGTCGACGGACTCGATCCCCACGGCGTTGAGCAGGGAGTTGACCGGTCCCGTCTGCGGTGCCACCTGGAAGAAATTCTTGAACAACAGGCCGACGGCCACAGTGGGCAGCACCACGGGGAAGAACACCAGGGTGCGGATCAGCGCGGAGGCACGCTTGAGGAAGAACACGTAGAGCAAGGCGAGGAGGTAGCCGGCGACGACCTGCCCGACGGTGACGGTGACCGCGTACTTGGCGGTGAACCACAGGGCCTGGCGGACGTCGGGGTCGGTGAACATGCGCTGGAAGTTGCCCAGGCCGTTGCCGGTGAACCCGTCGATCGCGTTGCCCTTGGTGAAGCTGTAGCCCAGGGACCACAGCATCGGGACGAGCATGATCAGGGTGTAGACGAGAAGGGCGGGCCCGATCAGGATCAGGACGGCCCGGCGGTCACCGAGGACGCGGTGCATGGGTGAGGTCCACTTCGGTAGGCAGGCGTGGTCGTGGCGAGGGACGGTCCGGGCTGGCGCCCGAACCGCCGGTGCTCGCACCTCACTTGCTGGAGAGAGCGTCCTGGACGGTCTGCATGAACTGCTTCGCGCTCATGCTTCCGTTGACGAGGCTCGCCGCGTTGGTCTGGCTGACCGTCGTGGCCTTGGTGCTGAACAGTGCCTCGAACCACAGCACGTTCTGCTTCGAGGCGCTGACCGTCTCCCGGATCTTGCTGGTGACCTCGTTGGGGTCCTTGACCGGGGTGCTGGTCTTGAAGCCGGAGATCGAGCCCTGGTCCTTCAGCGCGGTGCTGCCGTAGTTCTTGGCGATGCAGGACACCCAGTCGCCGACCTTGGAGTCGTACGACTTCTTGCCGAGCGTCATGGCCAGGCCCACGTTGGAGGGGTACTGGTCGACGGAGCCCTTGCCGCCGGCGACGGCGGGGAACGGCATGAAGCCGATGTTGTCGGCGCCCACCTGGTTCTGCTTCGGGTCGGCGATGTTGGTCAGTGCCCAGCTGCCCATGTAGAACATGGCGGCCTTGCCGGTGAGGAACTGGTTGAACGAGGTGTCGTAGTCGACGGAGCCGATTCCCTTGCCGAAGTAGCCCTTCGTGCCGAGGTCGGCTATCTCTTGGGCCGCCTTCACGTACTGCGGGTCGGTGAGCTTCGCCTTTCCGTCCTTGACGTCTTTGAGCGCGTTGGGGCCGAGGCTGCGGTAGAGGTAGCCGCTGACGAGCCGGGTCAGCGGCCAGCCCTGCTCCCCGGAGGCGGAGAACGGCTGCACCCCCTTGGACTGCAACTTGCCTGCGGTGGAGGTGAGTTCACTCCACGTTCCCGGCTCCTTGAGTCCGTTCTCGCTGAAGAGCTTCTTGTTGTAGAAGATCCCCTCGATGTTGTACTCGTACGGCAGCACCTCGACCTTGCCGTCGTACAGGGCCTTGATGGTGGAGAGGGCTGCGGGCTGGATCCGGTCCAGGACACCCAGCTTCTTCAACTCGGCCTCGATGTCGGCGACCTTGCCGGACCCGTAGAGCTGATCGGTCAGGGCGGGCGCGTTGCCCGCGGCGAACTGCACCGGCAACGCGCCCTGCCCTGCCAGCAGTTGGAGCTTCTGATCCAGGCCGGTCTGGGGAACGGTCTCCACCTTCAGCGGCAGAGCCTTGTCCGCGACGGCGCACTGCTTCTTGGAAAGCGTCGTCAGCGCCGTCTTCACCGTCGTGTTCTCGGTGTTGGTCAGGTAGCTGAATTCCTTGGGGGCGGAGGCCGAATCCCCACCCGTTCCACCGCAAGCGGTGGCGAAGAGCGCCATCGCGGCGGCACTCGCGGTGAGCCCGGCGACGCGGACCCTTCTGGCGGAGGTCGAGGCGGTGTTCACGGCAAGCTCCCTGTCATCGGGAAACGGAGGAAGGCCGACGGCGCGAGGCGTCGGCGAGGGAGGAGAAGGCTGAACTCTGGGAAACGTTACCCATCGGTGAAGCGGGCACAACGATGCATCCACGCGCCCACAGGGTCAAGACATCGGTACGTAACGGCGAATGAACGGACCCGGCACCTTTCGGTTCTCCGCACTTCCGTGTAAACCGTTACCTACATCGGAGTCAGTACGCAGTTCGAGGGGAACCGGGCATGGGGCAAGGTCCGCAGCGCAAGAAGCGCGTCACGATCACGGACGTCGCGCAGCACGCGGGTGTGTCCACCACCGCGGTCTCCAAGGTGCTGCGCAACGCCTACGGGGTGAGCGCGGCGATGCAGGAGAAGGTCCGCGCCTCGATGCGGGAACTCGACTATCGCCCGCACGCGGCCGCACGCGGCATGCGCGGCCGGACGTACACGATCGGCGTCCTGCTGGACAACATCCGCAACAGCTTCTTCGCGGACATCCTCGACGGTATCCAGGGCCAGTTGGACAACAGCGACTACACCGTCATGATCGGCGCCGCGGGGTTCGGCGCGGACGCCCAGGCGAAGATCATCCGATCCATGGTCGACCGCCAGATGGACGGGCTGATCCTCATCGCGCCGGGCACCACGCGCAGCGAGGTCCTGCACACCGCCCAGGGCACACCCACCGTGGTGATCGGCCACCACGACGCCTCCGGCGTGCACGACTCGGTCGCCGACGCCGATGCCGCGGGCGCCGCACTGGTCGTCGACCACCTCGTCGGGCTCGGCCACCGCGACATCGCGCTCGTCTCCTCCCCCGGCACCCGGGCCAGCCAGTGGCACCACACCCCGGAGATCGAGCTGACCAGCGGGTACGCGGCGGCCATGGAACGACATGGGCTCGCCGCACAGGCCCGTGTCTGCAAGGCCGCGTACTCCGACGACGGCGGCTACAAAGCCGGAATCAGCCTGCTGGCAGGCAAGGACCGCCCCACCGCGATCATGGCCGGTGCGGACGTCGCCGCGCTGGGCGTCTGGCGCGCCGCGCACGAACTGGGCCTACAGGTACCTCGGGACGTGTCCATCGCCGGCTACAACAACACCGCCCTCGCCGACCTCGCCACCGTCCGGATGACCAGCGTCGATCAGGCAGGACACGACATGGGATCCACCGCGGCGCGGTTGCTCATCGAGCGTGTCGAGGGCCGACGCGACAGTGCCGTGCAGACCACCATGACACCCCGTCTCATGGTGCGGGGAAGCACGGCCGCGGCGCACGACCACTGAGACCTCTGAGCCACACAGCAGGGCACGGCACACCGTCGGTTCACGCATGTGCAGCGGGCCCGAGGACGGAAGGGCCGTCGGGGAGTAGTGCCCCGGTCCGGCGGGTTCCCGAAAGCGCAGGATCCGTACGGTAGTTCAGGAGGAATCATGACAGTCCACGGGTCAGTGGCCGACGGCTTCGAAGCGGTGCGGGAGGAGTTCGGGACCTTGAACAGATACCCAGGTGATCCAATCGGGCTCGTTCGACGATTGGATCGGGCAGCAGTCGCAGCGGGGCAGCGCTTCGAGCGCAGGGTCCGCGGCCGACCGGGGCGCTTGGGTGCACACGTCGCGGCATGCCGACGGTTGAGCAGATCACGGTGCCAGCGCAGAATCGTGTCCGGGCGCACCAACAACTGGAGTTGACGCAGCTTCGCCATCGACAGGTGGTGCAGGAGCGCAGCCAGCAGCGTGCGGTCGCCCGGAGTGAACACCGGCTTGCCTACCTGACAGTTCAGGACAGCGAGCTGGTGCCGCAGTGCCAGGATTTCCACGTCCTTGTCGCGGTCGCTCATCGACAGCAGGCGCATGAGGGCGAAGGCGTACGTCATCGCAAGGTAAGCCAGTCGCAGCACAGGACAATCATGCCGCCCACGGGCCACGCCCCGGCGATCGGACCGCCTCCGAACCGAGCCATTCCGGCGCGCAGGCCCGAAAGTCCATCAGGCCGCTGACCTGGCCAAACGGATAATCGGCACCCACACCCTTACCGAGGGCCTCGAGTACATCGTGCAGCGGCGTTGTGCACGCCCGCACAATCGGCCGGAATCCGAGAAGCTGCGAGCCCGGTGCGCCGCCCACGCTGCGATCATGATCTCACCTCGGCATGCATCGCCCGGCCCCTCCTCGACGGCATCCGCATCCGCGCCTCAGGCACTGATCGCTCCCCGGCAGCAATCCGACGCCTTCGTGGCCGACTTGACCGCCGCCCTGTTGACCGCCCTCACCGCGGCCGCCGCCCGCCCAGCACCCCGCCTCCCCGACGCCCCCACGCTCGGCGGCTACGGGGCCCGCGTCATCGACCTCGCTCTGGCAGGCCTGGAGACCACCACCCAAGGCGCCTACCACTCCGCGTGGCGCCGACACGTGATCCCCACTCTGGGCACCGCCCCGATCGACCACCTCACCTCCGGGACGATCGACCGCACCGTCCAACAATGGGCCGCCACCGGCCTCACCCGCTCCACCATCAAAAACGCCCTGGCCGCCCTGACCCGCATCACCCGCCAAGCCACCCGCGACGGCTGGCTCACCCGACCCCCACAGCCCCTGACCGGATGACAACGCCTCTACTACACCAACGAGGGCTTCCAGGCCGAACCCCGCGGCCTCGCCCTGCCCGACTACACCGCGCTGCTCCGCCTCGCCGAAGCCCTCACCCACGCCGCCCACGACCTCCGCCACACCGCCCTGACCTGGATGGCCGACGCCGGCATCCCCTCCACGTCCTCCAACAGATCGCCGGACACCGGGAGATCACCACCACCCAGCTCTACCTCCACCCCAGCATCCGCCACCTCGCAACCGCCGGACAGAGCCTCACCGACTACCTGAACTCCAACTGCGACCCCATACCCGGCATCCCCACACACTGGTGACCCACACACCCCACCAGCCCCACCCGGTTCGGACACGAGAATCGAACACGGGGAACACCCTGGGAGCAGCCGGGGAGCAAAACGACCCCTTGACCACACACGCCAAGAAGGGCAACTGCGACAACAGCAGCAATTCGCCAGAGTGGCGGCAGCTCCACGAGCCCATCGAGACGCCTCAAACGCCCCACAACATCACCCGCGCCCCACACACAACATTTGCGCACTTACGCCGCAGACAAGCTGTCACTCGAACAGCACACTTGCCCGTACCATCACGACAGCCTGCACAAACGACCGGCCCTCAGCGCGACCCGCTGTCACGCCGTTCGAATCGAACCGGCCCAGGGAGCACGATCCTCTCCCAACGGTCAAACGAAACAAGCCGGTTCGAGATTACCTCGAACCGGCTTATGACCTGCGACTTCATGCCGCAAAACCGTCGGGACGACAGGATTTGAACCTGCGACCCCTTGACCCCCAGCGGCGCGGTCGCCGCCACATGAGCCGTTGAAATCCCCAGTGCGACGTTGAGAGTTGCTCGCGGCGCTCACCGGAGAGTCGTGGAACTACACACCCAACGCTCACGGTTCAGCGTTTCCGGTAGGAGTTCCAATCTCCCTGCGTACAGTACGCGCCGTTAGCAGACCGTCAACTCTCGCCCCGTTCTGAGGCATCCCAGGTTGTCAATTAAAACCGCACCCCTACACGCTGTTGGCGGACATCGTCAGCAGTACAGCACCCCTGAGCATCAAGCGGTTTGCCACCACAAAAACCGAAACACACTCAGACAGGGTCCAGCGAAGCCCTGGGCGCCTGAGAGGCCAGATTGCTGTATGGGTGTCATGGTGCCGCAGAGGCCAGGTATGTACGCGTTCGGATTACGCATACCTGCCGAGCCGAGAATTCGAGAAGTGACTCAGGTCCACGCGCGGAGAACCTCAGCACCCCATCATCATCAGCGGACATCCGTACGGTCTTCTGTGCCGGCGCAGACCATCCCGATACGTTCAGTTCTGAAACCGAGTCGAAACGCAGGTGGAACTCGAAAGCGTTGAACTCCCTTGCCTGCCACTCAGGGAGAGGACGCGCCGGGAAATGCGAGGTATCGAAGCCCAGCGTCACAGAGCTCTCTCGCTCGTCGATATGGACGTAGAAGAGGTCGCAGCTGCTCAGTTCGGGTGCAGAATCGTACAAGTCCGTCATGGGATGATGGTCAGCAAGGAGTTGGACCCAGCTGTCAACGTTCATAGAAGGTCTTTTCGTGGGTGCCAGGGAGCGTCGAGAAGCGGCGCGCATCGAGCTTGCTCAGGAAGTGATGGGGAACCTCGTCGGACACGTCTGGTGTGGTTCGGTAGGCACTGATATGGCGGATGACCACTGATTCGTGGCTACGAAAACGGAGCGAGACACCGGAGCCTAGGACGGACACGTCAACCATCCGCAGCTGCTCCGTGGGCATAGCAGTCAGCCGTGCCTTCGTTGGTGGATTCCAACCCTGCAGGTCGAGGTGTTCGACTGCGGCAAAGTGGATGTGACACTGCACCACATCGCACACGTTCGCCGTCCATTCCTCGGGCGGGTGTGGAGGGTAGTCAGGAAGGTCGACGCGGAGGGCGAGCGAAGGGCCTCTCCAGCTGAGGTTGATCGAACGAATCCGGAATTCGCCCAGGCTCGGGAAGTCACCGTAGAGCCGACGGAGCGGTTCAGGGTCTGCTGGAATGAGTGGAACGGTCATAGTAATAGTGCTCTTCGGCTCCGGGAACTTGCCCATTGCGGGTGTCATCGATCGGACGCACGTGCACGTGCGCGGGTTGGTGGCCAGGAGTTCCGGGTTCCTGGTGACCAAAGTGGTGGTCCTGAAACACGGTCAAGTCCTCACCTTTGGCGTGTTCGTATATTTCCTCCGTGTAGTAGATCGGTTGTTTGTTCTCGTCCATGAGGTGCTTCGACCCTTGCCACTCCGGCGTCGTAGCCTTGACCCAGTCGTCGCGCTCGAGCGGGACGGCGCCGTCAGGAATCCCCGCGTCCCTCAGCGCCTTGGCCTTGGCGTCGTCATAGGAGCGCCTGGTGCCCGGGACGTTATCAGGGTCGCATTCCTTGGGCGCGAGGCCGAGCGGGTCCGTCCAGGTATGCGGATTGTGCACGTACGACACCGGGTTGGGGGCAGGCGTCAGCCCCAGTGGGTCGGGCGTGAGGTACCTGGCCGCGATCTGGCCGCCTCGATGGGACACCCTGGTGAGCCGGGACACCCGGACGTCGTCGCGGCGTCCTGCGCAGTGATCCGGCAGGCACGCGCGGCGGGGATACCAGCTGGTGTCATGGGTCCACAGGCCCACCTGTCCGACTGGCTCACCGCCGGGGCATCGTTCTTCGCCGTCGCCTCCGACATCAGGCTGCTCACGAGTTCCGCCGAAGCACTCCTGCGCAACCTTGCCGCTCTGCCGCCCTCCAAGGCGACGGGCGACGGTACCGCCCGGAGCGGCGGCCAACAGCCAGTGTCCGCGTAGTCCAGCCCACCCAGAGCGTCATGAACGACAGCCCATCGCTCCGGCTCAGGGCGCCCCACTCCCACGCCGGTGAAAGGTCACCACCCAGAGGTCGTGGAGCTCGCGACACACAAGCCGGACAATGCATGAGGGCTGGGTACACGAGCGCCTGGCCCTCTCGTCGTCGTGCGTCAGGAGAATGGGAACCAGCCCGACAGGCGCTTGACAGTGACCGGCACATCGCCTGGGCGATGGTCTCCGGCCGCGTCGTCGGCCGGAACGTCGCGGCCTCCCCGCACCGCACAGACATACGCGTCGCCTCCACACAGTCCCCGACAACGGACGCCTGACCGCGTCCCGGACACCCGCCGCGCACACGACGCCGCGCTTACCTACTACAGGAAGGTCCGGCGTCGTCATCACCCCTGCCGGAGATGTCACCCATGTGCGGTCGTGACCGCTAGCGCACCGCCGAAACGGCGGCGAAGCTCGGTCGGCGGCAGGCAGGCACGTGCTGTGCCGCCGTCCGTGTTGCAGAAGCCGGCGCTGCACCCCCCGGCCCGTTGCCCGTCGCCTCAGGCCAAAGGGCCAGGCTCATACGCCAGGCCGTGGCCGTGGTGGAACTGCGGCTCGACCGTGTCGAAGGGGACGTCGCTGCGGCTCTCCAGCACCGCCCGCATGGAGCTCGGCAGGTCGAACGGCAGACGGCCTCGCGGAGCGGCGCGGCCGAAGAGGACCTGGAGCAGCGCCTCGTCGCCGGAGCCGAAGTCGGCGAGTATCGCGGCGGCGGCGTCGGCCAGTTCGCCCAGGACCGCCGGACGGTCGAGGAAGATGACGAGCGCCGTGGGCACCTGCTTCGCCAAGCTCAGGATGCGGTCGCGCTCCGCCTCGTCGAACTCCAGCGACCCGGCGTGGAAGCCGGCCGCGAGTCCGTCCCTGGCCTCGAACGGGGCCCGGACACGGAGCACCGCCACGTCGGCCTCCGACGGGGAGGCGGCGGCCTCAGCGTACTCCTCGAGCGCGGCGGGGGCTATGCCCTCGGCGTAGACGCGGAGCCCGTCGCGCAGCGGCAGGCGGGAGGCGTCGCCGGAGGCCCGGTTGGTGAGCAGGGTCAGTGAGCGTCGCTGCGCGTCGAGCCCGGCGCGCTTGAACGCGGCGCATCCCGCCACCTGTTCGGCCCGCTCGGGGTCGACGAACGGGCCGTCGAAGAGTCCAAGACGGAACTTCTCGGTGAGGATGCGGCGCACCGACCGGTCGATGCGCTCCTGGGACACCGCTCCCTTGCGCAGCAGTTCGAGCACGAGGTCGGTGCGGTACTCGCCACCGAACTGGTCGACGCCCGCGTCCAAGGCCTTCAACAGTCGCTGTTCCGGCGTCAGTTGCTCCACACCCCAGGCCCGCGCGGCGATGTCGTCCCCGAGGGCGGTGCCGTCGCTGATCAGGCTCCAGTCGGTGCAGACGATGCCGTCGAAGCCGAGGCGTTCGCGCAGCAGCCCGGTGATCACCGAGCGGTTGAAGCCGAAGCCGACTTCCTCGTGTTCGGTGCCGACGGGCATGCCGTAGTAGGGCATCATCTGCGTCGCGCCCGCCTCCAGCGCGGCGATGAACGGCTTGAGGTGCAGCTCGAACTGCCCGCCCGGATAGACCTGTTCGCGGCCGTAGGGGAAGTGCGGGTCCTCCCCGTCCTTCTGGGGGCCGCCGCCGGGGAAGTGCTTGACCATCGCCGCCACCGCCTCCCCGCCCGGATGCGCGCCGTCCAGGCCGCGGACGTACGCCGCCGCCATCCGGGAGACGAGGTCGACGTCCTCGCCGAAGGTGGTGAAGATGCGGGCCCAGCGCGGCTCCGTCGCCAGGTCGGCCTGCGGGTGCAGGGCGACGTGTAGGCCGACCGAGCGGTACTCCTGCCGGACGATGTCGGCGAAGTGCTCGGTGACCTTGTCGGAGCCGATCGCGGCCAGGCCGAGGGTCTCGGGCCACTGCGAGAAGAAGCCGGCCGGCGACTCGCTCTCGGGGTCACCGGTGAGCGCGTTGCGCGGGTCGGCGGACAGGGCGTGGCGGGTGTCGGTGGAGAAGGTGACCGGGATGCCCAACGGCCGGTCGAGAGCGATCCGCTGCACCTCGTTGTGCCATGCGGCGAACTCCCGCGGCGTCTGCTTGGTGCCGAGGAGCCCGAAGTGGGTGATGCGCTGATCCTCGATCGTCGGCCGCAGCGCGGGCAGCCCGAACTCGATGTTCGGTGTGTCGACGTCCTGCAGGGTGCCCATCGGGTGGAACATCTGGCCGGCCTTGTCCTGCGGCGAGAGCCGGGAGACGAGATCGTCGACCCGCTGCTCGACGGGGAGCGTCGGGTCCTGGTAGGGCAGGCCGACGTCGGGTCGCGCCATGGGGTACTCCTTGCGTTTGGCGAAGTTGGGCAGTGAAGGGTGTGCGGAGCGGGTTCTTCCAGCGGTCCTGTGCGGTCTACGTAGCGTCCGCGGGCCCCGCCCCGGCAGTCGCCTACTCGGTCTACTTGGTCTGTTCGGTCTGTGGCGCCAGGTCCGCCAGGTCCGCCGCGAGAGCGTGCAGGATCGCCGCCGGTACCCCGCCACTTCCGGCGAGGTCGAGAAGGCTCGCGGCCCGCGGGACGACCAGGCCCTCGGTGCGGGTGAGTTCGGACGCGTGGCGTTCCACGACGGCGCGGAGGGTGGGCTCGGCCATCAGGTCCGCGAGGGGGCGGCCGAGCAGATCCCCGGCGGGCAGCCGGTGGAGTTCCGGCAGGGGCTCGGCCGTCGCGGCGGCGCGCGCGGCCTGGGCCCGTACGAGCAGGTGCTCGGCCGTCGGCTCGGTGTCGTGGGGCAGGCCGAGGCGTTCGTACTGGCTGCGGGGCGCGTCGGTCTCGCGCATCAGTCGGCAGAGCAGCGAGGCCATGCGCAGTTCGAGGGTGTCGTCGGTGAGCGGGCGTTGCTGCTCCGGGTCGTCGTGGAGGTCGAAGAGCAAGGTGCCGTGTGTCCACGAACCGCCCCAGCCGGACAACGCGTTGATCCGCATCGTCGACAAGCCCTTGGTGAACGTGAACGGTTCGGCCTGCTGCCAGTCGGCGAGTTCCGCGACCGAGAACCGGGACGTCATGTGGGTGGGCATGAGGGTGTGCTCCTCCAACGGTTCGTTGGAGCGGTGCGCTGCCGCGCGCATGTACACATACCGGCCGTCGGTGACGTTGACGTGGCCGCCGTGGATGCCGAAGAGGGCCCCCTCGGCGGGGTCGGCGTCGCCGCGCGCGACCGCCGCGAGGTCCCGGCCCTGCATGTCGGCGGGCTGCCGCAGGCCGAAGTGGCCGAGCACGGTGGGGGCGAGGTCGATCGTCCGCGCCAGCACGTCGGTGCGTATTCCCGGCCGGGGATCGCCCGGATCATGCAGGAACATCGGGAGGTGCACCAGCTCCTCGTACCAGGGCTGGACACACTTGGCCCACCAGCCGTGCTCGCCGAGCAGGAAGCCGTGATCGGTGTTGACGATCAACATCGTGTCCCACCACATGTCGTGGGCATCCATGAGGTCGAGGACCCGTCCCAGGGAGTGGTCGCACATCGACATCAGCGCCGCGTACGCGTTTCGGGCCTGTGCGATCTCCTCCGCCGTTTCGCTCGTCTTGGCGTAGGGCGGCCAGTCGAAGGCGTGGCCGTCGTAGCCGTCGGGGTAGAGCTTGCGGTAGTGCTCGGGGGCGAAGAACGGTTCGTGCGGGTCGAAGAGTTCGAGCTGTAGCAGCCAGTCGTCGGCGTCCGCATTGGTCTCCAGGAAGTGCAGTCCTGCGTCGACGGTGAGGGTCTGTGAGTGTGTCTCCTCGGTCGGTTGGTAGGCCCGGTTCACCAGGTTCTGCGGACTGTCCGCCGCACGTCCGCGCAGTGCGGGCGGCGGCCCCGGGTTCACCACGCCCTTCCACGGATCGTTCTCCTGACCACGGAAGAACTCCCAGGTGGAGAAGCGGGTGTGGTACGTCGCGCCGCCGTCCTCCCAGTAGTGCGGGTGGTCGCTGGCCAGGTGGGTGTGGACACCGGCGTCCCGCAGCAGCTGCGGCATCGAGTCGTCGAACGGCTCCAGCGGTCCCCAGCTTCGGTGCAGGAAGTTGTACCGGCCGGTGTGCAGCTCCCGGCGGGCCGGCATGCAGGGCATCGAGCCGGCGCGGAACTGGTCGTACGTCGTCGTTCTGGCCGCCAGCCGCTCGAAGTTGGGGGCTTGTACGACGGGCGCCGCGTCCCGTGGTGCGTACGGTGGCAGGAGGTGCTGGTTAAGGCTGTCGAACATGAGGATGATGGCGCGTGCCATGGTGTGTCGCTCCCTTCCCGTCTCTTGTCAGCCCTTGACCCCGCCGCTGAGCAGGTCCACCCGCCAGTACCGCTGGAGGAACAGCATCAGGGCGGCCAGCGGGACGATCGCGAGCAGAGCGCCGGTGATGGCGAGTGTGTACAACGCCGGTGCCGACGCGCCCCGGTTGAGCATCAGGTAGAGGCCAAGCGTGAGGGGGAACTTGGAGTCGTCGCTGAGCATGATGAATGGCAGCAGGAAGTTGTTCCAGATGCCGACGAACTGCAGCATGAAGATGGTGACGAGGCCGGGGAGCATCATGGGCGCCGCGATGGACCGGAAGGTCCGGAACTCGCCCGCGCCGTCCATCCGGGCGGCTTCCAGGGTGCCCAGCGGTACCGATCCCTGCGTGTAGATGCAGGCGAGATAGATCCCGAACGGGTGGATGACGCTGGGCAGCAGCACCGCCCAGTAAGTGTTGGTGAGGCCGAGCCCGGACACCAGGAAGTACTGCGGCATGGCCAGTGCCACCTGGGGGATCATCACCGCGCCCAGCAGGACGGTGAAGACCACGCTGCGTCCCCGGAACCGGAAGCGGCCCAGCGCGTATCCGGCGGCGGCGGACACCGCGGTGGACAGAAGGGCGCCGCCGCCTGCGTAGAGGAGGCTGTTGGCCGCCCACAGCCAGTAGTTGCCGTTCTCGTAGCGCGACAGGTCCGCCACGTTGTCGAGGAAACCCGAGCCGGGCAGGAACGGCGCCGTGGAGAAGAGGTCGCCCTGCCGCTTCGTCGCCGAGGTGAGGACCCAGAGGATCGGCGTCAGGGTGTAGAGGGCGCCCAGGACCAGGGCGGCGGTGGGCAGGACGGCGACGCGCTCGCGGCGTGGCTTCACCGGCGCGGCGCGCGGTGTCCTGTTCACCGGCCGCGGCTTCGCGTTCAGGGTGGGGGTCGTCGTCATCAGGCGTCCTCGTTCATCGTCCGCCGCTGCAGCATCCGCAGCAGGCCCAGGGAGACGATCACTGTTCCTGCTGCCAGGACCACGGACATGGCGGCCGAGCCGGACAGGTCGTCGGTGCCGAAACCGTCTTGGTAGATCTTCATCATCGGGAAGAAGGAGGAGGAGATGGACGGGGACATGGTGAGCAGCGTCATCGGCTCGGAGTAGGTCTGCAGCGTGGCGATCAGGGAGAAGAGCAGCGTGAGGACGAGCGCGGGCGCGACGAGTGGGATCTTGATGCGCCAGGCGATCTGCCACTGGGACGCGCCGTCGATGGACGCGGCCTCGCACACCTCGACCGGGATCGACCGCAGCGAGGTGTAGAGGACGATCATGTTGAAGCCGACGCCGCCCCAGATCGCGATGTTGGCGAGCGAGCCGTAGACGCTGCCCGAGGAGAGGAAGTCCCCGTCGGGCAGGCCCAGTTGTCCCAGGATGCGGTTGGCCGGGCTGGTGGACGGCAGGTAGAGGAAGCCCCAGAGCAGTGACCCGATCACGCCCGGCACCGCGTACGGCAGGAAGATGGCGGTCCGGGTGAACCGGGTCGCCCGCACTCGCGGGGTGTCCAGCAACAGGGCGAAGACCAGGGCGAGGCCGAGGGTGAGCGGGACGGAGATCACCGCGAAGCGTGCCAGGCGCAGCAGCGAGTCGACCATCTCGGGGTCGGTGAGGGCGGTGGCGTAGTTCTCCAGGCCCGCGAAGACGGGCCGCTTGACCCCGTACGCGCCGCCGCTGGAGCGCTGCTGCATCAGGCTCAGATAGACCGCGTAGCCGACTGGTACCACGATGAACAGGAGGAACAGCGCGAGGGCCGGCGCCAGGAAGGCCCAGGGCGGCAGCGCTGAACGTTTGTTGGTTTTCATGTACGTCTCCGGGTGCGGGGCGGGAGGTGCGGCTAGGGCGTGACCTTGAAACCGGAGTGCAACAGGTCGCCGACGACGGCGCGCTGGGTCGCCGCGGTCACGTCGAGGAACGAGGCACCGGAGTTGGCCACCTTCTTCACCTCGTCCTCCCAGGTGTCGTAGCCGATCTGTACGTTCGGCCCCCAGGTGACCGGGACGGCGTGCTCAGCGGCGGTGACCGCGATGTCCCAGAAGTCGCGCTGGCCCTTGACGAGTTCAGGTTCCGGCAGGTCGGTGAGCTGATCGAGCCCAGGGTCGGACGCGGGGAAGAGCCCGTACTTCGCGGACATTTCCCGGGTGCCCGCGGTCGTGGTGTTCAGCCAGGCCAGGAACTTCAGGGCCTCCTCGGGGTGTTTCGCGTCCTTGGTCAGCATCACCGAACTGCCACCCATGAGTCCGGCGCCCTTCTCGCCGGCCCACGTCGGCATCGGCGCGACCGCCCACCGCCCCGCCGTCCTCGGTGCGACGGAGATGGCGGAGCCCGGCCCCCAGGCCCCCACCGTCCAGCTCAGCAGCCTGCCGGAGTTCATCTTGGTACCCCACTCCGGCGTCCACATCGCCGAGCCGTCGGTGGCCCGGTCGTCCGTCAACCGGTCCCAGAACTCCGCGATCCTGCGAGTGCCGGCGCCGTCGATACCGACATGCCACGACGCACCGTCCGTGCTCCACCACTTCGCGCCGAGCGGCTGCGCGTAGGCGGCGGCCGTCGACGCGTCCAGGGGGTAGCCGCCGAGGGCCGAGTGCGGAGCGACCTCGGGCACCCGGTGTGCGAGGCGCGCGTAGTCCTTCCAGGTGTCCGGGACGTCAAAGCCGTACTTGTCGAACAGGTCCCGGCGGTACATGAACAGCATCGGCGCGATGTCCTGCGGCACGCCGTAGGTGACACCGTCCATGGTGACCAGCTTCATCACCGCGTCCGAGTAGTGCTCCGCGAACATGCCCTTGTACTCGCTGATGTCCTTCGCAATGCCGCTGACCACCAGGTTCGGCAGTTTGTGGTACTCAGCCTGCGCGATGTCGGGGCCCTGCCCCGCGCGGACGGCGGCCAGCAGCTTGGGGATCATGTCGTCGGGCCCCGCGGCCTGGACCACGTGCACATGGATATCCGGGTGCGCCCTGTTCCAGATCTCGACGACCTTGTCGATGCCGGTGGCCCAGGCCCAGTACTGCAACGTCACCTTAGCGCCCGGCGTACTCCGGCCGGCGCCGCAGCCCGCGGTGGCCAGCGCGCCAGCGCCGGCCGCGGCCAGGCCCAGGAACGTTCGCCGTGAGGGCGAGATCGTCATGCGTGGCCCACTCCTTCGGGGGTCGGGATCGTCACCGAAACCGAATCGAAGCGCTTCGATCAATTCGGCGCCGGTGACACTAACCATGGGTTCCCTCCGTGACAATGCCCTGCACACAATTGCCCTTCGTGAACTGCGCTCCAGGCAGGCGACGTCGGCGTATCCCTTGTCGAAACCGGAGGCGGTTCCTAGTATTTGGGAAGCGCTTCGACACACACCCTCTGAACTTCCCCCCGGGGCCGCGCAGTTCCCACTGGCCACGCCGGGCGGCGGGCCCGCCGAAGGCAACCCGACCCCACCAAGGAGACCGACCGCATGAGCCTGCCCGGATCCGCGCATCCCGGCCCCGATGCCGACGGCGACCCCGCCGCTGGCCTCACCCCGCGAGGCCGCTTCCTGTTCGGCGGCGACTACAACCCCGAGCAGTGGGACGCGGCAACCCGGGCCGAGGACCTGGAGCTGATGCGCCAGGCCGGCGTAGACACCGCCACCGTCGGGGTGTTCGCGTGGTCCTGGCTCGAACCGTCCGAAGGGCACTACGAGTTCGGCTGGCTGGACGAGGTCTTCGCGCAGCTGCACGAGGGCGGCGTCGGCGTCGTCCTCGCCACCCCGACCGCCTCCCCGCCTCCTTGGTTCTCGCTCCGCCACCCCGACGCACTCCCGGTCCAGCCCGACGGCAGCCGGCACACCCACGGCAGCCGCGACACCTACGCGATCAGCGCCCCCGCCTACCGCGAGGCCTGCCGCCGCATCGCCCGCAAGCTCGCCGAACGCTACGGCACACACCCCGCGCTGCGCGGCTGGCACATCCACAACGAGTACGGGAGCCTGGACCACTCCGACCACGCCGCGGCCGCGTTCCGGACCTGGTTGCAGAAGCGGTACGGAACCCTCGACGAGCTCAACCGTCGCTGGTACACGGCCTTCTGGTCGCAGCGCTACGGCGACTGGGCCGAGATCCTCCCGCCCCGCCAGACCCAGTACATGCACAACCCGACCCAGGCACTCGACTTCCGCCGGTTCACCGCGGACGAGTTCCGTGACGCCTACGCGGAGCAGGTCGCCGAGATCCGGGCCGCCGGCTCGACCGCCGCGGCGACCACCAACTTCATGCTGCCGGACTGGAACCACCTCGACCACTGGTCGTGGCGGCCGCACCTCGACACCGTCTCCATCGACCACTACCTGGACACCACAGGACCCGCCGGCGAGACGCACGCGGCGTACGCCGGGGACCTGGCCCGCTCCTGGTCCCGCGGAAACCCCTGGCTGCTCATGGAGCAGGGCACCACCCAGATCGCCCTGCGCGACCGGCACGCCGCCAAGTCCCCGGACCGGGTCCTGCGCAACACCCTGTCCTACCTCGCACGCGGCTCTCAGGGCGCGCTGTTCTTCCAGTGGCGCGCCTCCGTCGCCGGATCGGAGACCTGGCACGGCGGCATGGTGCCACACACCGGCCCCGGCACCGCCCGCTTCGAGTCTGTCGTGGAGCTCGGCGCCACCCTGCACCGCCTGGCCGAGGTCGCGGAGCCGCCCGCCGAAGGCCCCCTCGTCGAGGCAGACGTGGCGATCCTGTGGGAAGCCGACGGGTGGTGGGCGCTGGAGAACGACGGCCTTCCGTCGAGCCGACTGAGCTTCCCCGAGGCGGTGCGCCGCACCCACGCCGCGCTCTGGCGGTCCGGCATCCCGGCCGACTTCGTGCCCGCCGACGCGGACCTGTCCAGCTACCGCGTCCTCCTCGTCCCATCCATGATGCCGGTCTCCGCGGAACTGGCAGCACACTGGCGGGATTTCGCGGAGTCGGGTGGCACGGTGGTCTTCGGCCACTTCACGGGAATGACGGACGAGCACCTGCACGTCGTCCCCGGCGGCTACCCCGGAGCGCTGCGCGACCTGCTCGGCATCAGCACGACCGAGCTGTGCCCGCTCGGCGACGACGAACACGTCCACCTGGACGACGGAACCCTCGCGACCCGGTGGAGCGAGGCCGTCAATCTCCGGGGCGCCGAGGCCGTGACGCACTACGCCGAGGGCCCCCTCGACGGCCTTCCCGCCGTGACCCGCCACACCGTCGGCGCCGGTCATGCCTGGTACATCTCCACCCACCTGCCCGACGACGCGCTGCGCCGTCTCCTCGACGGCATCTGCGAGCGAGCGGGAGTGGCACCCACCGTCGCCGGTCTGCCCGACCGCGTGGAGGCGGTACGTCGGCGAGGCCGGCATCACAGTTACCTGTTCGTACTCAACCACGGCACCTCAGGCGTCCGGATCACCGGCGGAGAGCGCGAGTTGACCCGGGACGCCGACCCGACGGCCACGTCCGTGCTCGTCCCGCCGCTGGGAGTGGCGGTGGTGCGCGAGAACACGCAGCCCGTACGCGTCGAGGCGGAACCGGGGCGCGAGCGGTGAGGCGCACGGGCGACGGTACGGGCCTGGGACTGGGCCGACCGGGGTACTGCATAGCTTCGGACCCGTCACTGACCGGCAGTCGACATGTAGACTAGTGAGAATTGCGTAATTAATGGGGCAAATTGCACTACCGGGCAGGCGCAGTCCACCTCGTCGGCGGGAAGTACGCCCAAGGCGACGGCAGCACCACGCTCGGTGCCGAGCCCCGCACCCGGAACATCCGTGATCACGGTGAAGACCGGAGCGGACCGGACCGGCGACGCGGATGTCAGCCCGCTGGCCGGGGTGCGGCTGGCGCTGTACGCGGACGAGGACGGCACGGACCCGGTGTCCGGTGACTGGGCACAGTGCACCTCGGACGCGGACGGTGACTGCAACTTCGTGGTGCCCGACACCGCGGCCGGTGGCGCCAACGAGGGCGCCCGCTTCTGGGTTCAGCAGATCGAGGATGGTGTCCCTCCCGGGTGGTACACGAACCCCACCCCGCGCACCGGGCAGGGCAGCGGGTCGGGGTCGGTCGAGTCGCCGTACCAGTTCCAGACCCCTGCGCTGGCGGGCGGCACGACATTGCGCCTGCCGATATTTTCATCCGCGCAGCTCATGAGCGCCTTCGACGGTGCGGCATGATAAGCACTCGTGCTGCTTCGTCTCGCCTACCTGACCATCACCAACACGTTCTCCGCGCTGCGACTGCTGTCGATGAACGACCGCGACAAAGACGCGGAAATCCTCGCCCTGCGCCACCAGCTCACCGTCCTGGAACGACAACTCGGTACGGACCGGATCAAGTTCACTCCCGCCGACCGGGCGTTCCTCGCCGCGCTACTGGCGCCCCTGCCCCGCCAGAGCATGCGCCGACTCCGGTTACTGATCCGGCCCGACACCGTGCTGCGCTGGCACCGCGATCTGATGAAGCGGCGCCATGCCCGCACATGCCGGCCGAAGAGACCGGGCCGGCCACCCACCATCCGTTCGATCCGCGCACTCGTCCTGCGCCTGGTCTGTGAAAACCCCGCCTGGGGCTACCGCAGAGTGCACGGCGAACTCGCCACCCTTGGCATCCAAGTCGCTGCCTCCACAGTCTGGGAAATCCTCACGAGCGAGGGCATCGATCCGGCGCCCGACCGGGCCGCCACCACCTGGGCTGCTTTCCTGCGTTCCCAAGCCAACGCCCTCCTGGCCTGCGACTTCATCGAAACCGCCACTCTGACCGGACAGCGCCAGTACATCCTCACCGTCATCGAACATGCCACCCGCCGCGTCCGGATCCTCGGCACCACCGCACACCCCACCGCGACCTGGGTCGCGCAAGCCGCCCGCAATCTGGCCATGGATTTGACGGACGCCAAAGCCACCGTCGCGTACTTGATCCGGGACCGGGATGCGAAGTACCCCGCCCTCTTCGATGAAATCCTGGCCGACGCTGGCATCCAAGTCGTCCTCACCGGCGTCCGCATCCCGCGTATGAACGCCATCATGGAGCGTTGGGTCCAGACCTGCCGCCACGAACTGCTGGACCGCACGCTCATCTGGAACGAGCGTCATCTGCGCCACGCACTGAGCCAGTTCGAGCTGCACTACAACCTCCACCGCCCCCACCAAGCGATCGATCAGGCAGCGCCTCTGCGCGCCGCCCCCGAACCGCTCCCCCACGCACAGATCACCAAGTTGAAGGTACGCCGGAGAGACCGCCTCGGCGGAGTCCTGCACGAATACCAACATGCCGCCTGAACTGCACGGATGGAGTTTTCGGCAGGCGCAATCCTCGCGGTGGACTTCTTCCACGTCGACACAGTGCTCGGCCGACGGCTGTACGCGATGGCGTTCCTCGAACATGGCACCCGACGCCTGCACATCGCCGGCGTCACCGCCCACCCCACCCGAGAATGGGCCGTGCAACAGGCCCGGAACGTCGCCGCCGACCTGGGCACACGCATGGAGACCCTGCGCTTCCTGCTGCGCGACCGCGACAGCAAGTACGGCCAATCCTTCGACGCCGTCTTCGAAGCCGATGACATGGACGTGCTACTCAGCGCGCCACAAGCTCCCCGGATGAACGCCCACTGCGAGCGAGTAATCGGCAGCATCCGACGCGAGGCCCTCGACAACATCCTCATCATGAACGCAACCCACGCCCGGCAGGTCCTGGCCGCCTACCAGCGGCACTACAACGGGCACCGGCCACATCGAGCACGGAATCAACAACCGCCCGACGCCCTCCATCAGCCCGCCACCGTGCACGACATCGACGCCCGCAAACTCCTCCGCACCCAAGTCCTCAGCGGCGCCATCAACGAATACCGCTACGTCTCATGACCTGCAGCGACGACTTTCCGAGCCCCACACGCTGAAGCGACTGCAGCGAACGATTGAGGACGTACGCGGCCCCGGTTCCCGACACCGGCGGCGGGTTACATGCCTCCCATCCCCGAATTGGCCAGCCCGTTGATGAACCGGCGCTGCAGCAGGAGGAACAGCAGGAGCATCGGCGCGATCATGATGAAGCCGGCCGCGCTGATCAGCGAGAAGTTCTGGGTGAAGCCCTGTTGGAAGGTGAAGAAGGTCGTCGACAGTGGCATCTTCGCGTCGGACTGGATCATCGTGACCGCGAAGAGGAACTCGTTGTACGCCGAAAGGCCGGTGGTCAGCGCCACGGTGAGGATGCCGGGCAGCGCGTTGGGCAGTACGACCTGCAGGAAGACACGCAGTTCGCCCGCTCCGTCGACGCGGGCCGCCTCTTCCATCTCGCGCGGGATGCCGATCAAGAACGAGCGCAGCAACAGCGTTCCGAACGGCGAGAACAGCCCACAGTAGATGAGGACGAGACCGAACCGGGTGTCGTAGAGCCCGGCCTGGGCCCACATGTAGAACAGCGGAACCAGGAACATCTGGGCCGGCAGAGCGCTGGAGACGAGCAGGTACGTCATGAACGCCGAGGCGCCGCGCACCTGCAACCGTGCGAGCGCATAGGCGGCGAGGCTTGCCACGGCGCAGGTGAGCAGGACGGTGCCGAGAACAATCATGAGCGAGTTCCACAGGCCCGCACCCATGTTGGCCTGGGTCCACGCGTCGGTGAAATTGCTCCACTTCCAACTCTTGGGCACACCAAGGGAGTCGGCCGCGTACTCGCTGTTCGTTTTGAGTGCGTTGAAGAGGAACAGGACGATCGGGCCGAGGGCGAAGATGGCGAGCGCAGTGAGGGCTACGTAGACAGCGGTGCGGCCGACGGGGAACCGGCGGGGCCGGCCGGCCGGGGCCGCAGCGTCGCCCTCTGTGGTGCGTGCGGGTGTGCGCGAGGGCGCGGCGACGCTCATGTCTCCCACTTCCTGGTCTTGCGGATCACGAGGTACGCGGTGACTACCACGCCGCTGATGAGGGCCATGACGATGCCGGTGGCTGAGGCGTATCCGGCCTGGAGGTTGGAGAAGGCGTTGCGGTAGGCGACGGTCGACAGCAGGTCGGTCGAGCCGGCCGGCCCTCCTTGGGTGAGGACGTAGACGTAGTCGAATGCGAGAAACGACCAGATGATCGTCATGAGTCCGAGGAAGGCGAACGTCGGCCGGATGGCGGGCAGGGTGACAGCGAAGAACTGCCGCGTCGCGCCGGCACCGTCCATGGTGGCGGCCTCGTAGAGGCTGGGGTCGACGCCCTGCATCGCGGCGAGGAACACCACGACGAGGAAGCCCCACCAGGCCCAGTTGTTGACGAACTCAACTGACCACAGGGCGAGTTGCGGGTCGCCGAGCGGGTTGATGCCGAGCAGGTTGCCCACACCGTGCTGCGGGTCGAGGATGCTGCGCCAGATGGACGCGTTGACGACGCTGGCGACGATGTACGGGATGAAGTACAGCGTCCGGAAGAGCAGTCGGAAGCGGCGGATCCGGGAGAGGGCGTACGCGCCGAAGAGACCCATGGCCATCGGCACGACCAGGAAGAACAGCGTCCACAGGATGTTGTGCACGAGGCCCTGGACGAACTCGGGGTCGTGGAAGAGGTTGCGGTAGTTGGCCAGGCCGATGAAGTGGGCCTTGGAGCTGATGCCGGTCCAGTCGGTGAAGGAGTACCAGACCGAGAAGGCGCTCGGGACGAGGACGACGAACACGTTGAGGGCGACCAGCGGCAACAGGAACAGCCAGCCGGAGACCCTGCGGTCGCGCAGCCGGTCGAGACGTCGGGGGCCGTGTCTCGCCGGGGTCGTGGCCCGGTCCGGGGCTTCCTCCGCCTGCCGCGCGGTGGTGGCTGCGGGCGTCGTCATGACAGTCCTCCCGCGGGCTTCGGGGCGGTCGGCACCCGTCCTTGGGCCCGCTCTCGGGAGAAGCGGGACTGGATGCCGGCGCAGTAGTCCCTGGCGCTCAGGCTGCCGGTGATGACGTTCTCGAAGTAGTCGATCATGTACGTCTCGGTCTGCTGCGGGAAGAACGTCCAGGTGGTGTAGCCGATGGACTGTGCGGCCGACAGCCGCGAGTACAGCCGTACGATCCGCGGGTCGGCGTCGGCGGAGAAGTCGGCGGCCTTGATGTGGACCGGCGGCGGCGCGAAGTTCATCCGCTCAACACCAGTGATAATCGTCTTGAGGTCGGTGGTGAGGAAGTTCAGGTAGTCGGCCGCCGCCGCGGTGTCCTCGAAGTTCGTGTTGACACCGACGGACTGGCCAATGGCGAGGTCCCACACCACTTCGGGGATGTCCTTGCCGAGTGCGGGCACGGTCGTCCAGTCCCATGTGGCGTCGTTGCCGGCTGCCTTGCCGAAGTAGGCGCCCAAGTTGGAGAATTCCCAGCTGCCGGAGAGCATCGCAGTGGCCTTGCCCGAGGCCAGATCCCCGTACACCGTCGGGAAGTTGTTGGTGAAGTACAGGTCGACGCCGCCGCCGAACCAGCCCTTCTTGAAGTAGGAGGCGAGCCGGTCGATCGCGTCCACGAAGACCGGGTCGGTCCACTTGGTCTCGCCGGTCAGCGCCGAGTGGACCGCCTCGGGTCCCGCGCCGTGGTTGAGGCCGAGCCCGACGAACCACTCGTTGGCGCCCTTGTAGTCGGCGTTGCCCGCGGCCAGGGGGACGTGTCCCTTGCCCTTGGACTCGGCGCAGAACGCCTCGAAGTCGTCGCGTGTCCTGGGCACGGTGAGAGCGAGCTTGTCGAGCGTGTCCGGGTTCCAGTAGAAGGCCATCGTCTCGTACGAGGCCGGGAGGGTGGCGAGCTTGCCGTCCACCCGGGAGGCGCCCAGCGCCCAGGGCGCGAAGGTGTTCTGCCAGCCATAGTGGTCCGCGTAGGGCCCGAGGTCGGCGAGGTAACCGGCGGACCAGTACGAGGAGACAAAGCTCGACGGGCCGGGCGTGACGATGATCGCCGGCCCCGACCCGGCGGCGAGCGCCGTCTGGATCAGACGGTCGATGGTGCTGCTGGCCTTCGGGCTGAACCGCACGGGGTACTTGCCCCGGTAACCTGCGGCGAAGTGTTTGCGGAAGTACTCGTTCTGCTGCGCGTCCGGGAGGTTGTTCCAGATCGTGAGGTCGCTGCCGGAGCCCCCAGCATCTGTCGATCCGCACGCGCTCAGCAGTGCCGATGCCCCCAGGGCGCCCCCGGCGCCCAGGAAGTGACGGCGTGAGATCGTGGCCATCCTCATCTCCGTTGATAGAGGGTTCGCTGCCGCGGCCCGCCCCGAGCGGGCCGCCAGGGGTCAGCCCGCCTGGGCGAGGCGCACGGTGCGGGCGGCCAGGTCCGAGATGATGGAGTGGTCGAAGCCGAACAGCGCCGACCTGGTGCGGTCGTGCAGGGGCTCAATCAGCTGCTCGGGGAGGCCGGCGGTGCCGGTGAGGATGCCGGCGACCGAGCCGACCGTGGCGCCGTTGGAGTCGGTGTCCCAGCCGCTCATGACGACCTTGCCGACGGCGCTGGTGTAGTCGCCGTCGGACCACAGCAGGGCGGCGGTGACGGCGGCCGCGTTGTTGATGGTGTGGACCCACGAGTAGTGGCCGTAGGACGCGTGGATCTCGGCGAGCGCGGCCTCCCAGGCGACACCCTCGGCGCGGAGCCGGATCACGTGGGTGAGAGCCTCGTGCAGCCGGGAGCGGGGCGGCACGACGGTGAGCGCAGTGCCGACGGCCTCGGCGGCATCCGCCGCGGTGAAGGCGCTCGAGACGAGAGCGGCGGCCCACATCTCGCCGTAGACGCCGTTCGCCGTGTGGGACAACGCAGCGTCCTGGTAGGCGAGTTCGGCGGCGACTGCCGGATCGCCCGGGCTGACGTAGCCGAAGATATCGGCGCGGATCTGCGCGCCGATCCACTCACGGTAGGGGTTGCGGAAACGGGCCACTTCGGGCACCCGCAGTCCATTGCCCAGGTTGATGTAGGCGGCGCGCTCGGCGGTGAAGACCTGCCGGAGCGGGAAGAGTTCCGTCCAGGCGGCGCCCACGTGCTCCGGGCGCAGCGTCCGGCCGTGGGTCTCAAGCAGGTGCAGGCCGAGGATCGTGTAGTCGATGTCGTCGTCACGCGCCGATCCGTCAACGTTGCCGCGCGTGGTCTCCGTCCAGCACTCGCGGAAGCGGTAGTTCTCCGGCTGCGGGTCGAGCGTGGCGAAGTAGTCGGTGAGCGGGTAGGAGTCGGTGAGTTCGAGGTACTCACGGATACGCTCCGGGCTCCAGTGGGAGCCGTCCTCGACCGGCTTGCCGAGGTTGCAGCCCGCGATCCGGCCGAGCCAGGCCGCGTGCACCTGGTCTGCATACCTGTCCCGGTCGTGGGCGGCGGCGGGGGCCGCCTGCACCGAGCCCCGGATGTCGTCGAGCGACTCGGGCTCCTCGTACGTCCAGCCGGGCAGCCGCGTACTGTCGCGCATGCCGTCGACCAGAGCCAGCAGCGCGACACGGTCCTCCGGACCGGTGACGTTGGCCGCACGCACCACGTCGTCGACGTCGTATCCGGTCTCCCGGCGCTGGGCGACCTCGCCGGCGAGAAGGTCCTCCGGCCGGCACGCGTCGGCTCCGGTGCCCCGGTAGGCCTCGTCGAGCTCCACTGCGGTGACGGTCGGAGTCTGTGTCATGGTCTGTTCTCCGTTTCTCTGCGTGCAAATCGTTTTGCGTCGATGGGGTGGTGCAGCACAAGCCCTACCGATCCCTGGGGCAGATTCCGATGCCCAGGCCAGGCAGGCCGCCTGACGACCAATCAGGCAGATTCCCTGACGACCAATCGGGTCGGCAGGACTGTGCGCCGGTACGGTGCGTCAGGGCCGCTCTCGACGCGCCAGAGGATGGTGCGCCCGCAGGCCTCACCCACCTCCGAAGCGGGGTTGACGACGGTGGTGAGACGGGGAGAGACGAGCGCGGCGGTCTCGATGTCGTCGAATCCGACAATCGCGATGTCCTTCGGTACCCTCAGTCCGGCGGCCTGGGCCGCCTGCAGGGCGCCGATCGCGATCAGGTCATTGGCACACAGGACCGCGCGCGGGCGGTCGTGGGCGCTCAACAGGCGGGATGCGACAGCGAATCCGCCCTCGCGGGTGAACGGAGCGTGCCCGATCCAGCGATCGGGCACCTCTACACTCGCGGCGGCGATGGCGGCACGGAAGGCCCCCAGCCGGAAGATCTCCCTGGTTCCGACCAAGGGGCCGCCGATGAAGCCGAGTTCGCGCGTGCCCTGCTCCACCAGGTGCGACACGGCCTCGCGGAGGCCGAGCACGTCGTCGGTGAGGACGGAGTCCGCGGGGATGTCGCGGTACTCGTCGGTGGTGATGACCAGTGGCATCTCCGGGCCGACGACCTCGCGCACCTCGGCGGCGGACAGCGCGACGGGCTGCATCACCACCCCGTCGACACCGCGAGCCACCATCTCCTCCAGCAGCCGACGTTCGGTGGCCGCATCACCGTCAGTGTTGCCGATGAAGGAGACGTAGTCCTCCCCCGCCAGGACATCGTGGATCGCACGGGCCACGGCGGGATAGTACGGGTTCGCCACGTCGACCAAGAGCAGCGCCACCGTCTGAGTCCGTCGGCTGCGCAGCCCCCTCGCGACCATGTTGGGGCGGTAGTTCATGGTCTCGACGGCCTGCATGACACGCTCGCGGGTAGCGGCGGAGACGGCACGCTTCCCGCTGAGAGCATGCGACACCGTGGTGGGGCTGACCCCCGCGGCGACGGCCACGCTCTCGATGCTGGGACGGTCGTTCCTCCGCGACATCGCGTGTCCCCTTCAGACAGAGCCCGGACGCAAAACGATTTGCGTCCGGTGCGGTTCTGACCATACGGACACGACACGTGTGGCAGTCAAGACTCGTGCAGACACTCCATCCCCACCGGAGACAGCCCTGCGCTCAAAGCCCTGATCAGATCCGTGCCGACTCCCGCGTGCGAAGGACGGTCAAGCCATCGAGGGCATCACGGAGGCTGGTGTCCCCGGTGCCGCGAGCGCTGAGATAGCCGTCGGGACGTACGAGGATCCAGTCGCCATCGGTCGCGGCCAGCGTGTCCTGGACCCGGCCGTCGGGATCCCACACACCATGGCCCCCCTCGTCCGGCCGGCGCCGGCTGATCGTCACCCTGGCCAGCCAAGCCGGGAGCGACCCGGCGTCCGCGGTGACCTGATCCCGACCGGTGGCCTGCTCGCTCCCCGCGAAGACGAGCAGGTGCCAGGCCGAGTTCCTGAGCACCGCGCGCAGTGCCGTCCAGCCGGGTGACTGGGCATCGGCGGCGGAGATCTGGGTGAGCCGCTGACCGGGTCGCGGACCCACCCCCGGCGAGTCGTCGGGCACCGTCAGCGGGCTGTCGAGGTAGGAGATGCTCAGACCCGACATGTTCCGAATGAGCCGGCGCATGAAGCCACGGTCCTCCTCCAGGGCTTCCTTGGCGTCGCCGGTGTCGACCATGGCGTTGTTCATGACCTCCCCGGTGGAGGCGAGCAGGGCCTGGCCGATGGGAACGCGCTCGGCGTCGTAGGTGTCCAGCAGGGCGGCGTCGGCGTGGCCCTGTACGACCATGGCCAGCTTCCACGCCAGGTTGAACGCGTCCTGGATACCGGTGTTGAGACCCTGCCCGGACGCCGGGGAGTGGACATGCGCGGCGTCGCCGGAAACGAGACACCGCCCGACGTGCATCGTAGGTACCGCGCGCTGCTGGACGGTGAACTTCGACACCCAGCTGGGGCTGTCCACGACGGTGTCGCGACCCAGCGCCTGCGACAGCTTGGTGCTGAACTGCCGGGCGATCGGCCCGGGTTGCTCGGCCTCTCCTTCGCCGGTCGTGTCCAGCAGCCGCCACTTGCCCGGCTCCGGGAACGGGAACATCATCAGCGCGCCGCCCGGCGGGAACAGCCAGTGCACGCCGTCCCGCTCCAGATCGGTGTGCACGATCGCGTCGGCGATCAGCCAGGTGTGGGCGGCTTCGCCCTTCAAGGGGAGCTCGAGGGTCTTGCGGACGGTCGAGTGTCCGCCGTCGCAGCCCCAGAGGTATCGGGCACGCACGGTCTCCTTCCCCGTGCCGGAGCCGTCACCGCCGCTCAACACCGCCGTGACGGCATCCTCGTCGTGCTGGAAGGATTCCAGTCTGGTGTTCCACTCCACCTCGACCCCGGCCGCGGCGACGTGACCGCGAAGCAGGCGCTCGGTGATCACCTGATCGATGTTGAACATGTACGGAAACCGGGTCACCAGGTCGCCGTAGTCAAAGTCGAGCCGGGTCGTGGAGCCGGCCTGATGGCGGATGAAGCCGTTGATCCGCGTTCCGTACGGCGCGATGTCGCCGAGTATCCCGAGCTGATCGTAGATCTCCAGGCTGCGGGCGTGAGCACCCAGCGCGCGGCTGGTCGTGGCCGGGCCGGGCGCGGCATCCACCACGCGAACCGAGACACCCCGCCGGGCCAGTTGCAACGCCGCCGTGAGTCCGACCGGGCCGGCCCCTGCGACGAGGACGTCGACGTCATGGTCTGTCATTGCCACCAAACTCCCTCTGTGTCAGCTATGCTGACACAGGACCGTATCTCACGAGGGAGAGGAGCGCGAGCAATGGGCGCCGAGGATTACCCGGACGTGAACCCGCCCCTCCTCACACTCTTGCAACGGAGTGTCAGGTGGTTCTCCGACGAGCTGCTGGCGCGCCTCGCCGCCGCGGGCGTGGACCCCATCACCCCGGCCCACGCGGCCGTGCTCGCACACCTGGGGTCCGGCACACCACTGAGCATCGCCGAACTCGCCCGCCGTGCCGGCGTCACCCGCCAGACGATGCATCGCGCTGTCACACAGCTCCTCGACGAAGGCCTGTTGTCCAGCACGCCGGGGCCGGGGTTCCCACGCAGCACCCTCATCGGGCTGACCGATGCGGGTCGCCGGCGTTGTGACGTCGCGTCGGGAATTCTTCGTGACCTGGAACAGGATCTTGGCAGTCAACTGGGGCCCGCGGCACTGGCGGAGTTGCGGGACACCCTGACGCGAGCGTGGCCGCGGTGACGAACCTGCCGACTGGTGGCGGTGGCACATGCTCGTCGCACTCGCCGTCGAACCACGCCGGTAGCCCTGCTGCCGCAGGAGCCCCGTCGCCTCCCCCGGCCGGAGCAGGGGGCGTGTCCACGAAGTATCCACGAAGGAGGAGAAGATGGCCGAGGACGAACTGCCGAGCAACTGGGCGCGGTGGGGTGACGACGACCAGTTCGGCACCCTGAACCTGATCGATGCGGCGGCACGTGTCCGGGCGGCGGCCGAGGTGCGCGAGGCGCGTCACGTGAGCCTTGCCCGGTCGGTCGATCCGGTGCCGCTCACGACCGGGCTCGGACCGGTCGCGAGTCCGGCGATGATGCCGGCCGGCGTCCTGCAGATGGTGAACTTCAACGGGGCGAAGCCGCTCGCGCTGACCGACTCGCTCGTCATCAACACCCACAACGCCGCGCTGACCCATCTCGACGCCGTGTCCCACATGCCGGTCGACGACCACATCTACCCCGGTGTGCCGGTGCAGGAGGCCGTCACACCGACCGGCGTCACCCACGGCTCGGCGGAGCCCTTCACCGCGGGCATCCTCACCCGCGGCGTGCTCCTGGACCTGGCACCGGAGGGCGGCAGTCTCCCGGCCGACCGGCACATCGGGGGCGCGGACCTCGACGCCGCACTCGCCCGCACCGGTGCCTCGTTCAGCTCCGGGGACGCGTTGGTGCTGCGCGGCGGGTGGGACGTCAACCGGCCGCTCGGCCAGCCGGTGCCCGGTCTCGACCTGAGCGCGGTCAGGTGGATGGACGAGCACGGGGTCAGTGTCTACGTCGGCGACATCGGCGACCGGCGCCCGCCCGAGTTCCCGATGCCCGTGCACCAGGTCGCGCTCGCCCGGCTCGGTCTGCCGCTGGTCGACGCCGCCGGCCTCGACGACCTCGCCGAGGTCTGCGCGTCACTCGGCCGCTGGACCTTCATGCTCGTACTGGCACCACCGCGCATCACCCGAACCACCGGACTCGTCGTCAACCCACTCGCCGTCTTCTGACCGACGACTCGCTGACTTGGGGTTCTACCGCACCGCGGCGAGGTCCGACCGTCAGGGCCAATTCCGATGGGCGCGTCTCCCAAGTCCCCGCCTGCTGCGCGGCGTCAACCATGCCGGGGCGGTGTCCGGAATGTCGCCAGACACCAGCCACCGACCACCCCCGACCCCCGACCCCCGACCGCTGGAGAACGACGATGACGACAGACACCACCCGGACACGGCGCTTCACGCACACCGTCCTCGGAGCCGGCCCCGCTCAAGGCATGACCTTCTCCGGGCGGGGGCGGCTGCCGGAGCAGGGAGCCGTCCGGCCCGACACACCGCTGGTCGTCGCCGTGCACGGTGGCGCCTACACCTCGGCGTACTTCGACGTGGCCGGCTACTCCCTCCTGGACCGGGCGGCGGCGCTCGGCATACCGGTCCTGGCCGTCGACCGGCCGGGGTACGAGGGCAGCACCCCCGTCAACCCGGGAGAGTCGATCATCCTGGCCAACGCCGGGGTCCTCGACCATCTGGTCGGCGAGTTGTGGGAGGAGTACGGAGCCGGCACGGCGGGCGTCGTACTGATCGGCCACTCCATCGGCGGGGCCACCGTCAGTGCCCTCGCCGCGCGCGGACCCTCGTGGCCGCTGCTGGGCATCGCGATCTCGGGGTGTCTCCTTCAGACGCCCGCGGAGTCCGGAGAGGCGTGGGCCGCGTTGCCGGATCTGCCCGTGGTGGAGATGCCCGGCGAGACCAAGGACTTCGTCATGTTCGGGCCGGAGTGGACCCGTCGCGCAGACATGCCGGACGCCGGCCACGTCGCCGACTCACCGGTCCCCAAGGCCGAGTTGCTCGACATCACCGGAGGGTGGATCGAGCGCGTGCGGTCGGTGGTCGCGGAGATCAGCGTGCCGGTGCACTACCGGCAGGGCGAGTTCGACCGGCTGTGGGTCACCGACACCGCACAGGTCGCGGCCTTCGCGGAGGCCTTCGTGTCGGCTCCCGTCGTCGACGCCCGGCTGGTCCCCTCGTCCGGCCACTGCATCGACTTCCACCGCGGCGGCGCGTCGTTCCAGCTCGACCAACTCGCCTTCGCCCTGTCCTGCTGCATCACCCCCGAACGGTCGCCGGCAGTCGGCCCTTCGACGTAACGGACCTGGACGTCCCTGGCGTTCGGGATGTAGTCGCGCGCGTGCTCGTAGAACTCGCGGGGCTGCGTCTCGCTGTCGTACCCCTCGATGATCATGATCGGACACGTCCACGCCGGGATCAGGCGCTGCCGCCGCTCGATCCGCTCCTGGCGGAAGGTCGAGCTGGTCAACTACCCGGGACTGAAGTCCCGGGCTTGCTGCTCGGGTCGTCGATGGCTTCGACGAGGGCCGGCTGCGTCCAGCGTTCACGCGATGAGGGTGAGCACGACACCAGGCCGGGCGGAAGCGGCGGCACAGCGCGTCGTCGCGCTCATCGAGACGGTGTCACCGGGGACCCGCCTGGGCACCAAGGACGAGCTGCGCAAGCGGTGCGAGGTTTCGGTGGGCACCTTCAACGAGGCCCTCCGTCTGCTGCAGTCCCGCGGCCTGGTCACGGTCAAGCCGGGCCCGGGCGGCGGACTCTTCAGCGCCGAACAGACCCCGATGGTGCGCCTCGGCAACTCCGTCCTCGCCCTGGACACACAGGAGACCGACGTCGCCAACGCGGTACGCATCCGCGACGCCCTGGACCCCCTGCTCATCGAGGACGCCCTCTGGCACGCCTCCCCCGCCGATGTCGCCGGGCTGCGCGCGCACATCGGGGCGATGGAAGCGGCCGTCGAGGCCGAGGACCCCGTCGCGTTCGTCCACGCCAACTGGGCCCTGCACGCGGACATCGCCTCGATCAGCCCGAACACCCTGCTCGGTTCGCTCTACAGCAGCCTGCTGGAACTGATCGAGGCGCACACCCTGACGGTCCTGCCCGCCAGCGAGCAGCCGCTCGGCGAGTACATCGCGCACCGGCACGCACTGCACCGCGACCTCATCGATGCCCTCGACCGCCGCGACCGCGACGAGGCCCTGCGTCTGATCCACGAACACAACACCAGCCTCGCGGCGTGCGAGGAGCCCAACACACCTCGCTGACCGGCGACTTCGCCCGCCCGGCAGCGGAACACGGTGCCTGCACCGGGGGCTGGCCCCCGGCAGGGCCTTACGCGTCCGGGGCATTGACATCGGGTGCCGCGACCCGCCCAACATCACTCCCAGTTCGCCTCAACGCCCGAGCACACGGCCGCACACCTGCGGCCCTGCGACCCCGCTTCCCTGTGCTCCGGCCTGCGCGCCGTCGACGAAGCCCAGCGACGCCTCCTCGACGGCATCCGCCCCTCCCCCCTGTGGCTCCGGGTGCCCTTACCTCTGTGGCTCCCAAGTACCGCCGCGCCTGCCTGCATGAAGATCGATCTCCGCCTGGGCGCACGCGGCTGAGCCACGTGTGCCGCCTGCGACAGGCGCGCGGGCACCGCACCCCGTGCAAGCCCAAGGAGTAAGCATGAACAGCACACCTGGCATGCCCGGAATCCCTCTCTGGCCCGCAGACAGGACAGCGGCCGTACACGCCCTCGGGGTGCGGGACCTACGCGGAGAGGCCGGCGCCGAGCGCCGACAGTCCCAGGCCGATTTCGTCGGCGCTCACACCGTCGGCCAGATGGTGGCAGACGATGAGACCGTGCATGAGCGCGAAGATCACCGACGCCGCGGCCTCGGGTTCCGCATCCGCCGGCAGTCGCCCGTCCTCCCGCCACCGGCCCGCGAGTTCGGCGAGATGCCCCTGGGTCTCGGCGTACAAGGCCCGGGTGCGTTCGCGCAACGGAGGCCGGCGCAGGGCCTCCGCCCAGGTCTGCATGGCGAGCTTGGACAGGTCGTAATCCGGGTGCTCTGTGCGGGCGCGCAGCTCGGCGACGATCGTGGCGAGAGTCTGTGAAGGACCGGGATTCGGCCGGGTCTCCAGGATGCCGGTGAAGATCTCACCGACCAGGCCGAGACCGACTCCGGCGGTGGCGTCGATGAGCTCTTCCTTGCTGCGGAAGTACCGGAACGGCAGCGACCGGGACCAGGTCCTCGCCACCGTCAACGAGGACCCCTTTGTCGTCCACGGCCTCGTGACCGAGCTGACCATCACCGAATGGGACCCCGTATTCGGTGACTACCAGAACGAGTCGAGCCGCGGACAGACGTGATCCGTGGCTCACGATCGCCGACACCGGCCCGTAGGCGCGCGGCAACCTACGAGCCCTGAGAACCCTCGGTCTTCCCGGGCGAGAGCCAACCCAGTCTGCCCTTGCGGTAGTTGACACACGTTGTCTCTACAGACCGAGGGAGACCATCTCTGCACAGGGTGCTCGACATCAGGCGTTCTCGTGCCCCACAACCGAGAAGTTGGAAGACCTCGACGCAGCCTCACCTCTTGCTGTTATAACGTATACCGACCTACGCTGACCGGGTCACGCCACGGCATCCACGTGCCGACCCGAACCGGAAAGCAGGCGACCCTTGAGCGACTCCACGAACCATGACTGCCACATGTGCGGCCTGGAGGACAGTGACGATGCGACCGTGGTGTTCCGTGACGACCTGTGGTCGGGACAGACGGTGCCCGGCTACGACGTCCCCGGCTGGTTCGTGCTGCGCGTGCGACGGCACGCCGAGCGCCTCACGGGGCTCAGCGACGCCGAGTTGGAGACCTTCGGCCGCCGTGCGCGGGACCTGACGGCGGCGGTCGGCGAGGTGACCGGCGCCCCGGCGACGTACCTGCTCGCCTTCGGCGAGAACCACCGCCACTTCCACGTACTCGTCATCGCCCGCACGGAGGACGTCCCCGACGACAGGAGGAACGGCGACATCCTCAAGCTGCGCTCGGAGCGGAGCGAACCCGAGGAGGCGGCACGGCTGGTGCCCGCGGTACGCAGCGCCTACCAGCGCCTCGCCGAGTCGGGCGCCCAGGTCACCGTCGGCGGCTGAGCGCATCCATCGGTAACGCTCCTTACAGTCCACCGGCCTTCCCGCCATCAGGGCGGGGCCGGTGGCGGGAAGGATCCGGAGCGCGGGGCCCGTCCTGCCCGACCACACCTGACGCTCCGGATCCGTCCTGCACACGGCACGCCGAGCAAGCGGAACGGCGGGGGGGGGGGGGGGGGCCCCGCCCCCCCGGGGGGGCGCCCCCCGCCCCCCCCCCCCCCCCCGGGGGGGCGGCCCCCCCCGCGGCCCCCCCCCCCCCGCCACGCCGGCGCCGCGGGGGCGGCGGGCGCGCCGGCCGGCGGGGCGTCGGCGGCGGGGCGGCCGGGGTCCCCCGCGAGCGCCTGGCCCCGCCCGCCCCCCCCCCCCCCGCCACCGCCGTTCCGTTACCGGTCCCGGTCACCACCCCTGGAAGGCGTATCGACCACATCGTCACCCGATGCCTCCGCGTCGGGCGGCACCGAGGAGGTCACCGTCCCGATCCTGCCGCCCGGCGTCAGGTGGCGGACCCTCGGCTGCGGGGCCTCCTTGTGCTCGCGGACGGCCCGCGCGCCGGACCAAACACGGTCGATGCCGCTCAGCGCGTTCATCGGTTCTCCCTCACTGCGTCAGGTCGAGAGCGGCCCGGATGATGCTGTCGCTGTCGATCTGGTGGTAGCGGTACACGTCCGGCAGGTCGCCGCTCTGGCCGAAGCGGGTCACGCCCAGGGTGCGCAGCTCGACCCGGTTGATGTTCGCGAGGAAGGCCAGGGTGTGCGGGTGGCCGTCCAGGACGGTGACCATCGGCGTGGCCCGGGAGACAGGGAAGACCTGGTCGAGGATCCAGGTGTCGGCGTGGCCGTGTCCGGAGCGTGCGTCGAGGGCCTTGAAGAGCAGGCCGGGGCTGGTGACGCAGACGACGTCGGCCGCGACGCCCTGCTGGTGGAGGCGGTCGGCGGCCTGCAGCGCCTCGGTGGCCATGGCGCCCATCGCGGTGATCGTGACCTCCGGCTGTTCGACGCGACGCAACGGGTAGGCGCCGGCGACGACTTGCCGTCGGCGGCGTTCGCGGGCAGCCGGGTCGGTGGGCACCGAGGCCAGGGCCTGGTCGACGGGCCGGGTGGACAGGCGCAGGTAGGCGGAGCCGCCGTCCGGCCTGCCCAAACGGGACAGCGCCGCGAGCAGGGCCCATTCGGTGTCGAGGGCGAAGGCGGGTTCCCAGGTCGTGCAGCCGGGCTGTTCGATCCCGAGGGAGGGCGTGGTGATGGACTGGTGGGCACCGCCCTCGGGGGCCAGGGTGACTCCGGACGGAGTGCCGACGAGGATGGACTGGCCACCTGCGTAGATTCCGAACGACCAGGGCTCCAGAGCGCGTTGGACGAACGGGTCGTACATCACGCCGATGGGGAGCAGGGGCTCGCCCCAGCGGCTCCAGGTGGCGCCGAGTTCGCCGAGCATGCCGACGAGGTTGGTCTCGGCGATGCCCAGTTCGATGTGCTGACCGGTGGGCTTCTCGCGCCAGTGCAGCAGGGTCTCGGCGTCGTCGTGGAACCAGTTGAGGCGTTCGGACGGGGCCCAGACGCCGACCTTGTTGACCCATCCGCCCAGGTTGGTGGTGGAGCTGACGTCGGGGCTGACGGTGACGATCCTGCGTGCCGCGTCGGGGGCCGCGCGGGTCAGGTCGAGCAGGACCCGGCCGAGCGCGGCCTGGGTGGTCGTCGTTCCGGTGGGGGTGCGGCCGATGTCGGTGGGCACCGTGGGTGGTTCGGCCGGCGCGATGGGCTCCCGGCGCAGTCGGGCTCCGGCCTCGGCGCACAGCCGGCCCGCCTCGCTGTCGGTGGAGAAGGCGTCCCAGGGCCGGTCCGGGTCGGCGCCGACCTGCGTTGCGAGTTCGTTGATCTGGTCCTCGGTCAGCAGTGAGGAGTGGTTCTGCGGGTGGCCCTGCGTGGGCAGCCGGTAGCCCTTGACCGTGTAGGCGAAGATCACGGTCGGGCGGTGGTCGTCGACCGAGTCGAGGGCGGTGTCGAGCGCGGGCAGGTCGTGGCCGCCCAGGTTGCGCAGCGCCCGCACCAGGGCCGAGTCGTCCAACTGCCCGATCAGGGAAGCGATCGGCTGGGCGTCCACGCCCGTGCCGGGCAGACGGTCGCGCAGTTCGTCGGCGGAGCAGCGCAGGAGCCGCTGGTACTCAGGGTTGGGCATCGCGTCCATGCGGCGGCGCAGTTGCTCACCGCCGGGGCGGTCGAACAGTTCCTCCAGCAGCGTCCCGTACTTGAGCGTGAGGACCTGCCAGCCGGCCGCGCCGAACATGCCCTGCAGCCGGTCCGCCGCGATGTCGGGCACGACCCGGTCCAGGGACTGCCGGTTCAGGTCGACGATCCACACCAGCTCACCGAGTCGGGCGACCTGGGGGTCCATGACCGCTTCCCAGACCGCGCCCTCGTCCAGCTCGGCGTCGCCGACCAGCGCGTACTGGCGGCCGGCCGGGGTGCCGGGGTCCTCGGAGACGTAACGTCGGGCGTTGGCTCCCCAGATGGTGGCGGTCGCGCCGATGCCGACGGAGCCGGTGGAGTAGTCGACCGGGTCGGGATCCTTCGAGCGGCTCGGGTAGCTCTGCAGGCCGCCGAACTCGCGCAGGGTCGTCAGATGCTCGGCGTCGAGGCTGCCCTGCAGGTAGTTGATGGCGTGCAGGACCGGCGAGGCGTGCGGCTTGACCGACACACGGTCCTCGGGCCGCAGGTGCCGGAACAACAGTGCGGTCATGATCGACACCATCGAGGCGCACGACGCCTGGTGGCCGCCGACCTTGAGTCCTGTCGGGTTGGGCCGCACCCGGTTGGCGTGGTGGACGATGGAGCTGGACAGCCACAGCACGCGCTCCTCGACCTCGCGCAGGGCGTCGAAGTCGTCGGTCGCGCGGAAGGTGGCGGCTCGGTCTGGGGCAATGGTCATACGGAACGGACCTCCTCGTGACCTGCTTTCGCCGAAGCGAGTTGAGCGGTCGGGAGTGACAGGGGAGACGCCTGGAACGGCGGCGAAGGCACGCTGTTCCAGGTTCCAGGTGCATCGGTGCGAAGCGGGCCGGATCGCGGCCGGACTCGGAGCATCGGCGGTGCGGAGTTGCTTCTGAGCACACCAGCCGGGCGGAATGCGCACAAGACTTCGTGTGATAACAGTGCAGGATGCCCAAGATTCCCCGTCCAGCCCCAGGGAAGGCGTGCATCATGCCAAGCTCCGCGCGGATCAACTCCACCGATGCCCGACTGCTGCTCGCTCTCAGCGAGCACCCCAGGGCCACCGCCGTCGCGCTCGCCGATCAGGCAGGCCTCAGCCGCAACACCGTCCAGGCTGGCCACCCTGGAGCGAACCGACGCGCTGTCCTCCTACGAGCGTCGCGTCAGCCCTGCCTCGCTCGGCTATCCACTGACCGCCTTCATCACCGTCCAGGTCGTCCAGCGACGGCTCGACGAGGTGGCCGGCGCGCTCGCCGCCGTCGACGAGGTGCTGCAGGTGTCCGGCCTGAGCGGGGACAGCGATCTGCTGGTTCACGTGGTGGCCACCGACGCGGAGGACCTGTACCGGACGGCCGGCCGGATCCTCGCGATCCCCGGGGTCGAACGGACCACCACCTCGCTCGTGATGCGCCAGCTGGTGGACTACCGCATCACCCCTCTGTTGAAGAAGGCGGCTGCCGACAGACATCGGTCCGCAAATTGATATAACTGATAGCATCCCGGAACCGGCGAGGTGTGAGGACAATGCCCTAGGGAGACCGTCATGGCTGGAGTGAGCACCAAAGGCGTACGCCGCGTGCAACCGATGTCGGTCGTCGAGCAGGTGACCAAGGAGATCCGCCGGTCCATCCTCTCCGGCGACCTTCTCCCGTCGCAGGAGTTCTCGCTCCGGGAGATCGCCGGCCGCCTCGGCGTGAGCATGATCCCCGTACGCGAGGCGCTGCGTCACCTCGAAGGCCAGGGCCTCGTCGTCACGACCCCCGGAAAGAGCGCCGTGGTGGCCCCGCTCAGCCACGACGACCTGCGCGCCATCTACCGCCTGCGCCGGCAGATCGAGCCCGAACTCGTCGGGCGGGCCTGCCTGCTCCTGACCGACCGCGACCACGCCCGGCTCATGGAACACCTCACCGTCATCGGTGACGAGAGCCTGGGGCTCGACGAGATCTACGAGACCCACCACGAGTTCCACCTGGACCTGCTGCGGCCCGCGGCCACCGACTGGGACCTGCGGATTTTGGGCATGCTGTGGCACTCCGCCGAGCGCTACGTGCGGCTGGCCTTCGGTGGCCGCGACAGCGATCCCGACGAGCCGAGACGCCGGGAAGCGGCCCACGCCGAACTCCTCGCCGCGGTGGCGAAGCGCGACCCCGGCAGCGCCTCCCACGCCGTGCTGGCCCATCTGGACCTCAACGAGCAGATCGCCCAGCAGGGCATCGCCGCGATCGCCGACTGAGCAGTCCGGCCGGCCGCGGGCAGTCAACCGGCCCGACGCCTCGGCAGGCGGGCCCCAAGGGCCCCGACGAGCGCGTTTCTTGATCAAGTCTGGTCGCGCCGCAAGAAGTTCGCCGCACCCCACCTCTTGCTGTTATCACATATAGCTGCCTATGGTGATGCGCATCGCAGCCGCCCAGTACGGCACGACGGCGCGCAGTCGGATCTGTCGGGACGGCAGCCGAGCAGCGCCCCCCTGACGACGGGATCCCGCTTCCCGCGCGTGATCCCACCGTCTGCACAGTTGCCCACCCTCTGTGAGGAGCCGACCATGGTGGCTGACCAGGAATTCCGTGATCTGATGGCCGGCGTGTGCGCTCCGGTCACCGTGGTGACCGCCCTGGAGGACGACCGTCCGCACGGCGCCACGGTGAGCGCCTTCGCCTCGTTGTCCCTGCGGCCGCCCATGGTGACCGTGGCCCTGGACACCAACTCCCAGCTACTGGCGCGGATCGAGCGGACCGGCCGGTTCGGCATCAACGTGCTGTCGCACGCGCAGGGTGACCTGGCGCTGCAGTTCGCCCGCCGCTCCGCGGACCGGTTCGACGGCGCGGAGTGGAACCTGGACCACGGCCTGCCGCGCTTGGGCGAGGCACCGGGCTGGATCGTGTGCGACCTCGCCCAGAACGTGCCCGGCGGAGACCACCGCCTGCTCCTTGGCGCGGTCGCGCACGCGCAGACCACGACCGCTCCCCCGCTGGTGTACGGCCACCGCACCTTCGGCACACACTCCGGCTTCGCGCAGCGCCCCCGACGCCCCCTCACCGATCAGCTGCTGGCCTGCTCCCGCTGATCCGTTCCACAGCGACCACGGCGCCCGCGGCACCCACGGCACCCCGACGCCCGCAGCGGCATTCGGCACCCACTTGCATTCAGCACGAAGGGACGACATGACCACCACCGCACCCACCCAACCCCCGCTCTCCCCCGAGGACCAGGCGGCAGATCGAGCGGCGTTGGTCGCCCGGGCCGCGGAGCTGCGCCCCCTCGTGCGCCAGCACTCGGCGCGCACCGAGGCCGACCGCCGCGTCCCGCAGGAAGTGATCGATGCCCTGGCCGATGCCGGGCTGTTCAAGACCGCCGTACCCAGGCGCTACGGCGGTCACGAAGCCGGCGTGAAGGCCATGCTGGACGTCTCCGCCCAGGTGGCGGAGGGCGACGGTTCCACCGCCTGGGTGGTCACCCTCGTCAACGTCTGCGCCTGGATGACGGGCCTGTTCCCGCAGCAGGCCCAGGACGATGTCTTCGGCGCGAACCCCGACGCCCGGGTCTCCGGCGTCCTGGCCCCCACCTCCACCACCCGCAAGGTCGAGGGCGGATGGCGGGTGACCGGCCGCTGGTACTACAACTCCGGTTCTCTGCACGCCGACTGGGCCGTCCTCGGGGTACCGCTCACCGACGAGGCGGGCGAGGCCGTCGACCAGAGCCTGGTGCTGATCCCGGTTCCGGAGATGACCATCGAGGACACCTGGTTCGTCGCCGGGATGAAGGGCAGCGGCAGCAACTGCCTGGTCGCCGAAGACGTGTTCGTCCCCGAGCACCGCGTGGTCTCCGTGCCCGCCGCCATCGAGGGCAACTACCCCACCGAGCGAGGCGGCGAAGAGCCGCTCTACCGCTCCGCGTTCGTGCCCATTCTCTCCCTGGTGCTCGCCGGTCCCCAACTCGGTCTGGGACGAGCGGCGTTGGAGATAGTCCGGGGCAAGGCGGGCCGGAAGCCGATCTCGTACACCTTCTTCGACGCGCAGTCCGAGTCGGTGACCTTCCAGAACCAGATCGCCCAGGCCGCCATGATGATCGACACCGCGCATCTGCACACCTACCGTGCCGCCGCGGACATCGAGCAGGCGGCCGCCCGCGGCGAGTACCCCGACACCCTGATCCGCTCCCGGGTCCGTGCCGACACCGCGTGTGCCATCGAGAACGTCACCAAGGCCATCGACGTGCTGCTGTACGCCCACGGGGCCGGCAGTTTCGCCGACGTGAACCCGCTGCAGCGCATCTGGCGGGACTCCGCCGTCGCCGCCCGCCACGCGGTCACGCTGCCCGCCGTCAGCTACGAGGTGTACGGCAAGGCCCTGTTGAACCTCGACGAGAAGATCACCCCGCTGGTGTGAGCGCGGCAGAACGGCCGACCACCCAGTATCCGCACAGGCCGCTTGCGAGCGGCCGCCCTTTCCCACGGAGCACATCGTGCGCATCGCCAATCTCTCCGGCCGTCTGGCTCTCGTCGTCGACGGCCTTACCGTCGATGTGGAGAAGGCCAGTGACGGCCTCTTCTCCGCCGACCCGCAGGCCGTCTACGGGCGTTGGGAGGAGTTCCGTACCTGGGCGGCCGACGCCCGGCTGCCGCGCGGCACGGAATTCGACGCCGCTGACCTCGACTCGCCCGCCCCGGCCCCTCGCCAGCTCATCGCCGCAGGTCTCAACTACCGTGACCACGCCGCCGAAGCCGGGTTCGAGCTGCCCGACCGGATGCCGCCGGTCTTCACCAAGTTCAACTCCAGCATCAGCGGCCCCGTCACCGATGTGGCACTTCCGACCGGCGGCCACACCGACTGGGAGATCGAGCTCGTGGTGGTCATCGGCACCTACGCCCACCGCATCACGGCCGAGGACGGCTGGAAGCACGTGGCGGGCCTCGCGGCCGGCCAGGACCTCTCCGAGCGCATCACTCAACTCGAAGGTCCCTCACCCCAGTTCAGCCTCGGCAAGTCCTTCCCCGGGTTCGCACCAATCGGCCCGTGGCTCGTCACCCCGGACGATCTCGACAACCCCGACGACCTGGAGCTGCGCTGCACGCTCAACGGTGAAGAGGTCCAGAAGAGCCGCACCGGCGAAATGATCTTCTCGGTCCCCGACCTGCTCGCCCGCCTGTCGGCCGTCGTCCCACTGTTCCCCGGCGACGTCGTCTTCACCGGCACCCCGGCGGGTGTCGGCATCGGCCAGAAGCCGCCGCACTGGATCGCCGTCGGCGACGAGCTGGTCAGCACCATCGAAGGCATCGGTGAGCTCCGCCAGCGCTTCACCAACTGAATTCCGACGGGTTCGTACCACCGGTACCGATCCCGGTATCGATCAAGGAGGATCGACATGGGAGCCCCCAAGTTCGCCCACGTGGTGTTCCAGACCAGCCAGCCCACCGAGATGCGTGACTGGTACTGCGCGGTCCTGGACGGCCACACCGTCTACCAGGACGACGCCCTGTGCTTCCTCACCTTCGACGAGGAGCACCACCGCGTAGCGCTGATCACCCCGCCCACCCCGCTGGAGCGCAAGAGCCCCATGGCGGCCGGCGCCCACCACGTCGCGTACACCTTCGACACCCTCGGCGATCTGCTGGCCCGCTTCGAGAAGCTCCAGGACAGCGGCGTCCTCCCGGCGGTGTGTATCGCCCACGGTGTCACCACGTCGATGTACTACCGCGACCCCGACGGCAACTTCGTCGAGATGCAGATCGACAACTTCGCCGAGCCCGAGCAGGCCACCGCCTACATGCACGGCGACGAGTACCGCGAGGACTCCGTCGGCCCCGCCTTCGACCCGGCCGCGCTGCTCGCCGCGCACCGCGCCGGCGTGGCCACCAGGGAACTCACCGACCGCACCTGGGCCATCAAGCAGGACCTGCCCGACCCCATGCAGACGCTCATGGGCGGCTGAGCGGGTGCCGGTCACCCACCGGCACCCGGATGCCTGGTCCGCCCCTCCTGTGCACCAGCACGCGACGGGCGGGCCAGGCATCACCGCTCCCCCACCACTCGGCCGCCCAGCACGGCACACACCATCGAAAGAGGCCCGACACATGAGCGACCACCAAGTGGTCATCGCCGGCGGAGGACCGGTGGGCCTGGCCACCGCCGTGGAACTCGGGCGGCGAGGGATCGACGTTCTGGTCGTGGAGCCGAGGGCGACCGTCTCGCATGCCCGCCCCCGGTGCAAGACCATCAACGTACGCACCATGGAACACCTGAGCCGCTGGGGCATCGCCGACGATCTCCGCCGACGCGCACCCCTGACGACGGACTGGTCCCAGGACGTCGTGTTCTGTACGTCCCTCGCAGGACGCGAACTCTCGCGCTTCTCAGGCGTGTTGGGCCTCGCGTACGAAGGCGAGCGCTTCCCCGAACTCGGGCAGCAGGCTCCGCAGTACGTGCTCGAGGAACTCCTGCGCGACACCGTCCGCCAACTGCCCACGTGCACGCTGGAGACTGGGTGGGCCCTCTCGAAGGCACAGCAGGACGGGACCGGCGTACACGTGACACTCACGGATGGCGACGCCGCGACCAGGACGGTCACCTGCGACTACCTCGTCGGCTGCGACGGACCGCGCAGCAGCGTGCGGGAACAGATCGGCGCACGCTACGACGGCGAGCACGCTCTGCGCCCCAACTTCGGCATGGTCTTCGAGGCCCCCGAGCTGTGGCCGGACGTGCGACACGGCCCGGCCGTGCAGTACTGGGTCCTCAACGCGGCCTGCCCTGCGCTCCTCGGGCCCATCGACACGTCCGGCACCTGGTGGATGATCGCGTTCGGCGTGGACCGTGAGACGGGAGAGCGGACGGCGAGGGACCTCATCGACGCAGCGGCCGGCACACCCACCGACGCGACCGTCCTGTCGACGGACCCCTGGACGGCACGCATGCAGATCGCCGACCGCATGCGCGACGGCCGCATCTTCCTCGCGGGTGACGCCGCGCATCTCAACCCGCCGTTCGGCGGCCACGGCCTGAACACCGGCATCGGTGACGCTGTCGATCTCGGGTGGAAGCTCGCCGCGGTCCTCCAGGGCTGGGGCGGCCCGGCTCTGCTCGACAGCTATGAAGCGGAGCGCCGCCCGGTGCAGGAGTTGGTGATCCAGGAGGCGACGGCCAACATGGCGAACACCTCCGCCGAGCTGATGGACGACGGCCTCGACGTCGAAGGGCCGCTCGGCGACAGTGCGCGCCAAGCGGCCGACAAGCGGATCCAGGCCACCAAGGCGGCGGAGTTCCACGCCCTCGACCTGGTGCTCGACGTCAGCCTCGACTCCTCACCGCTCATCTCCCACGGGGCCGACAGGGTCGCGGGCAGCAGGCTGCCCCATGCCCAGCTGGATTCCGGATCGCTCTACGACCGGCTGGGGACCGGGTTCACCCTGCTCTGCCTGACGCAGGACGCACGGACGGGTGTCACGCCCCTGACGGAAGCCGCGGCGGCAGCGGGAGTCCCGCTCACCGTGGTGGATCTCGGCGATGCGGGTCTGCGCTCCCGTTACGGAGCCGACCTGGTCCTCGTCCGTCCGGACCAGTACGTCGCCTGGGCCGGCGATCGGCTGCCCGCCGCCGATCAGGTCCTCGCACGGGTGACCGCTCGCGCCGGTGCGGCGTGAGCGGACGCCCGTCTCACGCCGCGCCAGGGGACGGGGCACGCTCCCGTCAGCGGAACTGCCCGGCCGCGACCACAAAGGCGTCGTTGGCCTGTCGTTCGCCGATGGTGATCCGTACGCCGTCCTGGCCGTAGGGCCGCACGATCACTCCGGCGTCACGGCAGTGGTCGGCGAAGGCGGTGGTCCGTTCGCCGAGGCGGAGCCAGACGAAGTTGGCCTGGCTGTCGGGCACGGTCCAGCCCTGTTCCGACAGCGTCTGGTGGACGCGTCCGCGTTCGGTGACGAGTTCGTCGACGCGTTCCATCAGCTCGGCCTGCCGGTCGAGCGAGGCGATCGCGGCGCTCTGCGCGGTGGTGGAGACACCGAAGGGTACGGCGGTCTTGCGCAGCGCCTCGGCGACCGGTGCGTGGGCGACGGCGTAGCCGACCCGCAGCCCGGCCAGACCGTAGGCCTTGGAGAACGTCCGCAGGACCACGACGTTCGGCCGGTCCCGGTACAGCTCCACGCCGTCGGCGCAGTCGGGGTCGGTGATGAACTCCACGTAGGCCTCGTCCAGGGCGACCAGCACGTCGACCGGCAGGCGGTCCAGGAACCGTTCCAGTTCGTCCCGGTGCAGGGCCCTGCCGGTGGGGTTGTTGGGCGTGCACACGAACACCAGCCGGGTGCGGTCGGTGACCGCCTGTGCCATCGCGTCGAGGTCGTGTGCCTCGTCCCCGGTGAGGGGCACCTCTACCGGACGGGCCCCGAACAGGCGGGTGACGATGGGGTAGGACTCGAACGACCGCCAGGCGTAGACGACTTCGTCACCCGGCTCGACGGTGATCTGCATCAACTGCTGCAGCAGCCCGCTGGAACCCGTGCCCAGGGCAATGTGCGCGACGGGGACCGAAAGGTGTTCCGCAAGCCGGTCCGTCAGCTCGGTGCTGTGCAGATCCGGGTAGCGGTGCATCTGCCCGGCGGCGGCGGTCACGGCGTCCAGCACGCCGTCGAGCGGCGGGTAGGGGTTCTCGTTGGAGGACAGCTTCCAGCCGGACGCGGCCGTTTTACCGGGCACGTAGACCGGGATCGCGTCCAGCGACGTACGCAGCCGCGGTGACGAGCCTCTGCCGGCTGGAGTCATTGCCATGTCCTTGCTTGGTGTGCTCATGTGCGTCCGTTCACCGGCCTTACCGGCCGACTTTTCCAGTGATGATCGACCCGGGGGCTGGAGGCCGACGGCTGGTGGTCGGCGCTGCGGCCAGGCCCACCGGCCCCCGTTGATCCCGCGCATCGCGCGCATTCCGTCAGAGACGCCCCGCTCAGGCAGCGTTCAGCCATTCAAGCAGACCGTCGTAGAACGCCTGCACCTCACCGGGGCGATCGTCGCCGAGGAGGTCCTCTCCGATGGTGTATCCCTTGCTGCCCAGGTAGTAGGTCAGCAGCGCGTAGCTGGTCCGGAACCCCGCTACGTCGGAGCTGCCGACGTCCACGGTGTCGCCGGGGTACGCCGGGGTGAGGGTGTCCCGTTCGTAGATCGCGTCCATGCGCTGGACCAGCCAGCGGTCGTCGCGCTCGGTGAGCCGGTAGTTCAGCCGTGTGTACGAGACCAGGTGCGCCGGAACGCCCTTGATCGTGATCTGGAACTCCACGCCGCACGACACCTCCGCGATGGCACGGTCGCCCCGGACATGGACGACGGGCGGGGAGAGCCGGTGCACGGCCGTGTCCCCCTGAGCGCTCATACCTTCCGAGGCCGCCACGAAGCCGGGCCCGTCACCGGTGTACCAGGACAGACTCACCGACGAGTCGGCGGCGAAGGAGGCGCCCATCTGGGCCCACCAGCCCCGATCACGGCCCTGCCGTTCGTGGAGGATGGCCTGTTCGATCCGGCTGACAGCGTCGCTCCTGCTCATCGGACACGCTCCCCGGCGATCCAGACACCCTCGATGGCGCGCGTCGCGGTGATGTCGGTGGTCGGGTCGCCGTCGACGAGGACCAGGTCGGCGCGTCGGCCCGGTTCGACCGCACCGCGGTCGTCGAGTTCGAAGGTGCGCGCGGTGAGCGTCGTGGCACCGCGCAGCGCCTCGACGGGCGTGAGCCCGGCCTCGACCATGAGCTCCAGCTCGTCGTGGAAGGACGTGCCGTGCCGGGGTGCGAAGGGGACCCCGGGCGCGGAGTTCGCGTCGGTGCCGACCAGCAGCCGGATTCCGGCCTCGTGGAACTTGGTCACGGTGTCGCGGGCGTACTCGTACTTGAGCCCGGCCCCGGCCCGGACGCCGGCGATGCCCCTCATCATCGTCAGGGTGGGTGAGGACACCATTCCGGCGTCCCGCATCCGCGCGACGGTCTCGTCGTCGAGGACGGCGTCCAGAGGCGCGTGCGTGCTGATGTCGACGCCGGCCTCGACCGCGACGCGGAACGCGCCGGTGGTGATCGAGTGCGCCACGACGAGGCGGTTGTGCTCGTGCGCCGCCTCGACGATCGCCTTCACGGTCGCCCGGTCCATGCCCTCCGGCGGCGCGGCCTCCGTGACGATCTTGATGTAGTCGGCGCCGTCGGCGATCCGCCGCTCGACGAAGGCGTGCGCCTCCTGCGGGGTCGTGACGATGCCGTCCGCGGGGAAGCCGGGCATCTTGGCGTGGTTGCCGCCGGGCCCGACCGCGGGAGTCGTCGCGGACAGGATCTGGGCCACGCCTGCCTGTCCGCGCATCTCGGTCACGAACGGGAGCGGCCAGGCCGCCATGTCCAGGCCGGTGGTGACGCCCGCCTGTGCCAGGTCCGCCAGGTCGTCCCGCCCCAGCGTGTGGATGTGCGAGTCGATCAGACCCGGCAGCAGCACCTTGCCCGCACCGTCCACCACCACGTCCGGGGTTCCGTCGGCGACGATGCTCTCGCCCTCGACGTACACCCGCCGGGGCCGGGTCAGACCGTCGCCCGTGAATACGCGGACATCGTCGATCGCAGTAACAGTCGCCATCAGGACCTCCTCCATTTACCTTTCTTGAAAGGTATCACAAAAGCATTATTCGGTATGATCGGGCCATGGCTTCCCACAGCGAGAACGGCTTGAGCGACGAACGTCTGGCGCTCACGCTCTCTCAACATGTCGTTCGCCTGCAGGGTCTGCTGGAGCGCGCCATAGCCCCATCTCTTGCGGCACAGGGCCTCACGGCCGCGGAACTCGACGTGCTCGGCGCGCTGCGTGCCGTCGGCGAGCCCTACCAGCTCCGGCCCAAGGAGCTGGCCACGCGTCTGCTGCTGACCACCGGCGGACTGAGCAACGTCCTGCGCCGGCTGGAGGCCCGCGACCTCGTGTCGCGCGTCCCCGACCCCCAGGACGGACGCAGCCACAACGTGCGCCTGACGCCTGAGGGAGTCACCGACGCGGAGGCCATCACCACCGCGGCGACCGCCGCACTCCACGGCACTCTGTCCGCGGTGCCGACCGCGACACTGCAAGACACCCTGCAGCAGTTGCAGTCGATCCTCGGCACGATTGACGACGCTCCGCCCGTTCCCCTTCCCGGGAAGCGCGAGGACGGCCGGTAGCGCCGCCCGGCGTTCCTCTCTCCTCTCACTGCCCCTGGGCGATCCACTCGCTCAGGTGGGGCGCCTCCTCCTTGACGGTCGTACTGTCACCGTGTCCGGTGCGTACGGCGGTCTCGGGCGGCAGCGTCAGCAGACGCTCCCGGATCGACTCGACGATCGTCGGGAAGTCGCTGAACGTCCGCCCCGTGGCGCCGGGGCCGCCCTGGAACAGGGTGTCCCCGGTGAAGACGGTGCCGAGCGCGGGCGCGTACAGGCTGACCGCACCGTGGCAGTGGCCCGGCGTGTGCAGAACCGTCAACTCCACTCCTGCGACGGCCACTTGCTGCCCATCGGCGAGTTCTCCGTCGGGCGCGCGGTCCGGGTGCGTACGCTTCCACAGGTCCGTGTCGGCGGGGTGCAGCAGGATCGGCGCGCCGGTGCGCTCGGCGAGCGCGGGCGCCGCGTCGATGTGGTCGTCGTGGGCATGGGTGCACACGATCGCGACGAGCCGCCGCGAGCCGACGGCCTCCGCGATGGCGTCGGCGTCATGCGCCGCGTCGATGACGATCGCCTCACGGTCGTCACCGACGATCCATACATTGTTGTCGACCTCCCAGGTGCCTCCGTCGAGGGAGAACGTGCCGGAGGTGACGAGGTGCTCGATGCGGACGGAACCGCTCGCGGTGTGTGCGGACATCAGAACATCACCACCGATCGCAGCACGTCGCCGTGGTGCATCCGCTCGAACGCCTTCTCCACGTCCTCCAGGGCGATGGTCTCGGTCACGAACGCGTCGAGATCGAGCCGGCCCTGCTGGTAGAGGTCGATGAGCATCGGGAAGTCGCGGGCCGGCAGACAGTCGCCGTACCAGGACGACTTGAGGGCGCCACCCCGCCCGAACACGTCCAGGAGCGGCAGATCGATGCGCATCTCCGGCGTCGGCACCCCGACCAGGACGACCGTGCCCGCCAAGTCGCGCGCGTAGAAGGCCTGCTCGTACGTCTCCGGGCGGCCGACCGCCTCGATGACGACGTCCGCGCCGAACCCGCCGGTCAGCCCGCGCACGGCCTCGATCGGGTCGGTGGAGCGGGAGTTGACGGTGTGCGTGGCGCCCAGCTCGCGCGCCGTGGCGAGCTTCTCGTCGTCGATGTCGACGGCGATGATCTTCGCGGCGCCGGCCAGCCGGGACCCGACGACGGCGGCGTTGCCGACCCCGCCACAGCCGATCACGGCGACCGAGTCACCGCGGCCCACGTTGCCGGTGTTGATGGCGGCGCCGATCCCGGCCATCACACCGCAGCCGAGCAGTCCCGCCGCGGCCGGCGAGGCCGCCTCATCGACCTTGGTGCACTGCCCGGCGGCCACCAGGGTCTTCTCGGCGAAGGCACCGATACCCAGCGCCGGCGACAGCTCCGTCCCGTCTTCCAGCGTCATCTTCTGCTTCGCGTTGTGCGTGGCGAAGCAGTACTGGGACCGCCCCCGCTTGCAGGCACGGCACTGGCCGCACACCGCACGCCAGTTGAGGATCACGAAGTCACCGGGGACGACCTCCGTGACACCGGCGCCCACCGCCTCCACGATGCCCGCCGCCTCGTGCCCGAGCAGGAACGGGAAGTCGTCGTTGATCCCGCCCTCCCGGTAGTGCAGGTCCGTGTGACAGACCCCGCACGCCTGGACCTTCACGACGGCCTCGCCGGGCCCGGGGTCCGGAACGGTGATCGTGGCGATCTCCACCGGGGCGCCCTTCGCCCGCGCGATCACACCTCGTACTTGCTGGGACATTGCGTAACTCCTTTCGTGCAGGGGTGAGTTGTCACGGAACAAGCGTGCGAAGCTTGACGCTCATGTCTGCGGCTTGGTCAGGGGTGATGCGCGTCTGTGCGGAGAGGATCTTGCGGGCGGCAAGGTGATCCGCGGGCGCGTTGACCGATTCGACGGCCAGGAGCCGGTCTCCCTGGAAGCAGAAGGTGGAGAAGGCGTCGACGCCGCCGCGGCGCACGGTGTGGTCATGTCCGTTGCGGAGACCGGCGATCTGCAGTTTGGCGGCGTACTGGCTGCTCCAGAAGTACGGCACCGCGTCGTACGGGCCGTCGGCGCGGCCGGTGAGGCGCGCGGCGACGTGGCGGGCCTGGTCCGCGGCGTTCTGCACCGATTCCAGTCGGGTCGGGTGCGGGCTGAAGCGGGTGGGGAAGCTCGCACAGTCACCGATCGCGGAGATCGCCGTATCGCTGGTCAGCAGATCGTGGTCGACGACGATGCCGTTGTCGACCACGAGGCCTGCGTCGGCAGCGAGTTCGGTGTTCGGGACGACGCCGACGCCGAGCACGACGACATCGGCGTCGAGGAGGTCCCCGGTGGCGGTGCGCACCGCGGTGACCCGCCCGTCCGTACCCTCGATCGCCGCCACGCCGGTGGCACAGCGGATGTTCACGCCGCTGCGTCCGTGCAGATCGGCGAGGTGGGCGGCGGTGGGTCGCGACAGCACGCGGCCCATCAGCTCCGGTGACGCCTCCAGGACGGTCACTTCGGCGCCGAGGCTCCTTGCCGCGGCGGCGACCTCCAGGCCGATGAAGCCGCCGCCCACGACGGCGACCCGTACGCCGGGCGTCAGCTGTCGGCGCAGGAGTTCGGCGTCGGCTCGGGTGCGGAGTTCCACCACGCCGCGCAAGTCCGAGCCGGGAAGCCCGAGTTGGCGGCAACGTGCGCCGAGGGCGAGGACCAGGTGGTCGTAGCCGAGGTCGTCCTCACCGGAGGCGAGCGCGACGTGGCGCCGGTCCCGGTCGATCCCGGCCACCGCGGCCCCGACCCGTACCTCGATGTCGTGGTCGGGATAGAAGGCCGGCGCACGGAACGGAACCAACTCCTCGGGCACCTTGCCGAGCAGGTAGTCCTTGGACAGCGGTGGGCGCTGGTACGGCAGGCAGGGTTCGTCACCCACGAGGGTCACGTGCCCATCGAAACCGGCCGACCGCAGCGAGGTGGCCACCTGGTAGCCGGCGTGGCCCGCCCCCGCGATCAGTACGCGGGGCGAGCTCACAGCTGGGCCTCCGGGGTGTGCACGACGAGGCCGTCGAGTTCGTCGGTCATGGTGATCTGGCAGGACAGTCGGCTGCTCTCCTGGCGGGGGCTCGCGGCGGACTCCAGCATCTCGTCCTCGACCTCGCCGCACGGCTGAAGCCGCTCGGCCCAGTCGGGGTCGACGTAGACATGACAGGTGGCGCACATCATGGATCCGCCGCATTCGGCGACGATGCCCGGCACGTCGTGCACCATCGCGGCCTGCATGACGCTGGTGCCGGCGTCCGCCTCCACCGTGTCCTCGCCTCCGTCGACATTGTGGAAGTGGATTTTCGGCATGCCTGTGCTCCTTTCTGAAGCAGGTGTGGACACCACGGCCCACCCACTGCGGCTACGAGAAGCGGGCGGGGAGACTTGGTGTGTCGGGTGGTTACGCGGGGTGCGCCCGCACGGGCAGGGTCTCCAGGCCGCGCAGGGTGTTGTTGAGCCTGACGCGGGGTGTGCCGGTCAGCTCCCACCGTGCGACCCGGGTGGCCAGGGCCTTGAGGATCGTCTCGGCCTCCAACCGGGCGAGCATCTGCCCGGCGCAGCCGTGGACGCCGACGCCGAAGCCGGCGTGCCCGGCGCTGCGGCGGCGGATGTCGAAGCGCTCGGGGTCGTCCCAGCGGCGGGGGTCGCGGTTGGCGCCCGCGAAGAACACCATGACCTTCGATCCGGCCGGGATCGTGGCGCCGGAGAGGACGGCCTCGGTCTTGGTGGTGCGGAAGAAGCCGATCACCGGCGACTCCAGGCGCACGATCTCGTCGAACGCGGAGCGGGCCAGGGACGGATCCGCGCGCAGCAGATCCCACTGGTCGGGGTGTTCGGCGAAGCGGCGGATCGCGAAGCCGAGCGAGCTGACCGTGGTGTCGACGCCGGCCGTCAGGAACGAGCGCACCAGCAACTTGGCTTCGCTCTCGGCCAGTTCGCCGGAGTCCACCGCTGCGTAGATGTGCGCGCCGAAGGAGTCCGGGCCGAGCGCTTCACGCGAGCACTGCTCGTCGACCCAGCCCTGCATGCCGCCGACCTGGGCGACGGCTTCCTGGAAGTGCCGGTTGTCCGGGCCGTTGGCGTTGAAGGTCATGCCGCCGTAGACGAGCAGCTTGTGCCGGTCGCGTTCGGGCAGGCCCAGGGCGTCCCCGAAGACCCGCAGGGGGAACGCCTCGGCGAGTTCGGGGACCGCGTCGAAGGTGCCCTTGGCCACGAGGCTGTCGGCGAGTAGCCCGGCCTGCTCCTCGAACGGCTTCTTGAGATCACGCAGCGCACGCGGGGAGAGGACGCGGGTGACGACCGAGCGGGTCCTGGTGTGTGCGGGCGGATCCGCTTCCAGAATCAGACTGGGCGAACGCCACGCGTCTTCCTCGGCGAGGTTGGTGTAGCCGATGCCCGCGGCGTTGGAGAAGGTCTCGTGGTCGCGCAGCACCGCGGCGACCTGTTCGTCCCGCGCGACACCCCACACGTCGTACGCGCGCAGGTAGAAGACCTCGCCCGACTCACGCAGCCGATCCATGGACGGGAAGGGGTCCGCGAGGAACTCGTCGGAGAAGGGGTCCACGTCCGATATCGGGCAGTCGGTGGGGGGTTCGGTAGGAGCGGCGGAAGTCATGGTGAATTCCCTCCTGTTGCGCATGCGATGGACCTGGACTGATGAGGGGCTGTCTCGTGACTGCTCGTCAGGTGGGGGGACCTTGTTGCGGCTGCTGCGGGTCGAGGCCGCCGTCGGCAGGACCACGACGACGCGTCGACCCGGCACTCAAGAGACAACTTTGTTCACTGAGATCCGAACGTAGCACGCCGCGTTCCGTGCCCACCAGGCCCGGGTCGACGCGGCGGCGTCGCCGCGGCTATAACAGGAAGAGTGACCTCCGCGCCCAAGACGACATCCCGCACACATCAGGATCCCCAGCGACCCGAGGCCCGGCCTCCGCGCCGCCACGGGGCGAACCTGACCCGGGCGATCTACCTGGCCACCCTCGCCGAACTCGCCGAGACCAGCTTCGAGGAACTGAGCTTCGACAAGATCGCCGCACGTGCGGGAGCGGGGAAGGCGTCGCTCTACCGGCGCTGGAACACTCCCGCCGAGCTCGTCCTGCAGGCGCTGACCGACCCTTGCGCGGGCTACGCCGACATCGTGCATCCCCACACCGGCTCCGTCCGGGACGACCTGACCGCCGTGCTCACTGACTTCGCCCGCGTCCTGGACGAGCCGCACGGCCAGGCACTGCGACCGCTGATGACCCAGCGTCCGCGCCACCCCGACCTCTACAACCAGGTGCACCAACTGGTCGTGCAGGAGCGTCTGGACATCCTGCTGTCGGTGCTGCAGGCGGGCGCGGAGCGCGGAGAGGTCGACCCCGCGGCGGTCACCCCGCAGATCGCGGCAGTGGGGCAGCGCCTCGTCAGCGCCGAACACATGGAACGCGGCACCATCACCGACCGGGACATCGACAGCATCGTGACCCATGTGCTGATGCCGCTCCTGGCCCCCCGCGACAGCCGGAAGGGCTGACGGCCCCCGCCCCTCGCCACGAAACGGCTCAGCGGCGTTCGTCCTCGACCCGGACGACGCCACTGCGCTTGGGCGCCTCGACGATGACCGCCGACTCCACCACGGTGGCGTGTTCCGCCCAGGCCGATCCCGTCAGCGCCTCGTGCAGCGCGGGCATGTCCGGGACCGCGAGGTCGGCGACGAGCTGGAACTCCCCCGTCGTCGCCGCCGCGTACCGGACGTATGGTGACTCGGCCAGGGCCTTGCCGATCTCGTCGACGCGACCGGGGCGGGCCTGGATCCACACGACGGCGCACACGTGCAGGCCGATCAGCGCCGGATCGACGACTGCCCGTACGTTCACGCGCGTCGTGCTCAGCAGGCTGCGTACACGCCGCTGAGCGGTGGGTTCGGAGACTCCCGCGAGGCGGGCCAGCGCCTCGTTGGCCATCCGGCCGTCGGCGGCCAGCGCGTCCCGGATGACGCGGTCCTCACGCGTGAGTACCGGCAGGGCTGCGGCGCCCGTGGACGGGGCGGGCTCGTCCGGCTCGTCCGTCAGCCCGGCCGCCTCCTGCGAGGTGACAAGACCGGGTCGCCAGCGGTGCACTCCGCGGAAGTAGCGGGTGACCATGTGCGTCTCGACCTCCAACAGCCCCCGTGTGGCGTTCACTTCGTCGAGTGCGAAGGACGCGAGCCGGCCGCGCGGCACGAACACCTCGGCATGGCAGTGCACGCGACCGGTGAGCAGGTAGCAGCTCGTGCACTCGACACGTCCGGCCAGCACCGAGCCGACGAGCCGAGCGGCACCGGGGGCACACCGGATGCGGAGAACAGCGGCCTCACCGCGCGCGGCCGTGGCCACCACGGAGACGACGCCGGACCGCAGCAGGTCACTGCCGCGACGGGCGACCGTGCGCTCGGGCTCGCCGAGTGCTGCGGCGATCCGGCGCCACGACGCACGGCCGTTCACTTGCAGCGCCCCCACGATCCGGCGGTCCAGCTCGGTCAGGGGAGGTCGGGTCGGCTCAGACACATCGCGACGATATGCCCCCACCAAGTCCGTGGCACAGCCCCCACTTGTGAAACTCTCCGCCATCAAGGCGGCTGTTTCTTACGAAGAGAACCAGCTGTCTGGCCCATCTCATCAGGAAACGGGACGGTACTGGCTACATCGAATTCCCCCTTCACCAGCGAGGTGCCTCGTGGATACCAAGGGCCAGGCCCGTAGGACGCTCGAGCGCGAGCACGACCGGCTCACCGATCTCAGCCGTCGCATTCACGCCCACCCCGAACTCGGTTTCGAGGAGCACCGGGCGAGCGGCTGGGTGGCCGACACACTGGAGCAGGCCGGGTTCGAGGTGCGGCGCGGTGTAGCGGACCTGCCGACGGCCCTGCTGGCCTCGGTCGGTTCCGGGCCGCTCGTCCTCGGTATCTGCTGCGAGTACGACGCGCTGCCGGATGTGGGGCACGCCTGCGGGCACAACCTGATCGCCGCCTCGGGTGTGGCGACCGCACTGGCCCTCGCCCCGCTCGCCGACGAACTCGGGCTCACCGTCCGCGTGTTCGGCACTCCGGCGGAGGAGAACGGCGGCGGCAAGATCCTCATGCTCGACCGCGGCGTGTTCGACGGCACCCACGCGGCGATGATGATCCACCCCGTACCGGCCCCCACGGAACGGGCCGACGCCCGGATGATGGCCAACGCCCGGCTGGAGATCGACTACACGGGACGGTCCGCGCAGTCCGCCAACTGGCCGGAGCGGGGCGTGAACGCCGCCGACGCGCAGACCGTCGCGCAGGTCGGCATCGGGCTGCTGCGCCAGCACATCCCGGACGGCGACCGCATCCACGGCATCGTCACCTATGGCGGCGACGCCCCCAACATCGTGCCCGGCCACACCACCGGCACCTGGATCCTGCGCTCGGAGACCCTGGAGGGACTTCAGCGGCTACGGCCCCGGGTCGAGGCGTGCTTCGAGGCGGGCGCCACGGCCACCGGTGCGACGCTGAAGATCGACGCGCCGTGCCCGCCGTACGCCGAGTTCCGCAACAACACCACGCTCACCGGCCTCTATCAGCGCAACGCCGAGTCCCTCGGCCGCCGCTTCTCCACCGAACCGAGCCCCCGCGCCTCGTCGGACATGTCCGACGTCTCGCAGGCCATGCCCGCCCTGCACGCGAGCGTCGGCATCGACGCGGCCGGACACGTCAACCACCAGAAGGGCTTCACCAAGGCCTGCGCGACCACGGCGGCAGAAGCGGCGATGCTGCAAGGCGCCCTCGCCATGGCTTGGACAGGTATCGACCTCGCTCTCGACGACGACCGGCGCAACAGCCTTCTGCGCGCCGCGGGTTGACCACCTCATCCCGTCACACCTGGCAGTGCCCCCGTACTCAGCGAACGGACGCCCCCTCGGGTGCGCCCTGCGGCGGAAAGGCAACACCGCGCATGAACCCGGTACTGGCTGCCACCCTCGTCCTGGCCCTGTTGACCCTCGGCGAGGTGCTCTCCGTCCTCACCCGGGCCAGGGTCCCCGGCTTCCTCGTCGCCTTCGTGACGCTGTTCGCCCTGACGAGCCTGCATGTCCTGCCCCACCACCTCGTGGCCGACTCCACGCTGACGACCACCGGCAACCTGCTGGCTCCGGCGCTCATGGTGCACATGGGCACCATGATCCCGCTGCGCGTCATGCGGCAGCAGTACCGCGCGGTACTCATCGGCGTCTGCGGCATGCTGGGCGCGGCCCTGCTGGTGACGGCCGTCGTCACCCCACTGTTCGGCTACGCCGCCGCGGTCGCGGGAGTGGGACCGATCAACGGTGGTCTGCTGGCCTACCTCATCACCGACAAGGCACTTCACCAGGTCGGGCTGACCTCGCTGACAGCTGTGCCGCTGCTCGTGTTCGCCCTGCAACAACTGGTCGGCCTCCCCCTGGTGACGAACCTGCTGCGCCGGCACGCCGCACACATCACGGCGCTCGCCCGGCAGCCGCGACAGCCGGTGCCCGTGACACCCGACGGCCTGCCCGCCGCGGCCTCCCCGCCGCAGGAGCCGGACGACCTTCCACCGGCGCGGCGGAAACTGCTCGTCCCGGAGCGGTACGCACAGAGCAACACCGCGCTCCTGCTGCTCGTCTTCACCGGCGGCGCCTGCGCCGTCGGCCTGCAGTCCCTCACGCACATCAGCTACAGCGTGTGGGGTCTCGGCATCGGCGTCCTCGGCCCGTGGCTGGGCGTGTATCCGGAGAAGGCCCTGGAGAAGGCGAACGGCTTCACCGTCGCGATGATCGGCCTGCTCGTCGTCGCCCTGGCGAGCGCCACCACCATCTCGACCGGGCAACTGTTCCGGGTGCTGCCCGTCGTCGCCTCGATCGTCCTCGTCGGTGTGGCGGGCCTGATGCTCGGCGGCTGGGTGGGAGCGCGGCTGGTCGGCTGGCGTCCGGTCAAGGGCATGGCGGTCGCGCTCACGGCGCTGCTCGGTTTCCCGCTGGACTATCTCACCACCACCGAAGTGGCTCGCAGTGTGGGCGGCGACGAGCACGAGCGGAAAGCCATCACCGACGACCTGCTCGCCCCGATGCTCACCGGCGGGTTCACCACGGTCAGTATCGGTTCCGTCGTCATCGCGAGTCTGCTGGTGCGGACCCTCTGAGCCCGAGCCTCCCAAGCCACCGAGACCCGAGCCCCGGCCGCTCAGACCTGCGGCAGCTCCGTGGGTGGTGGCAGGGTTCTGCCGTCGGGGCTGAGGGCGCGGGAGAGGCGGTCGAAGTAGCTGTTCAGCTCGGCGTGCAGGTCGATGGAGTCGGGTTCCAGCGCCCACTGGACCTGGAGGCCATCGCTGACGGCCGGAATCTCGCGGGCCACCGACCGCACGTTCACGTCGTCGCGGATCTCGCCCGAGGCGATCGCCGCACGCAGACAACGCTCGTGCGCGGCACGGTTCTCGACATAGCGGCGACGGAAGCGTTCGTGTGCCGGGTGGGCCGGGTTCCCCGCCTCCGCGGAGAGCTGGACGAACAGTTGCAGCCTGCCCGGGTGGGCGAGGTTGTACGTGGCGGTCTCCAGCTTGAGGTCGCGCAGCGCCGCCAGAGAGTTCAGCAGACCGGCCGTCTCCAGCGCGATCGTACGATCACGCGTGACGGCCTCGTGCTGCTCGAGCACGGCCACCAACAGCCGTTCCTTGGAACCGAAATGGTGCACGACCACCGTCGCGGACGTACCGGCGTCGGCGGCGATCCGGGCCAGTGAGGAACTGCCGTACCCGGCCTGCGCGAAGGCCGTCGTGGCGGCGTCGAGGATCGCCTCACGGCGGGCGTCGGCCGCGGCGTAGGTGCCACCTGCCCGTCGTCTGCCCGCCGTCTTCGGGCTCGACGCCGAAGATCCAGCCGTAGGGGTCATGGGCATCACCCTATCGAGGACGATCTTCGAGGCGACCCCAGAGCCACCACCACTCCGCGGCGACACCCAACCACAGGGTGAGCTGCGTCACTAAGTGAAACTATTCGACTCGTTCAGTTTTACTGTGGCCCGGTCGACGCGCGACGGTGCCGTCGTACATGGAGGTCACCATGGAAAGATCGTTCGCCGACCGGCAGACGTCGCCCGTAAGCGCGGACCAGGCGACGCCCGAGGCCGTACCGACCCATCGAGCGGCCGGGTCAGAATCGAGCCAACTGCCCGGCTACACAACCGGCTTCGCGATCCGGCTCGTCGCCGCTCAGTTCCTCATATCCCTCGCGCTCTTCACCCCGGTCACGGTCTCGCTGTCCCTGCGGGTCTCGCAGATCGACCCGGACGGCAAGGCCTCCTCGCTCAGCACGGTGCTGGCGATCGGCGGGTTCCTCGCCCTGATCGGTGGCCCGCTCTTCGGTGCGCTCTCCGACCGCACCACGTCCCGGTTCGGCCGCCGGCGTCCGTGGGTGGCAGGCGGCATGGCGGTCGGCTTCGTCGGTCTCGTGGTGAGTGGCCTCGCCGACAACATCGCGGTCCTGGCCTGCGGCTGGGCGATCACCCAGCTCGGCGTCAACGCCGCGTTGGCCGCCATGCACGCGGTGCTGGCCGACCGGGTACCGGACCGCGTCCGGGGCCGTATCTCCGGCGCCGTGGGGATGATGACGTATGTGGCCATGGTCGTCGGCGCCGTCCTGGCGCGGGCACTGACCGGATCCTCCCTGCTGCTGTTCGCTCTCCCCGGCGTGCTGGGCCTGGCCGGAGCAGCGCTGATCAACACGGCGCTGCGCGGCGACCCGCCCGCCGACAAGGGCGCGCTGCCGCCGTTCCGGATCGGCTCGTTCCTGCGCTCCTTCTGGGTCTCGCCGCGCCGGCACCCCGACTTCGCCTGGAACTTCGTCGGCCGCTTCCTGGTCTTCGTCGGTGTCTCGTCCGCAACGGGCTACCAGCTCTACTTCGCCGAGGACCAGCTCGGCCAGAGCACGCACGAGGCCACCGGCACCGTCGCCATCGGTATGACGGTCATGACCATCGGCGCGGTCTTCGGCTCCCTGTTCTTCGGCTGGCTGTCGGACCGGACAGGCCGCCGCAAGTTCTGCGTCTACACCGGCACCGCCATCCTCGCCGCCGGGATCGCGGGCCTCGCGACGGCGCACTCCACGGGCGCGTTCCTCGCGGCCATCACGGTGTTCGGTCTCGGCATGGGCGCCTACCTGGCCGTCGACACCGCCATCGCCGTCAAGACGCTGCCTCGCGCCGAGGACGCGGCGAAGGACCTGGGCGTACTCAACGTGGCCAACGCCCTCCCGCAGTCACTCGTCCCGGCCATCGCTCCCCTCTTCCTCGGCATCGCCAGCGCCGACCGGACCAACTACCTGGCGCTCTACCTCTTCGGCGCCGCCGCTGCGGCAGCGGGCGCCGTGGCACTGCGCTTCATCCGCGCCGTGCGCTGAGCGTCTCGCTCGCCTTCCTCTTTTTCCCCGCACACTCGTGACCTCCGGAGCAACCGCATGACCACTCCCGCCGACGCCGGCACCTACCGTGACCCCAACCTCCCCGTGGAGCGGCGCGTCACCGACCTGCTGGCCCGCATGACCGTCGAGGAGAAGGTGGGCCTGCTCTTCCAGACCGTGCTCACCATGAACACGGACGGCTCCCTCGCCGACGCACCCGACATGCTCCCCTACACCGCCGGTGAGCTGGTGGGGCAGCAGCAGATGAACCACTTCAACCTGCTCGGCGGCGCCGGTCCGCGGCAGATCGCGGAATGGCACAACCGGCTGCAGGTACTGGCCGCCGACACCCGCCTCGGCATCCCGGTCACCCTCTCCTCCGACCCCCGGCACGCCTTCACCGACAACCCCGGCACCGCGATGCGTGCCGGTGCCTTCTCCCAGTGGCCCGAGACGCTCGGTCTGGCCGCGCTGGACGACCCGGAGCTGATGCGCGAGTACGCCGACGTCGTGCGCCGCGAGTACCTCGCCGTCGGCATCCGGCTCGCACTGCACCCGCAGATCGACCTGGCGACCGAGCCGCGATGGGCGCGCGTCAGCGGCACCTTCGGCGAGGACGCCGACCTCACCTCCCGCCTCGTCACCGCCTACTTGGAGGGGCTACAGGGTCCCGACGGACACCTCGGCGCGGACAGTGTCGCCGCCATGGTCAAGCACTTCCCCGGCGCGGGCCCCCAGAAGGACGGCGAGGACGCACACTTCGTCTACGGCCGCGAACAGGTGTATCCCGGCGGCTTCTTCGACTATCACCTGGAGCCCTTCAAGGCCGCCATCGCCGCCGGGGCGACGCAGATCATGCCCTACTACGGCATGCCCGTCGGCACCTCGTACGAGGAGGTCGGCTTCGGCTTCAACAAGGGCGTCATCACCGGCCTGTTGCGCGAGCAGCTGGGCTTCGACGGCATCGTGTGCACCGACTGGGGCCTGATCACCGACGACGTGATATTCGGCCAGCCGATGCCCGCCCGCGCCTGGGGAGTCGAACACCTCACCCCGCTGGAACGGGCCGCGAAGGTCCTGGACGCCGGCGCCGACCAGTTCGGCGGCGAATGGTGCACCGACCTCGTCGTCGAACTGGTTCGCTCCGGCCGCATCACCGCAGCACGCCTCGACCAGTCCGCCGGTCGTCTGCTGACCGAGAAGTTCCGTCTCGGACTCTTCGACGACCGCCGTTACGTCAACCCCGACGAGGCGGAGGAGGTCGTCGGCAGCCGCCGGTTCCGGGCACTCGGCGACGCGGCGCAGCGACGCTCCCTCACGCTCCTCAAGAACGACGCCGGGCTCCTGCCGCTCAGCGACGACCGTCCGAAGGTCTACGTACGAGGCGTCGCCGCGGACGTGGCGGCCCAGTACGGCGAGGTGGTCGACGACCCGGCCCAGGCCGACGTCGCCGTGCTCCGCCTGTCCACCCCGTACGAGCCCCGTCCCGGCGGCTTCGAGGCGTTCTTCCACGCCGGCCGGCTCGACTTCCCCGCCGATCAACTGGCCGCGATCCAGGCCCTGTTGAACGCCGTACCCACGGTGGTCGCCCTTCACCTGGACCGGCCGGCCGTCATCCCGGAGATCGCCGAAGACGCTGCCGCCCTGCTGGGTGTCTACGGAGCCTCGGACGCAGCACTGTTCGACGTCTTGTTCGGCCACGCGACCCCGCAGGGACGCCTCCCCTTCCAACTCCCCCGTTCCATGACGGAGGTTGAAAAGAGCCTCCCCGACCAGCCCCAGCAGGGCCCCGACCCACTCTTCCCGCTGGGCTTCGGGCTTCGGTATCCGCCGGTCTGAGGGGTATCTCGCCCAATGGTGGTGCGCAGTCCCGCCTTGGTGAGTCGGCGGACCTGGTGGGTCAGTCCACCCAAGGCAGGACGGCGTACGTACCTGCCCCTTGTGCGGTAGCCCCGCAGGGACCAATACCGCCTGCCCCGGCCGAATTTCGTGTCACCTCCCACGCCAGGAAACGGGCCGCAGCGATGCACGATGAGCCGCGCCCCTGTACTCGCACGCACACTCCATCCTTCGACAGGGAGCCCCCGCCTGGCCACGCAACGCGAGAGCCTGACCTTCGAAGTCGATGGACACAAGATCACAGCCATTGCCGCAGGCCCCGCCGGAGACAGCGCCAATGGCTGTGATCGTCGCTCTGCACGGCGGCACCTTCACCGCCCGGTACTTCGACGTACAGGGCTCCCCGAAGGGTCACTGATCGACACGGCCGCCCGGCACAGGTACTCGGTGCCGGCCCTGGACCGACCCGGTTACGGAGACAGCTCGCCTCTCGCGCCCAAGGACAATACCTTCACCCGGCACGTCGAGTTGCCTGGCGCGGCGATCGGTCAGGCCGCTGCCCGCTTCGCTGCCGACGGTGTTCCTGACCGGCCGCTCCATCGGCGGCATCATCGCCTTGATGATGCCGCCGCTGCTCACGCCCTTCCCTGGCTCGGCGTCTCGGCGACGGGCATGGGGACCGTCATCCTCCCCATGCCGGCGCGGCCGAGACCCTCGGACCCCTCCCGCTGAACGGCCGCCCTCTGGCTGGAGATCGATCCGTCTCGCCGAAGCGGGAGCGGTGCTCGCCGCACACCCCGAGGTCGCCTTCGCCACGGCCACGACGAGCACGGCGAATCTCAACGCCAGCATCGACGTCCCGAACGCCCAGCTCTTCTACCGCTACCTCACCGAGTCGGTCGCCACGCTCCCCGGCCCTCGCCACACAGCGACCGCCCCCATCCACCGCACCCTGAAGGGCCCCGGGCCCTATCTACCGGTGATGGTGTGAACGCCAACCAGCGCGCGCTCCCTCAGCCTTGGTCCCCACGTTACGACCGCTGAAGGCCAAGGGGTCCTGGAGCACGGTCTCACGCGTCGTTTCGTGCGATGCGGGGAATCAGGCGCTTCGCGTTTGCTGAGGTGAGGTTCCGCCATGTGGTGGCCTCGGGCTGATCGGCCTTGTCGATGGAGGCGATCTGGTGAGCGAGAGCGCCATCCGGTGTCCAGCAGTAGTCACTGCCGTACAGAATCCGCTCAGCTCCGAAAGCCTTTTCCAGAGCGGGGACTTGCTGGGGGAAGGGGGTCCCAGCGATGTCGAACCAGAGCTTGGAAACCTGCTCCTGGACGGACGGGTCGTCCGGTGAACTGCCTCCGAACGCGGTACGGAAGAGCTCCATCCGGTCGGCCAGCAGCGGCAGGGCGCCGCCGCCGTGGGTGAAGACCCATTGGACGCCCGCATAGCGGGTCAGGACTCCGTTGAGAACCAGGTCGGAGACGGCGCGGGTGGAGTCGAAGATGAACTCCAGCATCGGCCGCGGACGCCCCACGGCGACTGTCTCGGGCCGGACGGGCGAGGTCGGGTGAACGAAGACGACAGCCCGGCGACGGTCGAGTTCGGCCCAGAGGGGCTCGAAACGCGGATCGCCCAGGTAGTGGCCGTGTGCGTTGGTCTCGATGGCGACGCCGTCGCTGCCCAACTCGTCCAGGGCGTAGGCAAGTTCGGTGAGGCTGCCCTCCACGTCCGGCAGGGGCAGGGAGGCGAAGTGGCCGAAGCGGCTCGGATGGGCGCGGACGAGGCCGGCCGCGTGGTCGTTGACCTCGCGGGTGAGCGTGCGGGCGGCTGCGTCGTCGCCGAAATGGGTCCCTGGGGAAGAGATGGACAGCATTGATGTGCTGATGCGGTTCTCGTCCATGAACCGCAGGTGGTCATCCACGTCCCAGGAGGGCCATCCGGGCATTCCGTCCGGATGGGTGTGTCCACCGGCCTTGGCTGCCGCCACGTAGGAGTCGGTGACGAAGTGGGCATGGACGTCGATCAGTTCGTCAGGCAGGTCAGTCACGGCAAGTCCTTCATCATCGCTGGCTTCGTTCCCGTCGCATACGGCGCTGTCGGCGGCCGGAGCCGGTGGCACGGAGTCCCCTCAGCCGGCGGGAGTGACGTCGGTCCCGGCCGCCCAAATGCGCTTGATCCTGCCGGTGGCGCTGATGTCGGCCAGTGGGTCGCCGTCGATGAGGAGCAGGTCCGCGCGCAGGCCGGGGCGGACGGCGCCGCGGTCGGGGAGGTCGAAGTGGCGGGCGGGCAGGGCCGTGGCGGCCTGGAGGGCTTCGGCCGGGGTCAGGCCGGCGTCGACCAGGAGTGCCAGCTCGTGGTGGAGGCTGGGGCCGTGGGTGACCGGGTTCGGGATGGGGGCGGGGCCGGAGAAGGCGTCCGTACCGGCCAGGATGGGAATCCCGGCCGCGTGGAGGGCGGCCACCGAATCGCGGCTGTAGGAATAGTCCTGTCCCGGCGGACGAGCACCCTTGATGACCGCTTCCATCATGGCCAGCGTGGGAACAGCGATCGTCCCCTGCTCTACCATCCGTTCGATGGTGGCGGAGTCGAGTACGCCGTCGCGCGGCACGTGCGTCACGACGTCGGCACCGGCGTTCACCGCTCGGTGGTAGGCGTCGACCGACGACGCATGGGCGACGGTGAGCTTGCCCTGGGCCTTGCCCTGCGCGATCACGGCGTCGATGGTGGCCTGGTCGAGGAGATCTTCCTCGACGACGACCTTGATGTAGTCGGAGCCGTCGGCCACGCGCTGGGCGACGAAGCCCTTGGCCTGGCCGGGCTCGGTCAGGATCGCCTCCGCGGGCATACCGGGCATACGCGCGTGGTTGCCACCGGGCCCGATCGCGGGGACGCCCGCGCTGCGGATGTCGGGTACCCCGCCGCGGAAGGAGTCCACCCGCTCCGGCGGCCAGCAGGCCATGTCGAGAGCGGTCGTGATGCCGTGGCGGGCGAGGTTGGTGAGGTCGTCGGGGAAGATCAGGTGCACGTGGGCGTCGAAGAGCCCGGGCAGCAGGGTGGCACCGCCGCAGTCGAGGGTCTCGGCGCCGGTGGCGTCCGTGCCGATCACCGAGCCGTCGATGACGACGGTGGTGGGTTCGCTCAGACGGGACCCGTCGAAGACTCGGACGTTACCGAGGGCGGTCTTGGTGGTGGTCACGTGTACTCCAGACATGGGTGCAACGGGGGGGGGAACAGGGAAGTCAGGCGAAGCGGGGGAAGAGCGCCAGTGCGTTGTCGTGCTGCACGGCGGCGAGCTGGGCCTCGGTGAGGGAGCTGTTGGTCATGAGCTGCTCGATGGTGCGCTCGACCGTCGGTTCCGGTGCTGCGGGCCAGTCGGTGCCGAAGAGGATGTGGTCGGCGCCGGTGACCTCCAGCGTGGGCAGGATCGAGTGCCGCCCACCCGCCAGAGCGGTCTCGTAATAGAGCTTGCTCAGGGCGTCGGTGACATGAGCGGGGTCGATCGCGGCGTCCTTGGGGCCCGTGCCCATCGTCGAGTGCTCGGCGAGGCGCCAGCCGAGTGTGGGCAGCGCACCGCCGCAGTGGGCGAGGATGAGCTTCAGGTCGGGGTAGCGCTGGAAGACCCCGCGATAGAGGGCGTTGATGATGTTGCGCGCGGTGTCGAAGGGGAATTCGCAGATCGAGCTGGCCCGGCCGAATCCGAGGTGGCCCGCGATGACCGGACTGTCGATCGGGTGCAGGAAGACCGGCACCTTGCGCCGGTCGAGTTCGGCGAGCAGCGGTTCGGCCCACTCCTCGCCGAGGTAGCGGCCGGCGGTGTTGGAGTTCAGCATCACGCCGTCGAGCCCGAGCGTGTCCAGGGCGTAGGCCAGCTCGTCGAGCATCGCCTCGGCGCTGTCACCGGGCAGGGCGGCGAACGCACCGAAACGTCCCGGATGCTCCTCGACCAACTGCGCGCACTCCTCGTTGACACTCCTGGCCCAGCGGATGCCGAAACCGGGGTCCTCGGCGGTGCCGCTGAAGGTCCAGGGTGCCGAAAGGATCTGCGTGGCGATGCCCTGGCCGTCCATGTAGGCCAGTGCCTCCCGCGGGGACCACTCGACCGACATCTTGAAGCCGCCGGCCAGGGTGAACCCGCTGCGGAAGGTCTCCTCGACCGTGCCGCCCGTGTAGTGGGCGTGGACATCGATGCGTTGCGCCGGCACGAGAACCCTCCAGAAATAAGATACTCACTCGTTTCCTAATGAGCGTACTCCCCGTGCCGCCGTCCCGCGAGCGGAGGGATGGGACTTCAGGGGCATCTCCCGCCCGAGCCGCGACCATCGGCCGAGGGTCTCCAGGTGCAGCGGGCGCCGACCCCCGGGTCGACCGATCTGCACGCCGCACTGATCGGCCACTCCGCCCCTCGCCCACGCCCTCACGACCGGCAGCCGGGCCCCGCCGTCCCCGGTCGCGCCGCCACAGGCCCGAGCCGCGCCGGCCCCGACTGTTCGACGAGGGGGCGCCTCACCAGCTATAACCGGACCGTGACAGCCGCTCGCCGCCCCGCCGACCACGACTCCAGCGACTCCAGCGACTCCTCGCCGAACGAGCCGAACGCACCGGACGACTCGGACGCGCCGGACACCCCGCGTACGGTCCACCGGCGCAGGGGAGCCACACTCCTGCGAGCCATCTACCTGGCCACTTTGGAGGAACTGGCGGAGACGAGTTTCGAGGAACTCGGCTTCGAGAAGATCGCCGCCCGGGCCGGCACCGCGAAGACGACCCTCTACCGCCGATGGTCCACCACCGAGGAACTGGTGCTCGCCGCGCTGTCCGACCCGGCGACCGGCTTCCCGTTGCCGAGCCCTCCGGACACCGGCTCCCTGCGCGGCGACCTCGCGGCCGTGCTGAGTGCCCTGGCGCAGAGCCTCCAGGAACCGCGAGGCCGGGCACTGCGCCCGCTGATCGGCCAACGCCCCCGTCATCCGGAGCTGTTCGAGGAAATCTTCCGCGCGCTGGTCGTGCCGCACCAACGACTGCTCCTCGACATCCTCCGCGCCGCGGCCGACCGAGGGGAGAGCGACCCCGCGGGGGTGACCCAGCGCATCGCCTCCGTCGGTCCCCGACTGGTCGTGATGGAGTCCATGCGCCACGACACGGTGCCGCCGGCCGAGGTGGCGGCCATCGTCGACGAGGTACTGCTGCCCTTGATCGCGGCGCGCGGATGACGGGGCCGCGACACCGGTAGAACGTTCCGTCAGCCGGCCAGTCCGTCGGCATACGCCTCCCGCGCGGCCACCACCTCCTGGGTAGAGCTCTCGCACAAGTCGGCCAGCGCCCGAAGCCGTTGCGCGAACGCGGTGCCAAGAGGTGTGAGCGCGTACTCCACTTGCGGCGGTACCCCGTCGGAGAGCCTGCGACGCACCAGCCCGTCCCGCTCGAGGGATCGGAGTGTCTGGGCGAGCATCTTCTCGCTCACGCCCTGGATCCGTTGTCGCAGCACACCGAAACGCCGGCCGCGCTCCGCGAGGGCCAGCATGACCAGCGGCGCCCACCGGCCCGTGACCGTCTCGAACGTCGCGCGCGGAACACCATTACGGGCAAAGACGTCCCCGTCGCCCGGCACTTCTCTGCGGCCGCTTCCGGCGGCACCCTCCACATCACCCATGCGCAGAGCCTAAGCCCGCCCACCGCTCGCCACCATCAGCTGCATTATGGCAAGTTCACTGTGGAAAAGTAAGCCAGCTTCCCTGTTCTCGCGCTTTTCTCGCCCTGTGTGGCCTATCCATGTTTCTTTGATTGACACTTCTGTCATTCTTCCTTACGTTCCAGAAACGCGCCGCTTACGGTGCCGCCGCATTCACGGACACCCCCGAAAGGGCTGGTGCAGATGGAAACCGAACTTGCGGCTCTGATCGCCGACTACTGGCTGCGTGTGGACCTGCGCAGCGCCGAACCGGTCGACGCCCTGTACACCGAGGACGGTGCGTTCCGTGCCGGAGCACTCGACCTGCACGGGCGTGCCGCGATCAAGAGCTACTTCGCCAAGCGCAATCGCGAACAGGCCGCCCTCGGGCGGTCGACCCGACATGTGCAGACCAACCTGCACGTCCAACCGCTGGGCCCGGACCGGGCCCTGTGCCGGTCGACCGTCCTGGTCTTCGCCGGTACGGGCGACCTGCCGTTGCAGACGCCGACACCCGCCACCATCGCCGACGCCGAGGACGAGTGCGTCCGCTCCCCCGACGGCTGGCGGTTCCGGAGCCGCCGGCTGACGGCCGTCTTCATCGGCCCCACGGTCGCCGGCTTCGTCTCGCCCTCCGCCTGAACCCCTCGTCCCACCGAACCGTCCACCGAACCGGGAGCACACCGATGTCCTCCACCGAGTCCACCGCTTACCTCGCCTGTGTCGTGCACGTGCCGCTGTTCACCATGCAGGAGCGCGAGAGTAACGCCGACGCCTGGAAGGCCTACGACGCCCGCGTAGCCGAGTTCCGAAGCTTCGACCCCGATCTGGTCATCGTCTTCGGCGGCGACCACTACGACAACGTCTTCCTCAACAACGCCCCGCAGTTCATGGTCGGACACAAGGCCTGGGCCGTGGACGACTGCGGTGGCAGGCCCGGCACCCTCGACGTCCCCATGGACATCTCACGGAAACTGGCCGACCACCTGGTGGCGCAGGACTTCGACATCGCCACCTCCTACGACATGGGGGTGGACCACGGATTCTCCAACGTCCTGGGCCACTTCCTGGGCGACCTCGACGCCAAGCCGGTCATCCCCATCCACGTCAACGTGCTGAGCGAGCCGCGCCCGACCATGCGCCGCGTCCGGGCGATCGGCGAGGCGGTCGGCACGTTCGCCCGGACGCTGGGGCTGAAGGTCGCCTTCCTGGGGTCGGGCGGGCTCTCGCACGAGACCGACTCGATCTTCCCGCAGTACGACACCGCCCCCGACGAGGTCACCCGGGACTACATCGTCAGCGGCGGCGCCCGCGGGACGCTGACCCGCGCCGCGTTCATGGAGAAGATCCAGACCGGCATGGACGACCTCAGCGGGCAGCTGGTCAGCGGCGAGCTCAAGGTGCCGTGGATCAATGAAAAGTGGGACGAGAAGTTCCTGGCCACCTTCGCCGGCGACCTCGCCGCGTTCGACACCTGGACCGACGAGGAGATCCTCCGGGCGGGCGGTGGTGGCGGCTCGGAGATCCGTCAGTGGGTAGCCGCCGCTGCGGCGGCAGAGGCCTGCGGAGCGGGCGAGCGCGTCGTCGACTACTACTCGCCCGACACCGTCACAGCGGTCGGCGTGGGCATCGCGCACAGCCGGCTGCGCACGGGTCAGTGAGCCCTACGCCCGGGGCGGCGGCTGGGGAAGGCGTGGTCCTGGTGCACGGCTGGGGCGGCAGCGCGGCCTCGGACTGGGAGGACAACGGCTGGCGCCGGTCCCTGTCCGGACAAGGGCACACGGTCGTCGCGGTCGATCTGCCCGGACACGGTTCAGGGCCCCAGCCCCATGATCCCGGTGACTACGCCGACCTCGCCTCCGAAGTCCTGGGGAGACTGCCCACCGACGGCGTGCTGGACGCCGTTGGCTTCTCACTCGGCGCCAAGGTGCTCCTGGAGATCGCGGCCCGGCATCCGAACCGGTTTCACCGACTGGTGCTGGGCGGGCTCGGGGACAACGCGTTCGCCCCCGAGCCCCTCGGGCAGGACCTCGCCGACGTCCTGGAGAACGGGGCCCACGCCGAGGCCTCGACGGCCGTCCGGGAACTGGCGGACTACGGCGTCGGCAACGGCAACGACCCCCTGGCCCTGGCCGCCTGCCTGCGCCGCGCCGCGAACCCCGTACTCACCCCGGACCGGCTGGCCCACGTCCGCTGTCCCGTGCTCCTGGTGGTCGGGGAGAACGACCCGGTGGCGCATCCGGTGCACGCGCTGGCCGCCGCGCTGCCCGACACACAGGTGCGGGTGCTCGGCGGTGTCGCCCACCTGGACCTGCCCGGATCGATCGAGTTCCGGCGGCTGGCGCTGACGTTCCTCGACGCGGGGGCACTCACTAGCATGACGCGATGACCACCCAGCCCTCCTCACCCCCGCCCACCCGACCGCCCGAGACCGACGGCGGTCGGGGAGCGCGGAAACGCGCCGAGACCCGGCTGCGGCTCATCCGGGCCGCCTTCGAACTCCTGGGCCGGCCCGAGGGACGCCACACCCAGATCGAGGACGTCATCCGGCACACCGGGGTGGCCCGGGGCACCTTCTACAACTACTTCGACAGCCGCGACGACCTCCTCGACGTGATGGCCTACGAGCTGAACCACGGGATGGACGCGGCCGTGGCGCGGGCACCCGACCCCGCCACGCGCACCAGTTGGGCCCTGCGGCTCTACATCCGCAAGGCACAGCGGAACCCGCAGTGGGGCTGGGCCATGGTCAACGTCGCAGCCAACGGCCGGCAGGCGTTCGGCCACGACACGTTCCGCAACGCCACCGAGACGCTCCAGGACGGAATCGCCGACGGCCTGCTCCGGATCAGCAGCCTGGAAGCCGCCCTCGACCTCGTCACCGGTGCCGGCCTCCAGGCCATCCACTCGGTCTGCCGCGGCGAGGCCGGCCCCTCCCACGCCGAGGACGTCACCCAAGCGGTCCTCCTCGGCCTCGGCCTGCACCGCTCCCGCGTCCTGCGCCTGCTCGGCTCACCCCTCCCGGCCCTTCCGATCGGCACGAACCTCATCAGCGAGGACTACGGCGACCAGGCGCAATGACCTAGCCGTGGCCTTGCGTTCGCCTGAACGTCCTTCCGTTTGGAGCACGCCATGACCTCATCCCCGCAGCGGCGCCCCTCCCCGGCAGCACTCACCGCGACCCTCTGCGCCCTCGCCGCCGCGAGTACCTGGGTCCGGCGCGACTACCGCGCCTGGAAAACCCTCGGTGTCGGCGGACTTCCGCACTCTCCCCGCGGCTGGCTGACCACGACATGCCTCCGGCTCAAGACGATCGACCCCCTGGACGTCACCGGATACGGAGACGACGGTGACGGTCGCCGCACCACGGGTCGGCTGGCCGAGCTGACGTACCGCAACGGCCCACGCCCGTCGGTCGGCCACTGGCCCATCCCGCACCGACCGGTCGACCAGAGCGTGGGCACAGCCATGCGCCATGCGCTCGAAGCGGTGTTCGGGGATGCGGTCGCCGCGCACGCGAACATCGCGACCTGGCAGCGCAGTCGGCTGGAGGGCCACTGCCAGGCGATCACCCTGGTGGACCATGAGACCGCGCCCACCGACATCCGCGCGACGCGGGGCGAGATCGCCCACATCCATCCCGGCGATGGCTCCATGCATCTGGTCCTGGCGGCGCCTGACGCCCGAGCCGTGATCGAGAAGTCCTGGGGCGAACGCCACCCCCTGGCCGGGGCCACGCCCCAGCTCCCCGCCACGTATCTGTTGCTCTACCCGCCGCGCGACACGGCCGAGCTGGAGGCCGTGGCCGGCATCCTCGACGCGGCCGTACGCCACGCCGCCGGGCTCAACCGCTGACCTCCACGCGGTTCTCCACGGGAAGCTCCGCCTCACGCGCCGTCTCCCGTAGCGTGCCGACCAGGTCGGAGACGGTCGGCCCTGCGTCCTCGCGCGTCAGCGCGCAGATCGCCACACTCAGCTCCGGCGTCACAGGCCGCATCACCACTCCCGGGACGCGGTCGAAGGCTGCTCCGAGCGCCGGGTGCAGGCCGACCAGTCCACCCGCCCGCACTTGCAGGGCCAGGTCGTCGTAGCGTTCGACCTCCGCCACGTCGACCGGTTCCAGGGCCGCCCGCGCGAAGGCCATCCGGGCGGCCCCCGCCCAGAACGCGTTGTCCTTCCGGGGTGTCATCACCAGCCTCCGGCCTCGCAGTGAGGTCATGGTGACGACGTCCTTGCGGGCCAACGGGTCGTCCTGGGCCAGCAGGGCCACGATGGGGACCTCCCGCAGTACGGAGCTCCGCAAGGGCGGCTGCACCGACGCCGACCAGCACAGGCCGATGTCGACCGTGCCCGCCGCCACCGCCCGCTGCTGCTGATGGGTGTGCATCAGCACCGGCCGCCAGGGCGGGTGAGCGGGGTCCCGGCTCTCGGGCGTGACATGGAGGCCCGGCAGCAGCAGCTGCCCCAGCTGAGGGGTGTGCGCGACGACCACCTCCGGACGCGGCGTGCGCGCCCGAGCGGAAGCACGAGCGTGCGCCCGCAGCAGTTGCTCGTAGGGCCCACGTACCTCCTGGAGGAAGCGCGCGCCCTCGGGCGTCAGGTCGACCCTCCGGCTGGTGCGCGCGAACAGCCTGCCGCCGATGCCGCGTTCCAGAGCGGCGACCGTCTCCGAGACGGTCGCGGGGCTGCGGTGCAGCCGCTCGGCGGCACGACCGAAATGCAACTCGTCGGCGACCGCGAGGAAGCACTCCAACTGAGCGAGGTTCATCCCGGCCTCCCTGATCATTCGGTTGCGCCGAACGATGCTATCGGCACTTGCTCATTGATCGCACCGGAGCGGGGTCCGACAGTGAGGACATGCCCCACCCCATTGATGATCCCCGCCGTCTCCTGAACCCCGCGCCCCGCGCCGACACCGGCGGTCGGCTGCCCCGGGAACCGTACGTGACCGAGTGGGCGCGGACGCCCGGCCGCTCGCAGTACGTGCGCGGGCAGAACTTCACCGTCTCCCTCACGCCTCTCGGCCCCGGCGAGGCGGTCGAGGAGTCCGACGTACCCGACGAGCACATCGTGCTGCTGACACAGGAGGGCGTGCGGCTGTCGGTGTCCTGCCCGAGCGGGCAGGCCGTCCTCGACGAGCCGGGCGTGGTGATCGTGCCGCCCGGCGGCGGCACCGTCACCGCCGACCGGGAATGCACGGTACTGAAGGTCTTCTCCGGCCTCGCGGGGGCCGTACAGGAGCGAGCCGCGAACACGGCCCTCTATGACAGCCCCGATCCAGCCGTCGCTCCACTGCCGCGGCACAGTCCCGCGGCACGGCCCACAGGGCCCGTCGTCCACCGGATGTCCACGGTCTCCGAGGACCCTGCCCGCCTCGGCCGGATCTTCCGAACCTCGAACCTCATGATCAACTGGTTTCCCCGGCAGGAGGGCCCCCGGGACCCCGAGAAGCTCTCCCCCCACGTCCACGACGACTTCGAGCAGGGCTCGGTGACCTTGGCCGGGGACTTCGTCCACCACTTCCGTACGCCGTGGACGCCCCGGCTGAGCGAGTGGCGCGAGGACGCGCACGTCCCGTGCCAGAGCCCGTCCGTGGCGGTCATCCCGCCGGGCGTCGTTCACACCACGCGTGCCGTCCACGACGGAGACCACGACCTGATCGACGTCTTCGCGCCCCCGCGGCGGGACTTCCTCGAACAGGGCTGGGTCCTCAACGCGGCGGACTACCCAGTCGACCCCGCACCGCAGGGCGGTGCCATGTGAACCCGCTGGAAACAGCCGAACGTCCGGTACTGGGAACGTTCGTGAAGCTGCCCACCCCCGAGATCGTGGAGGTCCTCGCGGCCGGCGGGCTCGACTTCGTCGTCCTCGACAACGAACACGCCCTCATCGGCCCCCGGGACCTGTCGGCGATGATCGCGATCGCTCGCGGCTGCGGCATCGTGCCCTTCGTGCGGGTCCCCGGCCACGCGCCGCGGGACGTGCAACCTCCCCTGGACGCCGGTGCGGCAGGGCTGATCGTCCCGCACGTCGACGACGCGGACCAGGCTCGCGACGCCGTCGCCGCCTGCAGGTTTCCGCCACTCGGCCGGCGGAGCGTCAGCAACTCCGGGCGGGCGGGTGGCTGGGGAGGCGTGGGACTGCCGGACTACATGGAGCAGGGCAACCAGGACGTCTGCCTGATCGGCCAGCTGGAGAGCCGTGAGGCGGTCGAGAACGCCGACGCCATCGCGTCGACTCCCGGCCTGGACGGCGTCATGATCGGCCCCGCCGACCTGGCCGTCAGCTGCGGCCTCGGGCTCGACGACCCCGAGCTGGAACGGATGGTGCGCGGTATCGAGGAGACCTGTCGACGCGCGGGCCACGTCATGGGGATCACCGCGCCCGACGGCGCCGGTGCCGCGAGCCGTATCGCCCGCGGGCACCGGTTCGTCGTCGTCGCCACCGACGCGGCCCTGCTCGTTCGCTCCGCCCGCGCGGTCGTGGCCTCCGCTGCCGCGTCCCGGTAACGGTGGCCTCCGCTTCCCGACGTGTGTGCCGACGGGCCCCTCGGCTTCTGCCCCGGCGGCGAGCCGGCCGACACGCTGGAAGTGGGATCACACCGGCAGCAGGTGAACTGGGGCGTACAGCGGCTCCTTGCCGCACGGAGGAGCGGTGGGGGCTCGCCTCTCGCCCGGCACGGCCCGGTGTTCAGGGAGCGGCGTTCGTCTTGGCGGTGTGGTCCGTGGAGCCGGTACGGGACGCGGTTCGTGCGAACCGGGTGAAGTACTCCAGCGCCGCGATGTCGTCGACGGCTTCGCGGCTCGCGACCTGACTGATGTCGGCGCCCTGCAGCAGGCGTTTGACGGGGATTTCGAGCTTCTTGCCGGTACGGGTGTGGGGCAGGGCGGGTACGTCGATGATGGTGTCGGGGACGTGCCGGGGCGAGGCATGTGTGCGGATGGTGGTCGTGATGGTGTCTCGCAGCGCGTCGGTAAGTTCGTGGCCGGGTTCGAGGACGACGAACAGCGGCATCCAGTAGTCCCCGTCGGGGAGTTCGGCGCCGATGACGAGGGACTCGCGGATGCCGGGCAGTTCGTCGGTGACGGCGTAGATGTCGGCGCTGCCCAGTCGTACTCCGTGCCGGTTGAGCGTGGAGTCGGAGCGGCCGGAGACGATGACACTGCCGTGCGCGGTGCGGGTCGTCCAGTCCCCGTGCCGCCACACGCCGGGGTAGGAGGCGAAGTACGCCTGGTGGTAGCGGCTGCCGTCGGGGTCGTTCCAGAAGTACAGCGGCATCGACGGCATGGGCCGGGTGACCACGAGTTCGCCGACCTCGCCGGTGACCGGTCGGCCGTCGGCGTCGAACGCCTCGAGTGCCACGCCCAGGAACGGGGCGGAGATCTCGCCTGACCAGACGGGTGTGGTGGGGGCGCTGCCGGCGAAGCCGCTGACGATGTCGGTGCCGCCGCTGGTGGAGGCGGTCTGGACGCGGTCGCCCACGTGGTCGCGGACCCAGTGGTACGACTGGGCGGGCAGGGGTGCGCCCGTGGAGCCGAGGACGCGCAGTGCGGACAGGTCGAGGTCGCGTCCGGGTTCCAGGTCGGCCTTGGCGGAGGCCTGGAGGTAGCCGGGGCTGACGCCGAGGACGTCGGTGCGGTGCTCGGCGGCCAGTTCCCACAGGCGCTGCGGGCCCGGATACGCGGGACTGCCGTCGTAGAGCACGATCGTCGCGCCGACCAGCAGGCCGGAGGCGACCAGGTTCCACATCATCCAGTTGGTCGTCGTGTACCAGCAGAAGCGGCTGCCGGGACCGAGGTCGAGGTGCAGGCCGAGGAGTCGGTGGTGGTCGAGCAGGACGCCGCCGTGTCCGTGGACGATGCCTTTGGGGGTGCCGGTGGTGCCGGAGGAGAACAGCACCCACAGCGGTGCGTCGAAGGGCAGTTGCTCGAAGTCGCACGGCGCGGGATCGGCCAGCGCGTCCTCCCAGCGCACCGTCTCCTCGTCCGAGGTGCCGGCCGAGGCGACCGGGGTGGTGGCCAGGCCGAGGTTCGGGACCTGGACCGTAACGCGGACGGACGGCAACGCGTCGCGCAGCGCGGCGGACTGGGCGCGGCGGTCGTGTTCGCGGCCGTTCCAGCGGTAGCCGTCGGCGGCGAACAGCACGACCGGTTCCAGCTGGGCGAAGCGGGTGGCTGCACCGTCGGCCCCGTAGTCCTGTCCGCAGGCCGACCACACGGCGCCGACGCTCGCCGAGGCCAGGAACGCGACCACCGAGTGGAGGGTGTTGGGCAGGTAGCCGACCACGCGGTCCCCGGGTGTGACGCCCTGTCGGCGCAGCCATGCGGCCAACGCGCCGACCTGGGAGCGCAGTTCGGCCCAGCTGGTGTATGTCGTCGTGCCGTCCTCGCCGATCGAGATCACCGCGTTCTCGTCGGGTTCGCCGGTGCGCAGGGCGTGCTCGGCGTAGTTCACCCGGGCGCCGGGGAACCACCGTGTGTGCGGCATCGGGGCGTCGTCCAGGACGCACTCCCGTTCACCGGTGGTGCGCAGGTCGAAGAAGTCGGCGACGGCCGACCAGAACCCGGGCAGGTCCCGCACCGACCATGACCACAGGGAGGCGTAGTCGGCATGGGTCACGCCGGTGCGCCGGGCGACGAAGTCGGTGAACCGCGCGAGGCGTGAGCGCTGCGCTTGCGCCGGGTCGGGCAGCCAGACCGGTTCGGCGGCCTCGCGGGCCTGTGGGGTGTTCACCGTGCCTCGCCTCCGGCCGGGGTGTGGGCGCCGGTCATCAGGGCGGCCAGGTCGTCGGGGGCGAGGAACGACGCGGGCGGCGGCGGGCCCCAGGCCCACAGGGACTTGGCGCCCTCGAAGTCGCCGGGCTTCCACAGGGCGTCGTCGACGATGCAGTCGAGGTCGGAGTAGTACTCGGAGAACGTGCCGGCCGGGTCCTTGAGGTACCAGAAGAAGTTCGAGCCGATGTAGTGGCGGCCCAGGCCCCAGGTGTGGCGGTCGGGGTCGGCCTCCAGCATGGCGGAGGCGCCGCGGCCGATCTCGTCGACGTCGTCGACCTGCCAGGAGGTGTGGTGCAGGAAGGCCACGGGAGCCTGCTGCACGAGCACGTTGTGGTGATCGGTGGAGCAGCGCATGAAGGCGGCCAGGCCCTTGACCGTGTCGCTGACCTTGAAGCCGATGCCCTCCTGGAAGAAGCGCTGCGACGTCTCCTGGTCGGTGGAGCCGAGAACGACATGGCCCAACTTGCGCGGGCGGACCGGGTCTTCACGCAGGATGCCCGGAGCACGCTCGTGGAGGCGGGCGTCGACGCCCGGCGCGTTGTACGGGGCCGTGTGCGCGGGAGGCTGGGCGAGGCGCGGGGCGAGGTGGACGCGGACGAGGACCTCGGTGCCCGGGTCGACGGCCGTCAGGGCGCCGGCCGCGCGCTGGACCGGTATGTCGAGGCGGGCGAGGGAGGCGGCGACCCGGTCGAGGTCGTCCGGATCGTCGGCGCCCACGCCGAGCTCGACCAGTCGGCGGCGCGGGGTGTGCACGATACGCAGTTGCTCGCCCCCGTCGGCGGTCGCGAAGACCTGTGCGGGGTGGGGTGAGCGGGTGGTGGTGTCCGGAAGGTCGGGTACGGGGGTGAGCCCGAAGTCGGCGTAATAGGCGGCCGTCTGCTCTACGTTCGGCACACCCATGACGATCTGGGTCAGTCGGTGCAGTGACACGGTTGCGGCTCCTTCGCGCGCGGGGAGGTGTCGTTCAGGACGCGGTCATCGGGCTGCGCAGGGTGCCGACGCCCTCGATCCACGTGACGAGGACGTCCCCGGGCGCGAGGAACTTCGGCGGCGTGCGGGTGCCGCCGACACCGGCCGGGGTTCCGGTGAAGATCAGGTCACCCGGCAGCAGCGGGCACACGGCCGACAGCCGGGTGACGAGTTCGGGGACATCGAAGACCATCGCGGAGGTACGGCTCTTCTGCAGGACCTCGCCGCCCTCCAGTCGGCAGCCGAGCTCCAGGTCGTCGGGGTCGTCGAACTCGTCGGTGCTGACCAGCTCCGGGCCGACCGGGGCGAACCCCGGGTGGGACTTACCCAGGGAGAACTGCGGTGCGGGGCCGGTCAGTTGGAGCCGCCGCTCCGAGAGGTCCTGTCCCACGCTGAGCCCGGCGACGTACGACCACGCGGTCTCGCGAGTGGCGCGGTGGCAGTCGCGGCCGATGACGACGACGAGTTCGGCCTCCCAGTCGACCAGGCCGTCGGGGAGGGCCACCGCAGCTTCGTGGCCGGTCAGGGACGTACGGAACTTGGTGAAGACGGCCGGCTCGGCGGGCACCTCGAGGTTCGACTCGGCGATGTGGTCACGGTAGTTGAGGCCGACCGCGAAGATCTGGGCCGGACGCGGAACGGGCGGACCCCACACCGCGCCGGCGTCCGCAGCGACGACGGGGGCCTGCGCCGCCCGCGATGACGCCAGGTACTCCCGCGTCCAGGACGAGAACGCCTCCCAGTCGGCGAGCGCCGTCTGCGGGTCGGGGCCGAAGCGTCCCCCGCTCGCCTCCGCTACGTCGATGTAGCCCTCGGGGCCCTTGATGACCAGTCGTTCGTCGATGTGTGCCAAGCGCATGGGGTTCCTCCGTGCCGTGTTGATGTCTGCGGTTGCAGTGTTGCGATGAAATCTCGGTGAAGCAATAAATTAACGATAATTTCTTACCATGTCGTTCACTGCTACGGTGTGTGGCCATGGCTGGTGAGAAAGCAACTAGAGGCGGCATCGTCTACGCGAGAATCCGCGAAGAGATCTTCCAAGGGGTGTTCAGCCCCGGTCAGCGGCTGCGTCTCGTGGAGCTGGCGCAGCGGTTCTCGGTCAGCCAGTCGGTCGTGCGTGAGGCCCTGACGCGCCTGTCCGAGCAGGGCCTCGTCCACGCCGCCCCCCAGCAGGGCTTCCGCGTGGTCACGGTGTCCCTGACGGACCTCAACGAACTCACCGAGGCACGGATCGAGATCGAGACGCTGGTCCTGCGCCGGGCCATCGAGCGCGGCGACATCACGTGGGAGGCGGCCGTGGTCGCGGCCCACCACCACCTGGCCGGCACCGAAGGAGTACGGCCCGACGGCACCATGAACAGCGAGTGGTTCACCGTGCACGAGCGCTTCCACCAGACCCTGCTGGAAGCCTGCGGCAACGGCCGACTGCTGGCCGCGGCCCTCACCCTGCGGGACGCGGCCACCCTGTACCGGCACTGGTCCCGGCCTGTGGGCCACGACGTCGACCGCGATGTGCCGGGTGAGCACAAGCGGCTCGTCGACGCGGTGGTGCGCCGGGACGCGGACGAAGCCGCCCGGCTGCTCGCCGGGCACATCGACCGCACGTCCGAGGCTCTGCGTACGGTGATCGAGAAAGATGCCGGCGCGTTGCCTTAGGTCCTGTCCGGAGTTCCCTCCGCCCGAGCCGCGCCCGGCGTTGACCGTCGCGGGCCGGCCGCCTCGACCCACCACCGTCCGGACGCACGACGCGCTCCCCGAGAACCTGATGCGCGGCAGCGACCCGGCGGTGACCAGCGCAGCGCACGCTGCTTTCACGACGGCAAGGACGGCGTCATGACGGCTCAGGAATCCTCCGGCCCCTCCTCCTGGATCTACCGGCTCGCACCACCCCCCGGCAGCGAGGCACCGTACGCGCCCGCCAGCTCGGCGAGCAGTATCGCCGAGGCCACGGAACGCCTGGGCCCCGAACCGGCGGCCTGGGCCGTTCGGACCGGCAGCGATCTGGCCCGCCTCATCCTCGACGAGGTGCCCGACCTCGGTGGAGGCGAAGGCCCCTTCGAGACGCTGCGCATGGGTACGGAAGCCGCGACACTGGATGCGCTTGTGCTGCTCGCCGATCCCTCGGCCGACCGGCCTGTGCCCGAGGAGTCCTTGCTGGGCGACCGTGAGTTCGCCCGACGCCGCATCGCCCTGGACAAGGTCCTGCGCGGCATCCGGGTAGCCCATGCGGCTCTGGCACGATCGCTGATGACCGCGTGCCAGGATCTCGTCCGACCGGACGAACTGGCGGAGCAGTTCCGTCGCGTCTCCGAACTGCTCTTCGGCTACATGGACGTGTTCTCCTCCCACATGACCGCGGAGTACCTTGCCGAGCACGACCGATGGATCACCAGCGGTGCGGCGGCCCGCGAGGAAACCGTGCGCCTCATTCTCGACGGCGAACCGATCCGGCCGTGGGAAGCCGGCCAGGTGCTGGACCACCCTTTGGACGGACCCCAGTTGGCCCTCATCGCATGGTGCGACGCTCCCCGGGCCGAGGCCACGAGCGACGTACAGTCCGCCGCCGCCGAACTGCTCCGCCGACGCGGCTGCACCTCCGTACTGGTCGTGCCCATCGGCGGGACCACGGTGTGGGCCTGGGGCAGCCCCCATCCCGCACCGTCCACGACCCGGGAACGCGAGCCGGATCTCCCCGCCGACATCCGGTTCGCCTGCGGCTCCGTGCGCGAGGGCCTGTCCGGCTTCCGCCACTCCCACGAGGACGCCCAGCACGCCGCCCGCGTCGCGCAGCTCAACCCGCACGGCACCGGACAGGTCATCGACTACCAGGACATCGAGACCGCGGCCCTTCTCTCCATCGACCTGCCCGCGCTGCGCCGCTTCGTGAGCGACGAACTCGGCGCGCTGGCCGTGGACGACGCGCACACGCGGCAACTGCGTGAGACCGCCCGCCTGTACCTGCGCCACGAGCGCAGCCTGAACGTAGCTGCCGCGCACCTCCACGTGGCACGCAACACCGTCACCTACCGCGTCAAACAGGTACAGAAGCTGCTCGGGCACGACCTGGCCGCCCGGTTGCCCGAAACGATAACGGCCCTGGATGCCGCGCGGGTCCTGGGGACCGCTGTCCTGCGACGGGACATGAGGCAGGACATGGGTGGGGTGCATAGCAGTGCGTCTCGCCGTTCCGGTTGAGGGAGTCAGATCAGCGGAGTGACCTGCTCCTCGATGCCCAGGAGCGCCCGCCCGTACAGCTCGCCCGCGATGGCCGGGTTGATCACCGCGTGCCGACTGCCCGTCTCCTGGTCCCGCCAGATCCGCTGCAGCGGGTTGGCCTCGGCGAAGCTTCCGGCGCCCTGGACGCTCAGCAGGAGGTCGAGGGCCTCGCGGGACCGGCGGGCCACGTACCCGGTGTCCATGCGCACCCGTGCCCGCGTCTCGAACGGCATGTACTCACCGGAGGCTGCCCACGTGTCGATGTCGTCGGCCGCCCGCATCAGGTGCAGACGCGCGGTGTCGATCAACTGAGCGGCGTCCGCCATCTGGATCTGCGTGGACGGAGCCTCACTGGACTTCTCGTAGAAGGTGTACGAGATGCCCTTGCCCTTGGCGAGCGAGGCGGTGACCACGTCCATCCCCGCCTGCGCCAGGCCCACTTGCGGGCCCGCCAGCACCAGCGCGAGCACCGGAACCAGCGCCGAGCGGTACAGGGTCTCCTCGGTGTGCTCGGTCGGATAGGTGCCCTGTACGGCCCGGGTCACCGACAGGATGCGGTGGTCGGGGACGAAGACCTCGTCGGCGACGAGGGTGTTGCTGCCCGTGCCCCGCATCCCGGCCACGTACCAGGTGTCCTCGATCGTCAGGTCGCCCATCGGGATGAGCGCGGCGCCCTGGTCGATCTGCTGGCCGGAGGCGTCGACGACCGGGATGCCCAGGCTGGCCCACTGGGAGTGCAGGCTGCCCGAGGCGAAACCCCAGCGCCCGGTGACGACCTGTCCGCCCTCGACGGCCCGGCTGGTGGCGCTGGGCGCCACCACCCCGCACACCCGGGCGTCGGGGTCGTCGCCCCACACCTCCTGCTGGGCCTGCTCGGGGTACAGGCCGACCAACCAGTTGCAGACGTTGATCAGGGTCGCCACCCAGGCGGTCGACCCGCATCCGCGGGACAGTTCGGAGGTGATCTCCAGGAAGGTCCGGAAGTCCACCTCGTGACCGCCGAACCGCCGCGGCACCGTCATCCGGAACAGTCCGGCCTCGGTCAGGGCCGCGATGTTCTCCTCGGCGATCCTCCGGTCCGCTTCCGTGCGGCCGGCGTTCTCCCGCAGCAGCGGCACCAGCCCCTCCGCGCTCTTCTTCAGCGTCGCGGCGACGCTCTGGGGTCCGGGCGTGGTGGTGGTCATGAAGTCCTCCGGCTGTTCGCGGCTCATGTGGCGGCGTCTCTCACGGCGAGACGTCGCTACCGGGATTCCACTGCGCTGTGACGCCGCTGTCCTGTGTCCGGGACCGCAGAGTTCGCCCCGCTGTTTGGGCCGCCGGACCAGAGGGGCGGACGTTTGAGCCGGGCGCCCAACACCGCACGGTCGCCTTGGCCGCCCGGCCCAATGCCATCAGGAGGCAACCGTGGAATCACTGGAGTGACCCGCCGAGGCCGCCTGCCCGCCGCCGGCGCACGGCCCGGCTCCCGCTCCCCTGGAGGTCGATGTGTCCGCATCCGCCCTTGCTCCAACAGACCTGCCCACAACGACGGGTGACCCCGCCGTGTTCCGCCGCGTACTCGGCCACGCGCCGACCTCTGTGTGCGTGGTGACCGCCACGACACCGCAGGGCTCGGTGGGCGTCACGGTGGGCAGCTTCACCTCCGTCTCCCTCGATCCGCCCCTGGTGGTGTTCTACGGCGGCCGGCAGTCGGCCAGCGCCGCGGCGATCATCGGCGCCGGGCGGTTCTGCGTGAACGTGCTGGCCGAGGACCAGCAGGCGGTGTGCGCGGCGTTCGCCGGACGGGCGGCGGACCGGTTCGCCACCGGCCGGTGGGAGCAGTCGGCCACGGCGCCGCCGCGACTGCAGGCCGCGGCCGCCTGGATCGAGTGCGACGTCGAGGACAGCTTCCCCGCGGGCGACCATGTGGCGGTGACGGGCCGGGTACGGTCGCTGGCCGCTGCCGACGGGCACCGGAAGCCCCTGATCTTCCACCGCGGCCAACTCGCCCGCCTCGACCGCGCGCAGACCATGCACGTACCCACGCGCAGTTTCGACTGGTGGGACATCTGAGCCACCCGCATCGGCTCCGCCCTGTGCGGGCCTGCACGGACGGGCCGAGGCCCCCTACGAACCACCCCACGATCCGGCCCCGTACGGCTGCCCGACCACCGCCCGTACGAGGAGCGACACCAGGAGCTGCTGCCATGACCATGCCCTCGACAGCCGGCCAGAACGACACCCCCGAGCCGCAACACACCACTCCGCCAACGGAGTTCGACACCCGCGGCGCGGCAGGAAACGGCCCGTCCCGGCGCTCCGTCCTGGCCGCCACGGCCGGAGCGGGCACCACCGCGCTCGCCGCCACCACGACCCTCGCGACGCCCGCGGCCGCCGCGCAGAAGGAACCGGCCAAAGGCCATGGGGCCACAGCGCGCACACCCCACGAATCCATGACCTGGACCACCCTCGGCACCGCGTCAGGCCCCATCCCCGATGCGCACCGCGCGCAGCCGGCCCACCTTCTGCGTACCGCGAACGCGTACGTCCTGGTCGACGCGGGAGACGGCGTCGTCGACCAGATCGCCAAGGCAGGCATCGCGCTGGAGGACGTGCGGACGGTGTTCCTCAGCCACCTGCACATCGACCACACGGGCGGCCTGTGGGCGCTCATCGGGCGGCGCTTCCAGCTGGCGGATCCGGGAACCCTCGTCATCTACGGACCCGCCGGCACGCGCCGCACCGTCGACGGCATCCTCGCCGGTCAGCAACCGCTCCACGACCTGGCCCAGGGGCGTGGTTCGACCCAGGAAGTCATCGAGATCGACCCGGAGAACACCATCGAGGTGGACGGGGTGAAGGTGCGCGCCACAATCAACACGCACTACGGACCCGCGGACTCGGTACGAGCCACCGCTTCACCGTCGCTGTCCTACCGGTTCGAATCCGCACGGCGGACGATCGTCTTCACGGGAGACACCGGGCCCAGCACGGCCGTCGAACACCTCGCGCAGGGAGCGGACCTGCTGGTCAGCGAGATCATCGACGTGGAAGACGCGCTGCGGCAACTGATCGCCGGGCGTCCTGACCTGACCTCGGAACAACTGGCGGGCATACGTGCCCACTTCGAGCAGGAGCACCTCACCGCGGACCAGGTCGGACTGCTCGCCCGGCGTGCCGCGGTCGGCTCGCTCGCGCTGACGCACATCGGCATGAGCGACGGAGCCGTCCCGGATGCGCGACGGAGCATCCGCCGGCACTTCAAGGGACCGACGACGTTCGCCCGTGACCTGGACTCCTTCTGATCCATCTGGCACACCGGGGCGGGACGGGAGACAGGTGCGCCCGCGACACCGGCCACACCTGCCGCGCCCGGCCGCAACAGGCGCGGGCCGAGGCCGCCCGGCGTCCGCCGCGTCGGGCACCCGCCGTTGCCTCGCCGATGACCGGAGACCGCGCATGTCCCGTGCGGACGCCCCAACGCCGTCACCGGCGCCGGCCCCCGTACCCTTCGCCCCTGTCGGCCCTGCCGCTGTCCTCGGTGAGCCGCCGCGAGATCGCGCGGGCCGTCGCCCGGAACGCGGGCACGTACTCGGAATGCTGCGTGCCGGTGCCGGGTGTCACGACCGACAGCGCCGCCACCACCTCCTCGCCCTCGCGCACGGGCGCGGCCACGGTGCTCGCCGGCCGGGGACTGCTCTGGTGTCCGACGGCGTAGTCACCGCGTCTGATCTCCGCGAGCACACGCCGCAGCTCGGCGGGGGTGCGGAGGTCGTCGTCACCCTGGTGCGGCTCGTAGGCGGCGATGGCCGTGTCCTGGACGGCCGGCGGGGCGAACGCCAGCAGCACAAGGCCCACGCCGGTGAACGCCAGGGGCAGCCGACCCCCGACGCGGTAGTGCACGGGACCGGCGTCCCGGGCCGACAACCGTCCCACGAGCAGCGCCTCGCCCTGCTCCCGGACGGCGAGCAGCACATGCTGACGGGTGACGTGGAAGAGGTCTTCCATGAACGGCATGGCGACCGCCCGCAGCCCGTGCCCGCGCGGCGCCAGCGACACGGTCTCCAGCAACCGCAGCCCCACGACGTAACGCCCGTCGTCGAGACGTTCCAGCGCGCCCACCCCACCAGCGAGCGGACCAGCCGCAGCGCACTGCTGCGAGGCGTGCCACTGCGCTGTGCGAGTTCGGCGAGCGTCTGCGCACGATGGTCACCGTCGAAGGTGCCCAGCACCGCGAACGCCCGGTCGATCACCGGCTGCCCCTCGGCCGGCCTGCCGCCGCGCCTGCTCCGGCCGCCCTCGGACGCCGGCGCCTCCGGCTTCGGGGTGCTCGCCCTCGGCGCGGACCGGCTGCTGTTGACCACTGGCGGACTGAGCAACGTCCTGCGCCGACTCGATGCCCGCGGTCTTGTCTCCCGTGTTCCGGACCCCGTGGACAGGCGGAGTCACAACGTCCGGCGGACACTTACGGGGGTCTCCACCGCTCTGGACACGACCTCCGCGGTGACCACGGCGATCCACCGCACCCTCTCCGCAGTTCCGTCCACGACATTGCTCGACGCCCTGCATCAGCTGCGATCCGTCCTCGGTGCCGTCGGCGACGCTCCCCTGGCCACGCCCACGGTGCGGCAGACCCTCGACGCCCGCGCCCCTGAGACCCCGGGTTCCCCGCCGCCGCCGAGAGCCGGACGAACGGTCGCGTAGGGGATGGGTGGTCAGGGTGTGGAAGGCACGCTCCGGGCCACCCGTTTGAGGCCGTCGATCCACGACTCGACCTGAGCCGTCGATGCGGCACCGGGCAGCCCGGTCATACGCAGAGCCATCGGGGGCAGGTCGGCCTTCGTCGGGATCAGGACGACGATCGAAGCGAGGTCGTAGCTCCGTCCCGGCACCAGGTCGGGGCAGAAGAGTTCGGCCAGCTTCGCGGTCGCCTGTCGGACTGCGCGTTCCTGGCTCGGCAGACGGTCGGACTGCTCGAACGCGGACAGCGCCGCCCGATGACGCTCGAGCAGGTGCGGCTCTGTCGCAAGGAGGGAATAGCCGCGCTCGCGGACCCTGTCGAGCAGCGCACTGTAGAGTTCACGGCTCTCACGACTGTCGTCCGGTGCGCGTCGCAGCCACTCGTCGACCGCCGCCGGGCCCTCGTCCACCATGAACACGGCTCCCATCGGAGGAATCACCGGTTGCCGGTGCCCGAGCGGGGGTGAGTCACTGGCGGATCCCTGGTTGGTGGCGAGCACTTGGACCGCGTCGTCGCGGATTCTGGCAAGGACACTGCAGTTGACCGAGAACTCGGTGCTGAGCTCCTCGACCTGAGCCCTGATGGTCTCGGCGAGGTGCGCCGCCTGGATCAGCTCGGGGTCGGGGGCGGCGACGAAGGACCCGGGTGAGAACCGCCCGTAGCCGCCCTGGAAGAAGAGCAGCGGCAGCGTCGACCGTTCGACGGTGAGACCGTGGACCCGGCCCAGGACGATGAAGTGGTCCCCCGCTTCACGGACCTCCTCAAACGTGCACTCGATCCACGACACCGCTCCCTCGAGGATGGGCGAACCCAGCGGGCCGGCCCGCCAGCCCACACCGTCGAACTTGTCTTCTCGCCTGGTCGCGATCTGCCGGCAGAGCGGCTCCTGGTCGGATGCCAGGACGTTGACGCAGAACGCCGAGGCGGTCCGGAGCCGCGCGAAGGTGCGCGAGTTGCTCGCCGGGTAGAAGGCGATCAGCGGTGGATCGAGGGAGACCGACGAGAAGGTTCCGACGACCATGCCATCCGGTGTCCCGTCGTCCGTCGCTGTCGTGACGACGGCCACCCCGGTCGGATAGTGGCCCAGGGTCTCGCGGAAAAGGGTGGCGTCTATGGAGCCGGGCATGGCTTCTCCGTCCGTTCTTGGAAGGCGTGGAACTCCCTGCGGACGAACTGCTCGAAGGTCGTGGGCCGCCGACCGAGCAGCCACGTGAGCACGTTGGGGTTCCCGATGAAATCGTGGCTGCTGTAGCGGGCGCTGATCGCGCGCAACACCTCGGCCTGGTAGGGCACCTCGTCGAGGTTCTCGACGCCGAGGGACGCCTTGAGGAAGACCGTCGAGTCGATCTCCTCGGCGGTGACCTCACGCCCCGTCACCTCGGAGATGACTCGGGCGAGGTCGTACGCCGTGTAGCGACCAGGTGCGACGAGCTCGTAGGTGGCACCCTCATGCCTGCCAGGGTCGGCCACGACGGCCGCCGCCACCTCCGCCACGTCGTCGACGGCGACCATCGACTGGTAGCGGTCGAGCGACCACGACAGGCGGAAGACGGCGTCCTGGAAGGCGGGGAGCAGCCGGTGGCGCAGCATGTAGTTGGCCGGCTGGAGGATGGTGAACTCCAGGCCCGACGACACCAGATGCTCCTCGATGTCACGCTTGATCTCGTGCTGGATCAGGTCCGTGGTGATCGCGTGCAGCACTGAGCTGAACACGAAGTGCCGCACGCCCGCCTGCTTCGCGATGTCGATGGCGGCGAACCCCGTCGTCCGCTCGTCGGGATGAAGGGCGGGCCCGACGTAGTAGACCGTCTCCACGCCGCGCATGGCACGCGCCAGTACCGCTGGATCGGCGAGATCGCCGACCAGGACGTCGGTCACGCCGGCGGCGCGGAGCGCCTTCGCGGACTCGTCGGAGCGGACACAGGCGCGCAGCTCGGCTCCCGCTGCCACCAGCCTCGGGACGAGACACTTTCCTTGGTTGCCGTTCGCGGCGGTCACGAGAATCACAGGTGCACCCCCGTCTAGTTCTTGGTGATCGCCTTCAGGAACGTGATGTCGCCCTTCTTGGCAATCTGGTGCAACCCGATCGCGTTCATGTCCGGCTGGTGCTCGCGCTGCGGCTCGGGCACCGAGGGGTTACCGGTCCACGACAGCAGTCGGCAGACGCGACGCTTGATGCGCCAGCCGTCATCGGTGCGGACGAGCTCGTCGTCGTAGTAGCCGGTTCCTGTCCAGGTGGGACCGCCTTCGGCCGCCTCGCGCACGAGGATCCAGTTGCCGTAGCTGAAGGCGTTCGCCTTGTCCCCGTCGACGTTGACCAGTTGGCCCATCATCGTGTGAACGTGGCTGTCGAGGCTGTCGTGGAACCCGGCGAAGGACGTCTTGAACTCCTCGAGACCCACCCAGGCCGCTCCGGCAGGACCGAAGACGGCCTCCACGTCCTCGGTGAAAACGCGGTCGAACAGATCCCACTGACGTGCGTCGAGCGCGAAGGCGTACATGTTCAGGGCCTCGATGATTGCGGCCTTGTCGTCGTTGACCATGCGTGTGTCCCTCTTCTTCATCGGGTGTCTGAAGCCAGGCGGATCGAAAGGACCTCGCCGAGCTGGGGGTACGTCATCACAGCGACGCGCTGTCGTACGGGAAGGCGCGGTTCGGCTGCGTCGGACGGGACAGCGGCCTGAGAGCCATCATTGAGAGCCACCACATTTTCTGTCAACACTTTGGAGCAGGGCGAATGATCGACATCTACAGCCCGCGAACCGTTCGGCGATAGACCGACGACACGTTCCGCCCTCCACTTACTTGGGCTTTACTCGCGCTCCAATGACGCGCCCGCCAACAGGCCACCCGGCTCACGGCCGTGCGCGCCAAGTCGCTCCCAGCGATTCCCGCGCTAAATGTTGACACTTTGCGAGAGCGGCTCCTACGGTGCGACGCACAGGCCCTTCCTTCCGGACGGCGCCGACTCTGCTTCTCAGCAGCCTCGTTCGCCCTCCGTCGACTTCAGCCGCCGCGCGCTTCTGCCCTACAGGCCCGCCAGAAACGAGTTCATGACCGTGCCGATCGACATCACCCGGCTCCCCCAGGCCCAGCCCTTCCAGCCCGCCGGCCACCACGGCGTCGGCCCCGTCCATCTCTTCGGCGGCAAGGACTACGACGGCGCCGTGACGGCAACCCTGTCGCACTACCTCCCCGGAGGACGCGCCGACATGTCGCCCGTCCCCATGGAGACGCTGTACGTCGTCCTGACCGGCACACTGACGATCGACGCCGAGGGCGACACCCACGACCTGCATCCCCTGGACGCGGTGCGGCTCACGACCGGGACGCTCCGCAGTGTCGAGAACCGGACGAACCTGCCGGCGAGCATGATGGTGATCCGGCCCAACCCCGCGGCCGCGCAGGCGAACGAATCCTCCGAGGCGCGGTAATAAGCGGGTTACTCGAGGGCCTCCTCGTGTGCAGATCGCCTGCGGCAAGGACGCCATGTGGCAGCTCCTGTGCGAGGCGTTCGGCATCCGCGCCGACGAGCGTCGGCTCTTCGGCGGCGCGGAACAGGAATCCGTCTCCACACCTGTCTGGTCGGCATCCGCCGCATCTGGCTGCGCCCATGACCCATGAACGACAAGCCCCATGAACGACGAACCACAGAGGAGTTGACGTCGATGAATGAGTCTCCCGACACGTCCGACAGGCTGAAAGCGGTCCTCGACAAGGTGCGTGCGCTGGGGCCGACCTTGCGCGAACGCGCCCTGGACGCGGAGCGTGCGGGCCGCCATTCGGACGAGACCATCGCCGACCTGGACGCCACCGGCGCCTTCGACATCGGCAGCCCCGCCGAGTTCGGCGGCCATGAACTCACCGTGCGCCAGCAGCTCGACGTGGTGTCCGAGGTAGCCAAGTGGGACGGCTCAGCCGGATGGATCGTGTGGGTCGGCGCCTCCACCAACTGGATCCCCGCGGGTTCGGGCGCCCGCGTCGTCAAGGAGGTCTACGCCCCGGAATGGGTCGGCCCGCGCATCGCCGCCTCCAGCCACTTCCCGGCCTCACGGGGACGTGCGAAGCGGACCGGCGGCGGCTGGACCATCACCGGCGGCCCCTGGACCTTCGGCAGCGACTCCCTCTGGGCGCCCTACACAAACCTCGGCTGCATCGCCGACGACGGTGAAGGCCCGTATCTGGTCGGCGTTCAGGTTCCGCGCGACGAACTCCGCTTCCTCGACGACTGGCAGGTCGCCGGCATGCGCGGCACCGGCAGTGTCTCCTCGACGCTGGCGCAGGACGAGCTGTTCGTACCCGAACACCGCGTCGTCGACTTCCGTGACGTCACCGGTGGAACCCTCGACAACGGCCTCGGGGGCTCGCTGTGGAAGGCACCCACTCTCGGCTGGGCGTTCACCCTCATGGCGGGCCTGTCGATCGGTATCGCCCGGGGCGCGCTCGAGCGGTTCCTCGAACGCTCCGCCGGACGGCCTGTCCGTGGCACCACGTACAAGAACCAGCTGGACGCGCCCATGACGCATCTGATGCTCGCCGAGGTGCATTCCAAGATCCAGTCGGCTACGGCGATGACCCGTGCCAACGCGGAGGAGACCGACCGGCTCGGGGCGCTGGCCGCCGCCGGCACTCCTGCCGACGGCGAGTACATGCAGCGCTTCAGCGCCCGGGTCCTCGTCGAGACGGCCTACGCGGCCAAGTGGTGCGCGGAGGCGATCGAGTTGCTGCAGAGGAACTCCGGCTCGACCGCGATCATGGAGAGCGAACCGATCCAGCGAGCGTGGCGCGACGCACGGGTCATCACCCTGCACGGCGCTCTCAACCTCGAGGCCCTCTCCGAGAACTACGGACGGCTGATGGCCGGTTCCCAGCCGCACAAGTTCGCGGGGATCACCACCTTGGACCGCTTCGCCCCGCCCACCCCGGACAAGGACGCCTGAGTTCCCTGGTCCAGGCGCCGAACGTCGTCGCCGCCCGCGGCGCCGGCTCAGGTTCCCCCATGACGTTCACAGAGAGGCAAGCCGGACGATGAGCAGCACACGCTCGCACGACGACACCGACTCGCCGGGCGAGATCCGGGCGGCCGTCGTGGACGCCCCGGGCGCCGTGCCGCGAGTGAGCTCGATCGCACTGCCACCGCGCACGCCCGGTAGCACCCTCGTGGCGGTCGTCGCCGCGCCGTTGAACCCGCTGGACCTGGTCATCGCGTCGGGGACGTTCCATTCGGCGCGTCACGAAGCCCCGTACGTACCGGGCAGCGAGTGCGTGGGGGTCGTGCTCGCCTCCGACCGGCATCAGCCCGGCGCCTGGGTCTACGCCGAGTGTCACGCCTCACCGGACGCTCCCGGCTCCCTCGCCACGCAGGTGCTCGTCGACGACGAGGATCTGCTGCCGCTGCCCGAGGGGATCGATCCGGTACAGGCCGCGGCCGTCGGCAACTCCGGCACGGCGGCGTTCATGCCTCTGGTCGAGGACGCAGCGCTCCGCTCCGGGGAGACCGTGCTGGTGCTGGGGGCCACGGGCGCGGTCGGACAGCTCGCGGTGCAGGTGGCGCACCGGCGCGGCGCGGGCCGGGTGATCGGCGTGGCCCGCGACCGCACAGCGCTGGAGCGTCTGCCGGCCCTCGGCGCCGACGCGACCGTCGATCAGCGCGCGGGCGAGAGCGCTGAGGAACTGGCAGAGCGGTTGCGGGCGGTGACCGGTCCGGTGGACGTCGTCCTCGACGGCGTCTACGGGATGCCGCTGGAAGCGGCGTTGCAGGTCTGCGCACCACGGGCGCGGATCGTCAACGTCGGCAATCCGGCCGGCGCGACCGCGCGGATACCCGCCGGGTTGTTGCGCGGCAAGCAACTCACCCTGTCCGGCTTCGCCGGTCTGCACACTCCGCTACAGGCCAAGCAGGCAGCTCTGACCTGGCTTTGGGCCTGCCTCGCGCGGGGCGAACTGCGGGTCGATGTCCGCACCTTCCCGCTCGAGGACCTCCCGTCGGCGTGGCGGACGCAGGCGGTCTCCCCGCATGCCAAATGCGTTGTCCTGCCTCAGGACGGCGGACTCCGGGAGCACGCCATCACCGCCAGGACCCCACGAGATCGGAGCACACGTCCGTGAGCCACCGCACCCAGACCCGCAGCCGGGAGCCGCACGCATGACGACGCAACCTGCGCCGCACTCCGGCGCCACTGTGCGGACGGCCGTCGACTGCGTGGTCGTCGGCGGCGGGCCCGTCGGTCTGCTGACCGCTGTCTTCCTCGGCCAGGCCGGGCTGCAGGTGTCCGTCGTGGAACGCTGGCCCCAGCGGTATCCGCTGCCGCGGGCGTGCACGATCGACCATGAGGCACTGCGTGTCCTCCAGGCCGCAGGCCTCATGGCGGACCATGCCGCGATGTTCGAGCCGTCCCAGGGTGAGCGGGGCGGGTACGAGTTCCGGGGCAGTGCGGGCGAGTTGCTCCAGACCATCGACTGGAACAGGATCGCCGAGTCGGGGTGGGCCAACACGAACGGCTTCCATCAGCCCGCACTCGAGGCGGCCTTGGAGGACCTGGCTCGCGCGACCCCGGGCGTGACGGTCCACCGCGGATGGACCTTCCAGTCCCTGGAGCAGGACAGCCGCCACGAGCAGGTCTTCGTGCAGGTGGCTCCCACCGAGCGGCCCGACGAAGCCGTACGCGTCCGGGCCCGCTGGCTGGTCGGCGCCGACGGGGCCAACAGTGCCGTCCGGTCCGGGATCGGGATCGGCGTCGACGACTCGGGGTTCGAGGCCGACTGGCTGGTGGTGGACTACCAGCCACTGGCCGAGGAGACATGGAGTGCCTTCGTCACCCAGTACTGCGACCCGGAACAGCCGGCGACCGCGGTCAACAGCGGCCCGGGGCGGCGCCGGTTCGAGTTCATGCGCCGCGCGGACGTGAGCGTCGAGGAACTGGGCCAGGAGACCACGGCCTGGCGGCTCATGGCGCCCTGGGGCGTGACACCAAAGACCGCCCGGCTCGAACGGCACGCCGTGTACACGTTCCGGGGCCGGTGGGCGCACGCGTGGCACGAGGGAAACGTCTTCCTCGCGGGTGACGCGGCCCACCTCATGCCTCCGTTCCTCGGCCAGGGGCTCTGCTCGGGCCTGCGGGACGCGCGAGCGCTGTCGTGGCGTCTCGGCATGGTGCACGACGGCCTCGCGACAGCAGACGTACTCGACACGTACGGCCCCGAACGCACCGGCCACGTACGGGAGATCATCGACGAGGCGGTGGCCGCCGGCCGGGTCATCTGCGAACTCGACGTCGACCGGGCCGCGGCCAGGGACGCCGAGATGAGGAAGCGCTCGCTCGATCCCGATGCCGCCACGCGGGAGCCCCCGCACCCGCGCCTGGGCGGGCCGTCACTGACGGTCGGGAGCGGGGGCGCCGAGGGACGACTCGCACCGCAGGGGCGTATTCAACTCGCCGACCGTGAGGGCCTGTTCGACGACGTCGTCGGCGGTGGCTGGCAATTGATCAGCCGGGGCGGGGACCCCACCGAAGCCCTCGATGACGAGGACGCGTCCTGGTTCCGGCAGATCGGCGGCGTGCTCGCCGACGTGTCGGGCGGGCATGCGGTCAAGGACCTGGACGGCGCCTATGAGCGCTGGTTCACCGAGCACGACTGTGAGGCGTTCCTGGCCCGGCCGGACTTCTACGTGTTCGCGGCCGGCCGGCACCGCGACATCCCGCGCTTCGTCTCGCTTCTGCGTCAGGCGCTCGGATCACCCGCCGCCTGAGGGGGCCGACGACGAGCAGTACGCGGCTCGCCCATGCGAGGCGGGGTTCTTCCACGAGGAATCAAGGAGGATTCACATGAGAGCGGAGAATTCCGTCACGTACGCCGAGGCGACCACGGATCCGCCCGACGAGTCGAGGTCGGGGTGGCGTACCGCGATGGCGTCCACGCTCGGCCTCGCGTGCGGTCCCAGCGTGCTGGCGGTCACCACGTTCGGGGCGTTCATCGCGCCGCTGCACCGGGAGTTCGGGTGGGGAGTGCCCGCCATCGGCCTGGCCTCGTCCATCCTCAGCATCACGCTTGTGATCATCTCGCCTGTGCAGGGCCTGCTGGTCGACCGGTTCGGCGGTCGCCGGGTGATCCTGTGCAGCTCCCCGTTCTTCGCGCTGTCCCTGATGGCGATGGCCTTCCTGCCCGACAGCCTGCCCGTCTTCTATCTGGGCTGGGTGCTCATCCCGCTCTGCGGCATGGGTCTGTGGCCGGTGTCGTATCTCCGGCTCACCGCGGGCTGGTTCGAGCGCAGGCTCGGCCTCGCGCTGGGCATCGCCAACTCGGGCATCGGGGTCGGTACGGTGCTCGCCCCGATCCTGACCACGGTGCTGATCGGAGCGTGGGGGTGGCGCGCGGGGTACGTCGGGCTCGGAGCGGTCGCGCTCATCGCGTTCCCGGTCGCGTACTTCCTGCTGGCCGAACCCCGTGCGCGCACGGCAGCGCAGCCGGTCAGTGGTGACACGTTGCGCGTCGCGGCGACAACACGGCCGTTCTGGCTCGTCCTAGCCGCGTTCGTCCTTCTGGGCACCGTGGGTTCCACGGTCCTCGTCCATCAGATCTCACTGCTGCTTGACGCCGGGATCCCCTCGCACATCGCGAACCTGGTGCCGGTCGCACTCGGAGTCGCGCTCATCGTGGCAAGGCTCGTGACCGGGTGGCTCCTCGACCGCTTCACCGTGTCGCAGGTCATGTCGGTGTATCTCGTCGGTGGCATCGCCTCGGTGCTGCTGTTTGCGGCAGGGCCGAACGTACCGATGGCCCTGCTCGCTGCGGCCCTTGCCGGGTTGCTGATCGGCGCCGAGTTCGACGTCCTCAGCTACCTCATCCCCCGCTACTTCGGGCGTCTGGCCTTCGGCAGGATCTACGGTGTCGCGTTCTCGGTTTTCCAGATCGGCGGGGCTGCCGCGACGTCCCTGGTGAGCGTGAGCCGCGACACCTACGGCTCCTATACGCCGGCGATGCTCGTGCTGGCCGTCGCCTGCGCGGTCTGCGCCGTGCTGTTCCTGTGCCTCGGCCCGTACCGGTACGACGGAGGCCCTCAGGGAAGCCTGCCTGAGCCGCTCCCCCAGCCCACGCCGAACCCCGCAAGGATCGAGGACCACCCCACGAAGAAAGGCATGGACCTTCATGACGGCGACGCCACATCCGCATAACGCGCACCACCCGCATCTGAACGGCGAACTCCCGAAGGCACACCGGCCGCGGCCCGGCGGCACGTTCGACGCGACGGCGATCACCTTCGCGGCGATGGGCCTTTTCGACGGCCTGACCGGCGACCAGCGCGCGCGAGTGCTGCTCCCTCACGAGGACTCCGGCCGAACGCACTGGAACTTCCTGCCCGAGTCCGGACGGCACGGCCTCCCGCTGGGCGAACTCGACCGCCACCAGGAGGGGTTGGCACACCGTCTGATCGCCGAGTCGATGTCGATCCCGGCCTACGCCCGCGTGGTCCAGGTGATGTCCAACGAGCACGTACTGCGCGAACTGAACCTGCCCGTCTTCGGTCACGTCGCGGCCACCTTCCGCGACCCCCGCGGCTACTTCCTCACGTTCTTCGGCCAGCCGCAGCCCGACACCACATGGGGCTGGCGGATTGTCGGCCACCACCTGTCGGTCAACGTCACCGTCGTCGACGGCGACCTGGTCAGCGCCACTCCGTTCCTGCTCGGCGCCGAACCCGCCCGGTTCGGGCCGTTCCGCATCCTGGGCGAGGAGGAAGACGCCGCCTTCGTCCTCCTCGACGGCCTCACCGGCGCCCAGAAGGAGCAGGCGGTCATCCACTCCAGGCCGCCTGCGGACTTCGTGACCCGCACCGTCTCCACCATCGGCGACGTCGAGTACCCCGCCTACCACGGCGTCGGCCGCCGCGACGCGATGATCACCGACGAGGACCGCAAGGCCCTGGCGTACTTCCGCGCCCACCCCCGCGGCATCCGCGCAGGGGATCTCTCCCTCGCGCAGCGGCCACACTTCGACGACCTGCTCGCCCACTTCGTCGAGCGGGCCCGCCCCGGCCTGGTGGGCCATGAGATGGACCGCATCGCGGCCGGGGGCGGCGTCGACGCACTGCACTTCGCCTGGGCCGGCGGCACCTCCATCGAGCAGCCGCACTACTTCCGCATCCAGGGGCCCGTCACCCTCGTCGAGTTCGACAACGCCGAGGACGACGCCAACCACGTGCACAGCGTCTGGCGCGACCCGTCCAATGACTTCGGCGCCGACCTACTGATCCAGCACCACCTCGAACACGACCACACCGGCCCGCCCCCGTCCTCGGACGACGCGGCCTGACCGCCGGCGGCATCGCCGCCTTCGGCACATCAGCAACGACGAAAGAAGAGCTTCGTGGGCCTGCCTGCGGAGACCGGAAAGGGAATCTCATGAGAATCGTGGGTGTCAGGCGCGCGCACGGCGAGTCCGGCGTGGAGGTCGCGGCTCTGGCCGAACAGGATGACGAGGTCACCGTCATCGCCTCACTCGCGGACTTCTGGGCCGACCCGGCGGGACATCTCTCCAGGCCGCCCACCGGGCCGACGTTCGCCGCCGCGTCGGTCGAACAGGTTCCCCCCGTCCTCCCCGGCGCGCGCGTCTTCTGCATCGGCCTCAACTACTACGCGCACGCGGCGGAAGGCAGCTTCCGCGACCAGGAACTGCCGCCGTACCCCACACTGTTCGCACGGTGGCCGCAGTCGCTGACCGTGGACGGGGCGGAAGTGCCCGTGCCCTCCAACGAGGAGGGACTGGACTGGGAGGGCGAGGTCGTCGCCTGGGTCGGAGCGCCCCTCGTCGACGCCTCTGCCGAAGAGGCCCTGGCGGCGGTCATCGGATACTCCGCGTTCAACGACCTGACTTCGCGCCGGGCGCAGAAGCTGACCTCGCAGTGGATTCTCGGCAAGAACGGGGACCGGTCCGGCCCCCTCGGCCCGCTCGTGCCCGCCGCCGAGGTCGGCGACCTGAAGCAGGGGCTGCGGCTGCGGACCCGGGTCAACGGCGAGACCATGCAGGACGCCACGACGGACCAGATGATCTACGCGGTCGGGGACACGCTGTCCCTGATCTCGCACACCTTGACCCTGCGTCCCGGCGACCTCCTCGCGACCGGCACACCGGCGGGAGTCGGCTACAGCCGTACGCCTCCCCGGCTGCTGCGGCCGGGAGACACGGTCGAGGTCGAGGTGGAACGTCTGGGTACGGTCCGCAACACGGTGGTGGACAACGACCACCGGTCCGGACCGGGCGTCTTGCCGGGCGGACGCAGGACATCTGCTGAGAAGCCCGAGGCGCTGACACCGTAGGGCGCCATTGACCTGGTGGAACTCAGGAACGGTGAGACGGGCCGGACAGCCGGGAGGCGGTCCGGCCTCACCGTGCTGCGCGCGGCAGGCGGCCGGTAATGTTGACACCTTGCCGCCGGGGCGCAGTACGTAGGTATTCCACCGCTCCCGCCTGACGACCGGGCACGCAGGTTGTACCCCGCCCATCCCGTCCAGTTCCTGCTCCGAAGTGTCGGCAGGCTTGCACGGAGCGTCAGCTACGGTTGTGCCGACGATTCGTCCAGCGGGTTCCAAGGAACATCCGAACGCCACATGGAGACGCGTGAAAGGCCTGGAGCCGATGACAGCACGGTCAGCCGAGGCGGCGAACAAGCTCGCCCGCCCCGACGACGCAAGCCGGACCCATCCCGACGAGATGAGCAGGGCCCATCACGCTCTCCGGCGCGCGATCATGCACGGCGACCTGCGCGCCGGCGACCCACTGTCCCAGGTCGAACTGGCCCGCCAACTCGGTGTGAGCCGCGGCCCGCTGCGCGAAGCTCTCAGGATTCTGCAACGCGAGGGCTTCGTCGAGCAGGAGTCACAGCATCGCGCCCGCGTTGCGGCGTTCAGCGACGACGACCTGGACGAGTTGTACGCGATGCGGATCAGCCTCGAGTCGCTGGCGATCGGGATCGCCGTCCCGCGCATGACCGAGGACCATCTGCGTCACCTCGACGCGACGCTGCGGGAGATGGACGAGAAGGCACGCACGGGAGACGTCGAGCAGTGGGAGTGCCCGCACGAGAAGTTCCATCGCGCGCTGGTGCACCCGTCCGGCACGCGCCTGGAACGGGAACTCGCGCTGCTGTCGGACCACGCCACGCGCTACCGCATGGCGTTCGTCTCGTGGAACCCGCTCGAGTGGCAGGCGGACACGAGCACGCAGCACCACACCATCGCGGAGGCCGTGCACGCACAAGACGCGAAGGCGGCCTCCCGTGCGCTGGCGACCCACCTGGCCCGCACCGCGCTCGTGGTCCTCTCCATCGCCTCGCCGGCGTACGAACCCGTCCGTACCCGCAAGGCTCTCGCCGCCGCGTGCGCCGACTAGCGACTCCGGTTCCTCTCGCTCGGACGACGTTGGTCAGTCGTCGCTGAACACCGAGGGCGGCTCCGCCTGGACGAGGTCCATGACGGATGAGTCGGCGAGCGTGGTGACGTCGCCGACCGCCCGGATCTCTGCGACGTCGCGCAGCAGGCGGCGCGACCTTGCCGGAGCGACTCATGTGCCGTTCGGCAGCGGACCTCAGGCGCGGGCTTCCGCCGCGGCGGCGATCCAGTTCCTGAACTCGACGGCGTAGTGCCGCAGGTGGTGATCCAGGACGTCCTTCGGGCAGGACGTGGGGAAGTAGACCGTCAGGTTCGCGGTGAACCCGTCTGCGGTGTCGCCGAACTGGATCAACGCCCGCCCGACGACGGTGCCGTCCTCCAGGAAGAGGTTCGAGGACATCTTCCGCGGAAACTCCGACTCGGGAAGGCGTTCGGCGGCGTCCTCGGCCCAGGCCATCGCGGCCGTGCCCCATCCGCCCATGTAGAAGGAGCAGACATGGGGGCCGATGTTCTCCACCACACGCGCCCCGATGCCGTCGGTGCCCATCACATAGTGCTCGGGGTGCGCCGCCAGAAGCGGGCGGGAGTCGTCGCCCGCGAAGGCGGCATCCATCCACGAGAGGAACTCGGCCGAGGTCAGCCCACGCGCCTGAAGCACGGTCGTGCCCGCATTGAACTCGCCGTCGGAGGTGCGCGCGCACTCCCGCAGGAAGGCGTTGCCCTCCTCGATGTCCGCGGCCAACAGATCGAGCAGACCCTGGCGGCCCAGTCGCGTCCTGAAGCGGTCCAGGGCACGGCGTGCGTAGAACAGCTCGAAGTCGTCGATGCCGCCGGAGCCGGTGGGCCCCGACTCGAGCGTCACGGTCACAGCCGGGGAAGTCTGCTTGTCGGTCATGGTCGAACCTCCGATATCATGCGAATGTACATTCACATTCGCATTGCGAGGTTACGCAGGGAGCCCCTTCACTTGTCAACCCCCTCCCGCCGGAGCCCGCCGATACGATGCGGAGCATGACCGACCAGCACGACAGCCCGGCGCCCTACAAGGAGCCCCAGCAGGCGCGCAGCGCTGCGACACTCGCCCGTGTACTGCGCGCGGCCGAGGAAATCGCCTCCTCGGCCGGACTGGAGGAGCTGACGATGACCGGTGTCGCGGAGCGCGCCGGTGTCTCGGTCGGCACGATCTACCGCCGCTTCGAGGACAAAGAGCAGCTGATAAGCGCCCTCACCGAGCGGATGCTGGACCGACGCGAGGAGTTCGTGGCGGAGCAGCTGCGCAAGGCCGAGCCGTCACTTTCCGGCGTCATGGACGCCTACGCGCACGCCCTGTTGCAGTCATTCAGCGACAGCAACACCCTCTTCCCCGAGCTGCTGCGCACACGAGGAGCCAGGCCCTCGGACCGCGGCGCCCGCACCATCACCAAGGTCCACCGGCTCCTGCTCGACGCGGCAGCTCCCTATACGGACGAGATCCGCCGCCCCGACCCGCAGGCAGCGTTGGACACCGCGGCCCGCGCCCTCCTCGGCGCCTGCTTCCACAACTCCGTACGCCCGGACCCGGCGACCGGTGCCACGGCGATGCGCCGGTACGCGGACGACCTCAGCGACATGGCTGTCGCCTACCTCCGCACGCCCGACCCTCGGGACGCCGCCCGCACCTGAGTGCCCGACTCACCCCCAGCCGGCCCGGCCGGTCACAGCCAACGGCGCCACTTGAAAACACCCCAGAGGCCCACACCGAAGCCGATCATCAGCGCGACGGCGAGCGGGTATCCCCATGTCCAGTGCAGCTCCGGCATGTGGTCGAAGTTCATGCCATAGATGGAGGCGATCAGGGTCGGAGTGAACAGGATCGCCGCCCACGACGAGATCTTCTTGACCTGCTCGCCCTGCTCGATGGTCTCCTCCGCGAGGCGGCGGCTCTCCTCACCCTGGGCGAGGCTCGCGCTGGACATGCGGCGCATGGCCTCGTTCTGATCCATCGTCACCAACGTGGAGTGGACGGTCAGCGCGTTCTCCAGCAGGGACCTGGCACCGTCGACGCGTTCCGTCACCCGGATCGTGTGGTCGAGCACGTTGCGCAGCCGGTTCTGCACCTCGTCCCCCGTGCCGTAACGATCGGCGCCGCGAAGAAGTCCCCGCACCATGTCCGGGAGCGGTCCGATCGCCCGCTGCAGGGCGATGACCTGGGCGAGAAGCCGATAGATCCGCTCCGAGAGCGCGGGATCCGCGTTCCCCTCGCCGAACAGGCTGTCCTCCACCTCGTCGATATCGTTCATCAGCCCGGCGACGACGGGCGCGTAGCCGTCGACGATGACGTCGAGGAACGCGGTGAGCATGGCCTCGGGCCCCAGCCCGAGGAACTGTGGCTCCGCCTCGAGGGCGTCACGGGCCGCCGACAGGTCCGGCACGGCGCTGTGCCGGACGGTGATGACGAACTGCGGCCCGACGAACAGGTGCACCTCACCGAAGTCGACGCACTCACGGCGGTCGTCGTAGGAGGCAGGGCGCAGCACGACGAACATGGTGTCGCCGTAGCGCTCGAGCTTCGCGCGTTGATGCCCCTTGTGGGCGTCCTCGACGGCCAGGGGGTGCAGACCAAACCGGGCCGCCGCGGCAGCGAGCTCGTCCGGGCCGGGGTCCATCAGACCGATCCAGGCCACGCCGCCCGAGCGCTCCAGATCGTCGGCGGCGTCCTCCAGGTCGGGCGGGCACGCGGCACGGTGCCCTTCCACGTAGATGCGGCCGTCGATTGCCGTCATGGGCGGTCCGCCCCCTTGTCGTCGGTGGTGGGAGGCGCCGGGACCAGCACGCTCTGCACGGCAGGCCCGACGAGCATGATCAGCTTCTCACGCTCCGCCCCGATGAGCGTGGGGACACCGACGATGCCCCGCCCTACGACAAGGCCGACGAGCATCGACGACACGACCCCCGCGCGGAGCATCGCGTCGTCGGCGTCGGCGTCGGCGTCGCGCGAAGCGATCGCGGCGACGAGCAGCCGATCCTGGAGGAACTCGCGCAGCTGCTCGTTCACCTGATCGTTGACGATGGCGCCCCGGAGCATCGCCATGAGCGGCTCCGACGTCCGGGCGTCCACCTCCCACACGTCGAGGAAGGCTCGGACGACCCGCTCACCGAGGCCGTCGTCCGCCCCCTCGAACGCGGCGCTGAAGCGCGTCAACGCCTCTGCGGGAACGGCCATGACAGCAGCGAACAGCTCACCCTTCGACCGGAAGAACTGCATCACCAGGGACGCGTCCACCCCGGCGTCGGCCGCCACCCGCCGGATCGTGGTCTTGGTGAAGCCATCAGCCGCGAAGCGGGCGCGGGCCGCGGTGAGGATCGCCTGTCGGGTCGTGTTCGTTCCCGGACGGCGTCCGCGACGGGGTGCCGGGGCGGGACTCGTATGCGCGCTCATAGTCCAAAATTACCCTCACGCCACAGAACTCAACGGCGTTGAGTTTTTCTCGTCGCGGATCTACCCTCGAAATGTCGGCAGAGTCCGTTGCTCGACGGAAGACGCGAGGAGTTCACGATGAGCGATGCCCAGAAGGTATTCATGCCGTCCCAGCCGCTGGAGCCGGGCGCCCGTTACGGGATTCTGAGCGACTTCGAGCCCGGGACGCGGACGCTGGAGGCCGGTTTCCAGATCGCGCCGCCGTTCAAGCCGCTCCCCGTCGACATCGTGCTCGACAAGGACGTACCGGTCACCCTGCGCGACGGCGTCACGATCCACGTCGACATCTTCCGCCCCGCCGGTGCGGAGCAGGTCCCGGTCATCGTGGCGTGGAGCCCGTACGGCAAGGGCCAGGGCTCATCCGCCAGCGTGATGGGCATCTTCGGGATGGTCGGCCTCGACAACGGCATCGTGTCCGGCCTCGAGAAGTTCGAAGGCCCGGACCCCGCCTACTGGTGCGCGCAGGGCTACGCGATCTGCAACCCGGACATCCGGGGCGTGGCCAACTCCGAGGGCGACAGCGTCATTTGGGACCGCCAGGAGGGCCGGGACTGCTACGACCTCGTGGAGTGGCTGGGCGTCCAGGACTGGTGCACCGGCAAGGTCGCCATGAGCGGCACCTCGTACCTCGCGGTCTCCCAGTGGTTCACCGCGGCCGAGCAGCCGCCGCACCTGGCGGCGATCAACCCGTGGGAGGGCGTCAGCGACGTCTACCGCGACCTGGTGATGCGCGGCGGTATGCCCGACACCGGCTTCGCCCGCCAACTCCAGGACAACAGCTTCTTCGGCAAAGGCCAGAAGGAGGACATCCTCACCGAGGCCGAGCACCACCCGCTGATGGACGAGCTGTGGGAGAACAAGATCCCGCGGTTCGAGAACATCAATGTGCCCGCGTACGTCGTCGCCAGCTACTCCAACACCCTGCACACCGCGGGTACGTTCCGCGCCTGGCGCCGGATGGCATCCGAGGACAAGTGGCTGCGCGTCCACAACAGCCAGGAATGGCCCGACTACTACGACGAGGCCAACGTCGAGGACCTGCGCCGCTTCTTCGACCACGCCCTCAAGGGCGAGGACAACGGCTGGGAGAACACGCCCCGCGTGCGCTACTCCCTCCTCGACCTCCGGGGCGGCGACCGGGTCAACGTCCCGGCGGACCAGTTCCCGCCGACTGACGTCACGTCGACGAAGTACTACCTCGACGGACGCACCCGGACCCTTGGAACGGCGACGCCCGACGTTGAAGCAGAGGTGGGGTACGCCATCTCGTCCAACCCCGACACGGTGTCGTTCGTGGCGCGCTTCGACGAGGAGACCACGCTGGTCGGTTACCCCAAGGCCCACCTGTGGGTCGAGGCGGACGGCTCGGACGACATGGACCTGTTCGTCCTCGTCCAGAAGCTCGACGCCCACGGCACACCACTGCAGGCGTTCACCGTGCTCAACCAGGGCGCGCTGGTCCAGGACGTCACCGAGCGGGGTGCCTCGATCCTGCGCTACAAGGGCTCCGACGGCCGTCTGCGCGTCTCGATGCGCCACCTGGACAAGACCCTGGCCACGGACGACGTCCCTGCCCACGCCTTCGACCGGGTCGAGAAGCTCTCCCCCGGCGAGGTCGTCGACGTCGAGATCGACCTGCTGCCGGTCGGGCTCACCTTCCACCCGGGCGAACAGCTCCGCTTCATCGTCAGCGGCCGCTCGCTCCTCGGCACGATGATGCCCGGAATCCGCGAGTACGCGCCGGCCAACAGCGGCCGACACCTCATCCACACGGGCGGCGACCGGGCGTCGTACCTGCAGCTTCCGCTCAAAACCGGGTGACCCAGGCGCTCCACCACCTCCACCCCAGCATCCGCCACCTGACCACCGCCGGACAGAGCCTCACCGACTACCTGAACTCCAACTGCGACCCCATACCTGGCATCCCCACACACTGGTGAACCACACACCCCACCAGCCCCACCCGGTTCGGACAGGAGAACCGAACACGGGGAGCACTCCGGGAGCAGCCGGGGAGCAAAACGACCCCTTGACCACACACACCAAGAAGGGCAACTGCGACAACAGCGGCAATTCGCCAGAGTGGCGGCAGCTCCACGAGCCCATCGAGGCGCCTCAAACGCCCCATGACGTCACCCGCACCCCACACGCAACAGTTGCGCACTTACGCCGCAGACAAGTTGTCACTCGAACAGCAGACTTACCCGCGCCACCACGACAGCCTGCACAAACGACCGGCTCCCGGCGCGATCCGGTGTCACGCCGTTCGAATCGAACCGGCCCAGGGAGCACGATCCGCTCCCAACGGTCAAATAAAACAAGCCGGTTCGAGATTTCCTCGAACCGGCTTGTGACCTGCGACTTCATGCCGCAAAACCGTCGGGACGACAGGATTTGAACCTGCGACCCCTTGACCCCCAGTCAAGTGCGCTACCAAGCTGCGCCACGTCCCGATGTCCACTGCCTTCGGCCCGGTGTTTTCCGTCCCGTCGGCGGCGACAAGAGGAACAATACCCCAAGCTCAGGGGTGGTTTGAAACCGGATCTGCGGGCTCGCGGGAGGCTGCGCGAGAATCGGGGCATGAGTACTTCGCGCGACGGTGGACGGGACCGTGACCAGGAGGGGCGGGCACGCAATGCCCGGCCCCGGGACGGGCTCGGTCGGCCGCTCCCCTATGGCAGCACCGGCGTCGACCGGCAGCCGGAAGGGGTCGTGCGGACGGCCGCGCAGAGCGTCGCGGAGGCGCAGGCGCTGCTCGACTCGGGGCGGCCGTTCCATGCGCACGAGGTCTTCGAGGACGCGTGGAAGTCCGGGCCGGAGGGTGAGCGCGGGCTGTGGCGGGCCCTCGCGCAGACCGCGGTGGGACTGACGCACGCGGCGCGCGGCAACGCAACCGGGGGCGCCCGGTTGCTGCGGCGGGGCGCGGAGGGCATCGCGGCATGGCAGGGCGTCGCGCCGGCGGGGCTAGACACGGCGACGTTGGTGCGGTGGGCGCAGGGGCTAGCCGACGAGGTGGAGCGCAGCGGGGAACCCGTGGATGCCGCCACCGTCGCACCACGCCTCACCTGACGCGGCTCCCAGTACGTGCACGCCCCCGCACAGGCGCGCACGCCCACGGCGACACCAGGGCGCAAGCACCTTGCCACCCGCCCGACCCGCGGCAGGGCACACACGCCCACCCCGGTCCACGGCACCGGCACCCACCCCCGACCCCCGGCCACGCACGCCCCCGCTCCGCCCAGCGCACGCACCTCCCCCTCCACCGCGGCCGGCGCACGTCACCGGTCCGGCCCCCACCCGCATGCGCCGCCCGGGCCCCGATGTGACGCTGCGGGAGTGATGACCACCGAAGAAGCAGCCCCGCCGCCGGCCGCCGAGGCGGCTCCACCGGTTCTCGACAGACGGCGCCGCAATGTCGTCTTCGGGACGATCATGCTCGGCATGCTGTTGGCCGCGCTGGACCAGACGATCGTCGGCACGGCGCTGCCGACGATCGTCTCGGACCTGGGCGGCGCCGCGCACATGTCATGGGTCGTGACGGCCTATCTGCTCGCGGAGACCGTGGCCACGGTCCTCGTCGGCAAGTTCGGCGACATGTTCGGGCGCAAGATCGTCTTCCAGCTCTCGGCGATCATCTTCATCACCGGTTCGTTCCTGTGCGGCCTGTCCACGAACATGTCACTGCTCATCGCCTGGCGGGCGCTGCAGGGCATCGGCGCCGGCGGGCTGATGGTGACGGCGATGGCACTCATCGCGGACGTCATTCCGCTGCGCGAGCGCGGGAAGTATCAGGGTGCGATCGGCGCCGTGTTCGGTGTCTCGACCGTCATCGGGCCGCTGCTCGGCGGTGTGTTCACGGATCACCTGACGTGGCGGTGGGCGTTCTACGTCAACGTACCGATCGCGATCGTCGTCGTCATCGCCGCGGCCCGGACGATCCCGGTGGTGAAGTCGGCGGCCAAGCCGATCATCGACTATCTCGGCATCGCGCTCGTCGCGGTCGGGGCGAGCGCCCTGATTCTCGCGACCAGTTGGGGCGGCAACGAGTACGCGTGGGGGTCGAGCGTCATCATCGGCCTGTTCGTCGGCGGCCTCGTCGCGCTCGGGCTGTTCTGCTGGGTGGAGATGCGGGCCAAGGAACCGATGCTGCCGATGCATCTGTTCCGCAACCCGGTGTTCACGGTCTGCTCGATCCTCAGCTTCATCGTGGGATTCGCGATGCTCGGCGCGATGACGTTCCTGCCGACGTATTTGCAGTACGTGGACGGCGACTCGGCCACCATCTCGGGTGTACGCACCCTGCCCATGGTGATCGGTCTGTTGATCGCGTCCATCTTCTCCGGCAATGTTGTCAGCAAGACCGGTCAGTATCGGATCTTCCCGATCGTGGGCGCCCTGGTGATGGCGCTGGGCCTGTATCTGCTGTCCCTGATGGACAGTTCGACCGGTGCGTGGCTTGAGTCCGTGTACATGTTTGTCCTTGGTCTAGGCATTGGTCTGTGCATGCAGGTGTTGACCATTGCCGTCCAGAACACCGTCGAGTACGCGGAGTTGGGCACGGCGACCTCCGGTGTCACGTTCTTCCGCACGCTGGGCAGCTCGTTCGGCACCGCCGTGTTCGGCACGATCTACGCCAACAGCCTGGAGCCGAACCTGAAGCAGGGCGTGGCGGAGGCGGCGCGCGCCGGGACGAGGATCGCTCCGGAAGCGCTCGCCAAGGCGGCGCAGAGCCCGCAGGGCCTGCACAGCCTGCCCGAAGCGGCGCGCGAGCCGATCGTCAACGGGTACGCGGACTCGCTGCACACGGTGTTCCTGTGCACGGTGCCGGTGGCGGTCATCGGGTTCCTGGTGGCGCTGTTCCTCAAGCAGGTGGAATTGCGTGACACCGCGCGCGCGGGCTCCGCCGACATGGGCGAGGGCTTCGCGCAGCCCTCGACCGGCGATTCCTCGCATGTGCTCCAGCGGGCCGTGGCGAACCTGGTGAAGGAGACGAACCTCAACACCGCGCGGCAGATCCTGGAGAAATCCGAGACCCGGCTCGATATCGCGGGTGCGTGGGCCGTGATGCAGGTGGACTTCTTCACGCGGATGGTCGGGCACGCGACCCTCGGGATGATCGCGGCGCGCCGCAGGGTGCCGCCGGAGGTGCTGGTGCCGGTGTTCCAGCGGATGGTCGACGAGGGCTATCTGACGCGTACGGGCGCGTTCTTCTCGCACACCGAAGCGGGGCACCGGGAGTCGGAGGTCATCAACAGCGCCTGGGGCGACTGGCTGAGCGAGAAGGTCGAGGCCGACGTCGGCCGCCCCGCGGACGGGGAGCTGCGCATCGCGGTCGACTCGATCGCGAAGCGGCTGCTCGCCGAGGACATGGCGCAGGGGCTGACCAGTCAGTCGGGCTCTGAGCGGGCGCTGGTTCCCATGTAGGACCGACTGGCCCCCATGTCCATGTAGGACCCCCATGTAGGACCGGCTAACCCCCATGCGGACCGGCATTCACCACTGGCCCGGTCCCCATGCCCGAACCGCCGGCGGCCCTCAGTTCAGCAAGAGCTGGAGGCCGCCAAGCACCGTCGCCGCGATGACCAGTTGCTCGAAGAGGCGTTGGTTGATCCGGTTCACGCAGGCTCTGCCGATCACCGCGCCCGGCACGACGAAGGCGGCGAGCGCGGCGTCCAGGAGCAGCGAGCGGCCGTCGATGAGGCCGAGGCCCACGCTGAACGGCACCTTCGCGGAGTTCACGATGAGGAAGAACCACGCGGAGGTGCCGAGGAAGCCGAGCTTCTTGAAGCCCGCCGACAGCAGGTACATGGACATCACGGGGCCGCCCGCGTTGGCCACCATGGTGGTGAAGCCGCCGAGCACCCCGTACGAGCCCGCCTTGACGCGGGCCGCGCGGGTCGGCGTCGGCTCAGCGGCGGCAGCGGCCGCGGCTGCCTGTTTGCGGCGCCAGACGGTCACCCCCGCCATGACGAGCAGGATCACGCCGATCGACATCCGTACCGCCCCGTCCCCCGCGAAGCCGAGGAAGACGGTGCCGAGGACCACGCCCGCGCCGACGGCGGGGAACAGGCGCCACAGGGTGGGCCAGTGGGCGTGCCGCCTATAGGTGAGCACGGCGAGGATGTCGCCGCAGATCAGGATGGGGAGCAGCACTCCGGTGGAGGCGCGCGCGGGCAGGATCGCGGCGAAGACCGCGAGGCTGACCGTATTGGCGCCGCTGACGGCCGTCTTGGAGAACCCCACCACCATGGCCGCGGCGGCCAGGGCGGAGAACTCCCAGGGTGTGATCCCGAATATGTCGTGCATGGCGAGGACAGATGCTAGACGCAACTACCTGCCGGGCGTCAGGGGCACCACATGCTGATACGGATTACGTTTCACCGGGCCCCGGCCCACCGGGCGGCGCGAACTGGTCCTTGCGCACCGCCCGTTCGAGGACGAGCCTCCCTCCATGGCCCCGCTGGCGGAAACGCTGCCCGAGTCGACCGTGCACGATCTGATCAATCTGCTGATCAGGCTGGTCGAGACCGCGGGCGCGCTCATCATCTTCATCGGCGCCGTCTGGGCGTTCGCACGGTTCGTCCGGGCCGGTGTGCGCAGGCACCGCGAGGTGGCGGAGTTCGGCCGGATCAGACTCGGTATGGGGCGCTTCCTCGTCCTGGGCCTGGAGTTCCAGCTCGCCAGTGACGTGCTGCGCACAGCGGTCGCACCGAGTTTCGCCGAGATCGGCCAGCTGGCGGCCATCGCGGCCATCCGGACCGCGCTGAACTACTTCCTCGGACGCGAGATCGCCCAGGAGCGGGCCGAGATCGAGCAGGGCCGCACGGCGCCCGCGCCCGGCGCCGAGGGACGGCCGACATGAGCGAGTGGCTGTCGCGGGCGGCCGCCCTCGTAGGCGTGTTCGGCCTCTTCGCCGCAGCAGCGGCCTGGCGCCTGACGCGCATCGTGCGACAGGCCCTGGCCGTGCTGCTCGACTTCCTGACCGCCGCCGCCCTGCTCCGGCTGGCCGGTCGGCCGTCATGGGACAGCATCGTCCTGACGGCCGCGGCGATCGCGCTTCGCAGGGTCCTCTGACCGTCCACCGGCCGAAGGTGCGCCGTCCTCAGCCCGTGTACGTCTCCCGCAGCTCGCGCTTAAGGACCTTCATGCTCGGGCCGAGCGGCAGCTGGTCGGTGAACTCCACGCGGCGGGGGTACTTGTGCTTGCCCAGGTTCTCCTTGGACCACGTGGTGAGTTCGGCGGTGTCGAGCGTGGCGTCCGGCTTGAGGACGACGACCGCGCAGACCTCCTCGCCGTGCACCTCGTCGGGCAGGCCGATGACGGCGACGTGGTCGATGCCGGGGTGGCGCATCAGCACCTCCTCGACCTCGCGCGGGTAGACGTTGTAGCCGCCGCGGATGATGACGTCCTTCTTGCGGTCGACGATCCGCAGGTAGCCCTCCTCGTCCTTGGTGCCGAGGTCGCCGGTGCGGAACCAGCCGTCGACGAGTGCCTCCGCGGTCTGTTCGGGGCGGCCGAGGTAGCCGGAGAAAACGCAGTGGCCACGGACGACGATCTCGCCGAGTTCGCCGGTGGGAAGGAGTTCGATGCGGTCGTCGAGTTCGGCGCGGGCGACCTCGACGTCGACGCCCCAGATGGAGTGGCCGATGGTGCCCGCCTTCGCGCCGTACCAGGGCTGGTTGACGGCCGCGACGGGCGAGGTCTCACTGAGCCCGTAGCCCTCGTGGACGGGGGCGCCGAAGAGCTGCTCGAAGCGTTCGAGGATCGCGACCGGCAGCGAGGCGCCACCGGAGACCGCGACGCGCAACTTCGGGAGCGTGTCCGCCTGTTCGGCCGCCGTGAGCAGATGCACGTACATGGTGGGCACGCCCTGGAAGACGGTGACGTGCTCGCGGACCATCAGCTCGACGGCCTTGACGGCGTCGAAGCGCGGCATGAGGACGAGCGTCTTGCCGGCCCGCCAGGTGGCGTGCATGGAGGCGGTCTGGCCGAAGGCGTGGAAGAGGGGCAGGGCGCCGAGGACGATGTCGTCGGGGCTGTGCTCGTTGCAGTCGAAGGCCTCCACGGTCGCGTTCATCACGAGGTTGAAGTGGCTGAGCACGGCGCCCTTGGGGACGCCTGTGGTGCCGCTCGTGTAGAAGACGACGGCCGGGTCGTCGGCGTCGCGGGTGGCGTACGTGGCGATGGGCTCGGCGTCGTGCGTGAGCTTCTCCAGCTCGCCGTCGGCCCCGAGGGCGACGGTGCGGATACCGACGGCGTCGGCGGCCGCCTCGCCCGTCTTGGCCTGCGCCGGGTGGCACAGCAGGAGCGTCGCGCCGCTGTCCTTGAGTACGTGCTCGACCTCGGGCGCCGACAGGAGCAGATGGACGGGGACGACGGCGGCGCCGGCCGCGATGGCCGCGTAGTAGGCGTGCGGGAACTCGGCGGTGTTGGGCGCCATGAGGGCGATCTTGTCGCCGGGGCGGACGCCGAGGCCGGCGAGGGCGGCGGCCTGCTTGCGGACCTGGAGCCACAGCTCGGCGAAGGTGCTGCGCAGTTCGCCCGCGACGAGGGCTGTCTTGTCGGGGTGCCGGCGGGCGTTGTCGGCGAGGATCGCGGCGAGCGAGAGAGTGGCCATCGGGTAGCGCTCCGTTCCGTACTACTGACTGCTGGTGCGGCGGTGGACCAGGTCGGGAGGGCGCCGCAGCGGTTAATTAGCGCCGCTAGTTTTGCCATCCTGGGGGGACTCTACGCCCGGACCCGACCAGACGGTATGTGCCCTGGGTCACTTCCGGATCTCAGGGCTGGCCCTGATGTCCTGGCCGGTCGGCCCGCCTACTGTGGAGGTCCGGCACCGCTCCGCGGACGACGTACGGGGGAAGTACGGGGGCTACGGGGGTAGCGCGTCGTCCGACGGAGCGGGTAGCCGGAATCTCTTCCACCCACGGGTGGCGGGCGCGGGGTCAGCCGCGCAGGAAGCGCAGCACCGCCATCACGCGGCGGTGCTCGGTGGGGTCCGACTCCAGGCTCAGCTTGGCGAAGACGTTGCGGACGTGGGTCTCGACCGTCTTGCCGCCGATGACCAGCTTGTTGGCGATGGCCTCGTTGGAGCGCCCCTCGGCCATCAGCGCGAGCACGTCGCGCTCGCGGCCCGTGAGCTCGTCGAGCGGCCCCCGCGGACGCGGCGCGTCCATGAGGCGGGCCACCACCAGCGGATCGACGACGGTCTCCCCCGCGGCCACGCGCTTCAGCGCCCCGCTCAGCTCCTCGGCGTCGGCGACGCGCTCCTTGAGCAGGTAGCCGAACCCCTCGGGCCGCTGGGCGAGCGCGCGGACGCTCGCGGTCGTCTCCACGTACTGCGACAGCAGCAGCACGCCGGTGTCGGGGTGTGCCGCGCGCACGGCCGCCGCCGCGACCAGGCCCTCGTCGGTATGGGTGGGCGGCATACGGATGTCGAGCAGCACGGCGTCCGGAGTGTGCTCGGCGACCAGGGCGAGCAGCGGGGCGGTGTCACCGCACTCGGCGGCCACCTCGATGCCCTCGTCGGTCAGCAGTCGTACGATCCCCAGCCGAAGGAGTGCCGAGTCCTCGGCGACGATCACCCGCACGGAAGCTCCGCCCTGATTCTGGTTCCGCCCCCTGCGGGGCTGTGGATGTGCAGTACGCCGTCGACGGCGGCGAGCCGGTCGGCGAGGCCGCGCAGGCCGGTGCCGCGCGCGAGATCGACGCCGCCGACGCCGTCGTCCACGGTCTCCACCACGAGCCTCCCGTCGTGGTGCCGGGCGGAGACGCTGACGGCCCGGGCCTCCGCGTGCTTGGCCGCGTTGGAGAGGGCCTCGCAGACGGTGAAGTACGCGGTGGACTCGACGAGCGGGTCGTAGCGGCGGGACTCGGCCGCGACGACGACCGGCACGGTGGCCTCCTCGGCCAGCTCGCTCAGGGCGGCGGCGAGGCCCTCGCGGGTGAGGACGGCGGGATGGATGCCGTGGGCGATGCCGCGCAGTTCCTCGATGGCGTGCCGCACACCGGCCTCGGCATCGTCTGCGGCCTCGCGCAGCCCCGCGTCCGGGTGGTCCGCGAGGCCCTTCTGCACGCGGCGTACGGACATCAGGGCGAAGACGAGGCGGGTCTGCGCGCCGTCGTGCAGATCGCGCTCCAGGCGGCCGCGCTCGGCGTCGGCGGCCGCCACGATGCGGGTGGCGACGTCCTTCGCGCGCGTGCGCAGCCAGACGTTCTCCAGGGCCAGGCGCAGGGCGGCCGCCACCGACTGCAGGAGTTCGGGGTCCTCGTCGAGCGCGGGGTCGTGGTGGAGCAGGGCGAGCGGGCGGCCGTCGGCGGCTGCCACCGGGGTGCGGCCCGGCCGCCCGTCCTCGCCGATCTCGCGGCCCGCCCCTTCGACGTACCCGCCGCGCCGCTCGTCCCACAGGCCGAGCCGCAGGGTCGGGTCGCCGAGGACGCGCACCAGTGCCTCGCGCAGCCGCGCCGGGTCGGAGTCGGTACCGATGTCGATGACGAGCCCGCTGACCTCGGCGCGCTGCAGACGCATGCGCAGCAGTCCCGCGAGGAAGGCGAAGGGGACGGCGACCTGGGCGAGGTCGGACAACAAGTAGACAGCCTGTTCGGGCACCGAACCGACTCCGCCGAACCACGGCACTACGTAGAAGAGCATGTCCCACATGAGGAACACCGTGGCGACGCCGATGCCGATCCAGGCGGGCAACAGGGCGCGCCTGCGCGCCGCGGACGCGTTGCGCCAGCGCAGCACGATCGCGACGGCGGCGACGACCGAGAGCCCCCAGCCCGCCGCGTGATACGCGGCGTCGAACGGGCCGAAGAGACCGTCCCAGGCGGGCACGTGCAGCAGGTTCGGGCCGCACGCGCGGCAGTCCAGATACGTCGCCCCGGCCTGGGCCGCCGGGTCGAACAGGAGCGTGCGCACGAATCCGCCGACGGCGACGAGCCCGTACGCGACCTGGACCAGGCGGCGCGTGAGAACGGTGGTGAGGCGCCCTTCGGGGAACGACAGGATGAGGTGCAGCAGGATCGCCATGTTCAGCGCCTCCCACCAGGCGCCGAAGGCGAAGAGCGCGGGTACCGCGGTGCCCTGGAGGTTGCCGAAGAACCAGGTGATGCCTTCGAGCACCATCAGGCGCCCGGTGTGGTTGGCGGGCCTGCGCCGCCAGGCGACGATGCCGGCGACCACGTACGCCCAGCCCACCGCGAGGTCCCGCACGATATCGCCCGCGGACGCCCCGCTGCGCGCGTACGCCCACGCGCCTGCCACTCCCGATACTGCGGCGAGGGCCACGGCCCCGGTCAGGCGCAGCCGAACCGCCCGCTCACCCTGACTGTCCACGGCCACACGGTAAGGCATCTGGCGGCCCAAACGGGAAAGCGCGTGAGGTACTTGCGGGTAACCGTCGGTTACCCGTAGGGCTTCGTGACCCGGTCCCTGGGCTCGGCGGTGCCCGCGCCACCGCCCTCGCGGATCAGCTCAAGGACGCGGCTCCTGAGCGCCGTGAACCGCGCATCCGCACGCGTCGTCAACTGGTCGCGTCGGGCAGGGAGTTCGACGGCGGCGAAGGGCTCGTCCATGAGGAGTACCTGCGGCTCGTACGCCAACGCGCTGGCGATGGCGACGCGTTGCTGCATGCCGCCGGAGAGTTCCCACGGGTAGGCGTGGTGGGCGCCTGCGAGGCCGACCGCTTCGAGGGGCTCCGCGACGCGTTCGCGGCTGACCACCTTGGGCATCGATCCGCGCTGCCTGAGCGGGAGTTCGACGTTCTCGGCGACCCGCATCCACGGAAAGAGGCTGCGCCCGTACTCCTGGAGGACGACGGCGAGCCCGGGGCGCGGGCCCGTCACCCGCGCGCCGTCCAGGGCGACCGATCCCCCGGTCGGCCGCAGCAGCCCTGCCACGCACTTCAAAAGCGTCGTCCTGCCGCAGCCGGAAGGGCCGACGACGCACACCAGCTCGCCCGCCTCAAGGCGGAACAGCAGCGTGAGCACCACCCCGAGCAGGCCGAGGACGCGGATGCCGGTCCACACCTTCGGTACGGCGAAGGAGCGCAGGAACTCGAGGGCGGGCTCGCACACGGCGCGGGTGCGGCGCGAGGGGCCGACGCCGAGGGCGACGTCGGCGACGCCCCCCCCGGCCGCGTACCCGGCGAGCAGGCGCAGCGCGCTGGGCAGGACGTCGTCCTGGAGCCGGTCCGGCGTCCAGGTGTCGTCGAAGCGGGACAGGATCGTGCGCAGGGGCGGCGCGTAGAAGCTGGTACTTCCGTCGGAGGCGCACCACCAGATGGCGACCAGGAGGCAGGGCAGGGCCACGGCCAGGACGGTGGCGCGCAGGGCGCGGAGTGTGCGGCTCACGCCGGAGCCCGTGCCCGTACAGACTGGTGCCAGGACAGGGCGCGGCGCTCCACGAACCGCGCTCCAGTATTGATCAATACGCCCAGGCAGCCGGCCACAAGGATCAATGCGTACATGTCCGGGACGGCCCGGGAACTCTGCGCAACATTGATCCGGTGCCCCAACCCCGGTGCCCCGATGACGAGTTCGACGGTGATGGCGAGGATCAACGCGACCGAGGCGGCGCGCCGTGTCGTCGGCGACCGGGTCCACGTCCTGCACCCCGTACAGCACCTGCACGAGGACCTGCCAGAACGCGGCGTAGACGCCGGCATCACCTCTCGTGTTGCGATGGTGACTGATGAGCAAGTCAGAGGCTCAATGACCAGCATTTACTGGACATCGCGGGCCTCGGTGTTGTGTTCTTCTCAACGCATGGTTAGGGTCGTGCCTCGTGGAATCCAGCAACGAGGCACCCCCTGCCGACACCGCCGCCCGCGTCCGTGAGGTCATCACGGCGGCCGGTGTCAGCCAGCGCGAGTTCGCGCGCCGCATCGTCATGGATCCGTCGAAGCTCTCCCGCTCCCTGAGCGGCACCCGCCGGTTCACGGTGGCCGAGCTGGCACGGATCGCCGACGAGGCGCGCGTCGATCCGGGCTGGCTGCTCGGCGCGCGGCCCCTGGAGGCCGAGGCCGGGGCGCCCGCGCCCGTGGCGGGCGGGCGGCCGCTGCAGATCGTCCAGGAGACGGTCCGGCTGGTCGCCGAGCACGGGTTCCACGCGGTACGGGTCTCCGACATCGCCCGCGCCTGCGCCACCAGTACCGCCGCGATCCACTACCACTTCCCCGGCCGCGCGGACCTCCTGGAGGCCGCGGTGCGCTGGTGCATGGACGAGGACACCGCGCGCCGCGCCGCCCACCTCGCGGAGGCGGACGACGCGGCGGCGGAGCTGCGCCAGCTCATCGAGCTGCAGACGCCGCGCACCGAGCAGCAGCGGCGTCAGTGGAAGGTGTGGCTCGACCTGTGGGCCGAGGCGGCGCGTTCCACGACGGTGGGGCGGCTGCACACGGAGTACTACCGGCAGTGGCGGTCGACCGTCGCGGACGTTCTGCGCCGCGGGGTTGATCAGGGCGTGTTTCGGCCGTCCGTGGAGCCGGAGGCGGCCGCGTATGCGCTGACCGCGCTCATCGATGGACTTGCTACGCAGGTGCTTTCGGTGAGCCGGGAGTCGTTCGGGTCGGCCGCCGATGCGATGCATGCCGCGCTGCTCAGCTACGTCGACGGAACCATCGCGGCCGAATAGCCGCACGACACGGGGCTCCGCCCCGGACCCCGCTGCTCAAACGCCGCAGGGGCTTGATTTGCACACCCGCCGCAGGCGGACACACACCTGAGAGGTCCCCCCATGCCCACAGAGAACGTCATCATCACCGCCGCGCTCACCGGTGCCGGCGACACCGTGCGGCGGAGTCCGCACGTGCCCGTCACGCCGGAGCAGATCGCCAAGAACGCCGTCGAGGCGGCCGACGCGGGTGCCGCCGTCGTACACATCCACGTACGGGACCCCGAGACCGGCGACCCCTCGCGGGACACGAAGCTGTACCGCGAGGTCGTCGAGCGGATCAAGGAGACCGGCACCGACGTCGTCATCAACCTGACCGCCGGCATGGGCGGCGACCTGGTCATCGACCCCGACGAGCCGCTCACCCACCTGCCCGGAACCGACCTCGTCAGCGGCCTCGACCGGCTGCCGCACGTCGAGGAGCTGCTCCCCGACATCTGCACGCTCGACTGCGGCTCGCTGAACTTCGGCGACGGCTCGAACCTGTACGTGTCGACGCCCGACATGCTGCGCCAGGGCGCCAAGCGCATCCAGGAGCTGGGCGTGCGGCCCGAGTTGGAGATCTTCGACACCGGCCAGCTGTGGTTCGCCAAGCAGCTCCTCGCCGAAGGTCTGCTCGACGACCCGACCGTGTTCCAGCTGTGCATGGGCATCCCGTGGGGCGCCCCGGCCGACCCGGGCGTCCTGCAGTCGATGGTCAACATGCTGCCGGAGGGCGCCCAGTTCGCGAGCTTCGCGCTCGGCCGCATGCAGATGCCGTGGGTGGCGCAGTCGATCCTGCTCGGCGGGCACGCCCGCGTCGGCCTGGAGGACAACCTCTACCTCGGCAAGGGCAACAAGGCGACGAACGCTCAGCTCGTCGAGCGCGCCGTGACCATCACGGAGTCCCTCGGCTCGCGCGTCGCGACGCCGGACGAGGCCCGTGCGCTGCTCGGCCTCAAGCCGCGTTCCTGACCCCCACGCACCGAACCCCGCACCCGCACCCGCACCACCGGAAGGCAACACCACCCTCATGACCTCCCCCCTCACCGCTCCCGAGGACGTCCGCCGGGTCGCCTGCGTCGGAGCCGGCGTCATCGGCGGCGGCTGGGTCGCCCACTTCCTCGCCCGCGGCTACGACGTGCAGGCCTGGGACCCCGCCCCCGACGCCGAGCAGAAGCTGCGCCGCCTGGTCGACGCCGCCTGGCCCGCCCTGACCGAGATGGGCCTCGCCGACGGCGCCTCGCGCGACCGGCTCACCGTCGCCCCGACCCTCGAAGAGGCCGTCGCCGACGCCGAGTTCGTGCAGGAGAGCGCCCCGGAGGACCTCGACCTCAAGCGCGACCTGCTGTCCCGCCTGGACGCGGCCGCCCCCGCCGGCGTCGTCATCGCCTCGTCGACCTCCGGCTACCCGATGACCGACATGCAGACCACCGCCGCGACCCCCGCGCGCCTGGTCGTCGGCCACCCGTTCAACCCGCCGTACCTGATCCCGCTCGTCGAGGTCGTCGGCGGCGAGAAGACCGATGCCGACGCCACCGCGTGGGCCTCCCGCTTCTACGAGGTCGCGGGCAAGTCGGTCATCACCATGGACCGCGAGGTGCCGGGCTTCATCGCCAACCGCCTCCAGGAGGCCCTGTGGCGCGAGGCGCTGCACATGGTCGCCAACGGTGAGGCGACGGTGAAGGAGATCGACGACTCGATCACCGAGGGCCCCGGTCTGCGCTGGGCGTTCATGGGCCCGATGCTGACGTTCGCGCTCGCGGGCGGCGAGGGCGGCATGGCGCACATGCTCGACCACTTCGGCCCGTCCCTGAAGTCGCCGTGGACGCGCCTCGAGGCCCCGGAGCTCGACAAGCAGCTGTACGACTCCGTGGTCGCGGGCTGCGACGTCGCCGCCGACGGCCGTTCCATCGCCGAACTCGTCGCCGAGCGCGACCAGGGCGTCATCGACGTGCTGCGCGCGACGGGCCGGCTCGGCCGGAATGTAGGCTGACCTGCGATGATAAAGCTCCCCCTCCTGCACCGCACGGTCCGCCCCGAGTGGATCGACTACAACGGCCATATGAGCGAGGCGTTCTACGTGCTCGCCTTCGGTCACGCCACCGACGCCATGATGATCGAGACGGGCCTGGACTCCACGTACCGGGAGTCCACCCACTGCTCGCTCTACACGGTCGAGTCGCACATCCGCTATCTGCGTGACGTGCCCGAGGGCGCCCATCTCGCCATCCGTACGCGGGTGTTGGGTGCGGCGTCGAAGAAGGCGCGCTTCACGCACGAGATGTTCGTGGTGGACGAAGAGGCGGGCGAGCCCGCCGCGGACGCGGACCCGGTGGCGACCACCGAGCTGCTCGCGATCCACGTCGACCAGGAGGCGGGGAAGGCGGCCGAGTTCCCGGCCGCGGTCCGCGACCGCTTCACCGAACTGACGGAGCCCGCGCCGGAGTGGGCGGGCCGGTCGATCGCCGTCGTCTGACGGCGCACGACTGCTGGACGTACGAGGGGTGCCCGCCCCCCCCCGGGGCCGGGCCCCCCCGGAGGGGGGCCGCCAAGCGGTCGCCCGGGGCCCCCCCCTTTCCCCCGGGGCGGGTCCAACCCCGCCGCCCAACCCCCGGG